>NZ_CP186283.1:0-1200000 GCF_049331905.1 Pseudomonas cimarronensis | reverse complement strand
ATCTTCACGTAGTGCGATACGTCGGCGATGGCGACGTAGAGCTTCCAGCCGCCGGAGAACAGCCGCCAGTTGCTGCCATTCTTCTCGCAATACACCGCATCATCGAAGTCGCGGGCATCTTCACCGTCGATGGTGACGAACGGCAAGTGGCGCAGATCAATGCGCTTTTCCTTGTCCTTCTCCTCCACTTCCGGCTTGAGCTTGCGCGCTTCTTTGATCACGGCTTCAGGCCAGACATGCGGAATGTCATAACTACGCAGGGCAACATCGATCTCCATGCCCGGCGCCATGTAGTTACCAACGACTTCGATCACATCACCCTGCGGCTGGAAACGCGGAGTCGGCCAATGGGTGATTTTCACCTCAACGAACTGACCCTGTTTGGCACCAGCATTACGGCCGGGCGTGACCAGCACTTCCTGCTGAATCTTGGGGTTGTCGGCGACCACGAAACCTACGCCATGCTCTTCGTAGTAACGCCCGACGATGCTTTCATGGGCACGGGCGATCACTTCAACAATCGCACCTTCGCGGCGCCCACGCCGATCCAGACCGGAAACCCGCGCCAACGCACGGTCGCCATCGAATACCAAGCGCATTTGCGCCGGGCTGAGGAACAGGTCATCGCTGCCGTCGTCCGGCACCAGAAAGCCGAAGCCATCACGGTGACCGCTAACGCGGCCGAGAATCAGGTCAAGTTTGTCCACCGGGGCATAGGTGCCACGCCGGGTATAGATCAACTGGCCGTCACGCTCCATGGCGCGTAGACGGCGACGCAGCGCTTCGAGCTGCTCATCACTGACCAGACCGAACTCTGTGGCCAACTCTTCACGCGCCGCAGGTGAGCCGCGCTCGTCCAGGTGCTGGAGGATCAGTTCACGACTTGGAATGGGGTTTTCGTACTTTTCCGCTTCACGAGCGGCCTCAGGATCGAGGGATTGCCAATCGGCCATTAGAGAGTGTTCGCCTGTTCTATATAGAGTCGGTTTGCCATATGCCTATTGAAGCGCGAAAAAGCCCTCTGGGTCAGCATCGCGCGACAATAATTTTTCGCCATCAGGGCTTTACAAGGTAAAAGGGCGACCGTATAGTTCGCGCCCACAGCGTCGAGCAGACGTTGTAACACGGAAAAGATGAGCAATCATCGATTTCAGTGCCCAGGTGGCGGAATTGGTAGACGCGCTGGTTTCAGGTATCAGTGACCGCAAGGTCGTGGAAGTTCGAGTCTTCTCCTGGGCACCAAATTTCGTGAAGTGATCTGATAAACCACTTCGCAAATAAACGGATGCAACGCTCCGTACCGGTAACGGTGAACATTGCTGCAGTGCCCAGGTGGCGGAATTGGTAGACGCGCTGGTTTCAGGTATCAGTGATCGCAAGGTCGTGGAAGTTCGAGTCTTCTCCTGGGCACCAAATTTCAAAAAACCGAGCCAAGTGCTCGGTTTTTTATTGCCTGCGATTTGATCAGGCACCTGCTGGCGGAGAACTGTCTACTCCGCCAGCCACCAACCGTTAAACGCGGAACTGACCCAGACTGGCTTTAAGCTTCTTCGCCAGGCCATCCAGCACACGCCCACTGTTAGCCGTTGCGGCCACAGCCTCGGCTGCACGCTGCGCCTCGACGTGAATCACCTCTACCCGACCACGCACCGCATCGGCACCCTCAGCCTGATGGGCCGCCGCCTCGGTCGCCGCGTTGATTGCGCCATGCACTTCCTCGACCGCCGCACGCACCGATTGCTGCACCCGCGCACTCTCGCGCAACGCGGCCAAGCCCTGATCAGCCTGCTTACCAGCCTGACTGATTGCATCGACCGCCTCACGCGCCCCCTGCTGCAGGGCGCCGATATGGGTCTGGATATCACCGGTGGACTGCTGCGTCTTGCTCGCCAGCGCCCGCACCTCATCGGCCACCACGGCAAAGCCTCGCCCACTTTCGCCCGCTCGCGCCGCTTCGATGGCGGCATTCAACGCCAGCAAGTTGGTCTGCTCAGCAATCGAACGGATTACCGTCAGCACCACCTCGATCTGCTCACTCTGCTTGGCCAGCCGCTCAATCACTGCCGCGCCAGTTTCCACACGCTGCACCAGCTCCTCGATCGAGCCCCCCACACGCAGGGCAATCGCCGCATTGTCATCCGCAGCCTGACGAATCGCCCCCACCCGCTGCAGGGCTTCGCGCATGGCCTGACTCTCCGCCTGGGCTTCACCCGCCATTTCCGCCAGCGCCTGCAGGCTACCAGCCACTTCATCGCGCTGACGCTCAGCCGCCGCCTCCGCCGCCGCACTGCGCGAAGCCAGATTGCCGATCTCCTGCCCAGTGAGCGAAGCCACCTCGCCAGCCTCGCGCACAATCGGCTGCAACTTGGCCACGAAACGATTAACAGCCGCCGCCATGTCACCAATCTCATCACGACTATTCAGCTCGACACGCTTGGTCAGATCCCCCTCGCCTGCCGCCCAATCATTCAGCACAGCAATCAGGGTATGCAGCTTGCTGACCACCCGCTGCCCCAGCACCAGCGCCAGCACCAACAGAATCAGCAGTGCTACCACCACCAAACCGACACTGATATTCCAGCGCAGCCCGGCCGCCGCCTTCTGTACCACCTCGCGACTGCTTTGCGCCATGCCGCTGGCAGTATCCCGCGCCACACCAAGGCGCGCCGCAAGAGCCTCGGCACTGCTACTGGCAGCCCCACTCAGGCTCTCGGATACCAGCTGGCCACTGCTGTCGATCAGCCCGGCAAAACGCTTATCCAACGCTGCCAATTCTTCATCCACAGCCGCAGTTGAAATCCCCAGCCTGACCTTGCCGATATCCGACCCCATCGGACTGATCGATGCCTCAGCGATGTACACCCCCGGATCATTGGCCGCCGCCTGCAGCACCTTATCCAACGCACCATCGCCCTCACCTTTGGCCATCAGTGCACGCACTCGCGCATCCTGACGATTGAGGTGGCGCGTCAAACGCTGCCCCTGGGCATCGAAGTACACAGCGAATAACACCGCCGGATTGCGTTGCGCCCCACGCGCCAGCTCGGTCAACGCCGGCACATCGGCATCCCAGATGGCCTTCGGCGCAACGGCCGCCAACAACTGGGCCAATTCATCAGCCGAATGCTTGAGATTGCTATCAAGCACCGTACGTATCTGCCCCTGCTCCTGCGCCAAGCGCTCGGAAAGCCCCTTGGCGAGCTGCGCCTGGGTACTGGCAGACAGGCTATCCAACCCACCGCGCACTTCAGTACCCGCCTGACTCAATTCATCCACCAGGCGTGCCGTGTCACTTTGCATACCCTTGGCCAGGTCCGCCTCAAGCGTCGCCACCGTGGTACGCGTCAGCGCCACCGCGACCACCACCTGAACCAGAAGAGCCACACCCAGCGCCAGAAAAACCGGCAACAACAGGCGACTGCGCAATACAGAAATAATGGCGAACACGGTAGACACTCCTAACAGCGGTAATGCCTTTAACGGCGGGGGAACAGATTTATAAAGGCTAGCCCGGATATTTCTCTCAGCGCCTTTACTGAACCCTTAAACGACAAAGGGCCGCCAACTGGCGACCCTCTGTGCACATGCCTGTGACTATCAGGCAAACGGATGGCGCAACACAATGGTCTCGTTGCGATCCGGGCCAGTGGAAATAATGTCGATTGGTGCACCGACCAACTCTTCCACACGCTTGATGTAGGCGCGCGCAGCAGCTGGCAGCTCGTCCAGGGTCTTGGCACCCAGAGTCGACTCGCTCCAGCCCGGCATTTCCTCGTAAACCGGCTGCAGGCCCAGGTAGCTGTCGGCGTCGGTCGGCGCATCGACCAGCACCTGGCCGTTGGCATCCTTGTAGCCCGTGCAGATACGGATGGTTTCCAGGCCGTCGAGCACGTCCAGCTTGGTCAGACACAGGCCAGAGATGCTGTTGATCTCGATGGCGCGACGCAGGATCACCGCATCGAACCAGCCGCAGCGACGCGCGCGACCGGTGGTCGAACCAAACTCATGGCCGCGCTTGGCGAGGAACGCACCGGTTTCATCGAACAGTTCAGTCGGGAACGGACCCGAACCCACGCGCGTGGTGTACGCCTTGGTGATGCCGAGGATGTAGTCCAGGTACATCGGGCCAAAACCGGAACCGGTGGCGATCCCCCCCGCCGTGGTGTTGGAGCTGGTGACGTAGGGGTAGGTGCCGTGGTCGATGTCCAGCAGCGAGCCCTGCGCACCTTCGAACATGATGTCTTTACCGTCACGACGCATGTCATGCAGTACAGCAGTCACGTCGCTCATCATCGGCTTGAGCAGCTCGGCGTATTCCATGCATTCATCCAGGGTTTTCTGGAAGTCGATGGCCGGCTCTTTGTAGTAATTAACCAGCTGGAAGTTGTGATAATCCAGCAACTCACCCAGCTTGGCGGCAAAACGCTCACGGTGGAACAGGTCACCAATGCGCAGACCGCGACGCGCCACCTTGTCTTCATACGCGGGGCCGATACCACGGCCGGTGGTGCCGATCTTGGCATCGCCACGGGCTTTCTCACGCGCCTGATCCAGGGCTACGTGGTACGACAGAATCAACGGGCAGGATGGGCTGATGCGCAGACGCTCGCGCACCGGCACGCCTTTTTCTTCCAGCTTGATGATTTCACGCATCAGCGCATCGGGCGCAACCACCACGCCGTTGCCGATCAGGCACTGCACGTTTTCGCGCAGGATGCCGGAGGGAATCAGGTGCAGAACGGTCTTTTCGCCGTCGATCACCAGAGTGTGGCCGGCATTGTGGCCACCCTGGTAACGCACAACAGCTGCAGCCTGTTCGGTCAGCAGGTCGACGATCTTGCCTTTGCCCTCATCGCCCCACTGGGTGCCCAGGACTACGACATTCTTACCCATAACACTAACCCTCTTCGCAAACTTGATGCCGGCTCGCACCGACGGAAACTTTTTGCTCAACCGCTCAGGCTGTCAGTGCAGCCAACTGCCAGCGGCCATCACGCAACAGCAACTGACGATCACAGCCCGCCGCCTCGGCGTCAGCGACGGATTGCCCAGGCAATGCCTGCACCACCCGCCGCCCATCGAGGCGCAAGCGTGTAATCGCCTGCCACAGCAACACATCATGGTTATCCGGAGCCCAGATACCGGCGGGCTCTTCACCCAACTGCATCTGCCCCAGGCTTACCAGGGTTTTCAGGTCAGTGGAGAAACCAGTGGCCGGACGCGCCCGACCGAAATCGGCACCGATGTCGTCATAGCGGCCGCCCTGAGCAATGGCATACCCCACGCCCGGCACAAAGGCCGCGAACACCACACCGGTGTGATAGTGATAACCGCGCAACTCACCAAGATCGAAGTACAGCGGTAATTCCGGGTAGCGCAAGCTCAGCGCATCGGCAATCGCCATCAGATCATCCAGCGCCGCATGCACATCATCCGGCGCATCGATCAGGCAAGCCTGAGCCAGATCCAGCACCTCTCGACCGCCGCACAATTCGCTGAGCGCGCGCAGCATCTTGCGCAGGTCATCCGGCAACGCTTCGGTCAGCTCATCCACCTCGTCGACGGCTTTGCGCTGCAAAGCGTCGAACAGCTGCTGCTCAACCTCACGCGACAATTGCGCTGCGCGCGCCAAACCGCGATAGATGCCGACATGACCAAGGTCCATGTGCACATCCGGCACCGCTGCCAGCTCAAGGGTATTGACCAACAGACTGATCACTTCCACATCACTGGCCGGGCTGGCATCGCCATACAACTCAGCACCAAGCTGAATCGGGCTGCGCGAAGTGGTCAGCGCACGCGGCTGGGCATGCACCACACTGCCGGCGTAGCACAGACGGCTTGGCCCTTCACGGCGCAGGGTATGCGCATCGATGCGCGCCACTTGCGGCGTGATGTCGGCGCGAAAGCCCATCTGCCGACCGGACAGCGGATCTGTCACCTTGAAAGTACGCAGATCCAGGTCCTGGCCCGCGCCAGTCAGCAGCGATTCCAGGTACTCAATATGCGGGGTGACCACAAATTCATAGCCCCAGCGCTGGAACAGATCCAGCACCTGGCGGCGCGCCACTTCAATACGCCCTGCGTATGGTGGCAGTACTTCTTCGATGCCATCTGGCAGCAGCCAGCGGTCTACCGTTGCCATTTCGCCATTCCCCTCTTGAACCGGGCGGCACAAGCCTTCAGTGAAGCCAATAAAGAACGGTTGTTCCCAGCAGCATGCTGGCCAACCCCAGCAGACGCAGCTGCCTGTCAGACAGCTGCGTCAGTTGTAAAAGCGTGTCACGCCAATGGCGCGGACACAGGAAGGGCAGGATGCCCTCCAGCACCAACACGAGACACAACGCGATGCCTAATTCCTGCCACATGCTTCCCACAGACGCAAAAAAGCCGGGATTTTCCCGGCTGCCGCATCATACCACGTTTTCCACAAGGATCACCCCGGCGGCTGCCCGCCGGGGTGATGACTTAAGGCTTGGACTGCTCCAGGTAGCGGAAGAAGTCGCTCTTCGGATCCAGCACCAGCACGTCACGCTTATCCGCGAAACTCTCACGGTAAGCCCGCAGACTGCGATAGAACGAATAGAACTCCTGATCCATACCGTAGGCCTTGGAATAGATTGCCGCAGCCTGGGCATCACCCTCACCGCGCAGCTCTTCCGCCTGCCGGTAGGCATCAGCCAGTAGCACACGACGCTGACGGTCGGCGTCGGCGCGAATACCTTCGGCCAGCTCCTTACCTTTGGCGCGGTGCTCACGAGCCTCACGCTCACGCTCGGAACTCATGCGATCAAACACGCTGCGGTTGACTTCCTTCGGCAGGTCAATCGCCTTGACGCGCACATCGACCACTTCGATGCCCAATTCACGCTGCGCAGCACGGTTCAGGGAAGCCGTCACATCCGCCATCAGCGCATCACGCTCACCCGATACCGACTCATGCAGGGTGCGCTTACCGAACTGGTCACGCAGCGACGCTTCCAGACGACGCGCCAGGCGCTCATCGGCAATCTGCTTCATACCAGACGTTGCGGTGTAGTAACGCTCGGCATCCAGCACCCGCCATTTGGCGAAGGCATCAACCATCAACGCTTTCTTTTCCAGAGTGAGGAACCGTGAGCTGGTGGAGTCCAGCGTCAGCAGGCGAGCGTCAAACTTGCGCACCTGGTTGACGTAAGGAATCTTCACATGCAAACCCGGCTGTACGTCCGGCTGGACAATACGACCGAACTGCAACAGCACCGCACGTTCAGTCTGCGCGACGATGTAGAAACTGTTCCAGGCGACCAGCGCCAGCACCACGCCAACAATAAGGGCGACCAGCGATTTATTGCTCATCAACGGCTCTCCCTTGTACGCAGCTCAACCTGACGCGGATCGATGGTCACGCGCGCACTGCCGGTATCAGCAGTGCCAGCCGCACCGGAAATCGCACCTGGCGCAGACGAGGCACGCCCGTCGATCATCTTATCCAGCGGCAGATAAAGCAGGTTGTTCTGCCCCTTGTCGCCGGTTACAAGCACCTTGCTGGTGTTGGTCATCAGTTCCTGCATGGTGTCCAGGTACAGACGTTCGCGCGTCACTTCCGGCGCCTTGCGGTACTCAGCAACCAGCGCCGTGAAACGATCCGCCTCACCCTGGGCGCGGGAAACCACTTCATCACGGTAACCATTGGCGTCTTCGATCAGGCGCTGCGCCTGACCACGGGCTTCCGGCACCACGCCATTGGCATAGGTTTCCGCCTGGTTCTTCTCGCGCTGCTCGTCTTCACGGGCACGGATCACATCGTCGAAGGCTTCCTGCACTTCACGCGGCGCAGCGGCACTCTGGATGTTCACCTGGGTCACCGCGATACCGGTGCGATAGTTATCAAGGAAGCGCTGCAAGCGATCCTTGACCTCGCTGGCCATCAACTCACGGCCCTCGGTCAACACCTGATCCATCTCGGTGGAGCCAACCACGTGGCGCACGGCGCTGTCAGTGGCATGCTGCAGACTGATTTCCGGCTGATCGACGTTCAGCACGAAATCCTGCAGGTTGCTGATTTTGTACTGCACGGTCAGCGGCACTTCGATGATGTTCTCGTCTTCGGTCAACATCTGCCCCTGCTTGCTGTAAGCACGCTCGCGGGTGACGTTTTCCTGAAACTTGCGATCAATCGGCGGGAAGTAGATGTTCAGACCCGGACCGACCGTCTCGTAGTACTTGCCGAAGCGCAGCACCACAGCCTGCTCCTGCTCATCAACGACATAGATCGCACTGTACAGCCAGACCGCAGCCAACAACCCCAGGCCCACGAACAGCAGGCCGAAGCCGCCGCCATTGCCCGAGCCCGTCTCGCTGCCTCGTTTTTTGCCACCACCGAACAGCCCATTCAGGCTCTCCTGCAGCTTGCGGAAGGCCTCATCGATATCCGGCGGCCCCTTGCGGTCACCGTTCTTGCGGCCACCCCACGGATCCTGATTATTCGAGTTGCCACCCGGCTCATTCCAAGCCATAGCGCTCTCCATCTGATAAAGCAAAGACGCGCCCACGGCGCGCCCGCCAATGCTACAGAATGCATGCAACCAGCGGCAAAGTCGCTGGTGCAGGCTTTATTGCAAAGTGTGTTGCTCAATAAATTCTTGTGGTGCAAGCCCTTCGCGACTTACCAGCCGGTTCAGCTCGACACGTGGCAATCGCACTGCCAGCAAACTGCTGCCATCTTCGCTGTAAGTCTCGCTCTGCACCACGCCCAAAGCGAAGAACTGCGCACGCATACGCCCCAGGCGCTGCGGCAACTGCAATGTACCGACAAACAGGTCGTCACCCAACAGCTCGGCAATCGCCTGACGCAGCAGCGGCAATCCGCGCCCATCCCGCGCAGAGAGCCAGACCCTCTGCGGCTTGCCATCGGCATCGCGCTGAATCTGCGGCTCCACCCCCTCAAGCAGGTCGAGCTTGTTGTACACCTCGAGCATCGGCAACTCCTGGGCACCGATCTCACCCAGCACCGCCAACACCTGCTCGATCTGCTGATCACGTTCCGACTCGTGAGAGTCGATTACATGCAACAGCAGGTCGGAGTTGCTCGATTCTTCAAGGGTCGCCCGGAACGCTTCGACCAGCTTGTGCGGCAGATGGCGGATAAAGCCCACGGTATCGGCAAGCACAATCGGCCCCAGATCATCCAGCTCCAAACGGCGCAGAGTAGGATCGAGAGTGGCGAATAGCTGATCGGCCGCGTAAACGTCCGAGGTGGTTAGCGCATTGAACAGCGTTGACTTGCCGGCGTTGGTGTAACCCACCAGCGATACCGAAGGGATATCCGCACGCTGACGACCGCGTCGCGCTTGTTCGCGCTGGCTGCGCACCTTTTCCAGCTTCTGTTTGATCTGACGAATCCGCACGCGCAACAGACGGCGGTCGGTTTCCAGCTGGGTCTCACCCGGGCCGCGCAGACCGATACCACCTTTCTGCCGTTCAAGGTGAGTCCAGCCGCGCACCAGGCGCGTACTCATGTGATCGAGCTGAGCCAGCTCGACCTGCAACTTGCCTTCATGGGTACGCGCGCGCTGGGCGAAAATGTCGAGGATCAAGCCGGTGCGGTCCAGCACCCGACACTCGAAAGCGCGCTCAAGGTTGCGCTCCTGACTGGGCGTGAGCACATGGTTGAAGATAACCAGGTCAGCCTCAGCGGCCTTGACCTGATCACGCAACTCTTCAACTTTGCCGCTACCGATCAGGTACTTGGCGGTCAACCGATTACTTGGAATGCTGAAAAACGCGACAGTCTCGGCGCCGGCAGAGAGCGCCAGCTCCTGAAACTCCTGCGGATCTTCGCGCACCTCGGAATTTTGGCCGTCCAGATGAACCAGAATGGCCCGCTCTCCACCTTCATGGCGCTCGAAGAACAATGCAGCCTCCTAAATCAGGCGTTACCAGGCTCAGCTTCAGCTTGCTCGGTTTCGCTTGCGCTCGGCAGACGCACCGGACGGCTCGGCACCACAGTGGAAATGGCGTGTTTGTAGACCATCTGGCTGACAGTGTTTTTCAGCAAAATCACGAACTGGTCGAAAGATTCAATCTGGCCTTGCAGCTTGATGCCGTTAACCAAATAAATAGAAACCGGGACGCGTTCCTTACGCAAGGTATTCAGGTAAGGGTCTTGTAGCGAATGCCCTTTTGACATGTGCCGCACTCCTTTAAGGATCAATTTTCAATAATTTTTAGTAAACCAACGAACGGCTTAAAGCCGTCGTACCCCCAAGAGTAGACGGCCAACGGCAAGGTCTCAGGTCAATATGGAGACCGCTGCCAAGTATTTCAAGGCACGCGGCAGATTGTCGCAAGCCGCACTATCGAGCCAATGCACATCCTGCTGCCAACCACGTAACCAGGTGAACTGCCGCTTGGCCAGCTGCCGCGTGGCGATAATGCCGCGCTCCTGCATCTGCACAGCGCTGAGGTTGCCGTCCAAATAATCCCAGACCTGACGATACCCCACCGCTCGTATAGACGGCAGACCAACGTGCAAGTCACTTCGCTGACGCAGGCGTTCGACCTCGGCAACCAGCCCCTGTTCCAACATCAAACGAAATCGCAGGGCAATCCGCTCATGCAACAGCTGCCTTTGTGCCGGGGCAATGGCCAATTGCGCCACAGTATAGGGGAATTGGCGCGCCGCCGATGCGCCACCCGCAGTATTTTCTGCAGCCTGACGCTGGCGGTGAACGGTCATGCTTTCGCCGCTGACGTGATAGACCTCAAGGGCGCGAATCAGGCGCTGCGGGTCATTGGGGTGGATACGCGCCGCCGACTCCGGATCGACCGCACGCAGCTCGTCATGTAACACCTCCCAACCTTCGGCCTGGGCGCGCGCCTCCAGCTCGGCGCGCAACGCTGCATCGGCGCCGGGCATTTCCGCCAAGCCTTCGAGCAATGCTTTGAAATACAACATGGTACCGCCCACCAGCAGCGGAATGCGGCCGCGCGCGGTGATCTCGGCCATGGCGGCCAGGGCATCGGCCCGAAACTCGGCTGCCGAGTAGCTCTCAGCCGGATCACGGATATCGATCAGGCGATGCGGAAACTCGGCCAGCGTGGCCTTATCCGGCTTGGCGGTGCCGATGTCCATATCACGGTAGATCAGCGCAGAATCGACGCTGATCAACTCGCACGGCAGCACCCGCGCCAGCTCAATAGCCAGATCGGTCTTGCCAGCCGCAGTTGGCCCCATCAGGAAAATCGCCGGAGGCAGGCGCTCGGACATGCTCAAAACTCTCTTAATGACGCGGCTGCTTAGCGACCGCGCAGGAACAGCTTGTCCAGGTCATCCATGCCCATTTGCGTCCAGGTCGGACGACCATGGTTGCACTGACCGCTACGTTCGGTGTGTTCCATATCGCGCAACAGGGCATTCATTTCCGGCAAGGTCAGGCGCCGATTGGCGCGTACCGCCCCATGACAGGCCATGGTGCCGAGCAGCTCATTGAGATGCGCCTGAATGCGATCCGTGGTGCCGTACTCCAGCAGATCCGCCAGCACATCCTGCACCAGGCGCGTGGCTTCAGCCTGCTTGAGCAATGCCGGAATCTGCCGAATTGCCAGGGTTTCCGGGCCCAAACGCTGTAACTCGAAACCCAGCCGCTGGAACCACTCGGCGTGCTCTTCGGCGCAGTCCGCTTCACGCTGACTCACCGCAATCGACTCCGGCACCAACAATGGCTGACCACGCAGGCCTTCACTGGCCATGGCCACCTTGAGCCGTTCATAGGTGATGCGTTCATGGGCGGCATGCATATCCACCACCACCAGGCCCTGAACGTTCTCGGCAAGGATATAGATGCCCTTGAGCTGGGCAATCGCATAACCCAGCGGCGGAATATCCCCTTGCGTATCTGGCAGGGCCGCTGGCGCCGGCGTATTGGCCAACGGGGTGAAATATTCACGATAAGCGCCTTGAGCCTCGGCGGCCGGCAGCGGGGTTTCCGGGCGATAGCCCTGATAGCCGGCGCCTGGCGAACGCCAGACGGATGCATTCGGCGCAGGTTCAAGCAGGCTGGCCGCCAGACCGATTTCACCCTGCGGGCCAAACTCGCCAGCGGCCTGCCCTGTGGGACGCACCATCTCGGTCAGCGCCGCCGGAGCAGCGAGCTGATCCTCCGGGCGCACCTCACCCAGCGCGCGGTGCAAGGTGCCATAGAGGAAGTCATGCACCATGCGGCCATCACGGAAGCGCACCTCATGCTTGGTCGGGTGCACGTTGACATCGACCACCGAAGGATCGATTTCCAGAAACAGCACAAAGGTCGGATGGCGACCATTGAACAGCACGTCGCGGTAGGCCTGGCGCACCGCGTGGGCGACCAGTTTGTCGCGCACCATGCGCCCGTTCACATAGAAATACTGCAGATCCGCCTGGCTGCGCGAGAAGGTCGGCAAGCCAACCCAGCCCCACAGATGCAGGCCGTTGCGCTCGATATCGATGGGCAGCGCCTGCTCGAGAAACGCCGGGCCGCACACCGAGGCCACGCGCCGCGCGCGGCTCTGCTCATCTGGCGCCTCATGCAGGCCGAGTACGGTCTTGCCGTTGTGGCGCAGGTGGAAGGCCACATCGAAGCGCGCCAGCGCCAGGCGTTTGATCACTTCCTGCAGGTGATCGAATTCGGTTTTTTCAGTCTTCAGAAACTTGCGCCGCGCCGGGGTGTTGAAGAACAGGTCGCGCACTTCCACCGAGGTACCAACCGGGTGCGCTGCGGGCTGCACCCGCGGCTGCATATCACGACCTTCGGTTTCCACCTGCCAGGCTTGCTCCGCACCCTCGGTGCGTGAGGTCAACGTCAGGCGAGCGACGGAGCTGATCGAGGCCAGCGCCTCGCCGCGAAAGCCCAGGCTCATCACCTGCTCAAGGTCTTCCAGCTCGCGGATCTTGCTGGTGGCGTGGCGGGCCAGCGCCAGCGGCAAGTCATCCGGCGAGATGCCACTGCCGTTGTCGCGCACTTTGAGCAGCTTGATTCCGCCCTGTTCGACATCCACTTCGATGCGTTTGGCACCGGAATCCAGGCTGTTTTCCAACAGTTCCTTGATTACCGAGGCTGGGCGCTCGACCACCTCACCGGCAGCAATCTGGTTCGCCAGCCGCGGGCTGAGCAGCTGGATACGCGCAGCTTCACTCATGGCTGCGCAGCCAGAGCAGTGGCGGGAATCTGCAGGCGCTGGCCGACCTTGATCACATCACTTCTCAGCGCATTGGCATTGCGCAGGGCGCCCAGGCTGACCTGATAGCGTTGAGCGATCAGTGCCAGACTTTCACCGGAGCTGACCACATGCTCGCGCGGACCGAGGGCAATCTTGCCGTTGTCACGCAGCCAGGCCACGTGAGTGCCAGGCGGCGGATTTTCATGGAAGAACTGCCGCACGCCCGTGACAATCGAGCGCGCCAGCGCCTGTTGATGGCTGACTGTTGAAAGCTTCTTGGCTTCGTTCGGATTGGAGATAAACCCGGTTTCCACAAGAATCGATGGAATATCCGGGGATTTCAGCACCATAAAGCCGGCCTGTTCGACACGTCGCTTATGCAGCGACGTGATCCGGCCCATATTGCCCAGCACTTTGTTGCCGACGTTCAAGCTGGATGACAGCGAAGCGGTCATCGACAGATCAAGCAACACCCCGGCGAGCATCTTGTCCTTGTCGTCCAGGCTGACGTTACCGGCACCGCCGATCAGGTCCGACTGGTTCTCCGCATCGGCCAGCCAGCGTGCGGTTTCCGACGTGGCGCCGCGATCCGACAGGGCATACACCGAAGCGCCGAATGCCGCCGCGCGCGGCGCAGCATCAGCATGGATGGAGATAAACAAGTCGGCACCCTTCTTGCGGGCAATCTCGGTGCGTTTGCGCAGCGGAATAAAGTAGTCACCGGTGCGCACCAACTCGGCGCGGAAGCCCTTCTCGGCATTGATCTGCCGCTGTAGTTCCTTGGAAATCGCCAGGGTCACATGCTTTTCATACTGGCCTTTGACCGGCGACAGTGCGCCAGGGTCTTCACCGCCGTGCCCGGCGTCGATGGCAATCACGATATCGCGCTTGCCGTTGGGCACTGGGGTCAGCTTCGGCGGAGCCTGAGTCGGCGTAACCGGCACTTGAGGCGCCGTGGTCACCGTGGTGGCCGGCAGGCTGGGCGCAGCGCCACTTTCCTGGTCAAACAGATCGACCACCAAGCGATGGCCGTACTGCTGATTGGGCGCCAGGGTAAAGCTCTTCGGCGTGACCGCTGCGGAAAGGTCAATCACCACGCGCAGGTCATTCGGGGTGCGCTGCGCCGAGCGCACGCCGGTGATTGGCGTGTTGCTCAGGGTCAGTTGGTCGAAGTTGGTGGCCAGCTTGGCGCCACTGACATCAATGACGATACGGTTTGGCGCTGACAGCAGGAACACGCTGTGCTGCACCGGGCCGGACAGGTCAAACACCAGGCGCGTGTTATCCGGCGCACGCCACAGGCGGACACTGCGCACATCCGAAGCGGCCATTACATCGGCGACCAGCGCCACCAATGCCACTCCAATTGCGATGAAACGCGCGCCTATGCGCATAGCCAACCCCATAATAAATTCATGCCCCGACGGCCAACGTGGCGCACCAGGCGGTGCCGCGTTCGCCTTGCGCCCGCAGATGCAGCGCCCGGCCGGCCCCATGCGGGCTAATGGTAATGTCCAGGTCAGCCTTTGGCAAAACGCCTGCACCGCGTTGCGGCCACTCGACCAGGCACAGTGCGTCGCCCTCGAAATAGTCTCGAATACCGAGAAACTCCAGCTCCTCAGGATCGACCAAACGGTACAGGTCAAAGTGAAAGGCCCGTGCCGCACCGACTTCATAGGGCTCGACCAGGGTAAAGGTCGGACTCTTGACCGCACCGACATGCCCCAGTCCACGGATAATGCCGCGCGACAAAGTGGTTTTACCGGCGCCGAGATCGCCATGCAGATAGATCACCCCAACGCCACCGGTCGCCTCGGCGATGCGCGCCCCCAGCGCCAGCATTGCCTCTTCATCGGCGGCAAACAGTTCTAACTCAGACACGCAGACTGCTCCTGCAACAATTGACGAATAACCGCACACAAATCACTGGCCGCCAGGCCACGGCCCTGCAGCGCCAACTGCTCACCCGCGCAGGCATGCAGGTAGACCGCCAACTGGGCCGCCTCCAGCGCCGGCAGCCCCTGCGCCAGCAGCGCACCGATCAAACCGGCCAACACATCGCCCAATCCGGCACCGGCCATGACGGGATGGCCGCGATCACACAACCACAAGCCGCCATCCGGCGCGGCAATCAGGCTGCCAGCGCCTTTCAGAACACATACCGCCTGATAACGCTGGGCCAAAGCCCGCGCCGCTGCTGGGCGATCAGCCTGCACCTCGGCCGTGCTGATGCCCAGCAAGCGCGCCGCCTCGCCAGGATGTGGGGTGAGCACCGCTGCTGCAGGCAACTGGACTACAGCTTGTGCCAACAGGTTCAACGCATCGGCATCCCACACCTGCGCAGTCTGGCTGGCCGCAGCCGCCGACAGCAGACTGCGCCCCCAGGCGCCCTGGCCCAACCCCGGCCCGACCACCCAGACGCTGGCATTCGCACCCAGCGCCAGCAGCTGATTGGCCGAGGCCACGCAGGCGCTCATTACCTCGGGCAAGCGCGCCTGCGCTGCAGACAAATGCTCACCACGGGTCGCCAGGCTGACCAGCCCGGCACCGGCGCGCAAAGCACTTTGCGCCGCCAACAGGCCGGCCCCGGCAAAGCCACGATCCCCGCCCACCACCAGCACATGACCCAACTGCCCCTTGTGCACACCGTGCGAACGCGCCGGCAAGTGCGGCAAGCGGTCTTGCGCCAGGCGCTGGGCGGTAAATTCTTGAGCAGCGACCAGCGTCACATCAGCCTGGAGATCGTCAAACTGCAGCTCACCGCGGTAATCCGCCGACTGCCCGGTAAACAGGCCCAGCTTGAGGCCGATCAGGGTGACCGTCAGCTGTGCGTGCACGGCAACCCCCAAAGCCTGACCGGTATCCGCGCAGAGCCCGGACGGGATATCCACCGCCAGCACCGGCAGACCGCTGGCATTGAGCAGGCGAATGGCCTGGACATAGGGTTCACGCACGGCGCCCTGCAAGCCTGTGCCAAGCAGGACATCGAGCACCACGCCCTGCAATTCGGCGCATTCGCTCCAGGGCTGCACCGGCACACCAGCGGCCAGCGCCTGATCGCGGGCAAGGGCGGCATCGCCCTGCAACTGCGCAGCATCGCCGACTGCCAGCACCTGCACCCGCCAGCCCGCTCGCAGCGCCAATGCGGCCACGAGATAGCCGTCACCGGCGTTATTACCGCGCCCAGCCAGCACCGTCAGCACGCCCGCAGCCGGCCAGCGCCGGCGCAAAGCACGCCAAATGGCATGCGCGGCGCGACTCATCAACTCGAAACCCGGTGTGCCAGCAGCGATCAGCCGCGCATCCAGCTCGCGCACCTGGGCAGCGCTGTACAGCGGCAGAGGAAGATTGTCAGGCGATTGCAGCATGCGTCGGCTCCGATGTCTGGCAGAATTATACCCACCTGCGCTCCGGTTACCCGCCCTCATATGAAGACTGACACCCTTGACCTTGCCGCCCTCGCCCAGTCGATCAAAGACTGGGGCCGTGAGCTGGGCTTTCAGCAGGTCGGGATTGCCGATGTGCAACTGGGCGAGCACGAAGCACACCTGCAACGCTGGCTGGATGCCGGCTATCAGGGTGAGATGGACTATATGGCCGCCCACGGCAGCAAACGCTCCCACCCGGACGAGCTGGTGCCCGGCACCCTGCGTGTGGTGTCACTGCGTATGGACTACCTACCAGGCGACACGCAAATGGCGCAGCGCCTCGCCCAACCGGAGAAGGCCTATGTGTCGCGCTATGCGCTGGGCCGCGATTACCACAAGCTGATCCGCAAGCGTTTGCAGCAACTGGCCGAGCGCATCCAGCAGCAGATTGGCCCGTTCGGCTACCGCGCCTTTGTCGACAGTGCGCCCGTGCTGGAGAAGGCTATCGCCGAACAGGCCGGGCTCGGCTGGATCGGCAAGAACACCCTGGTGCTCAACCGCAAGGCCGGCAGCTACTTCTTCCTCGGCGAGCTGTTTGTCGATCTGCCACTGCCAGTGGATGAGCCGCATGCCACGGAGCACTGCGGGCGCTGCACAGCCTGCATGGACATCTGCCCGACCGCCGCCTTTGTCGGGCCCTATGTGCTGGACGCGCGGCGCTGCATTTCCTACCTGACCATCGAACTCAAGGGCTCGATCCCAGTTGATCTGCGCGCCCCCATCGGCAACCGGGTATTTGGTTGCGATGACTGTCAGATGGTCTGTCCGTGGAACCGCTTTGCCAAACCCAGCACACAGGGCGATTTCCAACCGCGCCACAGCCTGGACAATGCCGAGCTGGCCGAGCTGTTTTGCTGGAGCGAGGAAGAATTTCTCAGCCGCACCGAAGGCTCGCCGCTGCGCCGTGCCGGTTACGAGCGCTGGCTGCGTAACCTGGCCGTTGGCCTGGGCAATGCGCCGTCCAGCATCCCGGTGCTGGAAGCGCTCAAGGCCCGCCGCGAGCATCCTTCTGAGCTGGTTCGCGAGCACGTCGAGTGGGCGCTGGCGCGTCACGGCCTGTAACCAGACACATATAAAAAAGCCCACAGTCGCGGGCTTTTTTATGCATCACACTTTGAGGAAGTGCTGGCGGTAGTGCTTCAACTCAGCGATGGACTCACGGATATCGTCCAGTGCCTGGTGCGTACCCTGCTTCTGGAACGACTCCTTGACCTGCGGTGCCCACAGGCCGGCGAGGATTTTCAGGGTCGAGACATCCAGATAGCGGTAGTGGAAGTAGGCTTCCAGGTTCTGCATGTACTTGTAAAGGAAGCGCCGGTCCTGACCGATGCTGTTGCCGCAGATCGGCGACTTGCCCTTCGGCACCCACTGTTCAAGGAAAGCGATGGTCATGGCTTCCGCTTCGGCCGGGCCGATGGTGCTTTCGCGTACGCGCTGGGTCAGGCCGCTTTGCCCGTGAGTGCGGGTGTTCCACTCATCCATACCAGCCAGCAGCTCATCACTCTGGTGCACGGCAATTACCGGGCCTTCGGCGAGGATGTTCAGGTCGCTGTCGGTAACGATGGTAGCCATCTCGATGATGACGTCTGTTTCAGGCTCCAGACCGGTCATTTCCAGGTCGATCCAGATCAGGTTATTGGCGTTCTGCATGCGCGGCTCCTCAACTAAGGCCGACAGTTTAACAGGCCGCCGAAGAACTACTGCGTTCGACTGACAGCATTGTGCTCAAGCGAAGAGTGAATAGATCAGCCGCGCATGCGCCACAGCAACAAACGGGACTGGCGCCAGTCGTGCAGTTCGATCTGCTGATCCGCCGGCTGTCCTGGCACCTCGAAGGTGTTGCTGATCAGCAGACTACCTGCGGGCATCTGCGCGCAGGCCTTGGCCCAGAGTTCGGGCATCGGCGCAGGCGAGAGGAAGCAATACACCACATCGAAAAGCGCCAGATCGGTGCGCCAGAGGTTTTCATAGCGAATCTGGCAATTGCGCCGGGGCAAGGCGCGCAGCCAGGCGATGACAAAGGACAGCGGCGCGGTCTCCACGCCAACAAACTGCGCCTGCGGGTAATGACGGGCCAAGCTCAGCAGCGTGCCGGCAGGACCGCAGCCCAGATCGATAAAGCGAAACTGCGCGGGTTGCTGGTCAAGCACTGCGCGCAAATGCTGACGCGTACCGGCTGCGGTCAGGTACAACGGCACCCGCTCGCCAAAGCTGTTCCAGTTGAGTAGCAGCAGCAAGACAAACCCTCCGAGAAACACCCAGGAGGGCAGCGGCGCGCCACTGGCCAGCAGCAGCGCCGGGACAAACAGCAGATTCAAGCCGCACCACCAGCGCGACAATCCCAGATAGCGCGCCAGCGTGGCAGCCAGCAAACCTTGCAGCAGGCCGGCAGCCATCAGCGTTGGGCGCCAGGGTGACAGCTGAGCGATCAGGTACAGCGCCAAACCGACCAGCAGGGTCGCGCCCAGTTGAGCAGACAAGGCCAGCAGCGCCGGATAATGGCGAACAACGCGCAGCATGCAGACTCCTCAACCGTCCGACCGATGATGCGCCGCAGTTTAGCCGTGCCAGCAGCCCAATAGGCAGCCCGTGCTAGACTCGCGACCGTTTATTGCGTAATTCAACTCTCGGAAGACCCATGGCCAAACGCCAACTCAACCGCCGGCAAAACTGGCGTATCGAAAAAATCCAGGGCGAGCGTGCTGCCCGCGCAGCCAAGCGCGAGTCGCAGGCCGTACAGATTCTTGAAGGCGGCGATCTCGGCCCGGAACAGACCGGCCTGGTCATCGCGCACTTCGGCGTCCAGGTCGAAGTAGAAGCCCTGGATGGCGAGCTGGCCGGCCAGGTATTCCGTTGCCATCTGCGCGCCAACCTGCCGACCATGGTCACTGGTGACCAGGTGGTGTGGCGCGCCGGCAACCAGGGCATTGGCGTGATCGTCGCGCAATTGCCACGCAGCACCGAACTCTGTCGCCCGGACACCCGTGGCCAGCTCAAGCCAGTCGCGGCCAACGTCGACCTGATCGTGATCGTCTTTGCCCCGCTGCCCGAGCCCCACGCCAACCTGATCGACCGCTATCTGGTAGCCGCCGAGCACGCCGGCATCCGCCCGCTGCTGTTGCTGAACAAGACCGACCTGCTGGATGAACAGAATGCCGTGGCCCTCAACCGCATGCTCGGCGTGTACCGCGAGCTCGGTTATCCGCTGCTGGAAGTCTCGGCCCACGGCGGCGACGGCATGCAGCAGTTGCAACAGCAACTCGATGGCCATGTCAGCGTATTCGTCGGCCAGTCCGGGGTTGGCAAATCATCGCTGGTCAACAGCCTGTTGCCAGAAGTCGATACCCGCGTCGGGCCGCTCTCCGAGCTGACCGGCAAAGGCACCCACACCACCACCACCGCACGACTGTTCCACTTCCCCGGCGGCGGCGAGCTGATCGACTCCCCAGGGATTCGCGAGTTCGGTCTGGTGCACGTCAGCCGTGACGATGTCGAAGCCGGCTTTATCGAGTTTCACGAGCTGATCGGCCAATGCCGCTTCCGCGACTGCAAGCACGACCGCGAACCGGGCTGCGCGCTGCTCAAGGCCCTGGAAGATGGCCGCCTGCATCCACAGCGCATGGCCAGCTACCGGCATATCCTGGCCAGCCTGCCGGAAGCCGAGTACTGAAAAATCGCCGGGCGCGATGTTTGAACCTCGCGCCACGACGATTCTGCATGGGTGGCAGCCAAGGCCGGCAAGCCATCAACAAAAAGGCCGCGACATGTCGCGGCCTTTTTGTTGATTTTAACGCCCGTTATTCTGCGGGCTGATCAAACTGCAACACGCCGTCTTCAAAGATATTCAGTCGTTCACGCAACTGACCGTCCGGCAACGGCTCATTCGGGCTTGCCGGTGTGGTGGCAGCTGGAGCCGCGCCGGCTTCGACCGCTGGCGCCTCTGAGGCCGAGTCACCTTGCTCGCCTTCGATGGCGCGCTGGGCCTTTTTGGTCAGCACGACGATATCGATACGCCGGTTGACCGGATTGAGCGGCTTCTCACGATCAAACAAGGCCGACGAGGCATAGCCCACCACCCGCGCCACCTGCTCATCGTCATAGCCACCGGCAATCAGCACACGTCGCGCCGCATTGGCGCGATCAGACGACAGCTCCCAGTTGCCATAGCCGCCACGCCCGACAAAGGGCGCCGCATCGGTATGACCACTCACGCTGATCTTGTTCGGCACTGCGGCGATGGTGTCGGTCATGGCCAGCAGAATGTCTTCGAAATAGGGCTGCAAGCGCGCGCTGCCGGAGGCGAACATCGGCCGGTTCTCAGCATCCATGATCTGGATACGCAAGCCGTCCTGGGTGATCTCGAACAGAATCTGATCCTTGAAGTTCTGCAGCTGAGGGTTTTCCTCGACCTTGTTCTGCAACTCCTGCAGCAGCAACTCCAAGCGCTCGCGCTCGACCTCCTCAGCTATCGATTCGGCCTGCTCCTTGTTGATGTCGGCCTGAGCATCCTCGGCTGGGGTCTGCTCGTCCTTGGGCTCCGGGTTGAGGGTACGGTCAGGCGCGGGGGTCGGCGTACCGCCCAGGTCGATCACATAAGGGCTGGCGCTTTCCGAAAAACCCACCGGATCCTGAAAGTAGCCGGAAATAAGCTTCTTCTGCTCAGGCGTGGCCACCGTCATCAGCCACATCACCAGAAAGAACGCCATCATCGCCGTAGCGAAGTCGGCAAAGGCAATTTTCCAGGCACCACCATGATGGCCGCCCGCGACCTTTTTGACCCGCTTGACGATAATCGGCTGATTATTTTCCATGCTGCGCCTTAGCCCCCACGCATGGCCTGTTCAAGCTCGCTAAAGCTCGGCCGATGCGCCGGGTAAAGCACCTTACGGGCGAACTCCACCGCCAGCGACGGTGGCATACCCGAAGCCGAGGCCACCAACCCGGCCTTGATAGCCTCGTAGACATTCACCTCTTCCTTGGCATCATGTTCGAGAGCGGCCGCCAGGGGGCCAAAAAAGCCGTAGGACGCCAGAATCCCGAAGAAGGTACCCACCAGCGCCGTACCGACCTTCTGCCCGATCTCCGCGTTATCCGCTTCGGCGAGAATCGACATGGTGATCACGATACCCAATACCGCCGCCACGATACCCATGGCCGGCATACCGTCAGCCACCTTGGCTACAGCATGCGCAGGGTGTTCGATTTCTTCCTTGAGGCTGGCAATTTCCATATCGAAAAGGCCTTCCAACTCATGCGGCGCCATGTTGCCGGAGGACATGATGCGCAGGTAATCGCAGATAAAGGAGGTCATCTGCTGATCTTTGAGAATGCCCGGATACTTGCTGAAAATCGGGCTGGCCGCCGGATCTTCAACATCGGCCTCAATGGCCATCATGCCTTCACGGCGGCTCTTGTTGAGAATCTCGTACAGCAGCTTGAGCACATCAAGGTAGTAGGCATGGCTGAAGCGCGAACTGAACATGCTCAGCGACTTCTTGAACACATGCATAAAGGCGCTGCCGGGGTTGGCCTGCAGGAAAGCCCCTAACGCTGCACCACCGATGATCAAGATCTCAAAGGGGTGAACCAACGCCATAAACTGGCCGCCCGAGAGAATAAAACCGCCCAACACGCTGGCGAATACAACAATGATGCCAATGATTTTTGCCATAAAAAGAGACTTGCCAGAGAGGGTAGAAAGGGGCTGTGCAAAACAACCCTTCTATTTATCGGAAGTTTTGCGCGAGACTATAGCCAGTTAAGGTCAAAAGCCAGCTTGTCTCAACCCACATGCATAAGCCAGTCCA
The DNA here is from genome assembly GCF_049331905.1 of Pseudomonas cimarronensis. GTDB lineage: Bacteria > Pseudomonadota > Gammaproteobacteria > Pseudomonadales > Pseudomonadaceae > Aquipseudomonas. The sequence goes on along the minus strand of NZ_CP186283.1, from coordinate 1,177,586 downwards.
TTCTCCGCGCACGCTCAACGACTGGCTCAAGAAGCTGGACAGCCAGCTATTGCCCGCCTCCAGCGACAGCGTGCAAACCCTGCGCCGGGCCCTTGCCGACAGCAGCCGTTCACGGCGTGAACTGGCCGACCTGATGCAAAGTTGCCCGGCGCTGGCCCTCAGCGTCCTGCGCGAAGCCAACAGCAAAAGCAGCGGGCTCAGCGAGCAGACCGACAGCCTCGAAGCCGCCATCAGCCGCCTCGGCCTGAGTCGTACCGAAGCACTGCTCAACCGCCTGCCCGCCCTGCCCGAACAGGATCTGCCCAAGGCGCTGCGCCAGATTCAGCTGATCAGCCAACACTCCAGCCAGCAGGCCAACGGCCTGTTTGCCGGGCGTCTGGCCCGCCTGTGGCAGGAAGTGCACTGGGGCAGCATGCTGTTCCTTGCCCCCGTATGGACCTTGCTGGCCGCCCACCCCGAACTGTTTGACGCCTGGGAACAACGGGTACTGGTCAAGGGTGAGGCGGCAAGCACGGTGGAGCAGGACCTGCTCGGCGTGCCCCTGCTCAAGCTGTGCCTGGCCCTCAGCGAACACTGGCGACTACCCGAGTGGATCACCCTCGGCTACCGCCTGCTGGTGAACGACCGCCGCCTACTGGTCAAAGCACTGCACATTGCCCACAACAATGAGCACCCGCTGCAACAGCAACAATGCCTGGATGATGACAGCAATCTGCGCCGCTGGCTGACCCAGCCCGCCAACAGCATCCTGCTCGCCAACTGCCTGGCGATTTCCGCGCACTATGCCTGGAACAGCCCGCACAGCCTGCGCTGGCAACGCCTGACCGGTCTGTTCCTGCAACTGCCTCTGGATACCCTGCAGCAACAGGTGCACCAGCACGCCGTCAGCAGTGCGCGCCAGGTGTACCGCAGCGATCTCTGGCACCCAGCCGAAGCCTTGCTCTGGCCATGGCAGGCGCGCCACTTGCAGGCCGTCGTCGAGCCGCCGAACCCCGTGGTGGTCAGCGCATGGCGGCAACACTGCGCCCAGCTTCTCGCGCAGCCCAGTGCCTTTAGCAACGTCCTGCAACTCACAGCCTGTGCCAACCAGGCACTGCAAGCCTGTGGCATGCAGCGTGTGCTGATTCTCCTCGCGGACCGTAATCACACGCGCCTGATGACCCAGCAGAACAGCGGCCTGGACAAGTCGGCCGACAGCCTCAGCCTTGACCCGCAGCAGAGCCAGTTACTGCGCCGCCTGCTCAGCGCGCCGGCGCAACTGCGCCTCGGCCCAAGCAACATTGCCCAGTTCTCGGCCACCCTGCCTGGCACCCTGAAAAGCCTGTTCCCCAGTGAACACCTGCTGATTCGCTCGCTGGCCAATAACAACCGAGTGGTCATGCTGATCTTTGCCGATCAGGCGGGTAGCACCTTCAGCGAGGCCAGCGTGCAGGGTTTTGGCAAAACCGTGCAATGCATTGAGCGGGCACTGAGCACCTTTGCCAGCCGTGGGCGCTAGGCTTCCGCTACAATTCGCCCCCTTGATAACCATGAAGAGGCCCGGCATGACCGCCTTCGCTGAGTTGCCCCTATTGATCGAGCCGGCCCAACTGGCCAGCCGCCTGAACGCCTCCGAGCTGATTCTGGTCGACCTGACCAGCACCGCGCGTTATGCCGCCGGCCATATCCCCGGCGCACGCTTTGTCGACCCCAAGCGCACCCAGCTGGGCCAGCCACCAGCGCCAGGCCTGCAACCTGAACGCGAACAGCTGGAGCAATTGTTCAGCGAGCTGGGGCACAACCCGGACGCGGTCTACGTGGTCTACGACGATGAAGGCGGCGGCTGGGCCGGGCGCTTTATCTGGCTGCTGGATGTGATTGGCCACGCGCACTACCACTACCTGGATGGCGGCCTGCACGCCTGGCTGGCCGAGGAGCGCCCGCTCAGCAGTGAAACGCCGCAAGCCGGCAACGCCAGCGTGACCCTGACCCTGAATGATGCGCCCACCGCCAGCCGCGAATACCTGCAAAGCCGCCTCGGCGCCACTGACCTGGCGATCTGGGATGCTCGCTCGCCGGGCGAATACAGCGGTGCAAAAGTCCTCGCGCAGAAAGCCGGGCACATCCCTGGGGCAATCAACTTCGAATGGACCGCTGGCATGGACCCGGCGCGCGCACTGCGCATGCGCCAGGACCTGCAAACCCAACTCGACAGTCTCGGCATTACCGCTGACAAGGAAATCATCACCCACTGCCAGACCCATCACCGTTCAGGCTTCACCTACCTGGCCGCCAAGGTTCTGGGCTATCCACGCGTAAAAGCCTATGCCGGCTCCTGGGGCGAATGGGGCAACCACCCTGACACCCCCGTCGAGCGCTGAACGCCCGCCTCTACTTAAGGAATCTCCATGAAAGATCGTCTGTTTATCCTCAGTCAGTACCTGCTGCCCCACCACCTGCTGTCGCGCCTGATCGGCTGCGCAGCGGAGTGCCGCGCAGGCTGGTTCAAGAACCGCCTGATCGACTGGTTCGCCAAGCAGTATCAGGTCGATATGAGCGAGGCCCAGGTCGAAGACCTCAGCGCCTTTGCCCACTTCAATGACTTCTTCACTCGCGCCTTGAAAGATGGCGCGCGCCCGCTCGACAGCACACCGGGTGCAGTACTCTGCCCAGCTGACGGCGCGGTCAGCCAGCTCGGCAAGATCGAACAAGGCCGGGTCTTTCAGGCCAAGGGCCACAGCTTCAGCGTGATCGAGCTGTTGGGCGGCGACACTGAGCGCGCTGCGGCCTTTATGGGCGGCGACTTCGCCACCATCTACCTGTCGCCAAAGGATTACCACCGCGTGCACATGCCGCTGGCCGGCACCCTGAAAGAAATGGTGTATGTGCCGGGCCGGCTGTTCTCGGTCAACCAGACCACGGCCGAGAATGTGCCTGAGCTGTTTGCCCGCAACGAGCGCGTGGTCTGCCTGTTCGACACCGAGCGCGGACCTATGGCTGTGGTACTGGTTGGCGCGATGATCGTTGCCTCGATCGAAACCGTCTGGGCCGGCTTGGTCACGCCACCCAAACGCACCCTGAAAACCGTCAAATACGACGAAGCCGCCCGCGCGCCGATCCACCTGGAAAAAGGCGCAGAACTGGGGCGTTTCAAACTGGGTTCCACCGCCATTGTGTTGTTTGGCCCCGAACAGGTGCAGTGGGCTGCTGAACTGGCGGCCAACAGCCCGGTACGCATGGGCCAGGGCCTCGGCACGCCGCGTGCTTGATTAACGCCATACAGCACACGCCGCTGCGGCGGCGTGTGCCATCCACCGAGCACGCCAGTGAACCTGCGCATGTCATATGCAGTCACAAATGCGTGCCCCGTAGCGGTTGGTTTACCACACCCTGACGGCAATCGCGCCAAGGTCTTGGCTGCGGGGCCTGCGAGATACTGCTAGAGTCGAAACATAATTCTTAGATTCACCCGCCTTGCCTGTGTGCTGGAGCCTCTGATTTAGATGGATAAACAGAATTCTCACTTGCTGCTGCGCGTCACCACGCCAGACAAGCAAAGCCTGTCATTCTGCGAAGCCAGCCCCCGCGACCTGAAAAAATGGGTGGACGGCCTGCCCAAAGCCAATATTGGTGAAACCGCACGCCAGCTCTACCAGGCCCTGGTTGAACTCAACCAGCTGCTGACTCCGTCGGAAAATCGTCTGCAACTGCTGGAAATTCTCCGCCCGGAAATCTATTTCGTCTGCAAGCAGCTCGAAAAGCACTTCCTCAACCAGGCCATCGTTCTCGATGAACGCCCGCGCAAGGTCGCCAACCTGTGCCAGGCCCTGCAAAACCACCTGGCCATCGGCTACAAATTGATCGTCGCACGCCTGGCCGCCCAGGCTAATCGCGAACGCAACCAACTGCTCGCCGTCGCCCTGCAACGCTCGACCCACAGCCTCTGCGGCCCACTGATTCGCGCCAGCCAGCTGTACTGCCCGGTGCCCGAAGGGCTGTGGCTGGAGTTGCACCAGCTGTATCAGATTGCCCGTGCCCGTGACCTGCACAAGGTGCTGATTCGTGACAGCCAAGCCCTCCACACTCAGGGGCTGAGCACCGAGCAAAGCTATCTGGTAGCTCTGCTTCTGGGCTGCGCCCGCTGCAACCAGATGCGCCAGAGCGCCATCGCCCGCCTCGCCGAGGTGCTTGAGCCATGGAGCGCCCTGGCTACTCTGCAAGCGGGCGATCAGGCCTCCAGCCTGTTTGCCGTGGCCCCGCAACTGGATGGCCCACCGCGCTACATCTCCTTGTTCCAGCAGAATGAACTGCACAATGCCGTTGGCATTGACCCCAGCGCGCTGGTCGATGCGATCAAGGAACACCTGCTGCTGCCGGCCGAGAACCTGGCCCAGTCGCGCCTGCTGGTCCCGGAAGGTTTCAGCCAGGACATGCTGCAGCACCTGGCAGCCGCTTGGGGCGATATTGCCGAACGCACCTTCCAGCGCAGCCAGGGCCAGGGCGCCCTGACCCTGTGCATCGGCATGAGCTCGCTGCACTACCACCTGGCCGGCAAGCGTCCGTTCAACGAAGTGCTGCAACTGCCCGAGACCACCAATGCCGCTGTGTTCAAGCCCGACACCGGCGCACCGGACGTCTGGTCGAATGCCTTCGATGCGCAGAAAACCAACCTCTGGGAGAACGGCCTGCCTTTCGAGGAAATCCAGTACAACGCGCCCGCCAAAGGCGCAGCTGCCGCCGAACCGAGCAGCGCTGAAAGCTATCCGACCTATGAAGTGGCCATCGTCAATATCAGCCCAGGCGGCTATTGCCTGTCCTGGCCGAAGGAAGTCCCCAGCCAGTTGCAGGCCGGCGAGCTGCTCGGCGTACAAGGCTTACCCAAGCAGGGCTGGAGCATTGCCGTGGTGCGCTGGATTCGCCAGGTACGCGGCGGCGGCACGCAGATGGGCATTGAGCTGATTGCCCCGCACGCCCAGGCCTGCGGCCTGCAATTGGTACGCAAGGCCGAGCAAAACAGCCAGTACCTGCGCGCCCTGCTGCTGCCGGAGATCAGCGCCATCTCACGTCCAGCCAGTCTGATCACGGCACGCTTGCCGTTCCAGGAAGGCAACAAGGTCAGCATCAACCTCAACGGCAGCGAACACCGCGCCGTGCTCAGTCGACGCCAGACCAGCACCGGCAGTTTCAACCAGTTCGAATACCGCAGTGTCGAACAGGCCAACAGCGATCACGGGAAGCCCGTCACAGCGCCGAAAAGCCGCACGCCAGGCGGGGAGGAAGACTTTGACTCACTCTGGAAGTCGCTGTAGATTGCCGACGCACTCCCTTTTGTCGCCTTTTCGCGCCCGTTCGGCGCAGATTTGATACCACGCCATGGCCATTGAAAAAAAAACCATACGGCTGCTGATTCTCGAAGATTCGCAGAACGAGGCCGAACGACTGGTCAGCCTGTTCCGCAACGCCGGCCGCGCGACCCGTGTGCATCGCCTGACCTCCAGCGACGACCTCACTGAAGCCCTGCAACAAAGCTGGGATCTGTTGATCTGTGCTCCCAGCAGCGAACAACTGCCGCCCAGCGAAGCGATTGGCGCCATCCGCCGCCAGGCCAAAGACATTCCGGTTATTCAGCTACTCAGCGACAACGACTCCGACAGCGTCACCGAAGCCCTGATGCTCGGTGCTCAGGACGCCATGCCGCAAGGCGAGGATGAACGCCTGGTTCTTGTGGCCAAGCGCGAGCTGGCCAATCTGGAAGAGCGCCGTGCCCGCCGCGCCTCGGAAGTGGCACTGCGCGAAGCGGAAAAACGTTGCCAGTTGCTGCTCGACAGCTCGGTTGATGCAATTACCTATGTGCACGACGGCATGCACATCTACGCCAACCGCGCCTACCTGGAGCTGTTCGCCTACGAAGATGCCGACGAACTGGAAGGCATGCCGATGATCGACCTGATCGGCGGCAGCGACCAATCCAGCTTCAAGGACTTCCTGAAGAATTATCAGAGCGCCGAAGGCAATGCCGAGCTCAACTGCACCGGCATCAAGGCCAATGGCCAGAGCTTCCAGGCGCAGATGAGCTTTTCCCCGGCCACCTACGATGGCGAGCCGTGCATCCAGGTGGTGATTCGCGCCGAAATCGGCAATGCCGAACTGGAAGAAAAGCTGCGTGAAATCAGCAGCCAGGATCTGGTCACCGGGTTGTTCAACCGCACCCACTTCCTCGAACTGATGGACAGCGCCGCCGAGCGCGCAGTGAATGCTGGCCAGCCTTCGAGCCTCGCCTACATCCGTGTCGACCGCTATGCCAGCCTGCTGGCCGATATCGGCCTGGCGGGTATCGACATCCTGCTCACCGACCTGGCCAATCTGCTGCGCGCGCACTTCAGCGCCGACGCGCAACTGGCCCGCTTTGGCGATGACGTGTTTACCGTACTGCAACCCGGCGTCAGCCCGGAGAGCACCCGCGAACAGCTGACCAGCCTGTTGAAAAAAGTCGAAGGCCACCTGTTCGACGTCAGCGGCCGCACCGTGCAAAGCACGTTGTCGATTGGCGTGGCCGGGCTCAACGAGAAGACCGCCAAGGCCCAGGAAGTGGTTGATCGCGCCCACCGCTGCGCCGATGAGCTGAGCGACGGCAATGCCCTCAAGCTATTCAACCCAGCCGATGAACTGGCCGCCGCAGCCAGCCGCGGCAACATCGTCGCGATGATCCAGCAGGCCTTGGAAAACAACAGCTTCCGTCTGCTGTTCCAGCCGATCATCAGCCTGCGTGGCGACAGCTTCGAGCATTACGAAGCCTTGCTGCGCCTGATCAACCCGCAGGGCGAAGAAATCCCACCCGTGGATCTGTTCAACGCGGCCAAGGACGCCGGGCTGGCCGAGAAAATCGATCGCTGGGTGATCCTCAACTCGATCAAGCTGCTCGCCGACCATCGCAGTAAAGGTCACAACACCCGCCTGTTCGTGCACCTGTCGAGCGCCAGCCTACAGGACCAGACCCTGCTGCCGTGGCTCAGCGTGGCCTTGAAAGCCGCCCGCCTGCCTTCGGACTCACTGGTCTTCCAGTTCAGCGAGCCGGATGCGATTGCTTACCTGAAACAGGCCAAGGCCATCACCCAGGGTCTCAACGAGCTGCATTGCAAAACTGCGCTGACTCAGTTCGGTTGCTCGCTGAATCCATTCAACACGCTCAAGCACCTGCATATCGACTTCGTCAAAGTCGACAGCTCGTTCTCCCAGGACCTGAGCAAGGCGGACAATCAGGAAGCCCTGAAAACCCTCCTGGCCAGCCTGCACTCCCAGGCCAAGCTGACCATCGTGCCCTTCGTCGAGAGCGCCAGCGTGCTGGCCACCCTCTGGCAGGCCGGGGTCAACTATATCCAGGGCCATTACCTGCAGGGGCCGAGCCAGTCGATGGACTACGACTTCGCTGCTGGGGACGAGTAGGGCTCAGCGCCCTCAAATCAGGCAATAAAAAGCCGCCCGTAGGCGGCTTTTTATTGCCTGGCACTTATTCCTGACCATCGCGGTCACGGAAACCCAGCAGATAGAGAATGCCGTCCAGCCCCAGGGTGGAAATCGCCTGCTTGGCCGACTGCTTGACCAGCGGCTTGGCGCGGAACGCCACGCCCAGGCCGGCAATGGCCAGCATCGGCAGGTCATTGGCACCGTCGCCCACGGCAATGGTCTGCTCCAGACGCAGCCCTTCCTTGGCTGCCAGCTCGCGCAGCAAATCGGCCTTGCGCTGAGCATCGACAATCGGCTCGACCGCTACACCCGTCACCAGGCCATCGACAATCTGCAACTCATTGGCAAACACATAATCGATACCCAGCTTGGCCTGCAGCTGTTTGGCAAAATAGGTAAAACCGCCCGACAGGATTGCAGTCTTGTAACCCAGCCGACGCAATTCGCTGAACAGCGTCTCGGCACCCTCGGTCAGGCGCAACGAAGCGCCGATGTCCGCCAACACGGTTTCCGGCAGCCCCTTGAGCAGCGCCAGGCGCTCACGAAAGCTGGCGGCAAAATCCAGCTCGCCGCGCATCGCGCGTTCGGTGATTTCGGATACCTGCTCACCCACACCGGCGGCCTTGGCCAGCTCGTCGATGACTTCCGCCTCGATCAGCGTCGAATCCATATCGAACACCGCCAAACGACGGTTGCGACGGAACAGCGAATCACGCTGAAAGGCGATGTCGACATTCAGCTCCTGGGCCACGCTGAGGAACTCAGCACGCAGAGCGGCTGGGTCGGCCGGCTCGCCACGCACCGAAAACTCGATGCAGCCTTTGCCCTGCTCGGCCGGCATATCCAGCGGCATGCGCCCGGAGAGACGGTCGATATGGTCGATATTCAGGTCATAACGCGCGGTAATCGCGCTGACGCGCTGCAGCTGCTCGGCCGTGACCTTGCGGGTCAACAGGGTAACGATATGCCGGGCCTTGCCCTGGCCGCTGACCCACTGCTGGTAGTCCGCTTCGGACACCGGGGTAAAGCGCACCTGCTGATCGAGCTTGTAAGCAGTGAAGAGAATGTCCTTGAGCACGGCCGAGGCGGCAGCACTGTCGGGAATTTCCACCAAAATGCCGAACGACAGCGTGTCGTGGATCACCGCCTGGCCGATATCGAGGATATTCACCCCACCCTGGGCCAGTACGCCAGTGATGGCGGCAGTCAAACCGGGGCGATCTTCGCCGGTGATATTGATCAGGACGATTTCGCGCAAGGCTCGGTCTCCGGGACAGCGTCAAGGGCAGCGGCGTGTTGAACAGATCACACGCCGTGGAAAAGGCGCACATTCTACCCATTTTCACCGGCAAACAGCCACGCACGGCGCTTTGCCCACTGCGGGGGCACCGCTATACTGCGCGCCAACTACAGTCGACAAGAGCCGAGCTCTGTGAACCGGCCCGCCCCCGTAAAACCCGATAATTTCTTCCTCCTGCTGTTCCAGGCCCTGCGCCAACGACGCATTCCCCTGGCATTGCGGATTGTCAGCCACAGTTTGCTGTTGGTGGCCCTGGCCCTGGTGATCTATGGCTGGGTGATCGGCATGCAGTTCAAGCACGCCATGCAGCAGCAAGCCGAAGCCCTGGGCACCAGCCTGATTACCCAGACGGCCGCCTCGGCAACCGAACTGCTGGTGTCCAACGACATTCTCAGCCTCAACGTGCTGCTCAATAACCTGGTGAAAAACCCGCTGGTGGCCCACGCCGCGATCTACAGCGTGGACAACCGCATCCTCGCCGAAGCCGGCTCGCGCCCGAGCCAGAGCATGCTGGGGGAAACCGAAGGGCTGTATTCGACGCCGATTACCTTTCAGGAAGTGATCGCCGGGCAGCTGCGCATCAGCCTCGATATGCAGCAATTCCAACAGCCGATGACCATCAGCCTGCAGAGCATGGGCATCCTCAGCCTGATTCTGCTGGCCTTGACTCTGTCCCTGAGCATGCGCCTGGGCCGGCATATTTCCACGCCGCTGCTGCAGTTGCGCGTCTGGCTGCGTGACCCAGATGATCCGGCACCCGGCGCCGGTCGCCAGGACGAAATCGGCGATCTGGCGCGCCAGCTGCAAGCGCGCCTGGTGCCAGAAAAACCTGTGCTGGTCGAAGAACAGGCCTACGACGAAGAGCCTGTTGCCCAGGATGAAGACGACTACCTCGAGGAGTCGTTCGACAACGAACCGGACTTCAGCGTCCCGGATCTTCACGATGAGCGTTTCGACGTTGAGGATGAAGTGCCAGCCCCACAGGCCAGCGCCAGCGATGAATACGACAGCGCAGTGGATGACCCTTTTGCCGACCTTCGCGACCACAGCGAGCCAACACAGGCACCGCCAGCAGTGATCCAGCAGGCCCTGCCCAGTGCCGTTCTGGCCATTCAGCTGGGCGCCCAGGAACAACTGCGGCGCCTGCCGCGTGCGCGCCTGATGGAGCTGCTGCAACGCTACCGGGACTGCCTGAACCAGGCCGCCAGCCTGTATCAGGGCGAGCTGCACACCTTGAGCGACGGCAGCAGCCTGATGCTGTTCCATCAGCTGGACTGCGACGAGGATTACCTGACCCACGCTATCTGCTGCGGTGAACTGATGCGCGCCCTCGGCCATGCCCTGCAGATCGAAGTGGCGGACAGTGGCATTACCCTGCAACTGCAGCTCGGCCTGACCCTTGGGGAAAACCTGACAAACCTCAGCCAGGGCGACCTGCTGCTCAGCGAAACGGCGCAGAACGCCCTGGCGTTGTCGCAGCACAGCCGCAACCTGCTGCTGGTCGAGCGCAGCGTCGCCGACGATGCCCTGGTCAGCCAGCGCGCCCGCATCCGCGCCATCGCCAGCCCCCAGGGCGCATGCTGCGTCGAGCGTCTGCTGGAGCCTTACCCTTCGCTGCTGGAGCGCCAGTTGGCGCGCATGCACGAAAGCCGCTGATCAGCACCCATAAAAAACCCGCCAATCGGCGGGTTTTTTATGGGGTTATGGGGTATTGCTAGAAGCGGAACACTTCACCTTCGCTGCGAATCGGCTCAGCCACCGGTATACGGGGTACGGCGGGCGCTGCTGGCTTGGCCGGAGCCGGCTTGCGCGCTGGCGCGGGAGTGGCCACTGGTGCGGGCTTGCCATGGGTTTGCACAGCGTCAGCCAGCTGCTCGACCAACTGTTGCAGCACCAAGCTCTGCGCACGCACCTGATCCACAATGCTGCCACTGTGCGCCTCTTCCAGGCGCACCAGACGACCATCCAGCAGCTTGCCGTCCGCTCCGGCCAGACGCCATTGCGCTTCCAGCACGGCTGGGCGCTGCGGGCCGGAATCCAGACGGGTAATCGACAAGCCGAGGCGCACCTGCGGGACAAAGCCGGCAGTGGCCGGTGCCAGCACCAGACGCTGGCTGTCCAGACGCGAAGCCAGCTGACGTAAAAGCTGCTGGTCAATTTCGGCCGCCAGGCTGCCGGCCCAACGCGCATCCTCGGCGGCGGTCAGGCTGCCATCGGCCTGACGCTGCAACAGGGCTTCACGCTGCAGGTAATCGGCAATCGCCACCGGCCCAATCAGCACAGCCACACCCTGCTCGGCCGCTGGCACGCGGATATTGCCACTGTCCAGCTGGTACAGCGGTGTTTGCTGATAGCGGGTACAGCCGGCCAGGCCGAGCACGCCCGCCAGCAGCAGAATTGCGGGGAAACGCAGTGCAGTCATCTCACTCATCCAGCCGGCAGAACCACCGGCGTGCATACCTATTAGGTGCCGGCGGGTCACTTACCACGACCCGCCTTGCGGCTGCGTATCATCCTTGAAAGCCACGCGCGACTCCAGCGCGACACTGTAGCCGCATGCATCCGCTAGCCCTGAACCTCGACCAGCAGGCTGTCGACACGCTGGAAGCCGCGCGGCAGCTTGTTGCCGCGCCGGCCGCGCTCGCCTTTGTAGTGCTCCAGGTCATCGGCTTTCAGCGACAGGGTACGCTTGCCGGCCTGCAATACCAGCGTCGCGCCGACCGGCAGCACGGCCAGATCGGTGAGGTATTCCTCACGCGACGCAACCCGCTCACCAGGGATGCCGATGATCTTGTTGCCTTTGCCCTTGCCCAGCTGTGGCAGGTCACGCACCGGGAACAGCAGCAGACGGCCTTCGGTGGTGACCGCCGCCAGCCAGTCTTCCTCACGGTTAGCCAGCGCTTTCGGCGGCACCACCAGGGCGCCAGCCGGCAGGCTAAGCAGGGCTTTACCTGCCTTGTTCTTGGCTTGCAGGTCTTCACCCTTGACCACAAAGCCGTAGCCCGCGTCAGAGGCGATCACGTACAGCGCGCTGTCATCTGGCAACAGCACACATTCGAAGGTCGCGCCCGGCGGCGGCGTCAGACGGCCGGTCAGCGGCTCGCCCTGGCCGCGCGCCGAAGGCAAGGTATGCGCCGCCAGCGAATAACTGCGCCCGGTGGAGTCGATAAACACCGCGTACTGATTGGAGCGGCCGGGCGCGGCGACCTTGAAACCATCGCCGGCCTTGTAGGACAGCCCGGTGGCATCGATATCGTGGCCTTTGGCACAGCGTACCCAGCCCTTCTCGGACACTACGACAGTCACCGGCTCGGTCGGCAGCAACTCGGTTTCAGACAGAGCGCGGGCTTCGGCACGGGCCACAATTGGCGAGCGGCGATCATCACCGTAGGTTTCGGCATCCTTGATGATTTCGTCCCGCACCAGCTTCTTCAGCTTGGCCTCACTGCCGAGTAGGGCCAGCAGCTTGGCGCGCTCCTTGGCCAGCTCGTCCTGCTCGCCGCGAATCTTCATCTCTTCCAGACGCGCGAGCTGACGCAGGCGGGTATCGAGAATGTAATCGGCTTGCACGTCGGTCAGGCCGAAGCGTGCCATCAGCACTGGTTTGGGTTGATCTTCGGTGCGGATGATATGAATCACTTCATCCAGATTAAGGAAGGCCACCAGCAAACCTTCCAACAGGTGCAGACGTTTCTCCACCTTGTCCAGGCGGAACTGCAGACGCCGGCGTACGGTGCCCACTCGGTATTCCAGCCATTCGCGCAGCAGCTGACGCAGGTTCTTCACCTGCGGTTTGCCATCCAGACCAATGACGTTGGTGTTGACCCGGTAGCTGGATTCCAGCTCGGTGGTGGCAAACAGGTGGGTCATCAGTTCATCGGCATCGACGCGGTTGGAGCGCGGGATGATGACGATGCGGCACGGGTTTTCGTGGTCCGACTCATCACGCAGGTCGGCGACCATTGGTAGCTTCTTGGCCTGCATCTGCGCGGCAATCTGCTCCAGTACCTTGGCCCCGGATACCTGATGCGGCAGCGCGGTGACCACGATATCGCCGTCCTCGATGCGGTACACGGCGCGCATGCGCACCGAACCACGGCCGGTTTCATAGATTTTCAGCAGGTCGCTACGCGGAGTGATGACTTCCGCCTCGGTAGGGAAGTCCGGGCCGAGCACGTGTTCGCAGAGCTGCTCGACCGTGGCATCCGGCTGATCCAGCAGGCGTACACAGGCCGCTGCCACTTCGCGCAGGTTGTGTGGCGGCACATCAGTGGCCATGCCCACGGCGATGCCGGTGGTGCCATTGAGCAGCAGGTTGGGCAGGCGCGCCGGAAGCGTGGCCGGCTCATTCAGCGTGCCGTCGAAGTTCGGCACCCAGTCCACGGTGCCCTGACCCAGCTCGGTGAGCAGCACCTCGGAATAACGCGACAAGCGCGCCTCGGTGTAACGCATGGCGGCGAAGGACTTGGGATCGTCCGGTGCACCCCAGTTGCCCTGGCCGTCGACCAGGGTGTAGCGGTAGCTGAATGGCTGCGCCATCAGCACCATGGCTTCGTAGCAGGCGCTGTCGCCGTGCGGGTGGAACTTGCCGAGCACGTCACCGACGGTACGCGCCGACTTCTTGTGCTTGGAATCGGCGTCCAGGCCCAGCTCGCTCATGGCGTAGACGATGCGCCGCTGCACAGGCTTCAGGCCGTCGCCGATATGCGGCAGGGCGCGGTCCATGATCACGTACATGGAATAGTTGAGGTAAGCCTGCTCGGTGAAGTCGGCAAGGGAACGGCGCTCTACACCGTCCAGGCTCAAATCGAGGGGTTCGCTCATGCGTGCCTCATTGCAAGGTGGATTGGCGCAGCACCAAGGTGCCGCCGCGCTGGGTAAATTCGAGTTGTTTCAGGGCGCTCATGCCCAGTAATACGTCATCGCCGCCCATGCCGGGGGCGATCAAAGCCTCTACGTCGGTCAGGACGATATCGCCCAATTCCAGACGAGCCAGGCGAGTGCGGTGCGCGGTGGCGCGGCCATTGGCCGTACTGATGGTGATCGCTGCGCCGGCTTGCAAACCCAGACGCTGCGCCACCTCGGTGGGCACCGCCACCTGGGTGGCACCGGTGTCGAGGAGAAAGGTCACTGCCTCGCCATTGATCTTGCCGCCAGCCATGTAGTGCCCCTGCCGGCCACTGGCCAGGTTTACCTCGACATAACCGTTGCCATGCTGCGACTCAGGCGCACGGTTGGGATTGCGGCGGCCCTCTTCCCAGTCGGCAAAGAACTGCGTGGCCAACAGCAAAGCCGCGCCCCAGGCCAGCACCAGCATCACTCGGCCGGCGCGCTTGCCAGCGGGCTGTTCACTCACGGCTTGCTGCCCCAGCCGCCTTTCGGCGCGGCAAACTGCCAGATGATCGGCCGCGACTCACCGTCGGCGCGGCTGAAACGGCCATTGTCGACACCGACCCAGGCACCGTCCTGATTCACCCACAGCGCTTCGGCCAGGCCGTAGGATGGCGAGTAACGACGCTCCGGGGTCAGCGCTTCGGCGGCAAACGACCAGCACTTCTCAACCTGACCATTGCTCAGGCTGCGCCGACAGATACGGTGCGCCTGACGCTCCAGGGTGAAGAGTTTTTCGTTATAGAACGCCAGTCCGGAGAAATCCCGTGGCTGCGCCTTGCTGCCCAGTTGCTCCGGCCCGGCTTCGCTGCCAGCCTCGCTGAACAGCACGCAACCGCCAGTGCAGCGCCAGGTGGCGCGCTGTTTGTGCACCACCAGCAGGCCACGGCGCATGCGCTCGGCGGCCAGGTACAGGCGCTCACCTGCCGGATCGACGGCAACTCCTTCAAACAGCGAGTTGTGGTGCAGCAGCATGCCGCTGGCCCGCGCCTGGCGCACCAAGCCCTGAGGCAGCTTGAGCCAGTTCGGCTCACCCATCACCGGCAATTGCAGCACGGCGGCATGTGCCTCACTGACCAGGTAGCGGTTGCCTGCGGCGTCGCAGCTCAGGCCTTCGAAATCCAGCTCGCCACCGCGCACCAGTCCGGCCAGCCAGCTGCGCATACGCAGCCCCCAGGGCAACCGGACATCCGGCGGGGGCGGCGCGACAAAAGGCTCGGCCGTGGCCTGCCACTGCGTATCTTGCCCTGCCAAACGGTAGATCTGCCGGTCATCACGGTCGGATACCACCCACAGCACGCTGTCGCACCAGGCCAGCCCCGAGAGATTGCCGCCGCTGACGCCCTCTACCGGCCGCTCGTTAAGCAGTTGCAGCTCTTCCAACGCAGCAGCGGCACTCAGCAAAGGCGCACATAACAGCAGGCATGCAGCCAGCAAGCGCTGCATCAGAGCAGCACCTCGGCCAGGTTACCCTTGGACTCCAGCCAGGATTTACGGTCACCGGCGCGTTTCTTGGCCAGCAGCATGTCCATGACTTCCTGAGTGCCGGGATAGTCCTCCAGGGTCAGTTGCACCAGACGCCGGGTGTTCGGGTCCATGGTGGTTTCGCGCAACTGTGGCGGATTCATTTCACCCAGGCCCTTGAAGCGGGTGACCTGTGGCTTGCCACGGCGTTTCTCGGCCACCAGGCGGTCAAGGATGCCATCGCGCTCGGCATCATCCAGGGCGTAGAAGATTTCCTTGCCCAGGTCGATGCGGTACAGCGGCGGCATCGCTACATAAACGTGACCGGCATCCACCAGCGGGCGGAAGTGACGGACGAACAGCGCGCACAGCAAGGTGGCGATGTGCAGGCCGTCGGAGTCGGCGTCGGCAAGGATGCAGATCTTGCCGTAGCGCAGCTGGGCCAGATCACTGGAGCCCGGATCGATGCCGATGGCCACGGCGATATCGTGCACTTCCTGCGAAGCCAGCACTTCGCTGCCGTCGACTTCCCAGGTATTCAGGATCTTCCCGCGCAGCGGCATGATGGCCTGAAACTCCTTGTCCCGCGCCTGCTTGGCCGAGCCACCGGCGGAATCACCCTCGACCAGAAACAGCTCGGAACGCATCGGGTCCTGCCCGGCGCAGTCCGCCAGTTTGCCAGGCAGTGCCGGGCCTTGAGTGATGCGTTTACGCTCGACTTTCTTGCCGGCTTTGAGGCGGCGGTTGGCGTTGCTGATCGCCAACTCGGCGAGCTGCTGACCGAGTTCAGGGTGGGCGTTAAGCCACAGGCTGAAGGCATCCTTGACCACGCCGGAGACAAATGCCGCCGCTTCACGGGACGACAGGCGCTCCTTGGTCTGCCCGGAGAACTGCGCGTCCTGCATCTTCATCGACAGGACAAAGGCAATGCGCTCCCAGATGTCTTCAGGTGCCAGCTTGACCCCGCGCGGCAGCAGGCTGCGGAACTCGCAGAACTCGCGCATGGCATCCAGCAGACCCTGGCGCAGACCATTGACGTGGGTGCCGCCCTGCGCGGTGGGGATCAGGTTGACGTAGCTTTCCTGCACCGCGTCGCCGCCTTCCGGCAACCACAGCAGCGCCCAGTCCACGGCTTCCTTGTTGCCGGCCAGCGCGCCGCAGAAGGGCTCACTGGGCAGTCGTTCAAATTCACTGACGGCATCCACCAGGTAGGAACGCAGGCCGTCTTCATACAGCCACTCGACTTTCTCGCCGCTGGCCTTGTCCTCGAAGCTGACCGCCAGCCCCGGACACAGCACGGCCTTGGCCTTGAGCACATGCTTGAGGCGGCTAACAGAAAACTTATGCGAGTCGAAGTACTTGGCATCCGGCCAGAAGTGCACACTGGTACCGGTGTTGCGCTTTCCGACTGTGCCGATCACCGCCAGATCGCTGGCTTTGAAGCCGTCGGCAAAACTCATCTGGTATTCGTTGCCGTCGCGCTTGACCGTGACGAGCACCCTTGTCGACAGCGCGTTGACCACCGAGATACCCACGCCATGCAAGCCGCCAGAGAACTGGTAGTTCTTGTTGCTGAACTTGCCGCCGGCATGCAGCTTGGTGAGGATCAGCTCAACGCCTGGCACGCCCTCTTCCGGGTGAATGTCCACGGGCATGCCGCGCCCGTCGTCGAGCACCTCCAGGGAGTTGTCCTCGTGCAGGATCACCTGAATCGATTTGGCATGCCCGGCCAGCGCCTCGTCGACGCTGTTATCGATGACTTCCTGAGCCAGGTGGTTGGGCCGGCTGGTATCGGTGTACATGCCCGGGCGCTTGCGCACCGGGTCGAGGCCGGAAAGGACTTCGATGGCATCGGCGTTGTAGGTGTTCTGCTGGGCCATGGGGTCTCTTGTTCGTCAATTGAGAGCGGAAAAGTCGATATCCTGCCACAGATGGCGGGGAATACCGGCGAAAGCAAAAAGCATTGGCAAGCGTTCGGCAAAGCCCTGGAAACCATGGTCACCCCCTGCCTGTATACGCAGGGCGGCGTGCCGGTAGTAACGTTCGGCATCGCGATAATCGAGGGTTTCATCGGCGGTCTGCAGCCACACCTGATAGCGCGCGGGGTCTTGCAAGCATGCTACATCCAGCTCGGCCAGAGCCGTGACGTGGCCGGTGGTCAGCTCCCAAGTTTCATCGCTGTAATAGTTTTTCTGCGGCCCCAGGTAGCCATCGAAGCGCAGGTGCGGACGCACGGCGGGGTTGATCAGCAATGCCGGCAAGCCATGGCGTTCGGCCAGGTGGGTGGCATAGTAGCCGCCCAGCGAGCTGCCAACCAGCACGGGGCGTCCCAGCTCGGCAACCAACGCCTCAAGCTGGGCCATCGCCTGGCGCGGGTGGTGATGCAGCGCCGGCACGCGCAACTGTGCGGCCAGCCCCAGCTGGTCCATGGCGCGGCGTAACTGGCTGGCCTTGAGCGAGGCCGGCGAGCTGTTAAGCCCGTGGATATAAAGAATGGATGCGGTCATGGGGCGGGAGGCTAACCGGTTGCGGCGGCCGGCTGCAACCGGTTAGCCGAGCACTGCAAAAGCCTTAATAGCCTTTGATGGTGTAATCAATTTCGAACTTGATCCCGGTCACCCGCGAGACCCCGGTTTCCAGGCGACCGTCATCGAACAGGCGCAACCAGCGATAGCCCGGCGCCGTGGTGTCCACCTGAAACTCCTCGCTACCCGGGGCGAACTGCACGCAAGTAGAGGGCGAGGCCAACAGACGGATCGGGCCGCGCTGCTGGTCAAGCTCCTGATGAATATGCCCCCAGAGCACTGCGCGCACCTGGCTGAAACGCTCCAGCACGGCAAACAGGGCATCCGGATTACGCAGGCCGATGGGCTCCATCCATTTGCAGCCGATGGACACCGGGTGATGATGCAGGCAGATCAGGTGATGACGCTCCGGCGCTTCGCTGAGTGCACGTTCCAGCAAGGCCAGTTGCTGATCGCTGAGGTAACCGGGCACCGCACCGGGGATCGAGGAGTCCAGCAGGGTCACACGCCAATTGCCCAGGTCAACCACCGGTTCGAGCAGATCACTGCCAACGCAGGCGGCCTGCATCGCCGGCACTTCATCATGGTTGCCAGGGAACCAGCGCGCCGGCGCGGGGATAGAAGCGGTCATCTCGCGAAAACGCTGATAGGACGCCTCGCTGCCGTCCTGGGACAGATCGCCGCTGGCCAGGATCAGGTCGATCTGCGGCTGCTCCAGCAGCACACGCTCGATCACCCGCTGCAGGCTGTCCTGGGTGTCCATGCCCAGCAGCTTGCCCGTGCCGTCGGCAAACAGGTGACTGTCGGACAACTGCACCAGCAGTACCGAGCGATCAACAGCAGTGGTTTTAATCGGCGCGCCCGGCAAGACCTTCTCCTTGAGCGGAATGCGTGAATTATGGTGGCTACCCCTGCGGCCGGTAAACCCGTGAAAGGGGAATAGATCACAGATCGCCCGCTGTAAATCCAGCGCCCGCCTTAAGGCTAGCGCGTCCCGGTGAGATGCGCCTGCAACAGGCTATCGGCAGGGACGGAGAAAAACCTAGCGAACCGGTTCCAACTCATGACCACAAGCCAGGCAATGGCTCAGCCACTCCCCCAGAAACAGGTTGAGCTGGGTCTTCTCATCGGGCTGATGCATGTCGGCATTGGGATAGGGATAGATGCCGCGAAAACGCCGGGCGCGCTGCGCGCCGACCACTTCGGCCATGCGCGCATCGTGGTACACGCGCACTTCCAGCTGGGGCACCGGCAACCAGGGCAGGCTGTGCTCCTGGCGCACTTCTATGGTCGAGGTGTAGGGACAGGTTTCCAGCACTTGCAGGGCTAATACACCCAGTTGCTGTTCGCCCTGACTCAAGGCTACACGACGCGCTTGCGGCTGAGCTGTTGGGCCATCACGCATGGCCGGTAGCAGCTGCATCAGGCGTGCATAGTTGGCCTCGCAAGCCGCTTGCAGCTCGACCAGGTCGACCCGATAGCGCTCGCGCAGCAGATTCACGACCACATCCCCCGCACTTCATCACGGTTCAGTGCCAGCCATTGCAGGGCGATAATGCTCGCGGCGTTATCGATACGTCCGTCGCGCACGGCGGCCAGCGCATCTTCCAGCGGCATCACCTGGACCCGGATGTCCTCGCCTTCTTCGGCCAGACCATGCACGCCACCAGCACCTTCACTGCTGCAGCGCCCGACGAACAGATGCACGCGCTCATCCGAGCCGCCCGGCGACGGGTAGTACTGGGTAATCGGCCACAGCGAGGTCAGCTGCAGATTGGCTTCTTCGACGGCTTCGCGGCGGGCGACCTCTTCGGGCTCTTCGTCCTTGTCGATCAAACCGGCGACCAGCTCAAGCAGCCAGGGATTGGGGCTTTTATCCAGCGCACCGACGCGGAACTGTTCGATCAGCACCACGCAATCGCGCTGCGGATCGTAGGGCAGCACGCACACCGCATCAAAGCGCACGAACAGCTCACGGGTCAGCGTAGGCCCCATGCCACCGGCAAACTGGCGATGGCGCAAACGCAGCCGATCGAGCTTATAGAAGCCGCTAAAGCAGGCCTCACGCGCGATCACTTCAACATCATCTCGTTGCATAACGCCCCCATCATTAACAGAAACGGGCCCGAAGGCCCGTCCTGGTTACGCTCATACTGCTACGCAAAATTGCCTAGCAAAAGCCCCTTCACACTTTCTGATACAGCTGGCTGCCCTGCGCCTTGAACTCCTGCGCCTTGGCCTGCATGCCCTCTTCGACTTCCAGGTCGACAGCGGCAATGCGCTGTTCTTCAGCATAGACGCGAACTTCCTGGGTGATCTTCATCGAACAGAACTTCGGCCCGCACATGGAGCAGAAGTGTGCCACCTTGGCCGAGTCCTTGGGCAGCGTTTCGTCGTGATAACTGCGCGCGGTATCCGGATCCAGACCGAGGTTGAACTGATCTTCCCAACGGAATTCGAAGCGCGCCTTGGAGAGTGCGTTATCACGAATCTGCGCGCCCGGATGGCCTTTGGCCAAGTCCGCCGCATGGGCGGCGATTTTGTAGGTGATGATGCCGGTTTTAACGTCATCCTTGTTCGGCAGACCCAGGTGCTCCTTGGGCGTGACGTAGCAGAGCATGGCGCAACCGAACCAGCCGATCATCGCCGCGCCGATGCCGCTGGTGATGTGGTCGTAGCCCGGGGCAATGTCGGTGGTCAGCGGGCCGAGGGTGTAGAACGGCGCCTCGTCGCAGCATTCCAGCTGCTTGTCCATGTTCTCCTTGATCAGCTGCATCGGCACGTGGCCGGGGCCTTCGATCATGGTCTGCACGTCGTGCTTCCAGGCGATCTTGGTCAGCTCGCCGAGGGTTTCCAGCTCACCGAACTGCGCTTCGTCGTTGGCGTCGGCAATCGAGCCCGGACGCAGGCCATCGCCCAGCGAGAAGCTGACGTCGTAGGCCTTCATGATTTCGCAGATTTCTTCGAAGTGGGTGTAGAGGAAGTTCTCTTTGTGATGCGCCAGACACCACTTGGCCATGATCGAGCCGCCACGGGAAACGATGCCGGTGACGCGCTTGGCGGTCATCGGTACATAACGCAGCAGCACACCGGCGTGAATAGTGAAGTAGTCCACACCCTGCTCGGCCTGTTCGATCAGGGTGTCGCGGAACAGCTCCCAGGTCAGGTCTTCAGCCACGCCATTGACCTTCTCCAGCGCCTGGTAGATCGGCACGGTGCCAATCGGTACAGGGCTGTTACGGATGATCCACTCACGGGTTTCGTGAATGTGCTTGCCGGTGGACAGGTCCATCACCGTGTCCGAGCCCCAGCGGATGCCCCAGGTCAGCTTGGCCACTTCTTCTTCAATCGAAGAACCCAGCGCCGAGTTGCCAATATTGCCGTTGATCTTCACCAGGAAGTTACGGCCGATGATCATCGGCTCCAGCTCGGTGTGGTTGATGTTGGCCGGGATGATCGCGCGGCCACGGGCAATTTCCTCGCGGACGAATTCGGCGGTGATTTCCTTGGGAATGCTCGCGCCGAAGCTGTGGCCGGCATGCTGCTCCTTGAGCAAACCGGCTGCACGGGCTTCCTGTAGCTTGAGGTTCTCGCGGATGGCGACGTATTCCATCTCCGGGGTGATGATGCCCTGGCGCGCGTAGTGCATCTGGCTGACGTTCTTGCCGGCCTTGGCGCGGCGCGGGTTGCGCACGTGGGCGAAGCGCATGGCCGTCAGCTCGGGGCTGGCCAGACGCTCCTGACCGAAGTGCGAACTCAGACCAGCGAGCAGCTCGGTGTCGCCACGGTCATCAATCCAGGCCGAGCGCACATCGGCCAGGCCCTTGCGCACATCGATGGTGACGTTCGGATCGGTGTACGGGCCGGAGGTGTCATAAACCAGCACAGGTGCGTTGATCTCACCGCCGAAGTCGGTCGGGGTGACGTCCAGGCTGATTTCGCGCATCGGCACGCGGATATCCGGGCGCGAACCCTGGACGTAGATCTTCTGCGAACGCGGGAAGGGTTGGATGGATTGCTGATCGACCTGAGCGCTTTCACTCAGGTTCTTTTGTTGTTGTGCACTCATCGGCGGGCTCTCTCCAGGGCTGAATGTCGGAGCGAACCTGCAAGAGACCAGCGGCGCACGGCGCACCTGGGGCGGTGCCAGAGGCTCGCCAGGGGACGGGCGAGCACATCTTGTTCCCTACGCAGGCCTTAACCTGATCAGGTTCAACGGGATCCGGCAGCTGCCAATCTCAGCCCCGCAATTGGGGCACCCCGACAAGAACCCAGCCAGTCTAATCAACCCCGAACAATAAAACCAACCCGCGAGTCAAATATTCATGACCCGCGCGTCGGATAATGACGAATACGACGCAGAGACCCGGATTGTTGCACCCAGGCAACATAGCTTGTTGCAAACTACACTACAGCCGCCATAACTGCCCTTGACCCCCTAGGCACGGCCCCTTAGCCTTGTCGATTACCGCCAAATTCAGGATTTCCCTAATGTTGCGCAGACTCTCTCTGGCTATTGCCGTGGCCGCCGCGTCCAACGCAATGGCCTGGGCTGAACAAGCCCCGCAGTCCACCAAAACCGACCTGGTCACGGTCTACCAGGAAGCCGCAGCCAACAACGCCGACCTGGCCGCCGCCCGCGCTGATTATGAAGCGCGCAGCGAAGTGGTGCCTCAGGCCCGTGCCGGCCTGCTGCCCAACCTGTCTGCCGGGGCCAACCTGAGCGACACCCGCACCCAGGTCGATTCGCCAGCCAACACCAGCTCGCGCAGTGGCACCGTGTACCAGGCCAACCTCAGCCAGCCGCTGTTCCGCGCGGACCGCTGGTTCCAGTTACAGGCGGCCAAAGCCAGCAACGAACAAGCCGTGCTGGAGCTGTCGGCCACCGAACAGAACCTGATTCTGCAAAGTGCTGAAGCCTACTTCGCCGTGCTGCGCGCGCAGGACAACCTGGCGTCTACCAAGGCTGAAGAAGCGGCGTTCAAGCGCCAGCTGGACCAGGCCAACGAGCGCTTTGATGTCGGCCTCTCGGACAAGACCGACGTACTGGAAGCCCAGGCCGGTTTCGACACCGCCCGCGCCAACCGCATCATCGCCCTGCGCCAGGTGGAAGATGCCTTCCAGGCCCTGACCACCCTGACCAACCGCGATTTCAGCGCGCTGGAAGGCATCGAGCACAGCCTGCCAATCCTCGCCCCGACGCCGAACGACGCCAAGGCCTGGGTCGATACCGCCGCCGCGCAGAACCTCAATCTGCAGGCCAGCAACTATGCCGTCGATGCCGCCGAAGAAACCCTGCGCCAGCGTAAATCCGGCCATGCGCCGACCCTGGACGCGGTGGCCAGCTACCAGAAAGGCGACAACGACAGCCTCGGCTTCAGCAACAATGCCGGCACCATCAACCGCTTCAGCGGCGACGTCGAGCAACGCACAATCGGCCTGCAATTGAATATCCCGCTGTACAGCGGTGGCCTGACCAGCTCCCAGGTGCGCGAGTCTTACCAGCGCCTGAACCAGACCGAGCAACTGCGTGAAAGCCTGCGCCGTCAGGTGGTGCAAAACACCCGCAACCTACACCGCGCGGTGAATACCGACGTGGAAACCGTGCAGGCGCGCAAGCAGTCGATCATCTCCAACCAGAGCGCCCTGGAAGCCACCGAAATCGGCTATCAGGTCGGTACGCGCAACATCGTTGACGTGCTCGACGCCCAGCGCCAGCTTTACAGCTCGGTGCGCAACTACAACAACGCACGCTACGACTACATCCTCAACAACCTGCGCCTGAAACAGGCCGCCGGCACCCTCAGCCCGGACGACCTCAACGCCCTGGAGCAGTACCTGAAATCCGACTACAACCCGGATGAAGACTTCCTCCCGCCGGACCTGGCCAAAGCCGCCGAAGCGCAACTGCGCAGCAACTCGCAGTACTGAGTTGAGCCAAACAAAAAGCCCGCTGAATCAGCGGGCTTTTTTGTGGAACAGCATTTGTAGGGGCGGGCCATGCCCGCGATTGCAATTTCGCGGGCATGGCCCGCCCCTACATAACCTATTGCGATTTACCTTCAAGCAAGCGTCCAAGCCCCGCCAGCAAACGCGCCAGTGCGCCCTGATTGGCCTGCATCACGGCCTGCCCGGCATCACGCATGGCCAGTGCTGTTTCGGGCTCACGCCATAGTTGCGCAACCCGCTGCGCCAAACTGTTCGCATCCGTCACCTCGCTCAACGCACCGGCAGCGCGCAACTGCGCGGCAATTTCCAGGAAGTTGAACAGGTGTGGGCCGCTTAATACCGGCTTGCCCAGCGCTGCCGGCTCCAGCAGGTTATGCCCGCCATTGGCCACCAGGCTGCCGCCGACAAAGGCGATATCAGCCAGGGCATAAAGAAACAGCAACTCGCCCATGGTGTCGCCGAGCAGCACCTGATCGCTCGCCAGCAGCACTTCACCCGTTGAGCGGCGCCGCGTGTTAAAGCCTTGCCGCTGGCACAACTCGAACACCGCATTGAACCGCTCGGGATGGCGCGGCACCAGAATCAACAGGGCATCAGGATTGTGTGTGAGCAGCTCGCGGTGGGCGGCGAGCACGATCTCGTCTTCGCCAGCATGGGTGCTCGCGGCGATCCACACCGGGCGCTGCGTGGCCTGCCATTGCTCACGCAAGGCTGCGGCACGGTTAAGCAACGCCGGATCAATCGTCAGATCAAACTTGATCGAGCCGGTAACCTCAACACACTCAGGCCGCGCACCCAGGCTGCGAAAGCGTTCGGCCTCCAGCGCCGTTTGCACCGCCAACAAATCCAGTTCGGCGAGCATCGGTGCGGTGAGGTTGGCAAAGCGCGCATAGCCACGGGCCGAGCGCTCGGACAGCCGCCCGTTGGCCAGCGCCACCGGGATGCCACGCTTGGCGCACTGGTGGATATGGTTGGGCCACAATTCGGTTTCCATAATCACTGCCAGCTTGGGCTGCACGCGGTCGAGAAAGCGAGCCGCCGCCCAGGGCAGGTCATATGGCAGGTAGCAATGCTGTACGCGGCCAGCGTACTCGCTGCCGCCGAACATCGCCTGAATACGCTCCGAGCCGGTCGGCGTCATGCAGGTGATGGTGATCGGCAACTGCGGATAACGCGCCAGCAGCTCACGCACCAACGGCGCGGCGGCGATGCTCTCGCCCACTGACACCGCGTGCAGCCAGATGCCGCCCGGCTTGAGCGGCGGCAAACCAAGCGCAAAGCGCTCGCCGACACGTTTGGCATAGGCCGGCGCTTGCCAGGCACGCCAGGCCAGACGCCCGGCCACCAGTGGTAAGCCGAGATGAAACAGCAGGGTGTAGAGGCTTCTATTCATGGCGCGCAGCTTAACAGAGTGGTTGGGGCTGATCAGCCGATGGCCTGCAGGTGCTCGGCAAAGCACTCGGCCAGCCACAGCGCAGCCGGCCCCAGCGCCTCGTCACGACGGCAGACCAATTCGACCACCAGCGGTGGCGGCGTCCAGTCGCTGCTCAGCTCAACCAGCTGGCTCTGGTAAGTCGGGTACTGCACCACATGGCGCGGCAGCCAGGCCCAGCCGAGGTTGCGCATCAGCAATTCGGCCATGGCGTAGAAACTGTCCGTGCGCCAGACCGACGGGCTGAGCTGCTCACCGCCCGGATAGTGGCTGTCCTGTGGCGCCATCAGCAGTTGCCGATGGCGCGCCAGCTCACGCCGGTCGACATGTCCGGCCCGCGCCAAGGCGTGCCCTGCCCCGCACACGGTGACCATCTCGATGGTGCCCAGGCGCTGGCGCTCCAGCGCATCGGGCATCTGCTCATGGTGAAACAGCAGGCCGAGGTCGGCGCGGTGCTCCAGCAGCTTGCGCGCCACATCACCCTGGGCACCGCTGGCCAGCTGCACCTCCAGCAGCGGGAATTGCTGCGCCAGCGCCTCCAGGCTGTCGAGCACCGGCTGATAGGGCATGGCTTCATCCTGCGCCAGGCGCAGGCGCACTTCCTCACCGCGCACCAGACCCAGCGCCCGTCCTTCCAGACGCTGACACTGGCGCAGCACCTCGCGCGCCTCCTCCAGCAGTGCCGCGCCGGCATCGGTCAGGCGTGGCTGGCGGCCGCTGCTGCGCTCGAACAGCCGTACGCCAAGGTCAGCCTCCAGCAAGGCAATCGCATTACTCACCGCCGATTGCGCGCGCTGCATTTGCCGGCCCACAGCGGAGAACGACTGACCATCGGCAACGCTGACAAACAGGCGAACCTGCTCCAGGCTCCATTGCATAACCCATCCCCATATCAGATAGGTAATCACTTTATCCCATCCGCCAGATCACTAGAATGGCCGCCAGATCACTCTGGAGGCCACATCATGGGCGGCTATCTCTACCTCGCAATTGCCATCACCGCCGAAGTCATCGCCACCACCTCGATGAAAGCGCTGGATGGCTTCAACAAACCCCTGCCCCTGCTGCTGGTCGTGGTCGGCTACGCCATTTCGTTCTGGATGCTCAGCCTGGTGGTGAAAACCATCCCGGTCGGCGTCGCCTATGCGGTGTGGGCGGGTATGGGTATCGTGCTGGTGAGCATCGCCGCCGTGTTTCTTTACCAGCAGCGGCTGGACCTGCCGGCCATGCTTGGCATGGGCCTGATTGTCGCCGGCGTGGTGGTGATTCAGCTGTTCTCGCAAAGCGTCGGCCACTGAGCCGAGGGAGGCGCGCTAGCGCGAGCCGGTTATACTGCGCGCCTGTTTTCCCGGTGAGACACATGCATGTCCCAGGCGTTAAGCACTGATGTTTTGATCGTGGGCGGCGGTATCGCCGGCCTTTGGCTGAATGCGCGCCTGCGCCACCAGGGCTTTGCCACCTTGCTGGTGGAAAACGCCCGCCTCGGCGGCGGGCAAAGCGTGAAATCCCAGGGCATCATCCATGGCGGCGCCAAATACGCCCTGCATGGCGCACTGACTGGTGCGTCAGAGGCCATCGCCGATATGCCGCGGCGCTGGCGCGAAGCCTTGGCTGGCAACGGCGAGCTGGATCTGGCCGGTGTGCGCCTGCTCTCCGATGCCCACTACCTGTGGTCGCCCGGTAGCTTGGCCGGCAATATCACCAGCTTCTTTGCCAGCAAGGCGGTGCGCGGGCGGGTCGATCAGGTTAAAGGCGAGCAACTGCCTCCGGCGCTGCAACACCCGAAATTCAAAGGTAAGGTCTACCGCCTGGCCGAACTGGTGCTGGATGTACCCAGCCTGATCAGCCGTCTCAGCGAGCTGGCCGGCGACGGTTTGCTGGCCGCCGAGCGCATCGAACCGCTGCGGGAAAATGGCGAGCTAGTCGGCCTAATCATCGATGGTCGCGAGATCCGCGCACAACGCATCATCCTCAGCGCCGGCCGTGGCAATGCCGAACTGCTCAGCGCCCTCGACCTCAGCCAACCGACCCAGCAACTGCGCCCGCTGCATATGGCCCTGGTCAAAGGCCCGACACTCAAACCGCTGTACGCCCACTGCCTGGGCGGCGGGCCTAAGCCGCGCATAACCATCACCACCCACCCGGCGGCCGATGGCCAGTGGGTCTGGTACCTGGGCGGCGATCTGGCCGAAGCCGATGGCGTAGCCCGCGACGAAGCCGCGCAGATCCAGGCAGCGAAAAAAGAGCTGAGCGAGCTGCTGCCCTGGGTCGATCTGTCCGCCGCGCAATGGGCCACATTGCGGGTAGACCGTGCGGAGCCAGCTCAGTCCGGCCTGGTGCGCCCGGACAACGCCTTCCTCTACGAGCAAGGCAAGCTGCTGGTGGGCTGGCCGACTAAACTGGCATTAGCCCCGGACTTTGCCGACCGCGTGCTGGCCGCCCTGAGCCGTGACGGTATTCAGCCGACCACACATGCGCCACTGCCCGAGCTGCCGCGCCCGAGCGTTGCCCCACCCGTCTGGGAGGAACTGTTCTGATGCATCCCCTGCACAGCCTGCACAACCTGCATCGCCCCTTGGGCGCCACCGAGTTGCTGGTTTCGCCGTTGGGCCTTGGCACGGTCAAGCTGGGCCGTGATCAGGGGGTGAAATACCCCAACGGTTTCACCATCCCCGGCGATGCCGCAGCACGCGAACTGCTGGCCCAGGCCCATGATCTAGGCATCAACCTGATCGATACCGCGCCGGCCTACGGCACCAGCGAAACCCGCCTCGGCCCGTTGTTGCGCGGCCAGCGCCAGCAATGGGTGATTGTCAGCAAGGTCGGTGAAGAGTTCGACAACGGCCAATCGCACTTCGACTTCAGCCCGGCGCACACACGGTTCTCGGTGGAGCGCAGCCTCAAGCGCCTGGAAACCGACTTTATCGACCTGGTGCTGGTGCATTCCGACGGCAACGATGTGGCGATTCTGCGTGACAGTGGCGTGTACGAAACCCTCGCCGAGCTTAAGCGCGAGGGCAAGATTCGCGGCTTCGGCCTCTCTGGCAAAACCGTCGAAGGCGGCCTGCTGGCACTGGAACACGGCGACTGCGCCATGGTCACCTACAACCTCAATGAGCAAGGCGAACAGGCCGTACTCGACTATGCCGAGCTGAATGGCAAAGGCATCCTGATCAAGAAGGCCCTGGCCAGCGGTCACGCCTGCCTGGCATCGGGTGTCGACCCGGTGCGCGCCAGTTTCGAGCTGATCTTCGGCCACCCGGCGACGTGCAGCGCGATTATCGGCACCATCAACCCGCAACACCTGGCACATAACGTCGCCACCGCTGCCGCTGTAATTCAGGATATTGCCTGACGGGCCTCCCCCGCCGATCTGTGCCAAGCTCTCAGGCCATGCCCACGCCGACACCCGCGAGGAGTTGCCATGCCGCGCACCCTGATCCGCAAAGACCCCAGCCGCTTCAAGACCCTGCAACTGTTTGTCGAAGCCAGCCCGGAAGGCCTGAGTTACCAGGGCCTGGGCATGCCGCTGAACTTTGCGCAAATGCTGGAAAAGCGCCAACCGGTGGCGGTGGCCGACAGCCAACGCTTTGCCGTGGAGCTGGCCAATCTGGGCGTTTCGGTGCGTTTAACCCTTTGCTGGCAAAGCCGCGAATACTGGGTGCTGGTGCGCCAGCGCCGCGCGGATCGTGGCGATGTGGTGCTCAAACTGATCTCCGGCTACGTACCGGCCCATGAACTCAACCTGCCGCTGCTCACTGCGATTCAGGAAGTGGCCGAAGAATGCCTGCTGGAAACCCCGGAAGGCTGGCTAAGCGGACGCTTTGGCGATACCTGGCTGCCAACCCCCTACCAGAGCAGCCTACGTTACCGGGAAACCGCGCACTTCAGCCTCAGCCCGCAGTCCGGCGCAACACGCCCAGTGCAATGCGGCAACCTCAAGCTGCTCGAACGCCCGCACGCCTACGTGCACCTGCCGACCGCCTCGCTGCAGCTGGTCTACGACCTGCGCCTGGAACTGCCCAAGGAAACCCGTCAACTCAGCCTGCTGCATGTCGACGAGCACCTGGAAGATGGCCAGCTGATCGCTCGCCTCAACCGCGCGCGCCCCGATCTGTTTCTAATCCCGCTGGACCAAGGCCGGCCGACTGCCGAGCTGCTGACCCTGAAACAAGGCCAGTTGCATCCGGCCAGCACTCGCGGCCTATGGTTGGCCGAAAGCTTTGCGCCACAGGAGGGTTGGCTGGTACGCGATGAGCGCATTCGCTGGAAAGATTGGCTGGCGCAGACACAAAAAAGCCCCGTCTAAGCGGGGCAAAAAGGGATTTAAGACAAGTGGGCTGGGTTCACCCAGCCCGCGTAACCACTACTTCAATTCGCTGGAGCTCTTGCCCAGCAAGCGCCGCGCCACAATCAGCAACTGGATCTGCTGGGTGCCTTCAAAGATGTCGAGAATCTTCGAGTCGCGCGCCCATTTCTCCAGCAACTCATCCTCACCGTAACCCAGCGCACCGGCCAGTTCGACGCATTTCAACGTCACCTCGTTTGCCACGCGCCCGGCCTTGGCCTTGGCGATGGAGGCCTCCTTGGAGTTGGGCAGTTTGTTATCGGCCATCCAGGCGGCTTTCATCGTCAACAGGCGTGCGGCTTCCCATTCGGCTTCCAGGCGATAGAGCGTTGCTTCGGCATGGCTGACGCTGAGCAGCGGCGTGCGGTAATCCAACTTGCAGACTTTCTTCAGCAGTTCGCGGGTACGATCCAGCGAGGCCTTGGCCACACCGACCGCCATCCCGGCGACCAACGGACGGGTGTTGTCGAAGGTTTCCATCACCCCGGCAAACCCTTTTTGCACATCGATCTCCGGGTTACCAAGCAGGTTCGCGGCCGGCACGCGGCAATCACTGAAGCTGATCGCGGCGGTGTCGGAGGCCTTGATGCCGAGCTTCTTTTCCAGCCGCGTCACGGTCATCCCAGGCGTGCCGTGCTCCACCACGAAGGACTTGATCGCCGCACGGCCGAGGCTCTTGTCCAGGGTGGCCCACACCACCACGGCATCGGCACGCTCGCCGGAAGTGACGTAGATCTTCTCGCCGTTAAGCACATAGTGATCGCCGTCCTTGATCGCCGTGGTGCGAATCGCCGCCGAGTCCGAGCCGCAGCCCGGCTCGGTAATTGCCATGGCCGCCCAGGTGCCACCGAAGCGCGCCAGTTGCTCATCATTGGCCACAGCGGCAATCGCCGCATTGCCCAGACCCTGACGCGGCATGGCCAGCAGCAGGCCGACATCGCCCCAGCACAGCTCCATCACCCCGAGTAGGGCCGACAGATTGCCGCCATTCTTGATGCCCTCCTGCTGCTCGCGGGCCGCACCGCGCTTGCTCGCCGAGGTGGCGCCAATGGCGTCCGGCGAGCCGGCATTCATGCCATCAAGTAGCGCCGCAAGCAGGTCCAGCTCCTTGGGATAGCCGTGCTCAGCCTTGTCGTACTTGCGTGAAATCGGGCGAAAATAATTCGCCGCCACCTGATGGGCCTGATTGACCAGGCCACGGAATTTCTTGGGGGTTTCCAGATTCATGTTGAGGCGCCCTTAAAGCTGGAGACCGCCGGCCATAATCGCCAGCGCACGCAGATCGCGGTACCAGCGCTCGGCTGGATGCTCTTTGGTAAAGCCATGGCCGCCGAGCAGCTGCACGGCGTCGGTGCCGATCTTCATGGCCTTTTCGCTGCACAGCAGGCGTGCCAGATAGGCTTCGCGCTGGAACGGCAAACCCTGCTCGGCGCGCGAACACGCGCGCCAAACCATCAGGCGCATGGCGTCGAGCTCCACGGCCATATCGGCGACCATAAAGGCCACGCCCTGGCGATGGCTGATCGGCTCGCCGAAGGCCACGCGCTCGTTGCAATACGGCACCACATAATCCAGCGCCGCCTGCGCCGTGCCCACGGCCAATGCACACCACGCCAGCCCGGCATAATCGAGAAAGCTCTGGTAATTGAAATGCTCAGCGGCTAGTCGCGCCTCAACCGGTACCTTGACCCCATTGAGCCGCACCCGCGCTGTGCTGCCAGCCTTCAGCCCCATGGCCGGCTGCGGACTACGTTGCAGACCTTTGGCACCGGCTTCGACGATAAACAGCGCAGGGCCGTCCGCCGCCTGCGCCGCGACAATCAGGTGACTGGCGTCCAGGCCGCGCAGCACAAGGCTCTTCTCACCGCTGAGCACATAGTGCTTGCCGCGTTTACGCGCACGGGTCGCCAGCTTGTGCGGGTCGAACAGCGGCGTCGGTTCATTGACCGCAATGGCCATCACCGGCGCGGGTTCTTCACCGACAAAGGCCGGCAGCCAACGGGCCTGCTGCCCGGCATTGCCCCAACGGCGTATGCAGTTGGCCGCCGACAAGGGCACCAACAAAGCGGCGGCCAGGGACAGATCGCCCTTGCCCAGTGCTTCGGCAATCAGCGCATTGCTCAGGGTGGTGCGTTCACCGGCCATGCCGCCCTGCGCCTCGCTGACCGCATAGTGCGTCAGCCCCAACTCGTGAGCCTGGTTGAGCAACGCCGCCGGCAGCGCCGCCTGTTCATCGGCGTCATAGGCCAGCGGGCGCAGCACTTCACTGGCGAAGGCTTCGAGCATCTCCACCAACATCTGCTGCTCATCAGACAGGGACAGATCAAACAAGGCATCCGGGTCAGCCGGGCGCGGCAATTTGGCGACTTTGCCCGCGCGCTGCGCCGCCGCGCGAAAGCTCGCGCGGCTGCCGGTATAGATCAGTTTTTCGAAGGGTTTGCGCAGCTTCAAACGGTCCGGCCAGTCAGCCTGGGCGACTCGATTCAGCACTGCCAGGGCACGGCCCTGTACGTCGGAACTCATGGCATCTCACTCCATACGGGGGATGTCACGGATCATGCGCGCGGTCAGGACAAGCGCCTATGACCGCGCCGACGCGCTTGACTGGCAAAGCAGCCAGTCAGTGTGGAGAGTTACTTGCTGCGGATCTTCTCGACGATGGCGGTGGTCGAACTGTTCTCTACCAACCCCAGCACGCGCACTTCGCCGCCGTAGGCGCGGACGATATCACCACCCACCACACCCTCGATGCCGTAATCACCGCCCTTGACCAGCACATCCGGCTTGACCGCGCGCAGCAGGTTTTCCGGAGTGTCTTCGCTGAAGCTCACCACCCAATCCACCGCGCCCAGACCCGCCAGCACGGCCATACGGCGATCCACGGCGTTGATCGGCCGACCCGGCCCCTTCAGGCGGCTGACCGACGCGTCGTCGTTGACCGCCAACACTAGACGATCGCCTTGCGCACGGGCCTGCTCCAGATAGGTCACATGGCCGGCATGCAGGATGTCGAAGCAACCATTGGTGAAGACAATCTTCTCGCCATGGGCGCGGGCGTCTTCGATGGCCAGCAGCAGTTGATCCAGACTCAGCACACCGCGCTCGGAGCCGGCATCACGCTGGATTGCGCGGCGCAGTTCCGGCGCGCTGATCGCCGCAGTTCCCAGCTTACCGACCACGATACCAGCAGCCAGATTGGCCAGCGCCACTGCATTCGGCAATTCCTCGCCCGCTGCCAGGCTGGCGGCCAGGGTAGAAATCACCGTGTCGCCCGCGCCGGTCACATCGAATACTTCACGGGCACGCGCCGGCAGGTGCAGCGCTGGATGCTCCGGGCGTAGCAAGGTCATGCCATGCTCACCACGAGTCACCAGCAACGCGCCCAACTCCAGCTCTGCCATCAGCGCCGCGCCCTTAGCCACCAATTCGGCCTCGTCACGGCAGTGGCCGACGATGGTTTCGAACTCGTGCAGGTTCGGCGTAATCAGACTGGCACCGCGGTAGATGGAGAAATCTTTGCCCTTGGGATCAGCCAGCACGGCAATGCCTTTGCTACGCGCCAGTTGCACCAATGCCTGATGGTTCTGCAGCGCGCCTTTGCCGTAATCAGAAAGAATCAGCACCTTGATGCCGTCCAGTTGCGCTTCGACGCTGGCGGCCAGGGCGGCGCTGTCGGTGCGGAACGGCTCTTCGAAATCCATGCGCAAAAGCTGTTGATGACGGCTCATCACGCGCAATTTGACGATGGTCGGCTGATCTTTAATCGTCTGGAAGAAGGTCTTCACGCCAACCGCCTGCAGGCTGTTGCGCAGGCTTGCGGCGGCTTCATCCTCACCGGTCACGCCGAGCAAGGTGGCCGGTGCGCCGAGGGCCGCGATGTTCAGCGCGACGTTAGCCGCGCCACCGGGGCGGTCTTCGATCTGCTCGACCTTGACCACGGGCACCGGCGCTTCCGGCGAAATCCGCGAAGTGCCGCCATGCCAATAACGATCGAGCATGACATCGCCCACCACCAGAACGGCGGCCTGGTCGAAACGCGGCATGGACACTTTCATAAACACTCCAGAAAAGGCAGAACAAATTGCCGGGGATCATAACATTGGCGGGCCACTGCGCCGGCTAACCGCCGAGCGTGCGCACCCAGAACAGTTCATGGCGGCGCACCGCCTTGCGGAAGAATTCG
This sequence comes from Pseudomonas cimarronensis, assembly GCF_049331905.1. Taxonomy (GTDB): domain Bacteria; phylum Pseudomonadota; class Gammaproteobacteria; order Pseudomonadales; family Pseudomonadaceae; genus Aquipseudomonas. The sequence goes on along the minus strand of NZ_CP186283.1, from coordinate 1,144,052 downwards.
TCTTCACCGGTAGCCGGCCAGCGCCGCCCGACCAGCACACGCTGAATCCAGCGGCGGATACGCCGTTTAAGCGGCAACGGGCCTTGTAAATCGTGCTGCATGGCCAAGGCCATGGCCTTATCCAGCTGCTGCGCGGCATCCAGGCTTGGGCTCCACAGCCCATCCGCTGGCAACTCCTCGATGGCTGGCGGCAGGGCAATGCCAAACCCGGCCGGGCCCATGGGCCAGCGGTCGTTGTCGTGCAGGTGGTTGGCGTACAGCAGCAGGGTTTTCGGCTTGTGCCGGCTCAGCTCAATTGCCTCCAACAGTGCTTGGGTGCTGGCGACATGGTCGCTGTGCGGGTCCAGCTGCGGATGCGGAGTGACGACAACCTCGGGCTGGTGGTGCTCAAGCGCAGCAACCAGATCCGCCAGCAGATTGCGCCAGCTGGGCACACCATCGGCATCACCGGGCAACGACAAGGGATTGCTCGCCCGCACGCTGCGAATATCGGCTTCGCCGGACTCACGCGAACCGAACGCCTGATCAGGCTGGGCCTGCATCGCCGGTAACTGCAGGCAGTAATAGCCCAGCTGCAGACACTGGCTTTGCGCCACACCGCCCCACAGCGGCACGGCCAGGCTGTCCCAGGCGCGCAAACGACCCTTTAGCTGCGCGGCAGCTGCTTGTTCCAGCCCGAGGATTTGATAAGCCTCGGCTTCAATTTCGCCCTGCGTGAGAGTGAGGATGCTGACCTCGCGCGCCCGGCTGTACAGGCCAAAGGCAGCCAGTTCGGCGTCGTCGGCGTGCGGCGCGACAATCATCAAACGCTGCTCGGCGTAGTCCGGATTGAGCTGCGCATGGAGCGTGACATGCGGATCCAGGCGGCAAAAGCGGCCACGCAGCGACAGCTTGCCCTGCGCCAATAGGTCACCCTGCCCGGACAGATTCAGATAACGCCGCCCGTTCACACCGCGCTCAAAATCCTGACGATCATTACCAATCAGCACATAAGGATCGAACCAGCGCCCCAGCCAACTGGCCTTTATGCGCACCTGCAGGATCAGGGTGTCTGCCGCCTCCAGTTCGCCGTCCAGCCTTATGTAACCGGCATCAATGCGACCATTAACGGTACAGGTCGACTCGGCAAAGGCGTAGCTGTAGTCATCGCTGGGCGAATAAAACAGGTGATCGGCAAACCAGGCCTCATGCGCGATCCAGCCAAGCACCAGCAAGACCGGCACCCACCACCAAGCGGCCAGCACGCCGACGAGCGCCAACACAACAAGTGCCAGTAGCAACGCGATGCGCTTTTGTCGGCGATGGCGCTTGAGCAGGATCTGTTTACGGGCAGACATGCTTACACCTGATAAACCGCGACGCGGTTGCACCAGCGGTCTTTGTATTCGCGATCAGCCCGACCAAAGGAATAGCGCAACGGCTTACCCAGCGCGCGCGCCTCGCTCCAGGCCGCCTGGGTATTGATAAAGCTCAGCACACTACCAGGGCTGAACTCACGGTTCTGCGGATCAACACCGCCGTTGATGTATTCCAGGCTGACCCACTGCGGCGCCTCGACGCGGTACAACACCTGAATCGCCACCGGCTGATCATTCAGGTAGATCAGCGAGCCGGTCATAAAGTCGCGCATCAGGCTGAACACTTCTGCTAGATACGCCTTACCGGTGGCTTCAAAACCCCAGCGACGCTGAAACAGATCGGCATAAATCAGCGCCTGCTCGGCTGCGGACAACTCCAGCATCGACCGGACAACACCACCCGCCTCTTCTAGCAAACGCTGCTCGCGACGCTGGTTGTAGCGGAATTTCTTGCTGTATTCCTCAGGTTCGCGGGCTAACGCCAGGCCTTCAGGTTGCTCACGACGGTCGACTACCTGCTCAGCACTCAGAGCCGACAGATAGCGCACCTTATGGCGCAGCGGTACGCGCGCGCTGCTCGCCAGCGGCAGAATGATCTCAGCATTGCCCAGATCGAACAGGCCACGCTTGCCCTGCTGTTTCAGCACCTCCTTGGACAACGCCAGATAGCGTCCCCAAGTCGCAATCGCCGCCTGCAATTCACCATCGACAAACCAGCCGAGATAACGCACCGGCAAGCCCGCAAGCCCCGCCAAACGTTCGACGACCTGTGGGTGAGTGGCAACGCTACCACCGAACCGTTGCCAGGCACCGGCATAAATGGCAGCGTCAATCGGCGTCCAGCCACGCTCACGCCAGGCGCGTAAATGACTGAGCATCAGGCATCAGGCTCCGGACTCAGGTCGCTATCGTCAGCAAAGTCTCGGGCATGCAAGCGCGCATAGTAGCCGTTGAGCGCCAGCAACTCGCTGTGAGTGCCCCGCTCGACAATCTGCCCCTGATCCATCACCAGAATCAGATCAGCCTTCTCGATAGTGCTTAACCGATGCGCGATGACCAAGGTGGTTCGCCCTTTCATCACCTCATCCAGCGCACCCTGGATATGCCGCTCCGACTCGGTGTCCAGCGCGGATGTGGCCTCGTCAAGAATAAGCAGGGGGGCGTTTTTCAACAATGCGCGAGCAATCGCCAAACGCTGACGCTGACCGCCGGAAAGCAGCACACCATTCTCACCGACCAGGGTTGCATAGCCGTCTGGAAGCTTCTCAATAAACTCGGCGGCGTAGGCCGCTTCAGAAGCTTTACGCACATCCTCAAACGGCGCACCGGCCAGATCACCGTAGGCAATATTATTGGTCACGGTATCATTGAACAGCGTGACATGCTGCGTCACCAGCGCAATATGCTGACGCAGGTTGCGCAGACGGTATTGCTCGACGTCCAGACCATCGAGCAGGATCTGGCCCTGTTCATGGTGATAAAAGCGCGGAATCAAGCTGGCCAGTGTGGACTTGCCGCTACCCGAACGCCCAACCAACGCAACCATCTGCCCAGGTTCAGCTACAAAAGAAATATTATTGAGCACAGGTTTCTCGGCCCCCGGATACTGGAAGCTCAGATCTCGTACTTCAAGGCGACCAGTGACACGCCCGCGCTCTTCGGTACCGTGGTCGACCTCCTGATCCTCATCCAGCTGTTCGAAGATGCTTTCGGCACCAGCTAGCCCCTTCTGTACCGTGGCACTGACTTCGGACAACTGGCGAATCGGCTTGGGTAGCAGCCCTGCCAGAGTGATATAGGCCACCAGATCACCCGGCGAGGCATCACCACGCATCAACAAAACGAGAAACATCAGCACTGCCATAGCAGTGTATATCACCAGCTGCAACATCGGCGTATAGACTGCACCGGTCTTGGTCATGCGCAGCTGCTTTTCCCGGTTACTGTTACTCGCGCTGAGAAACCGTGCCTGCTCATAAGACTCGCCCCCAAAGCTGCGAACAACCCGGTATCCCTGGATAGTCTCAGACGCTACATGGGTTACATCGCCCATGGCCACTTGAATCTTTTTGCTTTGCTTGCGGAACTTGCGGCTGGCACTGGTCACCATCAGACCGATCAGCGGGAGAATGGCCAACATGACCAGGGTCAGTTTCCAGTTCATCCACAGCAGCGAGGCGAACAGGAAAATCACAGTCATGCCTTCGCGCACCACAACCTTGATGGCGTCGGTTGCCGCCCCCGTGACCATGGTCACGTTGAAGCTGATCCGCGAAATCAAATGCCCCGAGTTATGGGTATCAAAATAGCGATTGGGTAACACCAGTAGGTTGTTAAACAATGAGACACGCAGGTCATGCACCAAACCCAGCGAGACCCTGGCCAGAAAATAGTTGCCGAGAAAAGACCCAACGCCCTGCCAGAGCGCGATCAAGACAATCAGCAAAGGCACGACCTGCATAAGCTTCAGATCGACCAGGAACGGCACATCCTTCAGATATGGTACAGCCGCGAAAAAACTGGCATCCGGATTGGCCAGACCGTCGACAAAATACTTGAGGATGTAGCCAAACATCGGCTGAGTGGAGGCAAAAATCAGAAAACCCAAAATACTGATAGCGAACAGGCCCGAGTACGGGACCACGTATTTCAGCAATCGCAAATAAACCCTGATACTCGATTGCTGGTTAGAATTGGCCATTCGGCACGCCTCGTACGACGACTAGAGAAATAAGATGCGGATTGTAACAGCGAAAGAATTCCAAGATTGGCTGAGCCAGGGCGAGGTTCTGGAAAAAGACAGCCATGGCGCTAAAGTCATTCGCCTGTCCGACGGCAAATTACTGAAAATCTTTCGCAGCCGCCGCCTCCCTTTGCTTGCCCGCCTGAGCCCTGAGGCAGCGCGATTCGATGATCGCGCCAAGCGCCTGCAGGCTATCGGCATTCAAACCCCAACGATTTGCGAAACCTGCTGGATCGACCGCAGCAAACTTGTTAGCGCCTGCCTCTACGAGCCACTCGCAGGCCAGCCGCTGGACCGCCTATTTCGTGACAGCCGAGCGCAGTTCGATTTGCTGCTGCCGCAACTGGCAGCCTATATCTACCACCTGCATCGACGCGGCATCTACTTTCGTTCGCTGCATTTGGGCAACATTCTGCGGACTCCAGATAACGACTTCGGCCTGATCGACTTTCTCGACATTCGATTCAAGAACCGACCACTTGGACACATGCTGATTCGCCGCAACTTCCAGCACCTGCGCAACTACCTGCAGCGGCGCAAGGTGGAGAATTTCCCATGGGAGGAGCTGATGGCGGCTTACAAAACGGCCAGCAAGGCATCCAGATAACTCATGCAGATCAAATTGCGCCCACATGCTCGGCGAATGAGCAAAGTCCTTATCTTTAACCTAGCGAATTCAACCTTGATTGAAGTAGCTGCCAAGGCGATACCACTGCAAATACAGCCACGCCTCAATCTGCTCAGGCAGCTTGCGTAAGCTGCGGGCAGCACGACTCAAAACTCCCTTGCCACTGCGTGAACGCCAACTGCCCGCATAGAAATGTCGTGCTATTGGCTTCACCCCGGGCGCGCCGACACCACGCGCATCAGCAAGCATGCCAATGGCCAGTACCCGCTCCTGACCTCGCACTTCGTCGCTGCCGTTCCCAGTAAATCCTTGCTTAAGCAGCAATCGACTGACCTCATTGACGTTGACCAATTCAGACAAACGACCAAGATCAAACTCCGTGCGGTCGTAAAACTCCAGCATATGCTGGGGCAACCAATGCCCAGCCTGCGCACCAATAATCGACGTGGCGAACCGCTGCTGATCTTCAGCTCCAATAAATAGATGCAGATCAAGCAGCGCATCAAAACGCCCACGCACCTCCACATCCACATCTAGGTAAATACCCCCATGCTCTGCAAGGACGCACATGCGCACATAGTCAGACACAAAAGCATAGCGACCTGCTGCATAAGCCGCTGCTGCAAATGGATGGGAGCTGATATCAAAACTCTGCTCGTCCCAGCGCACCACCTCGTAATCCGGCAAACGGTAAGCCCAGGACGCCAGACAGCGCCTGGCCAGCAAGGGCAATGACTTACCGCCAAACCAGCAGTAGTGAATTTTCCGGGGAATCATGCCTAGCCACCATATCTGCTGAAGAATGCCTGAGGATTACCACTAAGCGGCTGACAATCGCGCCCACCGTGGTCACGCCGTAATTGATTGACGCAGCGGTAAAGCTGAGCCACTCGGCTACGGAAAATATGCTCTTCGGTCAGCTGACCAGAGCGCGTCGACAATTTCCGCAGAGCCTCGACCAACCCGGCTTCGGCCCGCTTGAACGGCCATCCTGGTGGCGTCAGCGTTCGCCATTTGCGCTTACCGATACCACGACGGTGCAATTTGACCTTAAGCCACTGACCGCCATGTTGAAGCATTCCCTTAGTCTCAGCGAACCTGGCTGTCTCATAAAAACCGGCAAGCTCGGTCACTTGAAGACTCACAGCAAAAGCTTCTGCCCAGTCATACCATTTATCGGGATTGAACTGCCCACCAAAGCTGAAAGGAACCCAAGGCACACGTAAAATATCGGCAAGAATGGCCCCATGCATAGCCTCGGCCAGTACCAGATCGGCTGAAGCCAACTCCCTCATAAACAACTCGGCCGGCAGCAGGGGGGATAGAAACGTCAGCCCAGCTCGCTCACAAATCACCGACCAATCCACGAGGCGTAGCGAACGGTGATGTGGAACAACAACTATCTTGCCCGCCGCGGAAGCAGGAGCCCAGCTAGCCCAGTCCAGCGTAGCCAGCAAATAGGCAGCATCGGCGACCGCCTGCTCACTCGGCAACCCCATTGCCTTGGCCGAGCGCGGACCACGCACGGCATAGTAATGCCAACGCTCATCCGGCAAGGGCGGCAAACCGTAACCGGCCCCCGTACCCAGAACATTGATCCGATGGGCACCATCTAAGCGCAGGCAAAACTCACGATTCAACAGCGTACCAATACCCAGCAGCACTGCTCCATCAGTGCCCTCCGGAGACAGGTCGCCCAGCAGCGCCGGCCATAGCCAACGGTTAAGCTCATCACCGACATTGTCACTACCTGCAGGGTAGATTGCCTTCATAACGCCCTAAACCTACTTATCGCGGCTAACAGCAAGATCCTGGCCGCCTGCATCGCGCATGTTCAAACGCAACTTTCTGTCTGCAGCCAAGGCAAAACCAAGGAATATGGGCAACCACACCGTAAACCACTCTTCCCGAGGCTTGACCCAGGGGCCGATACCATCCGTCAGTAGCGCCACCATGGAGAAGCAACATAACGCGCACAACACCTGCCCCGGCACAGAGTCTCTTGCCGACCAAGCACTCCAGGCAACCGCGGCTTGCAACGCGAGCCAGAGCAGTAATCCGACAACACCCAACTGCAAAGCAAGGTGCATATAGAGGTTGTGGGCATGTTCAAAATTGATACCCAATTCGACAATATGTAGCTGGTAGTCAGTACCAACGCCCAGCCCCTGCCAAGGATTGGTCGACCATAACATCCAGGCCTGCTCAAGCAGCTGAGGGCGATAAGATAAACCGCCACGCAGAAACTGCTCAGGCAGCAACCAAGCCCCCAGCAGCGCAATCAAAAACACCATGCATCCAGCCATCCAGGCTCGACGAGAGGCCATCCAAAGACCAGACAGCGCCAGACATACCACTAAGGCAAGAGCAGGCCCCTTACTGCGCGACATCAGCAAGAACACCAAGCAACCCAAACACGCAACCATCCACAACCAACGTTGAAGGCATGGTGAAAGCCAGCTACGCATAAACAGCACAACCAGCCCCATCACGCCGACAACATGAGAAGCAAGAATCGTGTGATTGAGCAAGCCAGTCCCCACCACACGACTTGCTAGCGGCTGATTTTGCAGCACATAAAAATAGAAAAGCGACCACCAAACCAATATACCCCCCAGCACCGTACACCCCAGCAGAACCTGCCAAAGCAGGCGCGAATTAAGCGCGGCCAGAGCAACTACGGAATTAACCGCCAAGCAGATATAGAGCAACTCTTTATATCGATCCTCTGCCCCGCCCCAACTAATCGACAACCCGGCCCAGAGCACCGACAGAGCAAACAAAGACAGCAGCAGAGCATCCCAGGCACGGCGAACCGCCGGTGCCGTGAATAGCGCTAACAGACCCGGTAGCCAGAGAAAAACAATCAACCCCTGTTGATACAGCTTGCTGGTCGGAAGCAAGAACATGCCCAGTAACAGCCATGTGAAGCCCAAAGCAAGCCAGCGAGTAAGCGCAACAGCCCATTGCGAAGGCGTTAATACGTCAGCCATGTTTTCTCCATTAGCACGACGAGCGCCCATAACGTAGTTTTGCCCACCAACGCTGCAATGTTTGGCGTGTCTTGTGTTTAGGTTTGCGCTCGACCTGTTCGATATCACTCATATCCAGTAAGCGCTGCTGAGCCAGGATCGGCCGCACCACAAAGGTATTAATAGAAGGCTGCAAAATCTCTGAGTAGTACCAGTCAAGCGGCAAGCCCGACTCGGGAGCCTCGCAAAGAATCCGCTCATACAGACTTGCATCGACCACATAGGCATGGGCCAGGCGAATACGGCTGCCCGCCCAGAGGTTGGTCGATACCGCAGCTTTTTTACCGCCTTTTTTGAACGTACCGCCGAGATAAAGCAGTCCCCACTCACACCCCTGCAGCTGTTTGCTTGCACGAGTCAGTACGGTGCGAGTGTATGTCTCGAACTCGCAGTCGTCCTCCAGAATCAGCACAGACGGCCAACCCGCCTCACGCGCCATTTGGATAATTGCCAGATGACTGCGCATACACGCCCAAGTCGTTTGCAACTTGTGCTCCGCAACAGGACTTGGCCCATCAACACGTTGAAGAAATGCCCTAAGTGCAACCGATGGCGGGTCATCTGTCAGATCACGGACACTGATGGCGGAGAAACGCTCGGCTGCAATACCGACCCGCGTCAGATTTTCCGTCATCCGCGCCCAGCGATCAGTACGGTGATCAAGGTTGATCACAAACGCATGTTCGAAACAAAACCCACTCATCGCACTATCCACACCATCACAGCATCCTGCTTTATCGGTCTTTTCAGCAACCCACCCTTGCGACAATGACTGACTCTCGATCGGATTGTTGCGCTGCAGTTCCTCAAGCAAGGAAACCGTCTTCACAAGTCCGGAAACGCCATGGGCCAGATGATGATCCGCAAAGCGAGCCGATTGCTGCAGACTATTTGGATAGTCCATGGCAATCTGCGCAATGCGCTGCTGCAATTGATCAACACGCTCAACACGCTGACCGAAAAAAGCCTCCTGAGCAAAAATGTCGGGTTCGCCACTAGCATTTACATAGATCAGCGGTCGCCGTGCCAGCGCGGCCTCAATTACCGCATTGGACATGATATTGATCACCAGTGAGGCACGCCCCAAAGCTTCAGCCAGCGTGCAATCGGCGGGCAGAACCTGCAGATTAGCCAGCCTGGCAGTGGCCTCTTGCCAGAATGGTACCTGGCTGCGTGGATGTGCCTTGATCAACACTTGGTACTCAGGATGCACGGCAGCCCAATCACGCAGTAGCGCGTAAGTCGCCTGGTAACCGGACTCTTTCTCCTTGTCCGGGCCAACACCAAGAATCAGTACAGTTCGCTTGGATGGCTCAGCCGGCAACAGATCGTAGGTGTCGTCAACCATATGCGAACCGGCCAACACAGCCTGCGAGCTACCAAAACGCAAGTGACGAGCCTGCAACGCGTCCAGCGAACTCTGACCAAACAGGAAGTAATAATCGTAGTCGTTCATGCCCAGACGCCGCGAACTTTCAACAGTCGAGGCATGCGCCAGCTGTACCAGCAGCCGCTGCCGCGCATTCAGCGCCAGACGCAGAAACGGTGCATACAGACTGCCGTTGCGATCGTTGAGCAAGATGCGCGGCTGATATCGCTCCACCAGCCACTCGGCATAAGCAGCATGGCCAAAGTAGCGAATCGGCACGTCATACGGCGGGCGCTTGAGCAAACGCTGGCGAAGAATACTTTTAGGCTCCTCCAGCGCGGTTTCCATCAGACTATGACCACGTACGCGCAACTCTTCGATCAACAGTTTCTTGCGCTGGAACTTGATCACCTTAGGGGCCGACTGCAGCAATAGAAAGTCAAACGACTCGACCGCAACGACTGCAGCCAAACGCCGCTTGGCACGCCAACCGAACAGCCAGTCGCCAGCCAGCTCGCGCCCAAAACGCAGGGCGCTACCCAACAATCCGTGGCGCTCGCGCAGCAATAACCATCGATAGCGATCCAGAGCGCGGGCCTTGGCAGCCCATGGGTTGGCAACAACATCCTGTGTCATGACGACCTCAACGCAGAGCGGCAAGCAAAGGGGATGACCAAAACTGCGCCCGCACCGCCTGATCGGAAAAGTGCAACCGCAGACCATCCAGCATGCGCTCGCGCTTAAGTGCCAGATCAGCCGCAGCTTGAGTTTCGCCGACCAGCTCAGCAGCCAGCGCCTTGGCATCACCTAAAGGGAACAAACGACCAACCCACTGCACCACCTCGCGGCCACCGCCGCAGTCTGTGGCGACCAGCGGCACTCCCGCAGCCATAGCTTCCAGCAACACCATACCGAAGGGCTCGTGATCAGAGCTCAGTGTGAACACATCGAACGCCTTGAAATAATTACGTCCACTCGCAACCTGACCGAGAAAACGCACCGAATCAGTCACGCCCAGTTCACTGACAAGGCTTTTCAGCGCCCCATCTAGCTTACCGCTGCCCATGATTGCCAGCAGGCTGCCAGCCGGTAAGTGCGGCAATGCCAGGGCGAAGCCCTTGATCAGCGTGGCCTGGTCCTTGTCCGGGTGCAGTCGCCCGACATTGCCAACCACCCAGGCATCCTGAGGTAAGCCCAGGTGCTCACGCGCTGCTTCGCGCGGAACCTGCGCAGCCTGCACAGCGGCGACGTCGATGCGGTTGTACAGCGTCTCGATACGTTCGGGCGCCCAGTTCGGCAGGCAGGCACGCATGTCATCGCGCACAGCATTGGAAACCCCGAGCAAAGCCAGGCGCTTGCGGAAGAAATTGGCAAACAGCTGGCGCGTTCGCCGCTTGTAGTCGCCAAACGCATGGTGCACACCGATGACCGGGAGATCGCTACCCAGCAGGGCGACGTAGATCGGTTTAAAGCGATGGGCGATACAGAACTTAAAGTCGCGCGAAGCGGCAATACGCTTGAGGTCGCGGATCGCCTTGAGCTTGAGCCCGCGCACGTCGCGACTCGAGTAGTCGAGGAAAAGCACCTCGTCAGAGGCCGAGCCTTGCTCGACCAAATCGCTCGGTTTGCCCGTCAGGTACACCGTGCACACTTTATAAGGCGTACCAACAAACAGCGCGGCGTACTGCCGCGCGCAATCGAGGAAGGGGCCGTCATAGCCGTGACAGAACTGCAGCACCCACGGCTGAGCAGCCTCCGCGACCTCAGACGTTGTCATACCAATCCTTGCCATCCTTGACCACCAGGATGTCTTCCATGATCAAGTACTGCAAGTCCGAGCCGAAGAACATGTTCAGCGCGTCGGTCGGCGAGCAGATCATCGGCTCGCCGCGGCGGTTGAGCGAGGTGTTCAGCGACACGCCGTTGCCGGTCAGCTTTTCCAGTTCCAGCATCATGTCGTAATAGCGCGGGTTGTATTCGCGCTTGAGCACTTGAGCGCGCGAGGTGCCGTCTTCGTGCACCACTTCGCCGACACGGGTCTTCCACTCGTCGTTGACCTCGAAGGTGAAAGTCATGAACGGGCTCGGGTGATCGACTTTGAGCATCTGCGGACCGACGGTGTCGAGCATCGACGGGCAGAAAGGCCTCCAGCGCTCGCGGAACTTGATCTGCTCATTGATACGATCCGCCACACCGGCCACGCTCGGACAACCGATGATCGAACGACCGCCGAGGGCGCGCGGACCGAACTCCATACGGCCCTGGAACCAGGCCACAGGATTCGCGTCGACCATGATCTTGGCGATGCGCTGCGGCATGTTGTCGATGCGCTTGAACACCGGTTTGCTCGGGTGACGGGCGCAGGCGGCGATCACGTCTTCGTTGGAGTACGACGGGCCGAGGTAGACGTGCTCCATCTTCTCCACCGGCACGCCGCGCTGGTGCGAAATATAGGCAGCCGCACCGACCGAAGTACCGGCATCACCGGACGCCGGCTGGACGAACAGCTCTTTCACGTCGTCGCGGGCAATGATCTTCTGGTTCAGCTTGACGTTCAGCGCGCAACCACCGGCGAAAGCGATCTTGCCGGTCTCGCGGATAATGTCGCCGAGGTAGTACTCCATCATCTCCAGTGCCAGCTTCTCGAACAGCGCCTGCATGCTGGCCGCGTAATGGATGTACGGATCGTCGGCGATGTCGCCCTGGCGTTTCGGGCCGAGCCACTCGATCAGCTTGGGCGAGAAGTAGTAGCCCTTGCCGTTTTCCTTGTAGCGACGGAAGCCGATGACGTTGGCGTAGTCGGTGTTGATCACCAACTCACCATTCTCGAACTTGGCCAGGCGCGAGAAGTCGTACTTGGCCGCGTCGCCATAGGGCGCCATGCCCATGACCTTGAATTCGCCATCGAGCATCTCGAAGCCGAGGAACTCGGTGATCGCCCCGTACAGACCGCCAAGCGAGTCCGGATCGTAGAATTCCTTGATCTTGTGAATCTTGCCGTTCTCGCCCCAGCCGAAGAAGGTGGTGGCGTACTCGCCCTTGCCATCAATGCCGAGGATCGCGGTCTTCTCTTTGAAACCCGAGCAGTGGTAGGCGCTGGAAGCGTGGGCCAGGTGGTGCTCGACCGGCTCGATCTTGACCTTCTTCAGGTCGAAGCCCAGCTGCTCCAGGCACCACTGGATCTTCTTGTGGTAACGCTTGTAGCGGCGATTGCCCATGAGGATCGCATCGAGGGCGCGATCCGGTGCGTACCAGTAGCGCTTGGCATATTGCCAGCGGGCTTTCTCGAAGATGCTGATCGGCGCAAACGGAATAGCCACCACATCAACGTCGGACGGTTTGATTCCAGCCTGTTCCAGACAGAACTTGGCCGACTCGTAGGGCATGCGGTTCTTCGCGTGCTTGTCGCGCACGAAGCGCTCTTCTTCGGCGGCCGCGATCAACTTGCCGTCGATATACAGGGCGGCGGATGGATCATGGCTGAGGGCGCCGGAAAGGCCGAGAATCGTCAATGCCACTGGTTGTGCCTCTTTTAGTCTGCTGAGCCGACGACGGGCGTCAGCGGTAAACGTTGGTCGAGCAGTTTGAACAGCTGAGAGTCAGCCGGCCAATTGCGCAAAAAACGGGCGCGATCGCGGGCATAGGCCCTGGCGAAACTGCGCGCGCTGCAATGTTGTTGCATGGCGTCGAGGTCGATCAGCGACCAGCACGCCTGGCGGTCATCCCAGAACAGGTTGTGCCCCTTGAAATCACCGTGGCTGATGCGTTCGCGCAGCAGGGCGGCGAAAAGGCGATCAAGCGCCAACAGGTCACTTTCCGGGGGCGATCCGTCGTGGAACGCCTGAAAACGCGCGATTATATCCTGCCCGCCGCAGTATTCGGTAATCAGGTAGGCACGCCCGCGCAACCAGCACCAGCGCCGCTCTAGTACGGCCAGTGGCTGTGGCGTGGCGATGCCCAACAGCTGCAGGCGGTTGCCCTCGACCCAGCTATGCCAGGCGCGGCTAGGGCGCCAGAAGCGCTTGAGCCAATGCGCCAGGTTCTTCACGTTATAGCGCTTGATCACCAGCGGTAGGCCTTGCAGCTGCACTTGTGCCACGGTCGCGGCACCACCGGTTTTGTAGATATGGCCCTGTTCGGTGAGCTGATCCAGATTACTCAACAGCGGCTGCAGCTCAGCCTGCTTGTCGCGGCGAACCACCTGAAGGCCGAACGCACCGACTTTTGCGGCGAACAGGCTGCAATCACGGGCGATTTTCTTCAAATAATCGCGCAAACGCCATTGGCGAACTTTTTCCACTTCTTTGAGCAACGCTTCCAGCGGCAAGGCATGTTCGCCGTTCGTCAGCAGGTAATGCACCAGCAGTTCTTCGATAAACGGCGTCAATTCGGCGGGCAGCTGGGCGAAGAACACCCCAAGATTTTCCAGCACCTTGGCGCGCGACAGCGGTTTACCTGCCGTCTCAACCTGCACACCGCCGCCGTCGATAACAAACAGCTGGCCGTTGTGCCGCAACAGGTTGTCCAGATGCAGATCCGCCTGCCACAACCCTTTGAGGTGCATTTGCGCGATGCTGACCAACGCCTCAGCCAGCACCGACTGCTGATCGGCACTCAGCAGCGGCTGATGTTCCACCGCGCGCCAGGCCTCCCACAGGCTTTCAGCACCGTGCAGGTACTCGAACAGCAGCCAGCCGCCCTCACCGTCACGCAGCCCATCCGCCAACAGCTGCGGCGTATTCAGCTCTTGTTCCACGAGCAGAAGAGCACCGTCACGCTCGCGCTGAAAATGTCGCGCAGCCTTGTTTCCCACCAGCAGCTTGGCCAGCACTGGCCGGCCGCACCATTCGGCCTGGGCGACATAGCGCTGCCCGGGCAATACGCGCAGCAGCCTTTGCAGAATCAGTTCAGCCGAGCCAACTACATCGGCCAACTCGATAGCCAGCGGCAACTCTGGCGCGCGCCCAGCCTGACTGAGACCCGCCAAATTCATCGCCGCGCCTCCTTGTTCCGCCGGCGCGCACCTAGGCGCTCACTCCAGCGGCCAAGATCCGCCGTCTCGCCCAGATAGGCCCCCAGCAGCACGCCGATGTCCTCATCACTCCACACACTGGCGCGCCGTAACAACGGCTCCAGATCCTTTACTCGATCGCGCTCACCAAACAGCAGCGGGCGGGTCTTTTCCAGATCAATCAGCTGTGCATCGAAGCCAGCCACCGTCTCGCGCAGGAAAATATGCTTGGGATAAAAGCAGCCGTGCATCTGCCCGGCCTGATGCAGACGCCGAACCAGCTCACCACAGGCTTTGAGAATTACCGCACGACGCGCCTCGTCGAGCGCAGCCCAGCCGGGCAACCAGGCTTCCAGATCCTGCCAACCATCCAGGGCGCGGGTCAGCAGCACTGCGCGCTGTTCACCAGGCAATTTACGCGCGGCAAAAAATGCTGCCTGCAATGCAGGAATCCCTAACGCCGCATAACGCTGAATATTGCGAAACTCGCGAGCAAAGGTTGGCTCACCAAAAGGATGACGCAGGGTTCGGGTCAGGTGATTGCTCTGACGCTTGAGGTAGAACGCCGCATCGCCCAGTTCGAGCCGGTAGACGCTGCTCCAGCCGCCACGCTCCGTATTGGGCTCATCAACGGCTTCCAACTGCAGCGCCCATAGCGCCTCAAAGCTGGCCAAACCATGCTGCTCTAACAGGGCACGATCCTGCGCCGCAGTAAAGTCGCTCATTCCCTGCCCTCAAAAAATCTCACGATCTGTCGCACCTGACGCTTACCCGCCTCGTCTAGCCGCTCGCACTGACGGTATTGCAGATAAAAGCGTAACCGCTGACTGCGCGAAAGCACCTTGCTGGCAACCTTATCCAGGCAGGCCAAGTCCTTAACCATGCGATAACGGAGAAACGGCCCCCACCAAAAAGCGCCGGTCGGGCAATCAATCAGAAACAGCTCGGCACGCTGATTGACCAACAGATTGCGCCACTTCAAATCGTTATGGGCAAAGTGGTGGCGGTGCAACGTGCGGGTAGCATGCGCCAATTGCCCACTGATTGCCGCCACCCAGCGCGAGTCCTGAAAGCGAGGATCCTTGCGCTTGGCCATATGGGCCATATCCAGGGTGTTTTCCAGCTCACGGGTGATCAACGCACCGCGCACAAAAGCCCCCAAACGCCGCTCCAGGCCATACGCGACGATCGGTGCAGTGGCAATACCCCACTTGGCGAAGTTCTTCAGGTTCTGCCACTCGGCCTTGACCCGTGGCCTGCCGATAAAGCGACGCAGCCCCTTACCACCGCCCCAGTAGCGTTTGACGTAATAACGCACGCCTCCGCGCTCAACCAGGATCACCTCGGACAGCGGATCTGAGGTCAAGCGACGCCCCTGCAATGCGAACACTGCCTCCAGCGAGCCGAAATCAGCACTCAAGGCCGTATAGCCAGAGGTCAAATTCCAACCAGACATCAGCGCGCCTGCTTCTGCGGCAAAGCTGTGTTGACAGCGGTATAGCTCCCCAGAGCCTCAACAATCCGGCCGACAGGTACAAATGGCCGCCAGATATAGTCGCCATTCAACCATTTGAAGCGGAACCGCGGCGCCAACACCATGCCGTGCGCATTAAACCCGGGGCGCCAGACAAAGCTTTCGTAGCGGCGCGCGATGGTAAAGGTACGCAAACCCATCATCGAACCGAGGTGACCGCCACCCGAGTCGTTGGCAATAACCGCTGCCGCGCCCGCCATATGGGCCATCAGCCCTCGAATATCGGCGAAGCTAAACACCGGAAAGCCCGCAAAACAGGCCTTCAGCTCCTCAACCTCGCTCGGCAGTCCAATAAACTCGATCTGCCAGCCACGCACGCATAACCGTCGCGCCAACCGCAGGAAACCACTCATTGAGTAGTTCTTTTTGCTGTGCGGCGATGTGGGAAAAATCAACAAGCGGTTGCCAGGCTCGCGCTGCAGGCTAGGGCAGACCATCGCCAGAGAGCTCACGACCGGTATGCCATATACCGTTTCCACATAACGGTCGATCCACTCGCGCATCGACAGGCCGGCACGCGACTCCAGACAGAACGGCATACTGGCCGAGGTGAAGCTCTGCCCGGCTACCGTCACGCCGCGCCCTTCCAGAGGAATATCCCGGGGCAGCTTCTTCGCCGTGACATAGGCGATATTGCTCAACTGCAGACAACGCTCGCGCTCGACTGAATCCATTTTCGCCAGATGGCTGAAATAGGCGATCACCAGATCGCACTCATCCGCCATGGCGCGCAGACTCATCGGTTCCTGAGGCTCAATCTGCAGCCAGGTGAAAAACTCCCGGGCAGGAAACAGCGTATTTGAGAGGAAGCGCACCCGTGCACCCGCCTTATGGAACTGCCACGCCAGGTGCAGATACAGGGTCACATCGCCCAATGCCTTAGGCGGCAATACTGCAACGGTCAAACCCTGAAACTTCATCACGCAGCCCCTTCAAACCCATTCGATACAAAAAGCAATCCGCCTGTTATCACTTACAGTGCATCCCCATAACGCTGCTTGCGCGCATACAGCTTGTCCGCCTTGCGTTCCAGCCAAACCAACAGCGTCCGCTCGGCGCTGAGCGTATGGCGCAGCGGTTTCAGGCCTTTCAGTGCAGCAAAGTAAGCACGCAAAAAACGCAGTTTATCGCGCCGAGTCAAACCAACATCCAGCGCCGAAAAGTACAGCGCGGCCAGGTCCTTGTTGCGCCAGCGCAAGGGCAGCTGATTGCGCACCTGGGCGCGGTGCAGGTCGATCACGGACAGGCGGAAATCGTCCGCAGTGACTGGTTTGTCGGTGTGCAGCAGGAAGTGGCAGATGTAGCAGTCACGATGATTGACCCCAGCACGGTGCATGCTGCCGACCATGTTCGCCACTTCTTGGATCAGTGCCCACTTGAGGCGCGGCTCGGGCGGTTGCTGCGCCCAGTTCAGGCTCAGCTGTTCGAGGTCGGTGGTCGGTGCCAGCTCCTCGGTGACGATAAAGGAATGCTGCGCGGCCGGGTTGCTGCCACGTTCGCCGTAGGCCACGGCGGTCATGGTCGCCACACCGACTTCAGTCAGACGCTGAATGGCCTGCCACTCCTGGCGCGCACCGAGCACCGGCAGCTTGGCGGTGAGCAGATTCTTGACGATTTCGCCCCAACCGATACCGCGATGGATCTTGACGAAGTAACCACGCCCATCGACTTCGGTGCGCAGCGTGCGACGACCTTCCAGCTCGCGGTACACCTGCCCCCGCAGCGCCTCGACAGCAGCAAAAGCATCGCGTCCGGCCCACAGGCTCTTAAAGGGTTCAGCCAGTACCAACTTCATGGACGCGCCGCCAGGATGATGTCGGCCGCGTGCTGCGGCATGGAATACAGGTCAGCGCTGTCGGCATAGGCCAGACCATTGCGTGACCAGAAGGCGCGGCGCTGCTCGTCGGCCAGCATATCGGCGAGCAGATGGTTGAGCCGCTCCTGCTCGAACGGACTGGCCAGCACCCGCCCGGCATCGGCCTCGGCAATGTAGTGGGCATAGCCGCACACATCGGTCACCAGCACCGGCAAGCCAGAAACCAACGCTTCCAGCAGCACGGTGCCGGTGTTTTCGTTGTAGGCCGGGTGGATCAGCAGATCAGCACCCAGCAGGAAACGCGGAATATCGCTGCGCCCCTTGAGAATCTGCACCTGATCAGACACGCCCAGTGCCTTGGCCTGCAGCTGGAACGAACGCGGATCGTCCTGACCAATGGCGATCAGGCGGGTGCGTTGTTTCAGCTCGCGCGGCAGGGCGGCCAGGGCCTTGAGACTGCGATCCAGGCCCTTGGTCTTGAAGCCGGAGCCGATCTGCACCAGCAGCAGGTCGCTATCCGCCAGTTTGAATTCGGCGCGGAAATCGGCACGAATTTCCGCGGCATTGGCGGGCGCGCGGCGGTCTGCGGCGATACCCGGCGGCAGCAGGTGAAAGCGCTGCAACGGGGTGTGGTAATGCTTGATAAACAGCGGCTGCTGCACTTCGGAGATCATCAGAATCTCGGTCTTCGACTCGGGGGCAAATACCGCCCGCTCGTAATCGGCAAAGTGCTTGTAGCGTCCCCAGCGTTTGTAGATCGGCGCGCGCAAGGTTTGCGCCTTGTCCTCATAGCAACCATCGGCGGCGTAATAGACATCCAAGCCCGGCATCTTGTTAAAGCCGATCAACCGATCCACCGGGCGCTTGGCCAGGTCAGCCTTGACCCAGGCGGTGAGCTTTTCATTGCGCTTATGGTTGAACAGCGCCTTCACCGGCACCACCACCACCTCGAAACCTGCCGGCACTTCACCTTCCCAGATCGGCGTGTAGACGCGGATGGCATGACCGCGCGCCTGGCACTCCAGAGCAATGCGCATAAAGTCGCGCTGCAGGCCGCCGAACGGGAAGTATTTGTAGAGGATAAACGCGAGCTGCATCAGACAACGTCCTCGGCCAGCAACAGGGCCTGCAATTGTGTGGCGACACGCTCGGCATCCAGGCCATCGAAGCAAGGCTTGTGGCGATCACCCGAGCCGGCATTCGGCCCGGTGGCGCACAGATGCACCTGACCACGCCCATAGGCACCGACGCGCCCCGGCAGGGTCGGGCCGTACAGGGAAATACTTGGCACATCCAGCGCAGCGGCCAAGTGGCCGAGTCCCGTGTCCACCGCCACGCAGGCGCTGGCGCCAGCGATCACTTTCGCCACACCTGCAATGTTCAGTTTGGGCAGCACCGCTGCATTTTCAATGCCGGCGGCAATTCGCTCGGCACGGGCTTTCTCAGCCTCATTGCCCCAGGGCAGGCGCACCGCCCAGCCCTGCGCACTCATCTGCTCGGCCAGCGCACGCCAATCGGCTTCCGGCCAATGCTTGCTTGCCCAGGTGGTGCCGTGCAGAAACAGCAAGTAAGGCTGCGGCGCCTCATCGGCCAGCAGCGCACGGTTCAGGCCGTAGTCGCCAACACCTGCAGGCAGCGCATAGCCCAGCGCCTGGGCGAATAGCTGGCGAGTGCGCTCAAGGGCGTGCTGTTCGCGCGGCACGGCATAGCGGCGATCATAGAAGCGGCTGGCCAGCGGCTCGCGCGCAGAGTCACGATCCAGCCCGGCAATCGGCGCTTTGACGTAACGGGTCAGCCAGGCACTTTTCAGCAGCCCCTGGGCATCAATCACCAGGTCGTACCTGGTTTCACCAAGCCGCTGCTTAAAGCGCTTCCACTCACCGCTCTTGAAGGTCTGCCAGAGGTGCTTGCGCCAGCGGCGAATGGCCACCGGAATCACCTGCGCCACAGCTGGGTGCCAGGCGGGAATCTCGGCAAAGCCCTCTTCCACCACCCAGTCGAACTGAATGCCGGGAATGGCGCGCGCCGCATCGGTCAGCGCTGGCAAGGTGTGCACCACATCACCCAACGAAGAGGTCTTGATCAACAGAACCCGCAAGCTATTCAACCTCAACCGGGTCGCTGACCAGGCGATCCAGCGCCTCAATCACCGGGCGCGGCTTGAGCTGGCCCAGGCAGTTGTAATGACCGAAACGGCAGGTGCGATCGAAGCACGGGCTGCATTCCAGGCCCAGGCGGACGATTTCCACCTGCTCGGCCAGCGGCGGGGTAAAACCCGGCGAAGTCGAGCCGTAAACCGCCACCAGCGGGCGATTCAGTGCAGCCGCCACATGCATCAGGCCGGAGTCGTTGGACACCACGGCGCCCGCGCAGGACAGCAGGTCGATGGCTTCAGCCAGGCTGGTTTCGCCAGCCAGATTCACCGCCTCCTCGCGCAGACCCGGAATCAGCCGACTGCGAATATCTTCGCCGACCGGGTGATCGTTCTTCGAGCCAAAAATCCATACCTGCCAGCCGGCGCGGATCTTCAGCTCGGCCACCTTGGCGTAATGCTCGCTCGGCCAGCGCTTGGCCTCACCGAACTCAGCCCCTGGGCACAGCGCCAGCACCGGGCGATCCAGGCTCAGGCCGAACTTGGTCAAGGCGGCGTCACGGCTCTGCGCATCGATCTGCAAGGCGGGGCGTGGATAAGGTTGCGGCAGCGCGGCGCCGGGCTCGAAGGCCAGCGCCATAAAGCGCTCGATCATCAGCGGGTAGCGCTCTTTATCCAGGGTGCGGATATCGTTGAGCAAGCCATAGCGCAGCTCTCCCTTCCAGCCGGTGCGCTTGGGGATACCGGCGAAAAACGGCACCAGTGCGGACTTCAGCGAGTTGGGCAGGAGAATCGCCTGATCGTACTGGCCGGCCAGGGACTTGCCGATCGTGCGCCGCGTGGCCAGTTCCAGCACGCCATGGCCGAGCGGAAAGCTCAGGGCCTGACGCACTTCGGGCATGCGCTCGAGAATCGGCCGGCTCCACTCGGGGGCCAGCACATCGATTGCGCAACCGGGTTGACGCTGTTGCAGGCACTGGAACAGCGTCTGCGCCATCACCATGTCACCCACCCAGCTGGGGCCAACGATCAGTATTTTCATGCCGATTCCAGAAACGACCGGGGAGGCTTATCAGACTGCTTAGAAGCTACTGCGCTCGGCGGGGCTGCGTTAAAAACTGACTCGCTTGCTCATTGACTAGAGTCAACTCCGCCACTCGCCAGTTTTTGCCTTGCCTCGCCGTCGCTCGCAACGCTTCCAAACAGCCTGATGGCCTCCCTCGCTTTACCTAATTTAGGCCTTATTTAACCAGCGTACGCCATTCGGCATGGGCATCGGTCTTACCGGTGACCAGATCGAAATAAGCAGTTTGCAGCTTCTCGGTGATCGGGCCACGACGGCCTGCACCGATCTGCCGGCCATCGACTTCACGAATCGGCGTGACTTCGGCGGCGGTGCCAGTGAAGAAGGCTTCGTCGGCGATATACACCTCATCGCGGGTGATGCGCTTCTCGACCACTTCCAAACCATGCTCGGCGGCCAGGGTCAGAATGGTGTTACGGGTGATGCCATTGAGGCAGGAGGTCACTTCCGGGGTGTAGATCACGCCATTCTTGACCAGGAAGATGTTCTCGCCCGAGCCTTCGGCCACGTAGCCTTCCGGGTCCAGCAATAGCGCTTCGTCGGCGCCGCCGGAGATGGCTTCCTGCAGGGCCAGCATCGAGTTGATGTAGTTGCCGTTGGCCTTGGCGCGGGTCATCGAGATGTTCACGTGGTGACGGGTGAAGGAGCTGGTGCGCACCTTGATCCCGACCTGCAGGGCTTCGTCGCCCATATAGGCACCCCAGCTCCAGGCGGCAACGATCACCTGGGTTTTCAGGCCACTGGCGCGCAGGCCCATGGCTTCAGATCCGTAGAACACCATTGGGCGAATATAGGCGCTTTCCAGGTTGTTCTCGCGCACGGCGGCGCGGGTGGCTTCATTGATTTCGTCTTTGCTGAACGGAATTTTCATGCCCATGATGTGGGCCGAGTCGAACAGGCGGTCGGTGTGCGCTTGCAGGCGGAAGATCGCCGTGCCTTGCGGGGTGTTGTAGGCACGCACGCCTTCGAACACACCCATGCCGTAGTGCAGGGTATGGGTCAGCACGTGGGTGGTCGCGTTGCGCCACGGCACCAGCTCGCCGTCATACCAGATCACGCCATCACGATCGGCCATCGACATAGTTGCCTGCTCCTCAGATTCGATTGGTACAGCACTGACCGGTCACCCTAGGTAACCAGCCGCTTATTAAATTCAGCTCAGCCTGCGTCAGCTCAAGCCCAGTTCCTGCCAAATGCGCATCACCGTGCGCCGCTCATCGGCAAACTGCTCACCGCTGACCACCCCAGGCTGCTTTTGCAGGGCCTGCCGGTGCGCTGCACTGCGGTAGGCCTTGTAGATATCCTGCAGCAAGCGAGCATCTTCGCCCGGTAGCAAGCCAACCCGCTCCAGCCCTTCCAGAATGCGAATATTGTCAGTGAACTCAAGCAATTCCGGGTACTGGCGCGACCAGGCCAGGGCCGCGTATTGCACCATAAATTCAATATCGACGATACCTCCGGCGTCCTGCTTGAGGTCGAACGGCGCGGTGGCCTCAAAGGCATTCGCTGCGGTGCCGGCCGCCGTGGCCTTGCTGCCGAGGTTGTCGCGCATCTTCGCGCGCATCTCGCTGACTTCAGTACGCAGGGTGGCCAGGTCGCGCTCACGCCCCAACACCCCGGCGCGCACCGCCTCGAAGGCCTTGCCGACCCGCGCACACCCCACCAGCACCCGCGCCCGCACCAGGGCCTGGTGTTCCCAGGTCCAGGCTTCGCCCTGCTGATAACGCTCGAACGCACCCAGGGAGCTGACCAGCAGGCCCGCCGCGCCGGAAGGCCGCAGGCGCATATCCACCTCGTAGAGCTGGCCGGAGTTGGTCTGGGTGGTCAGCAGGTGAATGATGCGTTGGCCCAGGCGATTGAAGAACTGCGCGCCGTCGATGGATTTTTCACCATCGGTTTCCGCATGCGGGTCGCCGTCGTGGATAAACACCAGGTCGAGATCCGAGCCGTGGCCCAGCTCGATGCCACCGACCTTGCCGTAGCCAACGATGACGAAATCCGGATCGCAGACGCTGCCGTCAGCGCGGCGCGGCGCGCCATAGCGGCTCACCGTATGGCGCCAGGCCAGGGCCAGCACTTGGTCGAGAATCGCCTCGGCCAACCAGGTCAGGTAATCGGACACTTTCATCAGCGGCAGGGTGCCGGCGATTTCCGAGGCAGCCACGCGCAGCCGGTGCGCCAGCTTGAAGTGACGCAGCGCCTCCATCTGCTGCTCCAGATCCTCCTCGGGAATGCGCATCAGCCGCTCACGCAGCTCGGCGGCCAGCTCCGGCGCCAACGGCGGCTTGAACAGTCGACCTTCGTTGAGCAGCTCATCGAGCAACAGCGGGAAGCGAGTGATCTGCTCGGCAATCCACGGACTGGCCGCGCACAGGGTCAACAGGCGCTGCAAGGCACTGGGGTTCTCGGTTAGCAGCACCAGATAGGCCGAGCGCCGCGCCACGGCCTCGACCAACGGCAGCACGCGTTCCAGCACCAGGTCCGGGTTGGCATGCTCCACTGCTTGCGCCAGCAACCGCGGAATAAAGGCATCCAGGCGTTCGCGACCGAGGCGCTGCATGGCGCGTACCTGATTGCCGTTGCGCAGCCCCGCCAGGCGCTGCCAGGCCGACTGTGGCTCGGCGAAGCCGGCTTCGGCTAGCTGTCGGCACGCAGCTTCTTCGTCTTGCACGTCCTCCCAGAGCGGCAGCCACTCGCAACCCACCACCTCTTCGACCGCTTCCCCCTCTTCTTCATCAGGGTCGGCGATCACCTGACGGAAGTGCCAGTCCACCCGACCGCGCCAGTGCATCAACTGCTCGTGGAACGCCGACCAGCTGTCGAAGCCCATAATAAAGGCCACCCGCGCGCGGTCCTGCTCGCTGTCCGGAAGCATCTGCGTCTGCCGGTCATCAATGGCCTGCAACGCGTGCTCGGCATAGCGCAGAAAGGCGTAACCGTCGCGCAGCTCATCGGTCACCGCCGCCGGCAGGTAGCCCTGATCACGCAGGGTATTGAGCACCGCGAACAGCGAACGCTGCTGCAGGCTGAGGTCGCGACCGCCGTGAATCAGCTGGAAGGCCTGGGCGATAAACTCCACCTCGCGGATGCCGCCGGCGCCCAGCTTGATGTTCTCGGCCATGCCTTTGCGCCTTACTTCCTGCTGAATCAGCTGCTTCATCGCGCGCAGCGCTTCGATCGCCGAGAAGTCCAGATAGCGCCGATAGACAAACGGCCGCAGCATTTCCAGCAGCTGCGCGCCAGCGACCTGATCACCGCCAACTACACGCGCCTTGATCATCGCGTAGCGTTCCCAGTCACGCCCCTGGTCCTGGTAGTACTGCTCCAGCGCGTTAAAGCTGAACACCAGCGCACCGCTTGAACCGTAGGGACGCAAGCGCATATCGGTGCGAAAGACGAAACCATCGACGGTGATCGCATCCAGCGCCTTGATCAGTTTCTGCCCCAGGCGGATAAAGAATTCCTGATTATCCAGCGCCCGCTTCACCCCTTCGGTTTCGCCACCTTCGGGGTAACCGAAGATCAGGTCGATGTCCGACGACAGGTTCAGCTCATGAGCGCCCAGCTTGCCCATGCCAAGGATGACCATGTGCTGCGCCTGGCCGCTGCGCCGGCCAATGGGTGTGCCGAACTGCGCGCAATGGCGGGGATAGAGCCACTGATACGCCAGGTCGATACAGGCATCGGCCAGATCGGAAAGGTCGCGACAGGTTTCAATCAGGTCGGCCTGGCGGCTGATATCGCGCCAGATAATCCGTAGCTGCTGGCGGTTGCGGTAACGTCGTAAACGCCGCGCCAGCTCATCCTCATCAGCACACTCAACCAAGGCCTGAGCCAGCTGACCACGCAGCTCGCCGGACGCCAGGCTGCGCTCCAACTCACCCGAGGCGGCCAGATCCAGCAGCATCTGCGGGTCACGCAACCCCTGCTGCAGAACAAACTCACTGGCTGCCCCAACTCGCCGCAGGGCCTCGAAACGCTCTGCTGGCCACGTGGCAAAGGCCGTCGCCGCCTCGCTGGACAACCCCGCGAAGGCCTGTTGCAAGGACTGTTCAGCGCGTACCGCGAGGGGGGACAAGGCAGCCGGCAAAGAGGCCAGCATGGGCAGGCTCATGGTCTATCCTTTTTAGCGTTCTGCCCGCTGACCATCGCTGGACGGCAAACGCCCGCGCTAGAGGCGGTCGAATCGCGAGCAGAAAAATAATTGTAGTTTTACTACCAAAGATTGTATCCAAAAGGCTGATTTCGGCATCAGAATGTAGTAAAACTACACATAGCCGGTCCTACCCCCGGTCAATCCAAGAATTCACGCGGCCACTCACGAAGTCGGCCACGAAACCTGGCCTCCGATTCTGGAAGCCTTTCCGCCCTGGAGCAAGCCATGCAAGACCTCGATCCCGTCGAAACCCAGGAATGGCTGGACGCCCTTGAGTCCGTCCTCGATAACGAGGGTGAAGACCGCGCACATTATCTGATGACCCGTATGGGCGAGCTGGCCACCCGCAGTGGTTCACAGCTGCCGTATGCGATCACCACGCCCTACCGCAACACCATCCCGCTGACCCACGAAGCACGCATGCCTGGCGACCTGTTTATGGAACGCCGCATTCGCTCGCTGGTGCGCTGGAACGCCTTGGCCATGGTGATGCGTACCAATCTGAAAGACTCGGATCTGGGCGGCCACATCTCCAGCTTCGCCTCCTCGGCAACGCTGTATGACATCGGTTTCAACTACTTTTTCCAGGCCCCGACCGAAGAGCATGGCGGCGACCTGATCTTCTTCCAGGGCCATGCCTCGCCGGGCGTTTACGCCCGTGCCTTTATGGAAGGCCGCATCAGCGAAGACCAGATGAACAACTTCCGCCAGGAAGTCGATGGCAAGGGTCTGTCGTCCTACCCGCACCCGTGGCTGATGCCGGACTTCTGGCAGTTCCCGACTGTGTCCATGGGCCTGGGCCCGATTCAGGCGATCTACCAGGCACGCTTTATGAAGTACCTGGAAGCGCGCGGCTTCATCCCGGCCGGCAAGCAGAAGGTCTGGTGCTTTATGGGTGACGGCGAGTGTGACGAGCCGGAATCCCTCGGCGCGATTGCCCTGGCTGGCCGCGAAAAACTGGACAACCTGATCTTCGTCATCAACTGCAACCTGCAGCGCCTCGACGGCCCGGTGCGTGGTAACGGCAAGATCATCCAGGAACTCGAAGGCGTGTTCCGTGGCGGTGGCTGGAACGTCAACAAGGTGGTCTGGGGCCGTTTCTGGGACCCACTGCTGGCCAAGGACGTCGACGGCATCCTGCAGCGCCGCATGGACGAAGTCATCGACGGCGAATACCAGAACTACAAGGCCAAGGACGGCGCGTTCGTCCGTGAGCACTTCTTCAACTCGCCGGAACTCAAGGCGATGGTGGCCGATCTGTCCGATGACGAGATCTGGAAGCTCAACCGTGGCGGCCACGACCCGTACAAGGTCTATGCGGCCTACCACCAGGCGGTCAACCACAAAGAGCAACCGACCGTGATCCTGGCCAAGACCGTCAAGGGTTATGGCACCGGTGCCGGCGAAGCGAAAAACACCGCGCACAACACCAAAAAGGTCGACGTTGAAAGCCTCAAGCAGTTCCGCGACCGCTTCGACATCCCGGTCAAGGACGAGGAGCTGGAAAACCTGCCGTTCCTCAAGCCGGCAGAAGGCAGTGCCGAAGCCCGTTACCTGAGCGAGCGCCGCGCCGCACTCGGCGGTTTCGTACCGCAGCGCCGCGCCAAGAGCTTCAGCATCCCGACGCCGCCGCTGGAAACCCTCAAGGCGATCCTCGATGGCTCCGGCGACCGTGAAATTTCCACCACCATGGCCTTCGTGCGCATCCTCGCGCAGCTGGTCAAGGACAAGGACATCGGCCAGCGCATCGTCCCGATCATCCCGGACGAAGCGCGTACCTTCGGTATGGAAGGCATGTTCCGCCAGCTCGGCATCTACTCCTCGGTCGGCCAGCTCTACGAGCCAGTCGATAAAGACCAGGTGATGTTCTACCGCGAGGACAAGAAAGGTCAGATCCTCGAGGAAGGCATCAACGAAGCCGGCGCCATGTCGTCGTTCATCGCTGCCGGTACCTCGTATAGCTGCCACAACCAGCCGATGCTGCCGTTCTACATTTTCTACTCGATGTTCGGCTTCCAGCGCATTGGCGACCTGGCCTGGGCCGCTGGCGACAGCCGCACCCGTGGTTTCCTGATCGGCGGTACCGCCGGTCGTACCACGCTGAACGGTGAAGGCCTGCAGCACGAGGACGGTCACAGCCACCTGATGGCGGCCACCATCCCCAACTGCCGCACCTATGATCCGACCTACGGCTACGAGCTGGCGGTGATCATTCAGGACGGCATGAAGAAGATGACCGAAGAGCAACAGGACGTCTTCTACTACATCACCGTGATGAACGAGTCCTACCAGCAACCGGCCATTCCGGCGGGCGCCGAGGAAGGCATCATCAAGGGCATGTACCTGCTCGAAGAGGACAAGAAGGAAGCCGCGCACCATGTGCAGCTCCTCGGTTCCGGCACCATCCTGCGTGAAGTGCGCGAGGCGGCGAAGATCCTGCGTGATGAGTTCAATGTCGCGGCAGACGTATGGAGCGTCACCAGCTTCAACGAACTGCGCCGCGACGGTCTGGCCGTGGAACGCAGCAACCGCCTGCACCCGGGCCAGAAGCCCAAGCAAACCTACGTGGAAGAGTGCCTGAGCGGTCGCAAAGGCCCGGTTATCGCCTCCACCGACTACATGAAGCTGTTCGCCGAGCAGATTCGTCAGTGGGTGCCGAGCAAGGAATTCAAAGTCCTGGGCACCGACGGCTTCGGCCGCAGCGACAGCCGCAAGAAGCTGCGCGACTTCTTTGAAGTTGACCGCAACTGGGTGGTGCTGGCCGCTCTGGAAGCGCTCGCCGACCGTGGTGATATCGAACCGAAGGTGGTGGCCGAAGCCATCGTCAAGTTCGGCATCAACCCGGAAAAACTCAACCCACTGGACTGCTAAGGAGCGAAACGATGAGTGAATTGATTCGCGTACCCGACATCGGTGGTGGTGAGGGTGAAGTCATCGAACTGATGGTCAAGGTCGGTGATCGTATCGAAGCCGACCAGAGCGTGCTGACCCTGGAATCGGACAAGGCCAGCATGGAAATTCCCGCGCCGAAAGCCGGCGTGGTGAAAAGCCTGAAAGTGAAACTGGGCGACCGCCTGAAAGAAGGCGACGAACTGTTTGAGCTGGAAGCCGAAGGCGCTGCCCAAGTAGCACCCGCGGCGCCTGCTGCAGCACCGGCAGAAGCACCTAAAGCAGCAGCGCCTGCTCCAGTTGCCGCACCTGCGCCAGCCGCACAGGCCAGCAGCAGTGTGCAGGACGTGCATGTGCCGGACATCGGCTCGGACGGCAAAGCCAAGGTCATCGAAATCCTGATCAAGGTCGGTGATACGGTCGAAGCCGATCAGTCGCTGATCACCCTGGAGTCGGACAAGGCCAGCATGGAAATTCCCTCGCCGGCTGCCGGCGTGGTGGAAAGCATCAGCGTCAAACTGGAAGACGAAGTCGGCACCGGTGACTTTATCCTCAAGTTGAAAGTAGCCGGCGCCGCTGCAGCTCCCGCTGCCGCAGCGCCAGCACCGGCCGCTACGCCCGCCAGCGATGTGCACAAAGTGCCAGAAGGCGCACACCCGGCAGTTGCCGCTGAAGTCAGCGCCATTGCCTCGCTGGCAGCCGCTGCCGCCAGCGTTACTGCCGCGCCCAAGCGTGACGGTGCCAAGGTGCATGCGGGCCCGGCTGTACGCCTGCTGGCGCGCGAGTTCGGTGTCGAGCTGTCCGCCGTACCGGGCACTGGGCCGAAAGGCCGCGTGCTCAAAGAGGACGTACAGGCGTACGTCAAGGCGATGATGCAGAAGGCCAAGGAAGCACCGGCCGCCGGTGCAACCGGTGGTGCAGGCATCCCGCCGATCCCGGCGGTGGACTTCAGCAAGTTTGGTGAAATCGAAGAAGTGGCGATGACCCGCCTGATGCAGGTCGGCGCCAGCAACCTGCATCGCAGCTGGCTCAACGTGCCACACGTGACTCAGTTCGATTCGGCCGACATCACCGAGCTGGAAGCCTTCCGCGTTGCGCAGAAAGCCGTGGCGGAAAAGGCCGGGGTCAAACTCACTGTACTGCCGCTGCTGCTCAAGGCCTGCGCCTTCCTGCTCAAGGAACTGCCGGACTTCAATAGCTCACTGGCACCAAGTGGCAAGGCGATCATCCGCAAGAAATACGTGCACATCGGCTTTGCCGTGGACACCCCGGATGGCCTGCTGGTCCCGGTGATCAGGAACGTCGATCAGAAGAGCCTGCTGCAACTGGCTGCCGAAGCTGCCGCACTGGCGGAGAGGGCGCGCACCAAGAAGCTGTCGGCCGATGACATGCAGGGCGCCTGCTTCACCATCTCCAGCCTCGGCCACATTGGCGGCACCGGCTTCACGCCGATCGTCAACGCGCCGGAAGTGGCGATTCTTGGGGTCAGCAAGGCGACCATCCAACCGGTCTGGGACGGTAAAGCCTTCCAGCCCAAGCTGATGCTGCCGCTGTCGCTGTCTTACGATCACCGGGTGATCAACGGTGCCGCTGCGGCGCGCTTCACCAAACGCCTGGGTGATGTGCTGGCGGACATCCGCACTATGCTGCTGTAACGCGTCAACTTTCGAGCAGCCACGCTCGTATCCTCGACCCCGCCCCTTTCGGCGGGGTTTTTTTTGAGTACGCGTCAGATGAACAACAGGCGATCAGCCCTTTTGCAGATTGCGGATCAGAAAGCTCAGGGCCTTGGCCAGTTCGGCCGCGCCCTTGTGGTCACGCACGATGGTCAGCATTGGGCTGCCGTCGTTGGGGTTGTGCAGCACGCAGCTGATACCGCTGCTTGGGCACTCGTAACGCACGAAAGGGTCGACGCCAAACAACGGGACACGCTGGTTGCGCACGGCAATGTCGGTACCCTGCTGACCACGGGTTTCCTCACGCAGCAGCAACTCACCGGCCTCGCCCTGACGCAGCTGATAAAGCAGGTCCTGGCGCTGCGCCTGACCGACCTGATAGGCGGCGCGCAAGGCATAGGTTTTCAGCAGATCATTGCAGTGGGCAAACAGCGCCTGGCGCTCATCCTGGGTCAGGTAAAGGCGCTTGAGTTCAAGCAGGTAATTACTCTGCTCGGCACTGCTCAAGCCGCCCTCGGGCTCAGCGGCAAACAGCGGAGCCGTGACCATACAGCTGCTCAGCAACACGGCGGTTATTAGTTTTCTTGTCAGTCGCAATTGCATGATGCACCCTTACTCGACGCGATAAATGAAGTGAGTCGATTGCCGCTTCAATCAGCATACTGGAAGCCAGCCACCGAATGAAAAGCCATCCCGATGCCGCAAGTCGTTTAGCGGCCGAGGTTGTGACGCAGTTGCCAGTGCCTTCGCGCCTCGGCCTACTGCGTTTCGAGCGCTTGAATGAAGCCAGCTGGACCCTGCTGTACCTCGATTCAGGCTGTGAGCAACAGTTCGGTCTACCAGCCAATCAGCTCTGCTCCCTGCTCGACGCGCCCTACGCCAGCCTGATGGAACCCAGTGCGCGCTACGCGCTGCACGATGCCATCCAGCAACAGGTCGCCCAACAGCGCCACTACTGCGTGCAGTACCGCCTGCACAGCCCGCGCGGCAGCCTCAACCTGATGGAGCTGGGCGAGAGCTTCAAACAGCATGGTCGCCAGTTGCTGCGCGGCTACCTCTTGGTGCTGGACGAGCCGGAAACAGCTGCCGACCAGGCGCCCGCCCTCTACCCGCGCACCCAGGCCGAACTGCAGGAACAGCAACAGCGCTCGCAGGCCCAGCAACAGCTGATCGTGTCTCTCGCCCGTCGCCATTACAGCGACAGCAACCCACTGCGCGAAGCCGCCGAGCTGATAAGCAAAAGCGCCTGTGAACTGTATGGCGTTAACCGCGTGGGCATCTGGAATATCGATGGCCACATGCTGCATTCAGTCGCGCTGTACCAGAGCGACCTGGGCCGGCATGTCGAACAGGCTGTTATCGACGCCAGCGCCTACCCGGCCTATCTGCAGGCGCTGCACAGTGGCCGCTCGCTGGATGCGCACAACGCGCACCTCGACCCGCGCACCCGCGAACTGGCGAGCAGCTACCTGGAGCCCATGGGTATCACCTCCATGCTTGATGCCAGCATCCGCATCGAAGGCGAGGTGGTGGGTGTGCTGTGCCTGGAACACACCGGCCTGCCACGCACCTGGCAGGCCGACGAAATTGCCTTCGCCGGCGAGCTGGCCGATCAGTACGCACAGGTGCTGACCAGCCAGCAGCGACGCTCGGCGACCAGCGCCCGCTACCTGTTCCAGCGCGCCGTTGAGCAGAGCTCCAGCGCGATCATCCTGCTCGACCGCGACGGCCAGGTGGAATACGTCAACCCCAGCTTTACCGCCATCACCCTGTACAGTTCCAGCGAAGTGCAAGGCCGCCGCCTGTCCGAAATCCCTGCACTGGAAAACCTCAGCGACCTGCTGTTCGACGCGCGCTCCAGCCTGGCCGAGCAGAACAGCTGGCAGGGTGAATTCAAAAGCCGGCGCAAGAACCTCGAGCCCTACTGGGGCCAGCTATCACTGTCCAAGGTGCACGCCGACGACGGCAGCCTGACTCACTACATCGGCATCTACGAAGACGTCACCGCCAGCAAGCAGGCGCAGCAGCACATCGAACGCCTGGCCTTCCGCGATAACCTCACCGGCCTGGGCAACCGCTATGCCTTTATCCGCTCGCTGGAAAGTCACTTCAACGAGCACCCAGGCAAACCGATCAGCCTGCTGCTGGTGGACATCGACAACTTCAAGCGGATCAACGACAGCCTCGGCCACCAGACCGGCGACAAACTGCTGGTCAGCCTGGCCCGCCGCCTGCGCAACACCCTGCCAGCCAGCAGCGTGCTGGCACGCTTTGCCAGCAATGAATTTGCCGTGCTGCTGGAAACCAACCAGGCCGACAGCCAGATGATCGCGCAGAAGCTGCTGCAGACCCTGGACAAGCCCTTGTTCGTCGACAACCAGTTGATCAACGTCACCGGCTCCATCGGCCTGGGCTGCGCGCCCCTGCATGGCAATGACCCGCAGACCCTGATGAAACACACCGGCCTGGCGCTGCACAAGGCCAAGGCCAACGGCAAAAACCAGTTGCAGGTGTTTACCGATGCGCTGAATGCCGAAGCGCATTACAAGCTGTTCGTCGAAAGCAACCTGCGCCGGGCGCTGATGCAGAACGAGCTGGAAGTGTTCTACCAACCCAAGCTGTGCCTCAAAAGCGGCCAGTTACTGGGTATGGAAGCGCTGCTGCGCTGGAACCACCCGGAAAAGGGCATGATCAGCCCGGACAAGTTCATCAGCGTGGCGGAAGAAACCGGCCTGATCATCCCCATCGGCAAATGGGTCACCCGTCAGGCCTGCCGCATGAGCAAGCAGCTGATTGCGGTCGGCCATGCGCCGTTGCAGATGGCCATCAACCTGTCACCCAAGCAGTTCTCCGACCCGGACCTGGTGGGCGAGATCGCCGCCATCCTCCACGAAGAACAGCTGGAGCCATCGCTGCTGGAACTGGAACTCACGGAAAGCCTGCTGCTCGAAGCCACCGGCGACACCCGCCAGCAACTCAGCCGCCTGAAGAGCCTGGGCCTGACCCTGGCCATGGACGACTTCGGCACCGGCTATTCGTCGCTCAGCTACCTGAAAAAATTCCCCATCGACGTGATCAAGATTGATCGCAGCTTTATCAAGGACATTCCTGAGAATCAGGACGACATGGAAATCACCTCGGCGGTGATCGCCATGGCTCACAACCTGAAGCTCAAGGTGGTGGCCGAGGGCATCGAAACCCTCGCTCAACTGACCTTCCTGCGCCGCCATCAATGCGATATCGGCCAGGGTTACCTGTTTGACCAACCGATTGCCGGGCGCGACCTGCTGGAGAAACTCAAGCGCTATCAACGGCGCTGAACCCACACCGGCTGTAACAAGCCCGCTCGATGATTGTCTATGCCTTACCGCCTGCTGCCGAGGTAACACCCCCATGGTTCTGCGCTCGCAAATTCTCGCCCACAAACTCGAACTGCCCACCGCCGAGCAAGCCCTGCCCGGCCGCGCCACCGCAATGGCCGTACCCAGCAGCCACTTCGTCAATGGCAACACCTTGCAAGCGCCCTTCCCAGAAGGCCTGCAACAGGCGGTATTTGCCCTGGGCTGTTTCTGGGGTGCCGAGCGACGCTTCTGGCAGCAGCCCGGGGTGTGGAGCACCGCCGTTGGTTATGCCGGCGGCCATACGCCCAACCCCACGTACGAGGAAACCTGCTCCGGGCTGACCGGCCACACCGAAGTGGTGCTGGTGGTGTTCGACCCGCAGCTCACCTCTTATGAAGCCCTGCTGAAAGTCTTCTGGGAAGCGCACAACCCGACCCAGGGCATGCGCCAGGGCAACGACATCGGCAGCCAGTACCGCTCGGCGATCTACTGCTATGACGCGGCGCAACTGGCCGCCGCCCAGGCCAGCCAGGCGCAGTTCCAGGCCGAGCTGGAAAAAGCCGGCTTTGGCCCGATTACCACCGAAGTGCGCGAAGCACCGCCGTTCTACTACGCTGAGGCCTACCACCAGCAGTATCTGGCGAAGAACCCCGGCGGCTATTGCGGCCTGGGCGGTACCGGGGTCTGCCTGCCAGGCTGAGCATATGCAGAGGAAGATTCCATGGAACTGAACATCAGCCAGGTTTCCACCCAGGCAGCGGCTCAGGCCTCTGCCCTGGCCTCACTGCTGTTGCTGCGCAAAACCCTGGAACTGCAGACTGCCAACATCGGCGGCCTGGTGCAGGCCGCCACACCAGCCAGCGTGCCGAGCAATCCACCGAACCTGGGTAATAGTGTCGACGTGGTGGTTTAACCTGCTACATCCGCAGTCGTACTGACGTCGCTAGGCGCTTGTGCCTTCCAGCTTTTCAACAGTTTGCCGACCTTGTAGCCGCGCCAGCCCAGCATGCGCGAAGCCGTCAGCACCCCGGCCATCAGTGCACCGCCCACTCCTGCAGTGACTGTATCGGCACCGGTCAGGTACAGCCCTTTGATCGGCGTCTGGGTGTGGATCCAGTGCTGCTCAAAGCGCTCGACCGTGTGATCAATGCCGTAGATCTCGCCCTGTTCGTTCCACTGGAACCACTCGGTGGACAGCGGCGTGCCCAGCTCGCAAAAGTCCAGCGCTCCGCGCAATTGCGGCTGATGCTGGTAGAGGGTTTCCAGCAGTTGCGCCGTCAACTCGGCCTTGAAGGCATCATAATCTGCACCGCGCTTGCCCCAGGTGCTGCCCTTCCACTTGGCGAACCACTCGGGCTGCGTCGGTGCGACGATCTCAACCGTGGCCTTGTTCGGGTACTGCGCATCCCAGGCAGGGTCCTTGGCCGAGGGGAAGCTGATATAGATCAGCGGCATCGCCGGATTTTGCCCAGCCATAAAACTGCTGACGTTGTGGTCGTGATCATGGGTCGGGTAGACCCAGTAGTTGGTCTTCGGCAGCTTCAGCTCGGCGGCGCTGCCCTTGAAGCCGGCGTAGAGACACAGGGTGGCGGCCGACAGCTTGACCCTGGGCAGCTGCTCCAGCAGGCCATGGTTACTGGCCACCTGATGGTCGAGCAGGCGGGTATAGGTCGGCACCAGGCCGGCGCAGCTGACGATCTGCGGGGCGCGGATCTCGAAGCCATCCTTCTGCATGCGTACGCCGACTGCGCGACCGTGCTCCACCAGAATCTTGTCGACCCCGGCGTAAGTGAAGACATGGCCGCCGGCCGCCTCGATCACCGGGATGATGCTTTCGGAAATCTTCGTCGCACCGCCCACCGGGTAATTGCCGCCGGTAATGTAGTGCTTGGCCACCATCGCATGCATGACAAACGCCGCTTCGGCAGGCGGCAGGCCGTAATCACCCCACTGCGCGGTGAGCACGCCGATCAGCTGCTGGTTGTCGGTCAGGCCTTCAAGCACTTCACGGGTGGTTTTGAAGAAGTAATCCGGAAGCCACAACCGGCGCAGCTTGCTGTAGAGCATGCCCACTGAGCGTGGCATTGCCTGACCGGCGAAAAATCTTAGAACCTTGGCACTGACCTCACTGAGCAGGTCGACATAGCGCTCAAGCACGGCGCCTTCTGCGGGAAAATGGCGCAGCATCTCGGCCTTGAACTCCTCGCGCCCCGCCACGTAGTCGTAGGTCTGCCCGCCGATCACGATGCGGTCGTAGTGCGCATCCATCGGCGCCCACTGCAGTTGACCGTCGCTGATCACATCAAACACCCGGCGAATGGTCGACCAGGGTTTATGCACCTCGCCGATGTAATGCACCCCCACATCCCACTCGTAGCCTTCACGTTCGTAACTATGGGTGTAACCGCCGGCGGTGTAATGCTGCTCCAGCACGCACACACGCTTGCCAAGCTTGGCCAGCAGCGCGGCGGTGGTCAGGCCGCCGATACCGGAGCCAATGATGATGGCGTCGTAATCACCCTGAACCAGGCGCGGACGGAAGCGGGTACCGGTGCGTTTCATGGGATGCTCCTGCGTTATTCTTGTTATGCAACTTTTTGCATACTAGGTAGCGATTAGCATCAATGCAACTTTTTGCATAATCCGTATACTGCGGCGCACCTCAATTGCAGCCGGTGAACCCCGCTTATGTCGCTCAAGCACGCCATCCTTATCCTTCTGGAAAGCGAACCCGGCAGCGGCTACGACCTGCTCAAACGCTTCAAGGATGGTCTCGGCTACTTCTGGAACGCCAAACATCAGCAGGTTTATCTGGAGCTGAAAAAGCTCAGTGAAGCCGGCTGGCTTGAGTTCGAAGCACAGGCCCAGGACACCCGTCCGGACAAAAAGAACTACCGCCTCACACCTGCCGGCCACGCCGAACTGCTGCGCTGGCTGGGCGAGCCGGTGCAGCCGAACAAGATCAACGATGCGTTGCTGGTAAAACTCTACGCCGGTGCGCATACCTCGCTGGATAACCTGCGCGAAGAAATGCAGCGGCATGTCGCCATACACCGCAAGACCCTGGACAGCCTGCTGAATATTGAGCGCGAGTACCTGGCTCTGCCCGACGAGCAACGCAAAGCCCTGCGCCTGCCCTACCTGACCCTGCGCCGCGGCATCCTTGGCGAGCAGTCCTGGCTGGCCTGGGCCGATGAGGTCGACCACGCTCTGCAAGACAGCAGCGAAGCACCCCGTAATTAGTGCAGAAACGCCTGCAGCCTGCTGTCAGGCGCTAGGCAAAGCGCTAGACTGCCAGCCATTAGCCATCATTGCCGACACCCGCATGCCTGCCAGCGCTCCTGCCTATATCGAACCCGATCAACTGTGTATCGGCCTGTATATCCAGCTCGAACTGGCCTGGTGGGAACACAACTTTGCTTTCAGCAATTTCAAGATCAAGGACGAGGGGCAGATCAAGGCCCTGCGCGCCCTCGGCCTGGAACGCCTGCGCTATGACCCGGCGCGCAGCGATTGCCCGCCGCTAGAACGCGTGACCGCAAGCGCACCCGCTCCCATCGAGCCCGCCAAGCCCAACCCTGAGGACGTTGCTCGCCAGCAACGCGCCGCCAAGCTCGGCGCACTGCGCAAACGCCTGGCCGAGGTGGACCGCAAATTCGTTCAAGCCAGCCAGCAGGTCAAAGCGCTCAACCAGACCCTGCGCAGCCGCCCGGAAGACGCCAGCAAACAGGCCGGTGAAATTGTCGGCTCAATGGTCGAGGCCCTGCTCGGTGGCAGCGGCGCGGTGCTGCACAGCATCAACAGCAAGGTGGCCGAGGACAGCTACTTCCACTCACTGAACGTCACCGTGCTGAGCCTGATGCTCGGTCGCCAGATCGGCCTGGACAGCGAGGATTGCCACATCCTCGGCATGGGCGCACTGCTGCACGATATCGGCAAGCTCGACATCCCCAGCAAGGTGTTGCTCAAGCCCGAACCGCTGACCCGGCCGGAACAGCAACTGCTGCAACTGCACTGCGAATTCGGCCTGCGCACGGGCCACAAGCTGATGCTCGACGACGAGGTGCTGCGCATCATCAACGAGCACCACGAATACTGCGACGGCAGCGGCTACCCGCGTCAGCTGTCTGAAGCCGCCATCGGCCGCCTGAGCCGCCTGGTGTGCATTACCAACCAGTTCGACAACCTGTGCAACCCGCTCAACCCGCGCGATGCCCTCAGCCCCCACGAAGCCCTGGCGCTGATGTTCAAGCAATACAGTGCGCGCTTCGATGCGGTGGCGCTGAAGGCCTTTATCCGCTGCATGGGCATCTACCCGCCCGGCAGCCTGGTGCAACTGGACGACCAGCGCTACGGCCTGATCCTCGGCATGAACCCGAGCCAGCCGCTGAAACCGACGCTGATTGTCTACGACGCCGCCGTGCCCAAGCACGAAGCGCTGATCCTCGACCTGGAACAGGAGCCACGCCTGGGTATCGCCGCCTGCCTGCGCCCGTCCCAGCTACCACGCGAGGCACTGGAGTACCTCAATCCGCGCCAGCAGCTGACGTATTTCGTCGAGCCGAGCAACAGCCGCTAGCCGCCGCTGTTCTCCTCAATCAGCCAATCCAGCCGCCAGCCGCCCTGGCTTTGCCCCAGCAGGTCGGCGAGCCACGGCAGGATCTGCTTGAGTTCGTCCTCCAGACCCCATGGCGGGTTGCTGATCACCAGGCCGGAGCCGTTCAGCCGCGCGGCTTCGTCGGTGGGGTGTACGTAGAGCTCGACGCGCAGCAGCTTGGGCGCTTTGCTTTTTTGCAGGTCGCGGTAGAAGCGGCTGAGCTGGCGCAGGTCCTTGATCGGGTACCAGATCGCCACCACCGCCTGGCGCATGCGACTGATGGCTTCGCTCAACGACTGGGCGCAGCGCTCCATCTCATCGACCTGCTCGAACGGCGGATCGATCAGCAGCAGCGCGCGCTTTTCGCGGGTCGGCAACAGGGCGCGCGGCACATACCAGCCTTCGCCCAGGTGCACGGCCACGCGACGATCGCCGTGCATGTTTTCCTTGAGCAGGCGGCCGTCTTCCGGGTGTTTCTCGTTCAGGTGCAGGCGGTCCTGTTCACGGGTCAGCAGGCGTGCCAGCTCCGGCGAGCCGGGGTAATGGCGCAGCTCGCCATCGGGGTTCATCGCGCGGATCACTTCCAGATAATCCAGCAGCGGGTCCGGTACATCGCTGGCCTGCCACAGCCGCGCAATACCTTCCAGCCACTCACCGGTGCGGCTGGCCTGGTCGCCACGCAGGTCATACAGACCGATGCCGGCATGGCTGTCGAGGTAGGCGAACGGCGCCTCCTTGCGTGACAGCAGGGCGATCAGGCGAGTGAGGACGTAGTGTTTCAGCACATCGGCATGGTTGCCGGCATGGAAGGCGTGGCGGTAGTTCATGTGGACGGACTCCTGTGGCCGGGCAGTTTACCAGTTTGCCAGGTGCCTGATGGATCAGTACGGTGGCGGCTGATCCGCCTGGCAAGGGAGAACCGATATGTCACTGCAAAATCTTTTGGGCGTTGAACTGCCACTGATTCAGGCACCGATGGCCGGCGTACAACTGCACGGTTTGGCCGCCGCCGTATCGAATGCCGGTGCGCTCGGCTCGCTGCCCTGCGCCATGCTCGACGCCGCCGGCTTGTGCAAGGAGCTGCAGGCGCTGCGCGAGAAAACCAGCAGGCCGTATAACCTGAACTTCTTTTGCCACACTCCGC
Organism: Pseudomonas cimarronensis; assembly: GCF_049331905.1. Lineage (GTDB taxonomy): Bacteria > Pseudomonadota > Gammaproteobacteria > Pseudomonadales > Pseudomonadaceae > Aquipseudomonas. Next base: position 1,105,582 of record NZ_CP186283.1, on the reverse strand, counting down.
CAGCCGTCGATGCTGCTCGCGAAGCGGCCTGGCGCGAGGCGTTAAGCCCTTTCTACGCCGAACTTGGCATTGATCCCGCGACCATCGCCAGCGGCCCCGGCCGCCAGCCGTTCAGTGCCGAGATGGCTGATCTGCTGGATGAATTCAAACCCGCCGTGGTGAGTTTCCACTTCGGCCTGCCCTCGGCTGAACTGCTGGCACGGGTCAAGGCATGCGGAGCCAAAGTACTCAGCTCGGCGACCACGGTAGCGGAAGCGCTGTGGCTCGAAGCCAATGGCGCGGACGCGATCATCGCCCAGGGCCTGGAAGCCGGCGGCCATCGCGGCATGTTCCTCAGCAATGAGCTGAGCAGCCAGCTCGGCACCTTCGCCCTGCTACCGCAGATCGTCCAGGCGGTGCGCGTGCCGGTGATTGCTGCCGGTGGCATTGCCGATGCGCAAGGTGTTCGCGCGGCTATGGCGCTTGGCGCGGCCGGGGTGCAGATCGGTACCGCCTACCTGTGCTGTGACGAAGCCAGCACCAGCGCCATTCACCGCGCGGCCCTGCACAGCCCGGCAGCACAGCACACGGCGCTGACCAATCTGTTTAGCGGCCGTCCGGCACGTGGCATCGTCAACCGGTTGATGCGCGAGCTGGGCCCGCTCAGCCCGCTGGCACCGGCCTTCCCACTGGCGACGGCGGCCATTGCGCCACTGCGGGCCAAAGCGGAAAACCAAGGCAGCGGCGACTTCTCGCCGCTCTGGGCGGGGCAGAATGTCAGCGGCTGCAAAGCTATAGGCGCCGCAGAGCTGACCGCAGAGCTGGCCCTGGGCTTTACTCGCTAAGCCTCTATCACGCTAATTGATAGTGCTGGGAGCGGCGCGCGCGCCTGCTTAGACTCGCTGCATCGCAACCGGAGGTACACCCATGTCCGAGTCCCTGCTCAGTTCCCGCAACCTGGCCTTCGAGCTGTATGAAGTGCTGGACGCCGAAGGCCTGACCCAGCGCGAGCGCTTCGCCGACCACAACCGCGAAACCTTCGACGCCGCCATCGGCACCGCCCGCGGTATTGCCGAAGAGCTGTTCGCCCCGCACAACCGCAAGAACGACGAGCACGAGCCGCAGTACGTGGACGGTGCCGCGGTGCTGATCCCGGAAGTTGAGCCAGCCCTGCGCGCCTTCCACGACGCCGGTTTCCTTAATGCCACCCGCGACTTCGAACATGGCGGCATGCAGTTGCCCAACCTGCTGTCGCAAGCCTGCTTCGCCCACTTTCAGTCGGCCAACATCGCCACCAGCTCCTACTCGATGCTGACCATGGGCGTGGCCAACCTGATCGAAGCCTTCGGCAATGATGAGCAGAAGCGCAAATACCTGCAGCCGATCATCGATGGCCGCTTCTTTGGCACCATGGCCCTGACCGAGCCGCACGCCGGCTCCTCACTGTCGGACATCCGCACCAAGGCCGAACCGCACGCCGATGGCAGCTACCGGATCAAGGGCAACAAGATCTTTATCTCCGGCGGCGATCAGCCGATCTCGGAGAACATCGTGCACATGGTGCTGGCCAAGCTGCCGGATGCACCGCCCGGCGTGAAAGGCATCAGCCTGTTTATCGTGCCGAAATTCCTGGTGAATGAAGATGGCTCACTGGGCAAGCGCAATGACGCCCTGCTGGCCGGTCTGTTCCACAAGATGGGCTGGCGTGGCACCACCTCCACCGCGCTGAACTTCGGCGATAACGACGATTGCGTCGGCTATCTGGTGGGCAAGCCGCACCACGGCCTGAGCTATATGTTCCAGATGATGAACGAGGCGCGCATCGGCGTCGGCATGGGCGCCATCATGCTCGGCTACGCCGGCTACCTGTACTCGCTGGACTACGCACGCAACCGTCCGCAAGGCCGCCACGCCGATGGCAAGAACCCGAGCAGCCCGCAGATTTCCATCGTCGAGCACGCAGACGTACGCCGTATGCTGCTAACCCAGAAGGCCTATGTGGAAGGCGCTTTCGACCTCGGCCTATATGCCGCGCGACTGTTCGACGACACCCAGACCCTGGAGACCGAGGAGCAGCGCAAGACCGCCCTGGAACTGCTCGACCTGCTCACTCCGATCGTCAAATCCTGGCCCTCGGAGTTCTGCCTGAAGGCCAACGAGCTGGCCATCCAGATTCTCGGCGGCCATGGCTACACCCGCGAGTACCCGGTGGAGCAGTACTACCGCGACAACCGCCTCAATCCGATCCACGAAGGCACCCACGGCATCCAGTCGCTCGACCTGCTGGGCCGCAAGGTCTCGATGAACGGCGGCGCAGCGCTCAAGCAACTGCTCAAGCTAATCCACGGCACCTGCCAGCGCGCCGAAGCCCACGCTTCGCTGACTGCCCTGCGCCAGCCGCTGGAGCAACTGCTGGCACGCCTGCAAGCGGTGACCCTGGCCCTGCTGGGCGACCTGATGAGCGGCAAGGTCAACGAAGGCCTGGCCAACTCGGCGCTGTACCTCAAGGTGTTCGGCCATACCGTGATTGGCTGGCGCTGGCTGGAACAGGCGATTCGTGCTGAAGAAGGCCTGGCGCGCGGTAACCCCGCTGATGTCGACTTCTACCAGGGCAAGCTGCAGGCCGCGCGCTACTTCCTGACCTGGGAAGTGCCGAGCTGCCACCACGACCTGGCCATCCTTGAAACGCGTGACGACACCTGTCTGGGCATGCAGGACGCCTGGTTCTAACGCGCACAGCATGCTGTTACAAGACGCCCGGCCCATGCCGGGCGTTTTTTTGACAGAACGCCAAGGCCGCAGGTTAGAATCCCTGGCACGCGCCATGCATAGTTATGCATTAACGAGCCCGCCAGGAGTACGTCACTTTGGATGCCAGCACCATCAATAACCTGTTTTTGATCGGTGGCGTGCTGGTAGCAATGAGCATCCTGGTCAGCGCATTCGGTTCGCGCTTCGGCATCCCCATCTTGGTGATCTTTCTCGGCGTCGGCATGCTCGCCGGCACCGACGGCCCTGGCGGCATCGTTTTCAACAACTACCCACTGGCCTATCTGGTCGGCAACCTGGCGCTGGCCATCATCCTCCTCGACGGCGGTATGCGCACACGGGTTTCAAGCTTCCGTGTGGCCTTATGGCCCTCGTTATCACTCGCCACTGTTGGTGTTCTGATTACCGCCGGGTTGACCGGCATTGCTGCAGCCTGGCTATTCAACCTGAGCTGGATGGAAGGCCTGCTGATCGGCGCCATCGTCGGCTCCACCGATGCCGCGGCAGTATTCAGCCTGCTTGGCGGACGCGGCCTGAACGAGCGGGTCAGCGCCACGCTGGAAATCGAATCGGGTAGCAACGACCCGATGGCGGTGTTTCTCACGGTCACCCTGATTGCCATCCTGTCCAGCGGTCAGGACGGCCTGAGCTGGGATCTGCTGCTGCAACTGCTGCAACAGTTTGGTATCGGCGCGCTATTCGGCCTTGGCGGTGGCTGGTTGCTGCTCAACCTGATCAACCGTATGGAACTGGCCAACGGCCTGTATCCGCTGCTGGTGGTCAGCGGCGGCCTGATCATCTTTGCCATCACCACGGCCGTCGGTGGCAGTGGCATCCTGTCGATTTACCTGTGCGGCCTGCTGCTGGGCAACCGCCCGATCCGTTCGCGCCACGGCATCCTGCACATGCTTGACGGCCTGACCTGGCTGGCGCAGATCGGCATGTTCCTGGTCCTCGGCCTGCTGGTCACCCCGCACGAACTGCTGCCGATTGCCCTGCCCGCACTGGGCCTGGCGCTGTGGATGATCCTGTTTGCCCGGCCACTGTCGATCTTCCTCGGCCTGTTGCCGTTCCGTGCCTTCCATGACCGCGAGCGAGCCTTTATCGCCTGGGTCGGCCTGCGCGGCGCGGTACCGATCATTCTCGCGGTGTTCCCGCTGATGGCCGGCTTGCCGAATGCCCAGCTGTTCTTCAACGTGGCGTTCTTTATCGTGCTGGTCTCACTGCTGCTGCAGGGCACCAGCCTGCCGTTTGCCGCCAAATTGCTGCGTGTCACCGTCCCGCCAGAGCCGGCACCAGTATCCCGCGCCGGCCTGGAAGTGCACCCGACCAGCCAGTGGGAGCTGTTTATCTACCGCCTCGGCGCGGAGAAATGGTGCATTGGCGCCCCCCTGCGTGAGCTGAAGATGCCCGAAGGTACACGCGTCGCTGCGCTGTTCCGCGGCAAGGAACTGCTGCACCCCTCCGGCAGCACCACACTGGATGCCGGCGACCTGCTCTGCGTGGTCGGTCATGAACACGACCTGCCCGCCCTCGGCAAGCTGTTCAGCCAGGCACCATCACGCGGCCAGGACCTGCGTTTCTTCGGCGATTTCGTACTGGAAGGCGATGCCGAACTGGCCGCCATCGCCGCACTCTACGGCCTGCAACTGGAAGGCGCGGAAGGTCAGCTGCATCTGGGCCGTTTTATCGCCCACAAGATCGGCGGCTCACCAGTCATCGGCGACCAGGTGGAATGGCAAGGCCTGACCTGGACCGTGGCCGCCATGGACGGGAACAAGATCCGCAAAGTCGGCGTCAGATTCCCCGAAGGCAGCCGACCGGGCCCGACACTCTTTCTCTGACGAAGAGGCTGAAACAGCGGTCAGCGTTTGTGCGGCCGCCTGTTAAACTCAGCATCCTCTCGGGCCTTACGATCACCACCATGTCCTCTTTCCGCATCTACCTCTCGGCCGTACTGCTCGGCCTCTGCCTGAATGCCCCACTGCTGCTGGCGGGCGAACCGCCCAGCAGCGCCGATGTACAACGCAACCTCGATGGCCTGGCCGATCGCAAGCTGCCGGAAGCCGAGCAGCAGGCGATCAAACAGACGCTGGAAAAAACCCTGGCGCTGCTGGCCGAACAGGCCGACAGCCGACAACGCCTGGCGGACCTGGAAAAGCAGCTGCAGCAAGCACCGCGCCTGATCGGCGAAGCCCAGCGCGACTTCGAGCGCCTCAAAGGTAGCCAGCCCACCCAGGTCAACCTGCGCTATGCCAACAGCCCACTGCCCCAGCTCGAACAGTTGCTGGCCGAGCGCAATACCCAACTGGGCGACTGGCAGAAGCAGATCATCGAAGCCAACAGCCTGATCATCACCGCGCAAACCCGCCCCGAACGCGCCCAGGCCGAGATCAGCAGCAACCAGAGCCGCAGCCAGGCCATCAACGCCATTCTCAAGAGCGGGCGCGATGCCGGCAAACCGCTGAGCAACGAACGCCGCGACCAGCTCAACGCCGAACTGGCCAAGCTCGAGGCGCAAACCCAGTTACGCCGCCAGGAACTGGCTGGCAACAGCCTGCTGCAGGACCTCGGCAACAGCCGCCGCAGCCTGCTGGAAGAACGCATCACGCGCATCGAGAAAGAGCTGTTCGACCTGCAGAACCTGATCAACGAAAAGCGCCGCAACCTCTCCGAGCAGACCGTCGCCGAGCAGTCCCGCGAAGCCGAGAAGGCTGGCAGCGACAGCCTGCTGGCACGGGAAAGCGCGCTCAACCTGAAGCTGTCCGACTACCTGCTGCGCGCCACCGACCGCCTCAACCAGCTGACCCGGGAAAACCTGCAGACCAAGCAGCAGCTCGACAGCCTGAGCCAGAGCGACCAGGCCCTGGACGAGCAGATCAGCGTCTTGCAAGGCAGCCTGCTGCTATCACGCATTCTCTATAAGCAGCAGCAAGCGCTGCCGACGCTGAAGATCGACAGCGACCTGCCCGACCAGATTGCCGACCTGCGCCTGTACCAGTTCGAACTCAACCAGCAGCGCGAAAGCATCAACAACCCCGGCGCCTATGTCGACCAGTTGCTGGCCGCACCGAACAGTGCCCCGGATGCCGATATCGAAACCCTGCGCAGCAATCTGCTGGAGATCATTGAGACTCGCCGCGAACTGATCGACCGCCTCAACCGTGAGCTGAATGCCCTGCTCAACGAATCGATCACCCTGCAGCTCAATCAGAAACAGCTGAAGGCCACCGCGGAAACCCTGCGCGCCACCCTCGACGAACAGATGTTCTGGATCCCCAGCAATAAACCGCTGGACCTGGAGTGGTTCAAGTCGGTGCCGCACTTGCTCGAACGGCAGGTCGCCGAGATGCCCTGGGGGGCCAACCTGCGGCAACTGGCTGCAGGCCTGACCGAGCGGCCGCTGCTGTTCCTGCCGCTGCTGTTGCTGATCGTGGTGTTGCTGTGGCGCCGCAGTTACCTGTACCGCAAGCTCGGCGAACTGCACCAGGACATCGGCCACTTCAAGCGTGACAGCCAACTGCATACGCCCATGGCGATCATGCTCAACGTCTTGCTGGCCCTGCCCGGCACCCTGTTCCTCGCGCTGTGCGGTTTTGCCTTGCAGATGGATGCCCGCGGGCAGAACGCCAACCTCGGTGAAGCGCTATTCCAGATGGCCCAGGCCTGGCTGGTGTTCTACACCCTGTACCGCATCCTCGCCGATGGTGGCGTAGCGGAGCTGCACTTCCGCTGGGGCCGCCCTCAGGTGGCGTTCCTGCATCGGCAAATCCGCCGCCTGGGCCTGGTGGTGATGGCCCTGGTCGCCGTAGTGACAGTGGCCGAACACCAGCCCGCCAGCCTCGGTGATGACGTGATCGGTCTGACCGTGGTGCTGACCTGTTACGCGCTGATGGTCTGGTTGCTGTACAAGCTGCTGCTCACCGGCCCGGCACGCGAACATGCTTCGGCGTTTCGCATGCTGATCGGTATCGGCTTGAGCCTATTGCCGCTGGCGCTGATCATCGCGGTTGGCCTAGGCTACTACTACACCGCCCTGAAACTCAGCGACCGCCTGATCAACACCCTTTACCTGCTGGTGATCTGGCTGGTGATCGAAGCCACCTTCGTCCGTGGCCTGGGCGTTGCCGCACGCCGCCTGGCTTACCAGCGCGCCACGGCCAAACGCCAGGCGCAAAGCAAGGACAGTGGCGAAGGCACGGAAACCGTGGTCGAAGAACCCACCCTGGATATCGAGCAGGTCAACCAACAGTCGCTGCGCCTGATCCGCCTGGCCCTGCTCGGCACCTTTATCGCCGGGCTGTACTGGGTATGGGCAGACCTGATTTCGGTGTTCGCCTACCTCGACAACATCACCCTCTACCAATACAGCAGCGGCACCGGCGATGCCGCGACGCTGGTGCCAATCAGCCTCAACGATGTACTCGGCGCGCTGATCATCGTCGGCATCACCGTGGCCCTGGGTCGCAACCTGCCCGGCCTGCTTGAAGTGCTGGTGCTGTCACGGCTCAACCTGGCCCAGGGCAGTGCCTATGCCACCACCACCCTGCTGTCCTATGTGATCGTAGGGATTGGCTTTGTCACCACGCTGTCGACCCTCGGGGTCAGCTGGGACAAGTTGCAGTGGCTGGTGGCCGCGCTGTCGGTCGGCCTCGGTTTTGGCTTGCAGGAGATATTCGCCAACTTTATCTCCGGTCTGATCATCCTGTTCGAACGCCCGGTGCGTATCGGCGACGTGGTGACCATCGGCAACCTGTCCGGCACCGTGAGCAAGATCCGTATCCGCGCCACCACCATCACCGATTTCGACCGCAAAGAAATCATCGTGCCGAACAAGACCTTCGTCACCGGCCAGCTGATCAACTGGTCGCTCAACGACACCATCACCCGGGTAATCGTGAAGATCGGCCTGGCCTACGAAAGCGACCTGGCACTCGCGCGCAAGCTGATGATGCAAGCTGCCGAGGAAAATCCGCGGGTGCTGCGCGACCCGGCGCCGCTGCTGTTCTTCCTGACCATCAGCGCCAGCACCTTCGACTACGAGCTGCGCTTCCACGTGCGCGAACTGGGCGACCGCAACGCCGCCACCGACGAGATCCTCACGCGCATTGCCCTGAGCTTCCGCGAACACAACGTGGAGATGGCCTTCAACCAGGTCGAGGTGATGATCAAGAACCTGCATGGTCAGGAACTCAACCTGACCACCGGGCAAATGGTCGCCGCTACGGCCGCTGCTGATGCCCAGCAGAGCAAACTGCCGCCTCCCGCTCCGGCGGTCGACCCGCAATAACGCGCCACCGGCCCGCCCCAGCGGGCCGTTTACTGACCACTGCCAGGCTGCTTCGCCCGGCTGGAGCCTGATTGTGAAGTCGCTGATCGAGTTGCAGTTCGACAACCGTTTCGCCCGCCTCGGCGATGCCTTTTCCACCCACGTGCTGCCCGAGCCGATTGCCGAGCCGCGCATGGTGGTCGCCAGCCCGGCCGCCATGGCGTTGCTCGACCTGGACCCGAGCGAAGCCAACAGCGAGGTGTTCGCGCAGATTTTTACCGGGCACAAGCTGTGGAGCAGCGCCGAGCCACGCGCCATGGTCTACTCCGGGCATCAGTTCGGCGGCTACAGCCCACGCCTGGGTGACGGCCGTGGCCTGCTGTTGGGCGAGGTCATCAACGACGCCGGCGAGTACTGGGATCTGCACCTCAAAGGTGCCGGGCAAACGCCCTACTCGCGCATGGGCGACGGCCGCGCGGTGCTGCGCAGCTCGATCCGCGAATTCCTTGCCAGCGAACACCTGCACGCCCTCGGCATCCCCAGCTCGCGGGCGCTATGCGTCACCGGCTCCAGCACCCCGGTGTGGCGCGAGAAGCAGGAACGCGCGGCGATGGTGCTGCGCCTGGCGCCCAGCCATATCCGCTTCGGTCACTTCGAATACTTCTACTACACCCGTCAGCATGAACAGCTCAAACAGCTGGCCGACCACGTGCTGCACTGCCACTACGCCGACTGCTTGCAGCAGGAGCAGCCGTACCTGGCGATGTTCCGCGAAGTGATCGAGCGCAACGCCACGATGATCGCCTACTGGCAGGCCTATGGCTTCTGCCACGGGGTGATGAACACCGACAATATGTCGATCCTCGGCATCACCTTCGATTACGGCCCCTACGCCTTTCTCGATGATTTCGATGCCCAGCACATCTGCAACCATTCCGATGACAGCGGCCGCTACTCGTTCAGCAATCAGGTGCCCATCGCCCAATGGAACCTCGCCGCCCTCGGCCAGGCCCTGGTGCCGCTGGTGGATATAGACGCGCTACGGGAAACCCTGGGGCTGTTCCTGCCGCTGTACCAGGCGCACTACCTCGACCTGATGCGCAAGCGCCTGGGCCTGCTCAGTGCCGATGAGGGCGACGAAGCCCTGGTGCAGCGCCTGCTGCAACTGATGCAAAGCAGCGCGGTGGATTACACGCGGTTCTTCCGCGAACTCGGCGACAGCCCGGCCGCACAAGCCGTGGCACGCCTGCGCGACGATTTCACCGACCTTGCCGGCTTCGACGCCTGGGCCACTGACTACCTGGCACGCAGCGCAAGGGAGGGTGACGACCAGGCACAACGCCGTATGCGCATGCACGCGGTCAATCCCAAATACATCCTGCGCAATTACCTGGCCCAAGAGACAATCGAAGCCGCCGAACAGGGCGACTACGCCCCCGTGCGCGAATTGCATCAGGTGCTGTCACAGCCCTTCGCTGAGCAGCCCGGCTTCGAACGCTACGCCCAGCGCCCGCCGGAATGGGGCAAGCACCTGGAAATCAGCTGTTCATCGTAGCCAGACGTGGGAGGGGCTTTAGCCGCGACAATCGCCGCAAAAGCGCCTCCCACAGGATAAACACCCTACGAACCCAGCAGCCACTCCAGCCCCATGGCCACATGCAGCTCGGTGCTGTCGAGTAACGGCAGTGGCGCATCCAGGCCATCGAGCAGCAAGCCGATCTCGGTGCAGCCGAGGATGGCCACCTCGGCGCCCTGCTCCTGCAGCGTGCGCAAGCAATCCAGATAAAACTCACGCGCCGGCGCTAGGAACTGACCCTGACACAGCTCGGCAAAGATCACCCGGTCGATTTCCGCCATCTGCGCTGCGTTCGGGGTGATTACTTCGATGGCAAAGCGCTCGGCCAGGCGCTGGCGGTAGAAGTCCTCCTGCATGGTAAAGCGCGTACCGAGCAGAGCCGCACGGCGCACACCCCGGCGCTGCAAAGCCTGCCCCACCGCATCGCCGATATGCAGCAGCGGTATCTGCACCGCCGCCTCAATGGCCGGCGCCACCTTGTGCATGGTGTTGGTGGCCAGCAGCAGGGCCGTTGCTCCCGCCCGCTCAAGCCCCTCAGCCGCCTGCGCCAACACATGCCCAGCCGCCTGCCAGTCGCCACACCGCTGCAGCTCGGCGATCTTGGCAAAATCCACGGAATGCAGCAGCAGCGGTGCCGAATGCAAACCACCGCGTCGCTCGCGCACGCCCTGGTTGAGCAAGCGGTAATAGCTGGCCGTCGACTCCCAACTCATGCCACCGAGAATACCTAGCTGGCGCATATGTCCTCCTGCCCACGAAAGGCTTGAGCCTAATCCGCCACCGATTAAGCGCACAGGCACAGTGCGCACTAGAGCGGCCGGTACAGCCTTATCTATTAAATCGAAAAGGCATATAAACCTTTCCAAACATTCTTAGACTCTCTAAGCAGCAACCCTTATCTTCTCCGCCTTGCGTGGCCGCCCGTCTGCATTGGCGCGCCCGATACCTCACACGAGATTCGACGCTAAGGATGTTCATGTTCTGGGATTCACTGCCCCTGCCACTGCTGTTTGTCGGCGCCCTGCTGATCTGGGTGCTGTATGCCTTTGTGCGGGAGAAGTGGAGCCCGGATATCGTCGCCGCCATCGCCGTGGCAGCGTTGTTGATTACCCAACTGCTGACGCCTGCAGAAGTTCTCAGCGTGCTGAGCAACTCGGCGCCGGTGACCATCGCCTGCATGTTCGTGCTCTCTGCCGCGCTGGAGCGCACCGGCTGCATCGACGCCCTGGGCAACTGGCTGGGTGACCTGGTCGGCACCAGCCCGATTCGCGTACTCACCGGACTGACCGTCACCGCCCTGGTGATTTCCGCCTGCCTGAACAATACCCCGGTGGTGGCCATTCTCACTCCGGTGGCCATCGCCCTGGCGCGCCGCGCCGGCACCTTGCCGTCGAAACTGCTGATTCCGCTGTCCTACGCCACCATCCTCGGCGGCACCCTGACCATGATCGGCACCTCGACCAATATTCTGGTCGACGGCGTGGCGCGCAAAGCCGGCCTGGAACCCTTCGGCATCTTCGAAATTACTGGCGCCGGCCTGATCATGGCCGCCTTCGGCATGGCCTACCTGCTGACCATCGGTCATCGCCTGTTGCCCAACCGCGAAACCCTATCCAAGCAGCTGCGCCCAAATCTCGAGCGCACCTTTATGACCGAGCTGCTGGTGCCGCAAGACTCACCGGTAATTGGCAAAACCCTGCACGAAGCCAACCTCAACGGTGGCAGCGGCCTGCAGGTGCTGAAAATCTTCCGTGATGAGCAGGAACTCACCGAGCCGGCCCACGACACCCTGCTGGTGGCGGGCGACCAACTGGTGCTGCATGGCCAGGTCAAGGACGTGGTGGAGCTGCGCGAAAGCGGCCACCTGATCTTCAACCGCAGCGATGCCTTTGAAACCATCAGCAGCCACGACGTGATCCTCGCCGAGGCCATCGTCGGGCGTAACTCGCGCTACAGCCACCGGCCGATGCGTGACCTCGACCTGACCGCGCGCTATGGCATCGCCGTGCTCGCCGTGCACCGTCAGGACGAGAACATCCAGGGCAACCTCGACGATTTCGAGCTGCAGTTTGGCGACGTAATGCTGGTGGAAGGCACGCCGACGCAGATCAAGCGTTTCGCCGACAACGGCGAGCTGATCAGCCTCAACGCCGTGCAGGAGCGCGCCTTCCGCCGCGACAAGGCGCCGATTGCGATCATCGCCACCCTGGCGGTGATGATCCTCGCCGCGTTCGGCGTGATGCCCATCGAAGGCCTGGCGATCATCGGCGCGGTGACCGTGCTGGCGACCCGCTGTCTGGATGTGGAAGACGCCTACAAGGCGGTGGACTGGAAGATTCTCAGCCTGATCTTCGGCATGCTGGCCATCAGCATCGCCATGGACAAGGTCGGCCTGGTCGGCCTGATGGTCAGCAATGTCATGGGGTTGATGCCCTGGGCTGGCCCACTGCTGATGCTGAGCTTTATCTACCTGTTCACCTCGATCCTCACCGAAGTGCTCTCGAACAACGCCGTGGCCGTGCTGGTCACGCCGATTGCCATCGGCATGGCCCAGCACCTGGGCGTCGACCCGCGTGCCTTTGTGGTCGCAGTGATGTTCGCCGCCAGCGCCAGCTTCGCCACGCCCATCGGCTATCAGACCAACACCTTCGTCTACAACGCCGGCGGTTATCGCTTTACCGATTTTATGAAGGTCGGCATCCCGCTCAACCTGCTGCTGTGGGTAGTGGCCAGCTTTGTCATCCCCTGGTTCTGGCCGCTGGTGCCGGTTTGACGGCATAAGCTGTAAACACATCGATCTAACCCAAGGCCCGTTTCATTGCTCCAACGCATTGACCGGGCCTTGCTGCTTTCTCCATGCTGCGCATCTTTCAATCTGCCCTGAAGGAACGCGCGCATGAAATTGGAAACCCTGGCCATCCACGCCGGCTACAGCCCCGACCCGACCACCAAGGCCGTGGCGGTGCCGATCTACCAGACCAGCTCCTTTGCCTTCGACGATACCCAGCACGGTGCCGACCTGTTCGACCTGAAAGTCGCCGGTAACATCTATTCGCGCATCATGAACCCGACCAACGCCGTGCTCGAAGAGCGCGTGGCGGCGCTGGAAGGTGGCGTCGGTGCGCTGGCCGTGGCCTCCGGCATGGCAGCCATCACCTACGCCATCCAGACTGTGGCCGAAGCCGGCGACAACATCGTCTCGGTGGCCAAGCTCTACGGCGGCACCTACAACCTGCTGGCCCATACCCTGCCGCGCTTCGGCATCCAGACCCGCTTCGCCGCCCACGACGACATCGCCGCCCTGGAAGCGCTGATCGACGACAGAACCAAAGCCGTGTTCTGCGAATCCATCGGCAACCCGGCCGGCAATATCGTCGATCTGGCGGCTCTGGCTGCGGCTGCGCACCGCCATGGCGTGCCGCTGATCGTCGACAACACCGTGGCCACGCCGATTCTCTGCCGCCCGTTCGAACACGGCGCGGACATCGTCGTGCATTCGCTAACCAAGTACATCGGCGGCCACGGCACCAGCATCGGCGGCATCGTGGTGGATTCCGGCAAATTCCCCTGGGCAGATAACAAAGCGCGCTTCCCGCTGCTCAACACGCCCGATCCGTCCTACCACGGCGTGACCTACACCGAGGCCTTCGGCCCGGCGGCCTTTATCGGCCGCTGCCGCGTGGTGCCGCTGCGCAACACCGGCGCGGCGCTGTCGCCGTTCAATGCCTTCCTGATTCTGCAAGGCCTGGAAACCCTGGCCCTGCGCATGGAGCGCCACTGCGAGAATGCGCTGAAGGTCGCCCAGTACCTGCAGAATCACCCGCAAGTGGCCTGGGTCAAATACGCCGGCCTGCCCGATCATCCCGAGCACGCCCTGGCACAGCGCTTCTGCGGCGGCAAGCCGGCGTCGATCCTGTCATTTGGCATTGTCGGCGGTCAGGAAGCCGGCGCGCGCTTTATCGATGCGCTCAAGCTGGTGGTGCGCCTGGTGAATATCGGCGATGCCAAATCCCTGGCCTGCCACCCGGCATCTACCACTCACCGCCAGTTGAATGACGAAGAGCTGGAGCGCGCCGGCGTGCCGCGCGACATGGTGCGTCTGTCGATCGGCATCGAGCACTGCGACGACATCCTCGCCGACCTGGCCCAGGCGCTGGAGGCTGCCGCGGGCTGATCACCCTTGATATCCGCGCAAGCGACTCCAGATAAGGGATAACCGCCTCTGGAGTCGCCCATGTCCAATCCCCTGCTGATCCCCTGCCCACAGTGCAACGGCCTTAACCGCATTCCCGCCGAGCGCCTGGGCGATAGACCGCGCTGTGGCCGCTGCAAGGCCGAAGTGCTGCCCAGCACACCCTTCGAACTGACCCAGGCCAACTTCGATGCGCAGAACAAGGGCGACCTGCCGCTGCTGATCGATGTGTGGGCCAGTTGGTGCGGGCCGTGCCGCAGCTTTGCGCCGATTTATGAGCAGGCCGCCGCGCAGCTGCAAGGCCGCTGCCGACTGAGCAAACTGGACAGCGAGGCCAACCCGCAACTGTCGGCAGAAATGGGCATTCGCTCGATTCCCACACTGATCCTGCTCAAAGGCGGTGTGGAAGTGGCCCGGCAGAGCGGTGCCCTGCCCTTGCCGCAGCTGCTTGGCTGGTTGCGCCAGCAGGGCATTTGAGCGAATCGGTCAATCCGTCCACGGCACCGCGGTCATTACCGCGCTCACGACCAACCTTTAGGCTGGCTGCACACCCATAACTGTGGAGCCAACCATGCCGCTGCCTCTTGAACTGGTGCGCCAGCTCACCGAAGAACAGATTGCCTTTGTCCAGCGCAGCGGGCTCAAGGCCGATGTGCTGGAAGTGGGTCATGTGCGTCTGCGCATGCCGCTGGCGGGTAACCAGAACCATATCGGCAGCATGTACGCCGGCGCGCTGTTCACCCTGGCGGAAATTCCTGGCGGGGCATTGTTTCTCACCAGCTTCGATACGCAGCGTTTCTACCCCGTCGTCAAGGAAATGAACCTGCGTTTTCGCCGCCCGGCCACCGGTGATATACAGGTCGAAGCGAGCCTGAGTGAGGCGCAAATCGAGCAGCTGCAAAAACAGGCAACAGAAGAGGGTAAAGCGGAGTACGTTTTAGAGTTGCAGCTGACCGACGACAGTGGTGAAGTAGTGGCTCAGAGTCGTGGCTTGTACCAATTACGCACGCGCTGACGCCTGACCTTGCCCTGGGTCAAAAGTCCAGCTATGACTCGAGGTCACAATAAATGTGCCGACATGCATCGGCAGGAGAACGCCGACCATGCCCAGTCACATCCTTATTGCCCACGACCTGCGCGACACGGCCGACATGGCCCTGTGCCGCGCCACCCAGTTGGCCATGCAGTTCAACGCCAAACTGACCATCCTGCATGTGCTTGATCCGAGCAAAAGCAGTCAGGAACATGAAGTGGCCAAACAGGCCCTGGATCGCAGCATCACCCAGTACGCTCCGCCCGGCAGCCAGTTGCTGATTCGCAGCGGCATCAAACCCTCGGAAGTGGTCCTGCAACAGCTCAGCGAGCTGGACTGCGACCTGCTGGTACTGGGCGGCCATCACCAGCGCCATGACTTCTTCTCCGGCACCAGCCTCGACCGCATTGCGCGCAACTGCCCGGTGCCGCTGCTGCTGGTGGCACGCAACGATTTCCGCCCATATGAGCGCGCCCTGGCCGCCATCGACTTCTCACTGTGCGCCTGCAGCGCCCTCGGCCAGGCCTATCGCCTGCTGCCGGAAACCGCCGACCTGCATGCCCTGCACGTATTCGAGCCGGACAAGGGCACGCCCAAGCAGGTCGAAGCGCAACTGGCGACACAGAAGGCGCTGATCAACCAGCTGCTCGAAGATGAAGCGCAGAACCTGCCGGAGAAAGGTCCGACCCTGAGCCACTCGGTGGAACAGGGCGGCATTCTGCGTTGCCTGCAAGCGCGCCTGAAAAGCCACAATATCGAACTGCTGGTACTCGGTAGCCATGGCCGCAGCGCACTGTCGCAGGCATTGCTCGGCAGCCTGGCGCAACACTTCCTACATAAGGCGCCCTGCGACATTTACGTCGTTCGCTGACGATCTGCTGCGCGTCGGCCCTGCTGCGTTGAAAACAGGTTCGGAATGCTCATGTACAAAAGTACACTCCGCTTCCTCACCTGCTTGACCAGCCGGAGGCTGTTACTAACGTAGCGCCTTGCATGGCTCTAGCTCGCGAGATCTTCAATAGGCTCTGAACCAACCAATAAAAAAGCTGCCTAGGCAGCTTTTTTAATTACAGCCAACGCTCAATTGGCGTTAAGCAGGTCGTGCAGCTCGACAAATTGCTGGGTCAGCTTGTGGTTGCGATCCAGATGGATCAGCGGCGTGCAGGCCTGGTGCGACTCGCGCATCTTCACCGAACTCATCAGGTTGACCGGCAGCACCGGCAGGCCCTCGGCGATCAGCTCATCGAGCAGTTGCTGCGGCAGGCTGGCACGCGGCTGGAACTGATTGACCACAATGCCTTCAACTTCCAGGCCTTCGTTGTGGTCTTCCTTGAGCTCTTCGATTTCGCGCAGCAAGCCGTACAGCGCTTGACGCGAGAAGCTGTCGCAGTCAAAGGGAATCAGCACGCGGTCGGCCGCAATCAGGGCCGACACGGTGTAGAAGTTCAAAGCCGGCGGGGTATCCAGGTAGATACGCTCGTAGTCTTCGCTGAGGTCTTCGAGCAGTTTGCGCAGCTTGTTGATCTTGTGCTTCTGCTCCAGTTTGGGCTGCAGATCGGCCAGCTCGGCGGTGGCGGTAACCACATGCAGGTTGTCGAACGGCGTTTCGTAGATATCCACGCTGCCTTTCTTGCCGAACGGCGCGGACGACAGCGTGCCCTTGAAGAACTCGGCGATGCCCATGGGGATTTCCTCGCCGGTCAGGCCGGTAAGGTAATGGGTCGAGTTGGCCTGGGCATCCAGGTCGATCAACAGGGTGCGATAGCCCTGCGAGGCACTCACCGCGGCCAGGTTGCAGGCGATGCTGGACTTACCCACACCGCCCTTCTGATTGAAGATCACGCGCCGCATGAAACACCTCCCTGACCCGCATTAACCCCGAAATGGTCCCGAATTCTATGCAAACTACGTGACAAGGGCGAGATTTTCGGCACTTGACCTGTCGCCGATGGTCAGAACCCGGCGCCATGGATTTGCGCACGGCCCGCGCGGTCTGGATAATGCCAGCACTTCGCCACACCTGCTGCCAAGCCCCACGCTGGTTGCGGCTGGCTGTAGCCGACATGGACGCGCAGCGCGTGACACACTTCAGGATCGAACAATGGCGTGCCTGGGCCCCTGGCCTGGACAGCACGGCTGACTGGTGCGCCTGGCATCAGGCTCCGCTGTGCCTGACGGATGCCGGCGAACAGCCGGATGTCAGCGCCCTGCCCGCCATGCAACGCCGGCGGCTGAGCCGCCTGGCACGTATGGCTTTTCACGTCGCCTGGCCGCTGGCCGAAGCGCACCCGCAACTGCCCATGGTGTTTGCCAGCCGGCATGGCGAAACCCCGCGCACCCTGACCATTCTCAGCGACCTGGCGCACGACGAGCCGCTGTCGCCGACCCAGTTCAGCCTCTCGGTGCACAACGCGATCATCGGTCTGTGGTCGATCCAGCGCGGCGATCACAGCGAAATGACCGCCATTGCCGGTGCCGGCGATGGCCTGGAAAACGCCGTACTGGAAGCCTGCGGCATGCTCCACGACGGCGCACCGGCAGTGCTGCTGGTGATTGCCGAAGAAACCCCGCCCGCGCTGTACGCGCCGTTTATCGATGACGTGCCGTTTCCCTATGCGGTTGGCCTGCTGCTGACCCCGGGCGAAGACTGGCAGCTGCAGCTAAGCCGGGGCGACGGCGTCCGCAGCGAATGGCCGCACGCGCTCAACCTGGTACGCGCCCTGTGCAGCGACCAGACCACCCTGCAACATTACTGGAAGAACCGCCAATGGACCTGGTCTCGCAACAAGGTCTGAGTCGGTACAGCGCGCCCTATTGGTGGCGGCTGATCGCTACGGCCCTGAGTTTTAGCCTGTTCGGCATCGGCGGGGTGCTGCTGCGCGTACTGATTTTCCCGCTGCTGGCCCTGCTGCCGGGCGATAGCCTGGCCCGGCGTACCCGCGCGCGCGCCGTGGTGAGCAAGACCTTCTACCTGTTTGTACGTTTTATGTACCGCAGCGGCGTGCTGACCTACGAAGTCGAAGGCATCGAGCGTCTCGGCCAGCCAGGCCAGATGGTGATTGCCAATCACCCGTCACTGATCGACGTGGTGGTGCTGATCGCCTTTATTCGTGACGCCAACTGCGTGGTCAAACAGAGCCTGTGGGACAACCCGAGCATGCGCGGACCGATCCGCGCCGCCGGTTACATCAGCAACAGCGGCAGCATGGACATGCTCGACGAAGCAGCCGGCGCCCTGCAGAGTGGCCAGACCCTGGTGATTTTCCCGGAAGGCACGCGCACCACGCCGGGCCAGCACCCGGAATTTCACCGTGGCGCAGCGGCCATTGCCCTGCGCGGCGCACGCGTTGTCACCCCGGTGGTAATCAGCGTCACGCCCACCACCCTGACCAAGGCCGAGCCCTGGTACAGCATTCCGTCGCGCCGTTTTCACTTCCGCCTGCGGGTAGGCGAGGATATTGACCCACAACAGTTCAATGCACTGGGGCCAGCGCCGATTGCGTCCCGCAAACTCAATGATGTACTGCACCAACACTTTATTAAGGAGCTCGCCGAAGATGAGCGATTTGCAGCTGGAAATTAAAAACCTGATCATCGACGCCCTCGGCCTCGAAGACATGGCCGCAGAAGATATCGCCGCCGACCTGACCCTGTTCGGCGAAGGCCTGGGCCTGGATTCGGTGGATGCATTGGAGCTCGGCCTGGCCATCCAGAAACGTTTCGGTATCAAGATCGACGCCGAAGCCAAAGACACCCGCAAGCACTTTGCCAACGTAGCCAGCCTGGCGGCATTCGTGTCATCGCAACAAACCGCCTGAGGAAGCCGCCGATGCAAACCCGTGAAGAAATTTTCGACACCCTGCGCGACGCGCTGGTCGAGCTGTTCGAGCTGGAGCCCGAGCGTATTACGCCCGAGGCCAACCTTTATCAGGACCTTGAGATCGATAGCATTGATGCGGTTGACCTGATCGACCATATCAAGCGCCAGACCGGTAAAAAGCTTGCGGCCGAAGAGTTCAAGGCGGTACGCACCGTTGGCGATGTGGTCGAGGCGGTGCTGCAACTGGTCAACGCCCCAGCCAGCGAATAATGAGTCGCCTATTTGGCCTGCTCCTGCTGCTGGCCGGGCTGCTCTACCCCTTTGCCGTGTATTACGGCATGGAGCACCTCTCGCCACAGCTGTTCGCCGTCTGCCTCGGCGGCCTTTGGCTGGCCCGGGCGCTGACGCAATGGGGCAAGCCCGGCAACCGCTGGATGACCGCCATGGCCCTGAGCTTCTGCCTGCTGCTCGGCCTGGCCGGTGAGCCGGCACTGCTGCGCTGGTACCCGGTGTTGCTCAACGGCCTGTTGCTGGCGCTGTTCGGCCTCAGCCTGAAGTTCGGCCCGCCGCTGATCGAGCGCCTGGCGCGCCTGAGTGAACCGCAGCTGCCGGAAGTGGCCGTGCGCTACACGCGCACCGTGACGCAGGTCTGGGCTGCTTTTTTTCTGCTCAACGGCCTGGTGGTGGTGGCGCTGAACTTCTGGGCACCGCTGAGCTGGTGGACCCTGTATACCGGGCTGATCGCCTACGGCCTGATGGGCCTGCTGTTTGCCGGTGAGTGGCTGGTGCGCCAGCACGTAAGGAGACATGAATGAACTGGCTGCCCCTCGAGCACCTGCTCGACGAAGCCCACAGCGGTCGCCCGGCAACCCCGGATATGGACCAGCCAGCGCTGCGCCAGCACGCTCTGCGCCTGGCCGCTGAGCTGCAAGCGCGTGGCGTGCAGCGCCTGGCCCTGTATCTGGACGACGCCGGCGAGCTGGCGATTGCCCTGCTCGCCGCCTGGCGCGCCGGAATTGCCGTGCTGTTGCCGGCCGATGCCCAGCCGCAAACCCGCCAGCGCATGGCAAGCCAGTGCGACCTGTGGCTGGACAACCTGGATGACCTGCTTAATCCAGAAAGTGCCGCATTGCCGCCAGCCACGCTGGATCTCGACCAATGCAGGTTGACCCTGTGCACCTCCGGCTCCAGCGGTGAAGCCAAACTGATTGATAAATCCCTGCGCCAACTGGCCAATGAAGTCGAGGCACTGGAACAGCTGTGGGGCAAAAACCTTGGCGACGCGACCATCCTCGGCAGCGTCGCCACTCAGCATATCTACGGCCTGCTGTTTCGCGTGTTGTGGCCACTTTGCGCCGGCCGCGTATTCCTGCGCCGCGCCCAGCCGTTCCCCGAAGATTTGCAGCGCGAAAGCCTGGCAACCGGCACGGCTTTCGCCTGGGTGGCCAGCCCGGCATTGTTGAAACGTATGGGCGACAACCTGGACTGGGAAGCCCTGAGTGCGGTGCGCCAGGTGTTTTCCTCCGGCGGCGCGCTGCCAGCCGAAACCGCTACCGAGTTGCACACGCTGCTTGGCCAATGGCCAACGGAAATCTACGGCAGCTCGGAAACCGGCGGCATTGCCTGGCGTCAGGGCGGCGAACTGTGGACGCCGTTTGCCGGCATCGAATTGGGACAAAACGCCGAAGGTGCGCTGCACCTGACCTCACCGTATCTGCCGGCCGGGCACCGCGAGCAGACTGCCGATGCAGTGGAACTGCAGGCCGATGGCCGCTTTGCCCTGCGTGGCCGCCTGGACCGGATTATCAAACTGGAAGAAAAACGCATTTCCCTGCCCATGCTCGAACAGGCGCTGAGCAGCCATGAATGGCTCAGCGATGCACGCCTGGGTGTGGTGCAGGAAGGCCGTGCCTACCTCGGCGCCCTGGTTGCCCTGAGCCCGGCCGGCTTGCACGCCCTGCGCAATCAGGGCCGCAAGACTGTTACTGAAACCCTGCGTCGTCATCTGGCCGGCCATTGCGAAGCCATCGCCCTGCCCCGCCGCTGGCGTCTGCTGGCGCAGCTGCCCTACACCAGCCAGGGCAAACTGCCCCAGGCCACCGTCGAAGCCATGCTGGCAGCGCCACGACCGACCCAGGTCGAACCCAACTCGGCCGTCGAGCAGGACGGCGAATGGCAGTTGGAACTGGATGTACCGCTGGACCTGGCGCATTTCAGCGGGCACTTCCCGCAGACCCCGGTGCTGCCCGGCGTGGTGCAGATCGACTGGGCGCAGCAACTGGCGCGCCAGCTGATCAAGGACCTGCCGCCACGCTTCAGCGGCATGGAAGTGTTGAAATTCCAGCAGTTGGTGCGCCCCGGAGACCGTCTGCAACTGAGCCTGCGTTTCGACGCCGCGCGCGGCAAGCTCTACTTCGCCTTCCGCAATGGCGAGGCCGCCTGCTCCTCCGGGCGGATTCTGCTGGGAGCCGCCCGTGTCTAAACACACCCCGGAAAGCGTTGGCGAGGCAGTCAGCGCAAGGCAAGAGCAGGCGAAGAAGCGGAGTTTACAAGCGCTAAATGAGCATTCTGAGCCTGCTCTTAACGCAGCGATGGCAACGCAGGTAGCTTTCCATAAGCCCTGCGCGGTGATCCCGGTCTACAACCACGAACACGCCCTACCCGTGGTGGTCGCCGCGCTGCATGCGGCCGGCCTGCCCTGCGTGCTGGTCGATGACGCATCCAGCAGCAGCTGCGCAGCGGTGATGGATCAGTTGGCCGCACAACCCGACACCTACCTCGTGCGTCTGCCGGTCAACCAGGGCAAGGGCGGCGCGGTGATGTCCGGGCTGCGTGAAGCCGCGCGCCTGGGCTTCAGCCATGCGCTGCAGGTAGACGCCGATGGCCAGCACGACCTCAGCGATCTGCCGCGCTTTATCGATGCCTCGCAAGCCGCACCGCACGCGCTGATCTGCGGCTACCCGCAATACGACGAGAGCGTGCCGAAAGGCCGCCTCTATGCGCGCTACCTGACCCATGTATGGGTGTGGATCAACACCCTGTCGCTGAGTATCCGCGACTCCATGTGCGGCTTTCGCGTATACCCGCTGCCGGCCACTTTGGCGCTGATCGACGCGGTAAGCCTCGGCAAGCGCATGGATTTCGACACCGAGGTGCTGGTGCGCCTGGCCTGGCGCAATCAGCCGATGCACTGGCTGCCAACCAAGGTGCATTACCCGCTGGACGGCCTATCGCACTTTCGCCTGTGGCTCGACAATGCGCTGATTTCCAAGATGCACGCCAAGCTGTTCTTCGGCATGTTAATGCGCGCCCCACTGATTCTCTGGCACAGGTGGCGGGCATGAGTGATCAACGCCATTGGGCCAGCCAGCGCGAGCGTGGCAGTTTTATCCTGATGAAATTCACCGCCTGGCTGGCGCGTGTGTTGGGCCGTCGCCTGATCAGCCCGCTGCTGTATCTGATCGTGCTGTATTTCTACCTGTTCGGCGCCAAGGCGCGGCGTAGCATCCACCACTACCAGAGCAACCTGGCGACCTGGAGCGGGCGCGCCGAGCTGAAGCCGACCCGGCTTTCGGTCTTCCGCCAATTTATGAACTTCGCCGACACCCTGCTCGACAAACTCGACGTCTGGAGTGGCCGCCTCGGCCTGGAGCAGGTCGACCTGATCGACCCCGACGACCTCTGCGGCCAACTGCAACGGCAGAACCGCGGGCAGATTCTGGTGGCCGCGCATCTGGGTAACCTGGAAGTCTGCCGCGCCCTGGCCGAAGTCGGCGCGCAGGTGCAGATGAACGTGCTGCTGCACACCAAACATGCCGAACAGTTCAACCGTCTGCTGGCCGACGCCGGGGCCAGTCATATGCGCCTGATCCAGGTCAGCGAACTGGACGCGGCGATCATGCTGCAATTATCCGAGCGCCTGGAACGTGGCGAATGGCTGGCGATTGCCGGCGACCGCGTACCGCTCAAGGGCAGCCGCAAGGTCAGCGTGGATTTTCTTGGCCAGCCGGCGGACTTCCCGCAAGGCCCCTGGCTGCTGGCCGGGCTGCTGCAATGCCCGGTCAACCTGATGAGCTGCCTGAAAATCGATGGCCGCTACCAGGTGATCCTCGAACCTTTTATCGAGCGCCTGCCGTGGAAGCGCAGCGAGCGCGATGCAACGATCCGTCAATGCACCCAGCGTTATGCCGACCGCCTGGCCCAGCGCTGCCTGAGTGCGCCCCTGCAATGGTTCAATTTCTACCCGTTCTGGAATGAAGATGACGACACATCAGCCTGATCCCATCGTGTTTGGCGAACAGCCCCTGCGCATCGAGCAGGTAGTCGCCCTGGCCAGCCGCAGCGCCCCGGCACAGCTGCAAAGCGATGCCGCCTACCGCGAAAAAATCGCCAAAGGCGCACGTTTTCTCGACAGCCTGCTGGACAAGGAAGGGGTGATCTACGGCGTCACCACCGGCTACGGCGACTCCTGCGTGGTGGCCGTGCCGCTGCATCAGGTCGAGGCGCTGCCGCGTCATCTATACACCTTCCACGGCTGCGGTCTGGGCAAGCTGCTGGATGAAGCCAGCACCCGCGCCGTGCTCGCCGCACGCTTGCAGTCGCTGTGCCACGGGGTTTCCGGGGTACGTGTGGAGCTGCTCGAGCGCCTGCAGGCGTTTCTCGAATACGACGTGTTGCCGCTGATCCCGGAAGAAGGCTCGGTCGGTGCCAGTGGCGACCTCACGCCGCTGTCCTACGTTGCCGCCACCCTGTCCGGTGAGCGTGAAGTGCTGTTCAACGGCGAACGCCGCAACGCCATCGACGTGCACAACGAGCTGGGCTGGACGCCGCTGGTGCTGCGCCCGAAAGAAGCCCTGGCGCTGATGAATGGCACTGCGGTGATGACCGCCCTGGCCTGCCAGGCGTTCTCCCGCGCCGATTACCTGCTCAAGCTAGCCACGCGCATCACCGCACTCAATGTGGTGGCGCTGGAAGGCAACCCGGAGCACTTCGACGAGCGCCTGTTCGCCGCCAAACCGCACCCGGGTCAGATGCAAGTTGCCGCCTGGCTGCGCCAGGACCTGGCCATCGACGCACCCACCGCGCCGCTGCACCGCCTGCAGGATCGCTACTCGCTGCGCTGCGCACCGCATGTGCTGGGCGTGCTGGCCGACAGCCTGGGCCTGCTGCGCCAGTTCATCGAAACCGAACTGAACAGCGCCAATGACAACCCGCTGATCGACGCCGAAGAAGAGCGCGTGCTGCACGGCGGGCACTTCTACGGCGGGCATATCGCCTTCGCTATGGACAGCCTGAAGAACCTGGTGGGCAACGTCGCCGACCTGCTCGACCGCCAGCTCGCCCTGCTGGTCGACACCCGCTACAACCACGGCCTGCCGAGCAACCTGTCTGGCGCGCCGAGCGTCAGCGCGATGATCAACCACGGCTTCAAGGCCGTGCAGATCGGTACCAGCGCCTGGACCGCCGAAGCGCTGAAAAACACCATGCCCGCCAGCGTGTTCTCGCGTTCCACCGAATGCCACAACCAGGACAAGGTGAGCATGGGCACCATCGCCGCCCGCGACGCCCTGCGCAGCCTGGAGCTGACCGAACAGGTGGCCGCCGCCACGCTGCTGGCCGCCAACCAGGGCGTGTGGCTGCGCCAGCGCGACGGCAAGAGCGATATCCCTGCGCCGGTCGCCGCCATGCGCGAGCAACTGGCCGTGGACTTCCACCCGGTGATCGAAGACCGCGCCCTGGAAGCCGAGCTGCGTCTGTGCCTGACTCGCATCCGCGAACAGCACTGGAGTCTTTATGCGTAGCAAAGGTGTATTGCAGGCGGAAATCGAGCTGCAGGTGCCGTTCTTCGACGTCGACATGATGGAAGTGGTCTGGCACGGCCACTACGTCAAATACTTCGAACAAGCGCGCTGCGCCCTGCTCGACAAGCTCGGCCACAACTACGTGCAGATGCGCGACGCCGGCTACGCCTGGCCGGTGATCGACCTGCAACTGCGCTATATCCGTGGTGCGCAGTTCGGTCAGAAGATCACCGTGCGCGCCGATCTGGTGGAGTGGGAAAATCGCCTGAAGATCAACTATCTGATCAGCGATGCCGCCACCGGTGAACGTATGACCCGTGGCAGCAGCGTGCAGGTGGCGGTGGAAATCGCCACCCGCGAAATGCAGTTCGTGTCGCCCAAGGTATTGGTTGAGGCGGTTGAGAAGGTGTTGGCGTGAAAAGCCTTTTGGCCGGATTAAGCCGCGCGCTCAACCCCGTAGGTTGGGTTGAGCTTTGCGATACCCAACGCTGTGTTTTGGGAGCGGTGTTTGCTAACCGGTTTCGTCCTGTCGGACGAGTTACTTTCTCTTTGCGCGCGCAAAGAGAAAGTAACCAAAGAGAAAGCGCGCCCCGCATACGGCCCTGGCTGCGCCAGGGTTCCCTCGCTCCACCCCTGCTCCAGGGGCACGCTGCGAAGGGCCATCCCTGGCCCATCGCAGCTCTCGCGGCATCCATGCCGCTCAACCCCTTACACAGGGATTTCACTCGGCCTCCTGAGGGGACCCCGGGTCCTGGCCCGACTGGCATCTTTCGAGCTTTAGTTATGCGCTGGCTCGAAAAAAGAGAAATCAAAAGCAACTGCACCAGCTCCGGCCTAGCGGCAATGTTGGAGCGGGGAAAGCCCCCGTCAGAAGGCCGAGCGCAATCACCTCGCAAGGGGATGAGCCGCATGGATGCGGCGAAAGGCGTAAAAGGTCAGGGACGGCCCTTGTACGCCGGCCCCTGGAGTGGTGATGGAGCAAGGGGAGTCTCGCGCAGCGAGACCCGGATGCCGGGGTGCCCTTCTTTTTGGTTACTTTTTCTTGCTTGCCCAAGAAAAAGTGACGCGCCCGAGGGGGCGCAACCCAAACGTAAACTCACCGCGACAATAGGCCTGACGCTAAGCCTACTGCTAACCCCCCAGGCCCACGCCTTCGACCTCAACCAACTCAGCGCCCAGCTGGCCAAACCTGCGGTGGTGCGCGGCCCGCTGGTTCAGGAAAAGCACCTGCGCGCCCTGCCGCAGCCGCTGACCAGCCGTGGCCAGTTCGTCCTGAGCCGCGACCTCGGCCTGCTCTGGCAGCTGCAAAGCCCGCTCAAACAGGATTACCGCATCGACAGCCAGGGCATCGCCAAACGCACGCCGAGCGGCTGGCAACAGCAACCCGGCCAGGATGTCGCCGCCCAGCAGAGCCGGCTATTTCTTGCCGTACTCAAGGGCGACCACAGCGGTCTGGCGCGAGATTTTGAGCTGCAATTAAGCGGCACCGCCGAGGCCTGGCAACTGCGTCTGGTGCCGAACTCGGTGCTGCTTAAGCAGATTTTCAGCCGTATCCAGATTGATGGCGGCGCGCTGGTGCAACGCATCGAGCTGCATGAAACCCAGGGCGATTACAGCGTGCTGCGCTTGCCGGATAGCCAGGCCGGCGATGCCCTGACTGAGCAGGAGCAGCATGACTTTGCTCAGTGAACGCTGGCTGCCGCGCGGCTTTCTGCTGCTGCTCACGGCCCTGCTGATCCTCGCCGCCTGGCAATGGCGCAATGGCCCGCCCGTGGCGGCGGATATGCTCGCGCTGTTACCCGCCGGCAGCGGCGATGCCCTGGTGCAGCAAGCCGAACAGCGTATGCAGGAGCCGCTAAACCGCGACCTGCTGCTGTTGATCGGCCACCCGCAGCGCGAACAGGCGATTGCCCTGGCGCAGCAGGTGGGCGAGCAATGGCGCGACAGCGGCCGCTTCGCCCAGGTGCAGTGGAGCGTCGACAGTGACCTCGCGGTGCTGCGCGATTATCTGCGTAGCAACCGCCTGAGTCTGCTGTCGGCGGCAGATCGTCAACTGCTGCTGGAGCAACCGCAGCAGCTGATCGAACAACGCGCCGGCCAGCTGTTCGACACCTTCGGCGGCTTCAGCCTACTGCCCATCGAGCAGGACTGGCTGGGCCTGGGCGCACGCGCGCAACAGGCGCTGAACCCCGGCAGCCGCATCCAGGCCGACCTGAGCAGCGGCGCGCTGCTGCTGGAAGAATCCGCTATGACCTGGGCCCTGCTGCGCGCCAGCGCCCAGGGCAGCGCCTTCGATATGCAGGAGCCGCCGCTGATTGCCACCCAGGTCGCCGCGACCCGCGCGCAAGTCGAAACCGCCGGCGGCCAACTGCTGGCAGCGGGCGGCGTGTTGTATGCCGCCGCCGGGCAGGCCAAAGCGACCCGCGAAATCAGCCTGATTGGTGGCGGCGCCACCCTCGGCACCCTGCTGCTGTTGCTGCTGGCCTTCCGCCGGGTGCGGGTGCTGGTCAGTCTGTTGCCCATCGGCATGGCCTTGCTCGCCGGCTGCACCGCCTGCGTGCTGGTGTTCGGCCAGATCAACGCGCTGACCCTGGTACTGGGGGCCAGCCTGGTCGGGGTCGCCGCCGACTACCCGCAACACTATTTGAGCAAAAGCTGGAGCAACGCCAAAGGCCGCGAAAGCTGGAGCAGCTGGGGCGCATTACGCGCCACCCTGCCGGGCCTGAGTCTGAGCCTGGGCACCAACCTGATCGGCTACCTGGCGCTGGCCTTTACCCCGTTTCCGGCGCTGACCCAGGTCGCGCTGTTCTCCGCCGCCGGGCTGGTTGCCGCTTATCTCTGTTCGGTGTGCCTGCTGCCAGCCTGGCTGCGTGGCCTGCGCCTCAGCCCATCACCGCAGCTGCTGAGTTTTAGTCAACGCCTGCTGGCCGGCCGGGCACGCCTGCTCGGCAAGATAGGTAGCGCGCCGCTGCTGGCGATGCTCTTGCTGTTCTGCGCCGGCGGGCTGTGGCAGCTGCACACGCAAAATGATCTGCGCCAATGGCTGGGCCAGGAGCCGCAACTGTTGGCCGAGGCCCAGCGCATTGCCGAGCTGACCGGCCAACAGCCCACCAGCCAGTTCTTTCTGGTGCGCGCGGCGCATCCGCAGCAATTGCTGGAGCGCCAGGCGGCGTTGAGTCAGCGTCTGGATCAGGCAGTGCGCAACGGTCAGCTGCGTGACTACCGCGCCCTCAGCCAACTGGTCGCCCCCGACAGTCAGTTGCAGGCATTGCGCGCGGCACTTGGCAAACTGCCGCAGCACTGGCAGCCGCTGCTCGACCTGGGCGTCCCGCCGGCCGCACTGAATAACGAATTGCAGGCGCTGCAACAGAACAACCCGGCCAGCCTGGAACAAGCCCTGGCCAGCCCGCTGGGTGAGGCCTGGCGGCCGCTGTGGCTGGGCACCAATGCCGAGGGTGTGGCCGGTTTGGTCAGCCTGCAAGGGCTCAGCAACAGTGCCGAACTCAAACCGCTGGTCGAGGGCCTGCCGGGGGTGCAACTGGTGGACCGGATCAGCGAACTCAACGCACTGTTTAGTGCCACCCAACTTAGCGCCGCAGAATTAAAACTCATCTCCAGCGTGGCCATCCTCTTGCTGCTGTGCCTGCCGTTCGGCCTCGGTGGCGCGTTGCGGGTGGTCTGCCTGCCGCTGCTGGCAGCACTGGCGGCATTGGCCTGCCTCGGCTGGCTGGGCCAGCCGCTAACCCTGTTCAGCCTGTTTGGCCTGCTGCTGATCACCGCCATCGGCGTCGATTACGCCATCCTTATGCGCGAGAACATTGGCGGCCCAGCGGTCAGCCTGCTCGGCACTTTGCTCTCGGCGCTGACCAGCTGGCTGTCGTTCGGCCTGCTGCTGATCAGCGACACTCCGGCGATTGCCAACTTCGGCCTGGCGATCAGCCTGGGCCTGCTGTTCTGCTTCCTGCTCGCGCCCTGGGCCGGCAGCCAACAGCCTGCCACGGCAGGAGTTGCAGCATGACGGTACTCGGCTTCTGGCTACTGGCCCTGGCGCTTTACGCCCTGGTAGCCATCGTTGGCGGCAAGCGGCTGATCCCCATCGTCGGCCAATTGCTGGTCGCCAGCCTGGCGATCCCGGTCTTGCTGCTGTTCTGGGTCGAGCCGCACTGGCAGCTTACGGCCTCCGACCTGCTCGCCCCGGACTGGCTGAACCTGAGTTACGGTCTGTGCTTTGCCCTGCTGCTGGGCTACATCCTCAGCGATGTGATTGATCTGGAACTGGACAGCGCCAGCCTGAAAATCGCCCTGCCGAGTTTTCTCGTACCCATGCTCGCCGGCCTGGCCTGCTCACTGTGGTTGCTACCCGGTGAACGCAACTGGCTGAGCGCTGTGGGCATCGGCCTGCTGTTCTCGATCACCGCGATCCCGGTGCTGTACCTGTTCCTGCACAGCATCGGCTACCCGGCGGCCGCCACCAAACGCCTGCTGCATGCAGCGATTCTGATGGACGTCATGTGCTGGAGCCTGTTCGGGCTGGCACAGGGCAGCAGCCACCCAACGACCCTGCTCTGGCCACTGCTGGCCGCCGGCCTGCCCTTGCTGCTGCGTACGCTGAAGCTGCGCCATGGCCTGTGTTACAGCTTGCCGTTCTTTGCCCTGATGCTGCTGTTCCAGCAACTGAAGCTTGATGCCCTGGTCTTCGGCATTGCCTACATGCTGTGCCTGGCCTGGCTCAAGCAACCCTTCCTGCTGCCCCTGCCGGCACGCCACTGGAAACTGCTGCTCAACGGCCTGGCCGTGCCACTGATCCTCACCTACGGCGTGTTGCGCGTGGACTTCCACAGCATTGGCGCCAGCTACTCCTGGCTCTACCTCGGCGCGCTGCTGGTACTGCCGGTACTGAGCAAGATCCTCGGCAGCTGGCTGGGCCTGCACTGGGCTGACCCGGCGGCCTCCAGCCGGATCAAATGGCAGGAGAGCCTGTTCCTGAATATTCGCGGGCTGACCGAAATCGTCTTCCTCAACCTGCTGCTGCAATTGCAGCTGATCGACACCCTGGTGTATTTCAGCTTGCTGCTGATGAGTCTGTTTTCCACACTGTTGCCAGCCCTGCTTGGCACCCGCCCAGCCACCCACGCCCTGAAC
Organism: Pseudomonas cimarronensis; assembly: GCF_049331905.1. GTDB lineage: Bacteria > Pseudomonadota > Gammaproteobacteria > Pseudomonadales > Pseudomonadaceae > Aquipseudomonas. The sequence continues at coordinate 1,076,001 of NZ_CP186283.1, read as the reverse complement.
GAGGCCCGAAGCCGCCATGAAGTCTCTTGAAGTCGAACAACGCCAAGTCGTAGTCATTGGTGCCGGCCCGTCCGGGGCGATTGCCGGGGCGCTGCTCAAGCGCAATGGCCATGACGTATTGGTACTGGAGCGCCAGCGCTTCCCGCGTTTCTCGATTGGCGAGAGCCTGCTGTCGCACTGCCTGGACTTCGTCGAAGAAGCCGGCATGCTCGACGCGGTGCGCGCAGCGGGCTTCCAGACCAAGCATGGCGCGGCCTTTGGCTGGGGTGAGCGTTACACCGAGTTCGACTTCCGCGACACCTTCACTAAAGGTCAGGGTTCGACCTATCAGGTGCTGCGTGCCGACTTCGACAAGCTGCTGGCCGACCAGGCCGAACTGCAGGGCGTGGAAATCCGTTATGAAGAGGAAATCTTCGCCGTCGATTTCAGCGGCGACTGTCCGCGCCTCTCGGTACGCCGTTTGGCCGATGGTCACGAATACCAGGTCGAATGCGCCTTTGTCCTCGATGGCAGTGGCTACGGCCGTGTGCTGCCGCGCCTGCTCGACCTCGACACACCGTCGAACTTCCCGGTGCGCCAGGCGGTGTTCACCCACGTCGAAGACCGCAGCGCAGGCACTGGCTTCGACCGTGAGAAGATTCTCATCACCACTCACCCGACCCTGCGCGATGTGTGGTTCTGGACCATCCCGTTCAGCAACGGCCGCTGCTCGGTGGGCGTAGTCACCGATGCCACCCGTTATGAAGGGCGCCCGACCGACCTGGATGCCTGCCTCAAGCAATTTATCGAAGAGACCCCCAGCCTGCACAAGGTGCTGAAAAATGCCATATGGGACACCCCGGCACGCACCATCGGTGGTTACTCGGCCAACGTGAAAACCCTGCACGGGCCGGGCTTTGCCCTGCTCGGCAACGCGGCGGAGTTCCTCGACCCGGTGTTCAGCTCCGGGGTGACCATCGCCATGCGCTCGGCAAGCATGGCCGCCGGCCTGTTGCACCGCCAGCTCAGCGGCGAGACGGTGGACTGGGAGCAGGACTTTGCCATCCCACTCAAGCGCGGCGTGGATACCTTCCGCGTGTATGTCGAGGGCTGGTACGACGGCAGCTTCCAGGACGTGATCTATTTCGAGAAGGCCCAGCCGGAGATCCGCCGGATGATCAGCTCGATCCTCGCCGGCTACGCCTGGGATCAGAAAAACCCCTATGTCGCCGAACCGCGCCGCCGCCTGCGGGTGCTGGCCGAACTCTGCGCCACTAATTGATAAGGACCATCATGACCAACCCGGCCGCCACCTACGTCGAGGAAACCCGCTTCGGCTTCTGGTTCTTGCAGAGCCACGTCTGGCATCACCATGTGCTGCGCGTGGCGATCAATGACCTGCGCGGCCTGTTCGCCGGGCCGCTGCCGGACGCGCCGGTGCTGCTGGATGCCGGCTGCGGCCAGGGCAAGTCCTTCGGTTTGCTCAATGAAGCGTTTGCACCTGCGCGAATGATCGGTCTGGATGCCGACCCGCACAGCCTCGACTGCTCGCGCGCCGAGGCCGAGCGCCTGGGTCTGGAGGTGCAGCTGCTCACCAGCGACTGCGCCGCAATTGACCTGGCCGATGCCAGCGTTGACCTGCTGTTCTGCCACCAGACCTTCCACCACCTGGTCGAGCAGGAGCAGGCCCTGGCCGAGTTCTGGCGTGTGCTCAAGCCAGGCGGTTACCTGCTGTTTGCCGAGTCGACCCAGTACTACATCGACACCTGGGTGATCCGCTGGCTGTTCCGCCACCCGATGCATGTGCAGAAAAGCGCTGAGGGCTATCTGGCCATGCTGCGCGGCCAGGGCTTCGAGTTTGCCGCCGAGAATATCTCCTACCCCTATCTGTGGTGGAGCCGCTCGAAGGACTTCGGCTTGCTGGAACGCTGGGGCCTGATGAAGCCCAAGCCGATTGGCCAGCGCAACGAAACCCTGGTCAACGTGGTGGCGCGCAAGCCGCTGGAGCCAAGCACCTGATGCGCCGCGCCTGGCTTATCGGCTGCTGCCTGCTGCTCGCGGCCTGCGCCGTGCAGACGCCACTACCGGCCCAGTCACCCAGCCTGGCCGCGCCGCTGCCACTGGCCCTGCAGGTGCAGCGCCAGCAGGCTGCCAATCAGCACACCTGGTGGCTTGTGCTGCAGGACGAACCACAGGGGTTGCGCGCCTCGCTGTTCGACCCGCTCGGCGTGCCGCTGGCGCGGCAGATGCTGCGTGATGGCACATGGCACAGCGACGGCCTGTTACCACCCAACGCCGAGGCCCGCGAACTGTTCGCCGCCCTGCTGTTCGCCCTTACGCCCAGCGCGCAACTGCCCAGTCACTACCCTGCCGGCAACTGGCAACTGGACACCGATGGCACGCGCCGGCTTAACCCGCAGTGGCGAATCAGTTACCGTGCGCCGCTGGATTTCACCCTGGAGCGCTCGCCTGATCTGATCTATCAGGTCAGCGCCCTCCCTGACGATAAGGCACCCTGATGGCCGCATACCTCTCAGCCCTGGGCCTCAACTGTGCCCTCGGCCAAGGCAAACAGGCGGTCGCAGCCGCGCTGTTTGCTGGCGACACCAGCGGCATGCGCCGGCAAAACGGCTGGGTGAGCGAGCACACGCTGACCGTCGGCGCCGTACCTGGCGAGCTGCCAGAGTTGCCGGCCCTGCCGGGCCATCCGCCGAATCGCAACAATCAGTTGCTGCTGGCGGCTGCCCTGGAAATCGAGAGTGAACTGCGCGCGGCCATCAAGCGCTTCGGCGTCGAGCGCATCGGCGTAGTGCTCGGCACCAGCACCTCAGGCATCGAAGAAGCCAGCCAGGGCATCGGCCAGTACCTTAAACAGGGGGCGCTGCCGGCATCCTATGATTACGCCCAGCAGGAACTGGCCGAGCCGGCAAACTTCCTCAGTGACTGGCTGGGCCTCAGCGGGCTGTGCTTTAGCATTTCCACCGCCTGCACCTCGGGCGCCCGCGCGCTGCTCAGCGCCCAGCGCCTGCTTGACCTGGGCGTGTGCGATGCAGTGATCTGCGGCGGCGTGGACAGCCTGTGCCGCCTGACCCTGAATGGTTTCTCGGCCCTGGAAGCGGTCTCGGCCGAACGCTGCAACCCGTTTTCCGCCAATCGTAACGGCATCAATATCGGCGAGGGCGCGGCGCTGTTTCTTATGACCAAAGAGCGCCTGAGCAAGGAACCCACAGGCTCTGCCGTGCCCATCGCCCTGCTCGGCGGCGGCGCGACCTCCGATGCCCACCATATTTCCGCACCGCAGCCCGATGGCCTGGGGGCTCAGGCTGCCATGCGCAAGGCCTTGGCTGCAGCAGGCATCCAGGCGGAGCAGGTCGATTATCTGAACCTGCATGGCACTGCCACCACCCACAACGACGCCATGGAAAGCCAGGCGGTGCAGGCCGTCTTCCCCCATGGCGTGGCCTGTTCATCGAGCAAGCCCATGGTTGGTCATACCCTCGGCGCGGCCGGGGCGCTGGAAGCGGCCTTCTGCTGGTTGACCCTGAGTGAGTTCAATCCGCAGCAGTTGCTGCCGCCGCATATCTGGGACGGTCAGGCCGACCCGGCACTGCCGGCACTCAAGCTGGTGCAACCCGGCGCACCGCTGAGCGGCAACCGCCCACGCCGACTGATGAGCAACTCGTTCGCTTTTGGCGGCAACAATATCAGCCTGATTCTCAGTGAAGAGCCGGGTGAAGAGCACGGCGCAACGCCAGGAGAGCCACGATGAGCCAATGGCCAATCGCCGAACTGATTCCCCATGCCGGCGACATGATCCTGATCGATCAGGTGCTGCGCTTTGGTGACGAAGACATCGAAACCCAGCTCACCGTGCGCGACGGCAACCTGTTCAGCCAGGCAGACGGCAGTCTGCCCGCCTGGGTCGGCATCGAGCTGATGGCGCAGAGCGTGGCGGCCTACGCCGGCTGCCAGGCGCGCCTGCACGGCGAACCGGTGGAACTGGGCTTTTTGCTCGGCACGCGCAATTACCAATGCACCGTCGAGCGCTTTCCAGCCGGCGCCGTGCTGCATATCCACGCCAGCCGCTCGTTGCAGGATGACAACGGCATGGGCGTGTTCGAGTGCCACCTGCGCGGCCCCGATATCGAGGCCAGCGCACGCCTCAACGTATTCCGCCCACCGCAAGTGGCCAGTTATCTTCAGGAAGCATTTCAAGGGTCCCCGTCATGAACCAAACAACGGCCTTGCGCGAAACCATTCTGGTCACCGGCTCCAGCCGTGGCATCGGCCGGGCGATTGCCTTGCGCCTGGCCAAGGGCGGCTATGACATCGTGCTGCATTGCCGTTCGCGCCGCGATGAAGCCGAAGCAGTACAGGCGCAAATCGAGGCACTGGGCCAGCAGGCACGCATTCTGCAATTCGATGTATCCGACCGCGCTGCTTGTCGTGCGGCGCTGGAAGCCGATGTCGAGCAGCACGGCGCGTACTATGGGGTCGTGTGTAATGCAGGGTTGACCCGCGATGGCGCCTTCCCGGCACTGAGTGAAGAGGACTGGGACATCGTTATGCGCACCAACCTCGACGGCTTCTACAACGTCCTGCACCCACTGACCATGCCGATGATTCGCCGCCGCAAACCGGGCCGCATCGTCTGCATCACCTCGGTCTCCGGGCTGATCGGCAACCGCGGCCAGGTCAACTACAGCGCCTCCAAGGCCGGCATCATCGGCGCGGCCAAGGCCTTGGCGATCGAGCTGGGCAAGCGCAAGATCACGGTCAACTGTGTGGCGCCGGGGCTTATCGATACCGAAATCCTCGATGCCGACGTGCCCATCGAGGAAATCCTCAAGATGGTCCCGGCCGCTCGCATGGGCACCCCGGAAGAAGTGGCCGGCGCGGTGAATTTTCTGATGTCCGAGGAGGCGGCCTACATTACCCGCCAGGTCCTCGCGGTGAACGGTGGGTTGTGCTGATGAACGGTTGCAAACGGGTTGTAGTCACCGGCATGGCCGGGGTGACCTCGCTGGGCAGCGACTGGTCGACGATTGAAGCGAATTTCAAAGCCGGCAAAAGCGGCATTCGCTACATGCATGAGTGGGACAGGTTCAGCGAACTGAACACCCGCCTCGGCGGCCCGGTGGATGATTTCGTCACCCCCAAGCACTGGAACCGCAAACAGACACGCAGCATGGGCCGCGTGTCGAAACTGGCCGTCTACGCCGCCGAGCGTGCCCTGGAACACGCCGGCCTGCTAGGCGATGAGCGCATTCAGGATGGCCGTATGGGCGTGGCCTGCGGCTCGTCCACCGGCAGCACCGACGAGATCAAGGCGTTCGGCAATATGCTGCTCAACTCGGTTGCCGACGGCCTTAACGCCAACTCCTATATCCGCATGATGCCGCACACCACGGCGGCCAATATCAGCATCTTTTTCGGTCTCAAGGGCCGCCTGATTCCGACGTCCAGCGCCTGCACCAGTGGCAGCCAGGGTATCGGCTACGCCTATGAAGCGATCAAGTTCGGCCGCCTGCCGATGATGCTCGCCGGTGGCGCCGAGGAGCTGTGCCCGACTGAGGCCATGGTGTTCGACGCGCTGTACGCCACCAGCCTGAAAAACGATGCCCCACACACCTCGCCGCGCCCCTACGACAGCGGCCGCGATGGCCTGGTGATCGGGGAAGGCGCCGGCATTCTGGTGCTGGAAGAGCTGGAACATGCCCTGGCGCGGGGCGCGACCATCCACGCCGAGATCGTCGGCTTTGGCTGCAACGCCGATGGCCAGCACGCCACCAAACCGGTGCAGGCCACCATGCGTGGGGCGATGGAACTGGCGCTGCAGGATGCCGGCCTGGCGCCTTCCGCCATCGGCTATGTCAACGGCCATGGCACCGCCACCGACCAGGGCGACGTCGCCGAGACCCTGGCGACCCAGGAGCTGTTCGGCAGCCAGATGCCGATCAGCTCGCAGAAGAGCTACTTTGGCCACACCCTGGGCGCCTGTGGCGCGCTGGAGTCCTGGTTCAGCATCGAAATGATGAACGCAGACAGCTATGTGCCGACCCTTAACCTGGATACGGTCGACCCAGCCTGCGGCGCACTCGACTACCTGCGCGGTGAGTTCCGCCAGATGAGCCACCAGTACGTGATGAACAATAACTTCGCCTTTGGCGGGGTCAACACCTCGCTGATCTTTAAACGCTGGACCTAAACCACAGGACAAGGAGACCGCCATGTACCGCTTGAGCAAACTGCTACTGGTCAGCCTCGCTATCGTTTCTTTGCTGGCCTGCAGCCGGGTGCAACCGATCCGCGAAATTCATCAACCCGTGCCGCTCGCCAACTACAACGGCGACTTTCATCAAATCCTGCTGCAAGCACTGGCACACGGCAAATGGGTGGTCGAAGAAGACAGGCCGCAGCAGATCCTGGCGCGCATCGACTTCCGGGGTCACAGCGCCTCGATTACCCTTAATTACAGCGCCACCCGTTATGACATCCTGTACCGCGACAGCGAAAAGCTACGCTATGCAGACGGCAAGATTCACAAGCGCTACAACGCGCTGGTGAAACGCTTGCACGGCTTGACCCAGCACTATATGAAACTGTCTGTCACCCCTGAGCCAAGCAGCTCATAAGCATAAAAACCACGGAGGTCACCATGAAATTGCGCCACCTAATCGTTGCTGCTGCGTGCCTCGCGGCACTGCCAAGCCTCAGCCAGGCCCGCGATACCGCCCACTTCCTGCCCTTCGAGGCCGCCGTACAGGAAGCCCTGAATGCCGGGCGTCTCGACGGCAGCGTGAAGTTCTACCTGGCCGGCAACAAACCGGCCGGCTCGGTCAGCGTGATCAAATCCGGTGTGACTACCAGTCAAAAGACCAACGCCTTCAACAAAAGCGATGAAGCCGCCTGCAGCTGGGCCCTGCAATCGGCGCTGATCCGCTTCCAGAAGGCAGCCAAGGCGGCCGGCGCCAATGCCGTGGTCGACCTGGCCAGCAACTACAAGAACATCGAGTACAAGGACAGCCAGAAATACGAATGCCACGCCGGTGCGGTGATGGCAGGCGTGGCTCTCAAAGGGAACCTGGCCAATGTCAAATAAGCCCGCGCTGCTCGGTTTGCTGGCTGCATTGGCCCTACTCGGCAGCCTGCCCGCGCAGGCTGAAGTGGACGGCCAGCAGCTGTACCGTCAGCACTGCGCCAAATGCCACGCTGCAGACGGCCGCGCCAACACCCTGCGCGGCTGGCTGTACTTTGCACAGAACCTGAGCAAAGCCAAGTGGCAGGACAACAACAGCGACAGCGATATTCTCGACGCCATTCAGGAAGGCCCTGGCGCCATGCCCGGCTACGCCGACAAGCTCAGCGAAGCCGAACAGCTGGCACTGGTAAAGGCCGTACGTGATTTGCGTAAGCCCTGAGCAACTCGCAGATAAAACAAAGGCCGCTGATGCGGCCTTTGTTTTGTGCAGATTTTATTGATGGTACTGCGCGGACAACTCATGCACCGCCTCGAAGAAGGCCCGTGCATGCTCCGGGTTCACTTCTGGAGTAATGCCATGGCCGAGGTTGAACACCTGACCGCTACCATGACCATAGGCGGCGAGAATACGCCCCACTTCGGCGCGGATCGCCGCCGGGTTGGCGTACAGCACGCTCGGGTCCATATTGCCCTGCAGTGCCACCTTGCTGCCGACGCGGGCACGGGCGCTGCCAATGTCACAGGTCCAGTCCAGGCCCAGGGCTTCGGCACCGCTATCGGCCATGGACTCCAGCCACAGACCGCCGCCCTTGGTGAACAGGATCACCGGCACACGACGACCATCGTGTTCGCGGATCAGGCCGTCGATGATCTTCTGCATATAGGCCAGGGAGAATTCCTGATACGCCGCCGCAGACAGCGAGCCGCCCCAGGAGTCGAAAATCTGCACGGCCTGCGCACCGGCCTTGATCTGCCCGTTGAGATAGGCAGTCACCGACTGCGCCAGCTTGTCGAGCAGCGCATGCATGGCCTGCGGGTTGTCGTAAAGCATGGCCTTGGACTTGCGGAAGTCCTTCGACGAGCCGCCTTCGACCATGTAGGTGGCCAACGTCCAGGGGCTGCCGGTAAAGCCGATCAACGGCACGCGGCCGTTCAACTCACGGCGAATGGTGCGTACGGCGTCCATCACGTACCCCAGATCCTGCTCGGGATCGGGGATCGGCAGCGCCTCGATATCGGCCATCGAACTGATGACCTTCTTGAAGCGTGGGCCTTCGCCGGTTTCAAAATACAGGCCCTGACCCATGGCATCGGGAATGGTCAGGATGTCTGAGAACAGAATCGCCGCGTCCAGCTGCGGGTAACGATCCAGCGGCTGAATGGTGACCTCACAGGCCAGCTCAGGGTTCTTCATCAGGCTGACGAAATCACCGGCCTTGGCGCGGGTGGCGCGGTACTCCGGCAGGTAACGACCGGCCTGACGCATCATCCACACGGGGGTGACGTCGACAGGTTGCTTGAGCAGAGCACGGAGGAAGCGGTCGTTCTTCAGGGTGGACATGGCAGGGTTCCTGGAAATCAGCAGGGAAACTTCACGGCGGAAAGTATGCGGACCCCGCCATGCGGCGTCCCCCTCCTCCGGGCGGGCTCCCGGATCGCAGGCGCACCGCGCACCGTGGCGCAGAAAAAGTGCGGGCATTTTCGCAGACCCAAAAACAAAAGGCACGGCGAGTGCCGTGCCTTTTGTCTATAGGGTCAATTTGTCGCGGCCGTAGGTTGGGTTGATGAGCGCAACGACGAAGCCCAACACGCAGGGACTCATAGCCGCCGCTGGGCTTCGCTGCGCTCAACCCAACCTACACGCCGAGATAATCCAAAATGCCTTCGGCGGCATTGCGACCTTCGAAGATCGCCGTCACCACTAGGTCAGAACCGCGCACCATATCGCCACCGGCGAAGATCTTCGGGTTGCTGGTCTGGTGCTTGAACTGGCTCTGCTCCGGCGCTACGACACGGCCCTGGCTGTCGGTGTCGATCTTGAAATCGCTGAACCAGGCAGCCGGGCTTGGGCGGAAACCGAAGGCGATCAGCACGGCTTCCGCCGGGATGATTTCCTCGGAGCCGGGAATCGGTTCGGGGCTGCGACGGCCACGGGCATCCGGCTCGCCGAGACGGGTCTCGACCACTTTCACGCCTTCAACCTTGTCTTCACCGACGATAGCGATAGGCTGACGGTTAAAGAGGAATTTCACCCCTTCTTCCTTGGCGTTCTTCACTTCCTTGCGCGAGCCCGGCATGTTTTCTTCGTCGCGGCGATAGGCGCAGGTGACCGACTTGGCGCCCTGGCGAATCGAGGTGCGGTTGCAATCCATCGCGGTGTCGCCGCCGCCGAGAACAACGATGCGCTTGCCCTTCATATCGATAAAGTCTTCCGCGTTCTTCTCGAAACCGAGGTTGCGGTTGACGTTGGCAATCAGGAAATCCAGCGCATCAGTCACGCCCGGCAGGTCTTCACCGGGGAAGCCGCCCTTCATATAGGTGTAGGTGCCCATGCCCATGAAGACGGCATCGTACTCATCCAGCAGCTGCTGCATGGTGATATCTGTGCCGATCTCGGTACTTAGGCGGAACTCGACGCCCATGCCGGTGAAGACTTCGCGGCGATTGCTCAGCACGCTCTTCTCCAGCTTGAACTCGGGGATACCGAAAGTCAGCAGGCCGCCGATTTCCGGGTTCTTGTCGAATACCACCGGGGTCACACCGTTGCGCACCAGGACGTCGGCGCAGCCCAGGCCAGCCGGACCGGCACCGATGACCGCAACGCGCTTGCCGGTTGGCACCACGCGCGACATGTCCGGACGCCAGCCCATGGCGAAGGCCGTGTCGGTGATGTACTTCTCCACCGAGCCGATGGTCACCGCGCCGAAGCCGTCGTTCAGGGTGCAGGCACCCTCGCACAGACGGTCCTGCGGACACACGCGGCCGCAAACTTCCGGCAGGGTGTTGGTCTGGTGCGACAGTTCAGCGGCGGCGAGGATATTGCCCTCGGACACCAGCTTGAGCCAGTTGGGAATGAAGTTGTGCACCGGGCACTTCCATTCGCAATACGGGTTGCCGCAGCCCAGGCAACGGTGTGCCTGGTCTGCCGCTTGCGCAGGCTTGAAGTTGTCGTAAATCTCGACGAACTCTTTCTTACGCTGACGCAACAGTTTCTTCTTCGGGTCTTTGCGCCCGACTTCGATGAACTGGAAGTCGTTATTCAGACGTTCAGTCATTGCAATACCTCATCAAACCACTTCAGGCGCATTCTTATTGCGGGTTGGCACGGGTGCTGGAGAGCAACGACTTCAGGCTTGCCGCCTTCGGTTTGACCAGCCAGAACTTGCGCAGGTAGTCGTCCAGGTTTTCCAGCAGGGTCGCGCCCCACTCACTCGATGTTTCCTGGACGTACTCGGCGAGTACGCGCTCCAGGTGGCTACGGTAAGCCTCCATCGACTCATTGTTGATCCGCTGAATTTCCACCAGCTCGTGGTTAACGCGGTCGTAGAAGCTGTTATCCAGATCCAGCACGTAGGCGAAACCGCCGGTCATGCCCGAGCCGAAGTTGTAGCCGGTTTTGCCCAGGACGCAGACAAAGCCGCCTGTCATGTATTCGCAGCAATGGTCGCCCGTGCCTTCCACCACAGTGTGCGCACCGGAGTTACGCACGGCGAAACGCTCGCCCGCAGTACCCGCGGCGAACAGCTTGCCGCCGGTGGCGCCGTACAGGCAGGTGTTGCCGATGATGGCGCTGTCCTGGGTCTTGAACGGGCTGCCTTTCGGCGGGGTGATCACCAGCTTGCCGCCGGTCATGCCCTTGCCGACGTAGTCGTTGGCATCGCCTTCCAGGTACAGGTTCAGGCCACCGGCGTTCCACACACCGAAGCTCTGGCCCGCAGTGCCCTTGAAGCGGAAGGTGATCGGCGCATTGGCCATGCCCTGGTTACCGTGTTTGCGGGCGATTTCGCCGGAAACACGGGCACCGATGGAGCGGTCGCAGTTGCAGACGTCCAGATCGAATTCGCCACCGCTGGCCGCCTCAATCGCCGGCTTGGCCAGCTCGACCATCTTCTCGGCCAGCAGGCCTTCGTCGAACGGCGGGTTCTTCTCGACCAGGCAGAACTGCGGCTTGTCCGCCGGAATATGGTCGCTGCCCAGCAGTGGGGTCAGGTCCAGATAGCCCTGCTTGGCGGTCTCGCCCGGCAGCACTTCGAGCAGGTCGGTACGCCCGATCAGCTCTTCCAGGCTGCGCACGCCCAGCTTGGCCAGCCACTCGCGGGTTTCTTCGGCGACGTAGGTAAAGAAGTTCATCACCATTTCGACGGTGCCGATGAAGTGATCCTTGCGCAGCTTGTCGTTCTGCGTGGCCACGCCGGTGGCGCAGTTGTTCAGGTGACAGATGCGCAGGTATTTGCAGCCCAGGGCGATCATCGGCGCAGTACCGAAGCCGAAGCTTTCGGCGCCGAGGATGGCGGCCTTGATCACATCGAGGCCGGTTTTCAGGCCACCGTCGGTCTGCACCCGCACCTTGCCACGCAGGTCGTTACCGCGCAGGGTCTGGTGGGTTTCGGCCAGGCCGAGTTCCCACGGCGCACCGGCGTACTTGATCGAGGTCAGCGGCGATGCGCCGGTACCACCGTCGTAACCGGAGATGGTGATCAGGTCGGCGTAGGCCTTGGCCACACCGGCGGCGATGGTGCCAACACCGGCTTCCGCCACCAGCTTGACCGACACCAGTGCCGCCGGGTTGACCTGCTTGAGGTCATAGATCAGCTGCGCCAGGTCTTCGATGGAATAGATGTCGTGGTGCGGCGGCGGCGAAATCAGGGTCACGCCGGGCACGGCGTAACGCAGACGCGCAATCAGGCCGTTGACCTTGCCGCCAGGCAGCTGGCCACCTTCGCCGGGCTTGGCGCCTTGGGCGACCTTGATCTGCAGCACTTCGGCGTTGACCAGGTATTCCGGAGTCACACCAAAGCGACCGGTAGCCACCTGCTTGATCTTCGAGCTGCGAACAGTGCCGTAGCGGGCAGGATCTTCGCCGCCCTCACCGGAGTTGGAGCGTGCGCCCAGGCGGTTCATCGCTTCGGCAATCGCTTCATGCGCCTCAGGCGACAGCGCGCCGAGGGAAATACCAGCGGAGTCGAAGCGCTTGAGAATCTCGCTCATCGGCTCAACCTGATCCAACGCCAGCGGCTGATCAGCCAGCTTGAGCTTGAGCAGGTCGCGCAGCATCGACACCGGGCGGGTATCAACCAGCGTGGTGTATTCCTTGAACTTCTCGTAGCTGCCCTGCTGTACAGCGGCCTGCAGGGTGTTGACCACATCCGGGTTGTAGGCGTGGTACTCGCCGCCGTAGACGAACTTGAGCAAACCGCCCTGCTGAATCGCTTTGCGGTTGTTCCAGGCCTCGCCCGCCAGCAGTTTCTGCTCGGCTTCGATATCGACGAAACGCGCACCCTTGATGCGGCTGGCCACGCCACGGAAGCACAGCTCGGTGACTTCATCGGACAAGCCAACAGCTTCGAACAGCTGCGCACCACGATAAGAAGCCACGGTGGAGATACCCATCTTCGACAGGATCTTCAGCAGGCCTTTGGAAATGCCTTTGCGGTAGTGCTTGAACACTTCATACAGATCGCCCAGCACTTCGCCGGTACGAATCAGGTCGCCCAGCACTTCATACGCGAGGAACGGATACACCGCTGAGGCGCCGAAGCCCAACAGCACCGCGTAGTGATGCGGATCACGAGCAGTCGCGGTTTCGACCAGGATGTTGCAGTCGCAGCGCAGGCCTTTTTCGGTCAGGCGATGGTGAATCGCACCGGTCACCAGCGAAGCGTGGGCCGGCAACTTGCCAGGAGCAATGTGGCGGTCGGACAGAACCAGCAGTACCTTACCGGCACGCACCGCTTCTTCGGCCTGATCAGCCATATTGCGTACAGCCGCTTCCAGGCCAATCGACTCGTCGTAGTTCATGTCGATCAGGTGACGCTCGAAGCCCGGGCGATCCAGGTTCATTAGCGCACGCCATTTGGCCGGCGAGATCACCGGGCTGCTGAGAATCACCCGTGCAGCGTGCTCAGGCGACTCTTCGAAGATGTTGCGCTCGGCACCGAGGCAGATCTCCAGCGACATGACGATGGCTTCACGCAGCGGGTCGATCGGCGGGTTGGTAACCTGGGCGAACTGCTGACGGAAGTAGTCATACGGCGAGCGCACGCGCTGGCTAAGCACAGCCATCGGCGTGTCGTCGCCCATGGAGCCGACCGCTTCCTGGCCCTGTTCGCCCAACGGACGCAGCACCTGATCACGCTCCTCGAAGGTGACCTGGTACATCTTCATGTACTGCTTGAGCTGGTCGACGTCGTAGAACGCCGAACCGTGGTCACGGTCTTCCAGGGTGGCCTGAATGCGCTGGGCACTCTTGCGCATCCACTGCTTGTAGGGATGACGCGACTTCAGGCGGTTATCGATGTCGTCGCTGCCGAGGATCTGCCCGGTTTCGGTGTCCACTGCGAGAATCTGCCCTGGGCCTACGCGGCCCTTGGCCACGACGTCTTCGGGTGCGTAATTCCACACGCCGATTTCCGAGGCCAGGGTGATGTAACCATTCTTGGTGGTGACCCAGCGCGCCGGACGCAGACCGTTACGGTCGAGCAGGCACACGGCATGGCGGCCATCGGTGAGCACCACACCGGCCGGACCATCCCAAGGCTCCATATGCATGGAGTTGTATTCGTAGAACGCACGCAGGTCGGCGTCCATGGTTTCGACGTTCTGCCAGGCTGGCGGAATGATCATGCGCACGCCACGGAACAGGTCGATGCCGCCGGTGACCATCAGCTCAAGCATGTTGTCCATGCTCGAGGAGTCGGAACCCACGCGGTTAACCAGCGGGCCAAGCTCTTCCAAATCGAAGATCTGGTCGTTGGCGAACTTCAGGCGACGAGCCTGCGCCCAATTGCGGTTACCGGTGATGGTGTTGATTTCACCGTTGTGCGCGAGGAAGCGGAACGGCTGAGCCAGCGGCCACTTCGGCAGAGTGTTGGTGGAGAAGCGCTGGTGGAATACGCAAATGGCGGTCTGCAGGCGCTCGTCACCCAGATCCGGGTAGAACTGCTGCAGGTCGGCCGGCATCATCAGGCCTTTGTAGATGATGGTCTTGTGCGAAAAGCTGCAGATGTAGTGATCGCTGTCAGCGGCGTTAGCCACCGAGGAACGACGACGTGCGCTGAACAGCTTGATCGCGAATTCCTGATCGGACAGGCCTTCACCACCGATAAACACCTGCTCGATCTGCGGCAGGCGCTCAAGCGCCAGACGGCCGAGTACGCTGGTGTCGATTGGCACTTTGCGCCAGCCGACCAGGTTCAGGCCGGCCGCGAGAATCTCGCGATTCATGTTTTCGCGGGCCGCTTCGGCTTTCACCGGATCCTGGTTGAGGAACACCATGCCGACGGCGTACTGCTTGGGCAGTTCGACGGCAAAGTGCTGCTGGGCCATGGCACGCAGGAAAGCATCAGGCTTCTGAATCAGCAAACCGCAACCGTCGCCGGTCTTACCGTCGGCGTTGATCCCGCCACGGTGGGTCATGCATGTCAGGGCTTCAATCGCAGTCTGCAGCAGGTGATGGCTAGCCTCACCCTGCATATGGGCGATAAGGCCGAAGCCGCAGTTATCCTTGAACTCATCAGGACGGTACAAACCTGCTTTCATAGGGACTCTCACCAGACGGCCTATCACAAGGCAATTACTTTCTAATTCAACCACTTACCATACGCGCAGGACTAAGCCCCAGCTTTGCGCAGGCGAAAGGGTGGTCATTGTACATACCCACCTAGGCCGTCACAAATCTTAGTGACGAAGCCTTGAAAACATATGTCGCGAAAACGAAGGATAAGACCGGAAGGTCGTGGTAGCGACCGACCGGTCAGCACAAGCGCCGAAGTGTATCAGCTAGCGCGCCTGGGCAATCTCTTGCTGAATGCCGGCAAAGTTGCGCGGCCATGGTTTACCTGCCTGAACCTTGGCAGGCAGAGTGCGCAAGGCCGCCTGAGCCGCTTCACGGGTTGCAAAGCTACCATAGGTCACCACGTAGAGCGGCTTGCCCTGATGCTGCTTCTTGAAATAGTGGTAATCCGCACCATGGGCTTTTACAAAAGCCTGCGCACCACTTTCCAGACGAGCACCGAGTATCTGCAGGGTAAAACGCGAACCCGCCTGAGCCGAATACCAGTCGCCACCAACAGATGAAGTCGCCGGCTTGGCAGGAGGGGTCGACACCTGCGGTTTTGCAACCGGCGCAGTGGCAACCACAGGCGCAGCAGGCTTCACCACTGGAGCAACCGGAGGCGCAACCTTGACAGGCTCAGTGACAGCAGGCGCAACCGGCGTAGCTGGCAAACCCGGAATCGCTGCAGGGCGCACTGGCGCTGCCTCAGCAACCAACTCAGGAGTAGATGGCACCCCTGCAACATCAGCCTCTTCCGCACCACTCAACCCAGCAGCCTGAGCCAGAGGCTCACGAATGACCGGCTGCGCTTCACCCACCAAAGGCAGCGGCAACGGCTGGTTGGCACCCTCGAACTGAATAGCAGGTGCAACCGCAGGCGCAGCAGGTGTTGCCCCGCCCGCCACCACAGCAGGCGGCGCAGCGTCGCCACCCAGCGGCAACTGTGCAATCACTGGCGCCTCAACATCTTCAGCTACACGCCCCTGCATAAACCACGCAGCGAGAACACCCACAGCGACGACGCACAGCGCCAATAGATGCTTGCGCGGCAGACTAAAGGCAAACCCTCCACGACCCGCTGCACCGCGCCGCGCCAACATTGAATCCACCAGCGTTTCGCGAGCAACCTGGTTGATCGCACCCGGCCAGCCGGCGGACTGCTCATGAATGTCGGCGACCTGATCATCACTGAAGACTTCAATACCCTGTCCAGCCCCTTCCAGACGCTGCGCCATGTACTCACGGGTCTCGTCTTCGCTATAGGGCTGCAACTCAATGACATGGAAACATTCATCGCCTGCCGCAACCTGCTCAAGGCGCGGCAACAGCTGCGACTCGGCAAACAGGAAAACGTGAGGACGCCCCTCGGCATTGCCACCTGCCAGAGTCAGCAGGCTGGTCAACGCGGCGTCACTGAGATCCTCGGCATCATCAACCAGCACATAGACTTCCTGCCCAGTCAGCGCCAACTGCCCGACCTGGGCCAAAATCGCCGGCAACTCCGGACGCTGCACCTGCAAGCCCTGAGCAACCTGACGCAGAATGCTCGCAGGATCAGAAGCGCCTTTCGCAGAAACCACAACACTCTGCACGGCCTGCTTGTTAGTGCTCGCAACCAATGCCTGACGCAGCAGCGTCTTACCACTGCCGTCCGGACCACTGACCACCAACAACAACTGACTGTATCGCGCCAGGTGATGCAGCTGCCCCAATACCGGCTTGCGCTGCGCCGGAAAGAATTTGAACCCTGGCACCCGGGATGCGAAGGGGTCATGGGTGAACTGGTAGTGATCGAGAAACGCCTCGTCAGCATGCAAACTTGTCATGGGCCACTCGTTAGTTTTTAAGCTGAGCCAGCTGCGCCGCATAATCTGCGCTCAGCGTGGCATTCAAAATTTCCCGGGGAAAATCACCGGTTACCACCGCCTCGCCCAAGCCGCGCAACAACACCAGACGCAACTTGCCATCAAGGACTTTCTTGTCGACCGCCATATGCTCCATAAAATCCTCGGCCGTCATATCTTGCGGCGGCACCACAGGCAAACCCGCCGCGACAAATAAACGCACCGCACGCTCACGCGCTGCAGCCGTAATCCAGCCCAAGCGCTCAGACATATCCAACGCCATGACCGTGCCAGCAGCAACCGCCTCACCATGCAGCCAGACACCGTACCCCTGATGCGTTTCTATGGCATGACCGAAGGTATGCCCGAGGTTCAAGGTGGCGCGCACCCCGGACTCACGCTCATCGGCCGCCACCACACGTGCTTTGGCCGCACAGGAGCGAGCAATTGCAGCGGTCAACGCCTGCGGATCAAGCGCCCGCAGCGCAGGCATATGTTCCTCGAGCCATGACAGAAAAGGCTCGTCACATATCAGGCCGTACTTGATTACTTCGGCAAGACCAGCAGACAACTCACGAGCCGGCAACGTAACCAACGTGCCCGTATCAATCAACACAGCTTGCGGCTGGTGAAACGCCCCGACCATGTTCTTACCCAGCGGGTGGTTGATACCGGTTTTGCCGCCAACGGATGAATCTACCTGCGACAGCAGCGTTGTTGGCACTTGGATAAAATTTACGCCTCGCTGATAACAGGCAGCAGCAAAACCCGCCATATCACCAATTACACCGCCGCCCAAGGCAATCACCGTTGTGCGCCGATCATGCCGCGCACCCAGCAAGCCATCAAAAATCAGCTGCAGGGTTTCCCAAGTTTTGTAGCTTTCACCATCAGGAAGAATCACCGAGGTAACGGTATAGCCCGCGAGCAACCGCTCAAGCGCAGCCAGATAAAGAGGAGCGACTGTCTCATTGGTCACGATTGCGACTTGCCGCCCCACTATATGGGCAGCCAGCAAATCCACACGCGCTAACAGCTCGGCACCGATATAGATCGGGTAGCTGCGTTCACCAAGATCGACATGAAGAGTCTGCATAAAGCCCCCAGGTTACAAAGGGGCCTAGGATAGCGCAGTTCAGCCTGCGCTTTAACGGGGAGAAAGCGCCTCAAGACGCTCTAGGATCTCTTGCACCACCAGACGAGGCGGACGCTCGTCGGTTTCCACCACGATATCGGCAATCTCACGATAAAGCGGGTCACGAATCGCAAGCAGGTCTGCCAAAACCTTGCCCGGATCTGCCGCCCGCAACAACGGCCGATTGCGATCTCTAGAAGTACGGTCCACCTGCTGCTCAACAGAAGCATGCAAATAAACCACATGACCACCGCGCTTAAGGGCGTCACGGTTTTCAGCGCGCATAACCGCACCACCACCTGTCGCCAACACCATATCGCCCGCATCACAAAGATCTGCGATCACCGCCTGCTCACGCTCGCGAAAACCCTGCTCACCTTCAACATCGAAGATCCAGGGGATGTCCGCGCCGGTGCGCTGCTCAATCTCTTTATCTGAGTCTTTGAACGGCAACCGCAACTCTTTAGCTAGCAAACGCCCGATGGTGCTTTTACCAGCCCCCATCGGGCCTACAAGGATCAAATTTCGCACTGAATCAACGACTCACCGCGACGGCCTGGTTGTTCATGATGCGTGGAGTGAGGAAGATCAACAGCTCGGACTTATTATCCTGAACAACATCACGCTTAAACAGACGACCTAAATAAGGCAGATCCCCCAAAAACGGAACCTTGTCTACAGTTTTTGTCTGCGTGTTAGAGAAAACACCGCCAATTACTATTGTTTCACCGTCATTGACAAGAACCTTAGCATTCACCTCGTTCTTATTAATGGGTGGAACCCCATTAACTGCACGCCCAAAATCCGGAGCATCCTTCGTAACCTTAACTTCCATAATGATGCGATTATCAGGCGTAATCTGCGGAGTCACCTCCAAAGACAATGCAGCCTCTTTGAAAGATGTTGTACTTGCGCCACTAGAGCTAGCTTCTTGATACGGAATCTCTGAGCCCTTCAAAATCTTGGCAGTTTCTTTGTCAGATGTGACAACTTTTGGCTGCGAAACGACCTCACCATTACCTGTTTTCTCCATAGCCGAGAGTTCCAAGTCAAGGATCGCGTTATCCGTAATGAAACCGATACCGATACCTGATGTTCTCCCAACAACTCCCATATCAACAAAATTACCTAATGAAGTTGTTGGATTTTGAACCCCCGCATTCTGACCATAGCCTGGCGCCCCGGTTCGATTACCACCGCTGCCCCCCACAACAAAATTGTTATCTCCTACTCGCGCACCACGCCAGTTGACACCAAGCGCCTTATCGTAATCAACATTCGCTTCAACGATCCGCGCTTCAATCATAACTTGGCGAACAGCAACGTCTAACTGCGCCACAATACGTCGCAGCTCATCAAGACGCTCCTGGGTCTGATAAGCAATTATGCTGTTAGTTCTGTCATCCACAGTCACTGAGCCACGCGAATCGGCAGAACCGTCCGCACTAGTTACTGATTGGAAGAGCTGCGCCATATCAGATGCTTTTGCATAATTAACCTGAATCAATTCACGACGCAAAGGAGCCAACTCAGCAATCTGCTTCTGAGATTCAAGTTCTTGACGCTCACGCGCAGCAATTTCATCCGCCGGAGCAACAAGTAAGACATTACCAATCTTGCGCTTATCCAGACCTTTAGTTTTGAGAACAAGATCTAAAGCCTGGTCCCACGGTACATTCTGAAGGCGAAGGGTTATGTTTCCGGCCACAGTATCGCTAGCGACAAGGTTCAAATCTGTAAAATCAGCAATTAATTGAAGAACAGAACGAACATCAATATCTTGAAAATTCAGGGAAAGTTTCTCCCCGGAGTATGCAAAGCTGTCTGCCTTGCGCTTTTCAGCCTCAACCTGCGTAAGTGGCTTCACACTAATCGTCAATTTATTATCTGTTTGATACGCCAAATAGTCATAAACACCGACAGGCTCAATGAGGACACTCGCCTTGTCACCCGTACCCGAGGCAGTGACAAATTGAACCGGAGTTGCAAAATCCTTGACATCCAACTTCACCCGAAGAGCGTCAGGAAGGTTAGTCCTAGAGAAGTCCAGCCGAATTTTGCCACCCTGATCCTGTATGTCAGGAGTAACGGAAGCATCAGACAAACTAATGACTATGTTGCCTTCGCCAAGCTCCCCACGCTGGAAATCAATACCACCAATCTCCCTAGACTTAGGCGTATATTGTTTGACTGACGGCGTGATAGCTGCAGCTACTGGCTGACTACTCACTGACGGCGCTAGTACCGCCCCACCGTCACCAACAGTTACATATAGGTTATTACCATCAGCTCGAGTCTGATACGGGACGAGATTCGTCAAATTAATAATTAAACGAGTTCGATCCTTAGCCTCAACAACAGTTACACTGCGCGCATTACCAACGCCCAATTCACGATTTTTAGCACCAAGTTTGTTTGAGACACCAGGTAAGTCGAGAGCAATACGTGCTGGCTGCTCAATCGTGTAACCGCGAGGAGCCAGTACAGGCTCATCAAACGAAAGCTTCAACTCAACTCGATCACCAGGCAAAGCAGCGACATCAAGCGCCTGTAAATTAGCAGCCATAAGTGAGGGCGACAGAAGCACGGCAAGCAGCGAGAGCCCTATCGATGGAATGGAATTTTTCATTGTCATATTCCGCCGAGCAGATTGGTTGTTCTTTTTCATATTTATCCCGCCCTAATTTCAAGAGCGCTCTTTAAGGGACAAAGTTCGCGGACGCTCTAACCAGCCACCCTCACCATCCGGAACAATCTCTACAACATCAATCTTGGACTCTTCGATAGCAAGTATGCGCCCATGATTGCGCCCCAAATAATCACCAACTTTCACACGATGAACACCACCTGCACCGTCAATTAGCGCAAAGGCTCCAGACTCGTTAGCAAGAGTACCAACCATGACGAAAGTTTCTATATTGAAGCCCTCGAGAAACTGTTTCGCTCGAGCCTCATCAGGTTTTATATCCTGACTTCCCTTCTGCCTACTATTAACCTCTAATTTTATAGGCGGCTGAAATGGACTTCGTAGCGAGGCTGCACTGTAAGCAAAGCTTTCATATGGCAGGAATTTTGGTAACGGCTCAATCTCACCCTTAGGGCGAGCACGCACTTCATCCATATAGCTCTGGAGATCAGAAAAATCCCCACCAAGACCGCACCCAGCAAGAAGCATGAAAGAAAGAACCAATCCACCAAAAGAAATCCTCATGGCTGCCCCCCCTTATCATTATACCGATAAGTTTTAGCCAATATACTCATCCTAAGCTGGGAATAACTACCACCCCCAGCGGAAATCAAATCAAAATCATGCAAGGTTACAATTCTTGGCAGACTCGCAACACCACTAACAAAAGTTGCCAGGTCATGATACGAGCCAACAACAGTAATTTGTATAGGCAACTCGATATAAAATTGCTGAGCCGCCTCAGGCAAAAGCTTGATCTCCTCAAATTCAAGACCGCTACCCAACCCGGTGCGAGTAATATCTTCGAGTAAACCAGGAACCTCTGTATCACTAGGTAGCTGCTTTAACAGAGCGCCAAAGGAAACTTCCATTTCTTGCATTTGTTCTTTATAGGCATCCAGATTTGCTGCTTGAAAAGCCTTGCTCGTAAACTGCTCTTTGAGCGTGGTTTCTTCAACCTGCTTGCTTTCTAGTTGAGCCTGCAAGTCTTTCAGATGAAAGTTGTAACCAAAAGCCAGAACCGCCGAAAAAAGAACGATACCGGCCATGAACTTTACAGCAGCTGGCCAAGACCCAACGTTATTAAAATCAAGATCATTTAGATCAATCTTACGCAAGCTCTCCAAAGAGTCATTAAGGCTCATTGCTTGCCCCCCTCAACAGCCAAATCCGGCTGAGTCTGCTGAACCGTCAGTTGGAACACATTAGCTTGATCAACCGCACCAGCTGTAACAGATTTAACCCCTGTGAGATTGGGCGCTGTTAACCACTCAGAGGCATCTAAGCTGCGCATCAAGCTAGAAACCCGATTGTTCGACTCAGCAGCACCTATGATGGCAATGCTTTTACCAGTCATTTTTATACCGGTAAAATACACACCATCTGGAAGCGTTCTAACCAACTGATCAAAAACACGACCAATAATTGGGCGATTACCTTGAAGGTCTTGAATAATCTTCATACGCTCGAGCAACTGCTGACGACGCGTTTTAAGCTCACTAATTTCCTTTATGCGCGCATCTAGAACAGCAATCTCTTTGCGCACAAACTCATTTCGCGCATCTTGCTGCTCAATCGCACCGCTGAGGTATTGATCGCCCAAAAAAACAGCACCCGCCGCAACAATAAAAACCCCTGCAAGCGTTACAAGAAATCGCTGCTTACGCTCTTCACGCAGCTGCTCGCGCCAAGGGAGTAGGTTAATCCGCGCCATTAGTCAAAACTCCTCATCGCCAGACCGCAGGCAATCATCAAGGCTGGCGCATCGCTGGCGAGCGCTCCTGCGTTAACCTTGCCGCTCAGCGCCATTTCAGCGAAGGGATTGGCAACCAATGTCTGGGTGCCGATTTTCTGCTGAATCAGGCGATCTAGATCTGGAATTGACGCGGTACCGCCCGCCAGCAGGATGTAATCCACATCATTGAACTGGCCAGCAGCAAAGAAGAATTGCAGCGAACGAGCAACCTGCTGCACGACAGCTTCTTTGAATGGCTGCAGCACTTCACTTTCGTAGTCGTCAGGCAGGCCGCCCTGCTTCTTGGCTAGGCCAGCCTCTTCTACGGAAAGGCCATAGCGCCGCTGAATCTCTTCGGTGAGTTGCTTGCCACCAAACAACTGTTCGCGGGTATAGATGGTGCGACCGTTGTGCAGCACACTCAAAGTGGTCATGGTGGCGCCGATATCGACGACCGCGACTGTCAGCTCATCGCGACCACCGCCAAGCTGCTCGATCAACAGGCCGTAAGCACGCTCAAGGGCATAGGCCTCAACGTCGACAACCTTGGCGGTCAAACCGGCCAGCGCCAAAGCCGCTTCACGCACTTCGACGTTTTCCTTGCGGCACGCTGCAAGCAGCACTTCGACGCGCTCAGCATTGCGCGGCGATGCACCTTGCACCTCAAAGTCGATTGCAACTTCTTCAAGCGGATAGGGGATGTACTGATCGGCCTCGATTTTCAGCTGGTTTTCCAGCTCATCGTCCGAAAGGCCTGCTTCCATCTCGATGGTCTTAGTGATCACAGCAGAGCCAGCAACCGCCACTGCGGCTGTCTTCACACCGCTTTTAGCTTTTGCCAAAACGCGCGAAAGGGCCTGCCCCACCCCTTCCAACTCGGCGATGTTCTTTTCGACCACAGCATTAGGGGGGAGCGGCTCGACTGCGTAAGCCTCTACCTTGTAGCGGCTTCCGGAGCGGCTCAATTCGAGGAGCTTGACGGAGGTCGAACTGATATCGATCCCGAGTAGCGTATTCGCTTTCTTATTGAAGAGCCCTAGCACGACCGATTTCCTATTGGCATCCGCGACTTACGGACTATTTATGTTTTTTCACATTAAATAACAGTCTTGACAGAAGCGCAAATGGCTACCCAGCAAAAAAACCGCTTATAATGTGATCAGTTTTTCTCTTTTAACCTTGTGTTCGGCTTAACTCGTTCTTTTATCTGGAAATCCAAAAATCTTGATGCGTCTTTTGCGTTTTTTCTGCTGGTCCTGCCTCGCCGTTTTTTGTGGCTTGGTACTCAGTTTCAGCGGGGCCTTCCTCTATCTTAGCCCTAGCCTTCCATCCGTCGAATCTTTGCGCAGCATCCAGTTGCAGATCCCGCTGCGGGTCTACAGCAGCGACGCCAAGCTGATCGCAGAATTTGGCGAAATGCGCCGTTCGCCTATCGCCTTTGCCGACATCCCTCAAGACTTCATCAGCGCACTGCTCGCCGCCGAAGACGACAACTTTGCCAACCATTATGGCGTTGACCTTACCAGCCTGATGCGCGCTGCAACGCAAATCGTGAAAAGCGGGCAGATCCAAACCGGTGGCAGCACCATCACTATGCAGGTGGCCAAGAACTTCTTTCTCACTAGCGAGCGAAGTTTCTCTCGCAAGATCAACGAGATACTTCTAGCACTGCAAATTGAACGGGAACTCAGTAAGAACGAAATTCTTGAACTTTATGTGAACAAGATTTACCTGGGGAACCGTGCTTACGGTATCGAAGCGGCTGCCCAGGTCTATTACGGCAAGTCGATCCGCGACACCAGCCTGGCGCAGATGGCCATGATTGCCGGCCTGCCCAAGGCACCCTCGCGCTTCAACCCGCTGGTCAACCCGACGCGTGCACTCGAACGCCGCGACTGGATTCTCGGACGCATGTACAGCCTTGGCCGGATCGACAAACAGCGCTACGACGAAGCCCTGGCAGAACCGATCAACGTCAGTTACCACGTTCCAGCCCCGGAACTGGTTGCACCTTATATTGCCGAGATGGCCCGCGCCGAGATGGTCGGTCGGTATGGCAGCGAGGCCTATACCGAAGGCTTCAACGTCACCACTACAGTGCCCAGTGATCTGCAAATCGCCGCCAACAGCGCTGTGCGCGAAGGCTTGATCACCTACGACCAGCGCCATGGCTACCGCGGCCCGGAAAGTCGCCTGCCGGGCATGACCAAGGAAAACTGGCTCAGCGAGCTGAGCAAACAGACGTCCCTTGGCGGCCTGGAGCCGGCCATCGTCACCAGCGTGGAAAAAAGCGGCATTCTGGTGTTGCTACGCAGCGGCGAAGAACAGGCTGTAGCCTGGGACAGCATGAAGTGGGCGCGCCCCTTCCTCAATACCAACAGCCTCGGCCCACGCCCGCAGCAGCCAGCGGATGTCAGCCAGATTGGTGACCTGATCCGCGTACAGCGTCAGGACGACGGCAGCTTACGCTTTGTGCAGCTACCGGCAGCACAGAGCGCCCTGGTATCACTTGACCCGAACAATGGTGCCATTCGCGCCCTGGTCGGCGGCTTCTCTTTCGAGCAGAGCAACTACAACCGCGCGGCCCAGGCCAAACGTCAGCCAGGCTCGAGCTTCAAACCCTTCGTCTACAGCGCCGCTCTGGACAAGGGCTACACCGCCGCGACGCTGGTGAATGACGCCCCGATAGTATTTGCCGACGATGCGTTGTCGCAGGTCTGGCGGCCGAAAAATGACAACAACACCTTCCTCGGCCCGATTCGCCTGCGTGAAGCACTGTATCGCTCGCGCAATCTGGTTTCGATCCGCCTGCTGCAAGATCTCGGCATCAACAGCACATTGAGCTATATCGAACGCTTCGGATTTGAGCGCAAGGACCTGCCGCCCAATCTGTCCCTGGCCCTGGGCACTGCAAGTCTAACGCCGATGGAGATCGCCGAAGGCTGGAGCACCTTCGCCAACGGCGGCTACAAGATTGAGCCCTACCTGATCGAACGCATCGAAGACCGTAACGGCAAGCAACTGTTCAACGCCAACCCGGCACAAACCCCTGCTGGTATTGAACAGCTCGCCCAGCAGCGCAGCACCACACTGATTGTGGGTGATCAGCCCTTGCCGGCAGAGCCGATCCTCGCCGAGCAGATCATTGATGGTCGTACCGCCTACATCATGACCAGCATGCTGCAGGACGTGATCAAGCGCGGAACCGGCCGCCGTGCAATGGCCATGGGCCGGGATGACCTGGCAGGGAAAACCGGCACCACCAACGAGTCGAAGGACAGCTGGTTCTCTGGCTACAACGCCGACTACATCACCACTGTCTGGGCTGGTTTCGATCAGCCGGAAAGCCTTGGCCGCAATGAATACGGCGGCACCGTGGCACTGCCCATCTGGATAAGTTACATGGGCGCAGCCCTGAAGGATAAACCCAGCCACCTGCTGCCCGAGCCCGAAGGGCTGTTGACCCTGCGCGTTGACCCTCACAGCGGGCGCGCCGCTACACCAGACACACCGGATGCCTACTTCGAGTTGTTCAAGAGCGAAGACTCGCCACCGCCGTTGGGAGAATTCGATCCGGGTATGAGCATCCCTGGCAGCCCACTGCCAGCCGATGAGGCAGCTCCGCTCGACCTGTTCTAAGCCGCCACTGGCACAGGTTGGTGCCAGTGCTCAGATGGATAAGCAAGCAATAAAAAACCCGCCGTAGCGGGTTTTTTATTGCTTGCAGGTTTAGCCGTTGAACACGTCGTTGACCGACTGCAGCGGGTAGTGCTTGGGATAGGGCAGCGTCGCCACACCGCTCTCGATAGCCGCCTTGGCCACCGCATCACAGACCACGGTGATCAGACGAGGATCCATCGGCTTCGGAATGATGTACTCACGACCGAACGACAGAGCGATACCACCATAGGCGTCGCAGACTTCCTGCGGCACCGGCAGCTTGGCCAGATCACGCAGCGCCAGGGCAGCGGCGATCTTCATTTCTTCGTTGATGCGAGTCGCGCGAACGTCCAGCGCACCACGGAAGATGAACGGGAAGCCGAGCACGTTGTTGACCTGGTTCGGGTAGTCGGAACGACCGGTAGCCATGATCACATCGCTGCGCACTTCACGCGCCAGCTCCGGCTTGATTTCCGGGTCCGGGTTGGAGCAGGCGAACACGATCGGGTTGGCCGCCATGCGCTTGAGGTCTTCAGGGGCCAACAGGTTGGCACCGGACAGACCGACAAACACGTCCGCACCATCCAGTGCATCGGATAGGGTGCGCTTGCTGGTTTCGCTGGCAAACACCGCCTTGTACTGGTTCAGATCGTCACGACCAGCGTGGATCACGCCCTTGCGGTCGATCATGTAAATGTTCTCGACCTTGGCACCCATGCTCACCAGCAACTTCATGCAAGAGATGGCGGCAGCGCCAGCGCCCAGGCAGACAATTTTGGCTTCCGGCAGGGTCTTGCCGGCGATTTCCAGGGCATTGAGCATGCCGGCCGCAGTCACGATAGCGGTGCCGTGCTGGTCATCGTGGAATACTGGAATATCGCACTGTTCGATCAGCGTGCGTTCAATCTCAAAGCACTCAGGTGCCTTGATGTCTTCCAGGTTGATGCCACCAAAGGTGATCGAGATGCGGCGTACGGTGTCGATAAAGGCCTGCGGGCTTTCGGACTCGACTTCGATGTCGAATACGTCGATACCGGCAAAGCGCTTGAACAACACGCCCTTACCTTCCATCACTGGCTTGGAAGCCAGCGGGCCGAGGTCGCCCAGGCCGAGAATCGCGGTACCGTCAGAAATGACTGCCACCAGATTGCCTTTGCCGGTATAGCGGTACGCCAGCTCCGGATCACGCGCGATTTCGCGCACAGGCTCAGCGACACCCGGGCTGTAAGCCAGGGACAGATCGCGTGCGGTTGCGGTGGGCTTGGTTAGCTCGACACTCAGCTTACCCGGACGGGGATGGGCGTGATATTCGAGAGCGGCTGTTTTCAAATCAGACATGTTGGCATTTCCGCTTTGGGCTGTTGAACAGGCAGGCGGCCGAGGATACGCAAGTTGTATACAGCTGCACAAGACTGGCAAGTCCGTATGCGCACGCAGGCCCTAGCGCACGACCTTCAGCCAGTCGCCAGCACGCGGCTGACCTGACGGGTAAAGGTTATTCAGCAGGCGCAGAGTCTGTAGCGCATTGCCCGGCAACGTGCTGCCCTTGGCCAGCGCCTCGATGGTTTGCCCCGGCTTGACCTTGACCATATGCAGGCGCAGCGGCTGGGCCTGCTGGTACTCGGCGCTGGTCATCGGCCGGAAGCTTTTGATCACGCGAAGAAACTGCTCATCCTGAGACTCCAGCGAGGCGCGTCCACGCACCGCAGCGACGAACAGGTAAGACTGCGCACCATGCTGGATAACCGCCACGCGTTTGGCGGCATTGCCGGGAATTATCGCGCTATAGCCCTTGAGGCCGGCTTGCTGCAACTCGACGCCGGCCACCAGACGCTGACCGCCGACGCGCTGGCGCAACAGCTCAGCTGGCGTCAGTTGCTGCGGATTGTCATCCAGGGTCATGGCAATAAATGCCTGCTGGTCCGCGGTGTGGCCGATCAGCGCATCCGGACGGTTGACCAGGTTCCAGCCTTGGGGGAACGCCAGGGTGAAATTCAAATCGGCATGGTAGAAACGCTGGCCGCGACGCACGCCAGTTTCGGCCGAATCACCAAAGGGCAAGCCTTCCAGGCGCTTGAGAAAGGCCTCGCGATTGACCTCCTGCTGGCCGGTGGCCAAGGCCCGCGCCGGGCCCAGCACCTGCTGCAGACGCCGATCATTGTCCGGATGAGTATCAAACAGCCCGTGGTAACCGCCCGCAGGCTGCGCCTCACCGCGCGCTGCGGCCTGGTCACGAGCGAAGTCTTCCTGATTTTTCAGCACCTTGACCACTTCGATCATCGCCAGCGGGTCATAACCGCTACGCGCGAGGTACTGCGCCCCCAGGCCGTCGGCCTCCAGCTCCATGTCACGGCCATAGCCGCGCACAACGGCGCCGCCCAGCACGCTGGTGACATCGGCAGCGGCACCCACACCAGTGCCAATTGCCACCGCCTGCCCGAGCAAGCCCCAGGCAGTGGACTGGCTTTGCTGCTGCACGCTGTGCCGGGCGGTGACGTGGCCCACCTCATGCCCGAGCACGGCGGCCAGCTCGGCTTCCGAGCTGAGATAGGCCAGCAGTCCGCGATGGATATAGATGTAGCCCCCAGGCAGGGCAAAAGCGTTGATGTCCGGGCTATCGACCACGGTGAACTGATAGGCCAGCTGGTTGCGGTGGCTGTTCTTCGCCACCCGCTCACCCACCTGCTGCACATAGGCCTGCAGCTTTTCGTCGGCGTAGCGCGGATTTTCCTTGAGGATCTGCTGGTTGTAGCGACGACCGAGGTCAAGTTCCTGCTGCTCGCTCATCATCACAAAGTCGCTGCGGCCAGTGGCCGGATTGACCGCACAGCCGGCCAGTTGCGACAGCAGCACAAAGAACGTCAGTACGCGCAGGATCATGGCAGAACCTCCAACATGGCCTGATCGGTCAATGGCAGCATCCAGCGCGCCTGCCCCGCACGCAAGCCGCCATGTTTGGCGCGGTCGATCACCCAGCCGCGCGCCTCGACCTGGCGACCTTCAAGGTCTTCGACGGCGCGCAGGTCAAAATTGCCCAGCGCCCGGGGCGCGATATGCAGCACCAGCGCATCGCCCATTTCCAGCCACAGGCCGCCGCCATTGCGCTCGACACGCTCAACCCGGCCCTGCAACAGAGCAAAGCCGCCGCTTTTCAACTGTGCAGCGGTTTGCACCGGAGAACGCTGCCAGAGCCCGGTACGTGCCTGCCTAGCACTGCGCTCGGCAGCTTGCTGGCACTGCACCAGTGCAAGATTAGGTGCAACAGCCACCTGATAACCCAAACCCTCGGCGAGCAACTGCGCCTCCAGATTGCGCCCGCCGCTGTCATAGGCGTGCGCCAGGGTGCGCCCGTAGTGATCCTTGGCCTGCTGGCCGTACTGCAACGAGACTCGGCCAGCGCTGGCCGCTATCAGGGCCTGCAAACGTTTGCGTGCTGCCTCGGCGAAAGGCTCGGCAGAGCGGCCCTGGCGGCCCATTTCCGGGCTGTTCAGCCCGATCAAGCGCACATTGCGGCCATCGACCAGGCGCAAGGTGTCGCCATCGACCACACGCTGCACCTTGGCGCTGGGCAGGTTGCCCGGCGCCGGGCAGAACGCCAGCGCGCCGCCGGCATAAACGCCGAAAACGAAAAAGGCGCCCACAAGGGACGCCTTTTTCAGTAGCGAGGTGCAAACCATGTGGGTCTGCGTCGCTGCGCGCAAGCTTACTGCTTGGCGCCGAACATGCCGAAACGCTGCTTGAAGCGATCAACACGACCGCCGGTATCCAGCATTTTCTGCTTGCCGGTGTAGAACGGGTGGCACTCGTTGCACACATCCAGGCTCAGTGGCTTGGCCAGGGTGGAGCGAGTTTCGATCACGTTGCCACAGCTGCAGGTGGCGGTGACGGCTACATAGTTCGGGTGGATATCGGCTTTCATGATGATTCCTCAGGGCTGTCGTGCCGCCACCAGACACTATTGTCAGGTACCGCACGGAAATAGGCCGGCGATAATACCAGAGCACCGCCGCGACGCAAGGCCGGCCGTCGCTTGCCTGCGTGCTAAGATCGCGGCCTTGCCACTGGAGCCTCTGCGTGCCCGACGTGATTCTGCGCCTCGCCTTGCCCTCGCCGCTGCGCCGCCTGTTCGACTACCGAGCCCCGCCCGGTGTACCGCGCAGCGCCTTGCAGCCTGGTGCGCGGCTGCGCGTGCCGTTTGGCCGGCGCGAGATGATCGGCATCCTGATCGAAGTGACCGAACACAGCGAAGTCCCAGCCGACAAGCTCAAACCCGCCCTGCAATTGCTCGACGCGCAATCGCCGCTGCCGCCCGCACTGTTCAAGCTGTGCCTGTGGACCGCGCAGTATTACCAGCACAGCCTGGGCGACACGCTGAGCTGGGCGCTGCCGGTGCTGCTGCGCCAGGGCGAGCCGGCGGAAGTGCGCCAACAGCGCTTCTGGTCGGTCACGCCCGGTGCACAACTGGACGACCCACGCCTGAGCCGCGCACCGCGCCAGCGCGATGCCCTGAAAACTCTGGCCCAGCACCCCCACGGCGTTGCCCATGCACTGCTGAGCAAATTGCAGCTGAACAAGGACAGCCTCGACCTGCTGCTGGAAAAGGGCCTGGTACAGATTGACGTGCGCCGCCATGCGCCAAGCGAGCGCCACGCCAACTGGCTGGCGCAACCGGAACTGCCGCTGAATGCCGAACAGCGCACGGCCAGCGCGGCGATCCGCTCAGGTTTCGGCAGCTTTAACGCCTTTCTTCTCGCCGGGGTCACCGGCAGCGGCAAGACCGAGGTCTACCTGCAGCTGATCCGCGAAACCCTGGAGGCCGGCAAGCAGGCCCTGGTGCTGATCCCCGAGATCAACCTCGGCCCGCAAACGCTGGCGCGCTTCGAGCAGCGCTTCAACGCACGCATCGCCCTGCTGCATTCCGCGGTGAATGACCGCGAGCGCCTGGACGCGTGGCTGGCGGCGCGCGATGGCGAGGCCGACATCATCATCGGCACCCGCTCGGCGCTGTTCACCCCCATGCAGCGGCCGGGGCTGATCATCATCGATGAAGAACACGACGCCTCCTATAAACAGCAGGAAGGTCTGCGCTACCACGCCCGCGATCTAGCGGTGGTGCGCGCCCATCAGGAAAATATCCCGATCGTGCTGGGCTCGGCCACACCCTCGCTGGAAAGTCTGCACAACGCCCACAACGGCCGCTATGCCCTGCTGCACCTGCGTGAACGCGCCGGCGGCGCCAAGCAGCCGCGCTTTCTGCGCCTGGATGTGAAAAGCCGGCCACTGGATTCCGGGATCTCCGGCCCCATGCAGCAGGCCATTGCACAAACCCTGCAGGCCGGCCAGCAAGTGTTGGTGTTCCTCAACCGCCGCGGTTTCGCCCCGACCCTGCTCTGCCACGACTGCGGCTGGTTGTCCGAGTGCCCGCGCTGCGACGCCCGCATGACCGTGCATCAGCGCTCGCGCGAGCTGCGTTGCCACCACTGCGGGCATGTCGAGCGCCAGCCGAGCAACTGTCCGAAGTGCAACACCGTCGATCTGCGCCCGGTCGGTGCTGGCACCGAACGCGCCGAAGAACGCCTGGAGATTCTCTTCCCTGGTGTACCGGTGTTGCGTGTCGATCGCGACAGCACCTCACGCAAGGAGGCCATGACCAGCCTGTTCAATACCGTGCAGCGTGGTGAACCGTGCATTCTGGTCGGCACGCAGATGCTCGCCAAGGGGCACCACTTCCCG
This sequence comes from Pseudomonas cimarronensis, assembly GCF_049331905.1. Lineage (GTDB taxonomy): Bacteria > Pseudomonadota > Gammaproteobacteria > Pseudomonadales > Pseudomonadaceae > Aquipseudomonas. The sequence goes on along the minus strand of NZ_CP186283.1, from coordinate 1,044,473 downwards.
CGCGTAACCCTGGTGGCGATTCTCGATGCCGATGGCGGGTTGTTCTCGGCGGATTTTCGCGCCAGCGAGCGCATGGCCCAGCTGATCGTACAGGTGGCCGGGCGCGCCGGACGTGCCGAAGAGCCGGGCAAGGTGATTATCCAGAGCCACTTGGCCGACCACCCTTTATTGGTGCAGCTGACCGAACAGGGCTATTTCGCCTTCGCCGAACAGGCCCTCAGCGAACGGCGCAGCGCTGGTCTACCGCCGTTCTGCCACCTCGCGCTGCTGCGCGCCGAAGCGCACAAACCTGGCCAGGCCGAAGGCTTTCTCGACGACGCCTGCACTGAAGCCGAGTTGTTGTTGAATGAGCTGAAACTCAGCGGCATCGAACTGCTCGGCCCGGTGCCCGCGCCAATGGAACGCCGCGCCGGGCGTTATCGCGCGCAACTGCTGGTGCAGGCCAACGCCCGCGCACCGTTGCACCGCCTGCTCAATCCCTGGATGCACGCCCTGGAACAGATGCCCAGTGGCCGCGCGGTGCGTTGGTCGTTAGACGTAGACCCCATCGATCTGTTCTAAGACAGGCCGCCGCGCGCAGCCTGTTACACTGCACGCCATTTCGTTTAGCAGGCCTGCACCGTGACTCAAACCGCTTTCTCCTCTTTGCCGCTTTCCGCCGCCATGTTGGCCAACCTCGAGTCCCTCGGTTACGCCGAGATGACGCCGATTCAGGCGCAGAGTCTGCCTGTCATGCTCAAGGGCATGGACCTGATTGCTCAGGCCAAGACTGGCAGCGGCAAAACCGCCGCTTTTGGCATCGGCCTGCTCAACCCGCTCAACCCGCGCTACTTCGGCTGCCAGGCGCTGGTGCTCTGCCCGACCCGCGAGCTCGCCGATCAGGTGGCTAAGGAACTGCGCCGCCTGGCCCGTTCGGCAGACAACATCAAGATCCTCACCCTGTGCGGTGGCGTGCCGTTCGGCCCGCAGATCGGCTCGCTGGAACACGGCGCGCAGATCATCGTCGGCACCCCGGGCCGGGTTCAGCAGCACCTGAGCAAGGGCACGCTGAAACTCGACGGCCTCAACACCCTGGTGCTTGATGAAGCCGATCGCATGCTCGACATGGGCTTTTACGACAGCATCGCCGACATCATCGGGCAGACCCCGAGCCGCCGGCAGACCCTGCTGTTCTCCGCCACCTACCCGGCCGGGATCAAACAGCTGGCCGCCGCCTTTATGCGCGACCCGCAGCAGGTCAAGGCCGAGGCCCTGCACGACGACACGCAGATTGAGCAGCGCTTCTACGAAATCGCCCCGGAAGAGCGCCTGGACGCCGTGGTCAAGTTGCTCAACAGCTTCCGCCCGCAGTCCTGCGTGGCCTTCTGCTTTACCAAGCAGCAATGCCAGGACGTGGTCGACCACCTCACTGCCAAAGGCATCTCGGCCGCCGCACTGCATGGTGACCTGGAGCAACGCGACCGTGATCAGGTACTGGCGATGTTCGCCAACCGCAGCCTGTCCGTGCTGGTGGCCACCGACGTCGCCGCACGCGGTCTGGATATCGATGCACTGGACATGGTGATCAACGTCGAACTGGCGCGTGATTCGGAAATTCATATTCACCGCGTCGGCCGCACCGGACGTGCCGGTGAAAAGGGCCTGGCCGTGAGTCTGGTCGCACCAGCCGAAGGCCATCGCGCCCAGGCCATCGAAACCCTGCAAAAGTCGCCACTCAACTGGCATCCGCTGAGCAGCCTGAAACACCAGGGCGGCGCGCCGTTGCAGCCATCGATGATCACCCTGTGCATCGGCGCCGGGCGCAAAGACAAACTGCGCCCCGGCGATATTCTCGGCGCCCTGACAGGTGCAGCCGGCATCCCTGGCGCGCAGGTCGGCAAGATCGCTATCTTCGACTTCCAGGCTTATGTAGCCGTTGAGCGCGTCGTCGCCATGCAGGCACTCAAGTGCCTCAATGAAGGCAAGATCAAAGGTCGTTCGCTGCGCGTGCGTACCCTATAGTTGCCGCATGAGCTAAACAGACGGCCGCAGTGATGCGGCCAGCGACAGAGGAGTATCCCCTTGCGCAATATCCTGGTGATCGAAGACAGCCCACTGGTGCTGAAGATTCTCGAACATCTGTTTCGCAAGGAGACGGGCTTCCAGCCAATCTTCTGCGCCTCCATGGGTGAAGCCCAGGTGATGCTGGAAACCTCGGCCGAGCTGTTCTTCGCCGCCATCGTCGACCTCAACCTGCCGGACGCCCCGGACGGCGAGATCGTCGATGTGGTGATGAGTTACCACTTGCCCTGCATCGTGCTCAGCGGCACCTATAACGAACAGCGCCGCGACCAGATGCTGCTCAAGGGCGTGGTCGACTACGTACTCAAGGAAAGCCAGCACTCCTACGAATACGCCTTCCGCCTGTTGCACCGCCTGGAAAGCAACAGTGCGGTAAAGATCCTGATCGCCGAGGACTCCGAGGCCACCCGCCACTACATCCGCCATGTGCTGACCCCGCATCGCTACCAGATTCTCGAAGCCTGCGACGGCGACGAAGCCCTGCGCATCCTCAAGGAGCAGCCGGATATCGACCTGCTGGTGGTCGACCACAGCATGCCGGGACTGAGTGGTTTTGATCTGGTCAAGCTGCTGCGGCAGAAGATGAAACGCCACGAACTGATCATTCTCGGCCTGTCTGCCGACACCAAGGGCTCGCTCAGCGCCAAGTTTATCAAACACGGTGCCGACGACTTTCTGCGCAAGCCCTTCTGCCCGGAAGAGCTCAACTGCCGGGTGATGTCGACCCTGGAGCGCCGCGACCTGCTGCGCGCACTGAAACAAGCCGCGCAGTTCGACGCCCTCACCGGGCTGAACAACCGCCGGGCGTTCTACGAGCACGGCCAGCAACTGTTCCAGCAGGCCCGCTCAGGCGGCCGCGACCTCAGCGTGGCGATGCTCGATCTGGATTTCTTCAAACGGATCAACGACGAACACGGCCACGCCAGCGGTGACGCCGCACTGATCGCATTTGCCCGGGCATTTTCTGCGGTGTTCCCCGATGCTCTGCTCGGCCGTCTGGGCGGTGAAGAGTTCGCCATGGTCAGCCAGCAGGACGCCGCCACCCTCAGCGACGCCCTCGACCAGTTGCGCAGCTACTGCGCCAGCCTGAAATACGCCGTTGGCGCACCGCCGCTGTCGTTCAGCGCCGGCATCTACCACGGTGCTCCGGACGACCTGGAAAGCCTGCTGCACCAGGCCGACCTGCGCCTGTATCAGGCCAAGAGCCAGGGCCGTGGGCGCAACTGCTGGCAGTGACCAGCGCTGGCTAAGGATGCAGCAGCGAAGACTCTAGAGCCCATGGCGCAGAAAGATCTGCGCATAACTGCCATCGGCGCGCATGTCCTCAATCGCCTTGTTGAAGGCATCGGCAATCTGCCGGTGCTGCGGGTGTTTACGGCTGACCAGAATATGCAGGCCGTTCTCGCTTAACGGCTGCGGCAGAAACTCCAGCTGATCGCGAATCCCGGCCAGGCTGCGGCTCAGGTGATAGCGCGCCACCAGCTCATCCTCAAGGGTCAACTGCACCCGCCGCGCCTGCAACATGCGCGCACCGACCTCAAAGCCGACCACGCCGACCTTGGTGAGCCGGCTGTCCTGATCAAACTCGCTGGAATAGGCATAACCGCGCACCACGGCAATGCTGTAGGGGTACAGGTCGGGCAACTGGGTGAACTTGATCTGGCTACCCTTGCGCTGCAGAAAACGGATGCGGTTGATCAGATAAGGCTGCGAGTAATGACCGAAGACGGCCCGCTCATCGGTGTACCAAGCGTTGATCAGCACATCGTAGGTGTCCTGCTGCAACCCGCGCACCGCACGTTCCCAGGGCACCTGGGCATAGCTGGTGGTGTAGCCGGCACGACTGAGCGCCGTGGCCACCAGGTCAGAAGCCACACCGTTATTGAGCAGCGTCTGATCATTGAACGGCGGCCAGGGGTCAGCCACCAGCCGCAGGGCTTGCGCAGCATTGCCATGCAAGGGCAGCAGGAGCACCCACAACAGCAGGCAAACACGCATTCCATTCATCAACAGGCTTCCAGAGAAAGCAGAAAACTAATCCTAGCTGCCGTAGCGCTTTTTGACAGTGAACCTTAGCCACGCACAGGCCAAACGCTATTCTGTGCACACAACAACCAATACGGCACAAAAGGAGTTCTGCCACATGACGCTACACCACCCCCTACGCATTCGAGTAGCCAACCATAGCGACTTAGAAACCTTGCAACGCATTGGCTGCACAACCTATCGCGAACATTTCAGTGATATCTGGACAACCGCTGGCATGCAGCACTTTCTTGCAGCCGATTTTTCCAGAGAAACGCTAATCAGCTCACTCACAGCGACAGAACAACACCTCTGGCTACTGGCCGAGAACCATGCCGGCAATCCCTTGGGCTTTGCCAAGCTCAACTGGAATAGTCCCATGCCGCTGGGCAACAAAGTTGGGGTAGAGCTGCAGAAGATCTATCTACTCAAATCCGCGACCGGCAAAGGCTATGGTGAGCAGTTACTAAGAGTTATCTGTGAGTGCGCATCAGCACGGCAGCAACACCTGCTGTGGCTGGATGTTCTAAGGAGCAATCACGCGGCACATGCCTTCTATACGCGGTTTGGTTTTCGCAGCTGTGGTGACATCCCATTCAACACTGACCTGCTGGAGATCGGTATGCAGGTAATGGCCTACGACCTCAGGTCCAGCTCGCAAGCGCACCCGACAACTTGCGGTTAAGATGCGCGCTGTTTTGCGTCCGCAGTGGCGCGGGTCGCAGGTTGAGGAAATTGCAGTGCTGACACCCCAGGTCGTGATTATCGGAGCCGGTGCTGCCGGGCTTATGTGCGCATTGACCGCTGCCGCGCGCGGGCGTCAGGTGCTATTGCTCGATCACGCCAACAAGGCCGGCAAGAAGATCCTGATGTCCGGTGGCGGGCGCTGCAATTTCACCAATATGTACTGCGAGCCGAGCAACTTTCTCTCGGAAAACCCGCACTTCTGCAAATCCGCCCTGGCGCGCTACACCCAGTGGGACTTTATCGGCCTGGTGGCCAAGCATGGCGTGCCCTACCACGAGAAGAAGCTCGGCCAACTGTTCTGCGACAACAAGGCCAGCGACATCCTCGGCCTGCTGCTCAGCGAGTGTGACGAGGCCGGCGTGACGCTGCGCCTGGACAGCTCGGTCAGTGAGATCAGCAAACTGGACAGCGGCTACCAGTTGCAAACCAGCGCCGGCGCAGTGCGCTGCGAGTCGCTGGTGATCGCCACCGGCGGCCTGTCGATTCCAACCCTCGGCGCCAGCGGTTTTGGCTATCAGGTCGCCAAGCAGTTCGGCCATACCCTGCTACCGACCCGCGCGGGCCTGGTGCCGTTCACCATTACCGACCCACAACTCAAGGCGCTGTGCACTGAGCTGTCCGGCACCTCGGTGGAAGACTGTGTGGTGAGCTGCAACGGGCAGAGTTTCAAGGAAAACATCCTGTTCACTCACCGCGGCCTCAGTGGCCCGGCGATTCTGCAAATTTCCTCGTTCTGGCAGCCGGGTGAGGCCATCAGCATCAACCTGCTGCCGCATATCGACCTGCCCGAGTGGCTGGAGCAGCAGCAACGCGAGCGGCCCAACAGCGAGTTGAAAACCCTGCTCGCCGAGTTGTTTACCAAGAAGATGGCCGGCCTGCTGGCGGACAACTGGTTTGCCTCCAAACCGCTGAAGCAGTACACCCACGCCGAACTCAAGGCGATTGCCGCGCAGCTTGGTGACTGGCAACTGGTGCCAGCTGGCACCGAGGGCTATCGCACCGCCGAGGTCACCCTGGGCGGTGTGGATACCCGCGAAGTATCGTCAAAGACCATGGAGTCGCTGAAATCGCCTGGGCTGTATTTTGTCGGCGAGGTGCTGGATGTCACGGGCCATCTGGGTGGTTTCAACTTCCAGTGGGCCTGGGCCTCGGGCTACGCCGCTGCGCAGTTTGTCTGACTCAAGGGGCCGGGGCCGGCTCAAGCGGCGGCAGCGGCTCGCCCGGTAACCACTTGTGATGGATAGCGGCAAAGCTGCCGTCCTGCTTCATCGCGTCCAGCTCGCGTTGCCAGCGGCTGATCAGCGCATCGTCGGTTTGTTGAGAAAAGGCGATATAGCTGTCGCTGTGCATATAGTTGAACAGCAGCTGTACCTCATCTGCCTGGATATCGCCCTGGGCCAGCAGCGCATTGATGCTCAGGTTGTCCAGCACCATCAGCTTGACCCGCCCACGCTTGAGCATGCTCACCACCTGCGCCGGACCGGTGACCGGGGTCAGGTTACTGAAGCCATCGCTTAACAGCCGCTGATGGCTGTACCAATCGCGCGGTACGGCTATTTCACCGTATTCACGAGCTTCCTCAGCGCGGCTGATCGAGAGAAAGGAGCGGCGCAGCGCGTAGAAGCTGGTGACATTGCGGGTAATCGGCCCGACCCACTTGAACAACTGCTCACGCTCGCGGGTGCGCATGGCCACAAACAGCCCGGTGTTGGCGCGGGTCAGAGCCTCCTGATATCCGCGTGCCCAGGGCACCACGCTGATCGGCGCGCTCTGCCCGGTACGGCGCATGATTTCTTTGACCACCTCAGTGGCCAGACCCGCCGGTTCACCGTTCTCACTGAAATTGATCGGTGGGTACTCTTCGGTAAACAAGCGCAACGGCTCGGCCGTCAGCGGTGCGCACAGCAGGCTAGCGAACAGCAGCGGGAGCAAAGCACGTAAAGGGGTGAACAGCACGGCGGATGCCTCACGCAAACAGCGGATAATTTCAGCGTAGCTGCCGTGCAGATTCGCACCACGCGCCCAGCCCCGACAACGGATAAATAACCGCGAAACACCTGCGATGACTGCCAACTCGCCACAGACTCCGTTAGGCTGCTAGCCGTTACGCTTGTTCAAGGCCGGGCCATGCCATCGCGCTCATTACCTTATTCGCTACGCCGCCTCTGGGCCCAGGATAAATTCAGCTACAGCCTGCGGGTGTTTATCGCCCTCAGCGGCGCACTGCTGCTGTGCTGGTCGCAGGGCTGGATGCATGCACTGATTCCACTGTTTCTCGGGGTCATCGCCAGCGCCCTGGCAGAAACCGACGACAGCTGGCAGGGCCGTCTGGTGGCGCTGCTGGTCACCCTCGGCTGCTTCAGCGTAGCGGCCTATGCGGTGGAGTTCCTGTTCCCCTACCCCTGGCTGTTCGTCTGCGCCCTGGCGCTGTCGAGCTTTGCCCTGACCATGCTCGGCGCCCTCGGCGAACGCTACGCCACCCTCGGCGCGGCCACGCTGATTCTCGCGGTGTACAGCATGATCGGCGTGGAGCAACGCGGCGGCGCCGCCGGGCTGTGGCAGGAGCCGCTGCTGCTGGTGGCCGGCGCAGCCTGGTATGGCCTGTTGTCAGTGCTGTGGCAGGCGCTGTTTGCCAACCAGCCGGTGCAGCACAGCCTGGCGCGGTTGTTCCGCGAACTGGGCCAGTACCTCACGCTCAAGGCGGCGCTGTTCGAACCGCTGCGTCAGCTGGATGTGGAAGAACGCCGCCTGGCCCTGGCCAAGCAAAATGGTCGAGTGGTGGCGGCGCTGAATGCGACCAAGGAAATCATCCTGCACCGGGTCGGCAATGGCCGGCCCGGGCCGAAAGTCAGCCGCTACCTGAAACTGTACTTTCTCGCCCAGGACATTCACGAGCGCGCCAGTTCATCGCACTACCCCTACAACGAGCTGGCCGAAGCGTTCTTTCACAGCGATGTGCTGTTTCGCTGCCAGCGTCTGCTGCGCCTGCACGGCGAAGCCTGTCAGCGCCTGGCCCAGGCCATCGAACTGCGCCAATCGTTCGAGTACCGCGAGCTGTGCCGCCAGGCCCTGACCGACCTGCACGACTCGCTCGAACACCTGCGCGTACAGAGCAACCCGGCCTGGCGTCATCTATTGCGCTCGCTCGGTGCCCTGGCTGGCAACCTGCGCAGCCTCGATGCGCTGCTGGGCAACGCCAGCAACCCCGACGCCCTGGCCGAAGAACAGGACAGCAGCCTGCTCGACCGCGAACCGCAGTCACTCAAGGATGTCTGGGAACGCCTGCGCCTGCAGCTGACGCCGACCTCATTGCTGTTCCGCCATGCCCTGCGCCTGTCACTGGCGCTGGCCGCCGGGTACGGCATGCTGCACTGGATTCACCCGACCCAGGGCTACTGGATTTTGCTGACCACGCTGTTCGTCTGCCAGCCGAACTACGGTGCGACCCGCCTCAAGCTGGTGCAGCGCATCAGCGGCACGGTACTCGGCCTGCTCATCGGCTGGGCGCTGTTTGACCTGTTCCCCAATCCGCTGGTGCAGGCGCTGTTCGCAGTGGTTGCCGGGGTGGTGTTCTTTGCCCTGCGCAGCAGCCGCTATACCCTGGCCACCGCCGCCATCACCCTGCTGGTGCTGTTCTGCTTCAACCAGATCGGCGATGGCTACGGGCTGTTTATTCCGCGCCTGGTCGACACCCTGCTCGGCAGCCTGATTGCCGGCCTGGCGGTGCTGCTGATTCTGCCGGACTGGCAGGGTCGTCGTCTGAATCGCCTGCTCGCCAGTACCCTGAGCTGCAACAGCCGCTACCTGCAACAAATCATCGCCCAGTACGCCAGCGGCAAGCGCGACGACCTGGCCTATCGTCTGGCCCGGCGTAACGCACACAACGCCGACGCCACACTGTCGACCACCCTGGGCAATATGCTGATGGAGCCGGGGCATTTTCGTAAGGAAGCGGATATCGGCTTCCGCTTTCTGGTGCTCTCCCACACCCTGTTGAGTTACCTCTCGGGCCTTGGCGCACACCGCGGTGAAACCAGCCTGAGTGGCAGCGACAACCCGCTGCTGACCAGTGCCAGTCAGTTGGCCGCCAGCCTGGACGAGATCGCCAGCTGCCTCAGCGACGAGCGCACAGTGGCCATTTACAGTGATACCGAAGAGCAGCTGGCCCGCGAGCTGGAAACACTCAGCGATGACCTGGATGACCAACAACGACTGGTGCAAACCCAACTGGCACTGATCTGCCGCCAGCTCGGACCATTACGCACCCTGGCCTCACACCTGCAAAAACGCCAACCGGAGGCTTAGCCTCGGGCTCAACGGTACAACCTGCTGCTGTTGGCTAGCGCTGAGAGCAGGCTTTCTGCCAGTATGCCCGCGCACGCACACCACTCTGGTCGCTCTATGCTCACCGCCAGGAACATCGCTAATCGATCGCTACCGATCAGCCTAAGCAGGCTGCTCCTGGCGCTCTGCCTGCTTCTGGTAATACCCCTGAGCCAGGCCGAAATACGCCTAGACGACCACACACCCGCGCAAAACCTGAATGATCTGGCCGATTACCTGGCGGACCCCGCCGGCATACTGACTCTGGACGATGTACAGCAGGCCGACGCCGACTTTCGCCATCGCAAGGACCTCAGCTTCGGCTACACCCGCGGGTCGGTCTGGCTGCGCCTAAAGCTGCGCTCACACGCCGCGCATGCACGAACCTGGCGCGTAGAGCTGGACTACCCCTCGCTGGATGAAGTGCGCCTGTACGATGTCGGGCCAGACGGCATACGCACGTCTCGCTCTGGCGATACCGTGCCCTACTCACAGCGCAGCGTCGGCCACCGCACGCCGGTATTCGACATCCCCCTGCAACCCGGCGAACAACGCACCTTGTACCTGCGCGTCGACTCGGCTGGCAGCATGACGCTGAACGGCAGCCTGATGTCACTCAGCGACTTCGAGCAGCACAGCCAGCGCGGCTACATGGTGCATGCCATCTACTGCGGCGTGCTGATTGCCCTCGGCCTGTACAACCTGCTGCTGTTTCTCGCCCTACGCGAGCGGCCCTTTCTCAACTATGTGCTGTTTATGTGCGCCTTTGCCCTCAGCGTACTGTCGCTCAACGGCCTCGGCGCGCAATACCTTTGGCCGCAGGCTGCTCCCTGGAGCAACCGCATGCTGCCCGTCAGCCTGACATTGGCCGCCCTCTTCTCGGCGATATTTGCCCGCAGCTTCCTCGACACACGTCAGTGGCTACCGCGCTGGGATCGTGTACTGGTCGTGCTCTGCTTCGCGACCGCCCTGGCCGTTCTAGCCACCCTGTTGTTGCCGGTGCAGCGCGCCTTGCAGACCATGTCGCTGACCGGGCTGACGGTCACGCTCATGCTCCTGCTGACCAGCTTCGTCTGCGTCGGCTATCGCGTGCCAGGGGCCCGCTTGTTTGCCCTGGCCTGGATGATGTTGCTGGCCGGCGCCGTGCTGCTGGCACTGCGTAATTTCGCCATCATCCCCTCGAACTTCCTGACGCTCTATTCCATGCAAATTGGCTCAAGCCTGGAAATGATCCTGCTGTCTTTCGCCCTCGCCGCACGCTTCAATGAACTGAAACGGCAGCGCGAGGCTGCCCTGCAAAACAGCGAACGTGTTCTCGAACAGCGGGTAGCCGAACGCACCCAGGCACTTGAGGAGGCCAACCAGCGCCTTAGCGAGCAAGCCATGCGCGACCCACTGACGGGCCTGGCCAACCGTACGGCACTGCAGCAGCACCTGACCCAGGCATTAAGCCGCAACCAGCGCCGCCAGGAGCTACTGGCCGTGATGCTGATTGATCTGGACGGTTTCAAACCCATCAACGACCAATATGGCCATGGCTTTGGTGACCTGGTACTGGCGGAAGTTGCCCAGCGCCTCAACCTGCACATGCGCGAGAGTGATTTAGCGGCACGTTTGGGTGGCGATGAATTCGTCATGGTCTGCGAAAGCGTGCACTCAGCCGAAGCCGTGCAGCAGCTTGCCGAACGCCTGCTCGACCGCCTGAATCAGCCGATGACCCTCGAAGAACACACCGTGCATGTCGCGGCCAGTATCGGCATTGCCCTGAGCCATGACGGAGACGACACCACAACCCTGATTCGCCGGGCCGACGCGGCGATGTATCAAGCCAAAGCGGCAGGCCGTAACCGCACCCAGTTTGGCTGACGCCACGCTAAAAGCACTCAGCGCCAGCCTGCCAGCTACCTGCTGCCCCCACACAACTTTGAACAAGCCCAGCTGTCAGCTGCCCGCCCCAATGCTTTTCCGCTACCCTGCACGCCTGCCTAGAAAGTGCCTGACATGAACAAGACCGAACTGCTGCAACAGGTAATCGCCCGCCTCGAAGATGACCTGCTGCAGGCCCAACAGGCGGCGCTGACCGCCTATGAAGCGGCGACCCATGAAGAAAATATCGCCGAAAACAAATATGACACCCTGGGCCTGGAAGCCTCATATCTGGCCACCGGGCAGGCCCGCCGCGCCGCCGCCATTCGCCAGACGCTGGCCAGCTGGAAGCAGCTGGTGCTGCGCAGCTTCGACCCGCAGTTGGGCATCCAGCTCGGCGCACTGATCGAACTGAGCGACGAGCAAGAGCACCGCCAGTGCCTGTTCCTCGGCCCGGACGGCGCAGCGATGAAGCTGCAGCAGGATGGTCAGGCCGTGCAGGTGATCGGCCCACAAGCGCCGCTGGGACAAAGCCTGCTCGGCAAACAGATTGGCGACGAAGTGACTCTGCGTCTGGCCAGTGGCATGCAACTGTTGGAGATTCTCTCGGTCGACTAAAGAGCTAACGCCACTAGCTTTCAGGGGAGACTTTCATGCAAACCAACACGCCAGCGCTCGCCACACTGTTCCAGCAACTGGGTCTCGACCACGACCAAACCAGTATCGAGCGCTTTATCAAGCGCCACTCGCCCTTGCCGGAGAGTTGCCGACTGGCCGATGCGCCCTTCTGGGACAAGGCGCAGGCCGACTTTCTCCGGCAACAGCTGTTGGCCGACGCCGAATGGGCCGAAGTGGTGGATCAGCTCAATCTACTGCTGCGGGGCTGACAATTCACCGGCCGTACCCGGCAACTCGCGCCAGGTAAGGTATACGCGCAGATCGAACTCCAGCTGGTGATAGCCCGGCAGCATGTACTCGCAGAGTTTGTAGAAGGCCTTGTTGTGCTCGGCCTCTTTGAGGTGCGCCAACTCGTGCACCACGATCATCTGCAGAAACTCCGGCGCGGCATCCTTGAACAATGAGGCCACGCGAATTTCCTTCTTCGCCTTGAGCTTGCCGCCCTGCACCCGCGAGATTGCCGTGTGCAGGCCGAGGGCACGGTGGGTCAGGTCCAGACGATTGTCGTAGAGCACCTTGTCGATGGCCGGGGCATTGCGCAAATGCTCCTGCTTGAGACCCTGGATATAGGCATACAACGCCTTGTCGCTTTGAATCCCGTGTTTGCCGCTGTAAGAGCGCGCCAGGTAATCGCCCAGACGCTGCTCGGCAATCAGCTGGCGAATCTTGTCTTGCAGTTGGGCCGGGTAGCCTTGCAGGTATTTAAGCGGGGTCATGGTCGAAGCAGCACGGGCACAGTAAGGCCGTGGATTATGCCGCAAGCCGCACGCGTCAGGATGCGGCGTTCAAGGTCATTCGGCAGAGCTACTGCTTTGGCAGCACACGCAGCAGCCGTCCCTCGGCGCTGTCAGTCAGCAGGTACAACGCACCGTCCGGGCCGCTGCGAACATCACGGATACGCTCGTCCAACTCTGCAAACAGCACTTCCTGCTCGACCCGCTTGCCGTCTTGCAGGCGAATGCGGCGCACGCTGCGTTCGGCCAGGGTCGAGGCAAACAGGTCGCCCTGCCACTCGGGGAACAACGCGCCGCGATACTGGGTCAGGCTCGACGGTGCCACCGAGGGCGTCCAGTGCAGCAAGGGTTGCTGCAGGCCGGGCAGCTCGGTGTACGGCGAAATCTGCGCGCCGGTGTAGTCGATGCCGTAGGTGATCAGCGGCCAGCCGTAGTTATTGCCGGGTTTGATCAGGTTCAGCTCGTCACCACCGCGCGGACCATGCTCATGGCTGTACAGGCGTTGCGACTCGGCGTCATAGACGATGCCCTGCACATTGCGGTGGCCCAGGCTGTAGATCTCTGCGGCCGCGCCGGTCTGGCCCACCAGCGGGTTGTCCTTGGGAATGCTGCCGTCGCGATTGAGGCGCACGATCTTGCCAAGGTGGTTGCTCGGGTCCTGGGCCTGCTCGCGCCAGTCGAAACCATCGCCCAGGGTCAGCACCAGGCTGTTGTCTGGCAGCCAGGCCATGCGCCCGCCGTAATGCGCGGCACCGGACTTGGCCGGCTGCGCGCTGAACAGCACCTGCACGTCCTGCAGCTGACCATCGACCAGCCGCGCCTTGCTCAGGCGGGTGTTGTTGGCCTGGGTAGTGCCGTAGGCATAGCTCAGGTAGAGCTGCTGATTGCTGGCAAAATCAGGGTCGAGCAGCACTTCCATCAGCCCGGCCTGGGCCGCGACAAAGCCCTCGGGTACGCCACCGACCGGCTGCGGATTGAGGCTGCCGTCCTGCTCGATGATGCGCAGGCGGCCGACTCGCTCGGTCACCAGCATCCGTCCGTCCGGCAAGAAGGCCATGGACCAGGGATGCTCCAGGCCTTCGGTCACGGTTTCGATGCGGTAATCCATGGCGCTGGCCAGGCTGCTGCCAAGCAGACCAAGCAACAGCAGAGCACGGGAAGTATTCAGCATGGCACGGGCCTTATGGTCGAAGTGGATGGAGTCAGGCGTGAACTGCCGGCGCGCGCTGCGCCAGGCTGGCGAACAACAGCGCCCCCAGGCTGCCGCAGGCCATCAGGCCGAGAGTGCCAGCCAGCGTGCGGTTGGCGCCAATCAGCGTCGGCATCGGCAACAGCGCATTGGCTAATGCCATGGCCGCCAGCACCGCCAGTGCCCCAGCCAGGGCAAACAACAGCCAGCGCCCAGCGGGCCAACTGCGCGTCAGCAAGCTGGCAGAGGGCAAGGCAAAGACGAAACCGAGCAGCACCAGCACCGCGAAAGTCGGGCTGAAACCGAGCAGATCCAGGCCGGTAGTGTGCAGGCGCACGCTCAACGACATCGGCGCGCCAAGGGCCTGCAGACTGGCCAGGTTGAACTGGGTCTGCAGCACACTGCCCAGCGCGCTCGCCAGCAGCACGGCCATTAGAAAGTACAACAGGGTGCGGAGTTTGCTTGGCATGCGGGCGAATATCCGGAAAAAGGGTGCGCCGAGTATGGCCCAGCCTGCGCAGCCGCAGATAGTCGGTGTTTTACATGGTTTTTCCACGCACACAGATGGGCGATGGCAGCAGGCACGGCGCTGTAGCAGAATGCCGACAGCCATCCTGCCGACAACAACTCACACAAGAACCGCACGATGAAAAAAGCCCTGCCCCTTGCTGCGCTGACCCTCGCACTGCTTGCCTTGGTATTCAGCCTCGGTCCCGTACCGCCCGTTGACACGCAACTGACGCCTGCCCAGTTGCCCGCCGACCTTGAGCGCTACCTGAACGAAAGTGAAGCGCGCCACGCGGACATCACCCCCGGCGCGGAAAAGACCATCGTCTGGGCTTATCCGGATAAGCGCCAGACCGACTTGGCGATCATCTACCTGCATGGTTACTCGGCCACTCGCCAGGAAACCGCACCGCTCAGCGACCGACTGGCCCAGCAGCTGGGCGCCAACCTGTTCTACACCCGCCTCACCGGTCACGGCCGTAGCGAGGCCGCGATGGCCGAGGCCAGCGTGCAGGACTGGTTGCAGGACAGTCAGGAGGCCCTGCAGATCGGCCAGCGTTTGGGCAAACAGGTGCTGGTGATCGGCACCTCCACCGGCGCCACTCTGGCCACCTGGCTGGCTTTGCAGGGCGATAACCCGCAGGTGCTGGCCTACGTCATGGTGTCGCCGAACTTTGCCCCCAAAGACCCGGCCGCCACCGTACTCACCTGGCCCTGGGCCACGCACTTTGTACCCCTGTTGCTGGGCCCGGAGCATCAGTGGCAACCGCGTAACGCCGAGCAGGCGCGCTACTGGAGCCACCGCTACCCGGTGCAGGCGCTGCTGCCGATGATGGCGCTGGTGAAATACGTGCGTGAGCAGCCGCTGGAGCAAATCAAAACGCCAATTCTCACACTCTATTCGCAGGACGATCAGGTGGTCAGCGCCCCTGCCATCGAGGCCGCCTTTGCCCGCTTCGGCTCGCCGCACAAACAGCTGATTGCCCTCAAGGACACCCAGGATCCCTCGCACCATGTACTCGCTGGCGACATCCTCTCGCCGCAGGACACGCCACGGGTGCAGGCGGCAATTCTGGCGTTTCTCGCCGGCCTACCGCCGCGTTAGTCGATACGGCACACCGCCGTACTGAAGGCACAGGGTTTGCCTGCCAGGTAGCTGCGGTAGATCTGCAGTAGCTGTGGGGCCGTCAGGCGACAGGCCTGCGCCCGGCACTGCGCATTAAAGGCAAAGGCGCTGTGTTCGGCTTCGGCCAGGCGAATATAAAGCGCCGGCCAATCAGTGACAGGGGCATCGGCCGGGGTAAACAGCAAGCGTCCATCGCGCTGCACCAGCGGCGCGCCGACCGCCGCGTAGTCGTAGACAAACAGCAGGGTACGCGAGACCTTGGTGGTGCACTCGGCACGGCTATCACAGCGCTGCGGATCGCTCGCCACAATCGCTGGAGCAATCGGCCCACTCACTTGCGGCTGGGCCGCACAGCCGGCTAACAGAACCAATGCCAGCAACAGCCCGATCGTTCTGTACATCTACACCCTCCAGATAACAAAAAGCCCCGCTTCGGCGGGGCTCTCGGTACAACAACAGCGTTAATTAACCTTGGCGGCTAATTCACCCTTGGCATAACGCTGGAACATGCCTTCAAGGGAGATCGGTTTGATCTTCGAGGCGTTGCCGGCGGTGCCGAAGGCTTCGTAACGGGCGATGCAGATATCGCGCATGGCGGTCACGGTGGCGCCGAAGAATTTGCGCGGGTCGAACTCGCTTGGGTTCTCGGCCATCAGGCGGCGCATGGCACCGGTGGACGCCAGACGCAGGTCGGTGTCGATATTGACCTTGCGCACGCCGTACTTGATGCCTTCGACGATTTCTTCAACCGGTACGCCGTAGGTTTCTTTGATGTCGCCGCCGTACTGGTTGATGATCGCCAGCCACTCTTGCGGAACAGAAGAGGAACCGTGCATCACCAGGTGGGTGTTGGGGATGCGCTTGTGGATTTCCTTGATGCGGTCGATGGCGAGGATGTCACCGGTCGGCGGCTTGGTGAACTTGTAGGCGCCGTGGCTGGTGCCGATGGCGATGGCCAGGGCATCGACCTGGGTGCGCTTGACGAAGTCAGCGGCTTCTTCCGGATCGGTCAGCATCTGGCTGTGATCGAGCACGCCTTCAGCGCCAACACCGTCTTCTTCGCCGGCCATGCCGGTTTCCAGGCTGCCCAGGCAACCCAGCTCACCTTCCACCGACACGCCGCAGGCGTGGGCAAACGCCACGGTCTGCTGGGTCACGCGCACGTTGTAGTCGTAGTCGGCCGGGGTCTTGCCGTCTTCTTTCAGCGAGCCGTCCATCATCACCGAGCTGAAGCCCAGCTGGATCGAACGCTGGCAAACGTCCGGGCTGGTGCCGTGGTCCTGGTGCATGCACACCGGGATATGCGGGAATTCTTCGATGGCCGCCAGGATCAGGTGGCGCAGGAACGGCGCGCCGGCGTATTTACGGGCGCCAGCGGACGCCTGGACGATCACCGGGGAGTCGGTCTTGTCGGCCGCTTCCATGATCGCGCGCATCTGCTCGAGGTTGTTGACGTTGAAGGCCGGCACGCCGTAGCCGAATTCGGCGGCGTGGTCGAGCATCTGGCGCATGCTGATAAGTGCCATGGTGTTCTTTCTCCCGGTGGGGTTAATCGTGCAAGCCTGCCGCAGGGGCAGGCGCTATTCAAGTCATTCAGACCGGGAGCAAACCCGGCCTGTATTCAAGTCGTTTCAGGGTGCCTTGCAGCCACGGCCGATCAGGTCATCGTTGGCCGTCCAGTACACCAGCCCTTCTTCGCCCTTGGTATGGAAAGACAGCATGCCGTCGCTGTACAACGCCCCGGAAGCTGCAGGTTCCTGAGTCAGGCGATAAACGATATCGCCGCCGCCCAGGCGCACGTCAACCGACTCAAGGCTGCTGTCGGCAAAGCGCCAAAGCACTTCGGCCTGACTGTCGCAGACCCAGCGTGTCCAGTTGTCCGAGGGTGCCGGCTGGCTGGCGCATGCGCCTAACAGGACGGACACCACCAGCAGGGAAACAGGCTTCAGCATGGCCATCACTCCTTAATTACTTGGCGCGCTGTTCCAGCACGTCAACGGCCGGCAGCACTTTGCCCTCGACGAACTCGAGGAAAGCACCACCACCGGTGGAAATGTAGGAGATATTCGCCGCCACGCCGTACTTGTCGATGGCCGCCAGGGTGTCGCCGCCACCGGCAATGGAGAACGCCAAGCTTTCGGCGATGGCCAGGGCCAGGGCCTTGGTGCCATTGCCGAACTGATCGAACTCGAACACGCCCACAGGGCCGTTCCACAGGATGGTGCTGGAAGCCTTGAGCATCTCGGCAAACATGGCCGCGGTCTGCGGGCCGATATCGAGGATCATGTCGTCTTCGGCCACGTCGGCCACGGCCTTGATGGTGGCTTCGGCATCTTCGGCGAAGGCCTTGGCCACCACCACGTCAACCGGCAACGGCACGCTGACCTTGGCCGCGATGGCCTTGGCGGTGTCGACCAGATCCGCTTCGTACAGCGACTTGCCCACCGGCAGGCCGGCAGCGGCGAGGAAGGTGTTGGCGATACCGCCACCGACGATCAGCGAATCGCAGATATCGGCCAGGGAGTTGAGCACGTCCAGCTTGGTCGACACCTTGGAGCCGGCGACGATGGCCAGCATCGGCCGCGCCGGTGCACCGAGCGCCTTGCCCAGGGCGTCCAGCTCGGCGGCCAGCAGCGGGCCGGCGCAGGCGACCTTGGCGAACTTGGCCACGCCATGGGTCGAACCTTCGGCGCGGTGAGCAGTGCCGAAGGCGTCCATGACGAACACATCGCACAAGGCGGCGTATTGCTGGGCCAGTTCATCGGCGTTCTTTTTCTCGCCCTTGTTGAAGCGCACGTTCTCGAACAGCACGATCTCGCCGGCTTTCACCTCGACGCCGCCCAGGTAGTCCTTGACCAGTGGCACGTCGCGACCCAGCGCCTTGCTCAGGTAGGCCGCAACCGGCGCCAGGCTGTTCTCTTCACTGAATTCGCCCTCGGTCGGACGCCCCAGGTGCGAGCAGACCATGACTGCTGCGCCCTTCTCCAACGCCAGTTTGATGGTCGGCAGGGAGGCGAGGATGCGCGCGTCGCTCTTCACCGCGCCGTCTTTTACCGGCACGTTGAGGTCTTCGCGGATCAGCACGCGCTTACCGGCGAGGTCGAGGTCGGTCATCTTCAAAACAGTCATAGTTCAGTCCTTCACGGGGGCTGGTTACGCCAAACAACAAGTGGCTGCGCGTCGGCGATACGGCGTTAAAAACAGGCTCAGAATGCTCATTTACCACCCGTAAACTGCGCTTCTTCGCCTGTTTTTGCCTTGTCTCGCTCTAGCTCGCTCACTTGTGGATTGGCTTGTAGTAGAAAGTGTTCAGCAACATCGAGCATGCGGTTGGCAAACCCCCACTCGTTGTCGAACCAGGCCAGCAGATTGACCAGACGCGGCCCGGAGACGCGAGTCTGGCTGCCATCGACGATGGCCGAATGCGGGTCATGGTTGAAGTCGCAACTGGCGTGCGGCAGTTCGGTATAAGCCAGCAAGCCCTTGAGCGGGCCGCTTTCCGCGGCCTGGCGCAACACGCGGTTGATCTCCTCGGTGGAGGTGTCACGCGCGGTCTGCAGGGTGATGTCCAGGCACGAGACGTTCACCGTAGGCACACGAATGGCTTTGGCCTGGATACGCCCGCTGAGTTCTGGCAGCAGGCGCTCGATACCCCGCGCCAACCCGGTAGAGACCGGAATCACCGACTGGAAGGCCGAACGCGTGCGGCGCAGGTCTTCGTGGTGGTAGGCGTCGATCACCGGCTGGTCGTTCATCGCCGAGTGGATGGTGGTGATCGACACATAGTCGATGCCCACCGTCTCATTCAGCAGCTTGAGCAGCGGTACGCCGCAGTTGGTGGTACAGGAGGCGTTGGACACCAACTGCTCGGCGCCGCTCAGGCAATCCTGATTGACCCCGTAGACCACCGTGGCGTCGATATCCGCTTCGCTGGCCATCGGCTGTGACAGCAGCACGCGCGGCGCGCCAGCCTCAATAAAGCGCTGCGCCTCGTTGCGGCTGGTGTATTGACCGGAGCATTCGAGCAGCAGGTCGATATCCAGCGCCGCCCAGTCGATGGCTTCCGGGCTGGCCTGACGCAGTACTTTTACGCAGTCGCCGTTGATATGCAGGCAATCGCCGTCGACCTTCACCTCACCGGGGAAGCGCCCATGGGTGGAGTCGAAACGGGTCAGGTATTCGATGCTGGCCTGATCGGCAAGATCATTCAGCGCGACGATTTCCAACTGCGCTCCCGCACCGCGCTCATGCAACGCACGCAGCACGCAGCGGCCGATACGGCCATAGCCGTTGAGGGCAATTCGATAGGGGCGCTTGGACATGGTGGTCTCGATAGGGAACCGTAGGATGGGTGAGCCGCAATGCGGCATCACCCATCATTCGCCGGATCAGGCGTCGAGCAGTTCGGCGGCGGTCTCCAGGATGTTTTCGACGGTAAAGCCGAATTCCTCGAACAGCGCCGGAGCCGGGGCCGACTCACCGAAGGTGGTCATGCCGATGATGCGACCTTCCAGCCCCACGTACTTGTACCAGTAGTCGGCGTGCGAGGCTTCGATGGCGATACGCGCGCTGACCTGCAGCGGCAGTACGGCCTGCTTGTAGCCGGCATCCTGCTGGTCGAACACGCTGGTCGATGGCATCGACACGACGCGCACCTTGCGGCCCTGCTCTTCCAGCTTGGCCGCCGCCTGCATGGCCAGGCCGATTTCCGAACCAGTGGCGATGAGGATCAGCTCTGGCTCGCCGGCGCAGTCTTTCAGCACATAGCCACCGCGGGCGACATCCGCCAGTTGCTGGGCATCACGGCTCTGGTGCGGCAGGTTTTGGCGGCTGAAGATCAGTGCTGACGGGCCGTCATTGCGCTCGATGGCGTATTTCCAGGCCACGGCGGATTCCACGGCGTCGCATGGGCGCCAGGTGTCGAGGTTCGGCGTGCCGCGCAGGCTGGCCAGCTGCTCGATCGGCTGGTGAGTCGGGCCGTCTTCGCCCAGACCAATGGAGTCGTGGGTGAATACATAGAGCACACGCTGTTTCATCAGCGCCGACATGCGCACGGCGTTGCGCGCGTATTCCATAAAGATCAGGAAAGTCGCGCCGTACGGCACGAAGCCGCCGTGCAGGGCCACGCCGTTCATGATCGCGCTCATGCCGAACTCGCGCACGCCGTAGAACATATAGTTGCCGGATGCGTCATCAGCCGACACGCCTTTGCAGCCTTTCCACAGGGTCAGGTTGGAGCCGGCGAGGTCGGCCGAGCCGCCAAGGAATTCCGGTAACAGCGGGCCGAACGCGTTCAGGGTGTTCTGGCTGGCCTTGCGGCTGGCGATGGTTTCACCCTTCTCGGCGACGTCCTTGATGTAGGCAGCGGCTTTCTCGGCGAAATCAGCCGGCAGCTCACCGCTGATACGGCGTTTGAACTCACTGGCCAGCCCTGGGTGGGCAGCGGCATAGGCGGCAAAGCGCTCGTTCCACTCGGCTTCAGCGGCGGCACCCGCTTCCTTGGCATCCCACTCGGCGTAGATATCCGCCGGGATTTCGAACGGGCCATGGTTCCAGCCCAGCGTGGCGCGGGTCAGGGCGATTTCATCGTTGCCCAGCGGTGCACCGTGACACTCTTCCTTGCCCTGCTTGTTCGGCGAACCGAAACCGATGGTGGTCTTGCAGCAGATCAGGGTCGGACGGTCGCTGGTCTTGCGCGCGGTCTCGATGGCCATCTTGATTTCGTCGGCGTCGTGGCCGTCGACATTGCGAATCACCTGCCAGCCGTAGGCTTCGAAGCGCGCCGGGGTGTCATCGGTGAACCAGCCTTCGACTTCACCGTCGATAGAGATGCCGTTGTCGTCGTAGAACGCCACCAGCTTGCCCAGGCCCAGGGTGCCGGCCAGCGAGCAGACTTCATGGCTGATGCCTTCCATCATGCAGCCGTCGCCGAGGAAGGCGTAGGTGAAGTGGTCCACGATCTGGTGGCCGTCACGGTTGAACTGCGCGCCCAGCACCTTCTCGGCAATGGCAAAACCGACGGCGTTGGCAATGCCCTGACCCAGCGGGCCGGTGGTGGTTTCCACGCCTGGGGTGTAGCCGTATTCCGGGTGGCCCGGGGTGCGGCTGTGCAGCTGGCGGAAGTTTTTCAGGTCTTCGATGCCCAGGTCGTAGCCGGTCAGGTGCAGCAGCGAGTAGATCAGCATCGAGCCGTGGCCGTTGGACAGCACAAAGCGGTCACGGTCGGCGAAGTTCGGATTGCTCGGGTTGTGCTTGAGGAAGTCGCGCCACAGGACTTCGGCGATATCCGCCATGCCCATCGGGGCACCGGGGTGGCCGCTGTTGGCTTTCTGCACGGCATCCATGCTGAGGGCACGAATGGCATTGGCTCGCTCACGACGGCTGGGCATCACTGAATCTCCTGCGGGGGCTGCTTGGGCAACTGAGGGTCGAAAAAGGCGGCCATTTTCGCCCAGCAGCGCCATGGGGGCAATCACAGATGGTCGTTAAGCCCCAGACAATCGGCAATTAGCCCCTGGTAAAAACTTCAAATCGGCGCCTGCACCGCCAGGCAAGGCGCACGAAACAGCTCACCGCACCACAAACCATGCAACGTACGGCGCATCACCAGCACCCAGACCAGCACCAGCTTGGCTGCCAGCAGCAGGCCCACCCAGGTGAAGAAGGCCAGGCCGGTCAACTGTTGCAGGGCAAAGGTGGCCAGGGTGAACACCCCCAGCGGGAAGGTGAACCCCCACCAGCCCAGGTTGAACGGCAATTCACGGCGCATGTAGTGCTGGGTAAACAGACTGGCTGCGACCAACCACCACAGCCCCGCGCCCCACAGCGCCAACCCACCGACCAGGCCCAGTTGCTGCGCCATTTCGGCCGCACCCTGCAACGCGGTGCCCTGCCAGGCCTGCGGCGCCGCTTGCCCCAGGCTGATCAAGCCCAGGCAACCGGTGGCCAGCGGCCCCAGTGGCAGCCAGCTGCTGGCGGCAAAATCCATATCCGGCAACTTGTGTAGGGCCAGGCGCAGCAACACCAGGGCGATCAGGGCAAACGCCAGGCTCAGCGACAAGCCCCACAGCACATAGCCCAGACTCAGCAGCAATTGCCCAGTCTCCGCCGCCAGGTGCGGCGCCAAGGCGGCCGCGCCGCTGGCCACCACTTCGGGTGCGACAATCGGCAGCAGCCAGACCCCGGTCAGGGTTTCCAGCACATGCTTCTGCCGGGTGAACATCAAATAGGGCACGCCAAGCGCAGCGCCCAGGGCCAAGACCAGCGCCAGCCACCACAAGCCATGGGCCAGCGTCACGATGGGCGCACCATGCAGCGGCATGGCAAACAGCAGCAGGCCGTTGATCACCTGCACCAGCCCCATGGGGATCGCGCCGAGAAACATCGACTGCACCGGGTGGTCGAGCATCGGCCACAGCGTGTCGCGAAACAGCAGCAGGCGCGTGGCAAACAGCACACTGAACAGACCAAACAGCAACACCGTCAGCCACCACAGGCCTTCGGCCAGCAGCATCTGCCCAGGGAAAGACAGCGGCAACTTGGCCACCACCTGGGCCAGCACGCCGGTGCCCATGGTCATGGCGAACCAGTTGGGGGTGAATTGACGAACAAAAGCCAGCGGCTCATGCAAACGGGTAAAGGGGCGCAACATCACGGCATTCCTCACAGACAATCGCCACGGGCGATCCATGACTGGGAGGTTAGGCAGAGCCGTGCTATAGGTAAAATACATATAAAAGATATAAGGCATACCTTCTATTTATGAATCTGCACCACCTCAAGGTCTTCCTCGCCATCGCCCAGACCGGCAGCATCAGCGCGGGAGCCGCCCGCCTGTTTATCAGTCAGCCGGCGGTGACCCGCGAGATCCGCGAGCTGGAAGCACGACTGCGCTTGCCACTGTTCGACCGACAAAGCCGTGGCGTCACCCTGACCGCCGCCGGGCAACGCCTGCTGCCTTATGCCGAGCGCATCTTTGCCTTGGAGCAAGCCGCCGAGCGCGACCTGCAGGCCTTCGCCAACCTCGGCTGCGGCGAGTTGCACCTGGGCGCCAGCGCCACCCTGGGCAGCTACCTGCTGCCAGCGCTGATCGCGGCCTTTCATCAGCAGTACCCCGACCTGCAACTGAGCCTGCAGATCGACAACACCGCGGCCTGCCTGCAACAACTGGAAGACAACGCCATCACCCTGGCCTTTATCGAAGGACCATTCACCGCGGAACAGTTCAACCACCGCCACTTGGGCACGGATGCATTGCTGCCCGTCGCCAGCCCCAAGCATCCGCTGGCCAAGCAGGCGAGCGTCAGCCCGGTTGAACTGGCCGACGCCGCCCTGCTGATCCGCGAGCAGGGCTCCGGCACCCGCGCCAGCCTGGAGCAGGCTTACCAGGCACTCGGCCTGCAGCCGCGCATCGCCATGGCCCTGGGCAACAGTGAGGCGCTGAAACGCAGCCTGCTGGCCGGCCAAGCCGTGGCCTGGATTTCCGAACTGGCAGTGCAGGAGGAGCTGCGCAGCGGGCAGCTGTGCCATCTGCCCGTGCGCGACTTACAGATCAGCCGTGACCTGCATGCCATCTGGCGCCGCGAACACAGCCTGAGTCCCGCAGCGAACGCACTGCTGGAACAGGTCGAGCAGGCACTGAGTACCAGCAAGGGCAATATCAAAACTTTTTGATATTGCCCTTGCTGGATAAAAAGTGACCGACTAGACTGCCCAGCCTATGAATATGCGCGCCGCCCATCTGGCCTTCGAGCCCGTCGATGCCCTCGCTGCCCTGTGCAAGGCCAGCGGCGATGCGTTGCGTCTGAATATTCTGCGCGCCCTGGCCAACGACTCGTTCGGCGTACTGGAGCTGGCGCAGATCTTCGCCACCGGTCAATCCGGCATCAGCCACCACCTCAAGGTGCTGGCCCAGGCCGGGTTGGTGGCAACCCGCCGTGAAGGCAATGCAATTTTCTACCGCCGCGCCCTGGCGCAGAGCGAACAGCTGGGCAGTCGCCTGCACAATGCCTTGCTCGAAGAAATCGACAGCCTGCAATTGCCGGCCGAGGTGCAAGGGCGGATTGCCGAAGTGCATGGCCAACGCGCCGCCGCCAGCCAGGAATTCTTCGCCCGTACGGCAGCGAGCTTCCAGGCTCAGCAGGACCTGATCGCCGGCCTGCCACAGTACCGCGACAGCGTACTGGCGCTGCTCGACTCCCTGGAGTTTGCCGACGCAGCCTGCGCCGTGGAAATCGGCCCCGGCGACGGCGGTTTTCTCCCGGACCTGGCACAGCGCTTCCAGCAGGTGCTGGCGCTGGACAACAGCGCGGCGATGCTCGAACTGGCGCGCCTGCGCTGTGAGCAAGAAGGACTGGGCAATGTTCAGCTGCAACTGGCCGACGCCCTGCAGGACGACTACCCGGCCGCCGATTGCCTGGTGCTGAACATGGTGCTGCACCATTTCGCCGCCCCGGCCGAGGCGCTCAAACAGCTGGCGCAACGCTTAAAACCCGGCGGCAGCCTGCTGATCACCGAACTGTGCAGCCACAACCAGAGCTGGGCCCGCGAGGCCTGCGGCGACCTGTGGCTGGGCTTCGAACAGGACGACCTGGCGCGCTGGGCCAGCGCAGCCGGCCTCAACACCTGCGAAAGCCTCTATGTGGGCTTGCGCAACGGCTTCCAGATTCAGGTGCGGCACTTCGCCAAACCCTCAATAACTCATGGCCTCCGGGCTGCAATTACCGGTCACCAACAGGAACCCGCACGATGAGCGAATACTCCCTCTTTACCTCCGAGTCCGTATCCGAAGGCCATCCGGACAAGATCGCCGACCAGATCTCCGATGCGGTGCTGGACGCCATCATCACCCAGGACAAACACGCCCGCGTGGCCGTGGAAACCCTGGTCAAGACCGGCGTCGCCATCGTCGCCGGCGAAGTCACCACCAGCGCCTGGGTCGACCTGGAGCAGATCGTCCGTGACGTGATCTGCGACATCGGCTACACCAGCTCCGACGTCGGCTTCGACGGTGCCACCTGTGGCGTGATGAACATCATTGGCAAGCAGTCCCCGGACATCAACCAGGGTGTCGACCGCGCCAAGCCGGAAGACCAGGGTGCCGGCGACCAGGGCCTGATGTTCGGCTACGCCAGCAACGAAACTGACGTGCTGATGCCGGCACCAATCTGCTTCAGCCACCGTCTGGTGCAGCGCCAGGCCGAGGCGCGCAAATCCGGCCTGCTGCCATGGCTGCGTCCGGACGCCAAGAGCCAGGTCACCTGCCAGTACGAAAACGGCAAAGTGGTCGGCATCGACGCCGTGGTGCTGTCCACCCAGCACAACCCGGAAGTGTCGCTGGCCGACCTGCGTGAAGGCGTGATGGAGCTGATCATCAAGCACGCCCTGCCGGCCGAGCTGCTGCACAAGGACACCCAGTTCCACATCAACCCGACCGGCAACTTCGTGATCGGCGGGCCGGTGGGTGACTGCGGCCTGACCGGGCGCAAGATCATCGTCGACTCCTACGGCGGCATGGCCCGTCACGGTGGCGGCGCGTTCTCCGGCAAGGACCCATCCAAGGTTGACCGTTCGGCGGCCTACGCCGGTCGTTACGTGGCGAAAAACATCGTTGCCGCCGGCCTGGCCGACCGTTGTGAGATTCAGGTGTCCTACGCCATCGGCGTTGCCCTGCCGACCTCCATCTCGATCAACACCTTCGGCACCCACAAAATCGCCGAAGACAAGATCATCAAGCTGGTGCGCGAAGTATTCGACCTGCGTCCGTACGCCATCACCAAGATGCTCGACCTGCTGCATCCGATGTACCAGGAGACAGCCGCCTACGGCCACTTCGGCCGTACGCCGCAGCAGAAGACCGTTGGCAACGACACCTTCAGCACCTTCACCTGGGAGAAGACCGACAAGGTCGCCGACCTGCGCGCCGCTGCCGGTCTGTAAGCTCAGCGCAACAGCCGAAGCCCCGCCTTGTGCGGGGCTTTTTCTTGCCTGCAATTCGGCCCGCCGAGGCAAAAGCGACTAGGCTAAGTGGGCCATCTGCCGAGCAAGGACGCTCACGATGAACGCCCGCATTGCCTGTCTGCTGCTGTTCTGCAACCCTCTCTGGGCCGCCTGCCCCGACTGGCCAGCCAGCCGCGCCGAACGCGAACTCAATGCCCTGAGCCAACAACTGGCCGCATGGGACGATGCTTACCACCGCCAGGGGCAAAGCCCGGTCGCCGACGAGCTGTATGACCAGGCCAGCAGCACGTTGCAGCACTGGCGCAGCTGCTTCCCCACATCCCACAGTGCAACTGATAACCCACTGGCCAGCAGCGCCGGGCCGCAGCCACACCCGGTGGCCCACACCGGTCTGCGCAAGCTGCCGGACAAACACGCTGTCGCGCGCTGGATCGCCAACCGCGATGAGCTGTGGATTCAGCCCAAGGTCGATGGTGTGGCTGTCAGCCTGGTGTATCGCCAGGGTCGCTTGCAGCAACTGATCAGTCGCGGCGACGGCCTCCAGGGGCAGGACTGGACCGCTCTGGCCCGCCAGCTGCCAGCAATTCCCGTCGAGTTGCCTTCGGCGCTGAACCTGACTCTGCAAGGCGAGCTGTACTGGCGCATGCCAGCACATATCCAGCATAAACAGGGCAGCCAGGGCGCACGCAGCAAGGTGGCAGGTCTTATGAACCGGCAGACGCTGAGCGGCGAGGACGCCGCAGGTATTGGCCTGTTTGTCTGGGACTGGCCCGACGGTCCGGCCAGCATGCTGGAGCGCCTGCAACAATTGAATGCGTTGGGCTTTGCCGACAGTGCCCGGTTCAGCCAGCCGATTCGCAGCGTAGCCGACGCCACGCGCTGGCGCGAGCAGTGGTACCGCAACGCCCTGCCCTTCGCCAGTGACGGGGTAGTCCTGCGCCAGGGCCAGCGTCCGCAGGCGGCGCGCTGGCAAGCGCAACCGCCACACTGGGCAGTGGCCTGGAAATACCCGGTCAGTCAGGCCCTCGCTGTGGTGCAAGCGGTGGACTTTCGCATCGGCCGCAGCGGACGCATCACCCCACTGCTGCGCGTGCAGCCGGTAAAACTGGATGACCGGCGTATCGAATACGTCAGCGCCAACTCACTGCAGCGCTGGCAGGCACTGGACATTCGCCCCGGTGATCAGGTGGTGATCCGTCTGTCCGGGCTGACCATCCCGGTGCTCGACAGTGTGCTCTGGCAAACCCAGGAGCGCGCTACCCTGCAGGTGCCGGATGCACGCGCCTACCACGCCCTGAGCTGCTGGCAGGCCAGCGCCGGGTGCGCCAGCCAGTTTCGCGCACGCCTGACCTGGCTTAGCGGCAAACAGGGTCTGGCCCTGCCTGGGGTCGGCCCCGGCACCTGGGAAAAGCTGTTGCAGGCGGGAAAGATCAACGGCCTGCTGGACTGGCTGGATTTGTCCCCCGAACAACTGAGCCGCATACCCGGTTTCGGCCCACGCAGTGCAGCGGCTGTGCAGCAGAGTTTTCAGCTGGCCCGCACACGTCCACAGCAGGCCTGGCTGCGTGCACTCGGCGTACCGCCACAGGTGCCATTGGATGCCGACTGGGACAGCCTGGCTCAGCGCAGTGCCGTCGACTGGCAACGTCAACCGGGTATCGGCGCACACCGCGCGGCTCAACTGGTGGCCTTCTTCCAACATCCCGAGGTCCGGGCGCTACAGGCACGCTTGCGCGCCGCACAGCTTGCCGGGCTCTAAAACGCGCGAAACTCTTCGTGACAGGCCTTGCAGCTGTCTTCGACACGCTGCATCGGCGCGACCAGTGCAGCCGCTGTTAAGGGTTTGCTGGCAGTCTCGGTCACCAGCGCCGCCGTGCTGGCTTCCATGGCCTGGGCCAGTTCCTGAAAGCGCGCCTGGCGTTGCCAGACTTCATCCTTGGCGCGGCTTTCACCGCCCTCTTCTTCGCGTACCTGCGGGAAGTGCTGCCAAGGCTTGCGCGTCAGCTGATCCAACTCGGCAGCGCCCGCCACAAACGCCTGCTCCTTGAACGGCAGACGGCCACGTAACATGCCGCCGAGGTCTTCGCTGACCTTGAGCATCTGCTTGAACAATGCCTGCCGCTGACCTTGTGGCGAATTGGGATCGACACCGCCGCAGCCACTTAGAGCCAGCGCCAGTACAACCAGGAACAGGGTTTTAAGCTTCATAACACCTTCACTGCCAACAACCGGGTGGATAACGGGCGACAGTATCGCCACCCGTCCGCCACCGGCCAAGCGTGGTGTTTTGCCGCAGATGTCAGAAGCCGCGCGGGGGCTGCTGCGCAGAGGTTACGCGGAGACCACAAACAGACTGACGATCAGCGCCATCCCGGCAAACCACACCAGCGAACGGATCGGCCCCCAGTCGGCCAGATAGCAGAGGAAATACGCCAACCGGCTGGCCACGAAGGCCATGGCCAGCTGATCCAGCAGCGCCTGCTCGGCACCACCGGCCTGGTGAGCGATGATCACTGCTGCGGCGAATGCCGGCGTCACCTCGAAACCGTTGAGTTGGGCGTTATTGGCCCGCTTGCGCCAGCCTTCCAGTCCGGAGAGAAAAGCCCGCGGATCACTGTTGGCACGCGGCCCGTAACCGGCACCGAGGAACTTGGCGCTGGCGGTGGCCAGGTAAGGCAGGACAATGGCAATCAACACGCACCAGTAGGCAAGAGTCATGGACGCTCCAGAGAGGGGATAGTGAGAGCTGCAGCCTGGCGCAGATACGCCGCCAGGGCGATGGCTGAACTGGCCAGAACACACGGCGCTCCAGCCAATTGCCCCGACAGAAAGCCTTGGGCTTATGCATCAGGCTGGCTATACTTCGCCAGCTTCATGTGACCGGCTCAGCTCCGGTCGCTCCCGCCACCTGTCCGAGGGGCGCTGCAGCATGCGGTAAGTCTGTTTTGAATCCTCAAGCCTCGCATTCCAGCAATGCAATCAGGCGGATTCAAATCAACCTTCCGCCTGTCAGGCTCGGATGGGGCGTTAACCATACGCATCAACGGCGCCCATTCGCAGACAACGAATGGAGTGCTATTGCATGTCTTTCAATGATTTCAAAGTCGCCGACATTTCCCTGGCCGAGTGGGGCCGCAAAGAGCTGATCATCGCCGAATCCGAGATGCCGGCACTGATGGGCCTGCGCCGCAAATACGCCGCCAGCCAACCGCTGAAAGGCGCGAAGATCATCGGCTGCATCCACATGACCATCCAGACCGGCGTGCTGATCGAGACGCTGACCGCTCTGGGCGCCGAAGTGCGCTGGTCCAGCTGCAACATCTTCTCCACCCAGGATCAGGCCGCTGCTGCCATCGCCGCTGCCGGCATCCCGGTGTTCGCCTGGAAAGGCGAGACCGAAGAAGAGTACGAATGGTGCATCGAGCAGACCATCCTCAAGGACGGCCAGCCGTGGGACGCCAACATGGTGCTGGACGACGGCGGTGATCTGACCGAAATCCTGCACAAGAAATACCCGCAGATGCTCGAGCGCATCCACGGCGTCACCGAAGAAACCACCACCGGTGTGCACCGTCTGCTCGACATGCTCAAGGCCGGCACCCTGAAAGTCCCGGCGATCAACGTCAACGACGCCGTGACCAAGAGCAAGAACGACAACAAGTACGGTTGCCGCCACAGCCTCAATGACGCCATCAAGCGCGGCACCGACCACCTGCTGTCGGGCAAGCAGGCGCTGGTCATCGGCTACGGTGACGTGGGCAAGGGCTCGGCCCAGTCGCTGCGTCAGGAAGGCATGATCGTCAAGGTTTCCGAGATCGACCCGATCTGCGCCATGCAGGCCTGCATGGACGGCTTCGAGCTGGTTTCGCCTTACATCGACGGCATCAACGATGGCACCGAAGCCAGCGTCGACGCTGCGCTGCTGGGCAAGATCGACCTGATCGTCACCACCACCGGTAACGTCAACGTCTGCGACGCCGGCATGCTCAAAGCCCTGAAGAAGCGCGCCGTGGTGTGCAACATCGGTCACTTCGATAACGAGATCGACACCGCCTTCATGCGCAAGAACTGGGCGTGGGAAGAGGTCAAACCGCAGGTGCACAAGATTCACCGCACCGGTGCCGGCAGCTTCGATCCGACCAACGATGACTACCTGATCCTGCTGGCCGAAGGCCGTCTGGTGAACCTGGGCAACGCCACTGGCCACCCGAGCCGCATCATGGATGGCTCGTTCGCCAACCAGGTGCTGGCGCAGATTTTCCTGTACGAGCAGAAATTCGCTGATCTGTCGGCCGAGAAGAAGGCCGAGCGCCTGACTGTGGAAGTGCTACCGAAGAAGCTCGACGAAGAAGTGGCGCTGGAAATGGTCAAGGGCTTCGGTGGCGTGGTCACCCAGCTGACCAAGCAGCAGGCCGAGTACATCGGCGTGACCGTGGAAGGCCCGTTCAAGCCGGACGCTTACCGCTACTAATGCGTAGGGTGGGTAAGCCCAAGGCTTATCCACCGCCGACTTCCCGCAAGGTGGATGGCTGCACGCCATCCACCCTACGTCTCCAAGGCTAGAAACCCTATGAGCCAAGAACGCCGTTACAGCTTCGAGTTCTTCCCCACCAAGACCGAAGCCGGGCATGAAAAACTGATGAATGTGGCGCGCCAACTGGCGACCTACAACCCCGATTTTTTCTCCTGCACCTATGGTGCCGGTGGCTCCACCCGCGACCGCACGCTCAATACCGTACTGCAGCTGAATAACGATGTCGGTGTCAGCACGGCCCCGCACCTGTCCTGCGTGGGCGACAGCAAGGCCGAGCTGCGCGAGCTGCTGACCCTGTACAAGAATTCTGGCATCAAGCGCATTGTCGCCCTGCGTGGCGACCTGCCGTCCGGCATGGGCATGGCCAGCGGCGAGCTGCGCCATGCCAATGAACTGGTCGAGTTCATCCGCAGCGAGACCGGCGATCACTTCCATATTGAAGTCGCTGCCTACCCGGAAATGCACCCGCAGGCACGCAATTTCGAAGACGACATCGCCAACTTCGTGCGCAAGGCCAAAGCCGGCGCGGATAGTGCGATCACCCAGTATTTCTTCAACGCCGACTGCTACTTCTACTTTGTCGACCGCGTACGCAAGCTGGGTGTGGACATTCCGGTGGTGCCGGGCATCATGCCGATCACCAACTACAGCAAGCTGGCGCGCTTCTCCGACGCCTGCGGTGCGGAAATCCCACGCTGGGTGCGCAAGCAATTGGAAGCCTACGGTGACGACACCGACAGCATCCAGGCGTATGGCGAGCAGGTCATCACTGAAATGTGTGAACGCCTGCTGCAAGGCGGCGCTCCGGGCCTGCACTTCTACAGCATGAACCAGGCCGAACCGAGCTTGGCGATCTGGAACAACCTCAAGCTGCCACGCTGAGGGGCTTTACCTCGTCCATGGACACCCCAGGTGCCATGGACGCTTCCCGCGACACTCTCCTCAGCTGTGACTTCAACAGCACACCCTGCCTCAGACATATCCTGCAGCGACTCAATACCGCCGCCTACTTGACCACAAGGTCAACCCTGCATAGCTTGAAGCTCAAGACCACCATGGAGTTGCTCAATGGTCAGCAGAAAAACCATCAACGCGTCCGTCACCCCCAAAGGCAGCCTGGAAACCCTCTCGCAGCGTGAAGTGCAACAACTGCGCGAAACCGGTTCCGGCAGCGTCTATGCACTGTTCCGCCAATGCGCCCTGGCCATCCTCAACACCGGCTCGCACAGCGACAACGCCAAGACCATTCTGGAAGCCTACCCGGACTTCGAAATCAGCATCCTGCAGCAGGATCGCGGCATCCGCCTGGAACTGTTCAACGCCCCGGCCGACGCTTTCGTCGATGGCGAAATGATCGCCAGCACCCGCGAAATGCTGTTCAGCGCCCTGCGTGACATCGTCTATACGCAGAGCGAGCTGGAGAACCAGCGCATCGATTTCAGCAGTTCCCAGGGCATCACCGATTACGTTTTCCATCTGCTACGTAACGCCCACACCCTGCGCGCCGGTGTCGAGCCGAAGATCGTGGTGTGCTGGGGCGGCCATTCGATCAGCACCGAGGAATACAAGTACACCAAGAAAGTCGGCCACGAACTCGGCCTGCGCGGGCTGGACATCTGCACCGGCTGCGGCCCTGGCGTAATGAAAGGGCCGATGAAAGGCGCGACCATCTCCCACGCCAAACAGCGCAACGTGCATGGCCGCTACCTGGGCCTGACCGAGCCGGGAATCATCGCCGCCGAAGCGCCCAATCCGATCGTTAACGAGCTGGTGATCCTGCCGGATATCGAGAAGCGTCTGGAGGCCTTCGTCCGCGTCGGCCACGGCATCATCATCTTCCCTGGCGGCGCCGGCACAGCAGAGGAGCTGCTGTATTTCCTCGGCATCCTCATGCACCCGGACAACCAGAACATCCCCTTCCCACTGATCATGACCGGGCCACGCAGCGCCGCTGCCTACCTGGAACAGCTGCATGAATTTATCGGCGCGACCCTGGGTGAGACGGCGCAACAGCGCTACCGCATCATCATCAACGACCCGGAACAGGTCGCCCGGGAAATGGCTGCGGGGATCAAGGCGGTGAAACAATTCCGCCGCGAACACAACGACGCCTTCCACTTCAACTGGCTGCTGAAGATCGACGAGAGCTTCCAGCACCCATTCGAGCCGACGCACGCCAATATGGCCAGCCTCAAGCTGACCCGCGAGCAGCCGGTGCATGAGCTGGCCGCCAACCTGCGCCGGGCGTTTTCCGGGATTGTCTCGGGCAACGTCAAGGACAAGGGCATCCGCCTGATCGAGCAGCACGGCCCGTATGAAATCAGCGGCGAGCGCGAGATCATGCTGCAACTGGATCGACTGCTGCAGGCCTTCGTCGATCAGCACCGCATGAAACTGCCGGGCAACAGCGCCTATGTGCCCTGCTACAAACTGGTCACCTGAGCCAATCGAAAGCCAAGCACGGCAAACAACCGCTACAGTGAATGCAGGCATCTGCATTCACTGAAGTGAGGTCACCCGCAATGGGCAGATTGTATGCACTGGTATTTCTGCTTTGTCTGAGCAGCATCAGCTACGCCCAACCCCTCAAAGTCTGCACCAATGAATGGCCGCCCTACACCTTGCTGGAAGAGGGGAACGTGCGCGGTATTGACGCTGATCTGTTGCACCTGGTGCTGACCAACCTGGGCGTCAGTTACGAAATCACCCTGGAGCCCTGGCGGCGGTGCCTACGCAAGATGAACGATGGCACGCTGGATATTCTCTTGGATGCCTTCTACAGCGACGAGCGCGCCAAAACCATGATCTTCCCCGGCGAGCCCATGGCCGACAGTGCCATGGTGTTGTTTCATGCCCGCGCCCGCCCACACACCATCAACTCGGTGGACGACCTGGCCGGCCTACGCGTGGGCACGGAACCCGGCTATGCCTACAGCCACTCAGGCTTTGCGAGCGGTACGCACTTCGAGCGCGAAGATGCACCTACGCTGGATGCCAACATCGGCAAGCTCCTTCTGGGGCGGATCGACTTGGTGATCACTGATCGGGCGGTGGGTCTGTTCACCGCCAAGAACATGGGTGTTCAGAATGACATCGCTTACAGCCCGCAACCGCTGTACAGCGATCGCGTGTATGCAGCCTTCAGCCGCCGACCTGCAACTGCCGCCCTGGTGCCGCGTTTTGAAAGCGAGTTGCGCCGGGTTAAACAAACCTCTGAATACACCGCCATCCTGCGCCGTTACCACCAAGAGCGCCCCGCGCAGACCGCCGAGCAGACCGACGCTCGCGCAGACTAGCGGCTCTGTTATACTCGGGCCTTCCCGCCAGGCTTGCGCCCGGATGCTAGCCCCCAGAGGCCAGCAGTACCGGACGGGATTACGCCCCCCAAGCGTGATTCAAGCCTGGCAATACACCCCATAGGGCAGCGCCCTCACTAGACAGGATTACACATGTCCTTTGCCTCCCTCGGTCTCTCCGAGGCTTTAGTCCGTGCAGTAGAAGATGCCGGCTACACCCAACCCACTCCGGTGCAACAGCGGGCTATCCCCGCCGCGTTGCAAGGTCGCGACCTGATGGTGGCGGCCCAGACGGGTACAGGTAAGACGGGCGGTTTTGCCCTGCCGATTCTCGAGCGACTGTTCCCTAACGGTCACCCGGATCGCGAACAACGCCACGGCCCGAAACAACCGCGCGTACTGGTGCTCACCCCTACCCGCGAACTGGCCGCCCAGGTGCACGACAGCTTCAAGCTGTATGCCCGCGATTTGAAATTCGTCAGCGCCTGCATCTTCGGCGGCGTTGGCATGAACCCGCAGATCC
The DNA here is from genome assembly GCF_049331905.1 of Pseudomonas cimarronensis. GTDB lineage: Bacteria > Pseudomonadota > Gammaproteobacteria > Pseudomonadales > Pseudomonadaceae > Aquipseudomonas. The sequence goes on along the minus strand of NZ_CP186283.1, from coordinate 1,009,905 downwards.
AGGCCCTGGCCAAGGGCGTCGACGTGCTGGTGGCCTGCCCCGGCCGCCTGCTCGACCTGGCCAACCAGCGCGCCATCGACCTCTCGCACGTGGAAATCCTCGTGCTCGACGAAGCCGACCGCATGCTCGACATGGGTTTTATCCATGACGTGAAAAAGGTCCTCGCCAAGCTGCCCGCACAACGGCAGAACCTGCTGTTCTCGGCGACCTTCTCCAAGGACATCACCGATCTTGCCAGCAAGTTGCTGCACAACCCGGAGCGCATCGAAGTCACGCCGCCGAACACCACGGTTGAGCGTATCGAACAGCGCATCTTCCGCCTGGCTGCCAGCCACAAGCGCGCCCTGCTCGCCCACCTGATCACCCAGGGCGCCTGGGAGCAAGTGCTGGTGTTTACCCGCACCAAGCACGGCGCCAACCGCCTGGCCGAATACCTCGACAAGCACGGTCTGCCAGCTGTGGCGATCCACGGTAACAAGAGCCAGAACGCCCGCACCAAGGCGCTGGCCGACTTCAAGGCGAACAAGGTACGCATTCTGGTCGCCACCGATATCGCCGCCCGCGGCCTGGATATCGACCAGCTGCCCCACGTGGTCAACTTCGAGTTGCCCAACGTTGAAGAAGACTATGTGCACCGCATCGGCCGTACCGGCCGTGCCGGCCGTAGCGGCGAAGCGATCTCCCTGGTTGCTCCGGACGAAGAGAAGCTGCTCAAAGCCATCGAACGGATGACCAAGCAGAAAATCCCGGATGGCGATTTGCAGGGCTTCGATGCCAGCACCGTTGAGGCCGAGCGTCCGGAAGTGCGCGAGCCGCAGAAGCCGCGTCAACCGCGCGGCGCCAAACCAGAAGGCGAACGCCACGGCGGCGGACGCAAGGACAAAGGCAAGGACAGCGGACGCGATAACAGCCGCAAGCCGCAGGGTAGCCGCGCGCAACAACCTCGCAGTTCGGCCCGCGCAGCTGCACCGGCCGTGCCTGCGTTGCCTCCGGACCGCGCGCCGGACGAGTTCCGCGATGATGACATCGACAACTTCGGCAACCGTGTCGACTACGTCAGCCCGAACCAGAACAAGCAGCAGAACCGTGGCCGTCGGCCCGGTGCACCCGGCACCAACAACGCTAGCGGCCAGGGTGCGCGCGCAGCCAAGCCGCGTAACAATGGTGGCGGCGCCAATTCCGGTGGCCAGGGCCGTCGTCAGGGCGGCGGCGCTCAAGGCGGCCAGGGCCGTAATGGCTCCGGCCGTGCACGCCCACCACGCGACACCCGCACCACCTCGCTTAACCGCGATGAGCTGCCACGTCAGGAAGCTGCGGTGAAAAGCCCGCGCGACAAGCAACCGGTGATCATGCACAAAGGCTCGCGCCTGGACCGCTTCCCGACCCCGGAGCAGCTCGACGAACTGGCGAGTGCACGTCCGCGCGGCGAAAAACCGGCCCTGCTGACGCGCAACCGCGAAGAGTCATAGTCAGCTAGCCGGCCGTTGAAACACAAAACGAAAAACGCCGCCCATTGGGCGGCGTTTTTATTGGCAGGTCTGAACAGGCGGGTTGTGTCCCGCCTGACTGGCTTACTTGCGTACGCCTTCAACCGAGATGATCAGCTCCACTTCCTGAGAAGCCGGGCCGAGGTCTTTCTGGATGTCGAAGTCTTTCAGTTTCAGCTTGGTGCTGCCTTCAAAGCCGGCACGGTAGCCCCCCCATGGGTCTTTGCCTTCGCCGATAAACTTGGCCGCAATCACCACGGGCTTGGTCACGCCGTTGAGGGTCAGGTCGCCGGTGATATCGGCAGTACCTTCACCGGTGGACTTCACCGAAGTGGAGGCAAAGGTCGCCGTCGGGTGCTTGCTGACGTTGAGGAAATCACCGCTGCGCAGGTGCTTGTCGCGCTCGGCATGGTTGGTGTCGACACTGGTGGTGTTCAGGGTGACGTTAACCTTGCTGTCCTGCGGCTTGGCGGCGTCGAAGCTGAAGCTGCCGTCGAAGTCCTTGAACGTACCGTACAACCAGCTGTAACCCAGGTGGCTGATCTTGAAATTGACGAAGGCGTGCTGGCCTTGCTTGTCGATGGCGTAATCGGCCGCCATCGCCTGACCAGCGCCGATCAGTGCGCCACCAAGGGCCAGAGCTACGAGGGTTTTCTTCAACATGGACATACTCCTTGTGAGTGTGGGATGGGGCCAGTCCAGCCCCGGAAACAGCAAACGTAACTAGCAGGCTGTTGAAAAACTACCTGCGTTGCCATTGCGGCGTTAAAAACAGACTCAAAATGCTCATTTACAGCTCGTAAACTCCGCTTTTTCGCCTGTTTTTGCCTTGCACTGGCTGCCTCGCCAACGTTTTTCAACGGCCTGCTAGCGACCGAACATCCGCGTCAGCGTACGGTCGCGATCAATAAAGTGGTGTTTCAGTGCAGCCAGGGCATGCACACCGGCGAAGATCACCAGCGCCCAGGCCAAGTACTCATGCACCAGCCCAGCGACATCTTCCTGATCAGGAATGCTGGTCAGGCTGGCAGGCACTTCAAACAGACCGAAGACTTCGATGCCACGGCCATCGGCAGTGGAAATCAGGTAACCGGAAATCATCAGTACAAACAGCCCCAGGTAGAGAAAGCTGTGACCCAGCTTGCTGCCCAGACGGGTCATCCGCCCATGGTTAGGCAGACTCGCCGGGGGCGGACTGAACCAGCGCCACAACACCCGAAGCAGCATCACGGCAAACAGCACCAGGCCGATGCTCTTGTGCAGATCCGGGGCCGTCTTGTACCAGCCACTGTAGTAATCCAGACCGACCATCCAGTAACCCAGACCAAACAGGCCAAATACGGCCAGCGCCACCAGCCAGTGCATGAGGATGCTGACCAGGCCGTAGTGAGAAGTGCTATTGCGCCATTGCATTGAAAACTTTCCGAAGGAAGAACCAGAACCGCGAGAGGAGCAAGACTAGCAACAAACCTATCGACTAAAAGCGGAATTTTTCGCTTTGAAATATCGAGAAATACGATGCGTCACGCACACCTTAAACTCAGCGAAAATTAGTCCCGCAACACCCGGCAAAGTTCAGCCACCAGACTACAGACGGCACGATAGAGCGGATCAGCGGATGGCTGAGGCAAGCAAACACGGTTGTGCCGTCCATCCGCTGTGGTGCTTCTGATAGGCTTGGTGCAGATGATTGCGAGCCGAGGAAGAAGTAGAGCGATGAGCCTGAATGACCAGTGGATGCAGCGTGACCTGAACGTGCTCTGGCACCCCTGTACGCAAATGAAGGACCACGAACAGCTGCCACTGGTACCGATCAAACGCGGTGAAGGTGTCTGGCTTGAGGACTTCGACGGCAAGCGTTACCTCGATGCGGTCAGCTCCTGGTGGGTCAACGTGTTCGGCCACGCCAACCCGCGGATCAATCAACGCATCAAGGATCAGGTCGATCAGCTGGAGCATGTGATTCTCGCCGGTTTCAGCCATCAGCCGGTGATCGAACTGTCCGAGCGCTTGGTCAAGATGACACCTGCGGGTCTGGACCGGGTGTTCTACGCCGACAACGGTTCCTCGTGTATCGAAGTCGCGCTGAAGATGAGCTTTCACTACTGGCTCAACGTCGACCAACCTGCGAAAAAGCGCTTTATCACCCTCTCCAACAGCTACCACGGCGAAACCATCGCGGCGATGTCGGTGGGCGATGTCGCGCTGTTTACCGATACCTACAAGGCACTGCTGCTCGACACCCTCAAGGTGCCCAGCCCGGACTGTTACCACCGCCCCGAGGGTGTGAGCTGGGAAGAACACTCACGCCTGATGTTCGGCCATATGGAGCAGGCCCTGGCCGAGCATGCTCATGAAGTCGCGGCGGTGATTGTCGAACCGCTGATTCAGGGCGCCGGCGGTATGCGCATGTACCACCCGATCTACCTCAAGCTACTGCGCGAAGCCTGCGACCGCTACGGCGTACACCTGATCCATGACGAGATCGCCGTCGGCTTCGGCCGTACCGGCACGATGTTCGCCTGTGAGCAGGCCGGCATCCGCCCGGACTTCCTCTGCCTCTCGAAAGCCCTGACCGGCGGCTATCTGCCGCTGGCCGCCTGCCTGACCACCAATGAGGTGTATCAGGCGTTCTACGACGACTACTCGACCCTGCGCGCCTTCCTCCACTCGCACAGCTACACCGGCAACCCGCTGGCCTGCGCAGCCGCCCTGGCGACCCTGGATATTTTCGAGCAAGACAATGTGATCGAAGCCAACAAAGCCCTGGCCGCACGAATGGCCAGCGCTACCGCGCACTTGGCCGATCACCCGCATGTCGCCGAAGTACGCCAGACCGGCATGGCCCTGGCCATCGAGATGGTGCAGGACAAGGCCGGCAAGACCGCCTATCCCTGGCAGGAGCGGCGCGGCCTCAAGGTGTTCCAGCACGCCCTGGAGCGCGGCGCGCTGCTGCGGCCACTGGGCAGCGTGGTGTATTTTCTGCCGCCCTACGTGATCACCCCTGAGCAGATCGACTTTCTTGCCGAAGTGGCCAGCGAAGGCATCGACATCGCCACCCGCTCCTCGGTCAGCGTGGCGCAGGGCAATGCCAACTATCCTGGGTTTCGCGATCCGGGCTAAATACAGCCGCAGGGTGGATGACGCTCACCCATCCACCATTGCGCTATTTCGGTGGATGAAAAGATCGCTACGGATATCCATGCGCACGGCGCACCCTAAGGCTAAAATTCGCGCCTTTATTCCAGGTTCACTTTTATGCGCCTATCCCGTTTCTTTATCGATGCCCCCCTCGCCCTCGGCCAGCACGAGCTGCCGGAAGCCCAGGCACACTATATCGGCCGTGTGCTGCGGCATGCCGTGGGCGATGCGGTGCAATTGTTCGATGGCAGTGGCCAGGAATACCGCGGCGAGCTTATCGAAGTGGGCAAGAAAAGCGTGCGTGTCGAGTTACGTGAAGCCTTTGCCGGACAGGCCGAATCACCGCTGCATATTCATCTGGGTCAGGGCCTGTCACGAGGCGAACGCATGGATTGGGCGATTCAGAAGGCGACCGAGCTGGGTGCCAACGATATCAGCCTGATCGTCAGCGAACGCTGCGAAGTGCGCCTCAAGGATGAACGCGCCGACAAGCGCATGGCGCACTGGCGGCAGGTGGCGATCAGCGCCTGCGAGCAATGCGGCCGCTCGGTGCTGCCGATCATTCACCCGCCCACCAGCCTCGCAGACTGGCTGACGCAGGTATCGGCCGACCTCAAGCTGGTGCTGCACCCGGTCGCCGAGCCCTGGGCCAGTCATCCGCAACCACAGTCGCTGGCCTTTCTGATCGGCCCGGAAGGCGGCCTGAGTGACAGCGAAGTAAGTCAGGCGAAAGCCCAGGGTTTTCACGCCGCGCGCCTCGGCCCACGGGTGCTGCGTACGGAAACCGCGCCGGTCGTCGCCTTGAGCGTGGCGCAGCAGTTGTGGGGCGATTTCTAGATAAGTGTGCGCCCAAGAAAAAGCCCGCAGATGCGGGCTTTTTCCTACAGAAACCGTCAGATCAATCCAGCATCCGCCAGCTTCTGCTCCAGACCGATCAGATCCGGAATTTTCAGCACGGCGTCACCGAACTGCACCGCATCCAACTCCAGCGGCGCCAGATCGACATCCGCACGCAGCAGATCGCTACCGACCTTGATCGAGCGCGGAATACCCTGCACCAGTACAGCAATGAACTTGACGCTAGGCCGGCCACCCAGGGCGTTGATTACCGCCACCCGTGAGCCGGGACTGATGCTGGCCTGACCATCCGATGCGGCCTCGAACGACAACAGCGGCAGGCGCAGATCACGCCAGGCAATTTGCCCGAGAAACCAGCTGGGCAGGCCTTCGCTGACCTGTGGCGCGCGATAAGGGATCAGCTCGGCCACCGCGACGTTGGGCAGCAGCAGAGTACGGTCAGTCAGCGGCATCAACAGGCCGGTCAGGCTGTTGGCGCTGTTCTGGTTGGCGACGGCTTGGCTCATGAAAAATTCCTGTTCAGGGCACAGCCCGGATTAACTGCACTGCTCGGCCAGGTGATTGACCAGTGCCTCGGCCAACTCACGCGGGTCACCGCTATGGCTGCTGTAACCGCCTTCACGCAGGCTGTCCGGCATACTCGGAGAGGCGCAACTGTCAGCGCGCTGGGTCCAGATCAAACCGCCCTGACGGCGGACATAGGCGGCGGCGGCACTGCCATCGCTGCCCATGCCGCTGAAGGCAATCACACCGCTCATGGCACCGAAATGCTGAGCCAGGTTGAGCATCATCTGGTCGATCGACGGGCTGTAGGGCTCTGGCCAGCCACGCTCGGCAATCTGCATCGCACCGTCATCGGCAAACCCCAGCTCATGGCTGATCGGCACAACCACCACTTCGCCACAGCGCACGGCATCACCATGCCGAGCCGGATTGACGTGCCACTGACTGTGCCGACCCACGGCTTGCGGCAAGGCGTTCTCGAAGCTGGCATCGATGTGCTGGGCGTAGACAAAACCGATTGGCAGACCGCCCGGCAGTGCATCGAGGAACGCCTTGACTGCCGCCGGCCCACCTAGCGAGGCAGCCAGCAGCCATACCTGGCGCGCCGGCTCACCGGCCACCAACGGGGTGTCCGCCAGTGCAGCCGGCAGGTCCAGGCGCGATGGCCGCTGCGCTTCAGCCAGCAAGGCTTCCAGGCTCGGGCCCACGGCCTGCGACGGGTCGCCAACCAGTTTCTTCAATTTGCCGAACAACCGGCGCTCCCAGCGCGGATAGTTTTCCGAGTGGCGCTCCGGGGCATGGCCTTCGCCAAACAACACTGGCGCCGAGGCGCTTTCCAGCAGGCTGTCGACCAGCGGAGAGTCTTCCGACTGCGCCAAGTCGACCAACCACAAATCGGTGTCACAGGCGCTCAGGGTGTCCTGATCGAGGCGCGCCGGGTCACTGTTCATCACCACCTGATAACCACTGCCGGTCAGCGCCTGCTGCAACACGTGACGCTGCAGGGAGGTATCGGCGATCACCGCAATGCGGGCTGCAGTCTTCTCAGTCATGTGCGGTTTACCGGGTGGCGGCCCACCAATTGCTGAATGGTTTCAAGCAACAAGGACTCCTGATAAGGCTTACCGAGGTACTCGTTGACACCGATGCTCATGGCCCGCTCACGGTGTTTCTCACCGGTACGCGAGGTGATCATGATAATCGGCAGGTCTTTCAGGCCTTCGTCGTGGCGCACCAGGGTTGCCACCTCGAAACCGTCCATGCGTGGCATTTCGATGTCCAGCAGCATGATGTCGGGCTTGCGCTCCTGCAGCTGGGAAATGGCATCCACACCGTCCTTGGCCGTCAATACGTTCATGCCATTGCGCTCGAGCAGGCGGCTGGTGACCTTGCGCACGGTAACCGAGTCGTCGACCACCATGACCAGGGTCGGGCGATCCGCCTCGATTTCGGCGGCACTGGCCGACTGCTTGAGCTGACGCGGCTGCAGCTGGGTAAGCAGGTGCGCATGCAGCACACGAATGGTCGCCAGCAGGTCGAGAATCACCACCACGCGACCGTCACCGAGGATGGTCGCACCGGAAATCCCGTGCACTCCGGCGAACTGCGGGCCAAGGCTCTTCACCACGATCTCCCGCGAACCGGCCAGGGAGTCGACCTGCACGGCCACGGCGTGCTCCTTGGAGCGCACCAGAATCACCGGCAGCGGCAGGCTCTGGCCAACCAGCTTGGGCTGCTGACCATTGTTCAGCAGGTCGCCCAAGTAACGCAGCTCATAGCTCTGCCCAGCGTATTCGAAGCGCGGTGCATCCGGCGCGTAATAGGCTTCCAGCTCGTACGGCGAAACCCGCACGATACCCTCGATGGTGTTCAGCGGAATGGCGTAGAGGTCTTCACCCGACAGCACCATCAGCGCGCGGTTGACCGATACGGTAAACGGCAGGCGAATGGTGAAGGTGGTGCCGGTGCCGGGCACCGACTCGATGCTCATCGAACCGCCAAGCTGTTTGACCTCGGAGTGAACCACGTCCATACCGACGCCACGCCCGGAAATCTGCGTAACCTTCTCCGCGGTAGAGAAACCGGCCTCAAGGATAAACTGCAGCACTTCGTAGTCAGTCAGGTCGGAGTCAGCATCCATCAGGCCACGCTCGATGGCCTTGCGTTTGACTGCTTCCAGGCGAATCCCGCCACCGTCATCGGCCAGGGTCAAAACGATATCGCCACCTTCGCGGCCCAGCGCCAGGCGAATGGTGCCTTGCTCAGGTTTGCCGGCGGCACGGCGCACGTCAGCGGCCTCGATGCCGTGGTCGACGGCGTTGCGCAGCATGTGTTCCAGCGGCGCAACGATACGCTCAAGCACGGTACGGTCCATCTCGCCTTCAGCGTTGCCGACGATAAACTCGACCTGCTTGCCCAGCTCACCGGAAATCTGCCGCACGATACGCCGTAGACGCGGCACCAGGCGGTCAAACGGCACCATGCGCGTACGCATCAGGCCTTCTTGCAGCTCGGAGTTGACCCGCGCCTGTTGCAACAACAGGGTTTCCGCATCGCGGTTACGCGCAGCCAGGGTTTCTTTCAGGTCGAGCAAGTCGGAAGCGGACTCGAACAGTGCGCGCGACAGCTGCTGCAGTTGCGAGTGGCGGTCCATTTCCAGCGGGTCAAAATCTTCATAACCCACACGCTCGGCTTCAGCCTGAATACGGCTAAGAATCTGCGCCTGAGTTTCGGTATCGAGACGGCGCAACTGGTCGCGCACGCGATCGATGGTGGCTTCCATCTCGCTGAGGGTGAAACCGAAGTCACTCACCTGCTGCTCGACCCGACCACGGAAAATCGAAGTTTCACCGGCCAGGTTGACCAGGCCCTCGAGCAGTTCGGCAGGAACCTTGACCAGTTCTTGCGGGGCGCGGCGCGAGGCGGCTTCCTGTGCAGCCTCTTCGGCACGCCGAACGAACGGCAGCACCTTGGCCACCAGTTCCTGCGCCGGCATGGCACTGGCGGCGACAATCGGTGTAGCCAGTTCAGGCAAACGCGCAGTCGGTTCTGCCGCGACAACCTCGCTGGACGCAGCAGCACTATCAACGGCCAGGCTGTCATTCAAACGCTGACGCAGGGCATCGAGTTCCTGTTGTAAACCTTCAAAGCCCGACTGTACGTCGACAAACAGGCTTTGCGGCCAGGGCGCGCCCTGGATCTGCGCTTCGGTCAGGTGCTGCTCCAGGCTGTGAGTCAGGTCGCCCAGACGCTTCTGCCCGGCTAGCCGCGCACCGCCTTTGAGGGTGTGCAGAATGCGCAGCATCTCATCGATGGCGGCGCCGTCTTCACGGTCAGCTTCCCAACGGCCGATAGCTTCTTCCATGGCCTCCAGCAAGTCATCACCTTCTTCGAGGAAGATGTCGAGGATGTCTGATTCGGCATCGTCATCCTGCTCGGTTTCGGCCGCCTTGAGGGCTACCGAGGACGGCATGCTCAGTTGCTCGTTGGGGTTGGCGCGAAAACGTTTGATGGTCTCGATCAGCGCATCGCCATCAGGGACCGTTTGTTTGTTGCGCACAGCCTCAAGCATCTCTGCCAGGCTGTCGTGACAGTTCTGCAACAGGGTGAAGAGGTCCTGACTAGCACGCAGACGGCCCTGGCCAAGCCCTTCATAGAGGAATTCCAGTTCGTGGGCCAGATCGCCGATTTCACGAATTTCGGCCATCCGGGCGCCACCCTTGAGGGTGTGCAAGTCACGCTGCAGCGACTCCAGTTCCAGGCTGTTGTCGACGTCATCCATCCAGCGCTGCAGAGCTGCACCGGCGCTGTCGATGATGTCGAAACCTTCCTCAAGGAAGATTTCCACCAGTTCTGGGTCTCGTTCGTCATCCAGCACCGGCACAGCTGCCACAGCCACAACGGGCTCTGGCTCTGGCTCTGGCTCTGGCTCTGGCTCTGGCTCTGGCTCTGGCTCTGGCTCTGGCTCTGGCTCTGGCTCTGGCTCTGGCTCTGGCTCTACAAGAGTGTCCTGCCACTCAACCGGCGCGGGCAACTCGGGCTCAAACGGCGGCTCATCCAACTCGATAGCTGGTAATGCAAATGCCTCGATCTCAACCGGCAGCTCGTCAGCCGGGTTGATGTCATCGGCGATCGGAGCGGTGTCCGCCAGAATGCCGAAGTCGATCTCTTCTTCAACCGCCGGCAGTTCAGGCAGCTCGGTGTCCAGCAATTCGACTGTTTCCTGCTCAGGCAGGGCTTCGGCTTCGGCTTCGGCTTCGGCTTCGGCTTCGGCTTCGGCTTCGGCTTCGGCTTCGGCTTCGGCTTCGGCTTCGGCTTCGGCTTCGGCTTCGGCTTCGGCTACAGGCTCAGGCGCCACCGGGGTCACTGGCAAGCTCTGCCCACCACTTTGACGGAAACTGCGAATGGCCTCGATCAATTGCACAGGCGAACGCATGACGTCACGGGCCTGCAGTTGCTCCAGCAACTGTGCCAGTTGGTCATGGCTCTGCTGCAGCAGACCAGCCAGTGCAGGCGAGAAGCTATAGCGACGATCGACCAGGCCTTCGTAAAGGGATTCAAGTTCATGGGCAAGATCGCCAATCGGGCGAATCTCGGCCATGCGCGCACCACCCTTGAGGGTGTGCAGGTCACGCTGCAGGGACGACAGTGCGGCCTTGTTCTCCGGATCAGCCAGCCAGCGCTCCAGCGCTTGCCCGGCGCTGTCGAGGATATCGACGGCTTCTTCGAGGAAGATCGCCACCATTTCCTCATCCAGCGTCTCGTAGAGCGAAGCCGCCGCGGATTCCTCAACAGGCTCAATCACCTCGGCGAGAGGTACCGGCTGTTCGTCCACAACAAGCGCATCAAGCGCCAATTCAGGATTCGGCTCGTGCGATTCTGATGACTCAAGCGCAGTCTCAAGCGCCGCAGTAGCGTCGACCAGTTCGACGATCTCGATGCCGGACTCACCATCGCTGGACAGCAGTGCCAGGGTGTTTGGATCCAGTGCCTCATTCAGCAGGTTGCGCAGCGCCATAACCCGCTCGGGGGCGGCACTGACCTGCAGCGCTGCGGCTACCTGATCCATCATTCCAATCAAGGCTTCGTGGGCCTGCTCGGCCTCACTGAAGAACCGCTCGCTAACCGCCAGGCTGCCTTCTTCCACAGCACCGTAGAGGTCAAGCAGCGCTTCGCACAGCTCATCGATCTGCGGCAAATCAGCCATCTCGGCACCACGGCCAAGTGTGGTCAACTCCTCCAGCAGCGAGCTGAGTTCCTGGCGCTCGGACGGGTGTTCGCGCCACTTGCGCAGCAGGTCTTCAGCGTCCAGCAGGATATCCATGCCTTCAGCCAGGAAGATGCTGATCATCTGCGGATCGCGCTTCTCACCCGGTTCGCTCTGGCGGCTGCTTTCCGCATGTTCCAGGCGGTCGTTGTGCAGTTTCTGCACGCGCTCAAGAAACTCGCTGGCTCCGGGCAGGGCTGCCAATGGATGGCTTTCCAGCTGCTCAAGGCCCAGTCGGAACAGCTTTTCCGCGCTGCTGAGCAGTTCGGCTTCTGCCAGATCCATCGGGATCAGGTTGGTTTTGAACTCCTTGACCAGTTTTTCCAGCGGCGAGGCAATCTCTGCCACCGGCTGAATACCGGCCATCGAGGCACTGCCCTTGAGGGTGTGCAGGGCGCGCTGCAGATCATCGGTAACTTGTTGCGGCAGCTCCTGGGCACAATCAGCGAGGAAACCCACCAGGGTATCCAGGTGCATCTCCGCTTCATTGCGGAAGATTTCCAGCAACTGCGGGTCGAGACCGTCGTCGTTGTCTTCAGCAACAACGGCGGCACTGGTCTCGGTGGTAGCGACTGGGCTGCCCTCGGGCTCAGCTACCAGCTCCACCGGGGCTTCAGGTTTTGGGAGGGTTCGACCTTTGGCCAGGGCATGCGCGGTCGCCGCCAGCAGGTCGACATCGTCGCGCTGACGCTGCGCCTTGTTGGCAAATTCATCGACCAGCGCCGGCATCAGGGCGACCACATCGGCGATCACCTGCTGCACGTCAGCACCCGGGGTGATGGTGCGGTCGAGCACACGGTTGAGCAGATTCTCAATCGCCCAGCCCAGTTCACCGATCACCAGGGCACGTACCATACGGCCACTGCCCTTGAGGGTGTGGAAGGCGCGGCGAATTTCGCTCAGGGCATCCTTGTTGTCAGTATCGGCGCACCACTGCGGGAAGTACTCGCCAATGGTTTCCAGCACTTCACCGACTTCTTCGATAAAGACTTCCAGCAATTCGTCATCGACCGGCTCTTCATCGGCCGGCGGTGGCAACAGGCTGGGCGGCACGTCGTGAGCGGGCGGATTGATCGCCTGCACTGGCGCGGCCATGACATCGGCCATCGACAGGGCTTTCTCGACAACCGGTTGCTCAGGCTCTTCGTTCAGCGGGGCGCTGGGCAGTTCGACCTCAGGCAGCTCAAGGGCAGCCAATTCGGCTTCGCCCCAGTTGCTCAGGCTGTCAGCAGCGTCCAGCTCCAGGCTATCGAGCGACAGTTCATCAGCGGCTTGCTCCTCAGCGCTTTCCAGCAGTGGCAGAGGCTCGGCGTCGACCAGATCAATACTGAAGTCTACCAGCTCAAGATCGGCCTCGGTGCTGGCAGTCGACCACTCGGGTTCGCTGCGCGGCGCCTCAATAGTAGTTGAGTCCAGATCAGCGAACTCAGCACTGAAATCGTCTGCCAGCTCCAGGCTCAGCGATTCCTCGGCGACTGGCGGCGTTGGCTCGGTTTGCGTCTCAGGCTCCGGCTCGGCACCGAGCACGTCCAGATCATCCAGCGGGTCTGCCAATGGCGCAAAGGACTCGGTCTCAGGCTCGATGCGATCGAGGATCGAGGGCTTTTCCTTGAGCGGGTAACCCAGGCTTTCCAGACTTTCCTCGGCTACGTCGAGAATCAGGTCGCCCTGAGTTGCGTGGTCTTCAGCCAAACGCTCAAGGTAGTACTCAACGCTGGTGATGGCGTCCGCCAGGGTGTCGAGGTTCTGCCAGTTGGGCACAGCCTTGCGTGCCAGCAGTTGTTCCTGGATATAGCGGTTGCAGGCGTTGAGCAGGTCGGCGGCACGCTGCAGCGGGATCATCGCCAGGCCGCCGCGTACCTGAGTCAGCAACTCGGGCACGCGGGCCAGGTGCTCGTGGTTCCACTGCGAGGCGATGAATTCGATGATCGCGTCTTTAGCCTGTTCCAGGCCGTTGCGCGCTTCCTTGATCACCAACTGATGAATCTGCGCCACGTCGGTGGTCGGCAGATGGCTTTCTTCACGCCCGCCATCCTGCGCCGGGCCGACCATGCCAGCCAGGGTCGCTTCGACATACAGCAGCGCGCCGGCGACATCCATCAGCACCGCATCGCTTGGCTCACCCTGCCCTTTGGCCAGGCTGCTGACCACATCGAGCTGATCGGCGATGACCTTGCGCGGCTGGCCAAAGCCCAGCACCGCGAGGGTGTCGGCAATCTGCTTGAGCGGCGCGGCGAGTGCATCCAGGTCCGAAACCTGACTGCGATCGCTGCGCACGAACAGATCAAGGCTGTCCTTGACCCGCACCAGTTCTTCACACAATGCGGCGACCACGGAACGCATGGCGTCACGATCCGGTCCGGCTAGGCGGGCGCGCTCCTCGTCGACCACGTCGTTATCCGGCAGCGCGTCGTCGAGGCGGTACTGTTCACGCAGGGTGCGCACACGCGGCGACTGCGCCGAGGACTTGGCTACATAGAACAGCAGGTTCTTGCTTAGTTCGTCAGGGGCGGCCTGGTTGAGGCCATCTGCGCCTTGCTCGAGCAGACGCTTGAGTTCTTTATCCACCTGCCGCAGCAGCGTGCGCACCGACGAACCGTTGGCAACACTGCCATTGGCCAATCCCTCGACCACACCAGAGGCGATCTGCCAGAGCGAACCCAGCGGCGAATCCTTGCAGAGATTTTCTAGGCGCGCGAACACCCGTGCCATATAGCCCAGGTTGGTCGGCAGGTCCTGGTTGCGGATCACCCCAACCAGAGCCATCTGCAACATCTGCCGCAATTTGCGCAGCAGCACCGGCAGTTCGGCGGTACGCAGCTGGTCAATCGATTCGTTGGGCAGGGCCGGAGTACGCCCGGACATATCCGGGGCGAACAGGCTGGTTTCCGACAGCAGCTTTTCCCCACGCGCAGCGCGCAGGTCGTTGAGCAGAGGCAGCACGACCATCGGCAGGTCGCGGCGAGCGGTCTGGATACGGTCGAGGTACACCGGCAGTTGCAGAATCGACTGCATCAGCACTTCCAGAGCCTCACCCTGGTTGGTCACCCGCCCATCGATCAGGGCACCGGCCAGTTGCTCCATTTCTTCGGCCAGCAGGGCTGCGCCAAAAAACTCGACCATCTGCAGGGTGCCAAGCACCTGATGCACATAGGTCTGGCAGAAACGCATGCGCGTAGCGTCCTGGGGGTTCTCGACGAACGCCTCCAGCGCCTGACGCGCCTGCTTCAGGGTTTCCGCGATCTCGCCCTTGACCCATTCCAGGGCGACATAATCGTGCCGATCACCCATAGCCACTCCACTCATAAACTTGGCTCTGCCTTATCCCTTGCGGGTAAACGCCAGGACTCGCTCGTCGGCCACCGGGATCAACTCCGGATGCTGCCAACCTGCCACTTCGCCCACTCCAACCACCAGCAAGCCTCCGGGCACCAGGCGCTCGGCCAGGCGGTTGAGGATCTCGCGGCGACGCCAGCGACGAAAATAGATCAGCAAGTTCTGACAAAAAATAACGTCCATACCGGACATGGGTGCCTTGGCCAGTTCCAGCACATTCAGCCGCGCACAACACACGCGCGCAGCCAGGGTCGGCACCACTTTGAAACGCCCATCGTCCTGGGCCAGGAAATAACGCTGGCACAAGTCGCTGTCCAACAACTCCAGGCGGCGCGCACCGTACTGGCCATCCCGCGCCTTACTCAGGGCATTGAGGCTGATATCGGTTCCCGTCACCCCAAAAAAATCAGGGTGTTGCGTGTCGCGCAGCACTTCGGCCGCACTGATGGCCAGCGAGTACGGTTCTTCACCGCTGGCACAGCCAACGCTCCACAGCTCCCAGGGTTGCGTCATGCCTTGTTGCAGACGCTCACGCAGGTAACTTTCCAATACCTCAAAAGACGGGCGATGACGAAAGAAGCGCGTTTCCTGAACCGTCAGACGATCCAGCAGCGTCGACCACTCCACCGCACCACGCGGCCCATCGGTGACCTGCCGGTAATAGGCGGCATAGTCCATGACACCTAGCTCGCGCATCCGCGCACTCAGATTGGTCTGCAAAAACGCCCGTCGCCGCTCATTGAGAACGACCCCGGTGCGTTCCTCCAGCAGCACCTGCCAGTCACGAAACTCCGTGGCTGTCATGTCTGCCAAAGGCTGCAAGGCCCAGACGCCTGACTGCATGTCGTGCCCCTCGCTCACGGCCATAGCCCTTGAGCGGCAGGCCTTTCAGCCTGCCACCCAGCACCTGGTTAAGCCTGTTCCCCACCCGGCAGGGTAAAGCCGGATACCGACTTACGCATTTCACTGGCCATCTTGGCCAGGTTACCAATGCTCTTGGCGGTGGCAGTGGTGCCGGACGAGGTTTGCGAGGTGATCTCCTGGATCACGTTCATCGTGTTGGAAATGTGGCCCGCCGAAGAGGCCTGCTGGCGAGCGGCGTTGGAGATGTTCTGAATCAAGGCCGCGAGGGTTTTCGATACCTTCTCGATCTCTTCCAGTGCCACCCCGGCGTCCTGTGCCAGACGAGCACCGCGTACCACTTCCGACGTCGTTTGCTCCATCGAGATAACGGCTTCGTTGGTGTCGGTCTGAATCGTCTTAACCAGTGCCTCGATCTGCTTGGTTGCAGCAGAGGAACGTTCTGCGAGGCGCTGTACTTCGTCCGCTACCACGGCGAAGCCTCGGCCCGCGTCACCGGCCATGGAGGCCTGGATCGCGGCGTTCAGGGCGAGGATGTTGGTCTGGTCGGCAATGTCGTTAATCAGGCTAACGATGTCACCGATCTCTTGGGACGATTCACCGAGGCGTTTGATCCGCTTCGAGGTGTCCTGGATCTGCTCACGGATGTTATCCATACCGGTGATGGTGTTGTGTACGACTTCGTTACCCTTGTTGGCGATGGCTACGGAACGTTCCGCTACCGCGGAGGACTCCGAGGCGTTCGCCGATACCTGGTCAATCGACACGGCCATTTCGTTGATCGCCGCAGAAGCACCAGCAATTTCCTGCGCCTGGTGCTCGGAAGCTTCGGCCAGGTGCATCGCCGTGGCCTGGGTTTCCTGGGCAGCACCGGCTACCTGAACGGCGGTCAGGTTGATGGTGGCTACCAGGTCACGCAGCTGGTCGATGGAGTAGTTGATGGAGTCAGCGATGGCACCGGTGAAGTCCTCGGTTACCGTCGCGGCCACGGTCAGGTCACCGTCGGCGAGGTCGGCGATTTCGTCGAGCAGTCGCAGAATCGCCGCCTGGTTACGTTCGTTCTTCTCGGCAGTGGAGGCCAGACGACGGTTGGTTTCACGCACCATCACCAGGCCGATGAGGATGATCGAACCCAGCGCCAGAGCGCCCAGCACATAACCAAACAGGGTGTTGATGGCACGGCCGGTGGCCAGGTCATCAAAGCCGACAGCCAGGTCGGAAGCCTTGTCCAGCAGGGTTTGCGATACGGTAAAGATGACGTTCGCCGATTCACGCACCTGGAACAGTTCCGGCGAGGTTTCGAGAATCTCATCTACCGAACCGGATACGAATTCGAACAATTCGGAAATTTCCGCAAGACGCTCGAGAGCTTCCTCGTCGGTCACCTTGGAGATTTCCATGGCGGCGTTGCCTTCCAGCATCGCGGCCAGTACGCGACCGAACAGGCTGGCGTCGCGACCGAACATGTCAGCGGCCTGTACCGAGTCCTGGTCACCGGCCAGTACCTTGTTCACCGAACCGAGGATACGTTCCGCCAGCAGCGATTGGCGCTGGGCAACCGAGACCTGGGCAGCGGGAGCACCGCTCTCCAGCAGAATGTCGACCACTTCCTCGTACTCGACCTGCAGTTGCGGAATGGTTTCCGCCAGGGTGGCAGCTACCTGGTGCAGCGACAGTACGGTCTGTTCGTTCGCCAGAATGGCGTCGGTGTTCTGCCGCAGGGTATCCCAGTCCTGCTGCACCACAGCCATCTGCGCCTGCAGTGACTCAGGTGCCGCTGGCAGACCAGTGGTTTCGTTACCGTCAGTCAGGTAACCCCAGCGCGCCTGGAAGTCGTTGCGCGCATCGCGCAGCAAACCGAAGGCTTCGGCCGTACCGGCTGCCGCTTCCGTGGAGTTCTTCGCAATACGCTGGGACAGTACGCGCAGTTCACCGGCGTGGCCGATGTACTCCGTGTCGTAGTTGGACTGCGTGTTGATGTAGGCGAAGTTGGCGAACAACAGCACGATCGAAACGATCAGGACAATAAACAGCCCTGCGATCAATGTGCTACTGCGCGCACCTGCTAACAAATTACCTGCATTTAGTTTTTTCATTTACTGGCCCCCGCCTGGACCGACCGCACTACGGTTCCCATGTAACGCCAAAAGGCCGGCAATGCCGACCCCACCGATAAACTGTTAATACGCCACGTCGAGAAAACCCGGGTTCTGGGCCAGCGCGTGTGGGCTGAACACCAACCAGGGCTGTTCACGTTGAAAGACTCCGTGGATAAAGGGTGCTATGGACGCCTCGAGCGGCGGCAGCTGCTCGGAGAAGGTATCCACAGGAAAATGCTGCATGCCGAATACTTCATCGACCGTCAGGCCGGCAAATACGTCCTGGTGATCAACCACCAGCACACGGCGTTTTTTGCGCAACGGCGACAGCTCATTGCCGAAGAAGCCGCACAGATCCATCACCGGCAGCAGGCGGCCACGCACGTTGGCTACGCCTTTGACCCAGCTTTTCACACCGGGCAACAAGGTATGGCGCGGCTCATGCAGCACCTCGCCAACCTCGCCCATCGGCGCGACGAAGAAGCGCTCGCCCATGCGAAAGCCAATACCACTCCAGGTCTGCACCACCGCTTGCTGCGAGGGCAAGCCAGCAGCAAGCGAGCGACAGAGCCTGTCGATATCCTGAAGAGTCTGAAAAGGTGTTTGCGCGTCCGACATGCCAGCTGCGGCCTTATTCTTTTTTAATTGCGGACAAACCAGGTATTAGCCGGCCAATACCGCATTCAAGGTTTTAACCAGGGTTTCTTCGTCAACTGGCTTGGTCAGGTAATCCTTCGCGCCCTGGCGCTTGCCCCAGACCTTGTCGGTTTCCTGATCCTTGGTGGTGACGATGATCACCGGGATATGGCTGGTGTCAGCATCCTTGGTCAGCTGACGAGTGGCCTGGAAGCCATTGAGGCCCGGCATGACGATATCCATCAGCACGGCATCAGGCTTTTCCTGGCGCGCCAAAGCAACGCCGTCAGCACCATTTTCCGCCTTGAGTACCTGATGACCATGCTTTTCCAGCATGGCGGTCAGTTTGTACATTTCAGTCGGCGAGTCATCAACAATCAGAATTCGAGCCATGGTGTTTCCCAATACTTTAAAAAGGCGCTCAGCTATTCAGCCAGGCGTCAGGACGCTTGTTCAACCGGCGTAAAGTCAGGCACATGAGCTTTGATCGCACCGAGCAGCTCTTCTTTGCTGAAGGGCTTGGTCAGGTATTGATCGGAGCCGACAATGCGCCCCTTGGCTTTATCGAACAGGCCGTCCTTGGAGGACAGCATGATCACCGGAGTGGATTTGAAAGCGCTGTTGTTCTTGATCAAGGCACAGGTTTGATAGCCATCGAGCCGCGGCATCATGATGTCGACAAAAATGATGTTCGGATGGGTGTCGGCGATCTTTGCTAAGGCATCGAAGCCGTCAACTGCGGTAATTACCTCGCAGCCCACCTTTTTCAGCAGGGTTTCCGCGGTACGACGAATCGTTTTCGAATCGTCGATCACCATCACCCTCAAACCCTCGGAATGCTGTTCCATGTTTGCCCTACCATCGCCTCGGTGAGTCGTTATTTTTGCGTTATATCAGTGCGCCTGAGGCCCTGTCACCGACGGGCTACAACCCAATCGTCGGGCCTTTTTAGCACACTCTCCTGATGCAATCTATAAGCCGCGCGGGGCCAAGGTTTTTCCTTGACCACCCGACCTGCCAGCGCCACCCTGACGCCATATCACAGCCGCAGCCCACCCAAAACGCTGCCATTTTTACGGAGAACACCGCCATGAGCGTCCGCCTCGGCATTGTCATGGACCCCATCGCCCAGATCAGCTTCAAGAAGGACAGCTCGCTGGCCATGCTGCTTGCTGCACAAGCACGCGGCTGGTCTCTCTTCTATATGGAGCAGAAAGACCTTTACCAGAGCAAAGGCCAAGCCCGCGCTCGACTTACAGAGCTTAGCGTATTCAACGACCCGCAGCGCTGGTTCGAACTCGGCGCCGAACAGGACATCGCCCTGAGCGAGCTGGACGTGATCCTGATGCGCAAGGACCCGCCCTTCGACAACGAGTTCATATACTCCACTTACCTGCTGGAACAAGCCGAGCAGGACGGGGTGCTGGTGGTCAACCGCCCGCAGAGCCTGCGCGACTGCAATGAAAAATACTTCGCCACCCAGTTCAGCCAATACACGCCGCCGACCGTGGTCAGCCGCAGGGCCGACATTCTGCGCGAGTTTGCCAAAGAGCAGCGTGACATCATTCTCAAACCCCTCGATGGCATGGGCGGATCGATGATATTTCGGCACCGCGAGGGCGATCCCAACCTCTCGGTGATTCTCGAGACGCTGACCAACCACGGTCAGCAGCAGATCATGGCCCAGGGTTACCTGCCAGCGATCAAGGATGGCGACAAGCGCATTCTGATGATTGACGGCGAGCCGGTACCCTACTGCCTGGCGCGCATTCCCGCAGCCGGCGAAACCCGTGGCAACCTTGCCGCCGGCGGACGCGGTGAGGCCCGCCCACTGAGCGAGCGCGACCGCGAAATCGCTGCTGCAGTTGGCCCGACGCTGCGCGAGAAAGGCCTGCTGTTCGTCGGTCTGGACGTGATCGGCGAGCACCTGACCGAAATCAACGTCACCAGCCCGACCTGCATCCGCGAAATCGACGCAGCCTTCGACACACGCATCGGTGAACGCCTGATGGACAAGATTGCCGAGAAGCTCAATGCGCGCAGTGCTTCATAGACTTTTCCATGCGCCCTCGGCAGACTGCGCGGCAACCTGAGCAGACCCGATATGCGATGAACGCAGCCGCCCAACTCCCTGAACTTTCCAGCGCCGGCGTAAAGCCGGCGGATCGCCTGGGCTTTACCCTGTTTCTCGCAGCAGTACTGCATGCCGCGCTGATCCTCGGCCTGGGTTTTACCCTGGCCGAGCCGAGCCAGATCAGCAAAACCCTGGAAATCACCCTGTCCACCTTCAAGAGCGAGGAAAAGCCCAAAGAGGCCGACTTCCTCGCCCAGGACAACCAGCAAGGCAGCGGTACTCTGGAACACAAGGCCGCGCCGAAGACCACCGAACAGGCACTGTTTCAGGACAGTGAAGTCAAGCGCGTTACGCCGCCTGCCGCACCGCAACAACCCGCAGCACGCCAGCAGGCGCCGAAAGCTGCCGTCGCCACCCGCGCCCCACAGCAGCAGAAAACCCCGGTCAAGCGCGAAGAAGCCAAGCCCAACCCGCAAGCACGTCCGGCGCCGGTGTTCGACAGTGCCCAGTTGTCGTCCGAGATCGCCAGCCTGGAGGCCGAACTGGCCCAGGAAGTTCAGCAATACGCCAAGCGGCCGAAGATCCACCGTCTCAACGCCGCCTCGACCATGCGCGACAAAGGTGCCTGGTACAAAGATGAATGGCGCAAGAAGGTCGAACGCGTCGGCAACCTGAATTACCCGGATGAAGCACGCCGCCAGGGCATCTACGGCAGCCTGCGCCTGCTGGTGTCGATCAACCGTGACGGCACCCTGTACGAAGTGCAGGTACTGGAGTCCTCCGGCCAGCGTCTGCTCGACCAGGCCGCCTTGCGCATCGTGCGCCTGGCCGCGCCGTTTGCCCCGTTCACTGGCGATCTGGCCGATGTCGACCGCCTGGAAATCATCCGCACCTGGCGTTTCGAGCGCGGCGACCGCCTGTCGAGCAACTGAATCTGCGCGCACTGCTTGAGGCTTGCCGCCCGAAGCTCCAAACTAACGCCATGAAAGACGCCAGCCCCAGCTACCTCAAGCATCACTTCCTGATCGCCATGCCACACATGGCCGATCCGCATTTTGCGCAAACCGTTACCTACCTGATTGATCACAACGAACACGGCGCCATGGGCCTGGTGATCAACAAGCCCAACGGCCTCAACCTGGCCGATGTGCTGGAACAACTGCGCCCGGATGACGAACCTCCCGTGCTCTGCCAGAGCCTGCCGATCTTTACTGGCGGCCCGGTGCAGACCGACCGCGGTTTCGTCCTGCACCCCAGCGGCCCGCAGTTTCAGGCGACCCTGGAGCTGGGCGAGCTGGGCCTGTCGACCTCACAGGACGTGCTGTTCGCCATTGCTGACGGCACCGGCCCAGAGAAATACCTGATCACTCTCGGTTATGCCGGCTGGGAAGCCGGGCAGCTGGAAGCCGAGCTGGCCGACAACGCCTGGCTAACCTGCCCGGCGGACCACGCGATCCTCTTCGACCTGCCGTTCGACCAGCGCCTGAACGCCGCAGCCGCGCGCCTGGGCATCAATCTCAGCCTGCTCACGTCACAAGCCGGGCACGCCTGATGGCCGAGGCAAAACCACTACGCCTGCTGCTGGGCTTCGATTACGGCAGCAAACAGATCGGCGTTGCGGTCGGCCAAGTGATCACCGGCCAGGCCCGCGAGCTGTGCATCCTCAAGGCGCAGAACGGCGTGCCGGACTGGCAGAAAGTCGAAGCGCTGATCAAGGAATGGCAGCCGGATGCCATCGTCGTCGGCCTGCCGCTGAACATGGATGGCACGAAAAGCGAGATGAGCGAGCGCGCGGAAAAATTCGCCCGCCGCCTTAACGGCCGCTTCAACCTGCCGGTACACACCCATGACGAACGCCTGACCACCTTTGAGGCCAAGGGCCAGCGCCTGCGCGAAGGACAAAGTGGCGGCTACCGCGAGCGCCCGGTCGATGCCATTGCTGCGGCGCTGCTGCTGCAAGGCTGGCTCGAAGAAAATTGCCTGGGCTAAGCCCGCACCAAGGAGTTTTGCCATGCATTTGCCCACACCCGCCGACCTGCTGCCGCAAATGGCCTCCGCGCTCACCCAGCACCTGAACAGCCGACAGATCAGCGAACCGCGCTTTATCGGCATCCGCACTGGCGGAGTCTGGGTCGCCCAGGCGCTGCTCGAAGCCCTCGGTCGCCAGGATGCACTGGGTATTCTCGATGTGTCCTTTTACCGTGACGACTTCACCCAGAACGGCCTGCATCCTCAGGTGCAACCATCCGAGCTGCCATTCGAGATCGAAGGCCAGCACCTGGTGCTGATCGATGACGTACTGATGAGCGGCCGTACCATCCGTGCGGCACTCAATGAACTGTTCGATTACGGCCGCCCGGCCAGCGTGACTCTGGTCAGCCTGCTTGACCTGAATGCCCGCGAGCTGCCGATCCGCCCGGACGTGGTCGGTGCCACCCTGTCGCTGGCAGCAGATCAGCGGGTAAAATTGTCCGGCCCCACGCCGCTGACCCTCGAACTCCAGACGCTTGCCCACTGAGACTCGCCAGATGACGACCATAGCCGCCAAGCGCCCGCTGCAGCTGAATGACCAAGGCCAACTGCGCCACTTTCTGTCCCTCGACGGCCTGCCGCGCGAGCTGCTGACGGAAATACTCGACACCGCCGACTCCTTCCTCGAAGTCGGCGCCCGTGCGGTGAAAAAAGTCCCGTTGCTGCGCGGCAAGACCGTGTGCAACGTGTTCTTCGAGAACTCCACACGCACCCGTACCACCTTCGAGCTGGCGGCCCAGCGCCTGTCCGCTGACGTGATCAGCCTGAACGTGTCGACCAGCTCGACCAGCAAGGGTGAAACGCTGTTCGACACCCTGCGCAACCTGGAAGCCATGGCCGCCGACATCTTCGTCGTGCGCCATGCCGACTCCGGTGCCGCGCACTTTATTGCCGAGCACGTGTGCCCGAACCTGGCGATCATCAACGGCGGCGACGGCCGTCACGCCCACCCGACCCAGGGCATGCTCGACATGCTGACAATCCGCCGGCACAAGGGCAGCTTTGAAAACCTCTCGGTGGCCATCGTCGGCGACATCCTGCATTCGCGCGTGGCACGCTCGAACATGCTCGCGCTGAAAACCCTCGGCTGCCCGGATATCCGCGTGATCGCGCCGAAAACCCTGCTACCGGTCGGCATCGAGCAATATGGCGTGACCGTCTACAGCGACATGACCGCCGGCCTCAAGAACGTTGACGTGGTGATCATGCTGCGCCTGCAGCGTGAGCGCATGACCGGCGGCCTGCTGCCCAGCGAAGGTGAGTTCTACCGCCTGTTCGGCCTCACCGAAGAACGCCTGAAACTGGCCAAGCCGGATGCGCTGGTGATGCACCCGGGGCCGATCAACCGCGGTGTGGAAATCGAATCGGCGGTGGCTGACGGCCCGCAGTCGGTGATTCTCAACCAGGTCACCTACGGCATTGCCATCCGCATGGCGGTGCTGTCCATGGCCATGAGCGGGCAGACCGCGCAGCGCCAACTCAATCAAGATGCCGAGGAGCAGAACTGATGCGTATCCGTATCCTCGGAGCCCGCGTGATCGACCCCAATAGCGGCTTCGATCAGCAGGCCGATCTGTACATCGAAGGCGGCAAAATCATCGCCATCGGCCAGGCACCCGCCGGTTTCGTCGCCGAGCAGAGCATCAAGGCCCAGGGCCTGGTTGCCGCGCCTGGACTGGTCGACCTCAACGTCGCCCTGCGCGAGCCGGGTTACAGCCGCAAAGGCAGCATCGCCACGGAAACCCTGGCCGCCGCCGCCGGTGGCGTCACCAGCCTGTGCTGCCCGCCGTTTACCAAACCGGTGCTGGATACCCCGGCAGTGGCCGAGCTGATCCTCGACCGCGCCCGCGAAGCCGGGCATACCAAGGTGTTCCCGATTGGCGCGTTGAGCAAAGGCCTGGAAGGCGAGCAGCTGGCCGAACTGGTGGCCCTGCGCGACGCCGGTTGCGTGGCCTTTGGCAACGGTCTGGACAGCTTCCGCAATAACCGCACCCTGCGCCGTGCTCTGGAATACGCCGCCACCTTCGACCTGACGGTGATCTTCCACTCCCAGGACCACGATCTCGCCGAAGGCGGCCTGGCGCACGAAGGCGCCACCGCCAGCTTCCTCGGCCTGCCGGGCATTCCGGAAAGTGCGGAAACCGTGGCCCTGGCCCGCGACCTGCTGCTGGTCGAGCAGACCGGCGTGCGCGCGCACTTCAGCCAACTGACCAGCGCGCGCGGTGCCCAGCTGATCGCCGACGCCCAGGCCCGTGGCCTGCCGGTCACCGCCGATGTGGCGTTGTATCAACTGATCCTCACCGATGAGGCACTTGGCGACTTCTCCAGCCTGTACCACGTGCAACCGCCACTGCGCACCGCCGCCGACCGTGATGGTCTGCGCGCGGCGGTGAAGAGCGGGGTAATCTCGGCGATTGCCAGCCATCACCAGCCGCACGAGCGTGACGCCAAACTGGCGCCCTTCGGCGCTACCGAACCGGGCATCAGCAGCGTACAACTGCTGCTGCCGCTGGCCTTGAGCCTGGTACAGGACGGCCTGCTTGACCTGCCCACCCTGCTCGCCCGCCTGAGTGCCGGCCCGGCACAGGCGCTGCGCCTGCCCGCTGGCAAACTGAGCGTAGGTGCAGCCGCCGACCTGCTGCTGTTCGATCCACAGGCCTCGACCCTGGCAGGCGAAACCTGGTACTCGAAAGGCGCCAACTGCCCGTTTATCGGCCACTGCCTGCCGGGTGCCGTGCGTTACACCCTGGTGGATGGCCGTATCAGCTATCAGGCCTGAGAACCTACTTACGATCTGCTACGCGTCGGCCCTGGGGTGTTAAAAACAGGCTATGGATCAGCCAGACAACAAAAAGCCCGCCAATTGGCGGGCTTTTTGTTGTCTGAGATTCAAGCGCGCTCAGCGTTCTTGATCGACACCTGGGTGTTCAGCGTCCAGAAGTCATACAGCACGCCGAGCAGGAACAGGCCACCGGTAAACAGGTAGATGATCCCGGTGATCCACTTGCCTTGGTACATGCGGTGCACACCGAAGATGCCGAGGAAGGTCAGCAGAATCCAGGCGACGTTGTAATCGGTATCGCCGGCGGTAAAGCGCAGATCGGCTTCGCGATCCATCGCCGGGATCAGGAACAGGTCGACGATCCAGCCGATAAACAGCAGACCGAAGGTGAAGAACCAGATGGTTCCGGTCACCGGTTTGCCGTAATAGAAACGGTGCGCGCCGAGAAAACCGAAAATCCACAGCAGGTAACCGATAAGTTTGCTGTGCGTGTCCTGTCGCTGCATAGGTGTGCCTCCTGATGGCTGATAACACTTTGACGCCACACTCTACGCAAGGTTCGCTGCCCGGGGAAACCCAGCGCGAGCACAGTCACATCCACACTTGAAGCCTGCCGGCGATTGTTAAATACTGTATGCATAACCAGTTAAGCAGGCAGCACCATGCAACTGATCGAAAAACTCACCGTACTCGCCGACGCCGCCAAGTACGACGCCTCCTGCGCCAGCAGCGGCGCGCCCAACCGCAGCTCCAAAGGCAAGAGCGGTATCGGCTCGACCAACGGCATGGGCATATGCCACAGCTTTACCCCAGACGGGCGCTGCGTGGCACTGCTGAAGATCCTGCTGACCAACTTCTGCCTCTATGACTGCCAGTACTGCGTCAACCGCCGCTCCAGCGACGTGCCGCGTGCGCGCTTCACCCCCGAGGAAGTGGTGACGCTGACCCTGGACTTCTACAAGCGCAATTGCATCAGTGGCCTGTTCCTCAGCTCCGGCATCATCCGCTCGGCCGACTACACCATGGAGCAGCTGATCCGCGTGGCCAAGCTGCTACGTGAAGAGCATGAATTCCGTGGCTATATCCACCTCAAGACCATTCCCGACGCCGACCCGCTTCTGATCGCCGAAGCCGGCCGTTATGCCGATCGCCTGAGTGTGAATATCGAACTGCCCACCGAAAGCAGCCTGATCCGCCTGGCCCCGGAAAAGCAGGTGCGCACCATCAAGCAGGCCATGCACTCGATTCATCAGGGTGAGAGCGAGGCCCGCGCAGAGCTACGAGCGCCGCGCTTCGCTCCTGCCGGCCAGAGCACGCAGATGATCATCGGTGCCGACGCCACCGATGACAGCACCATCCTGCACACCGCCGCCTCGCTCTACGGCAACTATCGCCTGCGCCGGGTGTATTACTCGGCGTTCAGCCCGATCCCGCAAAGCCCGAATACCGTGCCCTTTGAAGCGCCGCCCTTGCTACGTGAGCACCGCCTGTATCAGGCCGATTTTCTCCTGCGCGGCTACGGTTTCGAAGTGGGTGAATTGCTCAACGGCCCCGGCAACCTGGCCCTGGATATCGACCCGAAACTGGCCTGGGCGCTGAACAACCGTGAGCACTTCCCCGTCGACCTCAATCGCGCCGAACCGGCCATGATTGCCCGCGTACCTGGCATCGGCGTGCTCAGCGCCAAGCGCCTGGTCGCCCTGCGCCGGCAGAAACGCATTCGTTTCGACGACCTGACGCGCCTGCGCTGCGCGCTGGAAAAGGCCAAGCCCTTTATCGTCACCCAGGATTATCGCCCCCTGCAGGCCAGCCGCGAATCCCTGTTGCTGCGCCAGCAACTCAGCGAAACACCCGCACAGATGGCGTTGTGGTGATGCACAGCGCCTTATTCGACGGCAGCTTTGCCGGCTGGCGAGAGGTCGCCAGAAGCCTGATACAACAGCGTGTGCCGCCGCATCAGATCACCTGGCTGACGGACGGCGACAGTGGCGGGCTATTCGACCACGCACCAGTACCCAACAATGCACCAGCCGCGACACCGCCACTGCGAATCCCCAAGCAACTGCTGGAACTGCTGCAGAGCGCTGCACGCTTTCGCGTCGAGGATCGCTGGAGCCTGCTCTATCGGATTCTCTGGCGCGTTGCTCAGGGCGATCGCGCCGCCATGCTGCCGGGCGACATTGACGGCAGCCAACTGCATAAACGGCTCAAGGCGATACGCCGCGAGGCCCATCACCTGCATGCGTTCTTACGCTTTCATCCGCGCCCGGAAAACGCCGAAGGCCCGCAGCTGGTGGCCTGGCACGAACCGGCCCATGACATTCTCGCCAGTGCCAGCGAGCATTTTGCCGAACGCCTGGGGCGAACCACCTGGCTGATTGCCACACCGGATGACGGCGTGTATTGGGATGGCCAGCGCCTGCATTACCAGCGGCCGTGCCCGAGTGAGTGGCAACGCCTGGCGCAAGCGCCGGAGGATGAGGGAGAAGCGCTGTGGCTGGCCTATTACGGCAGCACCTTTAACCCGGCGCGACTGAACCGCAGCGCCCTGGAAACCAGCATGCCGGTGCGCTTCTGGAAAAACCTGCCGGAAGGCCCGCTGATCCCGCAACTGATGAGCCAGGCCCGCGCCGGCGCGCAACGTGATGGTCAGGCTGAAGCCGTAGCGCGCCAGGGCGGCAAACGTATTCGCCACACCGGCGCGCAAGTGCCGGACGTCAGCGGAAGCGGCGACCCGGCTCTTCGTCGCTGATTTCCAGCGACAGGCCCTGGGCCATGCTGCTCAGGTGGTCGCCATCGGTTTCCGAACCGAGCTTGATCATCAGGCGCAGGTCGTTGGCCGAGTCGGCGTACAGCAGCGCATCTTCGTAGGTGATCTCGCCCTGACTGTAGAGGTTGTACAGCGCCTGGTCGAAGGTCTGCATACCCTGCTCGGTGGAGCGTTTCATCAATGACTTGAGCTCATGCACCTCACCCTTGCGGATCAGGTCAGCCGCCAGTGGGGTGTTGATCAATACCTCGATCACCGCGCGGCGGCCTTTGCCATCCGGGGTCGGGATCAGTTGCTGGGCGACGATGGCCTTGAGGTTGAGCGACAGATCCATCCACACCTGGTTCTGCCGGTCGGAGGGGAAGAAGTTGATGATGCGGTCCAGCGCCTGGTTGGCGTTGTTGGCGTGCAGTGTGGCCAGGCACAGGTGACCGGTTTCGGCGAAGGCCACGGCATGATCCATGGTCTCGCGGGTACGCACCTCACCGATGAGAATCACGTCCGGTGCCTGGCGCAGGGTGTTCTTCAGCGCCACCTCGAAGGACTCGGTGTCGATACCCACCTCACGCTGAGTGACGATGCAGCTCTGGTGCTGATGGATGTATTCGATCGGGTCTTCGATGGAAATGATGTGGCCGCTGCTGTTCTTGTTGCGGTAGCCGATCATCGCCGCCAGGGAAGTCGACTTACCAGTACCGGTCGCCCCGACAAACAGCACCAGACCGCGCTTGGTCAGCGCCAGTTTCTTGAGGATTTCCGGCAGTTTCAGCTCGTCCAGCGTCGGGATATTGGTCTCGATGCGACGCAGCACCATGCCGGCCAGGTTGCGCTGGTAAAACGCACTGACACGAAAACGACCAACGCCACGGGCGCTGATGGCGAAGTTGCACTCATGGTTCTCGGCAAAGTCGCGGCGCTGCTGCTCGTTCATCACCGCATGCACGGTTTCACGGGTCTGCTCCGGCGACATGGGCGTCTTGGTGATCGGCATGATCTTACCGTTGACCTTCATCGACGGTGGCACGCCAGCGGTAATAAACAGGTCAGAGCCGCCCTTTTCCACCATCAAGCGCAGCAGTTTTTCGAATTCCATCGTTGTTCGCCCATGTGCATCACGCGGTTATGCAAAGGCCAGCGGCAGACGCGTGAATTGCCGCTGGTGTGGACCCGGTGGCGAACCACCTGGGTGCTGTCGGTCTAGAAGTTTTCCGGGGTTTTGGCTTTTTCCCGCGCAGCTTCGCGCGTGACGATACCTTTGGAGACCAGGGTTTTCAGGCAGGAGTCGAGGGTTTGCATACCCAGCGAACCGCCGGTCTGAATCGCCGAATACATCTGCGCCACCTTGTCCTCACGGATCAGGTTACGGATGGCCGGGGTACCGATCATGATTTCGTGGGCTGCCACACGACCGCCGCCGATCTTCTTCAGCAGGGTCTGCGAAATCACCGATTGCAGCGATTCGGAGAGCATGGAGCGCACCATGGATTTCTCCTCCGCCGGGAACACGTCGACCACGCGGTCGATGGTCTTGGCCGCCGAGGTGGTGTGCAGGGTGCCGAACACCAGGTGACCGGTTTCTGCAGCGGTCAGCGCCAGGCGGATGGTTTCCAGGTCACGCATCTCACCGACCAGAATGATGTCCGGGTCTTCCCGCAGTGCCGAGCGCAGGGCTTCGGTGAAGCCCAGGGTGTCACGATGCACCTCACGCTGGTTGACCAGGCACTTCTTCGATTCGTGAACGAATTCGATCGGGTCTTCGACAGTAAGGATGTGGTGATACTTGTTGCTGTTGATGTAGTCGAGCATCGCCGCCAGGGTGGTCGACTTGCCCGAACCGGTCGGCCCGGTTACCAGCACCAGGCCGCGCGGCACATCGGAAATCTTGCGGAAGATCTCGCCCATGCCGAGGTCTTCCATGCTCAGCACTTTCGACGGAATGGTCCGGAATACCGCGCCAGAACCGCGGTTCTGGTTGAAGGCGTTAACCCGGAAACGCGCCACGCCGGGCACTTCAAAGGAGAAGTCAGTCTCGAGGAACTCCTCGAAATCCTTGCGCTGCTTGTCGTTCATGATGTCGTAGATCAGCGCATGCACCTGTTTATGGTCCAGCGCAGGCAAATTGATCCGGCGAACATCACCGTCGACCCGAATCATCGGAGGCAGGCCAGCGGAGAGATGCAGGTCCGATGCACCTTGCTTGGCGCTGAAGGCCAGCAATTCAGTGATATCCATGGGACTCCCTAATGACAGACAAGCAGGTAGAATGCCGCGAAACCCAGGCGGCGGGCGCAAGTAATGTCCACGATAGCAGAGAATATTGCAAAGGTCGGAGTGCGCATCCGTGAGGCGGCGCAAGCCTCGCAGCGAGATTGTGCAGCGGTTGGCCTGCTTGCAGTGAGCAAAACCAAACCCGCCGCCGCGATCCGCGAAGCCTTTGCCGCCGGCGTGCAGGACTTCGGCGAAAACTACCTGCAGGAAGCCCTGGAAAAACAGGCCGAATTGAGCGACCTGGCGCTGACCTGGCACTTTATCGGCCCGATCCAATCGAACAAAACCAAGCCCATCGCCGAGCACTTCGCCTGGGTGCATTCGGTGGATCGCCTGAAAATTGCCCAGCGCCTGTCTGATCAGCGTCCGGCGCACCTGCCAGCATTGAATATCTGCCTGCAGGTGAACGTCAGCGGTGAAGCCAGCAAATCCGGCTGCAACCCGGACGAGCTGCCAGAACTGGCACAAGCGGTTACACAACTGCCCAACCTGCGCCTACGCGGATTGATGACAATTCCCGAGCCCACCGATGACCCCAGCGAGCAACGTGCCGCTTTCGCCCGCCTGCGTGAGCTGCAGCAGAGCCTGAACCTGGGCCTCGACACCTTGTCCATGGGCATGAGCCATGACCTGGAAGCGGCGATTGCAGAAGGGGCAACCTGGGTGCGCATCGGTACGGCGTTATTCGGCGCGCGTGATTACAGCAAGACCTGATTGAGTTTGCCTTCAGCCTTATTAAGGAAGCCCGTTATGACCACTCCCCGCATTGCCTTTATCGGTGCCGGCAATATGGCCGCCAGCCTGATCGGCGGCCTGCGTGCCCAGGGCATCGACGCCAGCGCCATTCGCGCCAGTGACCGCGGCGCCGAACAGCGCAGCAAGATCAGCGCCGAGTACGACATCGCTACCTTCGAAGCCAATGCCGAAGCGATCCAGGGCGCGGATGTGATCGTACTGTCGGTCAAACCGCAGGTGATGAAGGACGTCTGTCTGGATCTCGCCGCACATATCGGCGAACAGCAGCTGGTGGTGTCGATTGCTGCCGGCATCAGCTGCGCCAGCCTGGAAAGCTGGCTCGGCCCGCGCGCCATTGTGCGCTGCATGCCCAATACGCCAGCACTGCTGCGTCAGGGCGTAAGCGGCCTGTATGGCAATGCCCAGGTATCGCCAACCCAGCGCCAGCAGGCCGAGCAACTGCTCAGCGCCGTCGGCCTGGCACTGTGGCTGGATCAGGAAGCACAGATCGATGCCGTCACCGCCGTCTCCGGCAGCGGCCCGGCGTATTTCTTCCTGCTGATTGAAGCCATGACCGCCGCTGGCGAGAAGCTCGGCCTGCCACGCGACACCGCCGCCCAGCTGACTCTGCACACCGCGCTGGGCGCCGCACGCATGGCGGTGGCCAGTGATGTTGACGCCAGCGAACTGCGCCGCCGCGTCACCTCGCCGGCCGGCACCACCGAAGCAGCGATCAAGACCTTCCAGGCCAACGGCTTCGAAGCCCTGGTCGAAAAAGCCCTCACTGCCGCCGCCCAGCGTTCCGCCGAGCTGGCCGAACAACTGGGTCAATAAGGAGCGACCATGACCGGACTCGATAGCGCCGCCGTTTATATCCTGCAAACCATCGGCAGCCTGTACCTGCTGATTGTGCTGCTGCGTTTTATCCTGCAACTGGTACGGGCGGATTTCTACAACCCGCTCAGCCAGTTCATCGTGCGCGCCACCCACCCGTTGCTGAAACCGCTGCGCAAGGTAATCCCGAGCTTCGCCGGGCTTGATCTGGCCTCACTGGTGCTGGCCATCGTGGTGCAGTTGGTACTGATGGCGCTGACCCTGATGCTGCTCGGCTATGGCGTGGACAACCCGCTGCAACTGCTGGTCTGGTCGATCATTGGCGTCACCGCGCTGTTCCTCAAGGTGTTCTTCTTTGCCCTGATCATCAGCGTGATCCTCTCCTGGGTCGCCCAAGGCAGTCATAACCCGACTGCCATGTTGATCAACCAGATCTGCGAGCCGCTGCTCGCGCCAATTCGCCGTATCCTGCCGAGCATGGGCGGGCTGGATTTGTCGCCGATCGTGGCCTTTCTGATTCTCAACCTGATCGACATGCTGGTGATCCGCAACCTGGCGGTGATGACCGGCATGTACAAAGGTCTGAGCCTGGCGATCTGATTGCGAACGCCGGATGAGCCACTTTCGCTGGGACG
Organism: Pseudomonas cimarronensis; assembly: GCF_049331905.1. Classification (GTDB taxonomy): domain Bacteria; phylum Pseudomonadota; class Gammaproteobacteria; order Pseudomonadales; family Pseudomonadaceae; genus Aquipseudomonas. The sequence continues at coordinate 977,588 of NZ_CP186283.1, read as the reverse complement.
GCGCCGACCTGATCCTCGAATGCCACCTGCAGCCCAAAGCGAGCCGTGATGAGCTCGCCGGGCTGCACGGTGATCGGCTGAAAATCCGCCTCACGGCCCCACCTGTGGATGGCAAGGCCAACGCCCACCTGCTGGCCTTTCTGGCCAGCGTGTTTGCTGTCAGCAAAAGCCAGGTCAGCCTGGAAAGCGGCCAGCAGAGCCGGCAAAAACGCGTGCGCATCAAACAACCACAACGCCTGCCCAGCGAACTCGCACTGACCGCTCAGTCACTCTGGCCGACCATAAGGCGGGCGTGCGACGACATGCAATTGACGCCATAGCTGCGACCCGCATAATGCCAAACAGGTCAATCCACGAACTTCGCGGATCTGGCGTAATTCCACAGGCTTTAAAGCGTGATCTGCCGCACCTGCTTGCTGTGTGACAGCGTTCAATCTGTGCCCGACTTAACCTGGGTGCCGCAAGCCCCAGTCGCCCCACACTGAATGCGCCAACCGGAGGAAAGCCCAGGATGAGCATGGAACGTCTCAGTCAGCAGGTCGATGCCTACGTCGCCTGGAAGCGCGAGCTGATGCGCGAGATCACCCGCTACCGCAGCTGGCTGGTGAACAATCGGCTGAACTCCGAGGCCGTGGAAGCCAAACTTGAGCGCGCGCTGAAACTGCTGCGCACCGACCACATCACCCTGGCCTTTGTCGGCGAGTTCTCGCGCGGCAAAACCGAGCTGATCAACAGCCTGTTCTTCTCTTCTTACGGCCAGCGCATGCTGCCGTCCCAGGCCGGGCGTACCACCATGTGCCCCACCGAGCTGTTCTTCGACCCACGCTCGGAACGCTCTTATATCCGCCTGCTGCCCATCGAAACCCGCGTCGCCGAAGCCAGCGTCGCGCAGTTCAAGCGCATTCCACGGCACTGGGTAAATATCCCGCTGGACCTCAGCGACCCGGACAACATGGTGCAGGCCTTCAACCAGGTGGCGCGGACCAAGCCGATGCCGGTGGAACAGGCAATTGCCCTGGGCTTTCACCCGGACATGCTGGAAAGCACCAGCAAACCCGGTGAAGTGCTGGTACCGGCCTGGCGTCACGCCATGGTCAACTTCGACCACCCACTGCTGCGCCAGGGCCTGCGCATCCTCGACACCCCCGGCCTGAACGCCCTCGGCAGCGAGCCGGAACTGACCCTGTCAATGCTGCCGAGCGCTCAGGCGATCATCTTCCTGCTATCCGCTGACACCGGCGTAACCGCCAGCGACATGGCCGTGTGGCAACAGCACATCCGCCAGCTCGACGAAGACACCCAGACCAGCCTGTTCGCCGTGCTGAACAAGATCGACGTGCTCTGGGATGACCTGGCCGGCGAAGCCTTTGTGCAGAACGCCATCCGCCAGATCCAGACCAGCACCGCGCGCCAACTCGGCATCCGCGTCGAGGACGTGCTGCCGCTGTCGGCCAAGCAGGCGATGCTGGCCAAAGTGCGCAAGGATACCGAACTGCTGGCCCGCAGCCAGATGAACAACCTGGAAAGCTTGCTCTGCGAGCGCATCATTGCGCAGAAGGAACGCCTGCTCGAAGACCGCGTGGTCAATCAGGTGCTGAGGTTGCTGCAGAACAGCCAGCACGTGCTCAACCTGCGCCTGGAAAAGGTCAACGAACAACAGGCGTTGCTGAGCAACCATCAGCACGACAACGGCCAGATGCTGTTCGAGCTGACCGCCAAGACCAAGGAAGATCACAGCCAGCACCACAAACGCCTGCTCGGCCTGAAAACCAACCAGCGCCTGCTCAAGCGCCAGGGCGATCTGCTGCGCCATGCCGCCCGCCATGAGCGCCTGGACGAACACCTGAACAAGGTGCGCAAAAACCTCACCGGCAGCTGGACCACCCTGGGTATCAACCAGGCCATTCTGCATTTCTTCCGCAGCGTGGAGCAGGACCTGCACAACCTGGCGCAGGAAGCCGACATGGCCAACAAGATGGTCGCGGCCATCTACCGTCGGCACAACGAAGAAAACCCGCTGCACGGCGTCGACGCCCCGCAGTTCAACGTCAACCGCTACCTGCGCGAACTCAAGCAGCAGCAGGCCAAGGCCGACCAGTTCCGCCTGCAGCTGAAAACCCTGCTGACCGAACAGCGCAGCCTGACCAGACGCTTCTTCGCCACCCTGGTGCAGGAAGTGATCGGCCTGCACCAACGCATGCGCCAGGAAGCCGAACAATGGGCCAGCGATGCGCTGATGCCGCTGATGCAGCACACCCTGGAGCACAAGCAGCTGCTGGAAACCCACATGCTGCGGCTTAAAGCACTGGCCCAGGAAACCCAGCAGGCGCGCCAGCGCGGTCAACAACTGGCCCGCTACAGTGGCGAACTGGAGCAGCAACTGGCGCAGGCTAACGACATGCTGCGCATCCTGCGCCGCCCTGCCCCGGTGCAGCGTCAGGGCAAGGTGGTCAATCTGCCAGGGGCTGCGCGCCCGCATAGCATCGGCGAATAGCCCCCCTCATCAGCACTACCCAGCCGCCCCATGCGCTTGCCGCCTGGGGCGGTGCTTTTAGGGTCTGTTCCCGTTTCGCGCGCGGCCGCACCGGAGCCTGTTTTAGCGCGAGGCAAGGCACGAGACACGAGGTTTGGTCGTTCCAAATGAGTGTCGAGAAACACAGCTTCGCGCTAAAACAGGCCCGTCCCTTCGGGTTGCGCGAAAAATCTCGCCATGCGGTGTTGAAGGACTTGGCAAGGGAACACCATTACCAGCGTCCTTCGCCTAGCCTGGCGAGATTTTGCACAGCAACGCGGCTTGCGACGAAACGGGAACAGCCCCTAGACTGCGGCCTTTCTTTATTGCGAGCAGGGTTGATGTCGACTGCCTTTCCTCAAGACTCTGTTGGCCTGGTTACGCCCCAAGTGATGCACTTCGCCGAGCCGTTGGCGCTCGCCTGTGGACGCAGCCTGGCCGACTACCAACTGATCTTCGAAACCTACGGTCAGCTGAATGCCACGGCAAGCAACGCCGTGCTGATCTGCCACGCCCTCTCCGGCCACCACCATGCCGCCGGTTATCACAGTGCAGAAGACCGTAAACCGGGCTGGTGGGACAGCTGCATCGGCCCCGGCAAGCCCATCGACACCAACAAATTCTTTGTCGTCAGCCTGAACAACCTCGGCGGCTGCAACGGTTCTACTGGCCCCAGCAGCATCAATCCGGCCACCGGTAAACCCTTCGGCGCCGACTTCCCGGTAATGACCGTGGAAGACTGGGTGCACAGCCAGGCGCGACTGGCCGATAACCTCGGCATCAGCCAGTGGGCCGCGGTGATCGGCGGCAGCCTCGGCGGCATGCAGGCCATGCAATGGACCATCAGCTACCCCGAGCGCGTGCGCCACTGCCTGGCCATTGCCTCGGCACCCAAGCTGTCGGCGCAGAACATCGCCTTCAACGAAGTGGCGCGCCAGGCGATTCTCACCGACCCGCAATTCCATGGCGGGCACTTCCAGGAACAGGGCGTGATCCCCAAACGCGGGCTGATGCTGGCGCGCATGGTCGGGCACATCACCTACCTGTCGGACGACGCCATGGGCGAAAAATTCGGCCGTGGCCTGAAGAGCGAAAAGCTCAACTACGACTTCCACAGTGTCGAATTCCAGGTGGAAAGCTACCTGCGTTACCAGGGTGAGGAGTTCTCCGGACGCTTCGACGCCAACACCTACCTGCTGATGACCAAGGCACTGGACTACTTCGATCCGGCGGCCGCGTTTGACGGCGACCTGGCCAAGACCCTGGCACTGGCCACGGCAGATTTCTGCGTGATGTCCTTTACCACCGACTGGCGTTTCTCGCCGGCACGTTCGCGGGAAATCGTCGATGCGCTGACCGCCGCGCGGAAAAACGTCTGCTACCTGGAAATCGATGCGCCCCAGGGCCACGACGCCTTCCTGATGCCGATTCCGCGTTATCTGCAGGCATTCGACAGCTATATGAAACGGATCAAGGTGTAAGTCATGCGCGCGGACCTCGAAATCATCCAAGAGTGGATTCCCGCAGGCAGCCGTGTCCTCGACCTGGGCTGCGGCAATGGCGAGTTGCTCGCCTGGCTGGCCGAACACAAGCAGGTGTCCGGCTACGGCCTGGAAATCGATGCGGACAACATCGCCCAGTGCGTGAGCAAGGGCGTCAACGTGATCGAGCAGAACCTCGACAAGGGGCTGGGCAACTTCGCCAGCAACAGCTTCGACGTGGTGGTCATGACCCAGTCGCTGCAAGCCCTGCATTACCCGGACAAGGTGCTGGCGGAAATGCTGCGGGTCGGCAAGACCTGCATCATCACCTTCCCCAACTTCGGCCATTGGCAGTGCCGCTGGTACCTCACCACCAAGGGCCGCATGCCGGTGTCGGATTTCCTCCCATACACCTGGTTCAACACGCCGAACATCCACTTCTGCACCTTCGAGGACTTCGAAAACCTCTGCCACGATCAAGGTGCGAAAGTCATGGATCGTTTGGCCGTGGACCGCGACCACCGGCACGGTTGGGCCAGCCGCATCTGGCCTAATCTGTTAGGTGAAATCGGCATTTACCGGATCAGCGGGCCCACCGCCAAAGACGTGCAGATCGCCAACTAGACGATCTGCCTCGCAAGACTGCTACCTGGAGAACCCCTATGCGTCGCATCGCATTACTGTTGATCGCCCTGTGCCTGAGCCTGCCCGCGCTGGCTGAACGCAAGCAGACCTTCGGCGACCTCGACGTGCACTACATCGCCTTCAATTCCAGCTTTCTGCAGCCGGACATCGCCGCCGCCAACAGCCTGGTGCGCAGCAAGACCCAGGGTGTGGTGAACATCTCCGTGCTCAAGGCCGGCAAAGCCAGCAGCGCCAGCGTCAGTGGCGAAGTGAAGGACCTGGTCGGCCGCAGCCAACCACTGACCTTCAAGCAGGTCAATGAAGGTGACGCCATCTATTACCTGGCGCAATTCAACTTCACCCAGCGCGAGATGCTGCGCTTCACCATCAACGTGCGTGCCGCCGATGGCGTGGCGCACAGCTTCGACTTCAACCAGGAATTCTTCCCAGACGAATGATGCATTTCAACGAGCTTGTACTCGCCAGCCATAACGCCGGCAAACTCAAGGAGCTGCAAGCCATGCTCGGCAGCAGCGTACGTGTGCGTTCGGTCGGAGAATTCTCGATGATCGAGCCGGAAGAAACCGGCCTGTCGTTTATCGAGAACGCCATCCTCAAAGCGCGCAACGCTGCACGTCTGTCGGGCCTGCCAGCGCTGGCCGACGACTCCGGCCTGGCCGTGGACTTTCTCGGCGGTGCGCCGGGCATCTATTCGGCGCGCTACGCCGATGGCCAGGGTGACGCGGCGAACAACGCCAAGCTGCTCGAAGCGCTGAAAGAGGTGCCGGACGCCGAACGCGGCGCGCAGTTCGTCTGCTGCCTGGCGCTGGTGCGGCATGCCGACGATCCACTGCCGATCATCTGCGAAGGTCTCTGGCACGGACGCATCCTGCACGCCGCACAAGGCGTCGAAGGCTTTGGCTATGACCCGCTGTTCTGGGTGCCCGAGCGCGAGTGCTCCAGCGCCGAGCTGCCGGCTGCCGAGAAAAACCAGATCAGCCACCGCGCCCGTGCCATGGCACTGCTGAAACAGCGGCTGGGTCTGGCATGACCATGGCGTCCGGCGGTGGCTTCGCGCTGCCGCCCCTTGCACTCTATGTGCACATTCCCTGGTGCGTGAAGAAGTGTCCGTATTGCGACTTCAACTCCCACACCGCCGGGCCCAACCTGCCGGAAGAAGAATATGTCGACGCCCTGCTGGCCGATCTGGATGCCGATCTGGCGCAGGTATACAACCGCCCGCTGAGTTCGATCTTCTTTGGCGGCGGCACCCCCAGCTTGTTCTCGGCCAAAGCCCTCGGCCGCCTGCTTGAAGGCGTGGAGCGGCGCGTGCCGTTTGCCGCCGATATCGAAATCACCCTGGAAGCCAACCCCGGTACCTTCGAACAGGCCAAGTTCAAGGACTATCGCCGCCTGGGCATCAATCGCCTGTCGATTGGCGTGCAGAGTTTCCAGGCGCCCAAGCTGATCGCTTTGGGGCGCATCCACGACGGCGACGAAGCGGTGCATGCAGCCGATATGGCACGCGCCGCCGGCTTCGACAATTTCAACCTCGACTTGATGCACGGCCTGCCGGATCAGTCCATCGAGGATGCCCTCAGCGATCTGCGCACCGCCATTGCCCAAGGGCCGACGCACCTGTCCTGGTATCAACTGACGGTGGAGCCGAACACGGTGTTCTGGAACCAGCCGCCGGTGATGCCGGAGGACGATATTCTCTGGGACATTCAGGAAGCCGGACAGGCCCTGCTGGCCGCTGAAGGTTACGCGCAGTACGAAGTGTCGGCCTACGCCCAGGCCAGCAAGGCCGCGCGGCACAACCTGAACTACTGGACCTTCGGCGATTTTCTCGGCATCGGCGCCGGCGCTCACGCCAAACTCAGCCAGCCGGACGGGCGCATCAGCCGTAGCTGGAAAACCCGCCTGCCCAAAGACTATCTAGACCGCAGCAAACGCTTCAGCGCCGGCGAACGCGTTCTTAGCGCTGATGAACTGCCCTTCGAATTTCTGATGAATGTGCTGCGCCTCACGGACGGCGTCGCCAGCGAACTGTTCACTCAACGAACCGGCCTGCCGCTCAGCCAGCTCGCCGCAGCGCGCATTGAAGCGCAAAAGCGCGGTCTGCTGCATAGCGATCCGACACGCCTGTGCGCCACCCGCGAAGGCCAGCTGTTTCTCAACGACCTGCTGCAGTATTTTCTACCCTGACGCACACGCCGCCACGGCTAAGGACACCGGATGGACCTGCTACTCGACCTGATCGTCACCCTGTCGCGCTGGAGCCGCAGCCACCTCTACGATATTTCCCTGGCGATCATGGCCACCCTGCTGGTGCTGTTCGGCCCTGGCATCAATGCCTGGGTACAACGCAACACCAGCAGCATGAACTTCATCTTCCGCACGCTGATCTTCGTGCTGCTCTGCGCAGTGGGCTACGGCCTGCTGATCGTCTTCGCCACACCGTATCTGGCCAAAGGCTTGAGTTTCTTCAACAACTTCACCCTGGCCCCGGTGCTAATTCTGGTGTTCTTTATCATCGGCATCCTCGCCGACCGCAGCTGACTCAGCACTTACGCAAACGGCTTGATCGCCACCTTGAGCACGCCATCGCGCTGATGTGCGAAGAGATCATAGGCGGCGACGATGTCATCCAGCGCATACTGGTGTGTCACCAGCGCGCCGAAATCGACGCGCCCGGAGGCCACCACATTGATCAGCCGACGCATGCGTTCCTTACCGCCCGGGCACAGTGAGGTAACGATCTTGTGGTCACCCAAACCGGCATGAAACGCCGCCAGGGGAATCACCAGATCCGTTGAATACACCCCCAGGCTGGACAACGTGCCACCCGGCTTGAGCACCCGCAGCGCACTTTCGAAAGTAGATTGCAGGCCCAATGCCTCGATGGCCGCATCCACACCACGGCCACCGGTCAGACGCAGGATCTCTTCGACCACATCGACCTGATTGAAGTTAAGGGTGATGTCCGCGCCCATCTGCCGGGCAATCTGCAAGCGCTGCTCGACACCATCGACCACGATGATGGTGCTCGCCCCGCGCAGCTTGGCCCCGGCCGTGGCGCACAAGCCAATCGGCCCCTGGGCGAAGACGGCGACCACATCACCGATCTTGATATTCGCGGCTTCTGCACCGGCAAACCCGGTGGACATGATGTCCGGGCACATCAGCACCTGCTCGTCAGTCAGGCCATCCGGCACTGGGGCCAGGTTGCCCTGAGCGTCTGGCACCAGCACATACTCGGCCTGGGTGCCGTCGATGCTGTTGCCGAAGCGCCAACCGCCCATGGGTTTGTAGCCATGGCAGCTGCAGCCGCCATCCTGAGAGGAATAACCGTCCTGACAAGCGTAGGAGCTGAAGCTTGGGCAGATGGCTCCAGCGATCACCCGCTGCCCCTCGTGGTAACCCTGTACGTTGCTCCCCAGTTTCTCGATGATGCCAACCGGTTCGTGGCCGATGGTCAGTCCCTTGGCCACTGGGTATTCACCCTTGAGGATGTGCACATCGGTGCCGCAGATCGTCGTGGTGGTAATCCGTACCAACGCATCATTGGGCCCCACTGACGGAATGGGTTTGTCCACCAGCTCAATGCGTCCAGGCTCGATAAACACTGCTGCTTTCATCATGCTCATGGTCAGGCTCCTTGTATGCGCTAGCACAGAGCCCTTGACTGTAGCCGGATGAAAGCCCGGCGTACTTGTCCTGTGTCAACGGCCGGCGCAGTTCGCGTAATGCTCCAAGGCCACACAGCCTCGATCGCCGGGCATAAAAAAACCGCCTGCAAGAGGCGGCTTTTCAGTGCGACGAGGCTCAGTTACCTTCGCGGCGCAGCGCCTGCGGGGTGAAATCGCGCGGCGTCAGCTTGGCGTTGAAGTTGTACATCGGCTCGTTGTTATCCAGACCGTCAACAAAGTAACGCTTGCCCTTGAAGTCGTAGATGGTCTCCAGGGTACTGCCGAACATCGGCACGTCGTAATAGCTGATTGGATGGCTTTCCTGCACACCGCTCAGCTCGCCGCTTTTGTCATAGAGGTCGGCGGCGAGGATCTGCCAGCTGTCTTCATCGATATAGAAGCGACGCTTGGCATACGGGTGGCTGAAGCCCTTGCGCAGTTCAGCATCGACCACCCATACACGGTGCAGCTCATACCGCAGCAGTTCCGGATTCACGGTATTGCTACGCAGAATGTTGTCGTATGGAATGCCTTTCTGGTGCACGGCGTAGCTGTTGTAAGGCACCAGCATTTCCTGCTTGCCGACCAGGTTCCACTCATAGCGGTCAGGCGCACCGTTGTAGGAGTCGACCACGTCGGCGGTGGCCATGCCGTTAGTGTCCGGCTGCAGGGTGTCGTAGGCCAGCATCGGCAGACGACGTACGCGGCGCTCGCCACGGTTGAAGCGCCAGGCCTTGCGGATCGCCAGTACCTGGTCGAGGGTTTCCTGCACCACCAGCGCCGAGCCGGCGAGCTTGGCCGGCGCAACCACCTTGTACTTGTAGTAGAACAGGGTGTTGTCCAGGTCCTGCGGGCTGACACCTTCACGGCCGTAGAGGAAGTAGATGTCACGTTCCAGTTTGAGCAGGTTATAGGCACCGTTGCTCAGTACTGCGGCCTGGTTGGTGACGAAGCTGATCTGGTCGCCACGGTAACGCATGATGTGGTTCCAGATGGCTTCCTGGCCGGTCTGCGGCAACGGGAAAGGAATCCCGGCCGCTACACCGGCCACGCCGTTACCACCGGAAATCAGCTCGGCGTTCAGCGCATTGAAGCGCGTGGCGTCATAGATCCGCTGCGGTGCGGCCGCACTGCGCCGGGTCGGAAATACGCGCAGGGCGTAGTCCGGGTTCTTTTCCAGCAGCGCCTTGAGGCCGGCCGGCAGTTGCGCCTGGTACTGCGCCAGGTTCTGGCTGTTGACCTGGTACAAGGGTACATCGGCGCTGTAAGGGTCCGGGTGGTGCATGCCAGGCTGGTAGTTGGCCGGCGGCTGCGCCAGGCCACCGTCCCAGGCGGGGATGGTGCCGGCGGCGTTACCCGCGCGCTCACCGCCCAGCGGCGTCAGGTCCTGGCCCAGGCGTGCAGCCTGAGCACTGTCGACTTTGGCCTGCGCCTGTAGCGCGCAGGTTGCCAGCAGCAGAATTGAAAGCGTTCTCAACACAGCGATCTCCTCGCAGCCTGGCCAGAGGCAGGGCTGCTGTTCTTATGACCCGACTGTGGTAGCCGGGTAAATATGCCGTCTTGGTGAGGAGCCATCCTGGCGGGCGTCGGATTAGTCCGATCTAGTGCAGTCATCCCTGGGCTTATGGTCTTGCTGCGCCGTTACCTCAGCGCGTGGATCAATCAGTCAATGCGCTGGAACTTCAAATCCCATACGCCATGCCCCAACCGCTCGCCACGACGCTCGAACTTGGTAGTCGGGCGCTCTGTCGGGCGTGGCACATACTGACCATCGGCGGCCAGGTTCTGATAGCCGGGTGCCGCGTTCATCACTTCCAGCATGTATTCAGCATAGGGCTGCCAGTCGGTGGCCATGTGCAGCACACCGCCGACCTTGAGCTTCTGCCGCACCAGCTCGGCAAACGCTGGTTGCACGATACGCCGCTTGTTGTGCTTGGCCTTATGCCAGGGGTCTGGGAAGAATAGCAGCAGCCGATCCAGGCTGGAGTCGGCCACGCAATTACGCAGCACGTCCATCGCATCGCAGCTGTAGACGCGCATATTGCTGAGGTTCTGCGTCATCAGCCCGTTGAGCAGCGCGCCAACACCCGGACGGTGCACTTCCACGCCGATAAAGTCCTGCTCGGGCGAGGCGGCGGCCATTTCCAGGGTGGAATGGCCCATGCCGAAGCCAATCTCGAAGGTACGCGGTGCACTGCGACCGAACACCTGGTCGAAATCGCGCAGGCCATCCTCCAGCTGCAGACCGAACTTCGGCCAGCCCTGATCGAGGCCACGTTGCTGGCCTTCGGTCATACGCCCGGCGCGCATCACGAAACTCTTGATCGCGCGATGCTTGGAGGTGTCTTCAGCCGGCTCAGGCTGTTGCTGCAATTCAGTCATGCTGTGCTCTTAAAGTGCTTTTACGATTTCGCGAGCTAGAGCTATGCAAGGCAGAAACAGGCGAGGAAGCGGAGTGTACTTTTGTACATGAGCATTCCGAGCCTGTTTCTAACGCAGCAGGGCCGACGCGCAGCAAATCGTAGTCCTTACTTGATTAGGCCATCCAGCGGCGAAGAAGCGCTGGCATAGAGTTTTTTCGGCATGCGCCCAGCCAGGTAGGCCATACGCCCGGCGATGATCGCGTGTTTCATCGCTTCGCCCATCAGAATCGGATTCTGCGCATGGGCAATCGCGCTGTTCATCAGCACCGCCTCGCAGCCCAGTTCCATGGCGATGGTGGCATCGGACGCAGTGCCCACGCCGGCATCGACCAATACCGGAACGGTAGCCTCTTCCAGGATGATGCGCAGGTTGTACGGGTTGCAGATACCCAGTCCGGTGCCAATCAGGCCGGCCAGCGGCATCACCGCGATACAGCCCATGGCCGCCAGCTCGCGGGCGATGATCGGGTCATCGCTGGTGTACACCATCACGTCGAAACCGTCTTTAACCAGCACTTCGGCAGCTTTGAGGGTTTCGATGACGTTGGGGAACAGGGTCTTCTGGTCCGCCAGCACTTCCAGCTTGACCAGCTTGTGGCCGTCGAGCAGCTCACGGGCCAGGCGGCAGGTACGCACCGCCTCGACGGCGTCATAGCAGCCGGCGGTGTTCGGCAGGATGGTGTACGTGTCCGGCGAGATCACATCCAACAGGTTCGGCTCGCCCGGGTTCTGCCCGATATTGGTCCGGCGCACTGCCACGGTAACGATCTCGGCACCCGAAGCTTCGATGGCCAGGCGGGTTTCTTCGAGGTCCTTGTACTTGCCGGTACCGACCAGCAGACGCGACTGGTAGGTACGACCGGCCAGGGTAAAGGGCTTGTCGCTGGGCGCATGGCTCATGGGTAATCCTCGTGAAAGTGGGCGGCTGTCTGAACGCGATAAACCGATGAGCGGGGATCAACCACCGCCAATGGCGTGAACCACCTCAACCTGGTCACCCTCGCGCAAGGCGGTGTTGGCATGCTGGCTGCGCGGCACGATATCCAGATTGAGTTCGACCGCCACGCGCCGTCCGGTCAGGTCCAGACGCTCGATCAACCCGGATACGGTTTCACCGTCGGGCAATTCGAATGCTTCACCGTTTAACTGAATACGCATGACGGCTCGGTCACAACTGAGAAAAGGGCCGGCATTCTAGCCTGATCATGGGCGCTGACCAAGGCTAAAGGCTGCCGCTCGTCCTGCTTTCTGACTTACGGGTCAGGCGTTACTGCGCGCACCCAGCTTCCAGGCCGCCAGACCCAGGCACAGCCAACCAGCGAGAAATGCCACACCACCGAAGGGCGTGACCATGCCCAACGCACTGATACCGCTCAAGGTCAGTGCATACAGGCTGCCGGAAAACAGCGCGATACCCAGAGAAAACAGCGCGCCGGCGCAATTGACCAGCGGCGCGGGCCGCAAGATGGCTAACAAGCCAACCCCGAACAGCGCCAAGGCGTGAACCAGCTGGTAATGGGTGCCGGTTTGAAACACCGCGAGATAGGCCGATGTCAGCTGGCTCTTCAGTCCATGGGCAGCAAAGGCACCGAGGGCAACACCAGTAAAACCGGCGCAGGCAGACAGCAATAACCACAGACGAGCCATGCATCACTCCAGCTATATAAATAGGGCTGGCTATAATGGCCGGCAAACTCATCCCGGCCAAGCACGCATGTTTCGATCCCTCCTCCGTCGCCTGCTCAAACTCCTGCTCTGGCTGATCGTCGGCTCGGTTCTGCTGGTGTTGTTATTGCGCTGGGTACCGCCACCCGGCACCGCGCTGATGGTCGAGCGCAAGATCGAGTCCTGGGGCGACGGCAAGCCCATCGACCTGCAACGCAGTTGGCGTCCCTGGGCGGAGCTGCCAGACGACCTGAAGATGGCAGTGATTGCCGCTGAGGATCAGAAGTTCGCCGAGCACTGGGGCTTCGACGTCACGGCCATCCAGGCCGCTCTGCAGCACAACCAGCAAGGTGGCTCGCTGCGCGGCGCCAGTACCCTTAGCCAGCAAGTGGCGAAGAACCTGTTTCTCTGGTCCGGCCGCAGCTGGCTGCGTAAAGGCATGGAAGTGTGGTTTACCGGCCTGATCGAGCTGCTCTGGCCCAAGCAGCGAATTCTTGAGGTTTACCTCAACAGCGTCGAATGGGGTGATGGCGTGTTCGGTGCCGAAGCAGCGGCGCGCCATCACTTCAAGGTCGGCGCACCCTATCTGTCACGCCAGCAAAGCAGCCTGCTCGCCGCCGTACTGCCCAACCCGCGTGAGTGGAGCGCCAGCCGTCCGAGTGCGCATATCAGCCGCCGGGCGGCCTGGATTCGTCAGCAAATGTGGCAACTGGGCGGCAGTCATTACCTCAACCGCCTGCAACCCAGCCGCCCCGACTGGTGGCCGGACTGGTTAAAGGGCGTTTAGCTCAGCGCTGTTTCAGCAGATGCCGCGGCACGGCATAGAGGAAGTACAACTCGTCGTTCTGCAGGTGCGCGGTCATGCCCAGCTCGGGATAGACCCAAGCCTGCCCCTCGGCCAGCTCCAGGGTCAGACGCGGCTGACCGATGCTGGCGACCAATCGCGCAACATCCAGCGGCTCCGGTGGTAACAGGGTCAAGGCAATAATCGGACGATTGGCCAAAGGCACCAGCAATTGGCTGCCCAGCGGCTGCTCCTTGTCCGTCGGCTTTAGCCCAGCAGCGGCCAGCAAGCTTTCTCGCTCGCTCTTATCCAGACCGACTTCCGCCTCCAGCGACCACTTTTCATCGCCGTCCAGCAGCTCACCGCGATACAGCAGGCGTGCGCCATCCAGGTTCGGCTGCAGCCAAAGTTCACCTTCCAGCGCATCGTTCAGGTGGACCAGGCTCAGCCGATCATCGGCCAGCGGCGTGAGCACCTCGGTTTGCCATTGCGCCAGCCAAGACACTGGTTGCGCTGCAGACTGCCGACTCATCAGCCACGCACCCCAGGCAAAAAAAAGGGCCGCGACAACGGCAAAGATCAACCAGTGCTGCAGACGTATGGGCGGTAATTTCACGGGCTTTTCCTTAGGCAGAAAAAAGCCGCACCTGGGTGCGGCTTCTGACAGTAACGCGATTTACGCAGCGATCGAGCCCTTGAGCTTGTTCATCGCGTTCTTTTCCAGCTGACGGATGCGCTCGGCCGAGACGTTGTACTTGGCGGCCAGGTCATGCAGCGTGGCTTTCTCTTCAGCCAGCCAGCGCTGGTAGAGGATGTCACGGCTGCGTTCATCCAGGCCTTCCAGCGCTTCGTGCAGATTCGCGGTGGAGCTGTCGCTCCAGTCGGAATCTTCCAGCTGACGCGCCGGGTCGTAGCGGTGGTCTTCCAGGTAATGCGCCGGCGACTGGAAGGCGCTTTCGTCATCCGCTTCGGCAGCCGGATCGAAGGCCATGTCATGGCCAGTCAGGCGGCTTTCCATCTCGCGCACTTCACGCGGCTCAACACCCAGGCTCTCGGCCACGGCATGCACTTCGTCGTTGTTCAGCCAGGCCAGACGCTTCTTCTGGCTGCGCAGGTTGAAGAACAGCTTGCGCTGCGCCTTGGTGGTAGCGACTTTGACGATGCGCCAGTTTTTCAGGATGAACTCGTGGATTTCGGCGCGAATCCAGTGCACGGCGAACGACACCAGGCGCACGCCCATTTCCGGGTTGAAACGCTTGACCGCCTTCATCAGGCCGACGTTGCCTTCCTGAATCAGGTCAGCCTGGGCCAAACCGTAACCGGAGTAGCTGCGGGCGATATGCACAACGAAACGCAGGTGAGCCAGCACCATCTGCCGGGCGGCTTCGAGGTCCTGCTTGTAATAGAGATTTTCAGCCAGTTCACGCTCCTGCTCGGGGGTCAACAGCGGGATGCCGTTTACCGCATGCACGTATGCCTCCAGGTTGGCACCCGGAACCAGAGCATGAACAGGTTGCAAAGAAGTGGACATTTGAATCCTCCGACTTACGAGATCGTGGAGCAGTCTAGCACTGCCCCATGGGACTTTATACCGCGGTACAAGTTCCCTTACACATAGTCAATATCAATCAAAACAATAACTTACTACCTAGGGGCCAGCTCGCTCAAGTGCCTTGCCACGGCCAGCCAGGCGCCAATATAGCCCAACAGCACCGCGCCGAGCAGTAGCGACAGACCATCGGCCATCGGCACGCCATCCAGGGCGAAGTCGCTGCCATACAAACCGGCCAGACGCACCACGGCGTCGTTTAGCCAGTCCAGGCCAAAGGCCAGCAACAGCCAGGCGAACACGCCCGCGCCAATCCCGTACAGCGCGCCCATATAAAGGAAAGGACGACGCACATAGCTGTCAGTGCCGCCAACCAGCTTGATCACTTCAATCTCGGTACGGCGGTTCTCGATATGCAGACGAATGGTGTTACCGATCACCAGCAGCAGCGCCATCACCAACAGCAGGGTCAGGCCGAAAACAAAGCGCTCACCCAGCTTGAGCATGGCGCTCAGGCGCTCGACCCAGAGCAGATCCAGCTGCGCCTGCTGCACCCGTGGCAACTCGGCCAGGCGCAGGCGCAGGGCTTCCAGGGCGATCTTGTCGACCTGCTGCGGCGTGACCACTATCACCCCAGGCAGCGGGTTATCCGGCAATTCCTTGAGCGCTTCACCCAGCCCCGACTGCTGCTGAAACTCGGCCAGCGCCTGTTCGCGGCTGATCCATTCGGCTTCTTCAACGTCGTCCATCGCCGCGATCTGCTCACGCAGCGCCTGGCCCTGGGCTTCGCTGGCGTCGATCTGCAAGTACAGGGAAATCTGTGCCGCACGCTGCCAGGACACACCCAGGCGCTCGACGTTATCCAGCAACAAGGCCAGGCCCATGGGCAGGCTCAGGGCCACAGCCATCACCAGACAGGTAAAGAAGCTGCCGATCGGCTGTTTGCCCAGACGGCGCAGACTGTCGACCAGGCTGGCGCGGTGGTTTTCCAGCCAGGCATGTAGCTGATGGGTAAAGCTTGGGCCGTCATCGCCCGGGGTTGGCGCCTCGGATTTCTTCGGCGCCGCACCGACGCGTTGCGCCGGCTGCGGAGGCGGCATGCGTGTGGCACTCATACAGAAGCCTCCCCATCACCAATCAGTCGGCCGCGTTGCAGGGTCAGCATGCGGTGACGCATGCGCGCGATCAGGGCCAGGTCGTGGCTGGCGATCAACACGGTAGTGCCCAGCCGGTTGATGTCTTCGAACACGCCCATGATCTCGGCGGCCAGACGCGGGTCGAGGTTACCGGTAGGTTCGTCCGCCAGCAGCAAGGCCGGGCGGTGCACTACGGCGCGGGCAATGCCGACGCGCTGCTGCTGACCGGTGGACAGGTCGCCAGGGAACTGCTCGGCCTTGTCGGCCAGCGACACGCGCTCCAGGGCGGTACGCACACGGGTGCCGATTTCGTCCTTGGACAGGCCGAGAATCTGCAGCGGCAGCGCCACGTTGTCGAACACGCTGCGGTCGAACAGCAGCTGGTGGTTCTGGAACACCACGCCGATCTGCCGGCGCAGGAACGGGATCTGTGCATTGGTAATGTGCGACAGGTCCTGTCCGGCCAGCAGCAGCTTGCCGCTGCTCGGTCGCTCCATCGCCAGCAGCAGGCGCAATAGCGTGCTCTTGCCCGCCCCGGAATGACCGGTGACGAAGAGAAACTCGCCACGCCGGACGTGGAAGCTCAGTTCGTGCAGCCCGACGTGGCCGTTGGGGTAGCGCTTACCGACCTGCTCGAATTTGATCATCCTATTTCTCCGCGAACAGGGCCTGAACGAAGGCATCGGCCTCAAAGGTGCGCAGGTCATCAATGCCCTCGCCCACCCCGATATAACGGATCGGCAAGGCAAACTGCTTGGCCAGTGCAAAGATCACCCCGCCCTTGGCGGTACCATCCAGCTTGGTCAGCGCCAGGCCGGTGAGGTTGACGGTCTGGTTGAACTGCTTGGCCTGGCTGATGGCGTTCTGCCCGGTGCCGGCGTCCAGCACCAGCAGCACTTCGTGGGGTGCAGTGTCATCCAGCTTGCCGATCACCCGACGGACTTTCTTCAGCTCTTCCATCAGGTTGTCTTTGGTGTGCAGACGCCCGGCGGTATCGGCGATCAGCACGTCCATGCCGCGGGCCTTGGCCGCCTGCACCGCATCGAAGATCACCGAAGCGGAGTCGGCGCCGGTGTGCTGGGCGATCACCGAGATCTGGTTGCGCTCGCCCCATACCTGCAGCTGTTCCACGGCGGCGGCGCGGAAGGTGTCGCCGGCGGCAAGCATGACCTTTTTGCCGTCCTGCTGGAGTTTTTTCGCCAGCTTGCCGATGGTGGTGGTCTTGCCCGCGCCGTTTACGCCGACTACCAGAATCACATAAGGCTGTTTGCTGCTATCGATTTTCAGCGGCTGCTCGACCGGCTTGAGCAGCGCGGTCAACTCGTCCTGCAGGGCCTTGTACAGCGCGCCGCTGTCAGCCAGCTCCTTGCGCGCCACGCGCTTGGTCAGGTTGCCGATGATCGCCGTGGTGGCCTCGACGCCGACGTCGGCGGTCAGCAGGCGGGTTTCCAGGTCCTCAAGCAGGTCATCGTCGATGACTTTCTTGCCGAGAAACAGGCTGGCCATGCCCTCGCCGAGGCTGGCGCTGGTTTTTGACAGGCCCTGCTTGAGCCGCTCAAGAAAGCCCGTGCGGTTTTCCTCAGCGCTCTTTGTCGGTGCAGCAGCAGGTTGCACGGCGACCGGCTCGGCCACAGGTGGCGCGATAACCGGCTCCACCACTGCGGGCACCTCAACGTGCGCATGCAGGACTTCGCTGCCAGCGTTAATACGAAACCGCGACGGACGTGGCAGCGGACTGGCTTCACTGGTTTCAACCGGCGCAGGGGCCGCGGCGACAGCCTGTTCGACCGGAGCAACCTGAGCAACCTGAGCAACCTGAGCAACCTGAGCAACCTGAGCAACCTGAGCAACCTGAGCAACCTGAGCAACCTGAGCAGGCTGAGGCTCGGCAGCCACCTCGGCAACAACGACCGGTTCTACGGCGGGGGCAGCAACTTCGCTTGCCGGCGTAACGGGCGCAGCGGCGGGCTCGATGGCAGTGGCTACAACCGGCTGTTCGTCAATCGCCGCAGGTTGCGGCTCTGGGTTGGCCGGAGCTTGCGGCTTTTTGCGCAGCCAGCCGAACAGGTCTTTTTTCTCGGCTGGCTTCTCGGTGGATGCCGGAGCAGAGGGAGAGGTGGGCTTCTTGTCGTCGTTGGAACCAAACATGGAGACGGCTATCTCAAAGGTGCGACGCGCCGCCACAGACTCTGAAGGCATTACTCACGCGGCATTAAAAGCTGAAGAGTGCACGCGGAAACAATCAGAAGCCTTAGCAGGCGTGGTCGCCAGTAAAACGGATGCGTATCCTAGCACCTCCGCGCCCGCCGACGCTAAGACCAAGCGGGCCCGTCCGACAGGTCGATAACCCATGCATATGATTGCCCAACGCACTGCCGCCCTGCTGCTCGGCGTACTCTGCACACCCCTGCTGGCCCTGGCCGCCGAGCCGCAGCCGACCCACGAATTCAGCCTGGACAACGGCCTCAAGGTCATCGTCCGTGAAGACCACCGTGCGCCGGTGGTGGTCAGCCAGCTCTGGTACAAGGTCGGTTCCAGCTACGAGACGCCCGGCCAGACCGGCCTGTCCCACGCCCTCGAACACATGATGTTCAAGGGCAGCCGTAAGCTCGGCCCTGGCGAAGCCTCACGCATCCTGCGCGAACTGGGCGCCGAGGAAAACGCCTTTACCAGCGACGATTACACCGCCTATTACCAAGTGCTGGCCCGCGACCGCCTGGCCATCGCCCTGGAGCTGGAAGCCGACCGTCTGGCCAGCCTCAAGCTACCGGCCGACGAGTTCGCCAAAGAAATCGAGGTGATCAAGGAGGAGCGCCGCCTGCGTACCGACGACAAGCCGTCGAGCCTGGCCTACGAGCGCTTCAAGGCCATGGCCTACCCCGCCAGTGGTTATCACACGCCGACCATCGGCTGGATGGCCGACCTCGAACGCATGACTGTCGAGGAACTGCGCGCCTGGTACGAAGCCTGGTATGCGCCGAATAACGCCACCCTGGTGGTGGTCGGTGACGTCAGCGTCGCCGAGGTGAAGATCCTCGCCGAGCGCTATTTCGGCGCCATTCCCAAACGCAACGTGCCCATCGCGAAAATCCCGCGTGAGCTGCCCGCGCCGGGCGAGCGCCGCATCACCCTGCACCTGAAAACCCAGCTGCCGAGCCTGATGATGGGCTTTAACGTGCCGGGCCTGGCCACCGCCGAACAACCGCGCCAGGTGCACGCGCTGCGCCTTGCCGCCGCCTTGCTCGATGGCGGCTACAGCGCCCGCCTGCCGACCCGCCTGGAACGTGGCGAGGAACTGGTATCCGGCGCGTCTGCCTGGTACGACGGTTTCTCCCGTGGCGACAGCCTGTTCATTCTTTCCGCCACGCCCAACGTGCAGACCGGCAAGACGCTTGAGCAGGTCGAAGCCGGCCTGTGGCGCGAGCTGGAGGATTTGAAGAACACCCCGCCGAGCGCCGAAGAGCTTGCCCGTGTGCGTGCACAAGTGATCGCCGGCCTGGTCTACGAGCGTGACTCGATCACCAGCCAGGCCACCGCCATCGGCCAACTGGAAACCGTCGGTCTGTCGTGGACGCTGATCGATCAGGAACTGGCCGAACTGGAGGCCGTGACCCCGGCCGATATCCAGCAGGCCGCCAGCACCTTCTTTACCCGCGAGCGCCTGAGCGTCGCCCATGTTCTGCCTGAGGAGAAGCGCAATGAGTGAGCGCAATGGCCTGCGCTACGGCCTGCTCGGCCTGGCGCTACTGATATTGCTGGCACTGCTGGCCCTGGTGATCAACCGACCGGACAGCAGCCCAACCCCGACTGTGGCCGCAGAATCGACCCGCATCGAATCCCTGGACGCCCTCGGCGATCAGCCGCCCAGCCGCCGTAATCTGGATATCCAGACCTGGCAAACCGCCGAAGGCGCCAAGGTGCTGTTCGTCGAAGCCCGCGAGCTGCCGATGTTCGACCTGCAACTGACCTTTGCCGCTGGCAGCAGTCATGACGACGGCACCGCCGGCCTGGCCATGCTGACCAACGCCATGCTCAACGAAGGCGTACCGGGCAAGGATGTCGGCGCAATCGCCGCCGGCTTCGAAAACCTCGGCGCCAACTTCGGCAACGGCGCATTCCGCGACATGGCCATCGCCAGCCTGCGCAGCCTCAGCACGGTGGACAAACGCGAACCAGCGCTGCAACTGTTCAATCAGGTTCTTGGCCAGCCGACCTTCCCGGACGACGCCCTGGCGCGGATCAAGAATCAGCTGCTGGCCGGCTTCGAATACCAGAAGCAGAACCCCGGCAAGCTGGCCAGTCTGGCGCTGTTCGAGCGTTTGTACGGTACGCACCCGTATGCCCACCCGAGCGACGGCACGGCGGAGTCGATACCGGCCATCACCCGTGAGCAATTGCAGGCCTTCCACGCCAAGGCCTACACCGCCAGCAATGCGATCATCGCACTGGTCGGCGACCTCTCGCGCAGCGACGCCGAAGCGCTGGCCAATCAGGTGTCCGCCGCCCTGCCAAAAGGCCCGGCACTGCCGCGTATCGCCCAGCCGGAAGAGCCCAAGCCAGGGCTGCAACACATCGAGTTCCCGTCCAACCAGACTCACCTGATGATTGCCCAACTCGGCATCGACCGCCGCGACCCGGACTACGCCGCGCTCTATTTGGGCAACCAGGTGTTCGGCGGCGGTGGCTTCGGCACCCGCCTGATGACCGAAGTACGTGAGAAGCGCGGCCTGACCTATGGCGTCTACTCCGGTTTCAGCGCCATGCAGGCGCGTGGCCCCTTTATGATCAACCTGCAGACCCGCGCCGAACTCAGCGATGGCACCCTGCAACTGGTCAAAAGCCTGCTCGCCGACTTTATCGCCAACGGCCCGACCACTGATGAGCTGAACAACGCCAAGCGCGAGCTGGCCGGCAGCTTCCCGCTGTCCACCGCGAGCAACGCGGCCATCGTCGGCCAGCTAGGCTCCATGGGCTTCTACGACCTGCCGCTGAGCTATCTGGAAGACTTTATGCGCGACGTGCAGGCGCTGAGCGTGGAAAAGGTCAAGGCCGCCATGGCCAAGCATCTGAACCCCGACGCGCTGGTTATCGTCACAGCCGGGCCCACAGTGGCGCAGAAAGAACTGCCGCCCCCCACCGACACCCCCGCCGAGCAACCTACTGGCGTCCCGGAGCACTGATGAGCAAACGACCCAAGCCGCCGAAAGCCGTTCCCGCCCATGGTGGTGATGGCCAACTGCGGATCATTGCCGGGCAGTGGCGCTCGCGGCAGTTCAACTTCCCCATGGCCGCCGGCCTGCGACCTACGCCGAACCGCGTGCGCGAAACACTGTTCAACTGGCTGGCACCTTATGTCGAGGGCGCCAAGGTGCTCGACCTGTTTGCCGGCAGCGGCGCACTGTTTCTCGAAGCGCTGTCGCGCGGCGCCGGCAGCGCCCTGGCCCTGGATCTCAATCCAGCGGCCATCACCAGCCTGCGCGGCCACCTGCAAACGCTGAAGTGCGACAACGGCCAACTGCAGCAGACCGACGCCCTGCTCTTTCTGCAAAGCCCGGCCGCCACGCCGTTCGATCTGGTGTTTCTCGACCCGCCGTTCAACCAGAACCTGCTGCTGCCGGCCTGTACCCTGCTGGAGCAGAACAGCTGGCTGGCGGCCGACGCCTGGGTCTACACCGAAAGCGAGAACTCACCGTCCAGCCTGGGCATGCCCGGCAACTGGCGCCTGCACCGCGAGCAGAAGGCCGGGCAGGTGTATTACGCGCTGTGGCAGCGCACGGCCGTAGCCTGATGGGGGCCTTGGGCTTCACGCGGTGAAGCCCAACCTCGGTCAGGTTCTGTTATTCGCCCTACTCATATAGCTTCCGTTTCACCGCCCAGGGCCCTAGCCTGAGCGCTTTCCCCAAGCGATACCATTCCATGACCACGCCCTTCAAACCCGCCTGGTGGCTGCCTGGCCCGCATCTGCAAACCCTGTGGAACCCGATGTGTCGCCAGCCGGCGAAACTGGCGCGCACCCGCGAGCGGCTGTGGTTAGAGGATGGCGACTTTCTCGACCTGGACTGGCACGGCCCGCACCAGGCCGACGCGCCGCTGGTATTGGTGCTGCATGGCCTGACCGGCTCATCCGACTCGCTGTATGTGCTGGGCTTGCAGCAGCAACTGGCGACCCAGGGTTGGGCCAGCGTGGCGCTGAACTGGCGCGGCTGCTCCGGCGAGCCGAACCTGCTGGCGCGGGGTTATCACTCCGGCGCCAGTGAGGACCTGGCAGAAACCGTGCGCCACCTGCGCGCTCAAAGGCCCATGGCACCTTTGTATGCCGTGGGTTATTCGCTCGGCGGCAATGTGCTGCTCAAGTACCTCGGCGAAACGGGCGCAGACAGCCAGTTGCAGGGCGCGGTGGCGGTGTCAGTGCCATTTCGTCTGGATCAATGCGCCGACCGCATCGGCATGGGCTTTTCCAGGGTCTACCAGAGCCACTTTATGCGCGAGATGGTGGCCTACGTAAAAGACAAGCAGCGCCTGTTCGCTCATCAGGGCATGGCCGACCGGCTGTCCACCCTGGAGAAACTTGGCCCGCTGGACAATATGCGCACCTTCTGGGATTTCGACGGCCGTATCACCGCACCGCTGCACGGTTACGCCGATGCCGAGGACTACTACCGGCGCGCCTCCAGCCGCTACTTCCTCGGCCGGATTGAAACGCCGGCGCTGATTATCCAGGCCGCCGACGACCCCTTTGTGTTCCCACACAGCCTGCCCGAAGCCAGCGAACTGTCGCCCAGCATCGACTTCGAACTGCACGCCCACGGCGGTCATGTCGGCTTTGTTGAGGGCAGTCTGCGCAAACCGGGTTATTACCTGGAGCGGCGGATTCCTCAGTGGCTAACCGAGCAATCAGGCAAGTCGCTGTAGGCTCAAATCACCTGCTCCAGCGGCACATGCAGCTTGGCATACAGCGCTTCCACCGCTTCGCGTGATTGCGGGGCGGTGTAGCCGCCTTCCAGCGCCAGCACCTGGTAGATGCCACGACGCAGCATCTCCTGGCTGAGGTCGCCGGGGTTGCCGCGGGTGGTGCAGAGAAAGCGCACCCAGGAGGTCATGACGATCCAGCTATTGAGGGTCAGCGCCTCGATCTGCGCCGCATCCATCAGCAGGATGCCGGCCTCGACAAAGCCCTGATAGATGCTCTGCGCCTGCCTCAGGCAGCGCTGGGCGAACAGCCGGTAGCGCTCGGCCAGGGCCGGATCACTGTCGAGCAGGTGCTCCAGGTCACGGTGCAGAAAGCGGTAATGCCACATCGCTGCCAACAGCGCCTCGAGGTAGAAAGTCTTGTCCTGCACCGTCAGCGCACGGCCTTCAGGGCGGCGCAAAAAGGTGTCCACCTGGCTTTCATAGAGGGCAAACAGTTCGGCGATGATCGCCTGCTTGTTACGAAAGTGGTAGTACAGGTTGCCCGGTGAAATCCCCAGGTGCGCGGCGATATGGTTGGTGGTGACACTGCGCTCACCCTGCGCATTAAACAGCGCCAGGCTTTCCTGAATGATGCGTTCGCGGGTTTTCAGTGGGGCTGACATAACGGCTCGATCTCAACTCAAAAGCCCGGCAAAGGTACACGCAGAAACAGCCGGAGTGTTACCCGCTCGGCAATTAACACGCTGCACCAACTGTTTGATCGGCTGCGTCCGTCGGCTGACCACGGCATCCTATTTGACAGATTAGAGCAATTGCTCTAAAAATCCAGCACACCTTTCCTGCAGCGGCCTCAGCCCATCTGACGCACTGCACCGCTGGAATGCCGAGGAGCAATAACATGGTCGCCGACGTCGCTTACCTTGAACAAAGCCTGCACAACAGCCAACAACAGCTCAGCCAGTTGCAGCAGAGCTTTGCCCTGCAGCGCCAGGCCTTCAAGGCCAACCCGATGCCCTCGGCCGAGCAGCGCATTCAATGGCTCAACGCCCTACGCGACCTGCTCAGCAACGAGCGTGAGGCACTGATTCGCGCCATCTCCCAGGATTTCAGCAACCGCAGCGCCGATGAAACCCTGCTCGCCGAACTGATGCCCAGCCTGCATGGCATCCACTACGCCACCAAGCGCATCAAGAAATGGATGAAGCCTTCACGGCGCAGTGTCGGTATGCAATTTATGCCGGCCTCGGCCAAGGTCATCTACCAACCGCTGGGTGTGGTCGGGGTGATCGTGCCGTGGAACTACCCGCTGTTTCTCGCCATAGGCCCACTGGTTGGCGCGCTGTCGGCTGGCAACCGGGTGATGATCAAGATGAGCGAATCGACGCCGGCCACCTCGCAGCTGGTCAAGGAGCTGCTGGCCAAGGTATTCCCGGAAGACCTGGTCAGCGTGGCGCTCGGCGAGGCGGAAGTCGGCATGGCCTTCTCCAAACTGCCGTTCGATCACCTGCTGTTCACCGGTGCCACCAGCATCGGCAAGCACGTGATGCGCGCCGCTGCCGACAACCTGACGCCGGTAACCCTGGAACTGGGTGGCAAGTCACCGGCCATTGTCAGCGCCGACGTACCGCTGAGCGATGCCGCCGAACGTATCGCCTTCGGCAAGACCATGAACGCCGGGCAGACCTGCGTCGCCCCGGATTACGTGCTGGTACCGAAAGACCGCGTCGACGGCTTTGTCGAGGCTTACCGCAATGCGGTGCAGGGCTTCTACCCGGCGCTGACGGACAACCCGGACTACACCGCAATCATCAACGAGCGTCAGCAGCAGCGCCTCAATAGTTACCTGCAGGACGCTGAGAGCAAAGGCGCGACCATTATCCCGCTGTACCCACAGGCCCAGGGCCGGCGCATGCCGCATGCCGTGCTGCTCAACGTGAGCGATGAGATGAAGGTGATGCAGGACGAGATTTTCGGCCCACTGCTGCCGATCATCCCCTACAACACGCTGGAAGACGCCTTCGTCTTTATCAACGAGCGTGACCGGCCGCTGGCGTTGTACTACTTCGGCTACGACAAGAGCGAGCAACAGCGCGTGCTGCACGAAACCCACTCCGGCGGCGTGTGCCTCAACGACACCCTGCTGCACGTGGCCCAGGACGACATGCCATTCGGTGGCGTTGGCCCGTCCGGCATGGGGCATTACCACGGTCATGAAGGCTTCCTGACTTTCAGCAAGGCCAAAGGCGTGTTTATCAAGCAGCGCTTCAACGCCGCCAAGATGATCTACCCGCCTTACGGCAAAGCCCTGCAAAAGCTGGTGTACAAGCTGTTCGTTCGCTAACCCCACCCTGCCCTGGCTTGCCAGGGCAACGGCCTGATCCGGTGATAACAATAAATGCACAACACCACGTTTGACGCGCCAGCCCTGTCGCGGCGCAGCCTGCTCAAGGTCGGCCTGCTCGGCACCGCGCTGCTCGGCACAGCAGGGCTGACGGCTACCCTCAGCGGCTGTTCGGCCAGTACGCCGAAAGCCGGTTTCGCCGTGATTCGCGAAACTGACCTGGCGTTTCTCCAGGCGCTGATCCCAGTCATGCTCGCCGGGGCCGTTACACCGGAGCAGATGCCACAAGCGGTCAGCGGCACCCTCTCCAGCCTCGATTACAGCCTCAACCACCTGTCGCCGGAGATGCTCAAGCTCACCGTGCAGCTGTTTGACGTGCTGGCCCTGCCGATCACCCGCGGCCCACTGACCGGCGTCTGGAGCAGTTGGGAAAATGCGTCGCCGGCCGATGTGCAGGCGTTTCTCGAGCGCTGGCAGAACAGCTCGATCGGGCTGCTGAAAATGGGTCACGCCTCGCTGCTGCAACTGGTGATGATGAGTTGGTATAGCCGCTCCGAATCCTGGGCGCATTGCGGCTACCCCGGGCCACCTACAGTCTGACCTTGCATCATCTCTAATAAGAATTCGCCTGAGAGCACCCTAAATGCCTGTACCCGACAGTTTCAAAGAAGGCCTGGCCCGTGGCTGGAAGACTTACAACGGCTCACGCCTGGACAGCGATCTGACCCTGGAAGCCGACGTGGCCATCGTCGGCAGCGGTGCTGGCGGTGGCACCACCGCCGAGATCCTCAGCGCAGCCGGCTTCAAGGTGCTGCTGATCGAGGAAGGCCCGCTGAAGACCAGCGACGACTTCAAGATGCTCGAAGACAAGGCCTACGCCAGCCTCTATCAGGAAGGCATCGGCCGCATGAGCAAGGACGGCGCCATCACCATCATGCAGGGCCGCGCCGTGGGCGGCACCACGCTGATCAACTGGACCTCGAGTTTTCGCACCCCCGCGCCAACCCTGGAGCACTGGGCCAAGGAGCACGGCGTCAAAGGCCACAGCCCCGAAGAAATGGCACCCTGGTTCGAGCAGATGGAGCAGCGCCTCGGTGTCGCGCCCTGGGCCGTACCGCCGAACGCCAACAACGCGGTAATCAGCAGCGGCTGCGACAAGCTCGGCTATGAGTGGAAAGTCATTCCGCGCAACGTGCGCGGCTGCTGGAACCTCGGTTACTGCGGCATGGGCTGCCCGACCAACGCCAAGCAGTCGATGCTGGTCACCACCATTCCGGCCACCCTGGATAAAGGCGGCGAGTTGCTCTACCTGGCCCGCGCCGAGCGCCTGCTGATCGACGGTGACAAGGTCACGGGTATCGAATGCCTCGGCATGGATGAACGTAGCGTTGTGCCCACTGGCCGCACGATCACTGTCAAGGCCAAGCACTACGTCCTCTCCGGCGGCGGCATCAACACGCCGGGAATTCTCCTGCGCTCGAATGCACCGGATCCACATCAGCGCACCGGCAAACGCACCTTCCTGCACCTGGTGAACTTCTCCGCAGCCTTGTTCGAACAGGTGATCAACCCGTTCTACGGCGCACCGCAGTCGATCTACTCCGACCATTTCCAGTGGGATGACGGCACCGCTGGACGCCTGTCCTACAAGCTCGAAGTGCCGCCGCTGCAACCGGCGCTGACTGCCACCCTGCTCGGCCGCTTCGGCATCGACAATGCCATGCGCATGGAACAGCTACCCAACACCAACGTGATGCTTGCCCTGCTGCGCGACGGCTTCCACCCGGAGAGCGCAGAAGGCCGTGTGGAGCTGCGCGGTGACGGCAGTCCCGTGCTCGACTACCAGATGACCGACTACACCTGGGACGGCGTGCGTCGTGCCTTCCACAGCATGGCCGAGATCCAGTTTGCCGCCGGGGCCAAGGCGGTGCTGCCGCTGCATGCCGACGCTGGCTATGTGAAGACCCTTGCCGAAGCGAAAAGCCTGATCGATAACCTCAGCCTGGAGTTGTACCGCACCCGTCTGGGCAGTGCCCACGTCATGGGCGGTTGCGCCATGGGTGAAGACCCGCAGCAGGCCGTCACCGACAGCCTGGGCCGGCATCATCAGCTGAGCAACCTGTCGATCCATGACGGTTCGCTGTTCCCCACCAGCATCGGCGCCAACCCGCAGCTGTCGATCTACGGCCTAACCGCCAAACTCG
Organism: Pseudomonas cimarronensis; assembly: GCF_049331905.1. Taxonomy (GTDB): domain Bacteria; phylum Pseudomonadota; class Gammaproteobacteria; order Pseudomonadales; family Pseudomonadaceae; genus Aquipseudomonas. Next base: position 950,265 of record NZ_CP186283.1, on the reverse strand, counting down.
CGAGCAAACTCGCCGAGCGCCTCAAGACCGCCTGATAGCGAGGTATTCACGGGCCCTTGTCGGCCCGTGAATCGCGCGGATCGATGGCACCTGACTTGGCCACGGGGAAACGCTGCGCTACCATCCGACTCCCCAACGGACCCGCCAGGACGTCACGATGAATCGAGTGTTATACCCAGGCACCTTCGACCCCATCACCAAGGGGCACGGCGACCTGGTCGAGCGTGCCGCACGGCTGTTCGACAGCGTGATCATTGCGGTGGCTGCCAGCCCGAAGAAGAACCCGCTGTTCAGCCTGGAGCAACGCGTCGAGCTGGCCCGCGAAGTCACCAAGCACCTGCCCAACGTGGAAGTGGTGGGTTTCTCCACCCTGCTGGCGCACTTTGCCAAGGAACAGGGCGCAAACGTATTCCTGCGCGGTCTGCGTGCGGTGTCTGACTTCGAATACGAATTCCAGCTGGCCAATATGAACCGCCAGCTCGCACCAAACGTAGAAAGCCTGTTCCTCACCCCGTCGGAAAAGTACTCGTTTATCTCCTCGACCCTGGTCCGCGAAATCGCCGCGCTGGGTGGAGATATCTCCAACTTCGTGCACCCGGCCGTCGCCGCCGCACTGACCGAACGTTTCAAACGCTGAGCCTTTAGCGTCTGGCCGCGTGCATGCGCGGCCTCGATGCGGCACAATTTGCCCTACCGTTTTATGTACACATCTAGGCTGCACCTGCGGGGCGCAGCAGGAGTGGTTCTGTCATGTCCCTAATCATCACCGACGACTGCATCAACTGCGACGTCTGCGAACCCGAATGCCCTAATGCTGCGATTTCCCAGGGCGAAGAGATTTACGAGATCGACCCCAACCTGTGCACCGAATGCGTCGGCCACTACGACGAGCCGCAGTGCCAGCAGGTCTGCCCGGTGGATTGCATCCCACTCGACGAGAACAATGTCGAGAGCAAGGATGAGTTGATGCAGAAGTACCTGATCATCACTGGTAAAGCATGAAGAGCGGCCGCCTGACCCGCGGCCTTCTGCCCTGGCGCCCCCTGCTCGGTGCGCTTGCCCTACTCTGCGCCTTTGAGCTGCAGGCCGCCGCTCAGCCTGAACGCATCGCCATTGCCAGCGCCCACCCCGCCGCCACCGTGGCTGGCCAGGAAACCCTGGCCCTGGGTGGCAACGCCTTTGATGCGGCGGTGGCCATCAGCGCTGCCTTGGCGGTGGTCGAGCCTTACGGCTCAGGCCTGGGCGGCGGCGGTTTCTTTCTGCTGCGCGAAGCCGGCGAACAACCCACCTACCGTTTTCTCGATGCCCGCGAACGCGCGCCCCAGGCGGCGCATGCCGACCTGTACCGGGTCGAAGGTAAGATCAACAAAGACCTTTCGCTGAATGGCGCGATGGCCGCCGCTATTCCCGGTCTGCCGGCAGCACTGGTCGAGCTGGCTGAGCGCTTCGGTCGTCTGCCATTACGCGACTCACTGGCCCCGGCAATCCGCCTGGCCAGCAGTGGCGTGAGCATCGACCGGGTCTACCGCGAACGCGCGGGCTGGCGTCTCGAAGCCATGCGCAAGGACGTGGAAACCGCGCGAATCTTCCTCGACAAGGGGGAAATTCCTCAGGAGTACGGCCTGCTGCGCCAGCCAGAGTTGGCGCGTACTCTTGAATTGCTTGGCACAAAGGGTCTTCAGGGTTTCTACGCCGGAACGGTAGCCGAGCAGCTGGTCAAGGCGGTGCATGATGCAGGCGGTATCTGGACCCTCAAGGACCTGGCCGACTACCGCATCGTTGAACGCCAGCCGCTGCGCGTTGCGCTGGATCAGGGCCGTGAGCTGATCAGCGCGCCCCCGCCATCCGCTGGCGGCATTGCCCTGGCGCAAAGCCTGCTGATGCTGCAGCAACTGCCCTGGCAACAGGCTGATCGCGTGCAGCGCACTCACCTGGTGGCCGAAACGCTGCGGCGCGCCTACCGAGATCGTGGTTTTCTGGGTGACCCGGACTTTGTCCGCAACCCGACGCAGCAACTCCTGGCCCCGGCTTACCTGAAACAGCTGGCCAGCAGCATCGACCCACAACGCGCCACGCCGAGCGACAGCTTGCCGCCCAGCAAAACCTGGCAGGAAGGTGATCACACCACCCATTTCTCGGTGCTCGACAGCGAGGGTAATGCGGTGGCGGCGACCCTATCGATCAACCTGCCGTTTGGCGCGGCTTTTACCGCACCCGGCACCGGGGTGCTGCTGAACAATGAGATGGATGATTTTGCCGCCGATGTACAAGGCAGCAATGTCTACAGCCTAAGCGGCAGCCAGGCGAACAGCATCGCCGCCGGCAAGCGGCCGCTGTCGAGCATGAGCCCGAGCTTTATCGAAAGCACCGAGGACTTCGCCAGCTTCGGCACGCCGGGCGGCAGCCGGATTCCCAGCATGGTGCTGCTGGCCATGCTGGAGTATCTGGATCAGCAGCCAATCGAACACTGGCCGGCCACACCGCGTTTCCACCACCAGTTTATGCCCGACGTGATTGAGCATGAACCACAGGCCTTCTCCGCCGCAGAAACCTCAGCGCTGACAGCGCTCGGCCACCAACTGAAGCCCACAGGCCGGCAGTACGGTAACCAGCAAGTGCTGCTCTGGAACAAGGTCAATGGGGCAGTCAAGGCTGCCAGCGATCCACGCGGCATCGGCCTGGCAGTTCCCGCAAAGCAGTAACACAGCGACACACCGGGGCGTATCAATTACTGGCCTTGTTTTTGACGCCGCTGAAATGCAAACGGCCTCTCGTTCCATCAGAAACGAAAGGCCGTTTGGCAGCAGAAAAACCGGATTAGTTTTTCTTGTAACCGCTTGTGGTGCAACCCAGGCAACGCACAAAAGCAGCTTCGCCTGGCTCTACGACCAGTGCCTTGCCAGCCTCACCGATATTGCCGCCCGCCGCCGAGAATGGCAGCGTGACAACAAACACACCTGCCCCAATAACAGTGGCAGCGATCAGCAACGGACGGGCAATCACTAAATCGCCAACCATTGAAAAAGCTTTCGGTGCTTCAACCGTGTAAAGAGGGTCGCCGCTAGTGTTCTGCTGCGCCACGTCAGCGTGAGCCGGCAGGGCCAGCAAGCCAGTGGTCAGCGCCAGAGCAGCAGCGGTGGAGCGGAACAGTTTCATGGGGCGATCCTTCAGCTATTAGGAGGCGGTGGGTCTAACTATAACAGCGCATTGGTAATTGTCAGCGTGACGGCCGTCAATCGCCATAAAAGGCATATTCAGGTTTTTTCGGAATAAAGGGTCGGTAAAACGCCAGAATCGCCTTGATATCGGCCGCTTCATCGCCTGTCGGCACAAAGGTCGGCCCAATAAAGACGCGGCGATTCTGATAGTCCAGCGCGCCCAGCACAATCGGTACGCCGGCGCCGAGGGCAATATGATAGAAACCCATCTTCCAGCGCTCGACCTTCTTGCGCGTGCCTTCGGGCGAGAGGATCAGCATAAATTGCTCATGCTCGGCAAAGGCCCGTACTGCCTGCTCGACGGTATTGCCCTGGCGTTCACGGCGGATGGCGATACCGCCCCACAGGCGCATCAGAGCACCGAACGGCCAGCGGAAGATGGTGTGTTTGCCGAACCAGCGGGCATTGAGGCGCAAAACGAACTTCACCGCGATAAAAATCACGAAATCCCAGTTGGAGGTGTGGTGCGCCCCAATCACCACAAACTTGTCGAGCTTCGGCAGTTCACCTTCGATGCGCCAGCCCATCAGTTTCAGGGCAGTACGGCCAACCCACTCGGCCAATGGGCTACGGGGCAGATAGTTACCGGACATCAATAAACCTCGGTGTTTCTTATTGTTGTGTTGCACAGCACAGGTTAGGCCGCACACCTTAACCCGATGTCATAACCCTAGCGTTGGCAGCGTGGACAATAAACGCTGGCGCGCTGGCCCAGTTTGACCTCGCGCAGGGTACTGCCGCAGGCCTTGCAGAACTCACCCGCGCGGCCGTAGACGAACAGTTCCTGCTGGAAATACCCCGGCTGACCATCGCCGCCGACAAAATCACGCAACGTGGTGCCGCCGCGTTCGATGGCATAGGCGAGGATGCGTTTGATCTCATCTGCCAGTTTCAGATAGCGCGCCCGCGACACCGAACCGGCCTCGCGGCGCGGGTCGATACCGGCAGCAAACAGCGCTTCGCTGGCGTAGATGTTGCCCACCCCCACCACCACCGCGTTATCCATGATGAACGGCTTGACCGCCATGGCGCGACCACGGGACAGCTGGAACAGCCGCTCGCCATCAAACAGATCGGTCAGCGGCTCCGGCCCCAACTTGCTCAGCAGTACATGCTCCAGTGGCTCAAGGCTCCAGAGCAGCGCACCGAAACGCCGCGGATCGGTGTAACGCAACGCCATTCCCGATTCCAGTTCGATGTCCACATGTTCATGCTTGGCCGCCGGCAGGCCGCACTCGACCAGACGCAGGCTGCCGGACATACCCAGGTGACTGATCAGCGTGCCGGTTTCAACCTTGATCAGCAGGTACTTGGCACGCCGCTCGACGCTCTCGATACGCTGTCCCGACAGCTGGATATCCAGGTCCTCGGGAATTGGCCAGCGCAAGCGTCGCTCACGCACAATCACCCGCCTGACACGCTGCCCTTCAAGGTAAGGCGCAATGCCACGGCGAGTGGTTTCTACTTCTGGAAGTTCGGGCATGGCAGGTCGTCAGGTGAGCCGAAAAACGGGCGCTCACCTTAGCAGGAATGGGTAAAAGCGACGAGTCAGGCAACGCGGGCTAGGGCTAGCTTGCGCCCATGTCACGGATGCTCTCGCGCAGGTTCTCGAAGTCATACTCCGACAACCCGACATACTCCAGCACCAGCTGTTCGATGCTCTGCCATTCAAAGTCATCGGGCTGATTACCCAAGACGCGATAGCTCGAACAGATGTGCTCGGCCATCTTGAGGATGGCCAACAGAGTTTTCAGCTGCGCATCACGGCTGGAGTCTTCGGTGAAGATTGCCAGCGCGTTGTGGTGACTGGCGATGGCTTCGCACAGGTGCAACGGCAGGTTCCATGACTTGGCTGTGAAATAACCGACCACTGCATGGTTGGTGTTGAGCAGACGGTTCTCGGTATCCACTATCCGGCGTTCATCGGTAGCACTGGCATAGGCTTCTTCCAGCACCGTCATGTAATTGGGGAAGCGCTTGAGCATCAGCGGGATGCCGCAATTGTGAAACAGGCCGAGGGTGTAGGCCTCGTCCGGTGAGTGGTAGCCGATGCGCTTGGCCAGGGTCAGGCAGGTCATCGCCACATCCTGGGCGGTGTCCCAGAAGCGGTTGAGGGTGACGATGGCCTCATCGGTCAGCTCACCACGGATCGACTGCGCGTTGATCAGGTTGATCACCGTATTGCAGCCCAGCAGATTGACCGCCTGCTGAATCGAGGCAATGCGATTGGTCAGGCCGAAGAACGGCGAATTCACCAGTTTCAACAACGCCCCGGACAAGCCCGGATCCTGGCTGATCAGCTTGGCGATGGCGCGCAGATCCGGATTGGGCATCACCTGCTCCATCTGCAAATCCACCATGATCTGCGGTTGCGGCGGCACGCTGATGCCTTGCAGTACCTGCTGGATATATTCGGCGGAAAGCTCTTGGGACATGACGGACACAACCGGAATGTGAGGTGTGACACAGTCTAGCTAAAGCCGCCAAACTTCCACAGACGACTTTTGTAACCGACGCGCGCGTGATGAAACCGCTATAATTCCGCTCTTTTTTCGGAGTCCCTCAGCATGTCCCTGCCCAGCCTGCGCCTGAAAGCCAACGCCGATCGACGCCTGCGTGCCGGCCATCTGTGGGTGTACAGCAACGAAATTGACGTGACCGCCACACCGTTGAGTGGTTTTGCTGCGGGCGACCAGGCCATCCTCGAAGCGGCCGGCGGCAAACCGCTGGGCGTCGTCGCGATGAGCCCGAACAACCTGATCTGCGCGCGCCTGCTGTCGCGTGACGTCAAGCACGTGCTGGACAAGTCTCTGCTGGTGCATCGCCTCAACGTCGCCCTGAGTCTGCGCGAGCGGCTGTTCGACAAGCCTTGCTACCGCCTGGTGTATGGCGACTCCGACCTGCTGCCAGGGCTGGTGGTTGACCGTTTCTTCGACATTCTGGTGGTGCAGCTGGCATCCGCCACCATGGAACGCCACAAGGATGACGTGCTGGCTGCGCTGATCCAGGTGTGCAAACCCAGCGGCGTCCTGTTCAAGAACGACTCCGCCGCCCGTGATGCCGAAGGCCTGGAGCGCTATGTCGACACCGCCTTCGGCGTAGTACCGGAATGGGTGGCCCTGGAAGAGAACGGCGTTAAATTTGAAGCACCGGTGATCGAAGGGCAGAAGACCGGCTGGTTCTACGACCACCGCATGAACCGCGCGCGCCTGGCACCCTACGTCAAAGGCAAGCGCGTGCTCGATCTGTTCAGCTATATCGGCGGCTGGGGCGTGCAGGCAGCAGCCTTCGGCGCCAGCGACGTGATGTGCGTGGACGCTTCCGGTTTTGCCCTCGACGGTGTGGAGCGCAACGCTGCACTGAACGGTTTGACCGATCAGGTCGCCTGCGTCGAAGGCGATGTGTTCGAGGCGCTGAAACAGCTCAAATCCGCCGAAGAACGCTTCGACGTGATCGTCGCCGACCCACCCGCCTTTATCAAACGCAAGAAAGACCAGAAGAACGGTGAAGGTGCCTATCGTCGCCTCAACGAGCAAGCCATGCGCCTGCTCAACAAGGACGGCATCCTGGTCAGCGCCAGTTGCTCCATGCACCTGGAAGAAGACAACCTGCAGAACATCCTGCTGACCAGCGCGCGCCATCTGGATCGCAATATCCAGCTGCTCGAACGTGGCGCCCAGGGCCCGGATCACCCCGTACACCCGGCAATCAACGAGACCCGCTATATCAAGAGCCTGACCGTGCGCCTGCTGCCCAATAGCTGAGCACCTGCACCTGCCGAGTGCGTCTTGGCAGGTGCTTCTTTCTCTCCCGCCCTGTTACCACTCCCCACACCGCCTGGCGCAACCCCGCGCCTGGGCTAGGCTTACCCCCAGCAACCACGCCATCGCAACACAGCGGTGCCTACTGGCACAGTGCTTGCGTAACTTGATCATTCAAACAAGTACCCGTTACCACAGACGACGGGCTTGCGGATCCAAGCATGCAGCCAACGGCCACAAGCGGCTGGCTGTTCAGAGCACAATCGGGGAGGGGTATGGCTGACCAGGCTGGGGATAAAGCATTCCTGCAATTCACCAACGTCAAGAAGACCTACGACCACAAGCATCTGGTGGTCAAGGACTTCAATCTGGATGTGGCCAAGGGCGAATTTATCACCCTGCTCGGCCCCTCCGGCTCGGGTAAAACCACCTGCCTGATGATGCTCGCCGGGTTCGAGGACGTGACCAGCGGCGAAATCCTGATCAACGGTCGCTCGGTCACCAGCATCGCGCCCTACCAGCGCAATATCGGCATGGTGTTCCAGCAGTACGCGCTGTTCCCGCACATGACCCTGCGCGAGAACCTCGCCTACCCGCTGAAGATCCGCAAGCAACCCAAGGACGTGATTCGCGCCAAGGTTGATGAGTACCTGTCGCTGGTCGAGCTGCTGGATTTCGGCAACCGCTTCCCTGGCCAACTCTCCGGCGGCCAGCGTCAGCGCGTGGCCCTGGCCCGTGCGCTGATCTTTGCCCCGGACATCGTGCTGATGGACGAACCCCTCGGCGCGCTGGACAAGAAACTGCGCGAGCAGATGCAGTTCGAGATCAAGCGCCTGCATGAGCAGCTCGGCTTTACCGTGATCTACGTGACCCACGACCAGACCGAAGCGCTGACCATGAGCGACCGCATCGCCGTGTTCAACAACGGCATCGTCCAGCAGTGCGCGCCGCCCCACGTGCTCTACGAGCGCCCGGCCAACCTGTTCGTCGCCGACTTTATTGGCGAAAGCAACAAGCTCAAGGGCGTGATCGAAAGCGTCGGGGCCGACAACGTACAGGTACGCCTGGATGACGGCGGCCTGGTCAGCACCCTGAAAGCCAACTGCACCGAAATCGGCCAACCCACCACAGTGTCGATCCGCCCGGAAAAACTCAGCTTCACCGACCGCCTCGGCAGTGCCGGCAATCAGGTCATGGCGCGCTTCGTCACCCGGCATTACGTCGGCGAATACATCCGCTACCACTTCGAAACCGCCGGCGGCACCGAGTTGGTGGTGAAGAACATGAACGACAGCAGCGCTCCGCAACTCAGCGCCAAGCAAGAAGTCGCCCTGGCCTGGCTACCGCAGGACAGCCAGGCCCTGGATCGCCCCGCCGTCAGCACACCCTGACCCCATAACTAGAAGCAGAAGCAATGGAGCACAGCAATGGCTAGAACACTGACCACCCGCTTTTCCACCTTCGCCCTCGCCGCAGCCCTGGGCACGGCAAGTTTTGCCGCCAGCGCCCAGGAAACCCTGACCGTGGTGTCATGGGGCGGAGCCTACGGCGCCGCACAACAGAAGCACGTGATTGACCCCTTCCAGAAAGACACCGGCAACAAGGTGCTGTTCGAGGACTACACCGGTGGTGTGGCCGAGATCAAAGCCCAGGTCGAGTCCGGCAATATCCAGTGGGACGTGGTCGACTTCGAAGTGATCGACCTGGAGCGTGCCTGCTCCGAAGGCCTGCTGGAAAGCATCCCGCGCGACATCCTGCCGCCCGGTATCGATGGTGTGCCAGCCGAGAAGGACTTTATCCCCGAGGCCCTGGCCAGCGACTGCGCGGTCGGCAACATCGTCTGGTCGGTGGTCTTCGCCTACAACGAGAAGACCATCGGCGGCACCAAGGCCGCGAGCATCGGCGACTTCTTCGACACCAGCAAAATCCCTGGCAAGCGCGCCCTGCGCAAACGCCCGCAAGTGAACATGGAATGGGCGCTGCTGGCCGATGGCGTGCCACCGGGCGAAGTCTATGACGTGCTGTCGACGCCGGAAGGCCAGGCCCGCGCCTTTGCCAAGCTGGACACCATCAAGAAGGACATCGTCTGGTTCGACTCTTGGTCGCAAGCTCCGCAACTGCTCAACGACGGCGGTGCCGTGCTGGTGCAGTCGGCTAATGGCCGCTTCTATGACTCCATCCGCCAGGAGAACAAACCCTTCGTCATCGTCTGGGACGGCCACGTCTACGACCTCGACGCCTGGGCCATCGTCAAAGGCTCGAAGAAGAAAGACCTGGCGCTGAAATTCATCGCCTACGCCACCGGCTCCACCCCACTTGCCGGCATGCCGGACGTGGCCTACGGCCCGACTCGCAAATCGTCCATGCCGCTGGCTGACCAGAGCGCGGCCCCGCACCTGCCAACCGCACACCTGGATAAAGGCATCCAGGCCGGTTCGGACTTCTGGGCTGACTATGGCGAATCCCTCGGTGAAAAATTCAACGAGTGGCTGTTGAAGTAACCCGCCATGCCCCCTCTCTTCAGGGAGAGGGGGTCGGCTCTGCGGAGTAACACCTTGTCCTCTCTGACCCGCTCCGAAGCCAGCCAGGCCTCCAGTGCACGCAACAAGAAGCGCCTCACCGCCTTTCTGTTCGTCGTGCCGCTGCTGGTGTTTATCCTGCTGTCCTTTGTCGCCCCGATTGCCAGCATGCTCTGGCGCAGCGTCCATCACCCGACGGTGGCCGCAATGATTCCGCTGACCCTGCACGAACTGCAACGCTGGGACGGCAAAGCCACACCTGATCAACAAACCCTGAGCGTGTTCGCCCAGGAACTGCACGCGCTGGCCAAAGAGCGCCAGTCCGGCAAACTGGCCGAAGAGTTCAACCGCGCTTCGGCCGGCATGTCCAGCGTGGTCAAAGCCAGCGCCCGCAAGCTCAGCCGCCTGCAGGCCGAACAACTCGAGCAGCAGGGTGCTGAAATTCTGCTCAAGTCGCACCGCAACTGGAGCAAGCCGGAAATCTGGTACGCCATCCAGCGGGCCGGCAAACCCTATACCTATGATTACTACCTGACCGCACTCGACCTGGAGCTACACCCCGAGCAAGGCATTCAGGTACGCGAAGACACACAAATTTATCTACAGCTGTACAGCAAGACCCTGAACATGGCGCTGGTCATCACCCTGTTCTGTGCCCTGCTCGGCTACCCACTGGCCTACTACCTGGCCGGCCTGCCGGAGAACCGCGCCAACCTGCTGCTGGTGCTGGTGTTGCTGCCGTTCTGGACCTCGCTGCTGGTGCGCACCACCGCCTGGATCGCGCTGCTGCAGACCAACGGCGTGATCAACTCCTTTCTGCTCGGAATCGGCGTGATCGGTCAACCCATCGAGATGCTCTACACCTCGTTTGCCACCGTGGTGGCGATGACCCACATCCTGCTGCCGTTCATGATCCTGCCGTTGTACAGCGTGATGCGCGGGATTGACCCCAGCTACCTGCGTGCCGCGCTGTCACTGGGCGCACGGCCGATTCCGGCCTTTGCGCGCATCTACTTCCCAATGACCCTACCGGGCCTGAGCGCCGGGGCGCTACTGGTGTTCATCATTTCCGTGGGCTACTACATCACCCCGGCGCTGGTCGGCGGCACCGACGGCCAGATGATCAGCAACATCATCGCCTTCCACATGCAACGCTCGAACAACTGGGAACTGGCCGCCGCGCTGGGCTCGCTGCTGCTCGGCCTGATCCTGCTGCTGTACTGGCTGTACGACCGCTTTGTCGGCGCCAGCAATATCAAACTGGGCTAAGGAACTGACCATGAAGATTCCCGCCTACTACGGCTTCTGGCACCACATCGGCGCCTGGCTACTGAAAACCAGCTCCTGGCTGGTGCTGCTGTTTCTGATCCTGCCGATCCTGGTGATCATCCCGTTGTCATTCAATGTCGAGCCATTCTTCAGCTTTACCGAAGGCATGCTCACCCTGCAGCCCGAGGCCTATTCACTGCGCTGGTACACGGCCATATTCAACGACGACAAGTGGCTGCTGGCGATCAAGAACAGCTTTCTGATTGGTCTCTTTGCCACCCTGATTGCCACTGTGCTCGGCACCTGCGCGGCGGTCGGTCTGGCCCGCGACGATATGCCCGCGCGGCGGCTGATAACCGCCCTGCTGCTGTCGCCGATGATCGTGCCGCTGATCATCACCGCCGCCGGCATGTTCTTCTTCTATTCCAACCTGGGCCTGGCCGGTAATTACCTCGGAGTGATCATTGCTCACGCCGCGTTGGGCACACCGTTTGTGATCATCACCGTAACGGCCACTCTCACCGGTTTCGACTACAGCCTGGCCCGCGCCGCGCTGAATCTGGGGGCCACGCCGCTGCGGGTGTTCTTCGACATCATCATGCCGCTGATTCGCCCCGGGGTGATTTCCGGCGCGCTGTTCGCCTTTATCACCTCGTTCGACGAGGTGGTGGTGATCCTGTTTATGGCCGGTCCGCAGCAGCGCACCATCCCGCGGCAGATGTTCTCGGGCCTGCGCGAGCAGATCAACCCAAGCATCCTGGCCATCGCCACCTTGCTGATCCTGGTGTCCATCGCCCTGCTGGTGACCATCGAGCTGCTGCGCCGCCGCGCCGAGCGCATGCGCGGCATCGAACAGATCAGCTAACACACCCGCCAAAACCGCGCGCCGCTGAGCGCGCCGGCCTTCCTTGCGAACGCGCCAAGGGATTAGAATCGGCCCTCTCCTGCCCTATCCAGGCGGACCTTGTAGCCCAGCCACGCCAGCGCCCACCCCGCGTCAGGCAGCGCCCCGGCCCGACAAATGCGCACTTGCGTTTGCCTTGGACCTGAACCCGGCTCAACATACGCATCAACAGCCCGTTGCCCGCACAGCGTTATTGCTTGTGCACGCGTGACCTGAATAGCCTTTGCAGGATTTATCGCCATGCCTGATTACCGCTCGAAGACCTCCACCCACGGCCGCAACATGGCCGGTGCCCGTGCCCTGTGGCGTGCCACCGGGATGAAGGACGAAGACTTCAAGAAACCGATCATCGCCATCGCCAACTCCTTCACCCAGTTCGTGCCCGGCCACGTGCACCTGAAGGACCTCGGCCAGCTGGTCGCCCGCGAGATCGAGAAGCATGGTGGCGTAGCGAAAGAATTCAACACCATCGCCGTGGACGACGGCATCGCCATGGGCCACGACGGCATGCTCTATTCGCTACCAAGCCGCGAGATCATCGCCGACGCCGTCGAGTACATGGTCAACGCCCACTGCGCCGACGCCATCGTGTGCATCTCCAACTGCGACAAGATCACCCCAGGCATGCTAATGGCCGCCCTGCGCCTGAACATCCCGGTGATCTTCGTTTCCGGCGGACCGATGGAAGCCGGCAAGACCAAACTGGCCAGCCACGGCCTGGACCTGGTCGACGCCATGGTCATCGCCGCCGACAGCACCGCTTCGGATGAAAAAGTCGCCGAATACGAGCGCAGCGCCTGCCCGACCTGCGGCAGCTGCTCCGGCATGTTCACCGCCAACTCGATGAACTGCCTGACCGAAGCTCTGGGCCTGGCCCTGCCGGGCAATGGTTCGACCCTGGCTACTCACAGCGACCGCGAGCAGCTGTTCCTCACCGCCGGCCGCACCATTGTCGAGCTGTGCAAACGCTACTACGGCGAGAACGACGCATCGGTACTGCCGCGCAACATCGCCAACTTCAAGGCGTTCGAAAACGCCATGATGCTCGACATCGCCATGGGCGGTTCGACCAACACCATCCTGCACCTGCTGGCCGCCGCCCAGGAAGCCGAGATCGATTTCGACCTGCGCGATATCGACCGCCTGTCCCGCGTCGTGCCGCAACTGTGCAAGGTTGCGCCGAACATCCAGAAGTACCACATGGAAGACGTGCACCGCGCGGGCGGCATCATGAGCATCCTCGGCTCGCTGGCCCGTGGCGGCCTGCTGCACACCGACCTGCCGACCGTGCACAGCAAGTCCGTGGCCGAAGCCATCGCCAAGTGGGACATCACCCAGACCAACGATGAAGCCGTGCACACCTTCTTCAAGGCTGGCCCGGCGGGCATCCCGACGCAGACCGCGTTCAGCCAGTCGACCCGCTGGGACACCCTCGACGACGACCGCGAGAACGGCTGCATCCGCAGCTTCGAACACGCCTACTCGAAAGAGGGCGGCCTGGCCGTGCTGTACGGCAACATCGCCCTCGACGGCTGCGTGGTGAAAACCGCCGGTGTGGATGAGTCGATCCACATCTTCGAAGGCAGCGCCAAGATCTACGAGAGCCAGGACAGCGCCGTGCGCGGCATCCTCGCCGACGAAGTGAAGGAAGGCGACATCGTCATCATCCGCTACGAAGGCCCGAAAGGCGGCCCGGGCATGCAGGAAATGCTGTATCCGACTTCTTATCTGAAGTCCAAGGGCCTGGGCAAAGCCTGCGCCCTGCTCACTGACGGCCGCTTCTCCGGCGGCACCTCGGGCCTGTCCATCGGCCATGCGTCCCCGGAAGCGGCTGCCGGCGGCGCCATCGGTCTGGTGCGCGAAGGCGACAAGATCCTGATCAATATCCACGAGCGCAGCATCAATCTGCTGGTCAGCGATGAAGAGCTGGCCGCACGCCGCGTGGAACAGGACAAGAAGGGCTGGAAGCCGGTGGAACAGCGCCCGCGCAAAGTTACCACGGCGCTCAAGGCCTACGCCCTGCTCGCCACCAGCGCCGACAAAGGTGCTGTACGCGACAAGGCACTGCTGGAAAAACTGGTGCAATAAGCCAGTCCGCAACACGCAAAAGCCCGGCTCAGTGCCGGGCTTTTTTGTTGTTAACTGACGCCCATATAACGCCCGGCGCGGTGGTTGATCGCCAGCACCATGTTCAGTGCCAGCGCGCCGAGAATCGACAGCGCCACCTTGTCCAGCGGCACAATCAGGACCGCCCCCAGCACGATCAGCACATCAATAGCCATCTGCACCTTGCCGGCGCGCAGGCCGAAACGCTCCTGCAGGTACAGCGCGAGGATATTCACCCCACCGAGGCTGGCGCGGTGGCGGAACAGCATCAGCAAGCCCAGGCCCATGGCGAAACCACCGAACAGCGCGGCATACACCACGTTGAGGTGGGTGAAGCCAATCCACTGCGGCGTCAATTCGGCCAGCAGCGAGACCATCCCCACCGCGCAGAAGGTGCGCAGGGTAAACGGCCAGCCCATGCGCCAGATGGCCAGGGCGTAGAACGGCAGGTTGATCAGAAAGAACACCAGCCCAAACGGCCAACCGAGCAGGTACTTCAGCAGAAAGGCCAAACCCACGGTGCCGCCGGTTAACAAGCCGGCCTGGCTATAGAGGGTGATCCCCAACGCCACCATGGCCGTACCCAACAGCAGCGCCAGGCCATCTTCCCAGAGCGGGTGGCGAATAAAGATCGCGGCAATACGATCCGGCTCGGCGTGATCGGCATCAGCGTCATGCATGAGGAACAACCTGTAGAGGGCAAACGGCAATAGACAGCGTAGCGACCAGCAAGAACGGCGTAACGCCACGCAACAACGACACGCAAGGTGGCATGCCATGTCGGCAACCACCCTGGCGCAGATCAATGCAGCAAGGGATTCAGCCCGGATGGACTATTTGCGGTCCCACACCTCGAACACATAGCCCGGTGTTTCCAGGCCTTCCGGGTGTTCAATGGCGGATGACAGGTGCCAATCAGCCTCGGCCACGTCGGGGAAGTAGGCATCGCCCTGGGGGCTGATACCAACGCGGGTCAGGTACAGGCGATCAGCCTGGGCCAGCCCCAGCTCATAGAGTTGCGCACCACCGATCAGCATCAGCTCCTCGGCATCTTCCTCGCGTGCCCAGGCTTCAGCGCGTTCGAGCGCAGCATCAAGACTGGTGAACACTTCCGCGCCTTCCAGCTGCAAGCCAGGCTGACGGCTGACCACCAGATTAAGCCGGCCCGGCAACGGCCGACCGAGGGAATCCCAGGTCTTGCGCCCCATGATGATCGGCTTGCCCAAGGTCAGCGCCTTGAAGTGCTTGAGGTCCGCCGGCAGGTGCCAGGGCAGTTGGTTATCGCGGCCAATCACGCGGTTTTCCGCGAGGGCAGCGATCAGGCAGAGGGGCAGTGAATTTTTCATAGGCGCGAGAATACCGACTCCGTGGCAATCATTGAAGCCTTGGCGGGCTTCAGACCTATGCGTCCTGCCGCTTGCTGACCACGCGATTGCGCCCCTGCTCCTTGGCCAGATAGAGCGCAACATCGGCCAGGCGCAGGGCATCGCCAAGGTCCTGATGAGGTTGTGGCAATAGGTAGGCCATGCCGATACTCAGCGTGACCACGCTGGCGGCATCAGAACGCACATGCTCGAGCTGCAGTGCTTCGATGGCCCGGCGGATATCTTCCAGGATCGTCAGCAATTGCTCCTCACCAAGGCCATACCAGATACCGACAAACTCCTCGCCGCCATAACGTGCAGCGCAGTCCAGCGGCCGCCGGGCATGCTCACCGATCACCCGGGCGATCTGGCGCAGTGCCTCATCACCCGCCGCGTGACCATAGTGGTCGTTGTAGCGCTTGAAGAAGTCCACATCCATCATCACCACGCCCAGAGCCTGCTTGTCGCGCTGGGCCTGACGCCAACTGCGCTCGGCACGTTCACTGAAGGCGCGGCGGTTAAGCAGCCCGGTGAGAAAATCCTTCTCGGCCAGATCCTGCAGCAGCCCGTTGGCAAGGAAGTTCTGCCGCGTGGCGTATTCCAGGGAATAACAGCCCACTGAGCCAATAATGTTGGCCAGCGCCAGGAACAGGGCATTGCTCAGCAACAACTCGCCGGCCAGGCCGAGGCTCAGCTCCACCGCCACATAGGCCAGAAAGGTCAGCCAACCGCACAATACGGCGGTGGTAAAACGCAGCCCGGTGAGAAAGTAGAAGAATACGGTGACCAGAATGATGCCCTCATAAGGCAGGGCAAAACTGTGGTAACGGGCCAGACCGATAATGCCCGCCACCGCCAGCCCGCAGAGCAGCGCCACAACGCCGCCGATCAATTGCAGGTGGTCGCGCAGCCCCGGTCGGTAGGTCGCCAACCAGGCCAGCAAGAGCATCGGCTGGATTACGCCCAGGCGCAGGGTCAGTATCTGCCCGCGCAGGGGATCCGGCAGGTTGATCGCATCGATCAGCACAAACAGCAGCGCCAGCAAGGTCGCCACCAGCAAGGACCAGCGCATGCGCCGCAGAAACACGTTGGCGTGGTAGCGCTTGAACGCCTGCTCAAGCTCGGCATCAAACGACAGCGTGCGAAAGCCCTGCTGATGCTGACGCAGATAGGGCGAATCCTGACTGACCCATTCCAGGTGCGGTAATTTCACGATGGCTCTCGCTTTTATTGTTATCGGTTGCACGGCCGCAATGCGCCATAACAGCGCCTCCACTGCCAGCCTAGCCGGGCTGAGCGCTGGAGTACACCGCCCGCATACTGTGCCACGCACTGGCGGCTGCGGTTATGCTGTGTTTTCCACTCGCCAATGGAAGCCCGTGTGAGCCCACTCGACAAACCAACGCACAACCGCCTGCTGCGTCTATGGCTGTGCGAAGCCCTGCGCTTGCGTGAAGAGCATGCCGGCCCACTGGAAGACAGCGAAGCCAACCGCCATGCCCAGCAGGCTGCCAGCGACCTGTCGGCACGCATCGAAGCCCGCGCCCTGTGGCTGGCCAACCGCGACGGCCTGCTGCACGCGCAGCAACACTGGCTGCAAGGCGCACGCCTGGCATTGACTCTGCTGGTGTTGCTGGCCCTGCTCAGCGGTGCCGGCCTGGCTCTGAGTGCATTGGGCGATGGCCAGCGCCCGGTCAATGTGTTCTGGGCGCTGGGCAGCCTGCTTGGCCTGCATCTGCTGTTATTGCTCGGCTGGTTACTGGGTTTGCTGCTAGGCGGTAAGCAGGCTGGCGCGCTGGGCCGGTTATGGCTGTGGCTGAGCGAAAAACTGGCCCGTGATGCCCGCGCCGCCCAACTGCCCCCCGCACTCCTGCTGCTGTTGCAGCGCCAGGGGCTGAATCGCTGGCTGTTGGGGTTGCTGGTACATAGCCTGTGGCTGGTCGCTCTACTCAGTGCCCTGCTGATCACACTGGCCCTGCTGGCCACCCGGCGCTACGGCTTTGTCTGGGAAACCACTCTGCTGGGCAGCGACACCTTTGTCGGCCTGACTCATGCCCTGGGCGCCATTCCGGCGCTGCTGGGATTTGCCGTGCCCAGCGCCGAGATCATCCGCGCCAGTGGCGATGCCGCCCTGCCCATCGAAGCCGCGCGGCATGCCTGGGCCGGCTGGCTGCTCGGCGTGCTGTTGGTCTTCGGTATCCTGCCACGCCTGCTCTTGGCGCTGTTCTGCCTGTGGTGCTGGCAAGCCGGGCAGAAGCGCCTGCAACTGGACCTCAGCCTGCCCGGCTACAGCCTGCTGCGTGAACGTCTGCAACCAAGCAGCGAACGCCTCGGCGTGTGCGATGCAGCGCCAGCACAGTTGTACCAACCCCAGGCTGGCAACCACAGCGCAGGTAGCCAAGGCGCGCTGCTGGTTGCAGTCGAGCTGGATCCACAACGTAGCTGGCCACCCGCTTTACCCAAGAACGTCGGCGATGCTGGGGTGATCGACAGCCGCGAACAGCGCAACCAGCTGCTCGACCAACTCAGCCGCTTCCCGCCGGCGCGCCTGCTGATTGCCTGCGACCCACGTCGCTCGCCGGATCGTGGCAGCCTGGCGCTGCTCGGTGAACTGGCGCGCAGCGCAGCCGCCACACGCATCTGGTTGCTGCCCCCGCCGCCCGGTGAAGCCCTCGACAGCGCGCGCCTGAGCGACTGGCACCGCGCACTGGAGCACCTGCAACTGAGCTACAGCGACAGTGCGTCGTTCAGTTGGCTGGAGCATGGCCATGACTAAAGCCCTGAAGCTCGCCGTGGTCGGCCATACCAATGTCGGCAAGACCTCGCTGCTGCGCACCCTGACCCGCGACGTCGGCTTCGGCGAGGTGTCCCACCGCCCCAGCACCACGCGCCACGTTGAAGGCGCGCGGCTGTCGGTGGACGGTGAGGCGCTGCTGGAACTGTACGATACGCCCGGTCTGGAAGACGCCATCGCCCTGCTGGACTATCTGGAGCGTCTGGATCGCCCCGGCGAACGCCTGGACGGCCCCGCGCGACTGGCGCGTTTCTTGGGCGGCAGCGAAGCACGCCAGCGTTTCGAGCAGGAAGCCAAGGTGTTGCGCCAACTGCTGGCCTCGGATGCCGGCCTCTATGTGATCGATGCGCGCGAGCCGGTGCTGGCCAAATACCGCGATGAACTGGCGGTGCTGAGCATGTGCGGGCGACCCTTGCTGCCGGTGCTGAACTTCGTCAGCAGCAGCCAGCACCGCGAGCAGGAGTGGCGCGATGCCCTGGCCCGCCTCGGCCTGCATGCCCTCGTGTGTTTCGACAGCGTGGCGCCGCCACTGGATGGCGAACGCCGCCTTTACGACAGCCTGGCGCTGCTACAGGAAAAGGCCCGACCACAACTGCAGCGGCTAATTGACGATCACCTAGCGCAACGCCAACTACGCAAAAGCAGCGGTGCGCGACTGATCGCCGAACTGCTGCTGGACTGCGCCGCCTGCCGGCGCAGCGTGGCGGCGCAAGCGGTGCTGGAACAAGGCGCCATCCGCGACCTGCATCAAACCATTCGCCAACGCGAGCAACGCTGCGTGGAAGCCCTGCTGCGTCTGTATGCCTTCCGTCGGGACGACGCCAAGGCCGGCGACCTGCCGCTGCTCGACGGCCGTTGGGGCGACGACCTGTTCAACCCGGAAACCCTCAAGCAGCTCGGCATCAATATCGGCGGCGGTATGGCGGCGGGCGCGGCCACCGGGGTGGGCGTCGATCTGCTGGTCGGCGGCATCACCCTTGGCGCGGCGGCGCTGATCGGCGCCGTGCTCGGCGGCAGCGCGCAGACTCTGCGCGGCTATGGCGCGCGGCTGAAAGGCAAACTCAAGGGCCAGCGCGAGCTGACCGTGGACGACGCCGTACTGCGCCTGCTCGCCTTGCGCCAGCAGCAGTTGCTGTACGCACTGGAAGCCCGTGGCCATGCCGCCGTCGAGGCTATCAACCTGAGTACGCCGCAGGACAACAGTTGGCGTGAAGGCAAACTGCCGGAGGCCCTGCACAAAGCCCGCGCGCATCCCGAATGGTCATCGCTGAATCCCGGCGCAATGCTGGAAGACAGCGAACGTCAGGAGCAGGTAAAGCAGTTGGCGGCGGAATTGCTCTAACTGCTCAAGACGTCGCGGCTAAAGCCCCTCCCACATGGACAGCATCTATCCGTGGGAGAGGCTTTAGACGCGAATCAAACAGCGCAGATTAGACCGCGACAGGCGCCGGGATATGCGGATGGGCTTGGTAACCAACCAGCTCGAAGTCCTCGAACTTGAACGCCAGCAGGTCCTTCACCTCGGGGTTGAGCTTCATCACCGGCAGCGGCAGCGGCTCGCGTGAGAGTTGCAGATCGGCCTGCTCGATATGGTTGGCGTAAAGGTGACAGTCGCCGCCGGTCCAGATGAAATCTCCAGGCTGCAGGCCGCAGACCTGAGCCACCATGAGCGTCAGCAGCGCATAACTGGCGATATTGAACGGCACGCCCAGGAAGATGTCCGCCGAGCGCTGGTAGAGCTGGCAGCTCAACTTGCCGTCTGCCACGTAGAACTGGAACAGCGCATGACACGGCGGCAGGGCCATCTGCTCGACCAGCGCCGGGTTCCAGGCCGAGACGATCAGGCGGCGCGAGTCCGGGTTCTGCTTGATCATCTCGATCAGCTTACTGATCTGATCGATCGACTCGCCGTTCGGCGCCGGCCAGCTGCGCCACTGGTAACCGTACACCGGGCCGAGGTCGCCGTTCTCGTCGGCCCACTCGTCCCAGATGCGCACACCGTTATCCTTCAGGTACTTGATGTTGGTGTCGCCCTGGAGGAACCACAGCAGCTCATGGATGATCGATTTCAGGTGGCACTTCTTGGTGGTCACCAGCGGGAAACCGTCGGCCAGATTGAAGCGCATCTGGTGAGCGAAAATGCTGTAGGTGCCGGTGCCGGTGCGATCCTGCTTGAAGGTGCCGGTCTCGCGCACCAGGCGCATCAGGTCGAGGTACTGCTGCATTACACGGCCTCCTGTGCAGCCTGGCGTTTGTAGGCGTAGGCGATCAGACCCAGGCCACCAAGGATCATCGGCAGGCAGAGGATCTGCCCCATGGTCAACCAGCCGCCAGCCAGGTAACCGAGCTGGGCATCCGGCACGCGGACGAACTCGACGATAAAGCGGAAGATCCCGTAGCACAGGGCGAACATGCCGGACACCGCCATGGTCGGGCGCGGATTGCGCGAGTAGAACCAGAGGATGGTGAACAGCGCTACGCCCTCCAGGGCAAACTGGTACAGCTGCGAGGGGTGGCGCGCCAGTTGCTGCGGATCGGTGGGGAAGATCATCGCCCACGGCACGTCGGTGGCCTTGCCCCAGAGTTCGGCGTTGATAAAGTTGCCGATACGCCCGGCGCCCAGGCCGATCGGCACCAGCGGCGCGATAAAGTCCATCAGCTCGAAGAAACTCTTGTTATTGCGTTTGCCGAACCACCAGGTGGCCAGCATTACGCCGATCAACCCGCCGTGGAACGACATGCCGCCTTCCCAGATGCGCAGCATGCGTGCCGGCTCGGCGATATAGGCGGCCAGATCGTAGAACAACACATAACCCAGACGGCCACCGAGGATCACGCCCATGGCGACCCAGAACACCAGGTCGGAGAGCTTCTCCTTGTTCCAGGCCGCATCGAAGCGCGCCAACCGGCGTGAGGCCAGCCACCAGGCACCACCGATGCCGATCAGGTACATCAGGCCGTACCAGTGGATTTTCAGCGGGCCAAGGGCCAGTGCAACCGGGTCGATCTGCGGGTAAGGCAGCATCAAAAACTCCTTAGATCAGGAAACTTAAGCCCACGCTAAATAGCAGCAGGGCAAACAGACGCTTGAGCAGGCGCGGCGACAGTTTGTGCGCCAGACGTGCGCCGACACGGGCAAAGTACATGCTGGGGATGGCAATACCGACCAGCGCCGGCAGGTAGACGAAACCCAGACTCCACTCCGGCAGCGCGGGTTTATCCCAGCCCAGCCAAATAAAACTCAGGGCACTGGCGATCGCAATCGGCAGGCCGCAAGCCGAAGAAGTAGCCACCGCCTGCTGCATCGCCACACTGCGCCAGGTCAGAAACGGCACAGTCAGCGAACCACCGCCAATCCCGAAAATCGCCGACGCCCAGCCAATCACTACACCCGCCACCGTCAACCCTGGCTTGCCTGGGACAGTGCGGCTGGCTTTGGGTTTCAGTTCCAGGGCCATTTGCACGGCAATAATGATCGCGAACACGCCGATGATCTTCTGCAACAGCGGCCCCTGAATCGCCGCGGCGGTCACCGCGCCAAGCCCTGCGCCGAGCAGAATGCCCAGGGTCATCCAGGCAAATACCGGCCACAGTACGGCGCCTTTACGCTGATGCTCGAGCACCGAGTTGATCGAGGTGAAGATTATGGTGGCCAGCGAGGTGCCCACTGCCAGATGCGTCAGAACCGCTGGATCAAAGCCCTGCGCGGCAAAACTCAGCACCAGCACCGGCACGATGATAATGCCGCCACCTACGCCAAACAGCCCGGCCAGGGTTCCAGCGGCAGCGCCCAAAATCAAATACAGCAGCAGTTCCATCAGCACCCCCGCAAACAATCCGGCATGGTAACGGATGCAGCGCTCCGGACTCTACTTTGGGCGATGGATGTAAGCCTGGGCTTTGCGTAAAGTGCCGGGACTGCTCCTGGAATAGAACCCTGTGCGCCCAACCCTGTACCTCAAGCTGAGCTGCAACCAGATGCACCTTAGCCACCTGCAAAGCGGCCGCGAACTGCATCTGCAGGCCGATCCGGCCTTCAGCAATCAGCGCCTGCTGGTGGCGGACTTTGCGGCGGCGCAGCAGCTGTTGCAGCGTGGCATCGCGGAGTTGTTACCGCATCGTTTCCTGCGCCTGAGCCGGCCTCCGCAGCTGTTGATTCAGCCACTGGAGCACCTTGAAGGCGGCCTGTCACAGGTCGAAGAACGCATTCTGCTGGAACTCGGCCTGGGCGGCGGTGCGCGCAAAGTGCGCTTGCACCTGGGCGCGGAACTGGACAGCGCTGGCGTCATCGCCAAGCTGCGCGGCTGAAGCATGTGCCTGATTGCCCTGGCCTGGCGCCCCGGCCACGCCCAACCGCTGCTGGTAGCGGCCAACCGTGATGAATTCTATGCCCGCCCCAGTCAGGCTTTGGCCGAGTGGCCGCAAAGCCCTGGACTGTTTGCCGGGCGTGACTTGCAGGCTGGCGGCACCTGGCTGGGCATCGGCCCTGGCGGGCGCTTTGCTGCTCTGACCAACATCCGCGACCTCAGCCTGCCGCAGGGCGCTCGCTCGCGGGGCGAACTGCCGGCGGCCTTTCTCACCAGCGCCCTGAGTACCGAGGATTTCCTTGAGCAGCTACGCACAGAGCGCCAGCACTACAGCGGCTTCAACCTGCTGCTGGGCGACGGCCAGCAGCTTTGCCATTTCAACTCGCGCTCCGGCCACACCACCCTGCTCAGCCCAGGTGTCCATGGTTTATCCAATGCCGACCTGAACACGCCCTGGCCCAAGCTGCAGCGGCTTACCCAGGCCCTGCACAACGCACTTCCCGACGCACAACCGGATCGCCTGCTGCACCTGCTGGCCGACCCCACTCCAGCCGCCGATGCCGACCTGCCCGACACCGGTATCGGTTTGCCCAGCGAGCGCCTGCTGTCGAGCATCTTTATCGCCAGCCCGGCATACGGCACACGCGCCAGCACCGCGCTGA
The DNA here is from genome assembly GCF_049331905.1 of Pseudomonas cimarronensis. Classification (GTDB taxonomy): domain Bacteria; phylum Pseudomonadota; class Gammaproteobacteria; order Pseudomonadales; family Pseudomonadaceae; genus Aquipseudomonas. The sequence continues at coordinate 927,361 of NZ_CP186283.1, read as the reverse complement.
TCGTCAACGCCGATGGCAGCCGCCACCTGTACGAACGCAGCTTTGGCCCCGAGGGCAGTCTTCTGGGAGAGGTGGAACTGTACTGCTGATAACGGGCTATCCGCCCGCCAGACAGGTCACTCGGCCGGCAGATCAAGGCTAAACAACGGTGCCGCTACGGTTGGATCATCCGCATCGGTCACTAGCAACAGGCGACCCTCGGCCTGAAAGGCCAGCCCCTCGATCTTCACCACCGGTTGCAGGCACAGCAGTTGGTTGATGGCCCACTGTTGATCCAAGCGACCCAGCACGCTGCCAAGGCAAGCGCCATCGCGATAGCTGGAGTCCGTATCCTCAGCCGTGGCACTGAAATACAGCACCCCGCCTGGGCTCAAAGCCAGGTCGGTGAGGCTCAGGGCTACGCCATCCAGCTCAGGCAGCACTAGCGGCACGATCTGCTGCAGACCGACAGCCGTCAGCTGGCCACGCGCCAGATCAGCCAGTACCGCCGTCAGCTCGAGGCATACCAGGGCATTCTCGCGGCCGCGCCCATTGCCGCGCTGCGCCAGCAACAACTGACCCTGATAGACCAGCGCGCCTTCGATATTCAGCGCCTGGAAATGCGCGCCCAACACCTGATACAGGGGCTGCAGATTAATCACCTGCACCTGCTCACCAGACACCAGGCAGGCGCGACAGCGCGCCGCCGTCGAGCCCGAGCCGAGCGCCAACAGGCGCCCGTCAGGCAGGTGCAGCAAGGCTTCAAAATCAGGCTTCTGGGCTTTGCGCTGCTGCGGGTCAGTCGGCAGTTCTCCCGGCAACAACTGCAGCTCAGCTTGCCAGGCGCCAGCGAGGTCATAGCGCTGTAACGTCAGCGCGTCATCGGCCAATACCCAGAACTGTTCGCCGCGGCAGACCAGCGCACTGGCTGCCGACAGGCGCAGGGTCGCCAACGGGTGCAGTGGCAGGCTATCGGTGAGGCTCAGCACGCGGCACTCAGGCCTGAATATCCGACGCTGGGTTGATCATGCGGCCCAGGCCGAGGTTGCGCAGGGCCAGCTGCAGGGTGCTGTGAATCACCTGCGGGTTGTCGATGCTCATGACCTGGCTCAGCAATTCCTGGGCCTTGCCCAGGCTGAGCTGACGCAGCAACCATTTGACCTTGGGCAGGTTGGTGGCGTTCATCGACAGGCCGTCAAAGCCCATGGCCATCAGCAGCACGGCGCACGCCGGGTCACCAGCCATCTCACCGCAGATGCTTACCGGCTTGCCTTCAGCATGGGCGCCGGCCACCACGATGCGCAGCGCTTGCAGCACAGCCGGGTGGAGGAAGTCGTAAAGATCAGCGACGCGCGGGTTGTTACGGTCAACAGCCAACAGGTATTGGGTCAGGTCATTCGAGCCGACCGAGAGGAAGTCGACCTGGCGTGCCAGCTCGCGCACCTGATAGACCGCCGCGGGAATCTCGATCATCACCCCAATGGGAGGCAGCGGCACATCAGTGCCTTCATCGCGCACCTCGCCCCAAGCGCGATGAATCAGGTGCAGCGCTTCTTCCAGTTCCTGAATGCCGGAAATCATCGGCAGCAGGATGCGCAGGTTGTTCAGCCCCTCGCTGGCCTTGAGCATGGCACGCGCCTGCACCAGGAAGATTTCCGGGTGGTCGAGCGTCACGCGGATACCGCGCCAGCCAAGGAAGGGGTTGTCTTCCTTGATCGGGAAATAGCTCAGCGCCTTGTCGCCGCCAATGTCCAGGGTGCGCATGGTCACCGGCAGCGGGTGGAAAGCCTGCAACTGCTCGCGATAGGTCGCCAGTTGCTCCTTCTCGCTAGGGAAACGCTCGTTGATCATAAACGGCACTTCGGTGCGGTACAGGCCGACACCTTCGGCGCCGCGCTCCTGGGCACGTTTCACATCAGCGAGCAAACCGGTGTTGACCCACAGTGGCATACGGTGGCCATCCAGGGTCTCGCAGGGCAAGGCGCGCAACGCATCGAGCCCCTGCGCCAACTGCCGCTCTTCCTCGACTACATCGCTGTACTGCTTGCGCAGCACTTCGCTGGGGTTGGTGAACACTTCACCGTGGTAACCGTCGACGATCAGCTGGATGCCGTCGATCTTCGAGTACGGCAGGTCAACCACACCCATGACCGTGGGGATACCCATGGCCCGGGCGAAAATTGCCACATGCGAGTTGCCCGAGCCCTGCACCGAGACCAGGCCGACCAGCTTGCCTTCCGGCACCTCGCCAAGCATCGCTGGCGACAGCTCTTCGCTGACCAGAATGCAGTTGTCCGGATAGACCAGGGTCTGCTGACGCGCCTGTTGCAGGTAAGCCAGCAAGCGCCGACCCAGGTCTTTGACGTCACTGGCGCGTTCGCGCAGGTAGGCATCGTCCATCAACTCGAAGCGATTGACGTGCTCACTGACCACATGACGCAACGCGCCCTGGGCCCACTGCCCGGTACGGATAACCTTGACCACCTCGTTACCCAGGGCGGCGTCTTCCAGCATCATCAGGTAGACATCGAACAATGCGCGCTCTTCTGGGCGCAGCTGGGTGGCCATCTTCGCCGACAGTGCGCGCATATCGGCACGCACACCTTCCAGGGCATTGTTGAACAGGGTCAGTTCGGCGGCGATGTCATCGACCGTCTTGTCCGGCACCACGTCCAGATCCGCCGGCGGCAAGACCACCACGGCAGTGCCCACGGCGGCGCCTGGTGAGCCGGGCACACCGATAAACTTGGCTTCTTGAATACCCTTGCCCTGCCGGCCCAGACCGCGGATCGAGCCGGTGGCCTCGGCGTGGGCGATAACCCCGGCGAGCTGCGCGCTCATGGTGACCAGGAAGGCTTCTTCGCCCTCATCGAACTGGCGCTGTTCTTTCTGCTGAATGACCAGTACGCCCATCACCTTGCGGTGGTGGATGATCGGCGCACCAAGGAAGGAGGCGTAACGCTCCTCGCCGGTTTCGGCAAAGTAGCGGTAGCGCGGGTGTTCGGAGGCGTGTTCGAGGTTGAGCGGCTCTTCACGAGTGCCGACCAGACCGACCAGGCCCTCGTTGGGCGCCATGCTGACCTTGCCGATGGCTTTCTTGTTCAAGCCTTCGGTGGCCATCAGCACGAAGCGATTGCTTTCCGGGTCAAGCAGGTAGACCGAGCAGACCTGGCTGCCCATCGCATCGCGCACCCGCTGCACGATAATGCCCAGCGCTGCCTTGAGGTCCTTGGCGGCATTTACTTCCTGGACAATCTTGCGCAGCGTATTGAGCATGCTTGGCTCAGCCTGTTGTCAGTCCCGCGCCAGAAGGCGCGGAGCGAGTTCCTTGAGGGCGCGACGGTAAACCTCGCGCTTGAATGTCACCACCTGGCCCAGCGGATACCAGTAACTGACCCAGCGCCAGCCGTCGAATTCCGGCTTGCCGGTCAGATCCATACGCACGCGGTTCTCATCGCCAGTCAAACGCAGAAGGAACCACTTCTGTTTCTGCCCAATGCACAGCGGTTGGCTGTGCGTGCGCACCAGACGCTGAGGCAGACGATAACGCAACCAGCCCCGGGTGCAGGCGAGAATTTTCACATCCTGCTGCTCCAGGCCCACTTCTTCGTTCAATTCGCGGTACAGCGCCTCTTCCGGCGACTCATGGTCATTGATCCCACCTTGTGGGAACTGCCAGGCGTCCTGGTTTATCCGACGCGCCCACAGCACCTGGCCAACATCATTGGTCAGAATGATGCCGACATTGGGGCGAAAACCATCGGAATCGATCACGGCACACAACCTCGTAAACGCCTGACTTTAAGACATGCCGGCATTGTTCCACAAAGGCCGCGGCAGCAGCAACGCGAGCGTCCCGCGTAATAGGATTGACCTATAAAAGCCGTTATTCTGAGCGCCTTTCGTGGCTGGCAATTAAAGGTGCTCCCGTGCGTTTGGCTTTATTCGATCTCGACAACACCCTGCTCGGTGGCGACAGCGACCACGCCTGGGGCGATTACCTGTGTGAGCGCGGCATCCTCGACGGTATCGCCTACAAGGCGCGTAACGATGACTTTTATCAGGACTACCTGGCGGGCCGCCTAAACATCACCGACTACCTGAATTTCAGCCTGGAAATCCTCGGCCGCACGGAAATGGCCCAGTTGGCGCAGTGGCACCGCGAGTTTATGCGCGATTGCGTCGAGCCGATCATCCTCGCCAAGGGCGAAGCCCTGCTCGCCGAACACCGCGAGGCCGGCGACAAGCTGCTGATCATCACCGCCACCAACCGCTTCGTCACCGCGCCGATTGCCGCACGCCTGGGCGTCGACACCCTGCTGGCCACCGAGTGTGAAATGGCCGACGGCCGCTACACCGGGCGTACCACCGATGTGCCGTGCTTCAAGGAAGGTAAGGTCACCCGCCTGAACCGCTGGCTGGCGGAAAGCGGCCTCAACCTCAACGACAGCTACTTCTACAGTGACTCAATGAACGACCTGCCGCTGCTGGAGCAAGTCACCCACCCCTTCGCTGTCGACCCGGACCCGAAGCTGCGCGCCGAAGCCGAACAACGCGGCTGGCCGGTGATCTCGCTGCGCTAAACTGACTACAAATAAAAACGCCGCCTGATCAGGCGGCGTTTTTGTTGAGGTGTTGATCAGGCCGGTTTGGCGCCCATCAGGCCCATGATGACCAGCAACAGCAACATAATCAGGCCAGCATAGGTCGCGCAGAAACCCAGCAAACGCTTGGGTGCCGGTGCACCATTCAGTGCTTGCCAGGCACCCAGACGGCCCGCCAACAACAGTCCGATCAGCATCAACACAGCGAACAGCACACTACTCAACAGCAACCAGGTCTGACTCAGCGGCCAACCGACAAGATCAACCAGCAACCAACCGGTGACCGGCAGGCTCAGAGCCAAAAGGCCAAGCACCGGCAGACTGATCAGCCGAGTGCGCTTGAGCTTGCGCTGCAGCACAGCGTTATCGCCGCTGCGTGAGGCCTTCCAGAGCATAAACAGGTGCACGGGCACGCCAACCAGCAGGAGAATGCCAGGCAGCATGTGCAACATTTTCAGCAGCGGGTAGTGTTCCATCGATTCAGTCCTACCGGGTTTCCGGCTTATCCAAGAAAGAGTTTGTACGCCGGATTATCGCTCTCATCCCAATAGGGATAACCGATGGCTTCCAGCGCCGCTGGCACAAGATGGCGCTCCGCGTGCGGCACTTGCAGACCCGCGACCACGCGACCATCGGCCGCGCCGTGGTTGCGATAGTGGAACATCGAGATATTCCAGCGCCCACCTAATTTCTGTAAGAAATTGAACAGCGCGCCCGGACGCTCAGGAAACTCGAAACGGTACACACACTCATCCGGCACCGCCGCGGCATGACCGCCGACCATATGGCGGATATGCAGTTTGGCCAGTTCGTTGTCAGTCAGGTCCAGCACCGGGAAGCCCTGGTCACGCAGGCCCTGCACCAGCGCCGCACGCGGGTCGCTGTCCGGGTGGGTCTGCACGCCGACGAAGATGTGCGCTTCCTTGTCCTCGTGATAGCGGTAGTTGAACTCGGTGATCTGCCGCTTGCCGATGGCCTCGCAGAACGCTTTGAAGCTTCCTGGCTGCTCGGGGATGGTCACGGCGATGATCGCCTCGCGCTTCTCGCCCAGTTCGGCGCGCTCAGCAACGTGGCGCAGACGATCGAAGTTGACGTTGGCGCCCGAGTCGATACCCACCAGCACCTGGCCGCTACAGCCTTCGCGCTCCACATACTTCTTGATCCCGGCCACGCTCAGCGCGCCGGCCGGCTCGGTGATCGAACGGGTGTCGTCGTAGATATCCTTGATCGCCGCACAAATCTCGTCGGTACTGACGGTAATCACCTCGTCAACATGGTCCTTGCACACATCGAAGGTGTGCTGACCGATCTGCGCCACCGCCACACCATCGGCAAACAGCCCGACCTGCGGCAATACCACGCGCTCGCCAGCGGCCATGGCGGCCTGCAGGCAGTTGGAATCGTCCGGTTCGACACCGATGACCTTGATTTCCGGGCGCAGGTATTTGACGTAGGCGGCGATACCCGCGATCAGCCCGCCGCCGCCCACCGGGACGAAGATCGCGTCGATGGCGCCCGGCTGCTGACGGAGGATTTCCATGGCCACGGTGCCCTGGCCGGCGATGGTGTGCGGATCATCGTAGGGGTGGATATAGATGTAGCCCTTCTCGTCCACCAGTTTCAGCGAATAAGCCAGCGCTTCGGGAAAACTGTCGCCATGCAGCACCACTTTGCCGCCGCGCGAGCGCACACCTTGCACCTTGATCTCCGGGGTGGTCTTGGGCATCACGATGGTCGCCTTGACCCCCAGCACCTTGGCCGCCAGCGCCAGGCCCTGGGCATGGTTGCCGGCCGATGCAGTGACCACGCCACGCGCCTGCTCTTCTGCGGAGAGCTGCGCCAGCTTGTTGTAGGCGCCGCGAATCTTGAACGAGTACACCGGCTGCAAGTCTTCGCGCTTGAGCAGAATCTGGTTGCCCAGGCGCTCGGAAAGCTGGTTGGCGGCTTGCAGCGGGGTTTCCACCGCCACGTCATAGACGCGCGAGGTGAGGATCTTCTTGACGTACTGTTCGAGCATGGCGGGCATCGCAGGCGGTTTTTCAGGGAGTCCGCGAGTCTACCCCAGCGTTGCGCCGAACGACCATACAAGCAGACCACGCGAGAGCTACTGCGCTCGGTGATGCGGCGTTAAAAACAGGCTCGGAATGCTCATGTACAACAGCACACTCCGCTTCCTCGCCTCTTTTTGCCTTGCCTGACCTTCGCTCGCTACGCTCTCACGCGGTCTGACAGGCAGGGTTTTAACGTCGCCGGCGCAGCCGCGCTATAATTCGCGCCTTTCCACCACTCCCACACCAGGCCTTAAAGATGAACCAGGATCAACTCAAGCAAGCCGTCGCCCAGGCTGCCGTCGACTTTATTCTTCCCAAACTCGACGCCAAGAGTGTGATCGGAGTCGGCACCGGCTCCACCGCCAACTGCTTTATCGATGCCCTGGCCAAGCACAAGATGGAATTCGACGGCGCCGTGGCCAGCTCCGAAGCCACCGCCGCACGCCTCAAAGGCCATGGCATTCCGGTGTATGAGCTGAACACCGTCAGCGACCTGGAGTTCTATGTCGACGGCGCCGACGAGAGCGACGAGCACCTCAACCTGATCAAGGGCGGTGGCGCGGCCCTGACTCGCGAGAAGATCGTCGCAGCTGTGGCACAGACCTTTCTCTGCATCGCCGACGCCAGCAAGCTGGTACCGGTGCTCGGCGCCTTCCCACTGCCGGTGGAAGTGATCCCGATGGCGCGCAGCCATGTGGCGCGCCAGCTGGTCAAACTCGGCGGCGATCCGGTGTACCGCGAAGGCGTGGTGACCGACAACGGCAATATCATCCTTGATGTATTCAACCTGTCGATCACCAACCCGGTGGAGCTGGAAACCCAGATCAACGCCATTGTCGGCGTGGTCACCAATGGCCTGTTCGCTGCACGCCCGGCCGACCTGCTTCTGCTGGGTACAGCCGAGGGCGTAAAAACCCTCAAACGCGCCTGACGTCTGCTGCGGCTAGGGCTGGCGGCTGTGCAAAAATGGATCAAGTCGGCAGACAGCCCGCGCCCTTGGCGTCATGCTGCCGGCAGTGCTTAGCAGGTCGTTAACACGTCATCAGGATCATCAGGGAGTTTTATGTCCGCATTCGTCTCGTCCGCCCATGATCGCCAACTGGAGCTCGCTGATCTGCTGCGTGAACTGGTCGCCCAGGGTCGAACCAGCCAGGACAATGCTGAACAATGCCTGGCGATTCGCCGCAGTGCGGTCAACAATAAACAGCACCCACTGGAATTTCTTGCTGCGCAGCAACTGGACGACCTGACAAAACCCGGCAAGAAGCTTGAACTGGAAGACCTGACCATCTGGCTGGCAGAACAATCCGGACAACCGTACCTACGGATTGACCCATTGAAGATTGATGTCGCGGCCGTGACCCCTTTGATGTCCTACGCCTTCGCCCAGCGCCACAAGATTCTCGCCGTGGCGGTGGACAACGACAGCGTGACCATCGCCAGCAGCCAACCACTGGTACACAGCTGGGAAGCCAACCTGATCCACGTGCTTAAGCGCCCAATCAAGCGCGTGGTGGCCAGCCCGACAGAGATTCAGCGCTTTACCGTGGAGTTCTACCGCCTGGCCAAGTCGGTCAGCGGAGCATCGGCCGGTGATATGAAAATCAGCGGGGCCGGCAACTTCGAGCAACTGCTGAATCTCGGCGCCCAGGATCAGGAGCCCGATGCCAACGACGCGCATATCGTCAATATCGTCGACTGGCTGTTCCAGTACGCTTTCCAGCAGCGTGCCAGTGATATCCATATCGAGCCGCGCCGCGAACAAGGCAGCGTGCGTTTTCGTATCGACGGCGTGCTGCACACCGTCTATCAGTTCCCGCCGCAAGTGACCATGGCGGTAGTCAGCCGCCTGAAAAGCCTGGGGCGGATGAATGTCGCAGAAAAGCGCAAGCCGCAGGACGGCCGGGTGAAGACCAAGACCCCGGACGGCGGTGAAGTCGAGCTGCGCCTGTCGACCCTGCCCACCGCCTTCGGCGAGAAGATGGTGATGCGGATCTTCGACCCGGAAGTGCTGCTGAAAAGCTTCGATCAGCTGGGTTTCTCTGCCGACGACCTGAAACGTTGGCAAAGCATGACCAGCCAGCCCAACGGCATCATCCTGGTGACCGGTCCTACCGGCTCGGGCAAGACCACCACGCTGTACACCACGCTCAAGCAGTTGGCGACTCAAGAGGTCAACGTCTGCACCATCGAAGACCCGATCGAAATGATCGAGGGCGCGTTCAACCAGATGCAGGTGCAGAGCAATATCGACCTGACCTTCGCCAGCGGCGTGCGCGCGCTGATGCGGCAGGACCCCGACATCATCATGGTCGGCGAGATCCGCGATCTGGAGACCGCCGAGATGGCGATCCAGGCTGCACTCACCGGCCACTTGGTGCTCTCGACGCTGCACACCAACGATGCCCCTAGCGCCATCACCCGCCTGCTGGAACTGGGCGTGCCGCACTACCTGCTCAAAGCAACCCTGCTCGGCGTGATGGCGCAACGCCTGGTGCGTACCCTGTGCCCGCACTGCAAGGCGCCACAAACACTGGACGAAGACGGCTGGCAAAGCCTGACCAAACCCTGGAGCGCGCCACTGCCGACCCAGGCCTGTCGCGCTGTCGGTTGCCTGGAATGCCGCGACACCGGCTACCGTGGCCGCGCCGGGGTGTATGAAATCATGCTGATCAATGACGCGATGAAGCCGCTGATCACAGCCGACACCGACCTGATTGCACTGCGTCGACACGCGTTCAAGGAAGGTATGCGCAGCCTGCGCCTGTCAGGTGCGCAAAAGGTTGCCGCCGGCCTGACCACCATCGAGGAAGTGCTGCGGGTGACCCCGCAGAGCGAGCAGAAATAACCTTAATGATCTGCTGCGCGTCGGCCCTACTGCGTTGAAAACAGGCTCGGAATGCTCATTTACATCAGTAAACTCCGCTTCCTCGCCTGTTTTCGCCTTGTATGGCTCTAGCTCGCGAGATCATGAGCAGGCTCTCAGCCTTCACCGACACGACTCAGCGCCGCCACCCGCTGCGGCTTGCACTGCAGATAGGCCGATGCTTGCAGCAAGCGTTGATTAGAGTGCCAGGCAAAGAGAAACTGCCCGCCCTTGAGCTGGTCGACCACCATCCGCGCCACCTCCGGGCGCACTGCCGGGCAACCCAGGCTACGGCCGATGCGGCCATGTTTCTGCACCCAGCGCGGGCTGACATAAGCCGCGCCGTGGATGACGATGGCGCGCTCACGGGCCAGGTCATTCAGTCCAGGCTCCATACCATCCATACGCAAGGAATAGCCATGTTTGCCGCGGTAGCTTTCTGCCGTGCGGAACAGCCCCAGACTGGTCTGATGGCTACCCAGGCGATTGGAGAACACCTCGGCAAAGTTCTCCCCGGATTTGCGCCCGTGGGCGACATAATCGCGCAACAGCAGACGCTTGCGCTGCAGGTCAAATATCCACAAACGCCGCTCGGTGGAAGGCCGCGAATAATCGATTACGGCGAGACGATGCGCCGGATCAGCGCCATGATTGACCGCACACTGCATGGCCGCCAGGGCATGCTGCAGCGCCTGCTGATTGAGCCCTGGGGCAATCCGCGCCAGATCCCTGAACAGCCCATCCTGCTCTGCCGCCGTCGCCGACCAGGGCATGCAAGAAAGCCAAAAACCGATCAGGCAGAACCTACCAAGACGTCCAAACATTGCGCAAATACCTCGAGTACCTTCGGACGTCCTGTCACAAGATCCACCCCTGGCCCGCCTATACTGGCTTCGGCCAAGTTGTTCTTAGCCCATGGAATGGAGCAGTAGATTGTTCAAAAAACGCACACTCTACCTGAGCGCCGCCCTGCTCACCCTGCCATTGGTCGCCAACGCCACCGATGCGCCCTTCGCCAGCAGCGTCGATTTTCGCCCATTACTGGCTGAGTTGACGCAGCGCTGCAGCCCGTTACCGACAAGCCTAGACGAGAACGCACAACACATGCTGCAGGCTTTTTATGCGCAGCGCGACGGCCAACCCGCCTGGCAGAGCAGCGAACAGTTGCTGCAATTGCGCGAGCAACTGACGCAACTGGCTGATGATGGTTTGCAGCCCAGTGACTATGCGCTGCCCAGCCTGGGTGCGGAACGCTCCGCCGAGCAGCGCGACTGCGCCGAACTGCTGACCAGCCACAGCTACCTGCAGGCCCTGCTGCACCTGCGCCGTGGTCGTTTACTGCAACAGCGCCTGGAACCGCTGTGGCAGGCTCCAGGGCAAACCAACCCGGACCCGCAACTGGCCGCCCTGTCGCTCGCCCTGTTGCACCTGCACACACCAGCCCTGGCCTTTGCCGGCGCGCGGCCAGCCACCGTGCAATACCAACGGCTGCGTAACGCCTATGCGCAACAACGCCTACAGCCACTGCAGACGTGGGCAACGCTGGCCAGCGGGCCACTGCTCAAACCCGGCGGCAAGGATGCGCGACTGCCAGCTTTGCGCGCACGCCTGATCGCCCAGGGCTACCTGGCTGCACCGCAAGAAGAACTGGGCAGCACCTATGATCTGGCGACACAAAGCGCCCTGGAGAACTTTCAGCGCGACCACGGCCTTAACCCGGATGGCATCCTCGGCCCCGCCAGCCTGAGCGAGCTGAATATCAGCGCACAGCTGCGCCGCGAGCAACTGTGCGCCAATCTCGAACGCCTGCGCTGGCTGGCCGGCTCAATGGGCGATGCCGAAGTGCTGATCAATATCGCCGCCGCCGAAATCCAGGTACGGCGCAATAACCAGCTGCTCTGGCGCAGCCGCACCCAGGTCGGCCGCGCCGAACGGCAAACGCCGTTTCTCGCCTCCCGCATCGTGCGGCTGACCCTCAACCCGACCTGGATCGTGCCGCCGACCATCCTGCGTGAAGACAAACTGCCGGCCATTCGCGACGACATCGGCTTTCTGCAACGCCAGCAGATGAGCGTGCTAGACCGCGACGGCAACCTGCTCGACCCGCATAGCATCGACTGGGAAAACCCAGGCGCGATTCGCCTGCGCCAGTCAGCCGGCAGCCATAATCCGCTCGGCCGCGTGGCCGTGCGCTTCGACAATCCATTCGCGGTCTATCTGCACGACACCCCCAGCCAACAGCTGTTCAGCAAAGCCCCACGTGCGTTCAGCTCCGGTTGCGTACGGGTCGAGGCCGTCGACACCCTGCTCGCCTGGCTGCTCAGCCCGGATGAGCTGAGCAGCGTGCAAACGCGCATCGCCAGCGGCGAAACCCAGCAATACCGCCTGCAGCATCCGGCGCCGCTGCTGATCGCTTACTGGACGGTCGAAGCCAGCCAGGACGGCGCCCTGCGCTACTACCCGGACATCTATGGGCGCGACGCGCGCCTGATCAAGGCCCTGGCGCCAAGCGTGCACTGATCGGCAACAATGACCGTTGATCGGTGCACTCTGTAACGCCATCGACAGCAGCGCCAACGCCAACTGTGCTTAGATACCTGAACAGCCAATCCGCAGACCAAAACCCGCCAAGGAGCTACATCACATGGAAATCGGCAGCGTCATTTTTCTCTTTGTCGGCCTCGCCGTCGCCATCGTCTTTATGGGTTTCAAGGTTGTACCCCAAGGGTTCGAGTGGACCGTGGAGCGCTTCGGCCGCTACACCAACACCCTTAAACCGGGCCTGAACATCATCGTGCCAGTTATGGACAAGATCGGCCGCAAGCTCAACGTGATGGAAAACGTGCTGGATATTCCGCCGCAGGAAGTCATCACCGCCGACAACGCCACGGTACAGATCGACGCCATCTGCTTCTTCCAGATCATCAACGCGGCGCAGGCCGCCTACGAGGTGAACAACCTTGAGCACGCCATCCGCAACCTGGTGATGACCAATATCCGTACCGTGCTCGGTTCCATGGAACTGGACGCCATGCTCGGCCAGCGCGATGCGATCAACGAGCGTCTGCTCAAGACCGTGGACGAAGCCACCGCACCCTGGGGCATCAAGATCACCCGGATCGAGATCAAGGACATCAGCCCGCCCGCCGACCTGATGGCCGCCATGTCCGGGCAGATGAAAGCCGAACGGATCAAGCGCGCACAGATTCTCGAAGCCGAAGGCCTGCGCGCTGCCGCCATCCTCACCGCCGAAGGGCAGAAACAGGGCGATATTCTCAAGGCCGAAGGTCAGCGCCAGGCCGCGTTCCTCGAAGCCGAAGCGCGCGAACGTGCCGCCCAGGCCGAAGCTGAAGCCACGCGCATGGTGTCCGAGGCCATCGCCAGCGGGAACGTGCAGGCGGTCAACTACTTCGTCGCGCAGAAATACATCGAAGCCCTCGGCCAACTGGCCAGCGCCAATAACAGCAAGGTTGTGCTGATGCCGCTGGAGGCCAGCCAGATGATTGGTGCGGTCGGCGGTATCGGCGAAATCGTCAAAGCCACTTTCGGTGAGCAGAAGGGTTAAGTGATGTGGGACTTCTTGCAGCACCTGTCGTACTGGAACTGGCTGGCCCTGGGCACCCTGTTACTGATTCTTGAAGTGTTCGGTGCCGGTGGCTATCTGCTGTGGATCGGCCTGGCCGCCGCCAGCGTCGGCCTGCTGACCTTTATCTTCCCCGGCCTGCCCTGGGCGGCGCAGTTCATCCTGTTCGGCCTGCTTTCGATACTCACCGCCGTGTTCTGGTGGCAACGTCAGCGCAGTGCGGCGAAGCCTTCCGACCAGCCGGGGCTGAACCAGCGCGGCAGCGAATTCGTCGGCCGCACTTTTGCCCTGCATGAAGCCATCCATGAAGGGCGCGGTAAGATAAAAGTCGGTGATTCATTGTGGTTGGTCAGCGGTCCGAATCTACCGGCGGGCACACCGGTGCGCGTGGTGGGGCAGGACGGCGTGGTGCTCAGGGTCGAAGCCGAGCAAGCGACCTGACAGGCGAACCGGCACTGGCGGACAACACCCAGTGCCGGTTTGCTGCCCGTCACTCAGGCAAGGCGTAAACCTTGAACAGCGCCTTGACCACCTCCCCCGGCTCACCGAAGTAGCGGCTGTAGATTTTCTCCAGCTCACCTGAGCGCTGGGCTTCGCTCAGGGCCGTGTCGACCAACAGGCGGAAGTCTTCGTCACCACGCATTAAGGCCATCGCCACCGGGGCGTACTCGTAGATTCGCTCCAGCACCTGCATGGCACTGGCATCCTCACGCTTGGCCAGGTAATTCTTCAGCAGCATGCGTTCAGAAAAGAACGCATCGGCCTTGCCCTCGGCCACCAACTGCACACCTTCCTCCTGACTGCTGACGGTCACCACCGTCGCGACAACCCCCAGCATGCGTTGCTGCTTGCGAACCCAGGCCTCTGTGGCTTCGCCCTGTTTAACCGCGTAGGTGTGGTTGGCCAAGCCGCGATTGACCGTGGCGCGCCAAGTCGGTCCGCTGTGTGCAACCTCACCGTTGAGCACGTTGAGCAAAGCCTCGGGCGCATCCTTGCGCACCAATACCGCCAGGCCGGCGGTGTAGATGGGCAGGGAGAAACTGACGTGCTTACGCTGAGTGAGGCTTTCCACACTGGGTGAGCAGAGCAGGTCGAGCGAGCCGTCGCGCACGGCGCTCAGCGCCTGTGTCGCCTTCGCGGGCTGATAGCGCACCTGCAGCGCAGGCAGGTTCAGCTGGGTTTTGACCTGTTCGACCACCTTCTCGCACAGCTCAATGGCATAGCCGCCGACTTCACCGTTCTGCAGGCTGCTGAAGGGGGCAATGTCGTCGATGTAACCCAGATTGAGCGTGTTGCTGCTTTCGATGCGCTGCAAGGTATTGGCGTGGGCCACAGACGACAGCGCCAGGAGGCAGGCCAGCAGCAGGTTGCACGGATGACACAGGTGAATATTCATATCCATATCCCCAGATTCAAAGGGTTTACCGGCCATTACGCCTTACCGGGCGCGGGTTGCTCAGCGACAAAACGCTTGGCGATAAAGCCGTACAGCAGGTAGCCCAGCGCCAGCACCAGCATCGCGCCGAACACCGCATCCTTGCCCGAGGCATACAGGGCGTAGAAGCAATAGACCATGGCCATCATCAGCACCACGAGGTTGCGCGTGTACACCGCCGCGCTGACCCGCGCCTTGTACATGATCACCAGCAAGCCGGAGAGCGCCGTGACATAGGGGATCAGGTTGGTGACGGCCGCCAAGTTGACCAGCTTGCTGAACTGCGCGCTGGCATTCGGCGAGATGGTCGACAGTGCCAACAGGGTTTGCAGCACCCCGCACACGATCATGCCGATCACCGGGGCATTGGCCGCCGTGACCTTGCCGAACAGCTTGAGGAACATGCCCTGGTCCGCCGTGACCTTGGCCGTTTGCGCCAAAGTGAACTGCCAGCCCAGCAGCGAGCCGATACAGGCCATGACAGCCAGGCCCATGATGATGTTGCCAATAAAGGGGTTGAACATCTGCGCATAGACATAGGCAAATGGCGCGCTGGAGTTGGCCAGCTCGGCATTCGGCACAATGCCCTGAATCACCGTGGTCGACAGCACATACACCACCGCCGCGCCGAGGGTGCCGAACAGGCAGGCCAGCGGCACATTGCGCTCGGGATTTTCCACCGCATCGGAGTTCTGCGCCGCCGATTCCATGCCGAGGAAGGCCCACAGGGTCAGCGGAATACTCTGCGCAATGGCATCGCTGATCTTCAGGCTGTGCGGGTTCCAGGCATCCTTCAACACCGCAGAGTCAAACCAGAACCAGCCGATCACACTGAGCCCCGCCACCGGAATGATCACCCCCCAGACAGTGATCGCGCCAATTCTGCCGGTGATACGCGGGCCGCCAAAGTTGGCCACTGTGGTCAGCCAGATCAGCCCGACCGTGCCGACAAACAGCGGAATCGCGCCACTGCCCAGCCAGGGGAAAAACGGCGTGAGATAACCCACCGCAGAAATACCGATGGCCACGTTGCCGATGGCCAGCGAAAGGAAATACAGAAACGAACAGAGGAAGAACGCCGACTTGCCGTGCGCCTCCTCGGTATAAGCCGACATACCGCCTGAGCGGTGGCAGTAGATGCCGCACTGGGCGAAACAGTAGGCAATGGCCATGGAGCCGACTGCAGTGATGATCCACGACAGCAGCGAAACCGCGCCCAACTGGGCCATGCTCGACGGCAACATGATGATGCCCGAGCCCATCATGTTGACCGCCACCAGGGTGGTGAGCCCCACCAGGCTCATCTTCTTGCTTGACTCAGCCATCGACCTCTCCTTGTTCTGTGCGTGGCACTGGCCGCAACCAGCAGCCAAGGCTGCCGGCCGGGAGTGGCTAAGGGTTACTGTTTGACCACATAGACCCGGTACGTCAGCCCACCCTGACCATCGCGCTCAATCTCGACGCCATGGTTGTCGTGCTCGAAACCGGGGAAATGGCTGTCGAACAGCTCCATCGCCAGCAGGTAATCGATGATCGCCTGCTTGTCCGCGCCAGCCTTCTCGCCCGGCATCATCAGCGGAATGCCCGGTGGATAGGGCACGATTTGCACGGCCACGGTGCGGTCCAGCATGTCACGCACGGCGATCTGCTCAATCTGGCCTTTCACCAGTTTGGCAAACGTCGCCCGCGGCGAACTCACCACATCCGGCAGCAGGCTGAAGGCGGCGTCCATGTTGTGCAGCAGCTTGGAGGCGAGCATGTCCTGGTGCATCGCGTCGGCCAGGTCCTTGAGGCCCATACCGGCGTAACGCTCGCCATGGCTAGCGACCAGCTCAGGCATCACCAATTCCAGCGAGACGTTGCTGTCGTAGTGCTTCTTGAACTCCATCAGCCCGGCAACCAGCGAGCCCCATTTGCCCTTGGTTACGCCCAGGCTGAACAGCAGCAGGATGGAATACGGCTCGGTCTTTTCCACCACGATGCCACGGCTGGCAAGGAACGACGACACCAGCGGCGCCGGAATACCGCTGGTCTCCATCTGCCCTTCCAGGGTCTGCCCTGGGGTCAGCACGGTGACCTTGATCGGGTCGAGCATGCAGTAGTCACGGCCCAGGTCGCCAAAGCCGTGCCAGCTGGCGTTCGGCTTAAGCACCCAGGCATCGCCCTGGCGCAAGGTCTGCGGGTCGAGGTCGGCAAAGGGCACGCCGTTGACCTCATCCGGTTGCCACACACCAAACCACCAATCCTGCGGCTTGCGCTTACGCACCTCATTCCCCAGGCGCACCATGGCCTGG
The DNA here is from genome assembly GCF_049331905.1 of Pseudomonas cimarronensis. GTDB lineage: Bacteria > Pseudomonadota > Gammaproteobacteria > Pseudomonadales > Pseudomonadaceae > Aquipseudomonas. Next base: position 910,549 of record NZ_CP186283.1, on the reverse strand, counting down.
CGGAAGGCAATGGCTTCGCCGATGGACTCATCGGTGAGGTACTCGCCGGCATCGTCCATCATCTTCGCCGACACATCGGTGGAGGCAATGATGCTGTACTGCGGCGAGGTCGAGGTGTGCATCATGAACGCCTCGTTGAACAGCGCCGGCTTGACCGGCACCTTGCCCGAACGGATATGGATCATCGAGGCCTGCGACAACGCCGCCAGCAGTTTGTGGGTCGAGTGGGTAACGGTCACCGTGGCGTCATCGGCATGCCGTTCGCCACGGTGCATGCCGTAGCGGCCTTCATACAGCGGATTGAAGCGCGCGTAGGCATACCAGGCTTCGTCGTAGTGAATCCGCTCGACGCTCTGGCTCAGTTCGCGAGTGGTGGTCTGCACGTTGTAGCAGAGGCCGTCGTAGGTCGAGTTGGTCAGCACCGCCAGTACCGGACGGGCCTGCTTGTCGGTCATCAGCGGACTTTCAGCGATTTTCTGCGCCACTGCCTCGGGCGTCAGCTCGCTGCGCGGCACCGGGCCGATCAGCCCGCGTGCATTACGCCGTGGTCGCAGGTACAGCGGCACCGCACCGGACATATTCAGCGCGTAGTTCAGCGACTTGTGGCAGTTGCGGTCGACCAGCACCGCATCGCCATCGGTGACCGCCGAGTGCAGGACGATCTCGTTGCTGGCTGAACTGCCACCGACCGAGAAGAAGGTGTAATCGGCGCCAAACACCCGCGCGGCATTCTTTTCCGCCTCGGCAATCGGCCCGGAGTGGTCATTCAGCGAACCCAGCTCACCCACCGACACGCTGAGGTCGGAGCGCAGCATCTGCTCGCCGTAAAAATCCAGAAAACTGCGCCCCACAGCGGTCTTCATAAAGGCCGTGCCGCCGGTATGCCCCGGGGTGTGCCAGGAGTATTCATGGGTGTCGGCGAAGTTCACCAAAGCACCGAAAAATGGCGGCAGGATGCTGTCCAGATAACGCCGGGCAGCAGCTTCGATGCGGCCGGCGACAAACTCCGGGCTGTCTTCCGGCTGCCAGATAAAGCCGTCGATATTTTCGACAAACTCCAGCGGCACGCGGCTCTGATGCGCCTGGCTCATGCCAAGCATGATCGGCAGCTGTGCGGTGCGCTGGCGGATCAGCTGAATCAGGTGCAGCGCCAACGGCAGGTTTTCCTCACACAAGCCCCAGCCGAGGATGACGCAGCAATAGGCCGGATCGGCGCGAAAGGCGATTTCCGCGTCATCCAGCGAGCTGACCCGCTCAACCGCCAGGCCATGTTGCTGCAAGGCCCGACCAACCGCCTCGGCGCTGCGCAGCACGATGCTGTCCGGGTGCTCCAGGGTGTTGACCACAATCAGCACCGGGTAACGCTGGGCCAGGGATGCCGGCAACGGCACTTTCGCATGACTCATGATGAACTCCTTGTAATAGACCTGATGGGTGCCAAGCCTTAGCAGGCTGTTGAAAAACTACCTGCGTTGCCATCGCGGCGTTAAAAACAGACTCAAAATGCTCATTTACAACTCGTAAACTCCGCTTTTTCGCCTGTTTTTGCCTTGCGCTGGCTGCCTCGCCAACGTTTTTCAACAGCCTGCTAGCGCTTGAGGCACCAGAAGTGGTAACCGCCGTCCTGATGCACGGCGCCCTCTACCTCTTTCTCGAAACCGGGGAAGTGCTTGCCCCAATCCTGCAGGGCCTGGATATAACGAATCCATGGGCCATCCAGCGGCCCGAGGTTCTCGCCGGGCATAACAATCGGGATGCCTGGTGGATAGGGCATGATGCCAACCCCGGTAACCCTTCCTGCCGCCTGTTGCAGCGGCAACAGTTCGACCTCGCCGGTTTGCAGCGCCTGGAATGCAGCGCGCGGGGTTGTTTCGATCAGCGGCAGGTTGCCGAAGGCCTCGGCCTGCAGGGCGTCCATGCGGCTGCTGCGCATGTACTCGAACATCTCGCTGCTGAGGTCACGCAGGCCCATGCCGCGGTAGCGCTCAGGCGCCTGGACGAGCAGATTAGGCAACACCCGCTGCAGCGGCGCATTGCTGTCGTAGTGGCGTTTGAAGGCCAGCAGCACGTTGATCAGCGTGCCCCACTTGCCCTTGGTCACGCCGATACTGAACAGGCACAGCACCATAAAATCGGTGATGCGCGACGGCACGATATTGTTGCGGTATAGAAAGGCACCGAGGATAGGCGCGGGGATGCCCTCCGCCAACAGCTGGCCGTCGGCGCCCATGCCCGGCACCATGATGCCGACCTTGATCGGGTCGAGCATGCACCAACCTTTTTCCAGGCCAGCGAAACCATGCCACTCGGCGCCTGGCTCCAGCTCCCAGCAGGCGGGGTCGCTGGTCAGTTGCTCGGCATCGGCGTCAGCAAAATCAACCATCTTGCCGGTTTTGCTATCGCAGACCTGCGGCGCGTTCCATGGCTGGAAGAACCAGTCGCCACGACTGGCAAACTCGCGGTGGGTGCGCGCCAGCGCCTGGCGGAAATCCACCGCCTCACGCAGCGAATCCTGGGTCAGGCTATAGCCGCCGTTGCCGTCCATCATCGCTGCACCCACCTCGTTGGAGGCGAACAGCGCGTACAACGGCGAGGTACTGGCCTGAATCACGAAGGACTCGTTGAAGCGGCTGTACTCGACCGGGTTGCGGCCGTTGCGGATATGGATAAACGAGGACTGCGATAGCGCCGCCAGCAGCTTGTGGGTCGAGTGGGTGGCAAACACCGTAGGGCCGTCGGCCGGGTGGCTGGCAGGGTCGCCACGCATGGCGTAGCGACCCTGGTACAGCGGATTGAAGCGCGCGTAACCGTACCAGGCCTCATCGAAGTGAATGCGCTCACTGCTCTGCGCCAGCATGTCCTCGGCGCGCTCGGCGTGCAGGCACATGCCGTCATAGGTGCAATTGGTGACCACGGCATACACGACCTTGCTGCCCTTGGCCTGGGCACGCAGCGGATGGTTGGCGATGGCAGCCTGGATGCGCTGCGCATCGAACTGCGCGGGCAACAGTGGGCCGATAATCCCGTAGCGGTTGCGTGTCGGCGTCATATACAGCGGCAGGCCGCCAGTCAGCACCAGGCCCTGTTCGATGGATTTGTGGCAATTGCGGTCGCACAGGGCGAACTGGTTTTCACCGACGCAGGCCATAAAGATCGCCCGGTTGGAACCCGAGGTGCCGTTGAGTACCGAGTAGCTGGCGTGGGCGCCGAAGATCCGCGCTACATAGGCTTCGGAGTCTGCCACCGGGCCGCTGTGGTCGAGCACTGAACCGAGACTGCCGCGCTCGATACCGCTGTCGGTGCGAAACAGGTTTTCCCCGAAGAAATCGAAGAACACCCGGCCCACCGGCGACTTGGTAAAGGCAATCCCGCCCTGATGCCCAGGCGCGGCCCAGGAGTGCTCATCCTTCATGGTGTAGCGCAGCAGTGCATCGGTGAATGGCGGCAGCAGGTGCTCAAGGTAGCGGTTGATCGCGGCAATCACCCGACCGACCACAAAGGGCGCGGTGTCTTCGAGCATCCAGACGAATTCGTCGGCCAGACCCATGGCCTCCACCGTGATGCTCTTCTTGGCATTACGGTCGGCCATCAGAAATACCGGGACGTTTTCGTTGCGCTGGCGAATGCTGCGCAGCAACTCCAGCGCCTGGGCGTGGGAGCTGTCGTCATTCTTGCCCAGGGTCCAATCGACGCAGATGCAATGCAGCGCTGCATCGGACATTACCGCCGCCAACCCATCCTCATAGGAAGTGGCCTTGATCAGCTCGGCATTGCGCCTGGCAAATTCGTCGACCAGCTCGTTGAGCACGCGCCCACGCATGCTGGCGGGGCTGCCGAGGTCATCGTCGACCATCAGCACGCGCATTTTCAGGGGTTTGTTGGTTCGTCCAATCATCAACCTGCCTCCATCGTCCTTTGGTGCAAGCGCAGTCGCCCTGCCCGCCCCTGCAACCTCTATCCGTGCAGGGCTTTAGTGCATAGCAACCGGGGAATTGATGCCTTCTCGCTGGGCGCACTATGCACCGAGCGGCGAAACATCGTGTGACATGGATCAACAGCCTAGCCAGCATCGCCGACCGCGCAAACTTTCTGACCGAACAAACAACTGGGCACGACAAATCGCCGTGCTAGAGCGGCACAGTACCATTACGTGAGGAAAGTAAAGGCCCAGAAACAACCAAGCCCCGCGAGGCGGGGCTTGGTTTTGCAGCAGGGCGGTTTAGGCGTCGCTGTCGGCGGCGGCCTTGTAAGCGGCCGCATCCAGCAGCTTGTCCAGCTCGCTGGCGTCGCTCGGCTTGAGCTTGAAGAACCAGCTGCCGTAGGGATCGCTGTTGACGCTTTCCGGGCTGTCGGCCAGGCCGTCATTGATCGCGATCACTTCACCGGAAACCGGTGCATAGATATCGGACGCGGCCTTGACCGATTCCACCACCCCGGCTTCCTGACCGGCATTCAGGCTCTTGCCGACTTCTGGCAGCTCGATGAACACCACATCACCCAGGGCTTCCTGAGCGTGATCGGAAATGCCTACGGTAACGCTGCCATCAGCTTCCAGGCGCGCCCACTCGTGGCTGGCGGCGTAACGCAGATCGGCGGGGATATTGCTCATGTGTCGTTCCTCATCTGACATGACGGCGACCACGCCGTCATGGAAATTTAGCAGGCCTTGGCCATACCGAAAGAAAGTCTTTAAAAACCTGGCGCACCGTTACAAACCGGGGCGTTCTCGACCATCCATGGCCAGCTCAAGGCTCAGATAAGCGCCTTGCCGTTACGCACGAAGGTCGGTTTGACCACCCGCACCGGGTACCACTTGCCGCGAATCTCCACCTCGGCACGCTCCTGGGTCGCAGCCGGGACGCGGGCCAGGGCGATGGATTTACCCAGGGTCGGCGAGAAGCTGCCGCTGGTGATCTCGCCTTCGCCCACGCCCTCAACCCGCACCACCTGATGCGCACGCAACACGCCGCGCTCTTCCAGCACCAGGCCGACCAGCTTGGAGGCGACGCCTTCGGCCTTTTGCTTCTGCAGCGCGGCACGGCCAACGAAGCCACGGCTGGCCGGCTCCCAGGCGATGGTCCAGGCCATATTGGCGGCCAGTGGGGTGACGCTTTCGTCCATGTCCTGGCCGTACAGGTTCATCCCGGCTTCCAGGCGCAGGGTGTCGCGCGCGCCCAGGCCAATCGGGGAAATCCCGGCACCGACCAGCTCATTAAGGAAGGCCACCACTTCGCTGGCCGGCAGCATGATTTCCAGGCCGTCTTCGCCGGTATAACCGGTGCGGGCGATAAACCACTCGCCATCGGGCTGGCCTTCGAACGGCTTGAGGCTCTGAATCAGGTTGGCACGCGATTGGCTGACCAGCTCGGCGGTCTTGCTGCGCGCATGTGGGCCTTGAATGGCCAGCATCGCCAGCTCGGCGCGTTCTTGCAGCTGCACGTCAAAGTCGACGCTCTGCAGGCGCATCCAGGCCAGGTCCTTGTCGCGGGTCGAGGCATTCACCACCACGCGGTAACCAAAGTCGGTCAGGTAGACGATCAGGTCATCCACCACCCCGCCCTGTTCATTGAGCATGCCGCTGTAGAGAGCTTTACCGATGCTTTGCAGGCGTTCGATGTCATTGGCCAGCAGGTGTTGCAGATAGGCTTTGGCCTGGCTGCCACTGACATCCACCACGGTCATGTGCGACACGTCGAACACCCCGCAGTCGCGACGCACCTGGTGGTGCTCCTCGACCTGCGAGCCATAGTGCAACGGCATGTCCCAACCGCCGAAGTCGACCATCTTGGCACCCAGAGCGAGGTGCAGGTCATAGAGTGGTGTGCGCTGTCCCATAAGTGTCTCCTTGCGGGCTGGGCAGTGCAGCGGCAACCCGGCTGAGCCCACACAATCGGGCACTGGCACGGGCTATCAAGATGATCGGCCGCTGCGAATGGCGCGCATTGTAGCCGCAACACCGGGGGCGGTCATCCCAACGTGGCAGCCTGTCGCGCAAGCCCCCGAGGCTAACCGTGACGGCGCGCCGAACGGCGGATCAGCAGAATCACCGGCAGCAGACCGACCAGCACCAGGGTCAGGGCCGGCAGCGCGGCGCGCGCCCACTCGCCCTCGCTGGTCATTTCAAATACCCGCACCGATAACGTGTCCCAGCCGAACGGGCGCATCAGCAGGGTGGCAGGCATTTCCTTGAGCACATCGACAAACACCAGCAGCGCCGCCGACAGCGCACCCGGCACCAGCAACGGCAGATAGACCTTGAAAAACAGCCCGACGCCACCCACCCCCAGGCTGCGCGAGGCTTCCGGCAAGGACGGGCGAATCCGCGCCAGGCTGTTTTCCAGCGGCCCGTAGGCCACCGCCATAAAGCGGATCATATAAGCCAGCAACAGCGCTGACAGGCTGCCGAGCAGCACCGGCTTGCCCGCACCGCCCAGCCATGTGGAAAGCGGGATCACCAGCTCGCGGTCCAGGTAACTGAACGCCAGCATGATCGCCACCGCCAGCATCGAACCGGGCAAGGCATAGCCAAGGTTGGCCACGCCGACAGTGGAGCGCATCAGCCGGGTTGGTGTCATACGCCGGGCGAAGGCCAGCAACAGTGCCACGCTGACGGTGATCAGCGCCGCCATCGCGCCCAGATACAGGGTATGCAGAATCAGCGCGCTGTAACGTTCATCCAGATCGAAGCGGCCACGCTGCCAGAACCAGACAAGCAGCTGCAGCACCGGGATAACAAAGCCGCAGGCAAATACCAGCCCGCACCAGGCGCTAGCAGCCAGCGCCTTGCCGCCCGTGAGGTGATAGAGCGCCTTGCTGCGTGCTCGCTCATTCACCGGGCGTACCGCACCACGGGCGCGGCGTTCGCCGTAAAGCACCAGCATCACCGCCAGCAGCAGCAGGCTGGCCAGCTGGGTGGCGCTGGTCAGGCTGTAGAAGCTGTACCAGGTTTTGTAGATGGCGGTGGTAAAGGTGTCGAAGTTGAATACCGCCACCGCACCGAAATCCGCCAGGGTTTCCATGATTGCCAAGGCCAGACCGGCACCAATCGCCGGTCGCGCCATCGGCAAAGCGACACGCCAGAACGCCCGCCACGGGCTCAGACCAAGCACCCGCGCGGCTTCCATAAGGCCCTTGCCCTGGGCCAGAAAGGCATTGCGCGCGAGCAGGTAAACGTAGGGATAGAACACCAGCACCAGCACGATGATCACCCCGCCAGTGGAGCGCACGCGAAAGCGCACATCGTTGCCAAACCACTCGCGCAGCAGGGTTTGCAGCGGGCCGGAAAAATCCAGCAGGCCGACAAACACGAACGCCAGTACATAGGCGGGAATGGCAAATGGCAGCATCAGCGCCCAGTCCAGCCAGCGCCTGCCGGGAAACTCGCAGAGGCTGGTAAGCCAGGCCAGGCTGACGCCGAGCAGCGTCACACCTACGCCTACGCCCACTACCAGCACCAGGGTATTGCCGAGCAGACGCGGCAACTGGGTTTGCCACAGGTGCGCCCAGATCTGCTGATCGACCTCGTGCCAGCTGAACAGCAACACGCTCAGCGGCAACAGCACCAGCAAGGCAACGGCAAAGGCGATGGGGTACCAGCGGCGCTGGGCAGGATGGGCCACGCAAAGTCCTCAAAACTGGAAAACACAACGCCCCGGACTGAGCCGGGGCGTCGAGTATAACGGCGTGCGTAGACTTAGAACCTGATTACGATTTCGCGAGCTAGAGTCCTGCAAGGCAAAAACAGGCGAGGAAGCGGAGTGTACTGGTGTACATGAGCATTCCGAGCCTGTTTTTAACGCCGCAGGGCCGACGCGCAGCAAATCGTTAAGGCCTTAGTTCCAGCCAGCGCGATCCATCAACATGGTCGCTTCAGCCTGACGCTTGCCAGCCACTTCAGTGGCGATGGTGTCGGCCTTGAAGGTACCCCAAGCTGCCACTTCGGCAGAAGGCTCAACAGCCGGGTTGGCCGGGAACTCCTGGTTGACGCCAGCGAAGATGGTTTGCGCTTCCGGAGTAGTCATCCACTCCAGCAGTTTGCGCGCGGCTTCAGCGTTTGGCGCATGCTTGGTCACACCAGCACCGGCCAGGTTGACGTGCACGCCACGGTCGTTCTGGTTCGGCCAGTACGGCTTCACTTTCAGATCAGGCTGCTGCTTGTGCAGACGGCCGTAGTAGTAAGTGTTGGTGATGCCGACGTCGCACTGACCCGCGTCGATGGCCTGCAACAGCGCGGTGTCATCGGCGAATACGTCAGTCGCCAGGTTGCTCACCCAGCCTTTGACGATTTCTTCGGTTTTGGCTTCGCCATGGGTTTCGATCAGGGTGGCGGTCAGCGACTGGTTGTAGACCTTCTTGCTGGTCCGCAGACACAGGCGGCCTTCCCAGTTCTTGTCGGCCAGGGCTTCGTAAGTGCTCAGCTCGCTCGGTTTAACCCGCTCGGTGGAGTAGAAGATGGTCCGCGCGCGCAGCGACAGGCCAGTCCAGCTGTCGGTACTGGAGCGGTACTGGGCGGGGATATTGGCGGCAATCAGCTCGGATTTGGTCGGCTGCAGCACGCCTTCCTGCTCGGCCTGCCAGAGGTTGCCGGCGTCGACGGTGATCAGCAGGTCGGCCGGGGTGTTGGCACCTTCGGCTTTCAGACGGGCGATCAGCGGCGCTTCCTTGTCGGTGATGAACTTGACCTTAACCCCGGTTTTCGCGGTGTAGGCGTCGAATACCGGCTTGATCAGCTCGTCGATACGCGCGGAGTAAACCACCACTTCATCGGCGGCCTGCGCCGTGCTGGCCAGCGCTGTGAGAGAGAGTGCAGCGAACAACCCTTTGCTTACCTGCATGAAGAATGCCTCTTGGTATAGACGAGTTAAGGTGCCAAATAGTAGTGAATGCCATTTAGGTTCTCAACTCGCCATCCATTTAAACCTGTAACAAGTGCCTTCAACCCCCTTTATGCCACCGCCTGCTGGGCGGCCAACTGCTTGGCCTGCTCGCGCAGCACGAACTTCTGCACCTTGCCGGTGCTGGTTTTCGGCAGGCTGGTAAACACCACACAGCCCGGCACCTTGAAGCGCGCCATGCGCTGCTGACAGAAGGCGACGACTTCCTCGGCGGTCAACTCTGCGCCCGGCTTGAGGGTGACGAAGGCACAGGGCGTTTCGCCCCATTTGGCATGGGCCATGGCCACTACGGCGGCTTCAAGGATCTGCGGATGGCGATACAGCACGTCTTCCACCTCGATGGAGGAGATGTTTTCGCCACCGGAGATGATGATGTCCTTGCTGCGATCCTTGATCTCGACATAACCATCGGCATGCCACACCGCCAGATCGCCGGAGTGGAACCAGCCACCGGCAAAGGCCTCGGCGGTAGCGCTGGGGTTCTTCAGGTAGCCCTTCATCACCACGTTGCCGCGCATCATGATTTCGCCGATGGTCTGACCGTCTTTCGGCACCGGCTGCAGGGTATCCGGATCGGCCACCATCAGGCCGTCAAGCAATGGCGCACGCACACCCTGGCGGGACTTCAGACGTGCGCGCTGTTCCGGAGTTTCGCTGTCCCACTCGCTCTTCCATTCGCAGGCCACGCTGGGGCCGTAGGTTTCAGTCAGGCCATAAACGTGGGTCACGCGAAACGCCAGGGCTTCCATGGCCTCGATCACCGCCGCAGGTGGCGCGGCGCCGGCAGTGAGCACTTTGACCGGCTGGGTTTTCAGCGCTTTCAGCGCCTCATCGGCGTTGGCCAGCATATTCAGCACAATCGGCGCGCCGCAGAAATGGTCGACACCATGCTCGGCGATGGCAGGGTAGATGGCTTCGGCGCGCACATGGCGCAGGCACACGTTGACCCCGACATAGGCGGCCAGCGCCCAGGGGAAGCACCAGCCATTGCAGTGGAACATCGGCAGCGTCCACAGGTACACCGGGAAGCGGCTCATGTCCCAGCACATGGCGTTGGACAAGGCATTCAGGTGGGCGCCGCGGTGGTGATAAACCACGCCTTTGGGGTTGCCGGTGGTGCCGGAGGTGTAGTTGAGGGAGATCGCCTGCCACTCGTCCGCCGGCAACTGCCAGGCATAGTCAGGATCGCCTTCGGCCAGCAGCGCCTCGTACTCCAGCTGACCGATCAGCAGACCGTCGGCGTACTCCACATCGTCGATGCCGATCACCAGCGGCGGCTGCGGCAAATGGCCGACCACGCGCTGGGCCAGTTCACCGAACTCCTTGTCCACCAGCAGCACCTTGGCTTCGCCGTGTTGCAGGATAAAGGCGATGGCTTCGGCATCCAGGCGGGTGTTGATGGCATTCAGCACCGCGCCGCACATCGGCACGCCAAAATGCGCTTCGAACATCGCCGGCCCGTTGGGTGCGATCACCGCCACCGTGTCGCCCAGGCCGATGCCGCGCTGCGCCAGCGCCGAGGCCAAACGAATACTGCGGCTGTAGGTTTCGCCCCAAGTCTGCCGCAGGCTGCCATTGATCAGCGCCAGGCGCTGCGGGTAGACGCTGGCGGCGCGCTCAAGAAAGCTCAGCGGGCTGAGCGCCTGAAAATTCGCCGCATCGCGGGGCATGCCGTATTCGTAGGGATTGACGCTGTGCATTGTTGTTCTCCAGCTGGGCGTTGTGCGCAGAGACCATAACAGTCGTATGGTTTTAGCGATGCGCGACCTTGGTCGAAACCGTGACTCGCAAGTCAGCAATCACGTCAGCATAGGCATCCGAACAGCCATGCTGGGCGCTTGAGCGTGGCGTAATAATCGCCGCAGCGCGCTCCAGCCTGCGTGACAAGCCTCCATAGCTTTATCTCGGCTTGTCTGGCGCCCTCTTTTCAAGGAGTTATCGAGTGACCTCACGCTTACCTGTGATCGTTGGTTTTGGTGGCTATAACGCGGCCGGGCGCAGCTCCTTTCACCATGGCTTCCGCCGCACCGTGATCGAATCCATGGATACGCCCGCGCGCCAGCAAACCCTCGCCGGCCTGGCGGTGATGATGAAACTGGTCAAGGTGGTTGATGGCGGCTATCAGGATGGTGCCGGCAACGCCCTGAGCCTGGGCGAGATCGACAGCCGCTTCGCCGAGCAGATTCTCGCCTCGACCCTGGTGCGCCGTATCGAGAAACAGCATCTGGATGTCGACGCCGCGCACTGGCAAAAAACCATCGACATCAGCGCCACCGCCGGTCAGCCGCTGAGCTTTATCACCCTGCGCAAGCACCTGCCCGAGCCGCTGCCAAGCGACTGGACGGTGGACGAACTGAACGCCAGCGAAGTGCTGGTGACCCTGCACGACAACTGCGAATTCAAGGTCGACAGCTATCGCGCCCTGCCGGTGAAATCCGCCGGCCAGCTGCCCACAGGCTTCGAACCGAGCGAGTTGTACAACGCGCGCTTCCACCCGCGCGGCCTGGCCATGACCATCGCCGGCGTCACCGACGCGCTACGCGCCACCGGCATCGACTGGCAAACCATCATGCAGCACGTGGCCCCCGACGAAGTCGCAGTGTTCTCCAGTTGCATCATGAGCCAGCTGGACGAAAACGGCTTCGGCGGCCTGATGCAGTCGCGCCTCAAGGGCGGCCGCGTCACCGCCAAGCAACTGGCTCTGGGCCTCAACACCATGTCGGCGGACTTTATCAACGCCTATGTGCTGGGCAGCGTCGGCACCACCGGCGCCATCACCGGCGCCTGCGCCACCTTCCTCTATAACCTGCAGAAGGGCATCGAACAGATTGCCAATGGCAAAGCGCGGGTAGTCATCATCGGCAGCAGCGAAGCGCCGATTAATCAGGAGTGCATCGAGGGTTATGGCGCCATGGGCGCGTTGGCCACTGAAGATGGCCTGCGGCAGATCGAAGGCAAGGACTCGGTGGACTTCCGTCGCGCCAGCCGCCCGTTTGGCGAAAACTGCGGCTTTACCCTGGCTGAAGCCTGCCAGTTCGTCGTGCTGATGGACGACGCCTTGGCCCTGGAGCTAGGCGCAGATATCCACGGCGCGGTGCCGGATGTGTTTATCAACGCCGACGGCTTCAAGAAATCCATTTCCGCCCCCGGCCCGGGCAACTACCTGACCGTGGCCAAGGCCGTGGCCAGCGCCGTGCAACTGCTGGGCATCGACGCGGTGCGCGAGCGCAGCTTCGTGCATGCCCACGGCTCCAGCACCCCGGCCAACCGGGTCACCGAATCGGAAATCCTCGACCGCGTGGCCAGTGCCTTCGCTATCGAGCAATGGCCGATCACCGCAGTAAAAGCCTTTGTCGGCCACTCCCTGGCCACCGCCAGTGGCGACCAGGTGATCTCCGCCCTGGGCAGCTTCAAGTACGGCATCATCCCCGGCATCAAGACCATCGATGCGGTGGCTGAAGACGTGCACCAGCAGCATCTGAGCTTCGCCACCAGCGACCGCACCCGCACGCCCGAGCAGCTCGACGTCTGCTTTATCAACTCCAAGGGTTTTGGCGGCAACAACGCCAGCGCCCTGCTGCTGGCGCCGCATGTGGCCGAACGCATGCTGCGCAAGCGCCACGGCGAAACGGCCTTTGCCGCTTACCTGCAGCGCCGCGAGGCCACGCGCCATGCCGCTCAAACCTACGACGCGCAGGCGCTGCTGGGCGATCTGGGGATTATCTACAACTTCGGTAACGATCTGATCGACGATCAGCAGATCGAGATCAGCTGCGAGCAGATCAAGGTGCCGGGCTTCGCCCAGCCGCTGCTGTTCAAGAAGGACGCGCGCTACGGCGATATGCTCGACTGAGTGAGCGGCGGGTGGATGTAAACAACGACATCCACCCTGCTCGCTGAGTTTCAGCGCTAGCCCGCCCTAAGGCCTTCGCCGCTAAAGCGCCTCCCACAAGGTGATGCGGACGTGGCGATCTGTGGGAGGGGCTTTAGCCGCGACCGAGCGCAAGGTCACGGCAGACTCATCACTCAATCCAAGGCGCGGGCCAGTTGGATCAGCTCCGCGCGCCAGGCGGCAGCCGCTGGCAGCGCCAGAAAATACGGATTGAGCAAGGATTCGCGCGCCTCATAGGTCAGCGCCTCGCCCTTGAGCGTCAGCACCTCACCACCCGCACCCTCCAGCACGCCCTGCGCTGCGGCGGTATCCCACTGCGAGGTCGGCGCCAAACGCGGGTAGCAATCGGCATTGCCTTCGGCCAGCTGGCAGAACTTCAGCGAGCTGCCGACATTGGCCAGTTGCAGATCACCAAAGCGCTCGCTCAACCCGGTCAACAACGCTTCCTGCGCCGGGCTGGAATGGCGACGGCTAGCCACCAGGGTAAAGGCCTCTTGCGGGGCCAAACGCACACGAATCGGCTCAACCTTACCCGCCGCATCGGCGCGCCAAGCCCCAAGACCGGCACCGCCGTAATAGCACTGGCCGGTGGCCGGAATGCCGACCACGCCAAATACCACACAGCCCTGCTCGATCAACGCGACGTTAACGGTGAACTCTTCGCTGCCGGCGATAAACTCCTTGGTGCCATCCAGCGGGTCGACCAGCCACCAACGCGACCACTGTGCACGGGTGCTCAGGGCAATATCCGCTGCTTCCTCAGACAGCACCGGAATATCCGGGGCAAGGGCCAGCAGGCCGTCATTGAGAATATGGTGCGCGGCCATATCCGCAGCAGTCACCGGCGAGGCGTCAGCTTTTTCATTGACCGTTACATCGGCACGCCAATACGGCAGCGTCGCCGTGCCGGCCTGGCGCACCAGTTCAATCACAGCAGGGATCAGAGGATGGCTCATGGTTTAAAGATTCCTCGCTGAGTCAGTACATCGCGGGCCAGGTACAACGCCGCCAAGGCGCGGCCTTCAGTGAACTGCGGATGCTGGATCAAACTCGACAGCTCGCGCAGGCTGGTCTGGTCGACGCGCATCGGCTCTGGCTCATCGCCCGGCAGGCGCTCTTCATAGAGATCCGAGGCCAGCACCACCTGAATCTTCTGGCTCATATAGCCCGGTGACAGGCTCAGCTCGGCCAGCAGCTCCAGCTGACGCGCACCAAAGCCGGCTTCTTCCTTCAGCTCACGGTTGGCCGCCACCAACACGTCCTCACCCGGCTCAATCAGCCCTTTTGGCAGTGACAACTGGTAGTCATCGGTGCCGCCGCAGTATTCCTCGACCAACAGCGCGTGCTCGTCATCGACCATCGCCACCACCATCACCGCACCATAGCCCGAGCCCTTGCCCACCAGGCGTTCGTAGGTGCGCTCCACGCCATTGCTGAAGCGCAGTTGCAACTCCTCAACGCGGAACAGGCGGCTGCTGGCGACGATTTCGCGAGCGAGGACAGTGGGTTTCTGACGCATGGGGCGGCTCCTGGGCAGGACATAGCGGGGTATCATAGCGCGGCTTTTCCTATTATCTGCGTAGGAGATTGCGCGATGACGACGCCCACGGCGCAAATCGCGACCGCCTGCGCATCAGCCAGAAGAACTGCGCATGCCTGCCTTGCCCTGGAACGCCATCGACACCGTCCTGCTGGATATGGACGGCACCCTGCTCGACCTGCACTTCGACAACCACTTCTGGCTGCAGCACCTGCCGCAGCGCTATGCCGAGCACCACGGCATCAGCCGCGCGCTGGCCGAGGCCGAGTTACTGCCGCTGTTTCGCCAGCACGCCGGCACGCTCAACTGGTACTGCACGGATTTCTGGAGCCGCGAGCTGAACCTGTCGATTCGCGACCTCAAGCGTGAGGTAGCACACCTGATCGCCCTGCGCCCGGACGCCGACACCTTTATCCAGGCCCTGCGCCACGCCGGCAAGCAGGTGGTGCTGATCACCAACGCACACCGCGATTCGCTGTCGTTGAAGCTGGAACGTATCGAACTGGCGCCCTATTTCGACCGACTGATCAGCTCCCACGACTATGGTTTCCCCAAGGAAGACCAGCAGTTCTGGCACGCCCTGCAGCAGGACATCCGCTTCACACCTGCGCGTAGCCTGTTTATCGATGACAGCCTGCCGATTCTGCGCAGCGCCGGGCGTTTCGGCGTCGGCCACCTGCTCGCCGTGCGCCAGCCGGATAGTCAGGCGGGCCCGAAGGACACCGAGGAGTTTGCTGCGGTAGAGGATTATCGGGAGTTGTTGCAAGGCCTTGAGAGGAACGGCTGATGATGTGTGGGAGGCGCTTTAGCGGCGAAAGTCGCGGCTAAAGCCCCTCCCACAATGGCGCTCTACTCGGGAATACGCAGCACCTGACCCGGATAGATCTTGTCCGGGTGGCTGAGCATCGGCTTGTTGGCTTCAAAGATTTTCGGATAGGCATTGGCGTTGCCGTATTCGGCCTTGGCAATCGCGCTCAGGGTGTCGCCCTTCTTCACCGTGACAAAGCGCGCCGCCGGGGCCGGCGTGGTCACGCTGATATGGTCTTCCACTTCGGCGACGCCGGCGACGTTGCCCAACGCCAGCAGGATTTTCTCCTTCTCTTCCTGACTGGCCACCTCGCCACGGGCAATGACCTTCTCGCCCTCGACGCTGATCTGAATAGCCGGGTTTCCCAAGCCCACCTTGGCCACATGCGCGGTCAGTGATTCGGCCGCCTGGGCCTCCTGGCCGACCAGCGACTCCCAGAGTTTGGTCCCGGCTTCTTTAACAAAGGCAAACAGACTCATAAGGCTTCCTCTTGATTCCTTGGAAAGTGGCCGGGCACGCCGCCCGGAGCCAGAAGTCTAGACCCTGATTCGTGACAAAGGTGCCAAGCCCGGCGCTGTCGCTGCAGGCCGCGCCCTAGGCCGTATTCAGCGCCTAGGCGCACGCAACTGCCTGATAGAATCGGCGCAAACCAGGGTTTTAAGGACACATCGTGGATATCAAACAGCTGAAGTTCCTCATCGCCCTGGATGAAACCCGCCACTTCGGCCAGGCCGCCGCGCGCTGCCATATCACCCAGCCAACCCTGTCGATGCGCCTGCGTCAGCTGGAAGACGAGCTGGGCCTGGAACTGGTACGGCGTGGTCAGCGTTTTGAGGGTTTCAGTGCTGAAGGCGAGCGCATTCTCGCCTGGGCGCGCAGCCTGATGGCCGCGCACGACGGTCTGTATGCCGAAGCGGCGGCCTGCCGTGGCCAGCTGGTCGGCACCCTGCGCCTGGGCGTAGTGCCGCTGGCCGGGTTTGATCCGATGCGCCTGGTACAGTTTTTCGCCGAGCAGCATGCCGGGCTGCGCTTCCAATTGTTTGCCCTGAGCAGCGAGGAAATACTCGAACGCCTTGGGCGTAATCAGCTCGACCTCGGCCTGTCCTACCTCGACCGCCTCAACCCGGAGCATTTCGACAGCCTGGAGCTGGCGGAAACCCGCATGGGCCTGCTGTATGACCGCCGGCACTTTCAGTTCACCCGCCCGGCTTTGCGCTGGGAAAGCCTGATCGACCTGCCGCTGGGCCTGCTCTCGGCCGGCATGCATTTTCGCCAGTCGATCGACCACAGCTTTCGCTCCCGTGGCCTGACGCCCAGCCCACGGCTGGAAACCGATGCTGTGCATCAACTGCTGCAAGCGGTCAGCGCGGGGCTGTGCTGCGCGATCATGCCGCTCAACAGCGGCCTGGCCGAGTTCACCGACCATCTGGCGCTGACGCCGATTGAGGACGCCCACACCCTCGCCCCGCTGGGTCTGATCCTGCGCCGCAGCGCGCCGCGCTCGGCCCTGGCCGAAGCCTGCTTTGCCGAGGCGCATAAGCTTTTACCCGTCGCAGCGGGCTGAAAGACCCGAAGTTGAAGCCTTGATAGATCGTATCGATCATTAGATCGGCAACAGCAATTAGACGCCCCCGGCTCAGCGGCCTAGGCTGGAGCAACAACTCCGTGCCGGGAAGCCTTGCCCATGTCACGCCACGCGCCCACCAGCCCGCCACCCAGCACGCCGACATTGCTGCCAGCGCCCACTTACACCTATGTCGAACTGGCCGATAGCCCGCAGGACGGCGCCGCCGCGCTGGCCAGTGAGACGGCCCTGGCAATCAGCTACAACGGCATCAGCCACAGCGTGATGATGGTGTCGCCCAGCGACCTTGAGGATTTTATTTACGGTTTCAGCCTGAGCGCCGGCCTGATCGACAGTTTCGATGAGGTCTACGATATCCGCCTGCAGCAGCATGACAGCGCCATCAGCGCCGAGGTGCAGGTCAGCAACCGCGCCTTCTGGGCACTCAAGCAGCAGCGCCGTACGCTGGCCGGCAACAGCGGCTGCGGCCTGTGCGGGGTGGAAGCACTGGAGCAAGCGCTGCCGCAATTACCCAACCTCACGCCCAGCGCACTGCCGGCACCGGCCCACCTGCAGGGCCTGCGCCAGCGAATTCAGACCGAACAGACCCTGGCCCGCCATAGCGGCGCGGTGCATGCCGCGCTGTTTGTCGATGGTCAGGGGCAAATCCGCCTGTGCCGCGAAGATATCGGCCGGCACAACGCCCTCGACAAGTTGCTTGGCGCTCTGCATCGCGAAGGGGAAAACCCGCGCCAGGGTTTTGCCGTGGTCACCAGCCGTTGCAGCCTGGAGCTGATCCACAAGGCTCTGCGCGCCGGCATCGGCACCCTGGTCAGCCTGTCTGCGCCGACCACCCTCAGCGTGCAGTGGGCGCGCCAGCACAACCTCAACCTGATCCATCTGCCCCAACAAAGTGCGCCACGGGTTTACAGCCCGGCCGCGCCCGGAGTCGCCCAGCCATGAGCCTGCAACCGATCAATCCACGCTACAAACCCTACAAAGGGGCTGCCGCTGGCTGGGGCGCACTGAACGCCGTGACCCGCTTCTGGCTGGACAGCAAACAGCCGTTCAAGAACTTGCGCGCGTTGCTCAAGACCAACCAGAACGGCGGTTTCGACTGCCCCGGCTGCGCCTGGGGTGATTCGCCGGAAGACGGTCACATCAAGTTCTGCGAGAACGGCGCCAAGGCGGTCAATTGGGAAGCCACCAAGCGCCGGGTGGATGCCGCCTTCTTCGCCCGTTACAGCGTCAGTCAGTTGCGCGAGCAGAGCGATTACTGGCTCGAATACCAGGGACGCCTGACCGAGCCGATGCGCTATGACGCCACCAGCGATCACTACCAACCGATCAGTTGGGATGCCGCCTTCGCCCTGATTGCCGAGCATTTAAAGGCGCTGGAAAGCCCCAATCAGGCCGAGTTCTACACCTCCGGCCGCGCCAGCAACGAAGCGGCCTACCTGTATCAGCTGTTCGTCCGCGCCTTTGGCAGCAACAACTTTCCTGACTGCTCGAACATGTGCCACGAAGCCAGCGGCGTGGCCCTTGGGCAGAGCGTGGGCGTCGGCAAGGGCAGCGTGACCTTCGCCGACTTCGAGCACAGCGATGCGATCTTCGTGCTTGGGCAAAACCCCGGCACCAACCACCCGCGCATGCTCGAACCGCTGCGCGAGGCGGTGAAACGCGGCGCCCAAGTGGTGTGCTTTAACCCGCTGAAAGAGCGCGGCCTGGAGCGTTTTCAGCATCCGCAACATGCGCTGGAAATGCTGACTAACGGCTCCGAGCCGCTCAACACCGCGTTCTTCCGCCCGGCGCTGGGTGGCGATCTAGCCGCCCTGCGCGGCATCGCCAAGTTTCTGTTGCAGTGGCACCGCGAAGCGCTGGCTCAGGGCCAACCTGCAGTGTTCGATCTGGCCTTTATCGCTGAACACACCCATGGCGTGGATGACTATCTAGCGCTGCTGGATGCCAGCAGCTGGGATTCATTGGTCGAGCAATCCGGCCTGAGTCTGGACGAGTTGCAACACGCCGCCCTGCTCTACCGCCGTGCCGAGCGGGTGATCATCTGCTGGGCCATGGGTATCACCCAGCACCACAACTCGGTGGCGACCATTCAGGAAATCGTCAACCTGCAACTGCTGCGCGGCAACCTCGGCCGCCCCGGTGCCGGCCTGTGCCCAGTGCGCGGCCACAGCAACGTGCAGGGCGATCGCACCATGGGCATCAATGAGCGCCCGCCAGCGGCCTTTCTCGATGCGCTGGAGCAGCGCTTCAACTTCCAGGTGCCGCGCGCCCAGGGCCACAACACCGTCGAGGCGATCAACGCCATGGTACGCGGCGAGGCCAAGGTATTTATCGGCCTGGGCGGCAACTTCGCCCAAGCCACCCCGGACAGCCCGCGCACCCACCAGGCGCTGCAGAGCTGTGCACTGACCGTGCAGATCAGCACCAAGCTCAACCGCAGCCACCTGACCACCGGCGCGGATGCACTGATTCTGCCGTGCCTCGGTCGTACTGATATCGACCACCAGGCGGATGGCCCACAAGCCGTGACCGTGGAAGACTCATTCAGCATGATCCACGCCTCCTACGGTCAGCTCCAACCGCTGTCTCAGCAAATGCGCTCGGAGCCGGCGATCATTGCCGGTATCGCCAAGGCTACGCTGGGTAATCATCCGGTGGACTGGGACGCGCTGATTGCCGACTACAGCCGCATCCGCGAACTGATTGCCGAGACCATTCCCGGCTTCAACGACTTCAACCAGCGCCTGCAACACCCCGGCGGCTTCTACCTGGGCAACGCCGCTGCCGAACGGCGCTGGCTGACCGCCAGCCACAAGGCCAACTTCAAGGCCAACCCGCTACCCGCTGACCTGCTGCCACCGCAAGTGCGCAGCAGCGGGCAGACACCGGACCTGATCCTGCAAACCCTGCGCTCGCATGACCAGTACAACACCACCATTTATGGCCTTGATGACCGCTACCGTGGGGTCAAAGGTCAGCGTCAGGTGCTGTTCGCCAACGAAGCCGACATCCTGCGCCTGGGCTTTCAGCCGGGGCAGCAGGTTGATATCCAGTCCATCTGGGATGACGGCATCGAGCGCAAGGTCGAGGGCTTTACCCTGCTGGCCTTCGACATACCTGCAGGCCAAGCCGCCGCCTACTACCCGGAGGCCAACCCGCTAGTGCCGCTGCAGAGTTTCGGTACGGGCAGCTTTACCCCGACCTCAAAATACGTGGCGATTCGCCTGCACGCTCATCAGGCCGCTGAGCGCATTCTTTGAACGGATCTGTGGCAAGGATCACAACGGCGACCAGCGGCGGGGAATTTTTCGGCAAACCGCCCTCTAAGACTGTGCGCGGACAAATCATCCTTTAGAAACAAAGGCCTAGCTCCACGCATCCATTTAGTCGAGAAGGTCTGCCGTATGCGTACATTAGTTTCTGCGCTGGTATTCAGCGCCCTGGCTTCGCCCCTGGCCCTGGCGGGCGATACCGGCAAGGTCGCCATCGGCGGCGGTATTGGTGGCGCCCTGGGCAACGTAATCGGTCAACAAGTCGGTGGCAGCACCGGCGCGGCGATTGGTGCAGGCCTGGGTGGCGCGGCAGGTGGTGTGATTACCGCCCGCGACGGTAACAAGACCGAAGCCGCACTGGGCGGTGGCCTAGGCGCTGCCGGTGGCTCGGTACTCGGCAACAAGGTTGGCGGCAGCACCGGTTCAACCATCGGTGCCGGCCTCGGCGGCGCGGCCGGTGGCGCGCTGGCCAATGAATACGCTGGCGGCAGCGAACGTGATCGCGGCCATTACCACGGCAAGAAACACAAGAAACACAAGAAACATAAAAAGCACAAACACCGCTAAGTGCCGAATACTGACCGCAAAAAGCCGCCTAACAGCGGCTTTCTTGTTTATGTGGGTGAGCCTGACGGCGCACCACTCAAGTGCCGCTACGCAGTCGGTTCTACCAGCAGCACCGTCAGCGCCGCCCGCAGGTTCTCGGGAATGCTCACCGGGCGGTTGCTGCTGCGGTCGACGAAGACGTGGACAAAGCGCCCGGCGGCGCAGGCCTCATCTTCACCAGCCTTGAACACCGCCAGCTCGTACTGCACCGAACTGTTGCCCAGCTTGCCGACCCGCAAGCCGATCTCGATGCGCTCGGGAAAGGCGATGGAGGCGAAGTAATCGCAGCTGGAGCTGACCACAAAGCCCACCACACTGCCGTTATGGATATCCAGGCCACCGACTTCGATCAGGTAGGTGTTCACTGCACTGTCGAAGAAGCTGTAGTAGGTGACGTTGTTGACGTGGCCGTAGACGTCGTTGTCATGCCAGCGCGTGGTGATCGGCTGGAAATGCCGGTAATCGCCGCGCAGGTGTTGGGGTTGGCTCATCGGTAATCCTTGTAGTTAGCGGGAAGCACAAGCGCCCATGCGTTTGTAGGAGCGGGCTGCCCGCGATTTTCCGTGGCACCTTGAGCGCCAATCGCGGCCAAGGCCGCTCCTACAAGTCGAGATCGCTTACAGATACCAGACAACGTTAATAAGCGACCTCATAGATCGCCAGGGCCTGGGCTTCGTTCACTTCACGCGGGTTATTCACCAACAGGCGTTGCTGCAACATCGCATCACGGGCCATGGTCGGCAGCATGTCCTGCGGTACACCGGCTTCACGCAGACGCGTCGGCAGGCCGCTGCGCACGCTGAAGTCGGCCAGTGCCGCAATAAAGTGCTCGGTCTGCTGCGCAGCACTGCCACCTTGCAAGCGCTCGCCCAGTACCAGCGGTGCCAGCTCGGCATACAGCGGCGCGGCGGCACTGGCGTTGAAGGCCAGCACATGTGGCAGTACCAGGGCGTTGGACAGCCCATGGGGAATATGGAAATGCCCGCCCAGTGGATAGGCCAGTGCATGTACCGCCGCGCAGGGCGCGTTGGCAAATGCCTGGCCGGCCAGGCAGGAACCCAGCAACATGGCCTGACGCGCCTCGCGGTTACCGCCGTTATGCACGACTTCATCCAGGTTGGCCGCCAACAAACGCAACGCTTCGCGGGCCAGCAGGTCGGACAGCGGGTTCTTTTTCAACACACTGGTGTAGGCCTCGATGGCATGCACCATGGCGTCGATTCCGGTGGCGGCAGTCACCGCCGGCGGCAAGCCGAGGGTCAGCTCGGCATCGAGCAGGGCCAGGTCCGGCAGCAGCAGCGGCGAAACCACGCCCATCTTGGTGGTTTCGCCAGTGGTGATAATGGAAATCTGCGTGACTTCCGAACCGGTGCCGGCGGTGGTCGGCACCAGAATCAGCGGCAGGCGCTGCCCACGGGCATTGCCAACGCCATACATCTGCGCCAACGCCTGGCTGCACTCGGGATGCGCGAGCAGCGCCACCAGCTTGGCCACGTCCATCGAACTGCCGCCACCAAAACCAATGATCAGCTGCGCCTTGAGCGCCCGAGCCTGCTCCACCGCTGCCAGCAGAATGGCCTCGGGCGGGTCGGCAACCACCTGATCGAATACTTCGACCGTCAGCTCGGCACGGGCAAAGCCTGGCAGCACCTCGTCCAGCAGGCCGAGCTTGCTGATGCCCGGATCGGTGACGATCAGTACCCGCTGCGCGCCGCGCTCGCGGCACAGCTCGGCCAGACGCCGGGAGGCGCCGATCTCACACAGAATCTGCGCCGTGGTGGCAAAGCTAAAGGGCAGCATGGGAGTGATCCTCTTGTTGTAATAAATGGCGCGCGCCGCAGCGTGGAGTGTCCCCACGCTACGCGCTTCGATCAGAAGGCGAAACTCGCCTCATCCATGGCCATCAGGCAGTCGGCACCGCCCAGCAAGGACTCGCGATGGCCGCTGGCCCGCGGCAACACCCGGCGCAGGTAGAAGTCGGCGCACTGCAGCTTGGCCTGGTAGAACGCGGCTTCGCCATTGCCCGCCTGCAGGGCATCCTGCGCCCGTGCCGCCGCTTGCAGCCAGAAACCGGCCAGCAGCACATAGGCCGAATACTGGAGGAAATCCACCGACACCGCGCCGATCTCCTGCACATCACGCTGACTGGCGGCGATCACCGCGCTGCTCAGCTCGCGCCACTCGCCCAGACGCGTCTGCACGCTCTTGGCCATCTCGGCCAGTGCCGGACGCCCAACCTGGACATCGCACAGCTCGCTGAACTCGGCCTGCAACGCCGACAGTTCGGCACCACCGTCGCCGAGCACCTTGCGGCGGATATAGTCCAGCGCCTGAATGCCGTTGGTGCCCTCATACAGCTGGGTAATGCGACTGTCGCGCATCAGCTGCTCGATACCCCACTCGCGGATAAAACCGTGGCCGCCGTACACCTGCACCGCATGGCTGGCGACCTCCTGGCCCATATCGGTAAAAAAGGCTTTGACGATCGGGATCAGCAGCGCCGCGCGTTTGCCGGCGGCCTTGCGTGCCGTGGCGTCCGGGTGAGCGTGCTCCAGATCAAGCTGGCGCGCGCAGTAGACGGCAAGCATGCGACTGCCTTCGACCAGGCTCTTCTGCGTCAGCAGCATGCGCCGCACATCGGGGTGAACGATGATCGGATCGGCCGCCTTGCCCGGCTCCGCCGGCCCGCTCAGAGCGCGCGATTGCAAGCGCTCGCGGGCATAGCGCAGCGCACCCTGGAAAGCCGCTTCGCCAATGCCCAAGCCCTGCAAACCGACCTGAAAGCGCGCGTCGTTCATCATGGTGAACATGCAGGCCAGGCCCTGGTTGGCTTCACCGATCAGCCAACCGGTGGCGCCGTCGAAGTTCATCACGCAGGTGGAGGCGCCCTTGATGCCCATCTTGTGCTCGATGGCGCCGCAGGACAGCGCATTGCGCGCGCCCGGCGTGCCGTCGGCCGCCGCGATAAATTTCGGCACCAGCAGCAGGCTGATGCCCTTCACTCCAGCCGGTGCATCCGGCAGCCGCGCCAGCACCAGATGAATGATGTTTTCCGAGAGATCCTGCTCGCCGCCACTGATAAAAATCTTGCTGCCACTGACCTTGAAACTGCCATCCGCCTGCGGCTCGGCGCGGGTTCTAAGCAGGGCCAGATCGGTGCCAGCCTGCGGCTCGGTGAGGCACATGGTGCCAGCCCATTGGCCACTGACCAGCTTGTGCAGGTAGGTGGCTTTCAGCGTTTCGCTGCCGTGTTTGTGCAACGCCAGTACCGCGCCTTCGGTGAGCCCGGAGTAAACGCGGAACGACAGCGAAGCGCCCATCAGCATCTCGTGGAAGTTGCACGCGAGCATTTGCGGCAGCGCCTGGCCGCCGTATGCGCTCGGCCCGGTCATGCTCGCCCAGCCGTTATCCACATACTGCTGATAGGCCTCGGCAAAGCCGTCCGGCGTGCTGACCTGACCATCGCGTAGCTGACAACCCTGCTCGTCACTGTTGCGATTGAGCGGCGCGACCACCTCGGCGGCGTAACGCGCGCCCTCTTCCAAAACGCCGTCGATCAGCTCACGGTCGAGGCCGTTACCGAGCAGCTCACAGTGGCCGCTGATATCGAACAGCTCGTGCAGCACAAAGCGCATGTCGCGCAGCGGAGCCTGATAACTCATACCAGGCCCTCCTGCACGTCGGCGAAGCGCTGGCCGCTGCTGGCCAGTTTTTCAATCAGCCGCGCCGGCAGCCAGTGCTCACCAAAGGCAGCCTGCAACGCTTTCAAACGCTCATGAATCGCCGCCACACCCTGGCTGTCCGCCCAGCTCATCGGCCCACCCTTGTCGGCTGGATAACCGTAGCCATTGAGGTAGACCAGATCGATGTCGTGGCTGTTGGCGGCGATGTTCTCTTCGAGGATTTTTGCGCCCTCGTTAACCAGTGCCAGCAGGCAGCGCTCGAGAATCTCCGAAGGATCAATGTCGCGACGCGTGAAACCCAGCTGCTCGGAAACCTGCAGCACCAGGGCATCCACCTCAGGGTCGTGCTCGGCCTGGCGGCTGCCTTCGGCGTAGCGGTAGTAACCCATGCGCACCTTCTGGCCAAAGCGGCCGAGGCCACACAGGCGATTATCCACCTGCACCGCCGGATCATCCTGGCCTTTGCCGGCCAGCTCACGCGCGCGCCACTCCAGATCAATGCCGACCACGTCGTACATGCGGAACGGGCCCATGGCGAAACCAAAGCCCTGCAACGCGGCATCGACCTGATGCGGATAAGCCCCTTCGAGCAGCAGCATGCGCGCCTCGCGTACATAGGTGTGCAGCATGCGGTTGCCGATAAAACCGTCGCAGTTACCCGCCACCACGCTGACCTTGCCGATACGCTGACCCAGGGCCAGCGCCGCGTCCAATACCGCCGGCGCAGTCTTGGCGCCACGGACGATTTCCAGCAGCTTCATGATCTGCGCCGGGCTGAAGAAGTGCAGACCCAGCACGTCCTGCGGGCGCGCCGTGACGGCGGCAATCGCATCGATATCCAGCGCCGAGGTGTTGCTGGCGAGAATCGCGCCAGGCTTCAGGGTGGCGTCAAGCGTGCGGAAGATCTGCTGCTTGAGTTCAAGGTTCTCGTACACCGCTTCGATCACCAGGTCGGCATCGGCCAGCGCGGCGTAGTCGCCCACCGGGGTGACGCAAGCCAGGCGTGCGGCCGACTGCTCGGCGCTGATCCGCCCCAGCTTGAGGTTGTGGGCATTGGTCTCGGCCACCACCTGCATGGCCTGCTCAAGCATCTGCGGGTTGTTGTCCAGCCACAGTACCTGAATGCCGGCGTTGGCCAGGCTCATGACGATACCCCGACCCATGGTGCCCGCGCCGATCACGGCGGCCTGTCGAACCTCGAATGCCTTGCTCATGCCCACTCCTCTAGTTGGTGCCGAATGAAATGCCTGTGCTGCAAAGAAAATTCGCCAGCCACCTTAAGCAAGGCGCTACTATTTTTGAAATTTAGTCTTGTGATAAGTCGTATTCAGCAGATGAATTTCTCGACATTTGATCTCAACCTGTTGCGCGTGTTCGATGCGCTGATGCGTGAGCAGAACGTTTCCCGCGCGGCTGAGCGCCTTGCCCTGAGCCAGCCGGCGGTGAGCAACGCGCTGAATCGCCTGCGCGAATTGCTCGATGACCCGCTGCTGGTGCGGGTGGGCCGCAGCATGCAACCCACGCCGCGCGCCCAGGCGCTGGAAACGCCTATCCGCGCGGCCCTGCAGCAACTGGAACAGAGCCTGAGTGCCGGTGACGTGTTCGACCCCGCCAGCAGCCGTCAGCACTTCAGCATCGCCGTCACCGACTATGTCGAGCTGATCTGCATGCCACGCCTGCTTGAACAACTCAGCCAGCAGGCCCCCGGCATGCGCATCGACATTCGCCACCTGAGCCCCAGCCTGCCGGCCGAAGCGCTGGACAAGGGCGAGCTGGACCTGGTGCTGGGGCGTTTCGAGGACATCCCCGCGCGCTTTGCCCGCCAGCACTGGATGAGCGAAACCCTGCAACTGGCGCTGCGCCGCGACCACCCGCTGAGCAACCAACCCATGGACCTGCCGACCTTTCTGCAGCTGCGCCACCTGTGGGTACACGGTGGCCAGACGCGCGGCATGGTCGATCAATGGCTGGGCGAACAGGGGCTGTGTCGGGAAATCCTCTACACCACGCCCAACTACCTGCAGGCCGCGCATATCGTCGCCAGCAGCGAGCTGGCCGCCGTGCTGCCGACTCAGCTGGCGCGCCACTTCGCCAGCCTGCTGCCGCTGCAACTGTTCGAGCTGCCATTCGCCCTTGGCCCGTTTCACCTGGAAATTGTCAGCCTGGCCCAGCGCCAGCGTGACCCGGCGCTGCAGTGGCTGATTGAACAGATCCAGCACATCGGTCAGCGCTGAGCGTCCAGCAGCCGGACAAAGCCTTCCTATACTGACGGCTACTGTCGTGCGGCCTTGGGGAATCGATCATGTTGAAATCGGCGTTGGCACTGCTGTTGGTGCTGCTGGGCACACTGGCGCAAGCCCAGAATCTGCAGATCGTGCTGCTCGATAATCAGGGCCAACCGCTCAGCGACGCCGTGCTGTGGATCGAACCCGGCCCGGCGCAAAACCAGCCTGCCACGGCGGTGATGGACCAGAAAAAGCGTCAGTTCACCCCCTATGTTCTGCCGGTGCAGGTCGGCACCACGGTGAGCTTCCCCAACTCCGACCCGATCAACCATCACGTCTATTCATTCTCGCCGGCCAAGCGCTTCGAACTGCGCCTGCACCAACAGAAGGACGCACCACAGGAGATGCGTTTCGACCAGCCCGGCCTGGTCACCCTGGGCTGCAATATCCATGACTGGATGCTCGGTTTTATTCTGGTCCTCGACACCCCCTGGTTCGCCCAGACCGACAAGCAGGGCAAGGCCAGCCTGCAATTCGACGCTGCCGCTGGGCAAACCCTGCAGCTCTGGCACCCGCGCATCGCCGATCCGCAGGAAGCCCTGAGCCGCGCCGTACCCAGCGACGGCACGCTGACCTGGCAACTGAGCAGCGCACTGAAACGCGACCCACGCCCGAAAGCGCCTGCCATGCGTCCACAGGGTAAAGGCGGCTACGTGCCATGACCCTGCGCGGCAAAATTCTCGGCTTCTTTCTGCTGCTGTTGCTGGCGGTGATGCTGCTGCTACTGGCACTGGTCTATCGCTCCACCTATCAGCACACCCTTAGTCAGGTGGCCGGGCAGTTGAACTTCGCCCATGCGGTGTTGAGCAATGAGCTGCAGAGCCGCCGTCAGGCGCAAAGCGCCATGGCCGATCTGATTGCCAAGGACTTCACCCTGCTCGGCGAAATCGCCGACCTGATCGCCAGCCCACAGCAGGAAGCGCAGTCGCTGTCCGCCGCACTGGAGTCCTTCGCCTCGCGCAGCCAGGCCAGCTTCGCCCTGGTCAGCGCCCCCGAGGGGCTGATTCTCGCGGGCACCAGCGGTGAGCTGCTGCCCGGTGCGCCACTGCCGTGGGATGACCTGCTGGATGCAGACGATCCGCAAAGCGCCGACCGCCTGGTGGTGTTTGGCGAGCGAGTGCTGCATGTCAACGCCACGCCGATCTTCGCCCCGCGCCCCAACTTGATGGGTTGGCTGCTCATGGCTTTTGAACTGGACGATCAGGCCACCGCGCACCTGGCACGCCTGAGCGGCGCCGACGTCGCGCTGCTCGACGGCAGCCCTGGCCAGTACCGGGTGCTGGCCAGCAACCTGCAGGCGTTGCCACGGGCCGAGCTGGCCGGCCAATTACTGACGAATGCCGAGGGAGTATTTCGCTTTGACTTGCAGGGCCTGGAGCAGGTGGCCCTGCGCGCGCCGCTGAGCGGCACCAGCAGCGACTTGCAGGTGCTACTGATGCGCTCGCTGTCCGCCGAGCTGGCCGACTACCAGCCACTGCAATGGCAGCTGGCCGCCATCTTCGCCATCGCCCTGGTACTGGCCGGGCTCGGTGCGCTATGGATCGCCAATACCGTCAGTCGACCGTTGAGTCAGATGGTCGATAACGTGCGGCGCATCGCCAACGGCGACTATCAGATGGCGATGCAAGTGCCGGCGACTCAGGCCAGTGGCGAGGTTGGCCTGCTTGCCCGCGAATTCGTCGCCATGCAGCAAGGTATTGCCGAGCGCGAAACCACCATCAGTTTTCTCGCCTACAGCGACCCGCTGACCGAACTGGCCAACCGCAACCGTTTTGTCGCCGAACTGCTGCAGGCCCTGGCGCAGTGCCAACCGGGTGAAGGTGTGGCGGTGCTGCTGATGGACCTGGACAATTTCAAGGACCTTAACGACACCCTCGGCCACGATGCCGGCGACCAGCTGCTGTGCCAGCTCGCCGCCCGCCTGCAAGCGCTGCTGCGGCCAGGCGAACAACTGGCGCGCCTCGGCGGTGACGAGTTTGCCATGCTGATCAGCCCCTGCCAGCCCGGTTGGCTGATCCCCGCCGCCGAGCATTACCGCACGGCCTTGCACGAGCCGTTCGCCGTGCGCGGCATCAGCATGATCCTCAACGCCACGATTGGCATCGCCCTGTATCCGGATCACGGGGAAAGCGCCGGCAGCCTGCTGCAGCATGCCGAAGTGGCGATGTACCTGGGCAAACAGCAGCGCTCCCCCTACGCCCTTTACCGCCCGGAGCTGGACCGTCACAGCCTGCTGCGCCTGGCATTGATGAGCGAACTGAAAGGCGCGGTGGAAGGCGGTCAACTCAGCCTGTACTTCCAGCCCAAACTGAATATCCGCGCGCGCAGCCTGTATGGCGTGGAATGCCTGGTGCGCTGGATTCACCCGGTGCACGGGTTTATCCCGCCGGACGAATTTATCCCCCTGGCCGAGCAGACCGGCAACGTCTGCGCCCTCACGCGCTGGGTGGTGCGCACTGCGGTGGCGCAGAGTCGCGCCTGGCAGGAGCAGGGCTTGGACCTGAAGACCGCGATCAATATCTCCGCACTGGATCTGGCCGATCCCGGCTTTGCTGGCTTTATCGCCGCGCAACTGGCCGAACATGGCGTACCGCCATCTGCCCTGATCGTGGAAATCACTGAAAGCGCGGTGATGGCCGACCCTGAACTGGCCATGGGACAACTGCAGGAGTTGTGCGAATTGGGCGTGCAGCTATCGATCGACGACTACGGCACGGGTTACTCAAGCATGGCTCAACTCAAGCGGCTGCCGGTGCATGAGCTGAAGATCGACAAGTCCTTCGTGCTCGACCTGCTGAGTAACCCCGATGACGACATCATCGTCCGTTCGACCATCGAGTTGGGCCACAACATGGGCCTGAAGATCGTCGCTGAAGGGGTGGAAACCGAAGCCATTCTCGACCGTCTCGATCAGCTCGGTTGCGACATTGCCCAAGGCTACCTGCTGAGCAAACCGCTGCCGCCTGCCGCGTTTGCCGACTGGCTGGCGGCGACCCACTGGCAACTGCCTCGCAATACGGGTTAATCACCGGCCACAAAAAAGGCCACTGTCGATCGAGGTCGACAGTGGCCCGGGAAAACGATGGGGATGGGGCAGGCGCTAGAACGCGGCATCACCAATCAACATGCCGTGCACAACCATATAGGTCTTACGCCCGGACTGCAGGGTCAAGGGATTGCGATCAGCGATCACCCAGCCCTTGGCCAGCAACTTGTCGATATGCGCCCGCAGTTCAGGCAGGTAGCGTTGCTCTTGCTGAAGCGATTCCATTCTTTTCATCCTCTAGAGGACTCCTTTGTGACAGCAGCCGCCATAGCGGCCATTCATCCGTGAAAGCTGTCACAAAAGCATAGTGGCCTTATGCCAATCCACCAAAGCGGCAAATGGCCACATCTCTGTAGGCGTAACGCGTCAGGCTGCTATAGCGTTTGGCTTACATTGCCTTCCAGTCTAGACCGCTGTAGCCGTTGCAGCAGATTCGCCGACATGCGGTGAGCTGAACTCCAGGTAGCCGTCTTCCACCTTGCCATAGCGCAGCAGCGCCAGGTCGAGTAGATAGTTCTGGTAGAGCTTCCACGGCGCACGATCGCCCTGGGTAGGGATCTTGTCGGCGGCGCGCTGGATATAGCCAGACGCCAGATCAAGAAAGGGCGCCTCTTTAACCTGCCGCTTACTGTCACGCGGGGTGCATTGGCGCATGCCAGTGGCGTCCATATGGTTGATCAGGCGGCAGAAATATTCGCTGGAAAGGTCGGCCTTGAGCGTCCAGCTGGCGTTGGTGTAGCCCAACACCACGGCGGCATTGGGCAGGTCACGCAGCATGATGCCGCGATAACCCATGCTCTTGGACGCGTCGAACGGCTGCCCGTCGACCGCCACCTGCATACCACCAAACAGCTGCAATTCCAGCCCGGTGGCGCTGATGATCACATCCGCCGGCAGCTCCTTACCGGACTTCAGGCGGATGCCCTTGGCGGTAAAGCCGTCGATATGTTCAGTGACCACCGAGGCCTTGCCATTGCGCAGCACTTTGAACAGATCGCCATTGGGTACCGCACAGACCCGCTCATCCCAGGGTTTGTAGCGCGGGCTGAAGTGGCGCATATCGAAATCCTTACCCAGCTGATGCCGAGCAAGGCCCAACAACGCCTTGCGCACCAGGTTGGGGAACGCCTTGGCGAGCTTGTAGAAGCCCAGCTGTATCGCCACCTGGCGGGTGCGCGCCAGACGATAGACCCAGGTTTCCGGCAGGAACTTGCGCAGCACGTCGGAGATCGGATCACCCTGCGGCAGGCTCACCACATAGGTCGGCGAGCGTTGCAGCATGGTTACGTGCCTGGCCTTGTCGGTCATCGCCGGCACCAGGGTCACTGCCGTCGCGCCGCTGCCAATGACCACCACGTTTTTGCCGCTGTAATCAAAGTTTTCCGGCCACAGCTGCGGGTGGATAAAGTCACCCTGGAATTGCTCGCGACCTTTGAACTCGGGGGTGTAGCCCGCTTCGTAACGGTAATAGCCGGTGCACATCAGCAGGTGCTGACAGCTCAGTTTGATCGGCTCGGCGTCATCACCACGCTGCACCTGCAAGGTCCAGGTGGCGCGCTCGCTGCACCAGTCGGCCTTGAGCACCTTGTGCTGAAAGCGGATTTTCTCCTGAATACCGTTTTCCTGGGCCGTTTCCTCGATGTAGCTGCGGATCGACGGGCCGTCGGCAATCGCCAGCGGGTTGGTCCAGGGTTTGAAGTTGTAGCCGAGGGTGAACATGTCCGAGTCGGAACGAATGCCCGGATAGCGGAACAGATCCCAGGTGCCGCCCAGTGCCGCGCGGCCTTCGAGGATGGCGAAGCGCTTGCCGGGGCAGTGCTTCATCAGGTGGTAGGCAGCACCGATGCCGGACAGACCGGCACCAATGATCAAGACATCCAGATGTTCGGCAGACATGGGGGCTCCTCAGGCTTCTTCTTATGGCTGCGGGGCATGCGTAGCCCCCGTATGCCCGCCAGATTCCCCCCCTACAACGCGTTTGTCATCCAACCTTTAGTGGTGTGATCAGGCGCAGGCTGACCACAGTGATAGTTGAAAAATGACCGAAGCGCGCAACCATCTGCCTGGCAATCAGAAGCGGTTGCGCAATACCACTTCGTTGTACGGCAGCTTGCCGATACGCGGCTTGGGTTCAATGGTCTTCTTGCCGACGGCGACCATTAGGGCGATCACATGGTTTTCAGGCAGATTGATCAGCTTGGCCACGGCATCGAAATCGAAACCATCCATCGGGCAGGAATCCAGGCCCTTGCCGCGTGCGGCGAGCATCAGGGTCTGTGCCATCAGGCCGCAGCTGCGCATGGTTTCATCACGCTGCACCTGCGGTTTGTCGCGGTAGTAGGTGTCGATGGCGCCGGCCATATAGGCCTGCACTTCTTGCGGTGCGCCTTCCCAGACGCGGCCGACATCCTCCTGCCAGCTGTCGAGTTTGGCGCAGACCACCACCAGCATCGAGGCGTCGGTCACCTGTGCCTGGCCCCAGGCGACTTCACGCAGTTGCTGGCGCAGTGCCGGATCGCTGACTTCGACCAGGCGGACATGCTGCAAGTTGAACGCCGATGGCGCGAGCAGCGCCAGTTGCAGCAGTTCATCCTTCTCGGCATCACTCAGGGTAAAGGTCGGGTCATAACCTTTGACGGCGCGGCGACTGCGGATGGCTTCGTCGATGTGCATGGGCATTCCTTATATGCAGGGTGTGAAAGAGGGCAATGCTAGGCACTTGCCAGGCGTAACGCCAAACGCCTTTACCGATAACAATGATCGACAAAGACGATTCTAGGCGGTCGCCTGTTAAAATCGCCGCCTCGCCAAACTGACCACAGCCCATGACCCCAGACGCCCTTCTCACCCTCCAGCAACAGCTGTTTGACGCCCTGACTGCACCGCCCGGTGAAACCCGTCGCCTGTTTCACGGCCGTGGCCGCTGCTGGCCTGGGCTGGAGCAGATCACCGTGGACTGGCTGCAAGGCGTTTTGCTGGTGGCGCTGTTCAAGCCAGTGAGCGATGCCGAACTGGCCGCACTGCAGCAGATGCTGCTCGATCTCGGCCAATCCGCCGCCTGGCAGCAGAGCGGCGCACACAGCCTGTTGCTGCAACTGCGCTACCTGCCGGAAAGCCCGACCCAGTGGCTGCTCGGCGAGCCGGTCGAGCACTGGGATATCTGCGAGCATGGCCTGCACTATCGCCTCGATTTGGGCAAAAAGCAGAACAGCGGGCTGTTTCTCGACATGCGCTATGGTCGCCAATGGGTGCAGGCCCAGGCGAAGGGCAAGCGCGTGCTCAACCTGTTTGCCTACACCTGCGGCTTTTCCGTGGCCGCATTGGCGGGTGGCGCGCATCAGGTGGTCAATCTGGACATGGCCCGCGCCGCGCTCAGTCGGGGTCGCGATAATCATCGGCTTAACCGGCACGATCTCAGCCAGGTGGTGTTTCTCGGCCATGACCTGTTCAAGTCCTGGGGCAAAGTGGCCAAGTACGGCCCCTATGACCTGATCATCATCGACCCGCCCTCCTTCCAGCGCGGCAGCTTTGTACTGAGCAAGGATTATCCGAAGGTGCTGCGTCGCCTGCCCGAGCTGTTGAATGCGAACGGCGTGGTATTGGCCTGCAGTAACGAGCCGGAAATTGGCCCGGATTACCTGATCCAGGCCATGGCCAGCGAGGCGCCCAGCCTGCGCTTTAGCGAACGCCTGGCCAACCCGCCGGAGTTCCCCGACAGCCAGCCTGACAGCGCTCTCAAGGCCCTGGTCTTCCGGCGCAACTAGCCCACGCAGAACAGCGCTCAAGGCTGGTCTACAGTTAGGCAACTGTCCCCAACCGAGGCCGCTGCGATGAAGCTCACCGCCCCCGTTCTTGCCCTGTCCGCCACCCTGCTGCTGGCTGGATGCGCCAGCCAAACGCCCACCCCGTCGCAGTATTCAGGGTTTCTCAGCGATTACACACAACTGCAGCCGGCGCAGTCGGCCAGCGGTGCCCCGGTAATGCGCTGGGTCTCACCGGACTTCAAGCCGGAGAACTACCGTTCGGTGCTGGTGGAGCGGCCGCTGTTCTACCCGGCACCAACACCCGATGCGCAGGTCAGTCAGCAGGCCCTGGATGAAATCGCCCTCTACCTGCAGCAGGCCATGCGCCTGGAGCTGGCCGGACGGATGCGGGTTGTCGAGCACCCCGATGCCGACACCCTGGTGCTGCGCTCGGCCATTACAGCGGTGAACCTGTCGCCGGAAGGGCTCAAGGTCTATGAAGTGGTGCCGGTCGCCCTGCTGGCCGCTGCGGCCAGCACCGCCGCCGGTACCCGCGATCTGAACACGGAAATCTATGTCGAACTGGAAGTCATCGAAGCCCGCAACAGCCAGCCGATGGCCCGCGTGGTGCGCAAAGGCCATGGCCTGCAGCTGGAGAATGACAGCACCCAGTTGCGCCTCAAGGACATCAAGCCGGCGCTGGATGTGTGGGCCAAGGATGCGCGCAGCTTCAAACCCTGAGCGGGCTCAGGCAAATACAAAGTACTTGCGCACGGTTTCCACCACCTCCCAGGTGCCTTTCATGCCCGGCTCGACGATAAAGATATCGCCGGCCCGCAGATGAATCGGTGCCTGGCCTTCCGGGGTGATGATGCAGTAGCCCTCCTGAAAGTGGCAGTACTCCCATTTTTCATAGGCCACCTGCCATTTGCCGGGCGTGCAGATCCAGGTGCCCATGATCTTGCTGCCATCGGCCGAGGTGTAGGCATTCAGGTTGACGGTGTGCGGCTCGCCGGCGATGCGCGTCCATTTGCACGCATCGAGCAGTGGAATCGGCTGGGTATCACGCAGAACGGTAATTGGCGACATGCTGGCTCCTAAGGTCGGTAGAACAACTGCCGCAGCCTAGGGCCATCGCCTGCCCATGGCTGTCCTCAGGTCGACCTGCAACTGCCTGGAAACGCAGTCACACCGCCCAGGCTGAGGGACAAACTGCGTGCTACCTTGAACAGGGCCTGTACGTTCCTCACGCCGCTTGCCCGCTCCGGAGATGCTCTATGTCCAGTTCTTACCGCTTGGTCACCCGCAGTGATTTTGACGGCCTGGTGTGCGCCGCCCTGCTCAAACACCTCAAGCTGATCGACGACATCCTCTTCGTCCACCCCAAGGACATGCAGGACGGCAAAGTCGCCATCACCAGCAATGACATCACCACCAACCTGCCCTACGTGCCTGGCTGCTACCTGGCCTTCGATCACCACTTGAGCGAAACCATCCGCAACCAGCCGGCGAGCAATCACCTGATCGATGCGGATGCCCCCTCGGCGGCCAGAGTGATGTGGAAGCACTACGGCGGTCACGACGCTTTCCCACGTGACTGGGATGAAATGATGGAGGCCGTGGACAAGGCCGACGCCGCGCAATTCAGCCGCGACGACATCCTCGACCCGCAGGGCTGGGAACTGCTCAGCTTTATCATGGATGCGCGCACCGGCCTCGGGCGCTTCCGTGATTTCCGCATCTCCAACTATCAGCTGATGATGCAGTTGATCGACTTCTGCCAGACCCACGGCATTGATGAAATCCTCAACCTGCCGGATGTCGAGGAGCGGGTAACCCTGTACCTGGACCACCAGCGCGAAGCCAAGGCACAGATTCAACGCTGCGCCACGGCCTATCACAACCTGGTGGTGCTGGATTTGCGCAACGAGGAGACGATCTATGCGGTCAACCGTTTCGTCATCTACGCCCTCTACCCGCAGTGCAATATCTCGATCCATGTGATGTGGGGTGTAAAACAGCAGAACACCGTGTTCGCCATCGGCAAATCGATCCTCGACCGCAGCTCACAGACCAATGTCGGCGAACTGTGCCTGAGCTACAACGGCGGTGGCCACGCCAACGCCGGCACCTGCCAGGTGGCCAACGAGGATGCCGAGGCGGCGCTACGGGAGCTGATTGCGGAAATCACCGCAGACGGTTAAGCCTGCACCTTGGCACTGGGCGTAAGCGTAACGACAGGGTTAAGCTGTGGCGCATGAGCACAGCCCCGTTTATCACGCCGCTTGAATCCAGCCGCACGGATGCGCCTTCTGGGGTGCGCATCGGCGGCGACTGGACGCTGCCTCACTACGCACGCCTGGAAGCTGAAGTGCTGGCCTTGCGCGGCACGTTGAACAGCGCTGCCAGTGTTGACCTACACGACCTCGGCGCACTGGATACCGCCGGGGCGGCGTTGCTGGTGGAGTTGCTTGGCAGCCAGCGCCTGGCACAGCTGGCCAACGATGCGCCGGGGCTGCCCAGCGAGCGCCGCGCCCTGTTGCAGACCGTGGGCGCCGCGATTGCCGAAGCCGGCGATGCGCTGCCCAGCAAACCCATCCCCGCCTGGCGCGAATTCTTCGGACAGGTCGGTCAGGCCGTCGACGAGCTCTGGCAACAGGGCATCGCCCTGCTCGGCTTTATCGGCATGACCCTGGCGGCAATGTTCGCCATCCTCCTGCGCCCCGGTCGTTGGCGCGTCACATCACTGGTGGCGCACCTGCAGCAGAGTGGCCTGAATGCCGTGCCCATCGTCGCCCTGCTGACCTTTCTGGTCGGCGCTGTAGTGGCTTTTCTCGGCGCCACGGTGCTCGCCGACTTTGGCGCAAGCATCTATACCGTCGACCTGGTGGCGTTCTCCTTCCTGCGCGAATTTGGCGTGCTGCTCACCGCCATTCTGATCGCCGGGCGTACCGCCAGCGCCTTTACCGCGCAGATCGGCTCGATGAAGGCCAACGAGGAAATCGATGCCATCCGCACCCTGGGCCTGAGCCCTCTGGAGCTCTTGGTATTGCCACGGGTGTTCGCCCTGCTGATCGCCCTGCCGATCCTCACCTTTATCGCCATGCTCAGCGGCATCCTCGGCGGCGCGGTGGTCTGTGCCCTGAGCCTGGATATTCCGCCGGCCATGTACCTGGCCATGCTGCAGGAAAATATCGCCCTCAAGCACTTTCTGGTCGGCATGGCCAAAGCCCCGCTGTTTGCCTTTCTGATTGCGGTGATTGGCTGCCTGGAAGGCTTCAAGGTTACCGGCAGCGCGCAATCGGTGGGCGAGCGCACCACCTCCAGCGTGGTGCAGTCGATTTTCGTGGTGATCGTGCTCGACGCCCTGGCTGCGCTGTTTCTGATGGAGATGGGCTGGTGACGAACGAGGCGATCATCGAAGTACGTGGCCTGCTCAACCGTTTCGGTACGCAGACCGTGCACCAGGAGCTGGCCCTGGACCTGTACCGCGGTGAAGTGCTCGGCGTGGTCGGCGGCTCGGGCACCGGCAAATCAGTGCTGCTGCGCTGCATTCTCGGCCTGCGTCAGGCCAACGCCGGCACCGTAAGGGTATTTGGCGAAGAACTGCTGAGCCTGCCACCCGAACGCCGCTCGCAGCTGGAGCGGCGGTTTGGCGTGCTGTATCAGCGCGGTGCGCTGTTTTCCTCACTGACGGTGACCGAGAACACCGCCCTGCCGCTGATCGAACATGCCGGCCTGACCCGTGCCGCCGCCGAGCGCCTGGCCCAGGTCAAGCTGGCCCTGGTCGGCCTGCCACGTGGTGCGGGCGACAAATATCCAAGCGAGCTGTCTGGCGGCATGATCAAACGCGCCGCCCTGGCCCGGGCCTTGGCCCTGGAACCGGACATCCTGTTTCTCGACGAACCCACCGCCGGGCTCGACCCGATAGGCGCGGCGGCCTTTGACCAATTGATCCTGACCCTGCGCGACGCCCTCGGCCTCAGCGTATTTCTGGTCACCCATGACCTCGACACCCTCTACACCATCTGTGATCGGGTGGCCGTACTGGCGGAAAAACGCGTGCTGGTGGCAGACCGCCTGGACGTTGTAGCCGCCACCGACAACCCTTGGATTCACGAGTATTTTCACGGCCCGCGCGGACGCGCAGCCGAACAGGCCGCCAACGGCGCGCCAGGGAGCCACTGATGGAACCGCGTGCCCACCACGTATTGATTGGCCTGTTCACCGTGCTGATGGTCAGCGCAGCCCTGGGCTTTGCCCTGTGGCTGAGCAAGGCCAGCTCGGACCAGGAAACCCACGACTTTGACGTGATCTTCAACGAGGCAGTCAGCGGTTTGTCGGCCGGCAGCGCGGTGCAATACAGCGGCATCAAGGTCGGCGACGTGATCAGCCTGCGCCTCGACCCGAACGATCCGCGCAAGGTGCGCGCGCATATCCGCGTCAGCGCCAGCACACCGATCAAAGAAGACACCCGCGCTCGCCTGTCGATCACCGGGATCACCGGCGCCTCACTGATCCAGCTGCACAGCGGCACCCCGGAAAGTCCCATGCTGATCAGCAAGGGCGATCAGCGCGCAGAAATCATCGCAGATCGATCACCGCTGACCCGCCTGATGTCCAATGGTGAAGACCTGGTGCTCAGCGTCACCCGCTTGCTCAACCGCGCCAACCAGCTGTTCTCCCGCGAGAATATCGGGCGTATCTCGCGCACCCTGGACAACATCGAGCAGACCAGCGCCAGCGTCGCCGAACAGCGCGACGAGCTGCGTCAGGCCCTGCAACAGATGAGCAGCGCCAGCCAGGAAGCCGCCAACCTGATGCGCAACGCCAACCAGTTGCTCAGTGGCCCAGGCCACGACGCCGTCAGCAGCGCCAATCGCCTGATGGCCTCGTTGGAGCGCAGCAGCAGCAGCGTCGAACGCTTGTTGGCAGACAACCACAGCACCCTCAACAACGGCATGCAAGGCATCGGCGAACTGGGCCCGACCATTGTCGAACTGCGCGAAACCCTCAGCGCCCTGCGCTCCTTCGCCCGCCGCCTGGAAGAAGACCCGGCTGGCTACCTGCTGCGCAGCGACACCATCAAGGAGTTTCAACCATGAGCCGTCTTCGCCTGCTCGCCGCCCTGCTGCTGGTCGGCAGCCTGACCGCCTGCTCGGTCTTGCCGAAAAGCCAGGTGCTGAGCATCTACCGCCTGCCGGCCAGCAGCCTGCCCAGCCATGACGCCAGCGCCGATTGGGCGCTGCGGGTGAACAAGCCCTATAGCAGCCAGTTGCTCGATAGCACGCGGATTGCCGTATTGCCGCCAGGCGACCAGATCAGCGCCTACCAGGGCGTGCGCTGGAGCGACCGCGCACCGCTGCTGCTGCGCGACCGGCTGATCGACGCCTTCCTCGACGACGGCCGTCTCAAAGCCGTCAGCAGTGATGACAGCCGCCTGCAGGCCGACCTCGAACTGGACGGTGACCTGCGCGCCTTCCACAGTGAATACCAAGACGGCCGCCCGGCCGCGCGCATCCTGTTCGAGGCGCGCCTGGTCGAGAGTGGCAGCCTGCGCATCCTCGCCAGCCGGCGCTTCGAAGTCAGCCAGACAGCCAACGACACCTCGGTGCCCGCAGTGGTCAACGCATTCGGCCAGGCCGGCGACCAATTGGCTCGCGACGTGCTGGAGTGGACCCTGAGCCAAGGCCAGGCCGCGCAGCAGAAATAAACTGAGGTGTTATAGCGAGGGGCGAACCATGGACAAGTTTATGCAAGCGGCCATCGACGAAGCCCGCCAGGGCCTGGCCGAAGGCGGTATCCCGATCGGCTCGGTGCTGGTGCACAACGGCCAGATCATTGGCCGTGGCCACAACCGCCGCGTGCAACAGGGCAGCGCCATCCGCCATGGTGAAATGGACGCCCTGGAAAACGCCGGCCGGCAGAGCGCGCAGACCTACCGCGAGTCGGTGCTCTACACCACCCTTTCGCCCTGCGCGATGTGCAGCGGGGCGATCCTGTTGTACGGCATCCCCAAAGTGATCATCGGCGAGAACCAGACCTTCCTCGGCGAAGAAGCGCTGCTGCGCGAACGCGGCGTGCAGCTCGACGTACTGCACAACACGGAATGCCTGCACCTGATGCAGGACTTTATCGCCGCCCAACCGACGCTGTGGAACGAGGATATCGGCGAGTAGCCACTAGCCGCGCTGAGCGATCAGCCACTCGCGCACTGCAGCATAAGGGTAAGCCTCCAACGCTGCAAAGCCGCTGAACTGGCGCGCCTTGAGCTTGGTGAACAGCGGCACGCTGATGCCGCAAAGGTAGCGCGTCAGGCATTCGCTGCTCGGCGCAACGCCCTTGAACTCCTGATGCTTGCGCACAAAGCCGTCACAGAGCACCTGCCTATCCAGCTCCGCCAGCGGCGGCAGCGCGGGCGGCTCGGGCAGCCGGGCCACCTGCCCACGGCATACCGAACAATGCCCACACTGCTGCGGCGCGTTGGCGTCACCGAAATAGGCAGCCAAGCGTTGGCTCAGGCACTGCTCGCTGGCAAACAGCGCGAGCATGGCGTGAATCCGGCTGATTTCGCTGGCTTCCTGCTGGCTGAAATAGCCATGCAGTTCAACGCTCAAGGCTGCCGGGTCAAAGCCTGGTTCAAGCAACGCGTAGACCTCGGTCATCTGCTTGCTTTCCAGCTCGACCCAACCCTTTTCCTGGAAATAATCCAGGGCTTTGATCACCCGGCCCCGCTCGGCCTGGTGCTGTTGATAGAGCTGGTCGAAATCCACGGTGCACCAGGTTCGCGCGCGCTGTGAGGTGCTGATCAATGCCTCGACAAACTGCCGCCGCTCACCCTCGAACTGCTCCAGCAGGGCTTCGGGTTCCAGCAAGTATTTGAAGCGATATTCGGCGAAATAGGCGTAACGCGGAGCGATGATCCCGCGCAACTCCAATTGCACCAACAGGGTCTTCAGCGGCAGCTGACGAATATTGCTCTGCTCGGAGAGCTGGTTAAGCATCAGCTCCCATTCGCCGTTCTGGCTGCTATTCAGCAGTTCTTCGAGTACACAGCGAATGCCGTCCAGCTCCGGCGTATCGCCATACACGAAGTTTTCCAGCACGTTGAGGCTGTCGCGATTGGCCAGCACCAGGCAATCGGAAGGCTGGCCATCGCGGCCGGCGCGACCGATTTCCTGGCTGTAATTCTCGATGGATTTCGGCAGGTCGAAGTGCAGCACATTGCGGATATCCGCCTTGTCGATACCCATGCCGAAGGCGATGGTGGCAACGATGCAGTTGATCTGCCCGGCCATAAACTGCCGTTGAATCGCCTCGCGCGCATCAGAGGCCATGCCGGCGTGATAGGCGCTGGCGGCAATTTCGCGCTGGCTCAGGCGTGCGGCCACCTGTTCGGCGGTCTTCTGCTGGGTCACGTAAACGATGCTCGGCTGCCCGACTTTGGCGCCCAGCCACTGCTCCAGACGGCGCTGCTTATCGGCGCCGCTGACGGGCTCCACCAGTAGGTTGAGGTTGGCGCGATAAAAGCCGGTAGTGACCACATCCTCGGCGGCGATGGCGAACTTCTGCTGCATATCGGCAATCACCGGCGGCGTGGCCGTGGCAGTAAGCAGCAGCACCTGCGGGATGCCGAACTGGCGCTGATAGTCAGGCAGTTTGAGGTAATCCGGGCGGAAGTTGTGCCCCCACTCGGAAATACAGTGCGCCTCGTCGATCACCAGCAGAGAGATCGGCACCTGGGCGATAAAGTTGCGAAAACGCTCGTTTTTCAGCCGTTCGACCGAGATCATCAGAATCTTCAGCTCGCCGGATTTCGCCCGCGCCATTACCGCGCTGGCCTCCTCGCGGCTTTGCGCCGAATCGATACTCGCAGCGCTGATGCCACGGCTATGCAGAAACGCCAGCTGGTCCTGCATCAGCGCCAGCAAGGGCGAGACCACCAGGGTCAGGTGCGGCAGATGCAGCGCCGGCAGCTGGTAGCACAGGGACTTGCCCGACCCAGTGGGGAAGATCGCCGCCGCCGAACGGCCAGCGAGTACAGCCGTCACCACGCGCTCCTGACCGGGGCGCAATTGCTTGAAGCCAAATACACGTTCCAGGGTACTCATGGCTGTCACTCCATTGACCGCACGGGCGGCAAACAATGATTGATTCCTACAAGCCGCGCCGCTATTGCCAATCCAACTAACAGCATCGGCCACTCTGGCGTACATTCAAACCATGCAAGTGAAAGAGGAGATGAGTATGCAGGTATCTGGTTTCAGCGGCAGCTTGCCGGTTACCCACTAGATCGCTCACCACCCAGGCCCGATGGCCGCGCAGCATAGACCTCGGAAGAACCGGAGTAGCTGACGCAGCAACAGGCCGATGCGCAGTCTGGCGGGACAACTCAGGTTCGCCGTGAGTGATGCCAAACCATAGACCTAACGCCGCCATACAACTCGAAAGCGCCAGTGCTCACCCGCGACATATCGACACCTACCTGGCAGTAGCCAGTCATGCTGAAGTCGACAGTTGCAGACAACGGCCCCGGAAATCGCCTGAGTTGCCAACCCCGTTAGCGCTGTGGCCCGAGACAGCCCATAGCAACAGCCAGGCCGTGCAGAGCGGCCACCTGAGCAACAATGCAACGCGCAACACTCGCAAACGTGCCTGATCTCTTAGCAGATACGCACCCAAAGCCGCCTCCGGGCGGCTTTTCCGTTTCTTATCGCACATGGCTCCGTGGGAGGGGCTTTAGCCGCGACAAGTTCTTAGAAACTCGCCGCTAGAGCGCCTCCAACAGATTGATGCTTAATTTGCCATGCATAAAAAAACCGCCGATCTCGGCGGTTTTTTCGGTACGGCGCTTACAACTTAGAGTTGCGGGCCGGCGTTGCGGATGGCGTCGGACACATCGAACTTCTTGAAGTTGTCGATGAACAGACCAGCCAGGCCTTTCGCCGCTTCGTCGTAGGCGTTCTTGTCTTCCCAGGTGTTGCGCGGGTTGAGCAGGTTGGTTTCAACGCCCGGTACCGACTTCGGCACGCTCAGGTTGATGATCGGCAGCAGCTCGGTTTCCGCACCGATCAGCGCGCCGCTCTGAATCGCTGCGATCACGCCACGGGTGGTCGGGATGTTGAAGCGCTTGCCCACGCCGTAGCCACCGCCGGTCCAGCCGGTGTTGACCAGATAGACTTTGGAGTTGAAACCACGGATACGCTTGATCAGCAGCTCAGCGTACTCGCCAGCCGGACGCGGGAAGAACGGTGCGCCGAAGCAGGTGGAGAAGGTCGACTTGATGCCGCCGCCGCTGCCCATTTCGGTGGAACCGACCAGCGCGGTGTAACCGGAGAGGAAGTGGTAAGCCGCTTGCTCTTCGTTGAGGATCGACACCGGCGGCAGCACGCCAGTCAGGTCGCAGGTCAGGAAGATCACCGCGTTCGGCTCGCCACCGAGGTTCTTCTCGCTGCGCTTCTCGACCAGCTCCAGCGGATAGGCCGCACGGCTGTTCTGGGTCAGGCTGTCGTCGGCGTAGTTCGGTACGCGGTTTTCGTCGAGGACGACGTTTTCCAGTACGGCGCCGAACTGGATGGCTTTCCAGATCACCGGCTCGTTCTTCTCGGACAGGTCGATGCACTTGGCATAGCAACCGCCTTCGATGTTGAACACCACACCCACACCCCAGCCGTGCTCGTCGTCGCCGATCAGGTAGCGGCTCGGGTCAGCAGACAGGGTGGTCTTGCCGGTGCCGGACAGACCGAAGAACAGGGTCACGTCGCCTTCTTCACCGATGTTGGCGGCGCAGTGCATCGGCAGCACGTCGGCGTCCGGCAGCAGGAAGTTCTGCACGCTGAACATGGCTTTTTTCATTTCACCGGCGTAACGCATGCCGGCGATCAGGACTTTCTTGGCGGCGAAGTTGAGGATCACGCAGCCATCGGAGTTGGTGCCGTCACGCTCAGGTACACACTCGAAGTTGGCAACGTTGAGGATCTGCCACTCGTCTTTGCCGGCCGGGTTGTACTGCTCCGGGTTGATGAACAGGCAACGGCCGAACAGGTTCTGCCAGGCGGTGG
Source organism: Pseudomonas cimarronensis (assembly GCF_049331905.1). Lineage (GTDB taxonomy): Bacteria > Pseudomonadota > Gammaproteobacteria > Pseudomonadales > Pseudomonadaceae > Aquipseudomonas. Next base: position 867,134 of record NZ_CP186283.1, on the reverse strand, counting down.
CGGTGGTCATCTTGACCGGCAGGTAGTGTGCGTCGGCAGAACCTACATGAACGTAGGAAACGAAGCTGTCCTGGGCATCGGAGAACGCCTGCACGCGGTCCCACAGGGCGTCGAACTTGTCAGCCGGGAACGGACGGTTGATTGCGCCCCAGGCGATTTTCGCCTCGGTGCTCGGCTCTTGCACGATGAAGCGGTCAGCCGGAGAACGACCCGTGCGATGGCCTGTACGTACGACCAGCGAGCCATTGGCGGCCAGCTCGCCTTCACCGCGACGAAGGGCTTCTTCGACCAGTTGGGCGGCGCTGATGTCGGTGTACACGGCGTTGTTGGCTTGCGTCATGTGGATCCCCGTCGGCCACGTGGCCGAGTCTTCCGAACGTTTTGTAGTAGAAAGCGGAGCACTACTACAGCGAAAAAGTGCGCGGATTATGCCAGAAAAATTTAGCTGCGGGTGCAGCCTCTGATCAGTTCTCCGCGCATCGATTTAGAGCCGCGCGCCTTAGTGGCGCGTGTCTGACGGCGCATCGGTACTGCCGTCGATAAACAGTTGCAGCACATCGGCGGCATCGAACAGGTAGCGCTCGTTGCAGAACTGGCAGTCGATTTCTACGCTGCCGCCATGCTCCTGCACCAGCGCCTCAGCATCGGCCTGACCGAGACTGATCAGCGCGCGGCTGGAGCGTTCACGCGAACAGCTGCAACGAAATTGCAGGGCGCGCGGATCGAACAGGCGCAGCGCTTCCTGGTGATACAGGCGGTGCAGCAGAGTCTCGTTATCCAGCCCGAGCAGTTCCTCGGCCTTCAGCGTGTCGGCCAGGGCCATGGCGTGCTGCCAGCTGGCTTCGCGCTCATCGGCTTCCTTCAGACGGTCAGCCGGCAACTGCTGCAGCAGAAGGCCGCGCGCACGCTGGCCATCGGCGTTGAGCCAGAAGCGCGTAGGCAGCTGCTCGGAGGTGGCGAAGTAATTGGTCAGGCAATCGGCCAGGGTGTCTCCTTCCAGATCAACGATGCCCTGGTAACGCTGCCCGGCTTTCGGGTCGACGGTCATGGCCAGTACGCCATCGGGCATCAGCTCGCGCAGGTTGGCATCGGCGGCGATCTGCTCGGCATGGTAGCGGGCAATGCCACGCAACTCGCCGTCGCTGGAGCATTCGACCATCAGCAGCGGTACGGCACCGGAGGAGCGCGCCTGGAGGATCAGCAGGCCGTCGAATTTCAGGGTGCCGATCAGCAGCGAGGCGGCCGCCAGCAGTTCACCGAGCAACTGGGCGACCGGCTGCGGGTAGTCATGTTTGGCCAGCACGTGGCCGTAACTGTCGGTCAGGCCGACCAGCTCGCCGCGAATATCGCTGTCATCGAACAAGAAGCGTTGGGAAAAATCAGACATGCCAATTTCACTGAATGTGTTTCGGCCCGCGATTTTAGGCGCAAACGCCCAACCGACCAAGCGCCTCTTATCTATCAGCCCTGCGGGCAGAAGCTATCGATACCAACCCGGGTCACAGTTGACGACAAAAGGCAGCGCGAATCTTTGCAATTCAAGGACTGAATCCCTAGCATGCCCGCCGCTTTAATCCCTTACAGATGACAAGGATGCCACTGCATGCCCCCTTCTTTTATTAACCAGCAGTGGCGTATCCGCCCGCTGATTGCCTGCCATATCGTCGCCCTGCTGCTGCTCGCCAGCTGGCTGTGGGCACCGAGCCGCGCGCTGTGGGACCAGTTCGATCTGCAGCTGTTTGCCCTGCTCAACGAGCCCGTGCACGGCGCCGGCCTGTGGGCACAGGTTTGGGCCATCGGCAGCATGCGCCCGGTCGACATGGGGGTTGGCGTGCTGATGCTGGCTGTAATGCTCAAGGCCAACCTGGTATTTAGCGCCGCTCAGGTACGTAAAGCGCTGTACGCCTTTCTCGCCGCGCTGTTCGTGATGCTGCTGTTTCGCGTCGGCTTTGCCGAGCTGGTCAAGCTGATGGGCTGGCAGCGCCCAAGCGCATCGCTGGTGGTGGAAGGCGCCGCGCGGCTGACTGAACTGTTCCCAGCCTGGGAAGAACGCTGGGATATGAAAGACAGCGCTACCCGCAGCTTCCCCGGTGATCACGCCTCTGTGCTGTTGATCTGGGCAATGTTTATGAGCTTTTTTGCGCGCAACTGGCGTTTGTTGCTGGTCTGGACGATGGCCGTGATCTTTATGCTGCCGCGTCTGGTAGCCGGCGCACACTGGGGCTCGGATGCGCTGGTCGGCGGCGTGTTCCTGGCCACACTGGCCCTGGCCTGGAGCTGCTTTACGCCGTTTGCCTACAAAGCCAGCGAGTGGCTGGAGTATGTCACCCAGCCACTGCTGCAAAGCCTGGCCAAGCTGCCCCTGCTGGGCTGCCTGAGTGTGATCAGCGGGCGCTAGTTCTCTTCATCCGCCCAGGGATGGCGCAGGCCGCCATCCTGCCGCTCGTTGAAATCGTGAATCTGCCGGCGCTGCTTCTTGCTTGGCCGACCCTCGGTCTGCATCCCCAATGCCCCGGCCTTGCGCTGGGCGGCGGCCTGCTCGCGGCGCACGATGCTCTCGGCGGTTTCGGCATACAATGCCTGCGCCTCTGGCGCGCCACGCCGCACCACGGACAACGCCTGCACCACCACGCTGCGCTCCTCAAAGCCGGTGCGGATCACATAGACGTCACCCACCTTCGGCTCCTTGCCCGGTTTGCAGCGCTCGCCGCGGTGATGCACCTTGCCGCCTTCGATGGCGGCCTTGGCCAGGGCGCGGGTTTTATAGAAACGCGCGGCCCACAGCCATTTGTCCAGGCGCACCTTGTCGTCTTGTTTCTCGCTCATCCAGCCCTCGCTGATCACACTGTGCAGGCGGACATTTTGCCTGATGCAGTTGTCACACGTGCCAACTAGAATGCCCGCAAATAGCCTGGAACTGCCCTTTGAAGACTTTTGACCAACTTGGCGTCATCGGCCTGCGCGAATGGATCAACCTGCCGGAACTGGGCATGGTCGGCCTGCGCGCCAAGATCGATACCGGGGCCAGCACGTCCAGCCTGCACGCCAGCGATATCCAGCCGTTCGACCGCGATGGCCAGCCCTGGGTACGCTTCACCGCGCACCTCGGCACCCTGGTGCAACGCCGACATCGCTGCGAGGCACAGCTGGTGTCGGTAAAGACCATCAAAAGCTCCAACGGCCAGAGTCAGTCGCGCTACGTCATCCGCACCACCCTGACCCTGGGTGAGCGCGAATGGCCGGTGGAGTTCACCCTGACCTGCCGCAAGACCATGCGCTACCGCGTGCTGCTTGGCTCCAAAGCGCTGATTGCCGGGCAACTGCTGGTCAACCCGGCGCTGAGCTACGTACAAAACAAACCCACCCTTGCTGACCCTTCTGGTGCCCAATGAAGATCGCCGTGCTGTCGCGCAACCCGCGCCTGTATTCCACCCGCCGCCTGGTTGAAGCCGGACAGTTGCGCGGCCACGAGATGGTGGTGATCGATACCCTGCGCGCCTACATGAACATCGCCAGCCATAAGCCGCAGATCCATTACCGCGGTAAACCGCTGGAAGGCTTCGATGCGGTGATTCCGCGCATCGGTGCCTCAGTGACCTTCTACGGCTGCGCCGTACTGCGTCAGTTCGAGATGATGGGCGTTTTTCCGCTCAACGAGTCGGTGGCCATCGCCCGCTCACGGGACAAACTACGCTCGCTGCAACTGCTGTCGCGCCGCGGCGTCGGCCTGCCGGTCACCGGTTTTGCCCACTCGCCGGATGACATTGCCGACCTGATCCAGATGGTCAACGGCGCACCGCTGGTGATCAAAGTGCTGGAAGGCACCCAGGGCATCGGCGTGGTGCTGTGCGAAACCGCCACTGCCGCCGAGTCGGTGATCGAGGCCTTTATGGGCCTCAAGCAGGACATCATGGTGCAGGAATACATCAAGGAAGCCGGCGGCGCGGACATCCGCTGTTTCGTGGTCGGCGACAAGGTGATTGCAGCGATGAAACGTCAGGCCAAGCCCGGCGAATTTCGCTCCAACCTGCACCGTGGCGGCAGCGCCAGCCTGATCAAGATCACTCCGGAAGAACGCATGACTGCCATCCGCGCGGCCAAGGTGATGGGGCTGAGCGTGGCCGGGGTGGATATCCTGCGCTCCAACCACGGCCCACTGGTGATGGAGGTGAACTCATCGCCGGGCCTGGAAGGCATTGAAACCACCACCGGCAAGGACGTTGCCGGGATGATCATCCAGTACATCGAGAAGAACGGCGGCCCCCACCTGACGCGCACCAAGGGTAAGGGGTGAGCCGGATATAGGCGAAGCATGCTTCGCCCCGGCGAACGCACGGCCAAGGATGGCCGGGCCGGTATTGCAGATCACTACAGGACGCGGCAGGGATGCCGAAACGCATGCTCGAGCCTACAGCTGGCGCTGTTCCAACCAGGCCTGAAAATCCGCCTCCTTCAATGGTCGACTGAAATGGTAACCCTGCCCCAGCGAACAACCATGCTGACGCAGGCAGTCGAGTTGCCACTGGCTCTCGATACCTTCGGCCACGCATTCCAGACCCAGGTTGCGGGCGATCACCAGAATGGTCTGCACCAGCATCAGACCGCTGCCGTCTTCACCGTCCATGTCCCAGGTAAAGCTGCGGTCGATCTTCAAGCGATCCAGCGGCAGACGCTTGAGGTAGGTGAGTGAGGAGTAGCCGGTGCCGAAGTCGTCGATGGCGAAACGCACGCCGAGCGCCTTGAGCGCCTGCATATTGCTGATGCACTGTTCGACATCTTCCAGCAGCACGCCCTCGGTAATCTCCAACTCCAGCGCCGTGGCTGGCACCTGATGGCGCTGCAGGCACTCACTGATCCGCGTCACGCAGCTGCGCTGGCGCAATTCGCGTGGGCTGAGATTGACCGCCAGAACCAGCTGCGGCCACTGCGGTAGCCAGCGCGCGAGGGTCGCACAGGCCTGTTCCAGCACCCAGCCGCCCAGCTCTTCGATCAGCCCGGTTTCTTCGGCCAACGGGATAAAGTCCGCCGGCATGATTTCGCCACGCTCCGGGTGCACCCAGCGCAGCAGCACCTCGGCACCGGTCACTCGCTCGGTACTCAGGGCCAACTGTGGCTGGAACACCAGATAAAGCTGATTGCGCTGCACGGCCTGACGCAACTCGCTCTGCAGCTGCAGGCGCTGGTCGATAGCCGCCTGCATTTCCGGGGCGAAGAAGTGCAGCGCATTGCGCCCGCCCTGTTTGGCCCGGTACATCGCGGTATCTGCCTGCTTCAGTACATCGGAGGCCAGCTGGCTGCCAAACGGATGCAGGGCGATGCCGATACTGGCACTGATGGACAGCTCATGGCCGTCGATCCAGCAGGTGCCGACCAGGCTTTTCAGCAGTTTCTCGGCAGTGATCGCGGCGGACTCGGCGGCCAGCTGCGGGTTGCTGTCGAGCCCTTCGAGCAGCACCACAAATTCGTCGCCGCCCATCCGCGCCAGGGTGTCTTCGGCGCGCAGGCCGCTGGCCAGGCGCGCCGTGACTTCGCGCAAAAGTCCGTCGCCGACCAGGTGACCCAGGCTGTCGTTGACCGTTTTGAAGTGATCCAGATCGATAAACAGCAAGGCGCCCAGGGTGTTCTCGCGCAGCTCGCGGTCCATGGCATGTTGCAGGCGGTCGAGCAGCAGGCGCCGGTTGGGCAGCCCGGTGAGCTCATCACTGAAGGCCAGTCGCTCGATCTCACGCTGATAACGCTGCCGCTCGGAAATATCGGTGACGCTGCCGCGAATCAGCACCGGCTCGCCCGGCATGCGCACCAGACGCACTTCACAGGGAATCTGCCGGCCAGCGCTGTCACGGTGCAACCATTCGAAGACCGGCGCCTCGCCGGCCATCGCACGTTGCAAATAAACCCGGCCCAGCTCGGCCGTCAGTTGGCCGTCGGCCTGCTTGCCTGGGCTCAGTTCAAACACGCGCTTGCTGGCAATTTCTTCACGGCTATAGCGCAGCAGGCGCAAGGCATTCTCGTTGCACTCGACCAGCGTGCCGTGCAGGTCAAACAGCATGATCGCTTCCGGCGCGTTCTCGACGATGGTGCGGTAGCGCGCTTCGGCCTGCAGACGCTCGCTGATGTCTTCCACCAGCAACAGGAACATGCGCACCCGCCCGGTGCTGTGGCGCACGGCACGCAGGCTGACGCGGGTATGCACCAGGCTGCCGTCGGCGCGGCGAAAGCGCTTCTCCAGCTCGAAGCCTTCACGCTCACCGCTGAGCACCTGATCCAGCAGCGGCTGCTCGACCAGCAGATCGTCCTCCAGCGACAGGCTCTCCCAGCTGCTGGCCAACAGCTGCTCGCGGCTACAGTCGAGGATGCTGCAGAGCTTGTGGTTGACCTCCTCCCAGGCAAAACTCGGGCTGGTCAGGGCCATGCCGATCAGCGGGGCTTCGAAGAACAGCCGTAGACGTTCATCACGCTCGCGCAACTGCTGCTCGGCATATTTGCGCGCGCTGACATCCTGCAATGCGCCATACACCCGCACCAGTTCGCTGCCGTCGCGCTCGCTGATACCGCGGATACGCAACCAGCGTGTCTTGCCCTTGGCGGTAAGCAGGCGCACCTCGATGTCGAACTGCTCCTGACCATCGATCAATTGCTGCAGGGTCTGCTCGGCCTGTACCCGGCCGCTGGCATCCAGGTAACTCAGTGCTTCGTTGAGGTCGGGCGTGCCGTTTTTCGGGTCCAGTTCGTAGATGCGGAAGCAGCCAGCGCTCCAGTCCATGGTCTGCTGCGGCATATTCAGCACCCAGCCACCGAGGTTGGCGATGTGCTCGGTCTGACTGAACAGGTAACTCTGCTTGAGCAGTTCGTCACTCTGCAGGCGCACCTGGCTGGCCAGTTGTTCGCGAGCCGTCACATCACTCTGCAACGCAACATAATGGCTGATGCCCTGCTCGTCGCGCATCGGCGCCAGGGTCAGTTCGTTCCAGAACTGCTGGCCATCCTTGCGGTAACTGCGCAGAACCACATCGCAGGCCACGCCATCACGCACCGCCTGTTGCAAACGGCTGACCCCCTGTTGCTGATGATCATCACGCAGCAGAAAGTTCCAGTTGTTGCCCAGGGTTTCCGTACGGGTGTAGCCGGTGATCTGCTCGAAGGCCGGGTTGCAGTAGATCAGCGGCAAGGAGGGCTGACGCGCATCGGCGATGATCACCCCCAGCGGGCTAGCTTCCAGTGCCAGATTGGCCAGGGCCAGCTGTTGCTGCATCTGCGCACTGCGCGCCAGGGCCTGGCGCAAGTCACTGAGGCTGCGCCCCACCAGCAGGGCGGCGATCATGAACAGCAGCACGCTGAAATGCAGCTCCAGACGCTGCGGGTCGAGCCACGCGTTGGTATCGCCGAGGCCGCGCAACAGCGGCAGGATCAGCACCATCAGCACACTCAATATGGCCCCACATACGCCGCCGGCAAAGCCCCAGACCAGGGCCAGCCCCAGCATCATCACGCCCAGCAGCGGCAGGTTCAGGATCAATGGCAATACGCCGAGCAGCCAGGGCAAGCCCAGCAGCAAGAGCAGCAACAACGGCCAGGGCGGTAACTGCCGCAGCACCTGGGGCACCTGTTCACTGCCGGCAAGCGCGCGGCCACGTAGCCAGCCATGCCGCCGTAGCCAAGGGGTGAGGTATACCAGCAGCGGAATGGCCAGTGCCAGCGCGGTCAGGCTATCGGCCAGCCACAACGTCATGCTGCCGGACGGCAGCATCGACAGCGGAATATGCCCGGTCAGCCAGAGATTGCCCTGCACGCCAATCGACATGGGGATGGCCGGGAGCAACACGCCCAGCAGCATCAGGCGCAGCAGGTGGCCAAGATCAGGCAGCGCCGGGTCGAACGGGCGCAGCCGTAACAGCAGCCAAGCCAGGGTTACCCCGAGGGTTTCCGGGATGGCATAGAGCGGCGCCAAGCGCCAGTCCAGGTCCCACAGCGGCACACAAAGCAGCGCATTGAGGTACACCGCCAGCAACACCCGCGGCCCCCACCAGAGCACCAACACCAGGGCCAGGGCAAATGGCAGGTACCAGAGCGCCGCCCCGTCAGTGAATTGGGTCGCCAGGGAAAACCAGGTGGCAATATGGAGCAGTGGCAGCGGCAGCAACCAAGTCCATGCAGAAAGGCGGGCTGGAACGACAGGCATGCTGACCTCATGTCATGACGCTGATAGAGCATAGTTCAGCGCAACGATGACAGTATGCCAGCGCCCCTAGACGGCGTCGCGCGGCAACAGCAGGCCCAGCGGCAGGCATACCCGGGCTTCCAGGCCGCCGCCGGAGCGGTTGCGCAACTCGACACTGCCACCGTGCAGCGCCGCAATGCGCTTGACGATGGCCAGGCCCAGGCCCGCGCCCTGCCCACCGCGGGCACGATCGCCGCGAATAAAGGGATTGAAGATGCTGCCCAGCTCGGCCGGATCAATCCCCGTACCGCGATCCAGCACACTGAGCACCACGTAGGGCGCGCTGTGATCGCTCGACAGGGAAACCGCCACCTCGACGGCATTGCAGCCGTAGCGCAGGGCATTCTCGATCAGGTTGACCAGCAGGCGCTTGAGCGACACCCGGCGCAGGGGAAAGGCCGGCACGGGCTCCAGGCACAGACGCACCATTTCCTGCTTCTGGTTGTAGGGCGCCACCACCTCGCGGATCAGCTCCAGCAGGTCGAGCTGCTCCAGCGGCTCGTCACGGCCGTCGCGGATAAAGGCGAGGAACTGGTCGAGAATGGCATCCATGTCCTCGATATCGCGGACCATATCCTCGGTCAGCTCCGAATCGGTGTTGAGGAACTCCATGGACAGGCGCAGGCGGGTCAGCGGCGTACGCAGGTCATGCGACACCCCGGCCAGCATCAGCTCACGCTCACGGGCAGCCTGCTCAACATCCTCGGCCATCTGGTTGAAAGCGCGGTACACCTCGGTCATTTCGCTCGGTGTATCACCGACCGGCAGCCTTACGCTGCGGCCCTTGCCGAGTTGCCGCGCAGCAAACACCAGGCGTTTCAGCGGTGCATTGAGCTGCCGCACGAAAATCCACGCCGCCGCCGTCGATAACAGGCCAATGGCGAGGAACCAGCCGAGCACGCTCCAGATCCGCTGACCACGCAGCGGGTGCGGGTACAGCGGCACCCGCAGCCAGTCATTACCCAGGCTCGGTGCATGCACCCAAAGCGCCGGCGGGCTCTTGGCGCGCACCCGCACCTCGGTGTCCGGGCCCAGCTCGGTGCGCATCTGCCGCTCGAAAATCTCGCTGTAGGGCCAGTGCTGCTCGGTGGCCGGCACCTGCTCATGCGGCACACGGGTGAGCCCGGCGGCCTCGGCGATGGTCGCGCGGTCTTCCGGGTCCGCCGCCCAGTAGGCGCGCAGGGTCAGCGCCGCACCGTGGCTGTACTGCCGATCCACCAGCACGTCCTCGTTCATCATCAGATAAACCAGGGTCAGCGCCTTGGAGAACAGCACCACAATCAGCACCAGCCACAGCGTGCGGGCGAAAAAGCTTTGCGGGAACCAGAGAGGGGTTTTCATCACAACTCGATGTAGGTTGGGTTGAGGCGCGCAGCGACAAAGCCCAACACAAGGCTCGCGAACAGACCGTTGGGCTTCGCTGCGCTCAGCGCCAACCTACGAATCACTTATTGCCGTCCGGCACAAACACATACCCCACGCCCCAGACCGTCTGGATATAGCGTGGCTTGGACGGATCCGGCTCAATCAGCCGACGCAGGCGGGAAATCTGCACGTCGATGGAGCGCTCCAGGGCGTCCCACTCGCGGCCACGGGCCAGGTTCATCAGCTTGTCGCGGGTCAGCGGCTCACGGGCGTGCTGCACCAGCGCCTTGAGCACGGCGAACTCGCCGGTGGTGAGCATATGCACTTCCTCACCCTTCTTCAGTTCGCGGGTGGCCAGGGACAGCTCGTAGTCACCGAAACTCACGCTCTCGTCTTCGCTACCCGGCGCGCCCGGCACGACCGGCGCCTGACGGCGCAGCACGGCCTTGATCCGCGCCAGCAGCTCGCGCGGGTTGAACGGCTTGGCCAGGTAATCGTCAGCACCCAGCTCCAGGCCCTGGATCCGGCTGGCTTCGTCGCCCTTGGCGGTGAGCATGATGATCGGCACCTGATTGTTCGCCTCGCGCAGACGGCGGCAGGCGGACAAGCCGTCCTCACCCGGCAGCATCAGGTCAAGCACCACCAGGTTGAACAGCTCGCGGGCCAGCAGGCGATCCATCTGCTCGACGTTTTCCACCGCACGCACGCGGTAGCCCTGCTCGTCAAAGAAGCGCTCAAGCAGGCGACGCAGGCGCGCGTCGTCATCGACGATAAGGATTTTCTCGCCTTCAACGGGAAGTGCAGTGCTGCTCATTCAGGGCTCCTTGTCCAGGCATCCGCCGGGCGCGGACGCGCTGGCAGTGTGCAATAGCCGGCATTATGGCTCAGGAGCCATGGCCGACGGGTAAGCCATTGTTAGCAGATTTTTCCCGGACGGGTTCCCGGTGCGTTGCCGGGCAGTGTTTATAATGCGCGGCTTTCGTGCCTGGCCCGTGCTCTGCGTGGCCGGTTTTTCGTTTCCGTGTGGGTAGCTTTTCCTATGCTCAGCATCAACAACCGCATCGCCGAAGAACTGGGCGTACGCCCGCAACAGGTCGCCGCCGCCGTGGCGCTGCTCGACGAAGGCTCGACCGTGCCGTTTATCGCACGCTACCGTAAAGAGGTCACCGGCAGCCTCGACGACACCCAGCTGCGCACCCTGGAAGAGCGCCTGCGCTACCTGCGCGAACTGGACGAGCGTCGCGCCAGCATCCTCGCCAGCATCGAGGAGCAGGGCAAACTGACCCCCGAGCTGAGCCGCGAAATCAACCTGGCCGACACCAAGACGCGCCTGGAAGACCTCTACCTGCCGTTCAAACAGAAGCGCCGCACCAAGGGCCAAATCGCCCTGGAAGCCGGCCTCGGCGAACTGGCCGACGCACTGTTCAATGACCCGACACTGACGCCGGAAAGCGAAGCCGAGCGTTTTATCAACGCCGACAAGGGCTTTGCCGACATCAAGACCGTGCTCGAGGGCGCCAAGTACATCCTCATGGAGCGCTTCGCCGAAGACGCCAACCTGCTGGCCAGCCTGCGCAGCTTCCTCAAGGACAACGCCACCCTCAGCGCCCGTGTAGTCGCTGGCAAAGAGAACGAAGGGGCGAAGTTCCGCGATTACTTCGAGCACGACGAGAAGCTCAAGGGCGCCCCGTCGCACCGCGCCCTGGCGATTTTCCGTGGACGTAACGAGGGCATCCTCAGCGCCAGCCTGAAAGTAGGCGACGAGCTGCCCGGCACGATGCACCCGTGCGAAAGCATGATCGGCGAGCGCTTCGGCATCAGCGCCCGTGGCCGCGCCGCCGATAAATGGCTGGGTGAAGTGGTGCGCTGGACCTGGAAGGTCAAACTCTACACCCACCTGGAAACCGACCTGTTCGGCGAACTGCGCGAAACAGCGGAAGACGAAGCGATCAACGTGTTTGCGCGCAACCTGCACGACCTGCTGCTGGCCGCGCCGGCCGGCCCACGCGCCACCCTGGCACTCGACCCGGGCCTGCGCACCGGCTGCAAGGTGGCCGTGGTCGATGCCACCGGCAAGGTGCTGGAAACCGCCACCGTCTACCCACACGCGCCGCGCAACGACTGGGACGGCACCCTGGCAATCCTCGCCAAGCTCTGTGCCAAACACAGTGTCGACCTGATCTCCATCGGCAACGGCACCGCCAGCCGCGAGACCGACAAGCTGGCTGCCGACCTGATCAAGAAGCTGCCGGGGCTGAACCTGACCAAGGTCATGGTCAGTGAAGCCGGTGCCTCGGTGTACTCGGCTTCCGAGCTGGCCGCCAAGGAATTCCCCGATATGGACGTGTCGCTGCGCGGCGCGGTGTCCATCGCCCGCCGCCTGCAAGATCCGCTGGCCGAACTGGTGAAGATCGACCCGAAATCCATCGGCGTCGGCCAGTACCAGCACGACGTGTCGCAGCTCAAGCTGGCGCGCTCGCTGGATGCGGTGGTCGAGGACTGCGTAAACGCCGTCGGCGTGGATGTGAACACCGCTTCCGCCGCCCTACTCGCGCGCATCTCCGGGCTGAATGCGACCCTGGCGCAGAATATCGTCGCCTTCCGCGACGCCAACGGCGCGTTCAACAGCCGCGCCGACCTGCTCAAGGTGCCGCGCCTGGGCGACAAGACTTTCGAACAGGCCGCCGGCTTCCTGCGCGTGATGAACGGCAGCAACCCGCTGGACGCTTCCGCCGTGCACCCGGAAACCTACCCGCTGGTACAGCGCATCGCTGCCGACACCGGCCGCGATATCCGCTCGCTGATCGGTGACTCGAGCTTTCTCAAGCGCCTCGATCCGAAGCAGTTCACCGATGACAAGTTCGGCTTGGTGACCATCGGCGATATCTTGAGTGAGCTGGAAAAGCCCGGCCGCGACCCGCGCCCGGAGTTCAAGACTGCCGAATTCCAGGAAGGCGTGGAAACCCTCAACGACCTCAAACTGGGGATGATGCTCGAAGGCGTGGTGACCAACGTGACCAACTTCGGCGCCTTCGTCGATATCGGCGTGCACCAGGACGGTCTGGTGCATATCTCGGCGCTGTCGGAGAAGTTCATCAAAGACCCGCACGAAGCGGTCAAGGCCGGCGACGTGGTCAAGGTCAAGGTCATGGAGGTGGACATCCCGCGCAACCGCATCGCCCTGTCGATGCGCATGGGCGACACCCCCGGCGAGAAGATCGAGGGCCCGCGTGGCGGTCAATCCCGAGGTGGCAAACCCGCCGGTAATGCGCCGCGCAGCGAACGCCATTCCAGCCAGGACAAGCCCGCACCGGCCAGCGGCGGCATGGCGGCGCTGTTTGCCAATGCCAAGCAACTGAAGAAATAAGCCAACGCCCACGGACATAAGCCCTATGTCCGTGGGCAACGCGCCCGCCCTGCCGCGTCGCCCTGACGCAAAAGCACAGCGCCCAGCTATAACCTTCTTCACCCGCGCCGGGTTATAAAGCGCTATCAACCGCGCCCGACTGAAGCCGGTTTTCTCGCCCCCTTGTAGAGCACTGCAGTCGTCCCCATATTGAGGCGACCGATGCGTGAAGGAATGCAATCTTGAGCGACCTGTTAACCCGCCGCCTGGCCCAGCTTGGCGAGCGCGCCAACCTCTCCCTGCTTTCCCAATGCCTGCACGGTATCGAGCGCGAATGCCTGCGCGTGAACGGCAACGGCCAGCTGGCCCTGACCCCGCACCCGGCCGCACTCGGTTCGGCACTGACCCACGCGCAGATCACCACCGACTACTCCGAATCGCTGCTGGAATTTATCACTCCGGCCGAGGCTGACCCGGCAGCGACCCTGGCTGACCTGGAACAGATCCACCGCTTCGCCTACAGCAAGCTGGACGGCGAATACCTGTGGAGCCCGTCGATGCCTTGCGCCCTGCCGGACGAAGAGACGATCCCGATCGCCCGCTACGGCAGCTCGCATATCGGCGAACTCAAGTACGTCTACCGCAAGGGCCTGGCCCTGCGTTACGGCAAAACCATGCAGTGCATCGCTGGCATCCACTACAACTTCTCCCTGCCGGAAGCCCTGTGGCAGCTGCAGCAGCAGGCCGAAGGCGATACCCGCAGCGCGCGCGATTACCAGTCGGCGCGCTATATCGCGCTGATCCGCAACTTCCGCCGCTACAGCTGGCTGCTGATGTACCTGTTCGGGGCCTCGCCGGCGCTGCACAAGGGCTTTATGCGCGGCCGCCCGCATCAGTTGCAGGAACTGGACGCAGAAACCCTCTACCTGCCCTATGCCACCAGCCTGCGCATGAGTGATCTGGGCTATCAGAGCAGCGCCCAGTCCGGCCTGACGCCCTGCTACAACGACCTGACCAGCTACACCGACAGCCTGCGCCAGGCGGTTGGCACGCCCTACCCGCCCTATGTGGATATCGGCGCGAAGAAGGATGGCGAGTGGCTGCAACTCAATACCAACATCCTGCAGATCGAGAACGAGTACTACTCCAACATCCGCCCGAAACGCGTGACCTACAGCGGCGAACGGCCGATCCAGGCGCTGATGGCCCGTGGCGTGCAGTACGTTGAAGTGCGCTGCCTGGACATCAACCCATTCCTGCCGCTGGGTATCGACCTCACCGAATCGCGCTTCCTCGACGCCTTCCTGCTGTTCTGCGCACTGGCCGACAGCCCGCTGCTGGAAAGCGGCGAATGCCATGCCTGCACCGACAACTTCCTGAGCGTGGTCAAGGAAGGCCGCCGGCCGGGCCTGCAACTGCAACGCAATGGCCAGCCGGTGGTGCTGCAAGCCTGGGCCAGCGAGCTGCTGGAACAGATCATGCCGCTGGCTGAGCTGCTCGACCAAAGCCAGGGCGGTGAAGCCCATCGCCAGGCCTTGCAGGCGCAACAGGCCAAGGTCGCCGATCCCAGCCTGACACCTTCGGCCCAGGTGCTGGCACAACTGCAGCAAGGCCTGAGCTTTACCGAGTTCGCTCTGCGCCAGAGCAAGCAGCACGCCGAATACTTCCGCAGCCAACCACTGAGCGCCGAGCAGCAGGCAGCCTTCGAGGCCAGCGCCGCCCAGTCGCTACAGGAGCAGGCAGAGCTGGAAGCCCACGAGGAGGGTGATTTCGACAGCTTTGCGGCGGCCTATCAGGCCAGCATTCTGGCGCTGGCCGTGTAAGCGCCGGCGCGCCCGGCAGGCCGGTGCGAGCCAGGCCGGCGTTTCGCCAACTGCATCACATAACCCGCCAGTGGTGGCAAAAGCGGGATCAGCGGCGCAGCCCTGGCCAGGCGATGCAGCTAGCATTGCAGGGGTAAATCTACTGCGAGCTGCCGCTATGGCCTGCGCCGACTTCACCAAGGAAGATGACCAGCACTGGAGCCTGGAAAGCCTCAACAAGGCTTACCAGCAGGGCTACATGGCCGGCTTGACTGGGCAAACCAATATCCCCCGCGCCCTGGCCGCCGACGTGTTGATCGCCGCCTGGGAAGCCGGCTGGGACGACGGCCACGAGCAGTTCGAACTGCACAAGCGCCACAGCGCCTGAGCCTTATCCAGAACTGAACACAAACAACGGGATTGACGCGGTACGCGCCAATCCCGTTGCTGTTTTAGCCGCGCGACAACGGCGGTGTACGCGGCGGCACCAGGCGTTTCGAACCGGTGGATTCGAATGCAGCGGCAAAGCGCAGCAATGCCGAATCATCGTAGGCGCGACCGGCAAAGGTCAGCCCCACGGGCATGCCGATATCCGCCATCACGCCCATGGGCACCGTGACCGTGGGCACACCGAGGTGACGAATGGCCAGGTTGCCGTTGGCAACCCACACCCCGTTACTCCAGGCAATATCGGCCGAAAGCGGATTGATATGGGCATCCGCCGGGCCAACGTCAGCCACTGTGGGGAACAGCACGGCGTCGAGGCCGAGGCTGTCCATCCAGTCTTCCAGATCGATCTTGCGGGTGTGCTCCAGGCCGCGCAGGCCGTCGGCCAGGGTCTCGATCTGATCCCAGTTTTTCAGGCCGCGCTTGGCCATATTGACGTATTCGTCCATGCCGGCGGCCAGGTCGCCCTCGCGGTTGGGCAGGGTGCCGGGGTCGTGAGGGAAAATCTGCGGGCCGTCGACATCCGCCAGCCTGTTCAACTTGGGGTCGCCGTTGGCGCGCAGAAAGTCGTCAAAGGCCCAGCCACTCAGTTCCCACAGCTCGTCATGCAGGAACTCCGGGGTGACGATGCCACGGTTGTACACGGTCGGCGCGCCAGGGCGGTCGCCTTCGCAGTTGGACACCAGCGGGAAGTCGACTTCGACCACTTCGGCGCCAGCAGCTTCCAGCGCCTTGCGCGCGGCTTCCCACAGGTCGATCACCGAAGCACGGGTGTGGATGCACTGGCCAGTTGGGCCGCCAATGCCTGGATTTTCGCTGGTGCCAGCGGCGTCATCCTTGTTGATAAACATACGCGGTACGCCAAAGCGTTTGCCGGCCAGGGCATCGGCCTTGGCCGCTAGATCGGCATAGGCCGCAGGGCGTACGTCGGAGGCTTTCGGGATCGGCACCCAAGGCTGCAAACGCCAGAGATCGCCACGGGTTTCCGGGTCGTCGGCGACCACGATGTCGAGCACTTCAAGCAGATCGCTCATGGTTCGCGCGTAGGGCACCACCACGTCCATGGTTGGCGTCAGCGGCCAGTTGCCGCGGACCGAAATCACCCCGCGCGACGGCGTGTAGGCGCACAAACCATTATTCGACGCAGGACCCCGACCACTGGACCAGGTTTCTTCGGCCAGACCAAACGCCGCAAAGCTGGCGGCAGTGGCGGTGCCAGCGCCGTTGGATGAGCCGGAAGCGAACGGTGCGGTGAGGTAGTCGGCGTTGTACGGACTTTCCGCGCGGCCATAAACACCACGCTGCATGCCACCGTTGGCCATGGGCGGCATATTGGTTTTACCCAGGCAAATGGCCCCGGCGGCGCGCAGCCGCTCGACGGTAAAGGCATCGCGATAAGCAACCAGATCCTTGAACGCCGGGCTACCGGACGCGGCAGTGAGGCCTTTGACCAGGTAACTGTCCTTGGCGGTGTAGGGGATGCCGTCCAGCGGACCGAGTGACTCGCCACGGGCGCGACGGGCATCAGCGGCCTGGGCTTCCTTGAGCGCATCGGGATTACGCACCACCACGGCGTTGAGGTGAGTCGGCGTGCCGGCAACGTCATAAGCGTCGATGCGTGCGTAATACGCCTGCACCAGCTCAACCGCCGTGGTCTGGCCGGCTTCGAGCGCAGCACGCAACTCGGCAATGGAAACCTCGGTTACCTCGATCATATTGTCACCACTGGCTGACGCTGAGTTATGCAGTGCGCACACTGCAGCTTGAAGTTAGGGCTGACCACCAATACGGCTCGCATATCGTTCCTCGTTTTACGGCATGACGCAGCAAAGGCTGAACAGTGAATCCGGAAACAAACGCGCGTTTGCATTTGCCAGCCCATGCAAAAAGCATGAGTGCTATCGGATTTTTATTCGATATTAATCGATAAAAAAGCCTTTAATAAAGATTAATACGCTTTAAAAGCCGATTTTTATCGGATATAAATAGCCTATCCACTGCGGCATACCCGCATGCAATGCTAGCGCGACAACGCTCTGCTAGTGTCAGGTGACTCTAGCCTGATCCCGCAGCCCGCTAGCAGCCCATGCCGTGCATCGTCCGCCCACTTTAGTCGCTCTGTTTCCTGGTGAACCTATGACAGCCCTGAACACCACCCCACGCGCCGATGGTTTCCGCATGCCTGCCGAGTGGGAAAGCCACAGCCAGACGTGGATGGTCTGGCCGGAGCGCCCGGACAACTGGCGCCTGGGCGGCAAACCGGCGCAAGCCGCCTTTACCGCCGTGGCCAGGGCAATTGCCGAGTTCGAACCGGTAACCGTGTGCGTGTCCGCCGGCCAGTATGAAAACGCCAGTGAGCGTCTGGCCCACACCAATATCCGCGTGGTGGAAATCACCACCGACGACGCCTGGGTGCGCGACACCGGGCCGACCTTCGTCACCAACAACAGCGGCGAAGTGCGCGGTGTGGACTGGGCGTTCAACGCCTGGGGCGGCCTGAATGGCGGCCTGTACGCCAATTGGGTGCGTGATGATCAGGTGGCGCGCAAGATTCTGCAGATTGAAGGCTGCGCGCGCTATCGCACCGATGAACTGATCCTCGAAGGCGGCTCGATTCATGTCGACGGCGAAGGCACCCTGATCACCACCGAGGAATGCCTGCTCAACCCCAACCGCAACCCGCACCTGAACCGCGAGCAGATCGAGCAGTACCTGGCCGATCACCTGGCCATCGATACGGTGATCTGGCTGCCGGACGGCCTGTTCAACGACGAAACCGACGGCCACGTCGACAACTTCTGCTGCTACGTGCGCCCTGGTGAAGTGCTGCTGGCCTGGACCGATGACGTTAACGACCCCAACTACCCACGCTGCCAGGCCGCCATTCGCGTGCTGGAAAATGTACGGGATGCCAAGGGTCGCCAGCTGATCGTGCACAAGATGCCGATTCCCGGCCCGCTGTATGCAACAGATGAGGAATGCGCGGGCGTGGATTGGGTCGCCGGCACTCAGGAGCGCGATCCATCGATTCGCCTGGCTGGCTCCTACGTCAACTTCCTGATCGTTAACGGCGGCATCATCGCGCCCAAGTTCGACGACCCGAAAGACGCGCAAGCCGAAGCAATTCTGCAACGCCTGTTCCCGCAACACCGCGTGGTGATGGTGCCGGGCCGGGAGATCCTGCTCGGCGGCGGCAATATCCACTGCATTACTCAGCAGCAGCCTGCGCCGCAAAACTGCTGAACACAGGCGCCCGACCGCCAGCGGTCGGGCATGCCTCAGTCCTGCATGGCCTCGGTGAACTGACCGATAGCGTCCACCACGCGCTGTGCTTCATCGCGGATTTCCAGCATCACCTCCCCCGCTCTGTTGGCCAGCAGCACGCCCTTCTCAGCACGCTGCTTGCTGCCGTCCATACCGCTCACAGCCTGCGTGGCGAGGTCGTGGTTCAGACGCACCACTTCATTGATTTCCACCGTGGCCTGGCTGGTACGTGCGGCCAGGTTGCGCACCTCGTCGGCCACCACGGCAAAGCCACGGCCCTGTTCACCGGCACGCGCCGCTTCGATGGCCGCGTTGAGCGCCAGCAGGTTGGTCTGTTCGGCAATGCCGCGGATTACCTGAACGATGCTGCTGATGCGCTCGGACTGCGTACTCAGGGCTTCAATATTGCCTGCCACTTTTGCCAGTTCATCGGCGATGCCACGCACGACCTGAACGGTCTCTTCCACCGTGTGCGCACCTTTGACAGCACTGTCATCGGTACCTCGAGCAATATCAAAAGCAAGCTTGGCAGCGGCAGCTTCAGCATCGCGGTGCTCAATCTGGCTGGTAATGTCGGTGGCAAACTTGACCACACCATATTGGCGACCATTGGCGTCATAGAGCGGGTTGTAGGTCGCACGCAGCCATAAGACCTTCCCCGACTTGCTGATCCGTTTAAAGCGGTCGGCAATAAACTCGCCGCGCGACAGACGCTGCCAGAACTGACGATAGTCATCACTGGCGGCATCCTCGGCAGAACAGAATTGACTGTGATGCTTGCCAAAAATCTCTTCGAGCCGATAGCCCATGGTGTTGAGAAAATTTTCGTTGGCCGACATCACCTCGCCCGCAAGGTTGAATTCAATGACCGCAGTCGAGCGACTGATCGCATTGATGTAGCTTTCATGCTCGTGCTCGGCATGCATCCGCTCGGTAATATCGGTTGCCAGCTTGACGACACGCGTCACCTGCCCCCGTGCATCACGTACCGGCAGGTAGCTGGCTTCCAGCCACACCTCATGACCATCCTTGGCAATGCGCTTAAACCGGTCACTGAAGCTCTCGCCACTCGCCAACCGCTGCCAGAACTGGGCATAGGCTGAGCTGGCCACATGCTGTTTGTCACAGAAAAGCCGATGATGCTGGCCTCTCAACTCGTCCATGCGATAGCCCATTACGGCCTGAAAGGCGTCATTGGCATCAAGAATTTCGCCCTGCGGGGTGAACTCGATAAACGCAAATGACTTCCGGATGGCCGTCATCAGGTGCTGATACGAGGCGAGCTCGCCCTGACACTGCTGAAGCTGGCTACGAAGACTGGAGTTGAACATAGAAAGCCCCTGCGAGCGCCCTGGCTGAGCAAAAGTTATACATAACTTGTACATCTAACAGGTGATGTCGGCAAATCACGGATAACTTTTAGCTCAACTTCTACCTTTTTGCCTCCCCGCTAACACACTGATGAAGGGCAATAAGAACGGCTTTCGATCAGACTCATCGCATGCCTTGGCCGCCAACCACCGCGGACTCGGTGCGGTTAAGAACTGCAACCGGCTAGGATGAACTTATCGGCCCAGGGGCAGGGTTCACGAGATTCTGCAGCTTAGTCCTTGGTCTTGCAGGTACTGATACCCAACAGCGGATATGCCGGACAGAAACGAAACAGGCCGGTTGCCAGCGGCACAATGCCGATCAGGCCCCAGAGGCCAATCACGCCGCCCAGGCTCAAACCCAGCAGAATCAGGCCCGCGGCAATGCGCAGACTACGGTCGAGGGTGCCAACATTTGCTTTCATAGTGATCTCCCGATCATCAATTAGCCGCGCCGGCGTTCCAGCGCAGCAAACACCAGCATGCCTACCAGCATGGCCGCCACAAACAGCAGCACCTGCCAGCGCCCAGTGAGCAGAATCGCCACGGCCGGCCCCGGGCAGATGCCGGCAATCCCCCAACCGATACCAAACAGCAGGCTGCCGCCGATCAAACGTCGATCCAGCTCACGCTTGCCCGGCAACTGCATTGGCGCACCAAGCACGCTGAAACGCTGCGTGCGTGCCCAACTGAACGGCAAGAACGCCACGCCAATCGCTGCCGCCATCACTAGCGCCAGGGATGGATCCCAGGCACCGCCCAGGTCGAGAAATGCCAATACCTTGGCCGGGTTGGCCATGCCCGCAGTCAGCAGGCCGATGCCGAAAATCAGCCCGGCAAGAAACGCCATCAGTTTGCGCATGTTCAAGCCCCCAACAGATGACGCAGGACAAACACCGTGAGGAAACCGGCTGCCATAAAACTCAAGGTGGCGGCCAGGGAACGCGGTGAAAGGCGCGATAAACCACAGACGCCATGGCCGCTGGTACAACCTGCGCCATAACGGCTGCCGACTCCGACCAGCAGGCCGGCAACCGTCAGCGCCAGCCAGCCGCTGTCGATGTGAATCTCGGGCAGACGAGTAAACAGCTGCCAGAGCAGCGGCGCGAGCAGCACCCCAAGCAGAAACAGGCCCTTCTCGCCCCAGCCTTCACCACGCTCCAGCAGGCTACCAAGCAGGCCGCTGATGCCGGCGACCCGGCCATTCATCACGGCGAACAGGCTGGCGGCCAGACCAATCAACGCGCCACCCGCCAGAGCACTCCAGGGCGTGAAGTTGTACCAATCGATACTCATTGCTCGGCACCTGCGCAGAACAGTTGATACAGGGTGTTGATCACCGCCAATGCGGCCGGACTGCTGATGCTGTAATAGATCTGCTTGCCCTCACGACGGGTCTCTACCAGCCCTTCGCGGCGCAATACCGCCAGTTGCTGCGAGAGCGTTGGCTGTTGAATACCCAGCAGGGTTTCCAGCTCGCTGACATTGCGTTCGCCCTGGGACAGCTGACACAGCAGCAACAGGCGATCCGGGTTGCCCAGGGCCTTGAGCAACTGCCCCGCCGCATCGGCATTGGCGCGCAGTTGCTGGATATCGAGTGGAGGGTGTTCAGACGTCATGGCAAGCAGTTCAATTAAGATAAAAACAATCTATTTTTTTATATATTAAATAGCAAGCCCACCGCGACACCGTGCAGAGGTCAATCACCCGGCCATAAAAAACCCGGAACAGAGTCCGGGTTTGCTGTGCTGCTCAGGCTGAGCTGCATGCAACAGCTCAACCTGAAACCGCCACAATCAGAGCAGTGGCAGGGTGTAGCTGACGATCAGGCGGTTTTCGTCGATGTCACGGCTGAAGTTGTTACGCATGGTCGCATTGCGCCACTTGATACCGAGGTTCTTGAAAGTACCCTCCTGAACCACATAGGCGATGTCCGTGTTGCGCTCCCATTCTTTGCCTTCGGAGGCGGCGCCGCGATCAATGCTATCGCCTGTCAGATAGCGGGTCATAAAGGTCAGACCGGGGATGCCAACAGACGCGAAATCGAAGTCATAACGGGCCTGCCAGGATTTTTCGTCCTTGGCGGCGAAGTTGCCGATTTGCACATAGTTGACCAGGAACGGATCGGTGCCACCGACATAGGCGAAACCGGTGTCACCGCTCATTTTCTGGTAGCCCAGACCAAATTTATGGGCACTCAGGCTGTAGGTAACCATTGCACCAAAGGCCTTGTTGTCGACGTTGCTCAGGCCATCATCGGTGGAGCGGGCATAACGCACGTCAGTCTTCAGGCTTTGCTTGTCGCCCAACGGCAGGACATGCACCAGATTGAAGGAATGCTGTTTGTACAGATCTTCCAGGTTGGAATAGTAATAACCGGCCGTCAGGTCATTGGTGAGCTTGTAGTTGCCGCCCGCAAAGACGAACTCGTTGGACTGATTAACGGCCCCACCCTTGATGCTGATACCACTCAAGGAGTAGGTGTTCAGGGTCATGTCTTCATAGTCTTGCGAGTTGCGGTTGTTGACCTCGTCGAGGTAACCCGCATCCAGGGTCAGACCATCAATTTCCTGGGATACCAGGTTACCGCCGCGGAAAACTTGCGGCAGCAAGCGGCTATCGCTGGAGGCGATCGCCTGGTTCTTGAACTGCATCTGGCCGACGCGCAGGGTGCTTTTGGAAACCTTGGCCTTGGCCGCTACAGCCAGGCCGGAATAGTTGTCCTGCGAACCATTGGACGAACGATCCGGAACCAGCAGACCGCTGCCCGCCGTACCGTCACCGGAATCCAGCTTGAAGCCGAGAGTGCCGATGGCGTCGAGGCCGAAACCGACGGTGCCCTCGGTGAAACCCGACTCAGCGCGCAGGATAAAACCTTGCGCCCACTCTTCAGACTTGTTCTGGCCCGCTGCTTCACGGAAGTCACGGTTGTAGTAGAAATTCCGCGCTTCGAGGGTGGCTTTGCTATCGCCAATAAAATCGGCAAACGCCGCTTGGCTCAGGGACATGCCCAGGGTGCTGGCCGCGACGGCCAAGGCCAGGGAGGTCTTTCTCATTATGATTTCTCCAGTTGTGTGTGGGTTGCACATCGGCGCGGTACGGGTTTCACGGGTGAAACGGCAGGCGCGCGCCGAATTCGGGGCCAGGGGTCGGGGCCAGTGGACGTGCAGGCGAACGCCGCCGCAGCCAGAGGCCGGCCGAGCACAGGCAGGATCAGGTGGGCGCTGGGAGGCAATCAGCGCGGACGGGAATATCGGGGATGGTCGGCAGGCAGGTGCGGGGCATAGTGAGGCACTCTTCGTTCTTATTGGTCGGCCGACTACCTGGCCGTTATGAACGAAGCCCTACGCAGATACTGTGCCAGCTGCTGAAGAAGCGGCAGCAAGCTGTCTATGGCGGGGTTTTGCGCTCTAAGCCAGCAGGCCTGGGGAAGCAGGCCACGCGACTCATAAGCGGATTCTTGCCGATCAACAAGACTTAACAGGCGGGTTGCCGCCAGCCAATTCAGTCGATCACGATTTGATTCTTGCCCTGGCGTTTGGCCCGGTACATTGCAGCATCCGCACGGGCATACAGGGCATCCAGACAGGCATCCTCAGGCCGCAGACTGGTCAGCCCCTGACTCAGGGTAATGCCGAAGGTTGTACCGGCATGGCTGAAACTCAGCCGCCGCGTATCGCGCTGCAAGCGCTCGGCAATCTGCTCGGCCAACGCCGCATCACAGCGCGGGAACAACGCGGCGAACTCTTCACCGCCAATACGCCCGAACAGGTCACCACGGCGCAGAGAAGTCGCCCCGCTGTAGGCCAGCCGCTGTAGCACCTGATCACCCATTTGGTGGCCGTAGCGGTCATTGATCTGTTTGAAGTCATCCAGGTCGAGCAGCAGGAAGGCCAGCGGGCTGCCGTACTCGCGCGCCTGCTCAAACTCGCGCTGGGCGCATTCGAAGAAATGCCGGCGGTTGCTGCTCTGGGTCAACACATCGGTGGTGGCCAGGCGGTGCAGTTCGCCTTCCAGCTGCTTCTTCTCGGTGATGTCTTCGGCAATGCCAACGATGATATGCGGCTGCCCCGGCGCGCTTTCACGGCTGACAAAGCACTTGTCACTGAGCCAGCGCACCTGACCGTCACCGCGGATGATGCGGTACTCGCGCGCTTCAACCGCGCCGGTTTGCAGCACCTGGGCAAAGCTTTCGGTGGCGTATTGCAGATCATCGGGGTAGATGTTGTTGCGCCATTCTTCGTAGCCGGCCAGCAGCAACTCGGTGGAGCGCCCGAAAATGCGTTCATAGGCGGGGCTGACGTAAATCACCCGCTGGGCATTCCAGTCAAACGCCCAGAGTACTGCATTGACACTGCCGAGCAGGGTGCTGAACAGCTGCTCGCGCTCCTGAAGCCGCGCCACTTCGGCACGGGTGTGCAACAACGCCAGGGTCAGCTCTTCCTGTTCCAGCTGCTGTCTGTTGACTTCATCCATAAACACCGCCGCTGCGCTCAGATAACGGGGATATGACAGCAGCATACGCCAGAAGTTAAAAAGCCCGCCAATTGGCGGGCTTCTTAGGTGCAACAGCGCGTCAGGCGGTTGCCGGACGCAGCGAATAGGTCTTCAGCTGTTCGGCAAAGTCGCGCAGCGACTGAATGCCGCTGGCCTCCGCCTCAGTGACCCACTGCTTGATGGCTTCGAGCATATCGTGGCCATTGGCGCTGGTTTTCACCCAGATCTGCTGCAGGGCCAGACGTTTTTCGTAAATCACCTTGAGCGCCTGGCTCTGCTCCAGCATGCGCTGGATACGCGCATGGTGACCTTCATCGAGCAGACTTGGCTCACGCGACAGCAGGCGTTTGGCGCGGTGGAAATGATGGCGCACGGAAGCATCGGCCTTGGCCAGCTCCTGCTGCACCAGCGGCGCGATCACCAGCTTGCGGTACTGCGCCATGATCTGAAAACGGTTGTTGAGGATGGCCATGGCGGTGTCCATGTCCAGGCTGCGCTTGCCTTCCACCCGATGGGCAATCGGCGCAACACGCTGCACTTGAGCCAGACCGAACAGGCTGAACAGCTTGATCCAGAACCAGCCCATGTCGAATTCCCACTTCTTCACCGACAGCTTGGCCGAGTTCGGGTAGGTGTGGTGGTTATTGTGCAACTCTTCACCGCCAATCAGGATGCCCCAGGGCAGCAGGTTGGTGGCGGCGTCGCGGCACTCGAAGTTGCGGTAACCCACAGCATGGCCGAGGCCATTGATCACCCCAGCCGCCCACACTGGAATCCACATCATCTGCACCGCCCAGATGGTGATGCCGGCAGCGCCGAACAGGGCCAGGTCGATGGCGGCCATCAGCGCCACACCGGCAATCGGGAAGCGCGAATAGAGGTTACGTTCGATCCAGTCTTCCGGGCAGTTCTTGCCATAGATACGCAGGGTTTCCGCGTTCTGCGCTTCTTCGCGATACAACTCGGCGCCTTTGCGCAGCACTGTACCCAGGCCTTTGATCACCGGGCTGTGTGGGTCATCGACGGTTTCACACTTGGCGTGGTGTTTGCGGTGAATGGCGGTCCATTCGCGGGTGTTCTGTGCGGTGGTCAGCCACAGCCAGAAGCGGAAGAAGTGTTTCAGCGCTGGATGCAGCTCCAGCGCGCGGTGCGCCGAGTAACGATGCAGATATACCGTGACGCTGACGATGGTCACGTGCGTCATCAGCAGGGTGACTGCGATCAGTTGCCAGATCGACAGGTCGAGAAAACCGTTGTACCACATGTGTCATGTGCCTCGTGCAAAGAAAGGGTGGCGCTGATTTTTAGCGCACACCTGTACACATTATCCCTGACCCGGATCAGAAAACCAGTTGGTCTTTTGCATAAGAATGCCGCCCCTTCATTAACATCTATACTGCCGGCCCCACTTCAAGGACTGAACTGCGACTCATGACTGCTCCCTACAACGCTTGGCGTTTGACCCTGAGTTACCTGCTGGTTGCCGGCCTCTGGGTGCTGTTCAGCGACAGTCAGCTGATTGCCCTGGGCCTGTCGCTCGAACAGCTGGAACGGGCGCAACTGCTCAAGGGGCTGGCGTTTGTCCTGCTCAGCGGCGCTCTGCTGCACTTGATTCTGCACGCCCACCAACGCCAGTACCGCCGCAACCAACACGCCCTGCGGCACAGTGAAAAACGCCTGCAGCAAGCCCTGGATGCAGCCCAGAACGGCATGTGGGATTGGCACATGCAGAGCGGTCAGCTGTATTTTTCCCCCAGTTACGCCGCTCTGCTCGGCATCCCGGAACAAGCGCTGGAAACCGACCAGCAGCAGTGGATGCAACGCCTGCACCCGAATGATCGCGAAGCCTTTCAGCGCCACCTGCAGCAGCGTATAAGCAGTGCCGACCCGACGCCGTACGAGGTCAACTATCGCTTGCGCCATGCCGACGGCAGCTACCGCTGGATTCAGTTTCGTGGCCGCCTGCTGCTTGATGAACAAGGCCAGGCCGAGCGTCTGATCGGCACCGCCAGCGACATCACCCAGCGCCGCCGTGACGAAGACAGCCTGCGCCAGGCCGCCGCCGTATTCGATGCCACCCAGGAAGGGGTACTGGTCACCGATGCCGAGCAACGCATCGTGCACTGCAACCCGGCTTTCACCCGTATTACCGGCTACAGCCAGACAGAAATCCTCGGCAAATCACCCAACCTGCTGAAATCCGGGCGGCACGACCACAGCTTCTACGAAAGCCTGTGGAACGCCCTGCAGAACCGTGGAGCCTGGAGTGGCGAAGTGTGGAACCGGCGCAAGAACGGTGAAATCTACCCACAGTGGCAATGCATCCGGGTGATCCACGACGAACAGGGCGAGATCAGCCACTACGTCGCGGTGTTCTCCGACATCACTGCACTCAAGCGCTCGCAGCGCGAGCTGGACTACCTGGCGCACCACGACCCGTTGAGCAACCTGCCCAACCGCCTGCTGTTCACCGAGCGTGTCGAGCATGCCCTGGAACGTGCGCGCAGCGACCAGCACAGCGGTGCGGTGCTGCTGATCGACCTCGACCATTTCAAGCACATCAACGAAAGCCTCGGTCACAACATCGGCGACCTGCTGCTCAAGGCCGTGGGCGAACGACTCAGCACCCAGCTTGGCAAGCGCATGACCCTGGCGCGCCTGGGTGGCGACGAGTTTGGCCTGCTCGATGAGCAGTGCAGCAACAACGAACAGGCAGCGGTCATGGCTCAGCGCCTGCAGAACAGCCTGACCCTGCCCTTCCAGGTGGCGGACAAGGAGCTGTTCATCACCGCCAGCATTGGCATCTGCCTGTACCCTGAAGATGCCAACGATGTTGCCCAGGTGCTGCGCAATGCCGACTCGGCGCTGTTCAAGGCCAAGAGCAGCGGCCGCGAGAGCTATGCATTCTATAGCCAGGAACTGACCACCCAGGCCCATCAGCGCGTCGAAATGGCCAGCGCCCTGCGCCATGCCCTGGATCGCCAGGAACTGCGCGTGCACTACCAGCCGCTGTATCACCTGGAAAGCCGCGCGCTGATCGGCGTCGAAGCCCTGGTGCGCTGGCAACACCCGGAGCGCGGCCTGGTGCCGCCCGGCGAATTTATTCCGATTGCCGAAGAATCCGGCCTGATTGGCGCCATCGACGCCTGGGTATTGCAGCAGAGCTGTCGGCAGATGGTCGCCTGGCGCAACAGCGGCGTGAATCTGCAGTTTGTCGCGGTGAATGCCTCCAGTCGCCTGTTCAGCCGCGGCGAACTGGACCTGCGGGTAGCCGAAGTGCTGCGTGACACGGGGCTCGACCCGATACACCTGGAACTGGAAGTAACCGAAAGCGCCGTGATGGACGACCCCGATGCCGCCCTGGCCCTGCTGCAACGTTTGCGTGACCTCGGTGTACGCCTGGCCATCGATGACTTCGGCACCGGTTACAGCTCGCTGGCCCGCCTCAAGCGCCTGCCGGTTCACAAGCTGAAACTCGACCAGAGCTTTGTCAGAGGCCTGCCCAATGATCAGGACGACATGGCCATCACCCGCGCCGTGATCGCCCTGGGCCACAGCATGGGGCTCAAGGTGCTGGCCGAAGGCATTGAGCAGGCCGATCAGCTCGACCTCCTGCGCCAGCTGGGCTGCGACCACGGGCAAGGCTACTACTTCGGCCGCCCACAACCGGCCGAGCAGTTGCAACAGGCCTTGGCGCAACACACCTGCTCGGTGTATGAGTAGCAGGCGTGACACGCTCAGGAAGCCGCCGATGCACACAGACGTAAAGCCTTCGACGATCCGCTGGATCGTTGGCCTCGGCAGCCTTGGCCTGGCGATCTTCTTTGCCCTGCTCGGCGGCGTCGCCCTGAATGAGCGGGAAACCCTCTGGCAACTGCAACTGAGCAAACAGCACGAGCTGCAACGCCTGGCCTTGCGCAGCGCACAGCTGAACCTGGAGAACCAGGCCCAGCTGCTGGCGCAAACCCTCGCCGCCGACGCCTGGCTGGTCGATCTGCTGCGCCAGGCCGCACCCCTGGAGCCCGACGCCACGCCCTCCGCACAGGCGCAACAGGCCATTCGCGCGCAACTGTATACCCGCCTGGCCCCGCGCTGGCGCACCCTGCAACCGCACTACCCGTTCGACCTCAACCTGTACCTGAGCAGCACCGAGGTGTTGCTGCGCGTGCAGCAGCCCGAGCACTTCGGTGACCGCCCGCAAGCCCAGCGCAGCATGCTCCTCGATGCCCTGCAGGATGCCAGCAGCCGTACCGGCCTGGGGCTGGCCGACGAGGACCTGGTAATCCGCGCCATCAGCCCATTGCAGGTCGATGGCCCCCAGGGCGCAGTCAGTGTCGGCGCCCTGGAAGTCAGCCTTAGCCTGGCCCACAGCCTGCAACAGCTGGACCGCGAACTGGATGCCGGGGTGGCCCTGCTTGCGCCCACGCCCACCAACGGCTACCTCAAGGGCTTCTCGCGCCCTCAGGTGCAGCACTGGCACAGCCAACACCTGCTCCCCGCCCCCACTGCCGGCGACAGCCACAAACTGCTGCAGGACCAGGGCCACACCTACCTGATCAACCAGTTGCTGCTGCCCGGTTACCAGCCCAGCGCCGGCACGCCAGCGGCAACCGTCATCGCCCTGACCTGGCGCGATGTCAGCGACCTGCATGGCCGCTACCAGGAAGAGAAGCGCTGGCTGCTGAGCAAATGGCTGCTCGCCTGGCTGGCGGCTGAAGGCCTGCTGTTGCTGTTACTACAAGCCACCCGCCACAGCAGCCAGGCACTGATGCAGCGGCACCACACCGAGTTGCAGGACAAACACCAGCAAAGCGAAGCCTCACGCAATTTGCTCGCCCTGATCAGCGAAGCACAGGCCGCCTATATCAATGCCGACAACCAGCGTGAAGCCTTCGACGCCCTGCTCAAACGGATCCTCGACCTCACCGGCAGCCAGTTCGGCTTTATTGGTGAAGTCCTCATAGATGAACAGGGCGCGCCATACCTGCGCACCTTTGCCATCAGCAATATCGCCTGGGATGCCAGCAGCCAGGCCTTTTACGACGCCCGGGTGACGCAAGGTCTGGAGTTTCGCAACCTCGACAGCCTGTTTGGCCAGGTCATCCGCAGCGGCCAGGTACTGATCAGCAACGCACCGGCCCAGCATCCTGGCAGCGCCGGCCTACCGCCGGGGCATCCACCGCTGCACGCCTTCGCCGGGCTGCCGATTCACGCCAACGGCGAACTGTGCGGCATGCTCGGCCTGGCCAACCGCCAGGGCGGCTACAGCGACGACTTCGCCTTGCACCTGCAACCCCTGCTGGCCACCTTCGGCCAGTTGCTGGAGGCGTTACGTCGCGATCGCCAGCGCGAACAGACCCAGCAGCACATCCAGCGCCAGCAGGCCGCCCTGCATGCCCTCAACGAAATTGCCGCGCTGCCCAAGCTGAGCACCCACGCCCAGCTGCGCCAGGCCCTGCAACTGGGGGCCGAGTTCTATGGCATGCCGATCGGCATCATCAGCCAGATCGACGGCGACACCTATCGGGTCAAGGTCCAGGTTTCGCCACTCGGCAGCCTGCAGGACGATCAGTGCTTTGTACTCGGCAACACTTACTGCAGCATCACCCTGCGCAGCCCCGATGTACTGGCCATCAGTGCCATGGGCCAGAGTGAACACGCCGCCCACCCCTGCTACCCGCTGTTTGCCCTAGAAAGCTACATCGGCTCCAGCATCTGGGTTGGCGGGCAATGCTTCGGTACCCTGTGCTTTGCCGCCAGCAGCGCCCGCAGCCGCCCCTTCGATGAAGCCGACCGCGAATTCATGCGCCTGTTCGCCCGCTGGGTCGGGGCCACCCTCGAGCGCCTGCAACATGAAGAGCAAACCCGCGAGGCGCGGCGCTTTCTCCAGGCCGTACTCGACTCCGCCACAGGCGTCAGCATCATCACCACCGACCGCGATGGCCTGATCACCCTGTTCAACTCCGGTGCCGAGCGCCTGCTCGGCTATCGCGGCGCAGAAATGATCGGCCAATGCAGCCCGGCACAATTCCACCTTGAGGCGGAAATGCAGGCCCGCAGCCGCCAACTCAGCCGCCAGGAAGGCCGTGAGATCAGTGGCTTTGCCGTGTTCACCTGCATCCCCAGCCAGGGCGAACCGGAAACCCGACAGTGGACCTATGTGCGCAAGAACGGCGAACCGCGCATCGTCAACCTCACTGTCAGCGCCATGCGTGACCTCAATGGCACGATCAACGGTTACCTGGGCATCGCCAGTGACATCAATGAACTGCACCAGACCACCCGCGCCCTGCAAAAGAGCGAAAGCCGTTTTCGCGGCCTGGTCGCCAACCTGCCAGGGGCGGTGTACCGCTGCCGCAACGATGCCGACTGGTCGATGAGCTACCTCAGCGAGGAAATCCAGGCACTGAGCGGCTACCCGGCCTACGACTTTATCAACAACCGCGTGCGCAGCTTCTCCAGCGTGGTGCACCCGGATGACCTGCCCATTACCTACCGTGCGGTGGCGGCCATAGAGCGCCAGGAGTCCTTCGAACTGACCTACCGCCTGCAACACGCCGATGGCCACAGCGTCTGGGTGCGGGAAAAGGGCCGCGGCGAATACGACAGCCACGGCGAACTGCAATGGATTTCCGGATTTATCTGGGACATCAGCGACCGCAAGGCCGTGGAAGACCAGTTGCGCCTGAGCCAGCAACGCTTCAGCAGCGCCTTCAGCACCGCGCCCCAGGGCATGGCGCTGGTGTCCCTGCAAGGGCAGTGGCTGGAGGTCAACGAAGTGCTCTGCGAAATGCTTGGCTATAGTCGCGAGCAGCTCCTCAACAGTGATTTCCAGCGCATCACCCACCCCGACGATCTGCAAGCCGACCTGCACAACGTCGAGGAATTGCTGGCCGGTGAGATCAGCAACTACCAGATGGAAAAACGCTTTCTGGACAGTCAGGGGCGGATCATCTGGGTGCTGCTCAGCGTCTCGCTGGTACGCGACAGCAACGATGCGCCGGTGCACTTCGTGGTGCAGATTCAGGACTTCAACGAACGTATCGCCGCCGAAATGGCCATCCGCGAACGTGAGGATTACCTGCGCACCCTGCTCGACAACGTGCTCGACGCGATCATCACCATCGACCAGCAGGGCTATATCGAAACCTTCAACCACGCCGCCGAGCGCATCTTCGGCTACAGCCACCTGGAGGTTTCCGGGCACCGTGCCACCCTGCTGCTGCCCGAGCCGCAGCGCTCTATACGCGCCCGCTACCTCAGCCACTTCCTGAAAACCGGTATCCAGCAGATGCTCGGCAAGGACATCGAACTGACTGCCCTGCGCAGCAATGGCGAGACCTTCACCATTGAGCTGGCCATCTCGCAGATCAGCCACCAGGGCGAGCGGCGCTTTATCGCAGTAATTCGCGATATCGAGGAGCGCAAACGCATCGAACGGATGAAAAACGAATTCGTTTCCACCGTCAGCCACGAGCTGCGCACCCCGCTGACCGCGATTGCCGGCTCCCTCGGCCTGGTCAATGGCGGCGCCCTCGGCGTGGTGCCAGCGAGCATGCAACAGATGCTGCAGATCGCCCAGGACAACAGCCAGCGCCTTAACCTGCTGATCAACGACCTGCTCGACATGGAAAAACTGGTGGCCGGCAAGATGCTTTTCGAATTGCAGGCCGAACCTCTGCAACCCCTGCTGGAACAGGCCATCGAGGAAAACCAGCCGTATGCCGCCCACCTGCATGTACGCCTCAGGCTAGAAGGCCCAGCCACCCCAGCCGTGGTCCAGGTCGACCGTCTGCGCCTGGCCCAGGTGTTGGCCAACCTGCTGTCGAACGCGGCAAAATTTTCACCGCAGGGCCAGGCTGTGGAGGTGCGCGTGACGCAGCACGGCACGCGCGTGCGGGTCAGCGTCAGCGACCATGGCCCGGGCGTGCCGGAAAATTTCCAGCCGCGCATTTTCAGCAAATTCTCCCAAGCCGACGCCACCGACACCCGACAGAAAGGCGGCACCGGCCTGGGCCTGGCCATCAGCAAGGAAATCATCGAGCGCATGGACGGGCGCATCGGCTTCGACTCGCAGCCCGGACAAGGCGCGACTTTCTGGTTCGAACTGACTAACCTGGCCCAAGTAGCCAGCCCTGAGGAGCCGCGACATGCGTGAGCTGCAACGTATTCTGCATGTGGAAGATGACCCCTCGATCCAGGCCGTGGCCAAGCTCGCGCTGGAAGCAGTGGGCGGCTTTCAGGTGCTCAGCTGTGCCAGTGGGCAAGATGCGCTGGATCAACTACAGGGCTTTGCCCCGGACTTTATCTTGCTGGATGTGATGATGCCGGACATGGACGGCCCGCAAACCCTGGCACGAATCGCCCGACTGATCGACATCAACCAGGTGCCGGTGGCCTTTATGACCGCCAAGGTGCAGCCGGCAGAAATCGCACATTACCGCAGCCTGGGCGCACGTGATGTGATCATCAAACCCTTCGATCCCATGCAGCTGGCCGCCCAGGTGCGCAAAATCTGGAGTCAGGCTTATGAGTAAAGGCCACTCACCCACCGATGAGCTGCAGCAACGTCTGCAGCAACTCAGCGGTGCCTTCGCTCAACGCCTGCAAGACGAGTTGCCGGCCCTCGGCCGCAATGCCGAACGCCTGCTGCACAGCGCCGACCCGCAGGAGCAGCTGCAGCACCTGCAAACCCTGCGCGACCAGTTGCACAAGCTGGCTGGCGCAGCCGGCACCTTCGGCTTCAGCAGCCTCGGCCAGCGTGCCCGCGAGCTGGAACAAGAAGCAGACCAGTGGCTGGAAACCCTGCAGCAGGAACAACAGAGCCTGCAGGACTTCAGCCGCAGCCTGCAGCAACTGGCGCGTCAGCAATTCCAGGCCGAACACAACCCCGAGCCCGCCACGCGCAACAGCCGCAACAACCCACGGCCCAACAGCTCGGCACGGCGCATCTACATCCTCGAAGACCAGCGCTCGATTGGCGAAAACATGCGCCTGACGCTGAACAACTTTGGCTACCAGGCCGAACACTTCACCCGCATTGCCGAACTCGATGCGGCCCTGCAGCAGCAACTGCCGGACGCGCTGATCGTTGACGTCAACCTGCCCGACGAAGCCCTCACCGGCCTGGAATATGCCGCCAACCTGCAACAGCGCCTGGACGAACCGCTGCCACTGCTGGTGATCACCACCCAGGACGACTTCGCCACGCACCTGCAGGCCGTGCGCGTCGGCGCCCTGGGCTTCTTCACCAAGCCGGTGGACATCCCGCAACTGGAAAACCGCCTGGAACGCTGCTTCGCCCAGCAACACGGCGAACCCTACCGGGTGCTGATCATCGATGACGACCGCGAGTTGGCCAGCCGTTTCAGCCTGATCCTGCGCGGCGCCAACATGCTGGTGGAAATGCTCCATGAGCCGGCAGAAATCTTCGACCGCATGCGCAGCTTCAATCCCGAAGTGGTGCTGCTGGACGTGAGCATGCCCGGCTGTACCGGCCCGGAACTGGCGCAGATCATCCGCCTCAACGACGACTGGTTGCGCGTGCCCATCGTCTACCTGTCGGCCGAAACCGACATCACCCGGCAGATGAACGCGCTGATCAAGGCCGGCGATGATTTCGTCACCAAACCGATTTCCGACAACGCCCTGGTCGCCGCGGTGTTCTCCCGCGCCCAGCGTGCGCGCCTGCTGAGCAACGCGCTGTCGCGCGACAGCCTGACCGGGCTGCTCAAGCACGCCGACATCAAGGAGCAGGCCGCCATCGAGCTGGAGCGCGCCCAGCGCAGCGGCAAGCCGGCCAGCGTGGCCATGCTGGATATCGATTTCTTCAAGAAGGTCAACGACAGCTACGGCCACGCCGCCGGCGACAACGTCATCCGCGCCCTGGCCAACCTGCTGCGCCAGCGCCTGCGGCGCATCGACAGCCTGGGCCGCTATGGCGGTGAAGAGTTCCTGGTGGTGCTGCCGGACTGCCCGGCCGAACAGGCCAGGCGCATTCTCGATGAAATCCGCCAGCGCTTTGCCGAGCTGCACTTTATTGCCGATGGCCAGCAGTTCTCGGTGACCCTGAGCGCCGGCATCGCCTGCACCGACGATGCACCTGCAAGTGCCGACGACCTGCTGGACAAGGCCGACCGCGCACTCTATGGCGCTAAACACGGCGGGCGAAATCGGGTGCAATGAGCACACCTCTGCTGATCACGCCCTGCGCGGCCAGCCAGCTGCCCATGGACCTGCTGCTGGAGGCCGATCCGCATCTGCCTTATGTACAGGCCTACCTGGCGAATGGTCACTGCTATATCGCCAGGCGCGATGACGCAGTCGTCGGCGTCTATGTGCTACAGGTGCGCGCCCCTGCAATCCTGGAGCTGATGAACATCGCCGTCGCGCCAGGCTGCCAGGCCCAGGGCATCGGTACACAGCTGCTGCAACATGCCCTGTACAGCGCCAGGCAACTGGGGGCGACACGGCTGGAAGTGGCCACCGGCAGCTTCGGCCACCAACTGACCTTCTACCAGCGCGCCGGCCTGCGGGTGTACGCCGTCGAGCCGGATTACTTCCTTCAACACTACCCCGAGCCGCTCTTCGAGCAGGGTTTGCAACACAAGGATCGCCTGCGTCTGGCCATTGATTTCTAGAAACGCCCAGCCTGCTGCGCGTCGGCCCTGCTGCGTTAGAAACAGGCTCAGCAAGCCGCTTGCGGCTAACGCGCTTCAGCGCGGCCCGAAGGGCGAGTGAAACGAGTAGTGCTCATGTACAGCCGTACACTCCGCTTGATTCGCTACGCTCAGCCTGCGGCCCAGCCGTTGGCTGTTACTCCGCTTCGCTACGTTTCTCGCCTGTTTCTGCCTTGCATGTCTCTAGCTCGCGAGACTTTGAACATGATTGAACCCTACAGCACCTCGCGCTTGGCTTTATGAAATTTATGGCGTAGATTTTCATGAAATTATCTAAATAAAATTTCATGAGGCGCGCCATGTTCAAACAATCCGCCCAGCATATCGGCACCTACTACGCCGGCACCTACCCAGGTCCGATCCCGCTGCGCCCGCGCCTGCAGGAAGCGTTGCAATGCGATGTGCTGATTATCGGCGGTGGTTTCAGCGGCCTGCACACGGCGCTGCGCCTGGCTCTCGCGGGCAAGAAGGTGGTGCTACTGGAAGCCAGTCGCCTGGCTTGGGCCGCGTCCGGACGCAACGGCGGGCAAGCGTTGCCGGGTTGGTCGTGCGATATGCCGCCGTTCGAGAAGGCACTCGGCCTGGAGCGGGCCCGGCGCCTGTGGGACAGCATGGTCTGGGCCGCCGAAGAAATGCGCGAACTGCCCGAGCGGCACAACTTCGATATCGACTACCGCACCGGTGCGCTCTACACCGCTGTACTGCCGCGCCGCGTGAAGCAGCTGCAGGAGAGCCTGGAAGAAGCCGAGCAGAAGTACGGCTACACGCAGCTGAGCTTTATCCCCAAGGAGCAACTGTCCGAGTGGATCGCCAGCCCACGATACCTGGCAGCCCTGTATGACAGCGGCGCGGCCCACCTCAACCCGCTGAAACTGGCCCAGGGGCTGGCCGATGCTTTCGAGAAAGCCGGCGGCAAGATCTTCGAGCAGAGCAAGGCGCTGAGTTATGAAGAAACGGCTGACGGTTATCTGGCCCGCACCGAACAGGGTGAGGTGCGCAGCGATCTGCTGGTACTGGCCTGCAACGCCTATATCGACAAACTCGATGCGCCACTGGCGAAACGCCTGCTGCCGGTCGGCTCCTACCAGGTCGCCACCGCACAGCTGGACCCGGAGCTGGCGCGCTCACTGTTCCCGCACGGCACCTGCGCCATCGACAACCAGTTCGTACCGGACTACTTCCGCGTCACACCGGACAACCGCCTGCTGTTCGGCGGCGGCTGCACCTACCTGGGCGGCATCCCCAAGGACGTGCCGGCGGCCACCCGGCCCTATCTGGAGCGGGTGTTCCCGCAACTGCGCGGCGTGCAGATCGACTACGGCTGGGGCGGGCATATCGACTGCACCATGCACCGCACCCCGGACATTGGCCATAGCGGGCAGAAGTACTGGCTACAAGGCTTCTCCGGCCACGGCATCCTGCCGACCCTGGCCGCCGCCCGTGCGGTCAGCGACGCGATCCTCGGTGATGCCGACCTGCTTGAGCTGTACCAGGGTCTGAGCAACCCGCGCTTTCCCGGCGGCGATCTACTGGCCGCGCCGATCGAGGCGGTGGGCAAGGCCTGGTATCGCCTGCGCGACGTAATTTGAACCCGTAGCCCGGATGCAATCCGGGACCACCCTCCCCGGATTACATCCGGGCTACGCCATAAGGAAACCCCATGGATATGCAGGAAGAAGTCGAAGGTCTGGCGATCCTGATCCGCGACCTGCGCAAACACAAGAACCTCACCCTCGGTGAGCTGGCAGCACGCATCGACCGTTCGGTGGGCTTTCTCTCGCAGGTCGAGCGCGGCCTGTCGCGCCCAACCGTGGCCGACCTCACCGCGATCAGCGAAAGCCTCGGCGTACCGACCACCTACTTCTACAGCCTGAGCAAACCGCGCGCCGTGCCCTGGGTCACCCGCCCCGGCGAGCGCCGCACCCTGTATTACGCCGGCGGCATCACCGATGTACTGGCCTCACCGACCATGGCTGGCGGCTTCTCCATGCTCGAAAGCCGTTTAGACCCGGGCGCCACCAGCGGCGACGGGCACTTGAACGACAGCTCCGAGCAAGGCGGTTTTGTCCTCGAAGGCGAGCTGACCATCTGGTACGGCGATGCCGCCGAACCGGTCACCCTCGGCCCGAACGACAGTTTCCAGCTGCCGCCGCACGCACAGTTTCGCTACGCCAACCTCACCGACTTACCCACACGAGTGCTCTGGATCTTCACCTGATCCGCGCAGATAACCGCCATGACAACAACAACGACCTTTCCCGATCTGCTCAGCGAAGTCCGCGCCTTTCGCAGCGCCCACCCCGAGGTGCGCTATGTCGACCTGATCAGCCTGGATATTCCCGGGCATTTCTACGGCAAGCGCTACCCCATCGATATGCTCGAGAAAGTCGCCGCCGGCAGCCCGCTGAAAATCCCGCAGAACTGCGTGCTGCTCGGCGTGCAGGGCGGCCTGCACCCGATTGGCGACTACTGCTTCAACGACGGCGACCCGGATGCGCCGCGCCGGCTAATCCCTGGCACGCTCAAGCCGGTGCGCTGGGAAAGCCAGCCGCTGGGGCAGATGCTGATCAGCTCCGACGGCACCGCCGCACCCATCGAGTTCGAACCGCGTGAAGTACTCGCTCGCGTGCTCAAGCGCCTGGCCGCACGCGGTATCCGCCCGGTGGTGGCGTTCGAGCTGGAGTTCTACCTGTTTGATCGCAAGCTGCAGGACGGCCTGCCGCAGTTCCCCCGCGACCCGCTGTGCGACGATGCCGACGACCAGCCGAATATGCATATTGAGCGCCTGTCGCGCTTCGCCGATGTGCTGCATGAGATCGTCGACGCCGCCAATGAGCAGGGCATCGATGCCAACGTGATCACCGCCGAACTCGGCCCCGGTCAGTTCGAGATCAACTTCGGCCACTGCGACGACGGCCTGCGCGCCGCCGACTGGGCCGCTTTGTTCTGCCGCAGCACCCGTGGCGTAGCGCTCAAGCACGGCCAGCGCGCCAGCTTTATGAGCAAACCCTACCTGCACGCGCCGGGCAGCGGCATGCATGTGCACGTCAGCCTGTATGACGCCGCCGGCAACAACCTGCTGGCCAGTGACGAACAACGGCCGCTGCGCCATGCCGTGGCGGGCTGCCTGAAGCTGCTGCCGCACTGCATGCCGATCTTCGCCGCCAACCACAACGCCTTCCGCCGCTACGGCGCCATGGTCAACGCTGCCAGCCGCGCCAGTTGGGGCTTCGAGGACCGCGATGCGTGTATCCGTATTCCCGAATCGGACGGTAAAAACCTGCGCATCGAACACCGCCTGGCCGGCGCCGACGCCAACCCTTATCTGGTGCTGGCGGCGATCCTCACCGGTATGGAACATGGCCTGGATGCCGGCAGGGAACCCATCGCACCGCTCAACGAGAACCGCCAGAGCGGCATCGACTTTCCCCAGGACATGCTCGGCGCAGTCAGTGCCATGCGCGACCACCCGGTGGTCAACCAGGGCCTGGGCAGTGAGTTCGTCATGGTTTACTGCGAGAACAAGCGCCAGGATCACCTGGCCTTTATGCAGGAAGTCAGTGCGCGGGAATACCGCTGGTTTCTCTGACGGACAGCGCGCCTGTTGTCTCGACAGCGGGCGCGCGACTTCAACGCAGCAGATATACCGCCAACCCGGCCAGCGCCGACACCAGCAGCACCTCCATCACCCCACGCTTGAAGCGC
Source organism: Pseudomonas cimarronensis (assembly GCF_049331905.1). Lineage (GTDB taxonomy): Bacteria > Pseudomonadota > Gammaproteobacteria > Pseudomonadales > Pseudomonadaceae > Aquipseudomonas. The sequence goes on along the minus strand of NZ_CP186283.1, from coordinate 828,441 downwards.
AGCAGCGCCAGCGCTGCTGCCACGGCCAGCAGTGCCGACGGCCAGTCGAAGGCCCCTTCGAAGCCCTGCGGCCAGAGCACGTGGTAGGCAAAGAACAGCGCCAGATTCAGAATCACCCCGACCACGGCGGCAGTAATCGCAGTCAGCGGTGCGGTGAACTTCAGCTCACCGTGAGTCGATTCCACCAGCGGCCCGCCGGCGAGAATGAACAGAAAAGACGGCAGAAAGGTGAACCAGGTGACCAGCGCTGCCGCCACTGCCCCGCTGACAAAGCCCGAATCGCCGCCGAATACCGGCTGCAGATAGGCGCCGACAAAGGCCACAAACGCCACCACCATGATCAGCGGCCCCGGCGTGGTTTCGCCCAGCGCTAGGCCGTCGATCATCTGCGCCGGCGTCAGCCAGCCGTAATGGCCGATGGCGCCCTGGTAAACATACGGCAGCACCGCATAGGCGCCGCCAAAGGTCAGTAGCGCCGCCTTGGTAAAGAACCAGGCCATCTGCGTCAGCGTGCCATCCCAACCGTACAGCCAGGTCAGCAGGCCCATCGGCAGCAACCAGAGCAGCGCCCCCACCGCCAGCAGCAGCGCCAGGCGCGAGGCGCGAAAACGTGTGTGCGGCGCCGGCGGGCTGTCATCATCGATCAGCGCCGGGCCGTAAGACTTGCCCTGTTGCGCATGCCCCCCACCTAGGCTGAACTGTTGCGGCAACAGGCGGCCACCGAGGTAGCCGAGCAGCGCGGCGCCGATCACGATCAGGGGAAACGGCAGGTTAAGGGCAAAGATGGCGACAAACGACGCCCCGGCAATGCCCCACAGCCAGTTGTTCTTCAGCGCCCGCGAGCCGATGCGCCAGGCCGCCTGCATGACAATGGCGGTGACCGCCGGCTTGATCCCGTAGAACAACCCCGCCACCAGCGGCACATCGCCGTAAGCGATATACAGCCAGGACAGGCCGATCAGGATAAACAGCGACGGCAGCACGAACAGCACCCCGGCAATCACCCCGCCCCAGGTGCGGTGCAGCAGCCAGCCGATATAGGTGGCCAGTTGCTGCGCTTCCGGCCCCGGCAGCAACATGCAGTAGTTCAGCGCATGCAGAAAACGCCGCTCGGACAGCCAACGGCGTTTCTCCACCAATTCCTGATGCATGATCGCAATCTGCCCAGCCGGCCCGCCGAAGCTGATCAGGCCCAATTTCAGCCAGAACCAGAAGGCCTCGCCCAGGCTTACCGCTGGCGGCGCAGTTGCTGCAGTTGACTCGGACATCACATCACTCACGGCGCTAAAAGCTGCCGCACTATAGCGCGCCGCGATGACAATTTAAGCCCGCACCACTCAAGCCCGGAGGCGGTTTTCCGTATACTGGGCAGCGCTACGCCCTCCCTCAACCTGCCCGTGAAGCGCCCCGTGAAAATCCGCCAATCGATAGTAAGCCTGCTGCTGATCTGCAGCTGCGTTGTAGTTGCATCGAACACCCAGGCCGCCCCCGCCAAACAACAGGACCTGGCCGCCGGCAGCGCCCTGCTGGTCGACCTGCAGACCAATCAGGTGCTTTACGAGCGCAACGCCGACAGCGTGGTGCCGATTGCCTCGGTGACCAAGCTGATGACCGCCATGGTCACCCTCGACGCCAAACTGCCGCTGGATCAGCAACTGCCGATCATGATCCGCGATACCCAGGAGATGCGTGGCGTGTTCTCCCGCGTGCGCGTGGGCAGCGAACTGAGTCGCCGCGACATGTTGCTGCTGGCCCTGATGGCCTCGGAAAACCGCGCCGCCGCCAGCCTGGCGCACCATTACCCGGGCGGTCATGCGGCCTTTGTCGCGGCGATGAATGCCAAGGCCCGCGCCCTGGGCATGAAGCATTCGCGCTTTGTCGAGCCCACCGGCCTGTCGGAGCACAACGTCTCCAGCGCCCGCGACCTGGTACTGATGCTCAAGGCCGCGCGTCAGTACCCGCTGATCAGCCAGTTCAGCACCACCTCGGAAAAGACCCAGGCATTTCGCAAACCCAACTACACCCTGGGCTTTCGCAACACCAATAACCTGGTGCGCAAAGCCGACTGGAGCGTACAGCTGAGCAAAACCGGCTACACCAACGAGGCCGGTCGCTGCCTGGTGATGAACACCGTGATGAACCAGCGCCCAGTCGCCTTTGTGGTGCTGGACGCCTTCGGCAAATACACCCATATGGCCGACGCCACGCGCCTCAAGCGCTGGCTGGAAACCGGCAAGGTCACCCCCGTGGCCCCGGCCGCCATCAGTTACCGCCAGCAAAAACTGGCACAACGCCAGGCCCAGGCCGCGCAGTAACCCCGCAAATGACAAGGCCCGCAGACAAAGCGGGCCTTGTTGTATCAGACCGTAGGATGGGCACGGTTCACATAGATTGAGTCAGACGCGACCAGTCCCCTCGCCCCTCCGGGGAGAGGGGAGCAAGCAGTTCAGCCGTTATGCAAGCCAAACAACGGCTGACGCATGCCAAACACCAGAAAGCGCGCCAGTTCGTTGAGCGGCAGAGCCTTGCTGATCAGATACCCCTGCACCTGGTCACAGCCGTACTGGCGCAGCAGCGCCAGTTGCTCGGCATTCTCCACGCCCTCGCCCACCACCTGCAGGTTGAGGTTGTGCGCCAGGTTGATCATCGCCCGCACCAGTTGCCGGTTCTCCGCGCGCTCACACATGCCGCCGACAAAGCTCTTGTCGATCTTTAGCAGGGTGATCGGCAGGTTGTTCAAGTGCACGAAAGAGGAGAAGCCGGTACCGAAATCGTCCAGCGAGAAGCGCACACCGAGGCGACCGAGGGCCAGCATGGTCTGCTGCACCTGATCGCTGCGGCGCATCACCGCGGTTTCGGTCAACTCGAATTCCAGCCACTGCGCATCGACGCCGCGCTCTTCGATCAGGCGGCTGAGGGTCGGCAGCAACTGGCTGTCCTGGAACTGGCGGAACGACAGATTGACCGCCATATGCAGCGCCGGCAGGCCTCGCCCGCGCAACCACTGCATATCGCGCAGCGCGCGGCTGATCACCCAGTAGCCGAGCGGCACAATCAGCCCGCTCTCTTCGGCCAGCGGCACGAATTCGTTGGGCGACAGCAGACCATGCTCACTGTGACGCCAGCGCACCAGCGCCTCCAGGCCGACAATGCGTCCAGACTGCAGGCACAGGCGCGGCTGGTAGTGCAGCTCCAGCTCGTCGCGACGCAGGGCGCGGCGCAACTCGCTTTCCAGGTCGGCCTGGTTGCGCGCACTGCGGTTGATCCGCTCGTCGTAGATATGAAAGGTGCAGCCCTGCTGGCTCTTGGCCTGCTGCATGGCGATATGCGCATGCCACATAAGCGGGTCGGCGCTGCTCTCGGCGCGCGAATGCGCAAGACCCAGGCTGCAACCGATCAGCAGGCTTTCGCCATCAATCCAGTAAGGCTCGCCCAGGGCTTCGGTAATCTGTGCGGCCAAGCGCTCGGCGCGCTGCGGGTCGCGGCGGCTGTCGAGCAACAGGGCAAATTCATCGCTACCCAGGCGGGCGACCTGATCGCCGGCCTGCAACTGCGCCTTGATCCGCGCCACCACCTGCAGAATCAGGCTGTCGCCACCCTGATAGCCCAGGGCATCGTTGGCATGCCGGAAGTTGTCCAGGTCGAGGTGGCCCAGAGTCAGGCCGCGGCCTTCGTATTCAGCCAGGCGCGCGGCCAACAGAGTTTGAAAGCCCTGGCGGTTGGCGATGCCGGTCAGCGCGTCCTGTTCGGCCAGGCGATGCAAGGTGTCGTTGAGGTTGCCGCGTTCGCGCGCATAGCGCAGACAGCGGCGCAACACCTCGGCGCTGAGCTGGTCGCGCACCAGCCAGTCGCACACGCCCTCAGGCTCGGCTTCAGGCTCGGTATCCAGCAGCAGGACAATGGGTAGGGAACAGCGCCCGGAAGCGGGCAGATGACGCGCAGTGGTCAGCAGCAGGGCGTTGCTGGGCTTGTCGAACAGCGCGCTGGCCGCCTCCCAGGACGGTGCAGTGATCAGTGCATAGCCACTGCCAAGCGCACTCAGGCGCTCGCGCAGCAACTGCGCCCAACCCGGCGTTTCCGCCAGCAAAAGCAACCGTAATGGTTCGACGAACGCGGACAAACAACTTCCCCCACTGCACAAATAAAGAGCTTTGAACCCGCTCGGATGCGTCGTAATCGACGTCTAATCACGCACATCCTTGTGTCAGTGGCGCGCCCTGCGGCATGGCAAGGACCCGAAAGTGGCACCAGAGTACTGGATTAGCAAAATTAACCAAGCCTGGCTGTTTGCCATTATGTGCGCTGCAACACACTTCCAGATGGTCACGGCAGAAAGCCTCAGGCCTGTTAAAATGCGCGCCCATTCCCCCCTGACGATTGATCGAATGTCCCGACTGAACCCTCGGCAACAGGAAGCCGTGAACTATGTCGGCGGCCCACTTTTGGTGCTCGCCGGCGCAGGCTCCGGCAAGACCAGCGTGATTACCCGCAAGATCGCCCACCTGGTGCAGAACTGTGGCATCCAGGCACGCCACATTGTCGCCATGACCTTTACCAACAAGGCCGCGCGCGAGATGAAAGAACGCGTCGGCAGCCTGCTCAAAGGCCCCGAGGCGCGCGGCCTGACGGTGTCGACCTTCCACAACCTGGGCATGAACATCATCCGCAAGGAGTACGCACGCCTGGGCTACAAGCCGGGGTTCTCGATCTTCGATGATGGCGATATCAAGGCGCTGCTCACCGACATCATGCAGAAGGAATATGCCGGTGATGACGGTGCGGACGAGATCAAGAACTACATCGACAGCTGGAAGAACGACCTGATCCTGCCTGAACAGGCGCTGGCTAACGCACGCAACCCCAAGGAGCAGACCGCCGCCATCGTCTACCTGCACTACCAGCGCACGCTCAAGGCGTACAACGCGGTGGACTTCAACGACCTGATCCTGCTGCCGGTGATGCTGTTTCAGGAGCACGCCGACATCCTGGAAAAATGGCAGAACCGCATCCGCTACCTGCTGGTCGACGAATACCAGGACACCAACGCCAGCCAATACCTGTTGGTGAAGATGCTGGTGGGTATGCGCAACCAGTTCACCGTGGTTGGCGACGACGACCAGTCGATCTACGCCTGGCGCGGCGCGCGCCCGGAAAACCTGATGCTGCTGAAAGAGGATTACCCCTCACTGAAGGTGGTGATGCTGGAGCAGAACTACCGCTCCACCAGCCGCATCTTGAAATGCGCCAACATCCTTATCGCCAACAACCCGCATGCGTTCGAGAAACAGCTGTGGAGCGAGATGGGCATGGGTGACGAGATCCGTGTGATCCGTTGCCGCAACGAAGACGCCGAGTGCGAACGGGTGGCCCTGGAAATCCTCACCGAGCACCTGCGCACCCAGCGCCCCTACAGCGATTACGCCATCCTCTACCGCGGCAACTACCAGGCCAAGCTGATGGAGCTGAAACTGCAGCACCATCAGATCCCCTATCGCCTCTCGGGCGGCACCAGCTTCTTCGCCCGCCAGGAGGTGAAGGACCTGATGAGTTACTTCCGCCTGCTGGTCAACCCGGACGATGACAACGCCTTTCTGCGGGTGATCAACGTGCCGCGCCGCGAGATCGGCTCGACCACCCTGGAAAAGCTCGGCAACTACGCCACCAGCCGCAAGATCAGCATGTACGCCGCCGCCGGCGAAATCGGCCTCGGTGAGCAGCTGGATGCGCGCTACACCGAGCGCCTGGCACGCTTCACCCAATGGATGGACCGGGTGCGTCAGGAATGCGCGCAAAACGACCCGATTGCCGCGATCCGCAGCATGGTGATGGACATCGACTACGAGAACTGGCTGCGGCAGAACGCTTCCAGCGACAAGGTCGCCGAGGCACGCATGGGCAACGTCTGGTTCCTCGTCGAGGCGCTGAAGAACACTCTGGAGCGCGACGAAGACGGCGAGATGACCATCGAGGACGCCATCGGCAAACTGGTGCTGCGCGACATGCTCGAACGTCAGCAGGAAGAGGAAGAAGGCGCCGAAGGCGTGCAGATGATGACCCTACACGCCTCCAAAGGACTGGAGTACCCCTCGGTGTACATCCTTGGCGTGGAGGAGGAAATCCTCCCGCACCGCTCCAGCATCGAAGCCGATACAGTCGAGGAAGAACGACGCCTGGCTTACGTCGGCATCACCCGCGCCAAACGCAACCTGACCATGACTTTCGCCGCCAAGCGCAAACAGTACGGTGAAATTATCGACTGCTCACCGAGCCGTTTTCTCGATGAACTGCCGCCCGAGGACCTGGTCTGGGAAGGCCTGGAAGACGCCGCACCCGAGGTCAAGGCCGCCACCGGTAACTCGGCGCTGGCCAATATGCGCGCCATGCTAAAAAAATAACCGGCAACGGCGCACGGGCGCAGGCAGACGTATTTCGTCAGCTCCTGCATCCGCGCTACGCTGCACCATTACATCCCGGCGCAGACCGGGCATCAGAAAGAACGACGAGGGTAACCGCGTGGAAGCGCTGAAACAGAAGATTCGCGAGGAAGGCACCGTGCTCTCGGAGCAGGTGCTCAAGGTTGATGCCTTTCTCAATCACCAGATCGACCCGGCACTGATGCAGCAGATCGGCCACGAATTCGCCCAGCGCTTTGCTGGCCAGGGCATCACCAAGATCGTCACCATCGAAGCCTCGGGTATCGCCCCGGCGGTGATGGCCGGCCTTGAATTAGGCGTACCGGTGATCTTCGCGCGCAAGTACCAGTCGCTGACACTCAAGGACGACCTGTACATCTCCAAAGTGTTTTCCTTCACCAAGCAGACCGAAAGCACCCTGGCCATCTCGGCCAAACACCTGGGCGCCCACGACCATGTGCTGCTGGTCGACGACTTCCTCGCCAACGGCCATGCTGCCCGCGCCCTGATCGACCTGATCGGCCAGGCTGGCGCCAGCATCGCCGGCATTGGTGTGGTCATCGAGAAGTCCTTCCAGCGCGGCCGCGCCGAACTGGATGCGCAGGGCTATCGGGTCGAGTCGCTGGCGCGCATCGAGTCGCTCAAGGATGGCCAGGTCAGTTTTATTGATTAGATAAGGCGCACACATGGATCGTGATTACCAAAAGGCGGCCAAGCACGTGCGCAAGCATGCTGCCAAGACCCTCGACAAGATGCCCTGGATCGCCGGCGCCTTGCTCGGCCTGCTGGCGGTGAGCCTGGTGACGACCCCGCCCTCACTGCCTCTGCTAGCCGCCAATGCGCTGCTGGGCGGTCTGTTTCTGGCGGCCTATGCCTTCAGCCTGAAACGCCCTGAGTGGCAATGGCTGACAGGCATGCTCGTCCCAATATGCATGCCACTTATCTCGGTCATACTCAGCGAGAAACTCGGCTCCAGCGCCTGGTATCTGCTGCAAGGCCCGCTGGCGTTGTTCGCTACGTTTAGCCTGCTGGCACTGCTGATGCGTCCGTACCTGCGCAAACTGGCTGGAATACCGATAAAACGTCGGCACAAAAAAGCCGCCTGAATAGGCGGCTTTTTTTACAGTAGCGTCGGGCGTGTTACAGGCCGGACATCTTCTGAATTGCAGCACGCAGCTCGTCATCCGAGCAGTCGGCGCAGGTGCCTTTCGGCGGCATGGCGTTGATACCGGAAATCGCCTTGGCCAGGATGCCGTCGAGGCCGCCCTGGTGGTCTGCGCGCTCTTTCCAGGCGGCAGTGTCGCCAATTTTCGGCGCGCCCAGGATACCCGGGGTGTGGCAGGCACCGCAGTGCTTGGCAATGATGTCATCGGCCGTACGCGCCGCGCCACCAGCAGTGGCTGCTACAGCACCCACGCCTTTGCATTCCTCACCCATTACACAAACTTGGCCGACCGGCTTGAGGCGCTCGGCAATGGCTTCGTCGGTCGTGGCCTGAGCAGTCACTGCCCACAGGGCCAATACGGTAGCCGGTGCTACCAGGATCTTTTTAATCAGGTTCACGGTACACCCTCTTCGTGGCTAGTCACGCTCGCGGCCACGGTTTCGCGAGCGGCCGACAGTATAACGGCAAGCCGTGCCGGCCGAAACAACCCAGATTGTCGCAGGGTTATTTCCAAGCCGCTGCAGCCTGCTGTGTTTCCCTGAAACGCAACAGGCTCAGCAGTACGGCTTAGAAGTTGGCCGGTGTGGTGGCACTGATCAAGCGGGCCGGCTGCTCGAACGGATTACGGAAACGATGCGGCTTGCTGCTCTCAAAGTAGTAGCTGTCGCCCGGTTCGAGGATAAACACCTCATCGCCAACGGTCAGCTCCAGCTTGCCTTCGACCAGCATGCCGGCCTCTTCGCCTTCATGGGCGTACATTTCGTCACCGGTGTCGGTGCCAGCCGGATAGGTTTCATCAAGGAAAGAAATAGCCCGGCTGGGATGCGCCTTGCCCACCAGTTTCATGGTGATGGCGCCGCTGCAAATATCGGTGAGTTCGGCGGCGCGATAGACCACCTGGGCCTGACTATCCTGCTCCACGTCCAGGGAGAAAAACTCCACCAATGACATGGGAATACCCGCCAGCACCTTTTTCAACGAACTGATCGAAGGGCTTACGCTGTTCTTCTCGATCATCGAAATGGTGCTGTTGGTGACGCCCGCCCGCTTGGCGAGTTCACGCTGGGAAAGGCCTTTGAGTTTGCGAATGGATTGCAGTCGAACACCGACGTCCAATGCTGGAGTCCCCCTTGGGAGTGATACGAAAAAGTCGCCGTATCATGGCATAGCGTTCAGAATTTACAACACTCGCGTTCAAACTCGTCTACAGCGTGCGTGTTAGAGCCTATTCAAGGGCTCGCGAGCTAGAGCCATGCAAGGCGCTACGTCAGTAACAGCCTCCGGCTGATCAAAACAGGCGAGGAACGGTCGGAGTCGCGGGCGACTTTACGGGTTGTAAATGAGCAGTCCGAGCCTGTTTTTAACGCAGCAGGGCCGACGCGCAGCAGCCTTTGAACAGGCTCTAAGCCCCGAGGTAGAGCAGCGGCGCCCTGCGCAGGTTACAGAAAAGCTGATAGGGAATGCTGCCCGCCTGGGTGGCCACATCGCTGGCTAGCACCTGTTTGCCCCAGAGTTCGACCCGACTGCCCAGCCCGGTTTGCGGCAGATCGGTGAGATCAACGGTAAGCATGTCCATCGACACGCGGCCGATCAGGCGAGTCAGTTGGCCGTCCACCGCCACCGGCGTACCGGTCGGCGCGTGACGCGGGTAGCCGTCGGCATAGCCCATGGCGACCACACCGACACGGGTCGGCCGCTCGCTGACAAAGCGCGCGCCATAGCCCACCGGCTCGCCGGCCGGCAGCTCGCGCACGCTGATGATCTTCGATTCCAGGGTCATTACCGGTTGCAGCCGCGCAGCCACCGCCTGCGCCTGTTCGAACGGGGTCGCGCCGTAGAGCATGATGCCGGGGCGCACCCAGTCGCTCGGCACGTTGGGCCAACCCAATACAGCTGGCGAATTGCGCAAGCTGACCTCAGCAACAATGCCCTGGCGCGCCTGCTCAAACACCGCCAACTGCTCAGCACTGCGCGGACAGTCCAGCTCGTCGGCACGGGCGAAATGGCTCATCAGCACAACCTTCGCCACCTTGCCGCTGGCCAGCAGGCGCTGATAGGCCGCCTGATAATCGACCGGGTGTAGGCCGACGCGGTGCATGCCGCTGTCCATCTTCAACCAGACCGTCAGCGGGCCACGTACCGCGCTGCGCTCAATCGCCTCCAGCTGCCACAGCGAATGCACCACGCACCACAGTTCGTGCTGCTCGATCAGCGGTAATTCGTCGGCCTCGAAAAAGCCCTCCAGCAACAGAATTGGCCCGCGAATACCGGCCTCGCGCAGCTGCAGCGCTTCCTCGATACAGGCCACGGCAAAACCATCGGCCTGCTCCTGCAACGCCTGAGCACAACGCACCGCGCCATGGCCATAGGCATCCGCCTTGATCACCGCCAGGGCGCGGGCGCCGCTGACCTCACGGGCCAGCTGGTAGTTGTGACGCAGGGCTTGCAGGTCAATCAGGGCGCGGGCAGGACGCATGACGTTCTCGGCTATCAGCAGTTTTCAGAAGTAAAAAAGCCCGGGGTGATGGCCGGGCAAACACTTATCGCAAACAGGACGGGCCGATTTACAGGGCGGCCACGATCATCATTTCCACCAGCACCTCAGGCTTGTACATCTTCGCCTCGACACAGGCCCGTGCAGGCGCCGCGCCTGGCGCAACCCAGGCATCCCAGACCTGATTGAGGCCGGCGTAGTCGCGCTCCATATCCTTCAGGTAGATGGTCACGGAGAGAATCTTCGACTTGTCGCTACCGGCCTCGGCCAGCATGCGGTCGGTGTTGGCCAGGGTTTCGCGGGTTTGCTGCACGATGTCGCCGCTGTAGTCGTCCGCCAGCTGGCCGGCCAGGTAGACCGTGCCGTTATGGATGACGATTTCGCTGTAACGACTTTCAGTGTGCAGGCGCTGTACTGACATGCTTGTGACTCTCCTGGGAACGGCTGTAACGGGAAATATCCAGGCCTTCGGCGCTGATCTGCGGACGCTTTTTCGCCATCAGATCGGCAAGCAGGCGACCGGAGCCGCAGGCCATGGTCCAGCCCAGTGTGCCGTGACCGGTGTTGAGGAACAAATTGCGCAAGCCGGTGGCGCCAACAATCGGCGTACCATCCGGAGTGGCCGGACGCAGGCCGGTCCAGAATTCGGCCTGGCGCAGATCGCCGCCCTGCGGGTAGAGGTCAGCGGTGATCATTTCCAGGGTTTCGCGGCGACGCGGATTGAGGCTCAGGTCGAAACCGGCAATCTCGGCCATGCCACCGACGCGAATACGGTTATCGAAACGGGTGATCGCCACTTTGTAGGTTTCATCGAGGATGGTCGAAGTCGGCGCCATCGCCGCATTGGTGATCGGTACAGTCAGCGAATAGCCCTTGAGCGGGTACACCGGCGCCTTGATGCCCAGAGGCTTGAGCAGTTGCGGACTAAAGCTGCCGAGGGCCAGCACGTAACGATCAGCGGTTTCCAGCTTGCCGTCGATCCACACGCCATTGACCCGATCACCCACGGCGTCGATACGCTGGATGTTCTGGCCGAAGCGGAATTCCACACCCAACGCCTTGGCCATCTCGGCCAGTTTGCTGGTGAACAGCTGGCAATCGCCGGTCTGGTCATTCGGCAGACGCAGCGCGCCAGCCAGTTTGTCGGTGACTGCAGCCAGGGCCGGCTCAACGCGGGCGATGCCAGCGCGGTCGAGCAGCTCATAGGGCACGCCGGACTGCTTGAGTACGGCAATGTCTTTCGCCGCGTTATCCAATTGCGCCTGGGTGCGGAACAGTTGGGTGGTGCCCAGGCTGCGACCTTCATAGGCGATGCCAGTCTCGGCGCGCAATTCGTCGAGGCAGTCGCGGCTGTACTCAGACAGACGCACCATGCGCTCCTTGTTCACCGCGTAACGGCTGGCGGTGCAGTTGCGCAGCATCTGCGCCATCCACAAGTACTGGTCGATATCAGCGGTTGCCTTGATCGCCAGCGGTGCATGCTTTTGCAGCAGCCACTTGATGGCTTTCAACGGCACGCCCGGCGCCGCCCACGGCGAGGCGTAGCCCGGCGACACCTGGCCGGCGTTGGCGAAGCTGGTTTCCATGGCCGGGGCGTTCTGCCGGTCGACCACCACCACTTCAAAGCCCTGACGCGCCAGGTAATACGCACTAGCTGTACCAATCACACCGCTGCCGAGAACCAGAACCCGCATGACACGCTCCTCGCCGCGACAATGCGCGGCGGATAATTCCTGAGATCACAATTGAGCGCAGTATAGGAAGAGATCACCAGTGCTTTTCACTATATAAATAGCTATATTTGGCGACAATTCTTGGCAATATCGCCTTATCTAGAGGGGTATCCACCGTGCGCACCCAGCATCAGAGCCGTCGCGAACTGGACAAGATCGACCGCAATATCCTGCGCATCCTGCAGGAAGATGGGCGCATCAGCTTTACCGAGCTGGGCGAACGAGTCGGCCTGTCGACCACGCCTTGTACCGAGCGCGTGCGTCGCCTGGAGCGCGAGGGGATCATCATGGGCTACCACGCCCGGCTCAACCCGCAGCAGCTAAAAGCCAGCCTGTTGGTGTTTGTCGAGATCAGCCTGGACTACAAGTCCGGCGACACCTTCGAGGAATTCCGCCGCGCGGTACTCAAGCTGCCGCACGTACTCGAATGCCACCTGGTGTCCGGCGACTTCGACTACCTGGTGAAGGCGCGGATCAACGAGATGGCCAGCTACCGCAAGCTGCTCGGCGACATCCTGCTCAAGCTGCCGCACGTGCGCGAGTCGAAGAGCTACATCGTCATGGAAGAAGTGAAAGAGAGCCTGAGCCTGCCGATTGCCGACTAGCCGTCAGACTAGAACTTGGCGGGTAGTCGCAATCAGCTGGTGTACCCGCCGCTCCACCGCAGGCTCGGTCAGTTGCTCCGGCCCCTGCCCACGCGGGCACGGCAGGCTCGACGTGGTGCCGAACAGGCGACAGATCAGCGGGCGTTGGTCATACACCGTACACCCTTGCGGGCCGAGGTGTACGCAGTTGTACTCGGCCAGCGCAGCATCATGCTCGGCATCACTCTTGACCGGCAGCCGCGCCATTTCCTCGGATGATGCAGTGACCGGCCCGCAGCAATCGTGGCAACCCGGCACGCAGGCGAAACTGGGAATCTGCAAACGCAGCTGATCGATCTTGCGGCTGGTGCAACTCATGGCGTGATCCTGAAACACAGGCCGGCATAGTAACCGCGCCCAGGATTGAATCGCTGCAAGTGCCAGGGCTAACCGACGAAAATCCGCTTATTTCGCGATTGCCTCTTGGCGTTTGGCAAAGCCCACCCTTATGCTTCGTAAAATTTTCCAAACACAATAATCAGGATTCCACACATGAACGCCCGCGTTCACCAGCCGGTTCACAGCAGCCAGCACGCCAACTCCTATTACGCCGCCAGCGCCAATCGCCAACTCGACTACCCCGCCCTGGGCGGTGAGTTGCGCGCCGATGTGTGCATCGTCGGCGGTGGTTTTTCCGGCCTTAACACCGCCATCGAACTGGCGCAGAAAGGCCTCTCGGTGGTGCTGCTGGAAGCGCACAAGATTGGCTGGGGCGCCAGCGGGCGCAACGGCGGCCAGCTGATTCGCGGCGTCGGCCATGGCGTGGAGCAATTCGAATCGGTGATTGGCGCGCAGGGCGTGCGCGAACTGAAACTGATGGGCCTGGAAGCGGTGGAAATCGTCCGCCAGCGTATCGAGCAGTTCAACATCGACTGCGACCTGACCTGGGGCTACTGCGACCTGGCCAACAAACCCAGCCACCTCGCCGACTTCGCCGAAGACATGGCCGAACTCAAGCAGTTGGGCTATCGCCATGAAATGCGCCTGCTGCAACCGGAGCAGATGCACGAAGTGGTCGGCTCCAACCGCTATGTCGGCGGCATGATCGACATGGGCTCCGGCCACCTGCACCCACTAAACCTGGCACTCGGCGAAGCAACAGCGGCGCAGAGCCTGGGCGTGCAGCTGTTCGAGAACTCGGCAGTGACACGCATCGACTATGGCAGTGAGGTCAAGGTACACACCGCCCAGGGCGTGGTACGCGCCGCCACTCTGGTGCTCGGCTGCAACGCGTACCTGAATGGCCTGAACAGCAACCTCGGCGGCAAGGTACTGCCCGCCGGCAGCTACGTGATTGCCACCGAGCCGCTGTCCGAAGCCGAAGCGCGGGCGATCATTCCGCAGAATATGGCGCTGTGTGACCAGCGCGTGGCCCTGGATTACTACCGCCTGTCCGCCGATCGTCGCCTGCTGTTCGGCGGCGCTTGTCACTATTCCGGTCGCGATCCTGCAGACATCGCCGGCTATATGCGGCCAAAAATGCTGCAAGTCTTCCCGCACCTGAAAGATGTGAAGATCGACTACCAGTGGGGCGGCATGATCGGCATCGGTGCCAACCGCCTGCCGCAGATTGGCCGTCTCAAGGAACAGCCCAACGTGTATTACGCCCAGGCCTACTCGGGCCACGGCGTCAACGCCACGCACCTGGCCGGCAAGCTGCTCGGCGAGGCCATCGCCGGCCAGGCCAGCAGCGGTTTCGACCTGTTCGCCAAGGTGCCGCACATGACCTTCCCCGGCGGCAAACACCTGCGCTCGCCATTGCTCGCCCTGGGCATGCTCTGGCACCGGATGAAAGAGCTGGTCTGATGCTCTACGCCGCAGGCCGCAACGGCCTGCGGTGCTTTCCCCCTACAACTTCCAGAACGGCAGTTGCGCCTCGCGCAGGGCCTGCTCGCGGCTCAGGCCAACATCCTTGAGCTGCTCATCAGTCAGCCTCAGCAGCGCCCGACGAGTGATCAGGCGCTGCCAGAATGCGTTCCAGCGGCGTACAGCTGGCTTCGCTGTACCCGTTTGAGCATACAGATGCCCGCTCGCGGCCTCCTGCTCCAGTTCGCCTGATTGCATTGTCAGCCTGGCATCACTCAACCCGTTCATCACCTGCTCTCCTGCTCGTAAGCCTGATGGGAGATCATGATGAGTGACACGGAAAAAGCATGACAGATTCAAAAATACACTTTTAAATCCATACAGATTTTCGAAACCAGACTCTGAATGGTGGATTTATCACCTATCTGTACTGGCTTGGCGCGGCACACCGAGAAATTGCGAGGCAACTGTTATGACGCTTTACGTCAACCTGGCCGAGTTGCTCGGCGCGCGTATCGAGCAGGGCCTGTATCGCCCCGGTGATCGCCTACCCTCCGTGCGCGCCCTCAGCCTGGAACACGGCGTCAGCCTGAGCACCGTGCAGCAGGCTTACCGCCACCTGGAGGATCAGGGCCTGGCAACGCCCAAGCCGAAATCCGGCTACTTTGTGCCCCAGGCGCGCCAGCAGCCGGCGCTGCCGATGGTCAGCCGCGCCGCCCAACGCCCTGTGGATATTTCCCAGTGGGACCAGGTACTGGAACTGATCAGCCGACCGCCTGGCGGTGATGTGCTGCAGCTGGGGCGCGGCATGCCGGATATCAGTAGCCCAACACTGAAACCGCTGCTGCGCACCCTGTCACGCATGAGCCGCCGCCAGGAGGTCAAGGAACTGAGCTATGGCAGCCTGTATGGTGACCCCGGCCTGCGCGCACAACTGTCGCGGCTGATGCTCGACTCCGGCTGCCAGATCGCCATTGAAGAGCTCGTCACCACCACCGGCTGCCACGAAGCCCTGTCCGTGGCGATTCGCGCGGTGTGCGCGCCGGGCGACATCGTGGCCGTGGATTCACCGAGCTTTCATGGCGTGATGCAGGCACTCAAGGGCTACGGCATGAAGGCCCTGGAACTGCCCACCGACCCGCTCACTGGCATCAGCCTGGAAGCCTTGGAGCTCGCGCTAGAACAGTGGCCGATCAAGGCCATCCAGCTCACCCCCAACTGCAACAACCCACTCGGTTACATCATGCCGGAGGCCAACAAGCGCGCCCTGCTGGCCCTGGCGCAGCGCTATGACGTGGCGATTATCGAGGATGATGTCTACGGCGAGCTGGCCTACAGCTACCCACGCCCGCGCAGCATCAAATCATTCGACGAGGACGGTCGCGTGCTGTTCTGCAGCTCGTTTTCCAAAACCCTGGCACCCGGCTTGCGCGCCGGCTGGATTGCCCCAGGGCGCTACCTGCAACAAGTGCTGCACCTCAAATACATGAGCACGGGCATGGCCGCACAACTGCCCCAACTGGCCCTGGCCGAGTACATCGCCAGCGGTCACTACGAACCACACCTACGCCGCATGCGCAGCCAGTACGCACGCAATCGCGACTGCATGATCGACTGGGTCAGCCGCTACTTCCCCGCCGGCACGCGGGTCAGCCGTCCCCAGGGCGGCTTTATGCTGTGGCTGGAGTTGCCGCCGGGCTTCGACAGCCAGCGCCTGAACCGTGTGCTGCAGCCATACAACATCCAGATCGCCCCCGGCAGCATCTTTTCCGCCGCTGGCAAATACCGCAATTGCCTGCGCATCAACTACGCCGGGCAGCCCACTCCAGCGCTTGAACAGGCGATTCGCCAGGTCGGCGAATGCGTGGCCGCGCTGCTCGCCGAGCAACAGCTCGTGCACCACAGCGCAGAGGGGGCGGTCACGCCTTGATGGCCGCCACCTCGCTGAATGCACCACGCTGAAACGCCAGCCAGACAAACAGCGCCGCGCCAATCGCCATCAGGATCGGCAGCGCATGGCCGCTGACCCACTGGCTCGCCGCACCGGTCGACAGCGGCCCAAGCAGACAGCCCGCGCCCCAGAGCAGGGCGATATGCGAGTTGGCCCGCACCAACGCGTCGTCGCGGTAACGCTGGCCGACCAGAATCAGCGACAGGGTGTACAGGCCGCCCGCGCTGGCACCGAACAGCACCAGCACCACCCAGATCAGCGGCGTGTGCAGCAATGACGGAATGCTCAGGCTCGACAGCAACAGCACCACCCCGCAGCAGCGGAATAGCGTCTGCCGCGGTACGCGGTCGGCCATCCAGCCAATCGGCAGCTGCAGCGCGGCATCACCGACCACCACCGCACTGACCATGATCAATGCCATCTGCTGGGCAAAGCCTTCGCGCACCAGATACACCGGCAACAACGTCAGCACCATGGCTTCGAATCCGGCAAACAACACCACAGCCCAGGCAATCGCCGGCGAACTGCGGCAGAACGCCAGGATGCCGCGCCCGGACGCACTCTGCGCATCGACCTTGGGTGCACCATTGCGGCCCAATAACAGCAAACTGCCGCCCACCAGCAGCGCAGCGGAACACCAGAAGCCGCGGTCACTTTCGGTGCCGAGCAGGGTCAGCAGCAGCGGCCCACACAGCTGACTGAGCGCAAAGCCGGTGCCATACAGCGCCACCAGACGGCCGCGCAGGCGGTCCTCGACCAGCTGATTGATCCAGCTTTCGCCGAGCACAAACACCACGGTCAAGGAGATGCCAATCAGCAGGCGCAGCAATAGCCACAACGGATAGCTTGGCATCACGCTCAGCAGCGCCACCGACGCCGCACTGGCCAGCAGGCACAGGCGCAGGGTCTGCGGCGTGCCGAACCAGCCGGCCAGGTGCCCAGTGAGACGCGCCCCGACCAGCACGCCAATCGCCGGCATGCCCGCCATCACGCCAATGGCAAAGGGGCCATAACCCCAGGCTTCAAGGCGAAACGACACCAGCGGCAGCGTCACGCCCAGCGCCAACCCGACGATCACCACCGCCGCGCTGACGGCGAAATAGGTCATCCAATTCATTTTTCTCACTCCATTCCCTGGCTCGCTCGGCACCCGCAGCGCAGATGCAAAACGGCCGGGCTCCATGGGGAACCCGGCCGCAGGTGTGGCCCTTTTCGAGCCGGCCCCGGAGGGCGGACCTTCAGGCAGCCACTTCCGCCCGTGATGCAGCGTTAGAGTTTGATCCAGGTCGCCTTGATTTCGGTGTACTTGTCGAAGGCATGCAGCGACTTGTCGCGGCCGTTACCGGACTGCTTGAAGCCGCCGAACGGCGCGGTCATGTCACCACCGTCGTACTGGTTGACCCACATGCTGCCGACGCGCAGCGCCTTGGCGGCCAGGTGCGCCTTGGACAGGTTGCTGGTCCAGATGGCGGCCGCCAGGCCATAGATGCTGTCGTTGGCAATCGCGATAGCTTCTTCAGTGCTGTCGAACGGAATCACCGTCAGCACCGGGCCGAAGATTTCTTCCTGCGCGATTCGCATGGCGTTGTGTGCGTCATCGAAGATGGTCGGCTCAACATACTGGCCACCCGTTTCTTCCAGGGTGCGCTTACCGCCGCAGAGCAGCTTGGCCTGATCCTTGTGGCCGGCATCGATATAGCCAAGCACGGCATTCAGGTGACCCGCATCGACCAGCGCGCCGACCTTGGTGTCCGGGTCCAGGGCGTGACCGGCTTTCCAGTCCTGCATGGCTTCCAGCACCATCGGCATGAATTTATCTTTGATCGAACGCTCTACCAGCAGACGCGAGCCGGCGGTGCACATCTCGCCCTGATTGAAGCAGATCGCAGCAGCAGCAGCTTCGGCCGCCGCCTTGAGGTCCGGTGCATCGGCGAAGACGATGTTGGCGCTCTTGCCGCCCGCTTCCAGCCAGACGCGTTTCATGTTCGATTCGCCAGCGTAGATCATCAGCTGCTTGGCGATCTTGGTCGAACCGGTGAACACCAGGGTGTCGACATCCATATGCAGCGCCAGCGCCTTGCCAACGGTATGGCCGTAACCTGGCAGCACGTTGAGCACGCCCGCCGGGATGCCGGCGTCCAGCGCCAGCTGGGCCATACGCAGGGCAGTCAGCGGGGATTTTTCGGAGGGTTTGACGATCACCGAGTTGCCGGTGGCCAGCGCCGGGCCGAGCTTCCAGGCAGTCATGATCATCGGGAAGTTCCACGGCACGATGGCCGCCACCACGCCGACCGGCTCACGGGTCACCAGACCCAGCTCGTCATGCGGAGTAGCCGCCACTTCGTCGTAAATTTTATCGACCGCTTCGCCACTCCAGCGAATCGCCCGCGAGGCACCCGGCACATCGACACCCAGGGCGTCGCTGATTGGTTTGCCCATGTCGAGGGTTTCCAGCAGGGCCAGCTCTTCAGCGTGTTGATCCATCAGGTCGGCAAAACGGATCATGATGCGCTTGCGCTGCGCTGGCGCCATGCGCGACCAGACGCCGGATTCGAACGTGGTGCGGGCATCTGCAACGGCCAACTCGGCATCGGCCAGGTCACAGCTGGCCACCAGACCGAGCAGACGCCCATCGACCGGGCTGATGCACTCGAAGGTGGCCCCGGAGACGGCGGCGCGGTACTCGCCATGCACGAAGGCACGGCCTTCGATCTTCAGATTCTTGGCGCGCTGCTCCCAGTCGGCACGAGTCAGGCTAGTCATTGCTACATCCTCTATCGCTAGTAAAGCGCCGCAGGTCGGCCGCACGCGCTGTCAATTATTCTGCATGGGTCTCAGAACCCAATCCTGCCGGCAACACTAAACCAGAGGCTTGCACACTTCCAATATTTTTTACAAAAACTGGCAAAGCCGCCTTGTTATGTGCGCTTTATTAAACATAGACTGCCGAAATCGTCACCCCAAACCGACAACAAGCCTGACCTTAACAGGCACTCAATACCTACCGGACATGCTTATGAACATCGAAAAGATCGTCGACTTCGCCACCGCCACCACCGCCCCGGAGCACTATCGTCCAGCGGCGGAAAAAGTCCTCAAAGGTGACCCCGAGCAAAGTGTGCGCAACCACTACGGCAGCCCGTGCGGGCAGTTCAATACGGGGATCTGGGAAGGCGGCATCGGCCATTGGACCATCAACTACACCGAACACGAGTACTGCGAAATTCTGCAAGGCGTCTCGGTGCTGCGCGACAAGGATGGCAATGCCAAGACCCTGCGCGCCGGCGACCGTTTCGTGATCCCGGCTGGCTTCTCCGGCACCTGGGAAGTGCTGGAACCCTGCCGCAAGGTCTATGTGATCTTCGAGCAAGCCAGCAACTGATCGCTATTCATGCGTCACCCCTTCGCCCGCCTTGCGCGGGCTTTTTATTGCCTGGGTTTCGCAGCGGCCAACCACGACCATGTAACACCCAAAGCCGCAGCCATCTCCGCCACCCAAGCCGCCAGGGCTGAATCACGGGCAAGAAAAAGCCCGCCATATAGGCGGGCTTTTTCGGCAAGGAGCCAGATCAATTACTTGATCTTGCCTTCCTTGTAGATCACGTGCTTACGCACAACCGGATCGAATTTTTTGATTTCGATTTTGTCCGGAGTGGTGCGCTTGTTTTTGTCGGTAGTGTAGAAGTGACCAGTACCGGCACTCGAGATCAAACGGATCAATTCACGCATGACTTTCCCCTTAAACCTTTTCGCCGCGAGCACGCAGCTCGGACAGAACCACGTCAATACCACGCTTGTCGATTACACGCATGCCTTTGGCAGAAACGCGCAGACGAACGAAACGGTTCTCAGACTCGACCCAGAAGCGGTGATGCTGCAGGTTCGGCAGGAAACGACGACGGGTTTTGTTGTTTGCGTGGGAAATGTTATTCCCGGTTACCGGACCCTTACCGGTAACTTGACAGACTCTCGACATGCCTCAGCCCTCTAAAACCACATGCCCAACCCGGCATGGGTTGGCCGCTTAAACTCAATGTCATTGGCGCTCGGCGCCGCGTATCTCGAGGGTCTTACCGGCCGTACCTGAAAGCGCAAGAACCGGGCCCCTACAAAAGAGCGCTGCTTTATACCAGAAAGCCCCCAGTGCAACAAGGTTAAACGTACTTTACCGAGCAAAGACCAACTTGCAATTCCAGCGCCCGGGCCAGCCGGCAGCGGTCACAACGCAGATCGACCGCTCGTCGCCGAGACTGATTGCCCTGCCGCCGGATTATGGCCTAGGGTAAGAGCCTCGCCCGCGCGCCACCCTGCTCAGGAGTTTGTCATGCGTCTTGCCACCCTACCGTTGCTGCTCGCCCCGCTACTGGCTCCGATCCTGGCCCAGGCCAGTACGCTCAGTGTCTGCACGGAGGCCAGCCCGGATGGTTTCGACGTGGTGCAGTACAACTCATTGACCACCACCAACGCCTCGGCTGACGTATTGCTGAACCGCCTGGTGGATTTCGATGCGACCAGTGGCACATTGCAGCCAAGCCTGGCGCAAGCCTGGGAGGTCAGCGCGGATGGACTGAGCTACAGCTTCACATTGCGCCCGGACGTGCAGTTTCATCACACCGACTACTTCAGCCCCAGCCGCACCCTGACAGCTGACGATGTGCTGTTCAGCTTTCAACGCATGCTCGACCCGACCCACCCCTGGCACAAGGTCGCCGCCAGCGGTTACCCCCACGCCCAGTCGATGCAGCTGCCGAGCCTGATCAAGAGCATCGACAAAACCGGCGAACACAGCCTGCGCTTTACCCTCAATCGCCCTGACGCCACCTTCCTCGCCACACTGAGCATGGGCTTCGCGTCGATCTACTCCGCTGAATATGCCAGCCAACTGTTGGCCGCCGGTACGCCGCAGCAACTCAACAGCCAGCCGATCGGCAGCGGTCCGTTCGTATTCAAGCGCTTCCAGAAGGACGCCAGCGTGCGCTACAGCGCCAACCCGAGCTACTTCGCCGGTAAACCTGCGGTGGACAACCTGATCTTCGCCATCACCCCGGACGCCAACGTGCGCCTGCAGAAGCTGCGCCGTGGCGAATGCCATATTGCCCTGTCACCGAAACCGCAGGACGTACAGGCCATCAGCGGCGATAACAATCTGCAGAGCGCGCATACCGCTGCCTTTATGACCGCTTTCGTCGGCATCAACAGCCAGCACCCACCGCTCGACCAGCCGGCTGTGCGCCAAGCGATCAACCTGGCGTTCGATAAAGCCAGCTACCTCAAGGCCGTATTCGAGAACAGCGCCGAAGCGGCCAATGGGCCCTACCCGCCCAATACCTGGAGCTACGCCAGCGAGCTGCCTGGCTATCCGCACAACCCGGAGAAAGCCCGCGAACTGCTGAAGTCTGCCGGCCTGGCCGATGGCTTCAGCACCACCATCTGGACTCGCCCAAGCGGCAGCGTGCTCAACCCCAACCCGAGCCTGGGCGCACAACTGCTGCAGGCAGACCTCGCCAAGGTCGGCATCAAAGCGGAAATCCGCGTGATTGAATGGGGCGAACTGATTCGCCGCGCCAAGGCGGGCGAACATGACCTGCTATTTATGGGCTGGGCCGGCGACAACGGTGACCCGGACAACTTCCTCACCCCGCAATTTGCCTGCGCCTCACTTGAGTCCGGGCTGAACTTCGCGCGTTATTGCGACCCGCAGCTGGACAAGCTGATCACTGATGGCAAAAGCACCAGCGACCAGACTCAGCGCAGTCGGATATATAAAGAGGCGCAGCAGATCATCCAGCAGCAAGCTCTGTGGCTGCCGCTGGCCCACCCGACGGCCTATGCGCTGACGCGCAAGCAAGTCGAGGGCTACCAAGTCAGCCCGTTCGGTCGCCAGGACTTTGCCAAGGTGCGGTTGAACCCTTAAAGCCAGCCGTACTCGGCCATCGACAGCGGCTCACCGTCGCCAACGATAAAGTGGTCGAGTACGCGCACATCCACCAGCTCCAGCGCCTCTTTCAGGCGACGGGTCAGCACCCGGTCCGCCTGACTGGGTTCGGCGACACCAGACGGATGGTTATGGGTCAGAATCAGCGCCGCCGCGTTATGTGCAAGGGCGCGCTTAACCACCTGCCGGGGATAAACGCTGGCACTGTCGATGGAGCCGTGAAACAGCGCCTCGAACGCCAGCACACGGTGCTTGGCATCGAGAAACAGGCAGCCGAACACCTCATGCGGCTCATGGCGTAACAGCGCCTTCAGGTAGTCACGCACCGCCTGCGGGCTTTCCAGCGCCGAATCGCGGCGCAATTGCTCGGCCAGATGCCGCCGTGCCATCTCCAGCACCGCCTGCAACTGGGCGAATTTGGCTGGCCCCAAGCCCAGGCGCTGGCTGAACGACGGCAGATCAGCCTGCAACAGGGCGCGCAGGCTACCGAAATCACCCAAGAGATGCCGCGCCAGGTCGACTGCACTCTGCCCGGCCACCCCGGTACGCAGGAAAATCGCCAGCAGTTCGGCGTCGGTCAGGGTGGCGGCCCCTTGAGCCAGGAGTTTTTCCCGCGGCCGCTCGGCCGCCGGCCAATCACGAATACTCATCACACCTCCATGTGTGCTAAAAGGCGCGACAACGCGCCACGCCAGCGCGCGCAAAGCCAAGCCAGGCAAGCACTTGGCAGCGCTACTCGCATACAACCCTTGTGCTATCGTAGCCCAACTTTTGCGCGGCGACCGGCCTGGGGAGGTGTCGGCGTCGCGGTGTATATCCATCTCTATAAAAGGCAGGCCTATGCAGCGGCTGTATCGGAAACGCATCATTGTTGGCGTGGGTGGCGGTATTGCCGCGTATAAAAGTGCCGAGCTGATT
The DNA here is from genome assembly GCF_049331905.1 of Pseudomonas cimarronensis. Classification (GTDB taxonomy): domain Bacteria; phylum Pseudomonadota; class Gammaproteobacteria; order Pseudomonadales; family Pseudomonadaceae; genus Aquipseudomonas. Next base: position 805,382 of record NZ_CP186283.1, on the reverse strand, counting down.
CGCCGACTCAAGGACCAGGACGCCGACGTGCGCGTGGTCATGACCAAAGGTGGTCGTGAATTCATCACCCCACTGACCCTCCAGGCCCTCTCCGGGCATCCGGTGCACCTTGATCTGCTTGACCCCGAAGCCGAAGCCGCCATGGGCCATATCGAGCTGGCGCGCTGGGCTGACCTGGTGCTGATTGCCCCGGCCACTGCCGACCTGATGGCACGTTTGGCGCAGGGCGTGGCCGATGACCTGCTGACCACCCTGGTACTGGCCACCGATGCCCCTGTTGCATTGGCACCGGCGATGAACCAGGCCATGTGGCGCGACCCGGCGACCCAGGCCAACGCTGAGTTACTGAGCCAACGCGGCCTGCACCTGTTCGGCCCTGCCGCCGGCAGCCAGGCCTGCGGCGATGTCGGCCTGGGCCGCATGCTCGAAGCCGAGCAGCTGGTGCAATGCGCCGCCGACTGCTTCCAGCATCAGGCGCTGACCGGCAAGCATGTGCTGATCACCGCCGGGCCGACCCAGGAAAACATCGACCCGGTGCGCTACATCACCAACCACAGCTCCGGCAAGATGGGCTTTGCCCTCGCCGAAGCGGCTGCCGAAGCCGGCGCCAAGGTCACCCTGATCAGCGGCCCGGTGCACCTGCCGACGCCCGAGCGCGTCACCCGGGTTAACGTCACCAGCGCCCGCGACATGCTCGCCGCCTGTGAAGCCGCGATGCCTTGTGATCTGCTGATTGCGGCCGCTGCCGTGGCCGATTACCGCCCGGAAGTGGTCGCCCAGCACAAATTGAAAAAAGACCCTACCAGTGGCGACGGTTTGCTCCTGCAAATGGTACGTAACCCGGATATTCTCGCCACCCTGGCGGGGCGCCCTGATCGCCCGTTCAGCGTCGGCTTTGCCGCTGAAACCGAGAACCTGCTGGAGTACGCGTCGCGCAAGCTGCGCGACAAGAACCTCGACCTGATCGTCGCCAACGATGTGGCCAACCCCAGCATCGGCTTTAACAGCGAAGAAAACGCCATCACCATCATCGACCGTGAACTCCAGCAAAGCAGCTTCGCCCAGACCAGCAAAAGCAAAATTGCCCGCCAACTGGTGAGCTTTATTGCCGAACGCATGGCCAATTGCTGACGCCCACTTACCGACCTGAGCCTGATATGCACGCCTTACAAGCCAAGATCCTCGACCCGCGCCTGGGCAACGAATTTCCTCTGCCGCACTACGCCACGCCGGGCTCCGCCGGCCTCGACCTGCGCGCCATGCTCAAAGAGCAGCTGGTACTCGAGCCCGGGCAAACCGTACTGATCCCCACAGGCCTGTCGATCTACATTGGCGACCCCGGCCTGGCAGCGATGATCCTGCCGCGCTCGGGGCTGGGCCATAAGCACGGCATCGTCCTCGGCAACCTGGTCGGCCTGATCGACTCGGACTACCAAGGCGAACTGATGGTGTCCTGCTGGAACCGCGGCCAGACGCCCTTCACCATCGCCATTGGCGAGCGCATCGCCCAGCTGGTTCTGGTGCCGGTGGTACAAGCGCATTTCGAGTTGGTTGAACAGTTCGACGAAACCCAGCGCGGCGCGGGCGGTTTCGGCCACTCCGGCAGCCACTGATTGCCCTAATCTGATTTCAGGATGAATTGCCGAGGAGACGCTGCATGAAACTCTTCAAGCGCACTGCCAAGGACGCTGACGCCGTCACCGCCAGCGCCCAACTGGCCAGCGGCACAGTCGAACCGAAAGCGGCCAAATCCAGCCTCAACAGCCTGCTGCCGGGGCTGGCTGCGGCCTTGATCGGCATTGCCCTGGGCGGCGCGCTGCTCTGGTTCGGCCCGCTCAACAGCGCCAATCAGCAGCAATTGCAGCAGCTCAGCCAGGCCTGGGGCGGCGGCCAGGCAGCGGTCCTGCAGAAAGCCCTGCAACAGCTCAGCGCCGATACCCAGGCCGCCGCGCGCAACCCGCAGTTGCTGCAAGCCCTGCAAAGTCAGGACACCGCCCAGGTGCGCGCCGCCGAGCGCAACCTCACTTACTGGCACGGGGTAGTCGATGCACATCTCAATGCCCGCGGCCAAGCCGTGCAGGACATGGGCCGCAGCGCACCGATGAATTTTGCCGCCCTGGACATGCTGCGCCGCGCAGAAAACGGCCAGACACCCGCACCGGAGGCCTACAAGGTCGGCCAGCGCTGGCTGGTCTACAGCGCCGCGCCATTGCGCCTGAGTGAAGGCGAGCCCCTGCACGGCACCCTGCTGTTGGCCGTCGACCTGGAGCGCCTGCTCGCCAGCCTGCCGGTCATGCCGGCCGAAGTCGGGCAGATCCAGCTGATCCAGCAGTTCAACAACACCGCCGCCCAAGTGCTGGCGCAACGCGGTCAGGCCGAGGGCAACGCGCAGTCATTCAGCACCGGCAACCCCAACTGGAGCATCAGTTTCACCCCTGGCACGTCACTCACCGGCTCAGTCCTGTCACCACTGCTGCTCGGCATTGCCGGCCTGCTGGCGCTAGCCGGCGCATTGCTGGGTCTGTATCTGGTACAGAGCCGCCTGCAGCGCTACCTGCATGCCGACGTGCTGCAACTGGGCCAGATGCTCAAGGAGCTAGCCGCCGGCAAGGCCGTGAAAGCCTTCAGCCTGAGCCTGCCCGCCCTGGATATCCTGGCGCAGAACCTGGCGCGCATGCCGCGCCGTGCCAGCGAGCAGGCGCCCAGTAGTGCAGCGCCGACCAGCGCAGAACGTCCCAACGCTGCGCCTGCGCCAGCCGCGCCCATGGTTGATCCGCTGTTTCAGGACACCGACATACTCGATATCGACATCCTCGACGAAGACCAGGATCTGCTCGGCCTCGACGAACCCGCACCAGCCCCCGTGCAAGCCAAAGCGCCCAAGCTGCCAGCCGACATCTTCCGCGCCTATGACATTCGTGGCGTGGTCGGCCGCACCTTGAACGCTGAAAGCGCTTACTGGATCGGCCGTGCCATCGGCTCGCAGAGCATTGCCCAGGGCGAGCCGAACATTGCCGTCGGCCGTGATGGCCGCCTGTCCGGCCCGCAACTGACCCAACAACTGATCCAGGGCCTGCTCGATTGCGGCTGCCAGGTCAGCGACGTCGGCATGGTGCCCACCCCGGTGGTGTACTACGCCGCCCATGTCCTGGCCGGCAAATCAGCGGTGATGCTCACCGGTAGCCACAACCCGGCCGACTACAACGGCTTCAAGATCGTCATCGCCGGCGATACCCTGGCCAACCAGCAGATCCAGGCGCTGAAAACCCGTATCGACAACAACGACCTGCTCAGCGGTGTCGGCACGGTCGAGCAGGTTGACGTGCTGGATCGCTACTTCAAGCAGATCCGTGATGACATCGCCATGGCCAAGCCGATGCGTGTGGTGGTCGACTGCGGCAATGGCGTGGCCGGTGTGATTGCGCCGAAACTGATCGAATCACTGGGTTGCTCGGTCATCCCGCTGTACTGCGACGTTGACGGCAATTTCCCCAACCACCATCCCGACCCCGGCAAACCGGAAAACCTTGCGGATCTGATCGCCAAGGTCAAAGCAGAAAAAGCCGACCTCGGCCTGGCTTTCGACGGTGACGGCGACCGCGTTGGCGTGGTGACCAACGCCGGCACCATCGTCTACCCGGATCGCCTGCTGATGCTGTTCGCCAAGGACGTGGTATCGCGCAACCCCGGCGCCGACATCATCTTCGACGTCAAGTGCACACGCCGCCTGACCCCGCTGATCAGCGGCTACGGCGGACGTCCGGTAATGTGGAAAACCGGCCACTCGCTGATCAAGAAGAAGATGAAAGAAACCGGCGCGCTGCTGGCCGGCGAAATGAGCGGGCATATCTTCTTCCAGGAACGCTGGTTCGGCTTCGATGACGGCCTCTACGCCGCCGCCCGCCTGCTGGAGATACTCAGCCAGGATCGCCGCGACGCCGAACACGTGTTCAGTGCCTTCCCCAATGACATCGCCACCCCGGAAATCAACATCCCGGTTACCGAGCAGAGCAAGTTCAGCATCATCGAACGCCTGCAGCGCGATGGTATATGGGGCGAAGGCAATATCACCAACCTCGATGGCGTGCGCGTCGACTACCCCAAAGGTTGGGGCCTGGTACGCGCCTCCAACACCACGCCGGTACTGGTGCTGCGCTTCGAGGCCGAAACCGAACAGGAACTCGAACGCATCAAAGAAGTCTTCCGTGCTCAGCTGTACAGCGCGGTGCCGGACCTTGACCTGCCGTTCTGACTGATTAGCCAACCCTCTACTGGAGCCCTGCATGACCCTCGAACGTGATGCCGCCACCAACGTCGCCAAGGTACTCTCCGAAGCGCTGCCGTATATCCGCCGCTTCGTTGGCAAAACCCTGGTGATCAAATACGGCGGCAACGCCATGGAGAGCGAAGAACTCAAGCAGGGCTTCGCCCGCGACATCGTGCTGATGAAAGCTGTAGGTATCAACCCGGTGGTGGTGCACGGCGGCGGCCCGCAAATCGGCGACCTGCTCAAGCGCCTGAGCATTGAAAGTCACTTTATCGACGGCATGCGCGTCACCGACACCGCGACCATGGACGTGGTGGAGATGGTCCTCGGCGGCCAGGTCAACAAAAGCATCGTCAACCTGATCAACCAGCACGGCGGCAGCGCCATCGGCTTGACCGGCAAGGATGCCGAGCTGATCCGCGCGAAAAAGCTCAAGGTCAGCCGCCAGACACCGGAAATGACCCAGCCGGAAATCATCGATATCGGCCATGTCGGCGAAGTCACCGGGGTCAACACCGACCTGCTGAACATGCTGGTGCAGGGCGACTTCATCCCGGTGATCGCGCCAATTGGCGTCGGCCCGGACGGCGAGTCGTACAACATCAACGCGGACCTGGTCGCCGGCAAGGTCGCCGAAGCACTGAAAGCCGAGAAGCTGATGCTGCTGACCAACATCGCCGGCCTGATGGACAAGCAGGGCCAGGTGCTCACCGGCCTGACCACCGAACAGGTCGATGGCCTGATTGCTGACGGCACCATCTATGGTGGCATGCTGCCGAAGATCCGCTGCGCGCTGGAAGCGGTACAGGGCGGAGTGACCAGCGCGCACATCATCGACGGCCGCGTACCGAATGCGGTGCTGCTGGAAATCTTTACCGACAGCGGCGTGGGTACCCTGATCTGCAACCGAAAACGCCACTAAGCTCCTGCCTGCAATACGAATCAGCCAGGTAATCCTGGCTGATTCAGCCGCCTGATAGCCTGCTGCAACCCTTGCAGCAGGCCGGCGCAACACCGAAGCTCAGTGAACCCGCACTGCCAGCCAGAGGTGTACCGCATGCCAACCGCGCCGTCCCGCGAAACCTTCAGCTTTTTCCACACCCTGCGCGTGCGCTGGGCCGAAGTCGACCCGCAGAGCATCGTGTTCAACGGTCACTACCTGACCTACGCCGATGTCGCCATCACCGAATACTTCCGCGCCCTGGGCATTCGCTACCCGGAGGACCTGAGCCGTGATGGCGGCGATTTCTTCGCGATCAAGACCGTGCTGGAGTACCTGGCCCCAGCGCGCTTCGATGACCCGTTGCAGATCGGCATTCGCGTCGCCCGCCTGGGCCGCTCCAGCCTGAGCTTTGCCATGGGTATCTGGCGCGACGAACAAGCACTGACCAGTGGCGAAGTGATTTACGTGCACGCAGACAGCGCCAGCCGCACTAGCAGTCCGCTACCGGCATGGTTGAGGGAAAAGATTCTGGCTTTTGAGCGCTGCGCACCGCAGCAATAGCTGTCGCAACCTACTGGTGGCGGCCCAGCAGTTCCTTGAGGCGCTCACCATCGGAATTGAAGCTGCTGTCAGCCTCCTTGCGCGCAGCCTGATAGCGCACGATGTCGCCTTTGAGGCGCTCCTGCTCGGCCTTCTGATTGTCGATCTGCGCCAGCAAATGCGCCGGCACTGCACGCCCTGCACGTTCATGGTCAGCGGCCTGACTTTGCAGGTTGGCCTGCTGGGTGCGCACCGACTGCAGGTTATTGCGTGCCACACCAATCAGACCATCCAGCTCGGCCAGCTTGCGCTGACGCGCACGCTCGACGTCCTCCGGAGTGCTGTACAGGCGCAGCAGCTGCGCGTCGGAACTGGCGCGGGCCTTGTCGGCGAGGATGCGCTTCATCTCCTCAGGACTCGGCGCGGGCGGAATCACCTGAATCACCCGCCCCTGGTCATTCAGCACTTCATAACCCTTGCTGATGTGCTCCGGCGGCACGCCCTGACGGCTGAGCACCGTGGTGCCCTTGTCATCGACATAGCGGTACAGCTCGGCCGCACCCGCCACAACCGGCAGCAGTAGGCCTAGCAACAGCGAACAGCAGGTCAGGGCAGGTCTATGCATCGATGCAGCACCTTCTCGGCAGGTTAGATTCCGTATTCGGCGCGGTAGGCTTGTACCGCCGGCAGATACTGCTTGAGTTCAGCATCCTCTGCCAGATATTCCAGTACCTGTTCGAGTGACACAATGCTCACCACCGGCATGCCGTAGTCACGCTCGACCTCCTGAATCGCCGACAGCTCGCCTTTGCCGCGCTCCTGGCGATTCAGGGCGATCAGCACACCGGCCGCTTGTGCGCCCTGTGCCTGGATAATCTGCATCACTTCGCGAATCGCCGTACCAGCGGTGATCACGTCGTCAATGATCAGCACGCGACCCGCCAGCGGAGCGCCTACCAAGGTGCCACCTTCGCCATGATCCTTGGCTTCCTTGCGGTTGAAACACCAGGGCACATCACGCTGATGGTGCTCGGCCAGCGCCACCGCAGTGGTCGCTGCCAGGGGAATACCTTTATAGGCCGGGCCAAACAGCACATCGAAGTCGATACCGCTGTCCACCACGGCCGCCGCATAGAAACGCCCGAGCTGAGCCAGGGCCAAGCCGCTGTCAAACAGCCCGGCATTGAAGAAATAAGGACTGATACGCCCGGATTTCAGGGTGAACTGACCAAAGCGCAGAACCCCACGCTCGATGGCAAAACGGATAAAGTCGCGTTGATACGCTTGCATTAAAAAGCCCCGGACAGCACGGATTTACTAGGTAATTTAGCTAATAGAGGTGAGCTCGGGTATCATACACGCACGTGATTTTGGGGGCCATTTATGCGGATCATCAGTGTGAACGTGAATGGTATTCATGCGGCAGTCGAGCGCGGTTTGCTCAGTTGGCTGCAAGCACAGAATGCCGACGTCATCTGCCTGCAGGACACCCGCGCCTCCGCCTTTGAACTGGACGACCAAGCCCTCCAACTGGATGGCTATTTCCTCTATGCCTGCGATGCAGAAGTGCCCAGCCAAGGTGGCGTGGCGCTGTATTCGCGGTTGCAACCCAAGGCGGTAATCAGCGGCCTCGGCTTTGAAATGGCCGATCGCTATGGGCGCTACCTGCAGGCCGATTTCGACAAAGTAAGTATTGCCACCATGCTGATGCCTTCGGGGCAGCAGGGTGATGAGAGCTTGAATCAGAAATTCAAGTTTATGGACGACTTCACCCATTATTTGGACAAGCAGCGCCGTAAGCGCCGCGAGTACATCTATTGCGGCTCGTTCTATGTGGCGCATCAGAAGCTCGATGTGAAGAACTGGCGCGACTGCCAGCAGTCACCGGGCTTCCTGGCGCCGGAACGGGCCTGGCTGGATGAAGTGATCGGCACCATGGGTTATGTCGATGCACTGCGCGAAGTCAGCCGCGAAGGCGACCAGTTCAGCTGGTGGCCGGACAGCGAGCAGGCCGAACTGCTCAACCTCGGCTACCGCTTCGACTATCAGTTGCTCACGCCCGGCATGCGTCGCAGCATCCGCAGCGCCCGCCTGCCGCGCCAGCCACGTTTCTCGCAGCACGCGCCGCTGATCGTCGATTACGACTGGATACTCAGCGTATAGCGCTTAATAAAAAACCGGCTAAAAGCCGGTTTTTTATTAACTGAACTCAAGAGCGCCTATTTCACCAGGCGCCAGGCAAAGGGATAACGGTAAGCCTGACCTTCATTGGCCTTGATCCCGGCAATGATGGTCAGCACCAGCGCCGCAATGCTGACCAGCACCAGCAACGGAAAGCCCACCACCACAACCATCAGCAGGAAGCACAGCAACGCAGCCAGAGCCACGCTGATCTGGAAGTTCAGCGCTTCCTTGCCCTGGGCATCGACGAACGGATCCAGATCCTTCTTGATCTGCCAGACGATCAACGGCCCAAGCAGATTGCCAAAGGGAATCACCAGACCGAGAAACGCGGCAAAGTGACAGAACATCGCCCACTGGCGGGCTTCGGGGCCGGGAACCGGTTGGGGCGCTTGGGACTCGTCGCTCATGGTGCTTCTCCTTGCGTTACGAACCTGTAGTACAGCTCAATCAGTCAGCCAGCACCGCTTGTTGCAGCTCAAACAGCTCAGCCATGCCTTTCTGCGCCAACGCCAGCATGGCGTTCAGTTCGGCCGGCTGGAACGGTGCGCCTTCGGCGGTGCCCTGCACCTCGATAAAACCACCAGCGCTGGTCATCACCACGTTGAGGTCGGTCTCGGCGGCGGAATCTTCCAGGTAATCCAGATCCAGCACCGGTTCGCCCTGATACATGCCCACCGACACAGCAGCAATCATCTGCTTGAGCGGGTCGCCGCCTTTCAGGCCGCCACGCTTCTTGATCGCTTTCAGCGCATCAATCACCGCCACCATGGCGCCAGTAATGGAGGCGGTACGGGTGCCACCGTCAGCCTGGATCACGTCGCAATCGACGTACAGGGTGTTCTCACCCAACTTACTCATATCCAGTGCAGCGCGCAGTGAACGACCAATCAGGCGCTGGATTTCCAGGGTGCGACCGCCTTGCTTGCCACGGCTGGCTTCACGCTGGTTACGGTCGCCGGTGGCACGCGGCAGCATGCCGTACTCGGCGGTCAACCAACCCTGGCCCTGACCTTTAAGGAAACGCGGAACGCCCGACTCGACACTGACCGTGCAAATCACTTTGGTATCGCCAAACTCCACCAGCACCGAACCCTCGGCATGCTTGGTGTAGTTGCGGGTGATGCGAATCGAGCGCAACTGATCGGCGGCGCGGCCACTGGGACGTTTCATCTAGGGATTCCTGCTCTGAATAAAAAATCTGCCGGGCATTATAGGGCCGTATGCCCATCACGGTATGCCGAATTGGGTACGACTGGCGCACTGCGCTACAATCCTGCGCCCTTCGTTCCGTCTTCTCGCGAGGTTCGCCCCATGATCCACAGCATGACTGCCTTTGCCCGCGCCGAACAGGCGAATGCCAACGGCACCCTGAGCTGGGAGCTGCGTTCGGTCAACCATCGCTACCTGGAACCCCACCTGCGTCTGCCGGAAAGCTTCCGCGACCTCGAAGGCGCGGTGCGCGAAGCGCTGCGCAATGGCCTGTCGCGCGGCAAAGTCGAATGCACCCTGCGCTTTAGCGATGACAATGCAGGCAAGGCTCTGCAGGTAAACCTTGAGCGCGCCGCGCAACTGGTCGCCGCCGCCGAGAGCGTCGCCGGCTTGATCAAACAGCCCGCCGCGCTCAATCCACTGGAAGTGCTTGGCTGGCCTGGCGTGCTGGTGGCCAATGCTGCCGACCCGCAGGCTCTCAATCAGAGTGCGCTGGCGTTGTTCACCGAGGCGTTGAACGAGCTGAAGAACGGCCGCGAACGCGAAGGTATCGAGCTGGCCAAACTGCTCAATGAGCGCCTCGACAGCATCCTCGAACAGGTGGCCGCCCTGCGCGAGCTGGTGCCGCAGATGCTTGCCGGGCAACGGCAGAAGATTCTCGACCGCTGCGCCGAGATGCAGGCTGAGCTAGACCCGCAGCGTCTGGAACAGGAGCTGGTGATTCTGGCGCAGAAAAGCGATGTCGCCGAAGAACTGGATCGCCTCAGCACCCACGTCAACGAAGTACGCCGTGTGTTGAAAACCGGTGGCCAGGCTGGTCGCCGCCTGGATTTCCTGATGCAGGAACTCAACCGCGAAGCCAATACCCTCGGCTCCAAGGCCTTCGACACCCGCAGCACCCAAGCCGCCGTCAATTTGAAAGTCTTGATCGAGCAGATGCGCGAACAAGTGCAGAACATCGAGTAAGCCACTGCTAGGCTTTACCCACGCAATACAGGACACGCACATGGCCACCAGCGGCACGCTCTACATTATTTCCGCCCCCTCCGGCGCAGGCAAAAGCAGCCTGGTCAAAGCGCTGATCGACAGCGAAGCACAGATCCGCGTGTCGGTGTCGCACACCACCCGCGCCATGCGCCCGGGTGAGGTGGATGGGGTGCATTACCACTTTGTCGACCACCCGCAGTTCACCGCCATGCTCGAACAGAGCGAGTTCCTGGAGCATGCCCAGGTCTTCGACAACTTCTACGGCACCTCGCAGAAGTGGGTCGAGCAAACCCTCGCCGACGGCTACGACCTGATCCTCGAGATCGATTGGCAAGGCGCGCAACAGGTACGCCGACTGATGCCGGAAGCCAAATCCATCTTTATCCTGCCGCCGACTCTGGAAGCCCTGCGCCACCGCCTGACCAACCGTGGCCAGGACAGCGGCGAAATCATTGAGCGGCGGATGCGTGAAGCGGTCAGCGAGATGAGCCATTACGTCGAATATGATTACCTGCTGATCAACGATGACTTCGCCCATGCTTTGAGCGACCTGAAGGCCATCTTCCGTGCCAATCAACTGTTGCAAGCCCCGCAACAGCAGCGCCACAGCGGTCTGCTCAGCGAGCTGCTGGTCTGATGCGCGAAGCACTGAGAAATCAGTGCTTCCCTAAATGCTGGTGATTTTTTAGACTATTCAGTCCGCTCGCCCATTGGGGCGACGCTTTTTCGCTCTTAATTTTGTCGCAACGAGGAATACCATGGCCCGCGTTACCGTTGAAGATTGCCTGGACAACGTCGATAACCGCTTTGAGCTGGTCATGCTCGCCACCAAGCGTTCGCGCCAGCTGGCTACCGGCGGCAAAGAGCCAAAAGTGGCTTGGGAAAACGACAAGCCGACCGTAGTCGCACTGCGCGAAATCGCTGCTGGCCTGGTCAACTATGACGTAATCGCGCAAGACGATATCGTCGAAGAAGAACCGCTGTTTGCCGCATTCGAGGAAGAGGCGAACGAGCCTCTGTAAGCCTATGCCGGGTCGACGTCGTCAGGCGCAGGGTCATCTGAATTGGCAGGGGGAACGCCCATGCCGAGCATAGACGCCCTCGCCGACAGACTTTCGACCTATCTCGACGGCGACCAAGTCAACCTGGTACGCCGCGCCTATTTCTACGCCGAACAAGCCCACGACGGCCAACGCCGCCGCAGCGGCGAAGCCTACGTCACCCATCCCCTGGCAGTGGCGAGCATCCTGGCGGACATGCACATGGACCATCAGAGCCTGATGGCCGCGATGCTGCATGACGTGATTGAAGACACCGGTATTGCCAAGGAAGCCCTGGACGCGCAGTTCGGCGAATCCGTGGCGGAACTGGTTGATGGGGTCAGCAAACTGACCCAGATGAACTTCGAGACCAAAGCCGAGGCCCAGGCCGAGAACTTCCAGAAAATGGCCATGGCCATGGCCCGCGATATCCGCGTGATCCTGGTCAAACTCGCCGACCGCCTGCACAACATGCGCACCCTGGAAGTGCTGTCCGGTGAGAAACGCCGACGCATCGCCAAGGAAACCCTGGAAATCTACGCACCGATTGCCAACCGCCTGGGCATGCACAGCATGCGCATCGAGTTCGAGGATCTGGGCTTCAAGGCCATGCACCCGATGCGCTCCGAGCGCATCCGCACAGCGGTCAAGCGGGCTCGGGGCAACCGCAAGGAAATCGTCAACAAGATCGAAGAGTCGATCATCCATTGCCTGGCCCGCGAAGGCATGGAAGGCGAGGTAATGGGCCGCGAGAAGCACCTCTACGGCATCTACCAGAAGATGCGTGGCAAGCGCCGGGCGTTCAACGAAATCATGGACGTCTACGCCTTCCGCATCGTGGTCGACAAAGTCGACACCTGTTACCGCGTGCTCGGCGCCGTGCACAACCTGTACAAACCCCTGCCGGGCCGCTTCAAGGATTACATCGCGATCCCCAAGGCCAACGGTTACCAGTCGCTGCACACCACGCTGTTCGGCATGCACGGCGTACCGATCGAGATCCAGATCCGTACCCGCGAGATGGAAGAGCTGGCCAACAACGGTATTGCCGCACACTGGCTGTACAAATCCAACGAGGAAGACCAGCCCAAGGGCAGCCACGCCCGCGCGCGGCAGTGGGTCAAGGGCGTGCTGGAGATGCAGCAACGCGCCGGCAACTCGCTGGAATTTATCGAGAGTGTGAAGATCGACCTGTTCCCCGACGAGGTCTACGTGTTCACGCCCAAGGGCCGCATCATGGAGCTGCCAAAAGGTTCCACGGCGGTCGACTTTGCTTACGCCGTGCACACCGACGTCGGCAACACCTGCATCGCCTGCCGCATCAACCGCCGCCTGGCCCCGCTGTCGCAAGCCCTGGAAAGTGGCTCGACGGTGGAAATCGTCACCGCCCCTGGTGCACGACCGAATCCGGCCTGGCTGAGCTTCGTGGTTACCGGCAAGGCCCGTACACATATTCGCCATGCACTGAAACTGCAACGCCGTTCGGAGTCCATCAGCCTCGGCGAACGCCTGCTGAACAAGGTTCTGGCAGGCTTCGACAGCCGCGTGGACAAGCTTTCACCTGAGCGGGTGCAAGCGGTGCTCGCCGAATACCACCAGGATGTGCTCGAAGACCTGCTAGAAGACATCGGCCTGGGCAACCGCATGGCCTATGTGGTCGCGCGTCGCCTGCTCAGCGACAACAACGAGGCCCTGCCAAGCAGTGAAGGCCCACTGGCGATCCGTGGCACCGAAGGCCTGGTGCTGAGCTACGCCAAGTGCTGTACGCCAATCCCGGGCGACCCGATTGTCGGCCATTTGTCCGCCGGCAAGGGCATGGTGGTGCATCTGGAAAGCTGCAAGAACATCGGCGAGATCCGCCACAACCCGGAGAAATGCATCCAGCTGTCGTGGGCCAAGGACGTTACCGGCGAATTCAATGTCGAACTGCGCGTCGAGCTGGAGCACCAGCGCGGCCTGATCGCCCTGCTGGCCGGCAGCGTGAATGCCGCCGATGGCAACATCGAGAAAATCAGCATGGACGAGCGTGATGGCCGCATCAGCGTCGTGCAGCTGGTCGTCAGCGTACATGACCGCGTACACCTGGCCAGGGTGATCAAGAAACTGCGCGCCCTCACCGGGGTGATCCGCATCACCCGCGCGCGCGCCTGATCGACCCACACCAAGACTGCACAGGGCAATCAGCCGCCCACTGTACTTTGACAGTCGCTGTGGCTTTCGCCCAACCTAGACAATCTAACTGACGTCAGCACAGCAACGTGTGCGTAGAGTTCTCCCACTACAACTTCGCAGGAGCTTCCATGAGCAAGAGCGTTATCAGCAGCGACAAGGCCCCGGCCGCTATCGGCACCTACTCCCAGGCGATCAAGGCGGGCAACACCGTGTACATGTCCGGGCAGATCCCGCTGGATCCAAAAACCATGGAGCTGGTGGAAGGCTTCGAAGCCCAGACCGTACAGGTATTCGAGAACCTCAAGGCCGTCGCCGAAGCCGCTGGCGGCTCGTTCAAGGACATCGTCAAACTAAATATTTTCCTCACCGACCTGTCGCACTTCGCCAAGGTCAATGAAGTCATGGGCCGTTACTTCGAGCAGCCCTACCCGGCTCGCGCGGCCATTGGCGTAGCCGCACTGCCCCGCGGCTCGCAAGTTGAAATGGACGCTATTCTGGTACTTGAGTAACGCCCCCGGCGGGGCATCTGCCCCGCCTTTCCTACTCCCGTCTTGTCCTCGCCCCCCTCCAAACCCGCATAAACCATCCCGCCGCGCCCCTGGGCAGTCTTTGCCAATCTTTTATTAACGAGAATTATTTGCAATAATATTTAAACTTACTCGCGCGTAGCCCCATTTCGCCGCGCACCCGCAACCCTCCCTCTCAGGTCCGGCCAGTATGTTCTTCTCCAGCCCAACCGCTCACATCGCCACGTCCCGCCAGCCACGCTGGCTGCCGCTGCTCTGCCTGTCTCTGCTGACCTTGCTGCCCATCACCAGCTTCGCTGAACAACCGGCTGCTGCCGCAGCGAACGGCTCAGCACTGGCGACGCCCGAGGCTGCAGCATTAAGCGGTGAAGCCCCTCAGCTGACGGCGCTGCGGGAAAAAATCGCGGCGCTGGGTAAGCAGGCCAGTGCCGAGCAGATCAGCGCCACGCAGCAACAATTCATCACCGACAACGGCATTGCTCCCGAGCAGGCACAGCAACTGCTGAATGCCCTGCAAGAAAGCGCAACGCTGCCAGAGGCGGCAGCCGATGAGGCCCTGATGCACGACCTGTCACCGTGGGGCATGTATCAGAACGCCGATATCGTGGTGAAAAGCGTGATGATCGGCCTGGTTCTCGCCTCGATCCTGACCTGGACCGTGTGGGTGGCGAAAAGCATCGAGCTGATCAGCGCCCGCCGTCGCCTGCGCCGCGAGTTGCCTGAACTGAAACGCGCCCGCAACCTGCAACAGGCCGCCGACCTGGCACGTGCCCAGCACAGTTTCAGCACCCTGCTGATCGACGATGCCCGTGACGAGTTGAACCTGTCCGCCAACAGCAAGCTGAAAGATGGCATCAAGGAACGTGTCAGCTTCCGCCTGGAACGCCTGGTGGCAGCCTGTGGCCGAGACATGAGCAAAGGCACCGGGGTACTGGCCACCATTGGTTCCACGGCACCCTTCGTCGGCCTGTTCGGTACGGTCTGGGGCATCATGAACAGCTTTATCGGCATCGCCAAATCGCAGACCACCAATCTCGCCGTGGTCGCTCCGGGTATCGCCGAAGCCTTGCTGGCCACGGCCCTGGGCCTGGTTGCCGCAATCCCGGCGGTGATCATCTACAACGTCTTTGCCCGCTCGATTGCCAGCTACAAGGCGCAGGTCGCCGACGCCTCGGCCCAGGTGCTGCTGCTGGTCAGCCGTGACCTGGACATGCCCACCAGCAACGAACGCAGCGCGGCTCCGCAAATGGTCAGGGCGGTCTGAGGCATGGGCCTGCACCTCAACGACAGTGGCGATGACCTTCAGGAAAACCACGAGATCAACGTCACACCCTTTATCGACGTGATGCTGGTATTGCTGATCATCTTTATGGTGGCAGCGCCCCTGGCCACGGTTGACGTGAAAATCGACCTACCCGCCTCCAGCGCCAAACCGACACCGCGCCCAGACAAGCCGATCTATCTGAGCATCAAGGAAGACAGCCGCCTGTTCCTCGACAACGATCAGGTCGAACCCGCGCTGCTGGGTGCAGCACTGGACAAGTTGACTCAGGCCGACAAGGAAAAAACCATTTTCGTGCGCGGTGACAAAGGCGTCGATTATGCCGACCTGATGAGCGTGATGGACAACCTGCGCGGTGCCGGCTACCTGAAGATTGGTCTGGTTGGTCTGGAGACGGTCGGCACACCATGACCCGCTCGCGCCGTAGCCTTTTCTGGATGGCCAGCCTGCTGCTGGTGGTCACGCTGCACGTTGCGCTGTTTATCTGGGCGCTGTACTGGCACCCGCAAGCCATTGCCGTGGAGCCGCCGCCGGCGGCGATGCTGGTCGAGCTGCAACCACAGGTCGCCGCGAAGCCAGCGCCCCCGGTGATCCAGCAGCCCGAGCCGGAACCCGAGCCACAGCCCAAGTTGATCGAAGCGCCCAAGCCGAAGCTGGTAATCGCCCAGCCCAAGCCGAAACCCAAACCGCGCCCACCGCAACCGAAACCACAGCCAGTGCAGACACCCGCTCCGGAAACGGCACAGGCCAGCACCGACGCAGCTACGACCGCGCAACAGCAGGCCGCAGCGCGTCAAAGTGCGCCCAGTGAGGACAATCAGGCGCGTGCTGTTTGGCTGAGCAAGGTACATGCGCACCTGAGCAAACGCCTGCATTACCCGGATCGCGAGCGGCGCTTCAACCGGATTGGCCATACCCAGGCGGTAACCCTGACGTTCAACGTCAATCTCCATGGCGATATTCTGCTGGGCAAGATCAAGGCCTCCACCGCGCGCCCATCCTTTGATCGCGACGTGTTGATCCAGCTGCGCAAAGCCAGTCCGGTACCGCGACCGCCGCAGGAAGTGCTGAGCAGCGGCAGCATCAGCCTGGACTTCCCGATCAAATTCGAACTCACCCGCTAAACCCGACAGCCCGTGCGACCTGTACGGGCTGATGCTGTAACGCCTGACGCAAATGACGCTATTCTGCTGAGCGAATCCATCATCGGGGCCATCACCGCCTCACCCTTGAGGACGCCGTCATGCGTTGCCTGTTTGTTGTTCTGCTCACCTGCGCCCTGCTCAGCGGCTGTGCCAGCCCACCGCGCGACCCCAGCGGTACCTGGATCAACCAGGCCGCCATCGACGCGGCCGTGGAAGGCGGCAACCTGCGTGAAGCCCTGCTCGCCTATGGCCCTAACCTGGAATGGCAAATCGACAGCCAACGTCGGCTGGCCAGCTTCAGCAATGGTTTCGAACGTGGCGAAGGCAGCATTGAACGCGGCCCAGCCGGTCAGTTGCGCGTGCATTTCTACGGTGACTTTCAGGAAAACCTGAGCCTCAGCGGCAATGAGCTGATTCAAGCGCAAAGCGACACCTGGCCGGAGCAGCGCTTTGTCCGCGCACCCGCAGCGCCCGGCCTACTGGCGCCACCGGGGAGCAGCTTCGAGCAGGCGCTGTACAGCGCTTACCTGGGCGGCACCTGGCTGATCAAGGAAGGCCTGGGCGAAGGCGGCCTGGTGCTGTTCCAGGCCGATGGCAGCGTACAGGGCCTGCCTGGCGCAGAACGCTACGCCCTGTGCCTGGCCGGCGATTGCGCCGCGATGAGCGGCGAGTTCGACAGCCTTTGGCTGCAACTTGGCGAGCAAGGCCAGAACTGGCTGTTTGAGCGTGAAGGCAAGCAACTGCGGGTATTTGAAGCGCTGAACCGTGCGCAGATCGATGAAATGCCAAACTTCTACAAGGGTCAGCAGCGCTGGCTACTGCAGCAGCGTTAAGCGAGCTTACGCGCTGCGCAGGATTGCGCTGTAGCCTTCACGGTAGCTGGGGTACTGCGGCTGCCAACCCAGGGCGCGGGCACGGGCATTGCTGCAGCGTTTGCTGCCGGCACGGCGCACAGTCGACTCGGCCGACCAGTGGCTGACGCCCAGTTGCTCGCGCAGCCAGGCCACCACCTCATGCAGCGGTGCCGGCTGATCATCGACGCCGATATAACAGTCTTCCAGCGCCACCCCACGGGCATCGGCCTGCAGCAGGTACGCCAGCAGACCGGCTGCGTCATCGGCATGAATACGGTTGCCATACAACGGCGGCTCACTGGCCACCCGATAGCCCTGCCGCACCTGGCCAAGCAGCCATTCGCGCCCTGGGCCGTAGATCCCGGTCAAACGTACCACCGTGGCCGGCAGGTCACTGGCCAGGGCCACCTGCTCCGCTTCACGCATAACGCGTCCGGAATAGCCTTCAGCGTGTGCCGCTGAGGTCTCGTCCACCCACTCACCCTGCTGCTGGCCATACACACCACTGCTGGAGACAAACAGCAGGCGTTTGGGCCGTTGGCCCTGCTGCGCCAGCCAACCCAGCACGCGACGCAGGCCGTCGACATAGGCGGCGCGGTAACCAGCCTCATCGTGTTCGGTGGCGGCCGCGCAATACACCAGATAATCCAGCGGCTCACTCGGCCAGGCGGCCGGGCAGGCGTCGGCCTGCAGATCACCGGCAACCGGGCGAATACCGGCAGGCAGCTGCGCTACGCCGCGGCGCAGGCCGAACACCGTCCAGCCCGCAACGTTCAGCTGCTGCCCCAGACGGCTGCCAACATCGCCACAACCGGCGATCATCAGTGTCTTACTCATGGTTGTGTATTCCCTGCTTATTCATCAGGGCAACAGTGCCACCAAGCCGGCCTGTTGCACCAGCTCCAGCAGCGGCTGCGGGTAAACACCGAGTACGAAGGCCAACAACGCGACAAACAGCAGCATCAGACCACCTGCCTGTTGCCCCCAATGCAGCGGCGCATCATGGCGGCGCAGGTTCGGCTCGACCATAAACAGGGTGACCATCACCCGCAGGTAATAGAACACACCGATGGCGCTGCCGAGCACCAGGGCGCCGAGCAGCCACCACTGTTGCGATTGCACACCGGCAGCGACCACGTAGAACTTGCCGATGAAGCCGGCAGTCAGCGGAATACCGGCCAGCGACAGCATCATCACGGTGAGCACGGCGGTCAGGTACGGACGACGCCAGAACAGCCCACGGTATTCGTACAGAGCATCGGCATCACGGCCGCTGTAGGGCGTCGACATCAGGGTGATCACGCCAAACGCGCCAAGACTGGTCAGTACATAAGTGGCCAGGTACACGCCGACCGCTTCCACGGCCAAGCCCTTGCTGGCGATCAACGCCACCAGCAGGTAGCCGAAGTGGGCGATGGAGGAGTAACCGAGCAGACGCTTGAGGTTGTTCTGCAGCAGCGCCAGCAGGTTGCCGAAGAGGATCGAGGCGATGGCAATCAGCGTCAGCAGGTCATTCAGCCAGCCGCCGGCAGCCGCTGGCGAGACCTGATACAGGCGCAGCAGCACGGCAAACACCGCCACTTTGCTGGCTGTAGCGAGGAAGGCAGCCACTGGCGCAGGGGCGCCTTCATAGACGTCCGGGGTCCACAGGTGGAACGGCACCAGCGACAGTTTGAACGCCAGACCGATCAACATCATGCCCATGCCAATCTGCGCCAGCATGCTCGGCAAACCATCGGCGGCCAGCTTGGCACCGATACCGGCGAAGGTCAGGTTGCCCGACTCGGCATACAACAGCGCCATGCCGAACAGCAGAAATGCCGAACCGGCGGCGGACAGCACCATGTACTTGATGCCGGCTTCCAGCGAACGCTTGTTGAAGAAGGCATAGGCGATCATGCCGTAGGTCGGCACCGACAGCAGTTCCAGGCCGATGAACAGACCCGCCAAATGCTGCGCACTGACCAGCACCAGACCGCCAGCGGCGGACAACAGCATCAGCAGGTACAGCTCTTCACGGTTGCCTGGATAGCCCTTGCCGGACTCACCGCCCAGGTAGGCGTGAATCAGCGTCACACAGGCCAGGGTCGCCGCCAGCACCAGGGCCATGTAGTAGCAGGCGAATTTATCCACCAGCAACAACGGCGTGACCTCGATCGGCGTCACGTCCAGAGCCGGCAACAGCGACAGCAGGGCCAGGTTGAGGCCTAGCACCGAGAGGCCGAAGGTCATGGCGTGATTGCGCTTCCAGGCAATCGCCAGCATCACCAGCACGATGGTGGCACTGGTGATCAGCAGCGGCAGCAGCGCGATAAAGTGTTGAGTCGTGAATTCCACAGCGTGATGTTCCATAAGGCTACCGGGCCGAGGCAAGTTGATTTAAGGCACCGCCCAGCCATTGCTGCACGCCTTGCATGCTGGCGGCAGAGGTGTCGAGCACCGGCTGCGGGTAGACGCCGAGCAGGATCAGCAGTACAGCCAGGCCCAGCACCATGCTCAGCTCGCGCAGCTTCAGGCCTGGCAAGGCGGTTTCTGCCTTGGCCGGGCCAAAGTAGGCACGGTGAATCATGATCAGCGAGTAGACCGAGCCAAACACCAGGCCAGTGGCGGCCAGCACGGTGACCCACGGCGCGCTCTGGAAGCTGCCGATCAGAATCAGGAATTCACCGACGAAGTTACCAGTGCCGGGCAAGCCCAGCGCGGCGGCAGCAAAGAACAGGCTGATGGCCGGCAGCCAGGGCATGCGTGCCCAGATGCCGCCCATTTCACGCATGTCGCGAGTATGCAGGCGCTCATACAACTGGCCACAGAGAATAAACAGCGCGGCAGCGGACAGGCCGTGGGCCATCATCTGCACCACCGCGCCCTGCAGGGCGATCTCGCTGGCCGAGTAGATAGCGATCAGCACAAAGCCCATGTGCGACACGCTGGAGTAAGCCACCAGGCGCTTGATGTCGGTCTGCGCAAACGACAGCAACGCGCCGTAGATGATGGCGAACACGCCGAGCCACTGGGCAATCGGCGCAAACTCCGCCGACGCATTGGGGAACAGCGGTAGAGCAAAGCGCATCAGGCCGTAGGCCGCAGTTTTCAGCAGGATACCGGCCAGATCCACGGAGCCGGCGGTCGGTGCCTGAGCGTGGGCATCTGGCAGCCAGGAGTGGAATGGCACCACCGGAAACTTCACCGCGAAGGCGATAAAGAAACCCAGCATGAGGATGTACTCGGTGCCTGGTGCCAGTTCGGTTTTCAGCAGGTCGGCATAGCTGAAGGTCAGCACACCGGTCTGGTCGAAATGCACGAACACCAGACCCAGGATCGCCAACAGCATGATCAGGCCGCTGGCCTGGGTGAAGATAAAGAACTTGGTGGCGGCGGTGATGCGAGTCTTGCCATCACTGCCGCTATGACCCCAGAGCGCGATGAGGAAATACATCGGCACCAGCATCATTTCCCAGAAGAAGAAGAACAGGAACAGGTCGATCGCGAGGAACACACCGACCACGCCGCCGAGAATCCACATCAGGTTGAGGTGGAAAAAGCCGACGCGGTTCTGGATCTCATTCCACGAGCACAGCACCGACAGCACGCCGAGCAGACCGGTGAGGCTGATCATCAACACCGACAGGCCGTCCAGCGCCAGGTGAATGCTGATGCCAAACCGCTCGATCCATGGCAGCTGGAACTCCGCCGCCCACTGCGGCGCAGCACCCGGCCCATTATCAGGGCTTGGGGCCAGGCTGAAGTCGCCGGTGGCCCACAGCCACAGGCCCAGACCGAACAGCAGGCCCATGGTCAGCAGGGCAATCCAGCGTGGCAGGGTGTTGCCAAAGCGCTCGCACTGCCAGCACAGCAGGCCGCCGATAAAGGGGATCAGGATTAGCCAGGGCAGAATCATCAGGCTGTTTTCCTTAATTCAGAAACAGGAGGACGGCGAGCACCAGCACGGCACCCCCGGCAATCGAAGTGGCATACCAGCGCACCTGGCCAGTCTCGCTACTGGCCAGCAGGGCATTACCGCCCCGCACCAGACGCGGAATCAGGCCAATGCTGCGGTCAATCGGGTCACGCCCGAGCAGACGGCAGAGCAGCAGGTACGGCTGCACGAACAGCTTGTCGTAGAGCCAGTCGAAGCCCCAGGCGGCGAACCACCAGGCCGAGAGGAAGCGCCCCGGTGCACTCTGCGCCACCGCCGTGGCGAAACTGCGCTTGCCGAGGAACAGCAGCGCGGCCAGGACGATGCCGATGATCGCGATGGCCCCGGAGACGATTTCCAGGCTGTGCTTGGCCTCACCGCCAGCATGGCCAACGCTTTGCGGCAGCACACCGGCCAACGGCGGGCTGATCAGCGCACCGACGAAGGTCGACAGCACGATCAGCGTCACCAGCGGCAGCCAGTGAGCCACACCATGGCCGGCATGGGCTTCGGTCTGCTGCTCACCATGGAAGGCGATGAAGATCAGGCGGAAGGTGTAGATCGAGGTCAGGAAAGCGCCTGCCAAGCCAGCGTACAGCAGCCACTGATGACCGCTGGCAAAGGCTTCCCAGAGGATTTCATCCTTGGAGTAGAAACCGGCGGTGATCAGCGGCAAGGCTGCCAGGGCCGCGCCGCCGACGATAAAGCTGGCGTAGGCCAACGGCAGTTTTTTCCACAGCCCGCCCATCTTGAAGATGTTCTGCTCGTGGTGACAGGCGTTGATCACCGCACCGGAAGCGAGGAACAGCAGAGCCTTGAAGAAGGCGTGGGTCATCAGGTGGAAGATCGCCGCATCCCAGGCACCCACGCCGAGGGCGAGGAACATGTAACCGATCTGGCTCATGGTCGAATAGGCGAGGATGCGCTTGATGTCGGTCTGCACCAGCGCGGCAAAACCAGCCAGCACCAGGGTCACACCGCCGACGATACCGACCAATTCGAGGATGTCCGGGGTCAGCAGGAACAGGCCATGGGTACGGGCGATCAGGTAAACACCCGCCGTCACCATGGTCGCCGCGTGGATCAACGCAGAAACCGGGGTCGGGCCGGCCATCGCATCGGCCAGCCAGGTCTGCAACGGCAGCTGCGCGGATTTACCCACCGCACCGCCAAGCAGCATCAGCGTGGCGATCCACAGCCAGCTGTCACCTTCCACATACTTCTGCGGTGCCAGCACCATCAGCTCCTGAATATTCAGGGTGCCCAGATGCAGGAACAGGATGAACAGGCCGATGGCCATAAACACGTCGCCGATACGGGTGACGATAAAGGCCTTCAGCGCTGCATTGCCGTTCGGCGTGTGCTTGAAGTAGAAGCCGATCAGCAGGTAGGAACACAGCCCCACACCTTCCCAACCGAAATACAGCAGCAGCAGGTTATCGCCCAGCACCAGCAGCAACATACTGAAGATAAACAGGTTGGTATAGGCGAAGAACCGCGAGTAGCCCTCCTCACCGCGCATGTACCAGCTGGCAAACAGGTGGATCAGAAAGCCCACACCCGTCACCACGCCGAGCATGGTCACAGACAGACCGTCCAGGTAGAGGGTGAAGCTCGGCGAGAAACCGGCCACGCTCATCCACTGCCACAGCACCTGGGTGAACACGCCATTTGCCGGCGGATTGAGGTTGAACTGCACGATCACCCAGGCCGCAGTCAGGGCAGACAGGCCCACCGAGCCCACGCCAATCAGCGCCGAGAGGTTTTCCGAGAAACGCCCGCGCGAAAAGGCCAGGAGAAACCAGCCCAGCAGCGGAAATACACAGGTCAGGAATAGAAGGTTCATCCGCGCATCTCGCTGGCAGCGTCGACATCGAGGGTGTTGAAGCGGCGATACAGCTGCAACAGGATCGCCAGGCCAATACTGGCTTCGGCGGCCGCCAGGGTGATCACCAGAATAAACATCACCTGGCCGTCAGGCTGAGCCCAACGGCTGCCGGCCACGATAAAGGCCAGGGCGGTGGCGTTCATCATCACTTCCAGGCTCATCAGCACGAAGAGGATGTTGCGCCGCACCATCAGGCCAATCAGGCCCAGGCTGAACAGCACGCCGGCCAGTGCCAGGCCGTGCTCCATGGGAATCGCATTCATGCGGTTGGCTCCTTGGCATCGTGACGACCGAGGTGATAGGCCGCGACCAATGCGCCGAGCAGCAGCATCGAGGCCAGCTCGACCACCAGCAGATAAGGCCCGTACAGCGCGATACCGACAGCCTTGGCATCAACGGTCTGCAAACCCAACGCCGCGCCACTGGGCGACTCGAACAACACATACAGCAGCTGACCCAGCAGCAGCGCCGAAAGCAACGCCGGGCCGAACCAGATACCGGGCCTCAGCCACTGGCGCTCCTGCTCGACCGCCGCTGGGCCGAGGTTGAGCATCATCACCACGAAGACGAACAGCACCATGATCGCGCCGGCATAGACGATGATCTCCAGGGCACCGGCAAAGGGCGCGCCGAGGGCGAAAAAAGTCATCGCCACCGCCAGCAGCGAGACGATGAGATAGAGCAAGGCATGCACCGGGTTGGTGTTGGTAATCACCCCCACCGTCGATGCCACCGCCACACCGGCGGCGAAGTAGAACGCGAATTCCATGTCCCCTCCTTAGGGCAGCAAGCCTTTGACGTTGATCGGTTCAGCTTCATTCTGCGCCGCGCCTTTCGGCTTGCCGGCAATGGCCATGCCGGCAACGCGGTAGAAGTTGTAGTCCGGGTTCTTGCCCGGGCCGCTGATCAGCAGGTCTTCCTTCTCGTACACCAGATCCTGACGCTTGAACTCGCCCATCTCGAAATCCGGGGTGAGCTGGATCGCCGTGGTCGGGCAGGCTTCCTCGCACAGGCCGCAGAAGATGCAGCGCGAGAAGTTGATGCGGAAGAAATCCGGGTACCAACGGCCATCCGGGGTTTCCGCCTTCTGCAGCGAGATGCAGCCCACCGGACAGGCCACTGCACACAGGTTGCAGGCCACGCAGCGCTCTTCGCCGTCAGGGTCGCGGGTCAGGACGATGCGGCCACGGTAGCGCGGCGGCAGGTACACGGCTTCTTCCGGGTACTGCAGGGTGTCGCGCTTGCGAAAACCATGGCTGAACACCATGGCCAGGCTGCGCAGTTGGGTGCCGGTACCAACCAGCACATCCCATATGTATTTGAACATTCTGTGGTTCTCCTTACTGGGCCGCGGCCAGCACGAATGCGCCGGTCACCAGCAGGTTGATCAGGGTCAGCGGCAGGCAGAACTTCCAGCTGAACGCCATGACCTGGTCATACCGCGGGCGCGGAATCGACGCGCGCAGCAGGATGAAGATCATGATGAAGAAGCAGGTTTTCAGGGCGAACCAGAAGAACGGGATCTGCGGCAGGATGCCGAACGGGCCGTGCCAGCCACCGAAGAACAGCGTCACCAGCAACGCCGACACCGTGACGATGGCCACGTATTCGCCGACGAAGAACATGCCCCATTTCATCCCGGCATATTCGATGTGGTAACCGTCAGCCAGCTCCTGCTCCGCTTCCGGCTGGTCGAACGGGTGACGGTGGGTCACGGCGACGGCAGCGATAAAGAAGGTACAGAAGCCAAAGAACTGCGGAATGATGAACCACAAATTCTCGGCCTGGTAATCGACGATATCGCGCATGTTGAACGAGCCGACCTGTGCCACCACGCCCATCAGCGCCAACGCCAGGAAAACCTCGTAGGACACCGTCTGTGCCGAAGCACGCAGCGCACCGAGCAGGGCGAACTTGTTGTTACTGGCCCAGCCGGCGAACAGCACCGCATACACCGACAAACCGGCCATGGCGAAGAAGAACAGGATGCCGATGTTCAGGTCCGCCACGCCCCAGGTCGGGGTGATCGGGATGATCGCAAAGGCGATCAGCATGGCCGAGAACGCAATCATCGGCGCCAGGATAAAGATGAACTTGTCGGCGAACGGCGGCGTCCAGTCCTCCTTGAAGAACATCTTGATCATGTCGGCGGCGATCTGAAACATGCCGAACGGCCCGACCCGGTTGGGACCGTAACGGTCCTGCCACCAGCCCAGCAGACGGCGCTCGACAAAGCTCAGCAGCGCGCCGCAGATCACCACCACCAGCAGAATCACGATGGCCTTGAGTACGGCGATCAGCACATCCAGCACATCAGGCGTCAGCCAGCTCATTGCGCGACCTCCTCAATGCGGGTGACCACGGCACCGGCGACCTGCGCCGGGATGCCCGCCAGGCCCACCGGCAAGCCGACGACACCAATGGCCAGCTCTTCGGTGATCTGCAATGGCAGACGCAAGGTCTGTCCGGCGACCGTCAGGCTGAGCAGCGCGCCGTCATTTACGCCCAGACGATCCGCTTCGGCCTTGGCAAGGAGTGCATAAGGCGCGGGAATGCGCTCTTGCAGCGGCGCGGCGACGGCCGAGGTTTCCTCACTGCCGAACAGGTGATGCAGGGCCACGGCCTGCAAGGTGCCCGGCGCCGGGTTGAAAGCCGCCGGTACGCTGAACCAGGGCAGCACGCTGCCTTTGGCTTCCAGCAGACGCACGCCCGGATCACCGGCACGCAGGTGGCCGCCGACTTCGTCCTGGAATTTGTTCCAGGCTTGCGGCGAGTTCCAACCTGGCGACCAGGCGAAGGGAATCTGCTGACGATCTTCCTTACTGCCGGCATAGCCTTCCATGGAGAAGGCAAAGGCCGAGTCCTGATCCTGCGGCTGACGCGGCTCATGCACGCTTATATTGGCGCGCATGGCGGTACGCCCGCTGTAACGGTGCGGTTCACGGGCCAGTTTCAGGCCCTTGATACGGAACGAGGCCTTGGGGGCCGCGTCGACGATGCGTGCCAACTCACGGTTGCTCGCAGCAACAGCCGTAGTCACTGCATCCAGCTGGGTCCAGTCGAGCGGCTTGCCCTGAAGGGTGCTGTGCAGGGCATGCAGCCAGCGCCAGCCCTCACGAATCAGGATATTGGCGTCGTAGTAGCTCGGCTCGAACACCTGGAAGAAGCGCTGGGCGCGGCCTTCGAAGCTGACCAGGGTGCCATCGCCTTCGGCGAAGCTAGCCACCGGCAGCAGCAGGTGGGCTTTTTCGCTGGTGGCGGTGTGCTGATGGTCGGCGACGATCACCAGCTTGGCCGCTGCCAGTGCGGCATCGACCTGAGCTGCAGCGGCGCGGCGGTACAGGTCGTTTTCCAGCACGATCACGGCATCGGCCTGGCCGGACGTCAGCGCTTGCAAGGCCGCATCGACGGACCTCGCCCCACACTCTTCACCCAAAAGCAGGGCCAGGCCCATGCTGTTGGCTTCCGGCACTACCAGGCTGATGGAGGCGTTCTTTTCGCGATTCTTCAGCGCGCTGGCGATATTCGCTGCTGCTTCGATCAGGCTCTTCTCACCCAGCGAGGCGCCGGAGACGATCAGCGGACGCTTGGCTTCAAGCAGAGCTTCGGCAATCAATTGCACCAGCTCAGCGGCATCGGCATCCAAACCGCTTACTGCCGGGGCACTCGGGTCAATGGCGTGGGCCACGGCGAAACCAATGCGCGCCAGATCAGCCGGCGCCGCATGCACGCAGGCTTCAGCCACATCATCCAGGCGGGTGGCAGTGACGCTGGCGATAAACAGCGGGTTGAGGGCGTCCTGCGCGACGTTTTGCACCGCCGCCATGTGCCAGTCCTGAATCTTCGCCGCAGCGGCGATTTCCGTGGCTTTACCTTTGACCGCCTGGCGCAGGGCCAGGGCCAGGCGTGCGGCGGTCTGGGTCAGGTCTTCGCCGAGAATAAACACCGCATCGTGCAGCTCGACTTCACGCAGGGTCGGTACCGGCAGCGGGCCGTTCTGCAGGATGTCGCGGATCAGGCGGATATTTTCCAGCTCGCCCGCCGCAATACCGGAGTAGTAGTTGGCCTCACCGACCAGCTCACGCAGGGCGAAGTTGCTTTCCAGGCTGGCACGCGGCGAACCGATGCCGATGACGCGTTTGCCCTTGAGCAGCTCGGCGGCCTTGTCCAGTGCGGCATCAATCCCGAGTTTTTCGCCGCCGTCATTATTCATCAGTAGCGGCTGACGCGGACGATCCGCGCGGTTGACGTAGCCGTAGCCGAAACGACCACGGTCACAGAGGAAGTACTGGTTTACATCGCCATTGAAGCGGTTCTCGATGCGCCGCAGTTCGCCATAGCGCTCGCCGGGGCTGGTGTTGCAGCCGCTGGCGCAGCCATGGCAGATGCTTGGGGCGAACTGCATGTCCCACTTGCGGTTATAGCGCTCGGAGTGAGTCTTGTCGGTGAACACACCGGTCGGACAGACCTCGACCAGGTTGCCGGAGAACTCGCTCTCCAGCACGCCGTCTTCGACCCGGCCGAAGTACACGTTGTCGTGCGCGCCATACACACCCAGGTCAGTGCCGCCGGCGTAATCCTTGTAGTAACGCACGCAGCGGTAACAGGCGATGCAGCGGTTCATTTCATGGGAGATAAACGGGCCGAGCTGCTGGTTCTGGTGAGTACGTTTGCTGAAGCGATAACGGCGCTGGTTGTGGCCGGTCATCACCGTCATGTCCTGCAGGTGGCAATGGCCGCCCTCCTCACACACCGGGCAATCGTGCGGGTGGTTGGTCATCAGCCACTCGACGACGCTGGCGCGGAACGCCTTGGATTCTTCATCGTCGATGCTGATCCAGGTGTTGTCGGTGGCCGGCGTCATGCACGACATGACGATGCGCCCGCGCGTATCGTTTTCATCGGTGTACTGCTTGACCGCGCACTGGCGGCAGGCGCCGACGCTACCGAGCGCCGGGTGCCAGCAGAAGTAAGGGATATCGAGACCGAGGGACAGGCAGGCCTGCAGCAGGTTGTCCGCCCCATCGACTTCGAAATCTTTGCCGTCTACGTGGATAGTGGCCATGGTTCAGGTTTCTTCTTTGCCCACCGAAGCGGGCTTGGCTAATGGAATCACGTTGTGCTGCGGGGCCAGGTCAGTGGCCGCCAGAGCGCCATTTTTTACGCGGGAACGAACTGCCCCGTCGCTGCCGGAGCCGCCGAGCTGGCCACGCCAGCCTCGAACTCCGAACGGAAATACTTGATCGCACTGCCCAACGGCTCAACCGCACCCGGTGCGTGAGCACAGAAGGTCTTGCCGGGGCCAAGGAAATTGACCAAACCGAGCAGCGTGTCGATGTCCTGCTGCGTGCCTTGCTTGCGCTCCAGGGCGCGGAGAATCTTCACGCTCCAGGGCAGGCCGTCGCGGCACGGGGTACACCAGCCGCACGACTCGCGGGCGAAGAACTCTTCCATATTGCGCAGCAGCGAGACCATGCTGATGCTGTCGTCCACCGCCAGCGCCAGGCCGGTGCCCATGCGCGTACCGACCTTGCCGATACCGCCGGCGTACATCAGCGCATCCAGGTGTTCGGGGAGTAGAAAGCCGGTGCCGGCACCGCCAGGTTGCCAGCATTTGAGCCTGTAGCCATCGCGCATGCCGCCGGCGTAGTCCTCGAACAGCTCACGGGCGCTGATGCCGAAGGGCAGCTCCCACAAACCAGGGTTCTTCACCTTGCCGGAGAACCCCATCAGCTTGGTGCCGTGGTCTTCACTGTCCGGGCGGGCCAGGCTCTTGTACCAGTCCACGCCGTTGCCAATGATGGCCGGCACGTTGCACAGGGTCTCGACGTTGTTTACGCAGGTCGGCTTGCCCCATACGCCGACGGCGGCCGGGAATGGCGGCTTGGCGCGCGGGTTGGCGCGGCGACCTTCGAGGGAGTTGATCAGCGCAGTTTCTTCACCGCAGATATAGCGGCCGGCGCCGGTGTGCACGAACAGCTCGAAATCGAAACCGCTGCCGAGGATGTTCTTGCCGAGCAGGCCGGCGGCCTTGGCTTCCTCAATGGCGCGATTCAGATTCGCTGCCGCATCGACGTACTCGCCACGCAGAAAGATGTAGCCGCGATAGGCTTTCAGCGCGCGCGCCGAGATCAGCATGCCTTCCACCAACAGGTGCGGCAGCTGCTCCATCAGCATGCGGTCTTTCCAGGTGTTGGGCTCCATTTCATCCGCGTTGCACAGCAGGTAGCGGATATTCATGGATTCGTCGGAAGGCATCAGGCCCCACTTCACCCCGGTGGGGAAGCCCGCACCACCACGGCCCTTGAGGCCGGAGTCTTTCACCGTCTGCACGATATCGGCCTGGGCCATTTCGCTCAGCGCCTTACGCGCGGCGGCGTAGCCGTTCTTCGCCTGGTATTCCTCCAGCCATACGGGCTGGGCGTCGTCACGCAGGCGCCAGGTCAGCGGATGAGTCTCTTCACTGCGGGTGATGCGGTTGGCCGGGCCGATGGAGGTCAGCGTTTTCATACCATTCATTGGTAGACCTCCAGCAGTTGAGCCACGCCACTTGGTTGCACGTCGCCAAAGGTGTCGTCGTCGATCATCAGCGCCGGGGCCTTGTCGCAGTTGCCCAGGCAGCACACCGGCAGCAGGGTAAAGCGGTTGTCGGTGGTGGTCTGACCGAGGCCGATACCGAGCTGTTTCTGCATCTCGGCGACGACCGACTCATGGCCACCGACATAGCAGGTCATGCTGTCGCATACGCGGATGATGTGACGGCCCACCGGTTGACGGAAAATCTGACTATAGAAGGTGGCTACGCCTTCGACATCGCTGGCGGGAATACCGAGGATTTCGCCAATCGCATCGGCGGCACCATCCGGCACCCAGCCGCGCTCTTTCTGCACGATTTTCAAGGCTTCGATGGACGCCGCGCGCGGGTCTTCGTAGTGGTGCATTTCGTGTTCGATGGCCGCGCGCTCGGTTTCGCTCAGAGCAAAACGGTCGGTTTGAATCAGGGTTGTCTGGCTCATATCAGCGGTCCACGTCAGCCATAACGAAGTCGATACTGCCCAGGTACGCGATCAAGTCGGCCACCATGCTGCCGCGAATCACCGAAGGGATCTGCTGCAGGTGCGCGAAGCTCGGCGTACGAATGCGCGTGCGGTAGCTCATGGTGCTGCCGTCGCTGGTCAGGTAGTAGCTGTTGATGCCCTTGGTCGCCTCGATCATCTGCAAGCTTTCGTTGGCCGGCATCACCGGGCCCCAGGAAACCTGCAGGAAGTGGGTGATCAGGGTTTCGATGTGCTGCAGCGTGCGCTCTTTCGGCGGCGGCGTGGTCAGCGGGTGATCGGCCTTGTACGGGCCTTCCGGCATATTGCGCAGGCACTGGTCGATGATCTTGATGCTCTGGCGCATCTCTTCCACACGCACCATGCAGCGGTCGTAGGCATCGCCATTGGCGGCCAGCGGCACTTCGAACTCGAAGTTCTCGTAACCGGAATACGGCCGCGCCTTGCGCAGGTCGAAGTCGCAGCCCGTCGCACGCAGGCCAGCACCCGTGGTGCCCCACTCCAGCGCTTCCTTGGTGTTGTATTGCGCCACACCAATGGTCCGCGCCTTGAGGATGCTGTTCTTCAGTGCGGCTTTTTCGTACTCGTCGAGGCGCTTGGGCAGCCAGTCGACGAACTCCTTGACCAGTTTGTCCCAGCCACGCGGCAGGTCATGGGCCACACCGCCGATGCGGTACCAGGCCGGGTGCAGGCGGAAACCGGTGATGGCTTCGATCACCTTGTAGGCGCGCTGGCGGTCGGTGAAGGTGAAGAACACCGGGGTCATCGCACCGACGTCCTGAATATAGGTGCCGAGGAACAACAGGTGACTGGTGATGCGGAAGAACTCGGCGAGCATGATGCGAATCACGTCGACCCGTTGCGGCACGGTGATGCCCGCGAGCTTTTCCACCGCCAGCACGTACGGCAGGTTGTTCATCACCCCGCCGAGGTAGTCGATACGGTCGGTGTAGGGGATAAAGCTATGCCAGCTCTGGCGCTCGGCCATCTTCTCGGCACCACGGTGGTGGTAACCGATTTCCGGTACGCAATCGACGATCTCTTCGCCGTCAAGTTGCAGGATGATGCGGAAGGCACCGTGGGCCGAGGGGTGGTTGGGGCCGAGGTTGAGGAACATGTAGTCCTCATGCTCGCTGCCGCGCTTCATGCCCCAGTCTTCCGGTTTGAAACGCGCCGCTTCTTCTTCGTGCTGCTGTTTGGCCAGGGTCAGGCTGAACGGATCAAACTCTGTGGCGCGCGCCGGGTAGTCCTTGCGCAACGGGTGACCTTCCCAGGTCGGCGGCATCATGATCCGCGTCAGGTGCGGGTGACCGCTGAAGTGAATGCCGTATAGATCCCAAACTTCGCGCTCATACCAGTTGGCGTTGGGCCAGATGCTGGTGACGCTGGGCAGATTGAGGTCGCGCTCGGACAGAGCGACCTTGATCATCACGTCGCTGTTCCGCTCCAGTGACATCAGGTGATAGAACACGGTGAAATCCGCATCCGGCAGACCACGCCGCTGGGTGCGCAGGCGCTCGTCGACGCCATGCAGGTCATACAGCATCACGTAGGGGCGCGGCAGGTTGCGCAGAAAGGTCAGGATCTCGACCAGCCGCTCGCGGGCCACCCACAGCACCGGCATGCCGGTACGGGTGCTCTGTGCGGTAAAGGCCTCGGCGCCAAAACGGGAATTCAGTTCGACGACCACATCGTGGTCGTCAGCCTTGTACGGCGGTATGGACAGAATGCTGTCTGCAGTCATGGTCTCGGTCGCTATCGGTCAACGGCGTCAGTAGGCGGGCTCAGTCGAGCCCAGGCTCACACTTCGTCGGGGCTACGCAGATTGGTTACGGCGATGCGCTCGGCGCGACGCTGTTCTTTCTGCGAAGGCATGTCGGCACGGTAAACACCCTGATCACCGACCACCCAGGACAACGGCCGACGCTCCTGACCGATGGATTCCTGCAGCAGCATCAAACCTTGCAGAAACGCCTCGGGACGCGGCGGACAACCGGGAATATAGACGTCGACCGGGAGGAATTTATCGACCCCCTGGACCACCGAGTAGATGTCGTACATGCCACCAGAGTTGGCGCAGGAGCCCATCGAGATCACCCACTTGGGTTCCAGCATCTGCTCGTACAGGCGCTGGATGACCGGAGCCATCTTGATAAAGCAGGTGCCGGCGATGACCATGAAGTCCGCCTGGCGTGGGGAGGCCCGGATCACTTCCGCACCAAACCGCGCCACGTCATGCGGCGCAGTAAAGGCGGTGGTCATTTCCACATAGCAGCAGGACAGGCCGAAGTTGTACGGCCACAGGGAGTTCTTGCGCCCCCAGTTCACTGCACCATTGAGTACATCGGCAAGTTTGCCCATGTAGATGTTCTTGTGGACTTGATCGTCTAACAGCGGGTCGGAAACAGTCTCCCGCTCGCCGACCGGATAGCGCTCATTCGGCGCATCCGGATCGATCCGAGTAAGTTTGTAGTGCATTGCCAAAGCCTCATTGTTTTAGCTTCGCCTGCCGCTCGCGACGGCCCTGAGGTGCCCAATCGAGCGCCCCGATCCGCCAAAGGTAGACAAGACCTGCCAACAGAATTGCTATAAAGACTGTAGCTTCGATCAGCCCAGCCCAGCCGCTTTCGCGCACTGAAACTGCCCAAGCGAAGAGAAAGAGGGCTTCGACGTCGAAGATCACGAAGAGCATCGCGACCAGATAGAATTTGGCTGACAGGCGCAGACGCGCGCTGCCGACGGGCAACATGCCGGACTCAAAGGGTTCGTTCTTGCTGCGGCCCCAGGCTTTGCTGCCCAGCAGACTGGACAGACCGAGCATAAAGCCGATAAGCCCGAAGACTCCCAGCAGGAACACAGCAAAAGCCCAGTTATGGGACATGGTCGTTACAGCATCAGGCATGCCGGTACTCCTTGATCAAGGAACGGCTTCTATAATTTTTGTTGCGGGCAAACACCGAACTGGCCCCGCCAAGTATGGACGCAATTCTATTCGCACAAGGTTTTAGTAACCAATTATTTTATGTTCACAAAGCGACATTAACGCGTAGCCAATCGCCAAAACCGTTTACAGGCCCGTGCCAGCGTGCCCGGACGGCATCAATAGTTGGTTCCATTGAATACAGCCGCTATGCTTGCCTGCATCTCAATGGATAAAGACTATGACCCTCACCGAACTGCGCTACATAGTCACCCTCGCTCAGGAACAGCACTTCGGCCGTGCCGCCGAGCGTTGTCATGTCAGCCAACCGACGCTGTCGGTGGGGGTGAAGAAACTCGAAGATGAGCTGGGTGTGCTGATCTTCGAACGCAGCAAGAGCGCAGTGCGCCTGACCCCGGTTGGTGAAGGCATCGTTACCCAGGCGCAGAAGGTGCTGGAACAGGCCCAGGGTATCCGTGAGCTGGCCCAGGCCGGCAAGAACCAGATGGCCGCGCCGCTGAAAATCGGCGCGATTTACACCGTCGGCCCTTACCTGTTCCCGCATCTGATTCCGCAACTGCACCGCGTGGCACCGCAGATGCCGCTGTATATCGAAGAGAACTTCACCCATGTGCTGCGCGACAAACTGCGCAACGGCGAGCTGGATGCGATCATCATCGCCCTGCCCTTCCATGAAGCCGACGTGCTGACCAAACCGCTCTACGATGAGCCGTTCTACGCCTTACTGCCAGCCGGCCACCCCTGGGCGGAGCTGCAGACCATCGACACCAAGCTGCTCAACGACAAGAGCCTGCTGCTGCTCGGTGAAGGCCACTGCTTCCGCGACCAGGTGCTGGAAGCCTGCCCGACCTTGCGCAAGGGCGGTGAAGACAGCGCCAAGCACACCACGGTGGAATCCAGCTCGCTGGAAACCATTCGCCATATGGTCGCCTCCGGCCTGGGCGTGTCGATCCTGCCGTTCTCTGCAGTCGACAGCCACCACTACGCCCCCGGCGTGATCGAAGTACGCCCGCTGAGCCCGCCGGCGCCGTTTCGCACCGTAGCCATCGCCTGGCGCGCCAGCTTCCCGCGGCCAAATGCGATTGAGGTGCTGACCGACTCAATCCGCCTGTGTTCGGTGGCCAAACCACTGCCCAAGAGCAGCTAAAACAGGCCATGAGCGAACTGGCCGCGGTTTCTGTCACCGCGCTGAAAGGCGTGGGTGCG
This sequence comes from Pseudomonas cimarronensis, assembly GCF_049331905.1. Lineage (GTDB taxonomy): Bacteria > Pseudomonadota > Gammaproteobacteria > Pseudomonadales > Pseudomonadaceae > Aquipseudomonas. The sequence continues at coordinate 771,226 of NZ_CP186283.1, read as the reverse complement.
GCCCTGGCCGAAAAGCTCGCCAAGGTTGGCCTGGAAACCCTGCAGGATGTGCTGTTCCACTTGCCGCTGCGTTATCAGGATCGCACTCGCATCGTGCCGATCGGCGCGCTGCGCCCTGGCCAGGATGCCGTGGTTGAAGGAATTGTCGCCGGCGCCGATGTGGTGATGGGTCGTCGACGCAGCCTGCTGGTGCGCCTGCAGGATGGCAGCGGCACCCTCTCCTTGCGTTTCTACCATTTCAGCCAGGCACAGAAGGAAGGCCTCAAGCGCGGCACGCAGATCCGCTGCTACGGTGAAGTACGCCCCGGCTCCTCGGGCCTGGAAATCTATCACCCGGAATACCGCGCGCTGTCCGGCAACGAGTCGATTGCCGTCGAGCAGACCCTGACACCGATCTACCCGACCACCGAAGGCCTGACCCAGCAACGCCTGCGTCAGCTCAGCGAACAAGCCCTGGCCCGTCTCGGCCCACACAGCCTGCCTGACTGGCTGCCGCGCGAACTGGCCGACGACTACCAGCTCAGCCCGCTGGACCAGGCGATTCGCTACCTGCATCGGCCGCCGCCGGATGCCGACCTGGAAGAACTCGCCGAAGGCCGTCACTGGGCGCAGCACCGCCTGGCATTCGAAGAACTGCTGACCCACCAGCTGTCCTTGCAACGTCTGCGTGAAAGCGTCCGCGCGCAGCAGGCGCCGGCCCTGCCCATTGCACGCAGCCTGCCGCAGCAATACCTGGCCAACCTTGGCTTTACTCCGACCGGTGCACAGCAGCGCGTCGGTGCGGAAATCGCCTACGACCTCAGCCAGAACGAGCCGATGCTGCGCCTGGTACAAGGCGATGTGGGCGCCGGCAAGACCGTGGTGGCTGCCTTTGCCGCACTGCAGGCGCTGGAAGCCGGTTATCAGGTGGCGCTGATGGCGCCTACCGAAATTCTCGCCGAGCAGCATTTCCTCAATTTCAGCAAATGGCTCGCGCCGCTGGGCCTGGACGTCGCCTGGCTGGCTGGCAAGCTCAAAGGCAAAGCCCGCGCCAGCGCCCTGGAACAGATCGCCAGCGGCGTGCCCATGGTAGTTGGCACCCATGCGCTGTTTCAGGAGGAGGTACAGTTCCAGAAACTCGCCCTGGTGATCATTGATGAACAGCACCGCTTCGGCGTACAGCAACGCCTGGCCCTGCGCCAGAAAGGCGTGGGCGGGCGCATGTGTCCGCATCAGCTGATCATGACCGCCACGCCGATCCCCAGAACCCTGGCCATGAGTGCCTACGCCGACCTCGACACCTCGATTCTCGACGAGCTGCCGCCCGGCCGTACCCCGGTGAACACCCTGGTGATCGCCGACAGCCGCCGTCTGGAAGTGGTCGAACGGGTGCGCCTGGCCTGCAACGAAGGGCGTCAGGCCTATTGGGTGTGCACCCTGATCGAGGAATCCGAAGAGCTGACCTGCCAGGCAGCGGAAACCACTTTCGAAGACTTATCCGCAGCGCTGGGCGGGCTGAATGTCGGACTGATTCATGGCCGCATGAAGCCGGCGGAAAAAGCCGCAGTGATGGACCAGTTCAAACAGGGCCAACTGCAACTGCTGGTGGCCACCACGGTGATCGAGGTCGGCGTCGACGTGCCCAATGCCAGCCTGATGATCATCGAGAACCCCGAACGCCTGGGCCTGGCCCAGCTGCACCAGCTGCGTGGCCGGGTTGGCCGTGGCAGCGCAGCCAGCCATTGCCTGCTGCTCTACCATGCGCCGCTGTCACAACTCGGCCGCCAGCGTTTGGCGATCATGCGCGAGACCTGCGACGGCTTCGTGATCGCCGAGAAAGACCTGGAACTGCGCGGGCCGGGCGAGATGCTCGGCACCCGCCAGACCGGCCTGCTGCAATTCAAGGTGGCCGATCTGATGCGCGACGCCGACCTGTTGCCCGCCGTGCGCGACGCCGCGCACGCGCTGCTGGAACACTGGCCACAGCACGTCAGCCCGCTGCTTGAACGCTGGTTGCGGCATGGCCAACAATACGGGCAAGTGTGAGCCAACGCACAGTGCACCCGTCGCCTGCGCCGCATTTTACTCAGCCCGCTGTTTATACTCGTGAAATTGCTGCCTCAGCCGGATAACGCCATGACTGAACTTGCCCTTGCTTCCGACACCGCCGCGCAACCGCCTGCGGTGATTCTGCAATTGCTGGAAAAACTGGGTCTGGCCTACCAAATCCGCCGTGACCAGCCCAGCCTGCCGAGCGCGCAACGCCTGCAAGCGGTGCTGCTCGACGACGCGGTAGGCGCATTGCTGGTGCTCTATCCGCAAAATCAGTTGCTCGACCTCAACCGCCTGACCGAGCTGACGGGTCGTCAGCTCACCGCCGTCAAGCCGGAGCGCCTGGAGCGCATGCTGGGCAAGCACAACCTGAAAGTGCTGCCTGGCCTGCCGCCGCTGACCAGCTCGCCCTGCCTGTATGACGAACGCCTGCTGCAAGTGCCCAGCCTGTATATCGAATCGGGCCAACCTGGGGTACTGCTGGAACTGCACACCGAAGCGTTCAGGAGCCTGCTGGGCAAGGCCAGCGCTGCGCGCTTTGGCGAACCGCTGAGCAATATCCGCCTGAACCTCGACCGCCCGGACGACGACCGCGCCGAAATCACCCAGGCAGTGCAGGCCTTTACCGCCCGCCGCATACAGCAGCGCCTGGAAGAAACCATCGAAATCCCGCCACTGCCGGAAACCGCGCAGAAGATCATCAAGCTGCGCGTCGACCCGGAAGCCACAGTGGACGACATCACCGGCGTGGTGGAAACCGACCCGGCGCTGGCCGCGCAGGTGGTCAGCTGGGCAGCCTCGCCGTACTACGCCGCCCCCGGAAAGATCCGTTCGGTGGAAGACGCCATCGTCCGCGTACTCGGCTTTGATCTGGTGATCAATCTGGCCCTCGGCCTGGCCCTGGGCAAAACCCTGAGCCTGCCCAAGGATCAGCCGCAACAGGCCACGCCCTACTGGCAGCAGGCGATCTATACCGCTGCCGTGATCGAAGGCCTGACACGCGCCATCCCCCGCGCGCAACGCCCGGAAACCGGGCTGACCTACCTTGCCGGGCTGCTGCACAACTTCGGCTATCTGGTCCTGGCACACGTCTTCCCACCGCACTTCTCGCTGATCTGCCGGCATCTGGAGGTCAACCCGCACCTCTCGCACAGCTATATCGAACAGCACCTGCTGGGCATCACTCGCGAACAGATCGGTGCCTGGCTGATGCGCTACTGGGATATGCCGGAGGAACTGGCCAGCGCCCTGCGCTTCCAGCACGACCCGGAATACGCCGGTGCGCACGCGGTCTACCCAAACCTCGTGTGCCTGTCGGTCAGCCTGCTGCGCAACCGTGGCATTGGTGCCGGGCCGCAGAGCGACATTCCACAAAGCCTGTTCGACAACCTCGGCATCAGCCGGGACAAGGCCGAAGAAGCCGTAAACAAGGTGCTGGCCGCTGAAGTCGCGCTGCGCGAACTGGCAGCGCAATTCCACCCGGCGCACTGAGTCTGCTGCAACGAAAAAGGGGCCTACGGGCCCCTTTTTCATTGCAGACCAAGCCTTACTTCTTCGGCTTCAACTGCGCACGCCGTGCGGCGAACAACTCGGGCAGAATCTCCACGCTGCTGTCGAGTAACTGGGCAACCGCAGGCTGTTCATAGAGCGCCGCATATTCCGCCAGCTTTTCGCTGGGCATCTGCCGGTAGGCGTACAACATAAAGGATTCCACTGCCTCGGCGCTGGACGTGCGCAGCGCATCTTCCTGAGCCTTGGTCTGACTGCTGAGGTCTTTCTCGCCGATGCTTTCCCCACGCTCCTGCAGGGCGAGGTATGCCTGGGTCTTGCCCACTTCATAACGCAGCAGGGTAGCCAGGGTGGTGGTGTGGGCGGCGGCATCCAGACGCCGCACCAGAGCCAGGCGCTCCTCGCGCGGCGGGCGTTCGCCGAGCTGCTTGCGGTAAGCCGCCAAACCTTCGCCTCCGCCCTCGCCGACGGAGCGCTCGGCAGCGGTAAAGCCCTGTGCCAGCGGGCTTTCCAGCAGGCTCTTGGCCTGCTCCAGCTGCGCCTGGTCGAGCTTGCTGCTCAAACGTTTAGCCAGATCCAGGCACAGACCATCGGCGGCAAACACCTTGGCCAGCTGTGCCTGCTGCTTATCCGTCAGACCACGCTGCACCAGCGGCGCGCTCTGCTCGCAGAGCAAACGAATACCGGCCAGTTCGAACAACGGCGCAAAGGCTTCGGCTTTGGGGGGCGCGGCATGGGCAAGAGCGGGGGCAAACAGCAGGGCAATCAGCAGCAGACGCATGGGCACTCTCTCACTATGGCTTTGTCCAGCCTAGCGAATGCGGTGCGCGCCGGCCAGCCCTGGCGCACACGGCGGGTGAATCAAGCGGCCTTTTTAGCGGCGTCTTTCTTCTTCGGCATCAGGTATTTGGTCAGGCCCTGGAACCAGATCACCAGAGCGGGGTTGCCCTGGATCTGAATATCTTTGTTCTGAATACCCTGCATAAACGCCAGCTGCTTGTTCTTCGCGCTCATGGTGGCGAAACCGTAGGCCGCATCCTTGAAGCCCAGGGCAAAGGCCGGCTCGCTGGCCGGGCCGCGCTTGCTGGTGATGCGCTGGTTCTTGACGATGAAGTGACGGGCAACCTTGCCGTCCAAGGTGTGCAGCTGAAAGACCATATCGCGGTCGATCAGTTGTTGTTGGAACGCCGGGTTTTCACGGCTGGCCTTGGCCATCAGGCGGCCCAGCATCCACAGAAGAAAACGGAATTTCATGCGCGAGGCCTCGTAAGGGAAAGGAAAAGGCGGCGCATTGTAGCGGTTTGTGGCGGGGACTACATCCGGCTGAAAGAAGGGCCGGACAGGTGCTGACAGAGCAGCCCGGAGCCTTACGCTCCGGGCCTTGAGACTCAGTTGACCGCGTCTTTCAGGGACTTGCCCGGCTTGAAGGCGACGGTGTTGCTGGCCTTGATCTTCACCGGCTGGCCAGTCTGCGGGTTTTTGCCGGTGCGAGCACCGCGGTGACGTTGCACGAAAGTACCGAAGCCCACCAGCGTCACGCTGTCCTTACGGTTCAGGGCGTTGGTAATTTCTTCGAGTACCGCGTTAAGTACACGGTTGGCCTGATCTTTGGTCAGATCCGCCTTATCGGCGATGGCGGCGGCGAGTTCCGGTTTACGCATAAATGCCTCTTTACGGTTTTTTGTTGTTGTGTCCGGGCTGCTCTGCGCGAGCAGATACCAAGGCGCCACAACAGCTCTAGGCTGCGGCAGACTGAGGGAGGATGGCATGCCATCGGGCCCTGCGCCAGTCTTGTCCGACAGTTAAACCGGGCAATTTTGTGGCATATCCGACAGAACGACCGCCATTCAGGCCAAAAGCGCAGGCAGCAGCTTATTCAGGGCCAATTTATCCTGCACGGCCGTACCGGTGAGGGCATAGCCGAGCAACGCGCCACTGCTGTCATGACACAGCGCCTTGATGTCGGCACCGCTGCCTTCAACGCTCCATTCGCCTTGCAGGCCACGCGGTGGCGGCGAGACCACCAGCGGGCAGACCGGGGTTTTTACCGTGACCGGCATCGGCCCGTAGCTCACCGCCGTCGGGGTGCCAGCCAAGGTCTGGGCCAGCGCACGGGCGCTGCTCATCAGCGGCATGACATAGAGCAGGTTGATGCCATCGACCTCGGCGCAGTCGCCCAGGGCGTAGATATTGGCGTGAGAGGTGCGCAGCTGGCGGTCGACCACCACCCCGCGATTGACCGCCAATCCAGCGGCAGCCGCCAGCTCGATGCGCGGGCGCAGGCCCACAGCAGACAGCACCAGGTCGCACTCGATCAGCGTGCCGTCGGACAGGTGCGCTTCCAGCGCATCACCTTTGCGGTTCAGGCTGGCCAGCACCGGGCCGAGATGGAAACGCGCGCCCAACCCTTCCAGACCGGCTTGAACCGCGGCGGCGGCAGCCGGATGCAGCAGGCCGGGCATTACCTGCTCGCAGGGTGCCACCAGCTCGACCTGATAACCGCCCAGGCTCAGGTCGTTGGCAAACTCGCAACCGATCAGCCCGGCGCCGAGCAGCAAAACACGCTGCTTGCCGGCGGCCGCCGCACGAAAGCGTGCGTAATCTTCCAGGTCGTTGATCGAGAAAATTGCATCATCGGCATCACCTTCGACCGGCACACGAATCACCTCGGCGCCCCAGGCCAGCACCAGGTCGCGGTACGGCACAGCCTCTTCGCCGATCCACAGCTGCTTGTGGCCCGCATCGATGCCGCTGATGCGGGTATGGGTGCGCACTTCTGCCTTGAGCTGCTCGGCCATGGCGCCCGGCTCGGCCATACTCAGGCCATCGGCGTCCTTGTTCTTGGCAAAGCCGGTGGACAGCATGGGCTTGGAATACGAGCGACCGTCGTCGGCAGTGATCAGCAGCAGCGGGGTTTCGCTGTCCAGCTTGCGAAATTCACGGGCCAGGTTGTAGCCGGCCAGGCCGGTGCCGACGATAACGACAGGTGCACTCATTACTGCATTCCTCACTCATGGCGCGCAGGCGCGACCGGGGACAATTCTTCGGGGATAGATGGCTCAGGCGATCTCGATCATCTCGAAATCCAGCTTGCCGACGCCACAATCAGGGCACAGCCAGTCGGCGGGAATATCTTCCCAGGCCGTACCAGGAGCGATGCCTTCCTCGGGCAGGCCGAGGGCTTCGTCATAGATAAAACCGCACACCACACACTGCCACTTGCGCATAACCACCTCGCTGCTGATTCAGCTCGTTCGAGGTATTGAGTATGGGCACTCGCCAAACAAAACGGCGACCCTTGGGTCGCCGCCTAGAGCAGCATCTACTTAGAACCAGTTTCAGATCTCGCGAGCTAGAGCGATGCAAGGCGCTACGTAGTAACAGCCTCCGGCTGGTCAAACAGGCGAGAAAGCGGAGTCTACGGCTGTAAATGAGCAGTACTCGTTTCACTCGCCCTTCGGGCCGCGCTAAAGCGCGTTAGCCGCAAGCGGCTTGCCGAGCCTGTTTTTAACGCAGCAGCGCCGACGCGCAGCAGATCGGAGACGGCTCTTAGCCGATTTCGATCATTTCAAAATCCAGCTTGCCTACGCCACAGTCCGGGCACAGCCAGTCTTCCGGAACATCCTGCCACGCCGTACCGGCGGCGATGCCTTCATCAGGCCAGCCTTGGCTCTCGTCGTAAATCAGTCCACAGACCACACATTGCCACTTCTTCATAACTACCTCAGGCGGATCACACGGCTATTGCGCCGGGGAAACTACCGTATATGTGCAGGTGCGCCAAGCCGCCGGGCGATGAATAGCCCGTCATCGGGGCCAACCAAAGTCGGGTTGTGCCCGGCGTAGCGGCCAATCGCCGCGTCTTGCGCCACCTGTCCGAGCAGAGGGCTCATGTTAGACTCGCGCGCCTCTGCCTACGGTGAAACCTGCCCGTGCCCCACGCCGCTCTCGCTCATCCGCCGCGCTGGCTGACTGCCAGCCAACTCCACCCTGCGCCCACGGCAGCGGTGCGCGACTGGCTGTTCAATGAAGACTCGCTGACCCGCCGCCTGACCGCTCTGTCGGCCAATGGCTTTAGCGTGACCCCCCTGCAGGAAGGCTGGCAGCGCCTGCGCAACGATGAGTGCAGCGCACTGGGTGTGGCCAGCGGCAGCCAGGGCTGGGTACGCGAGGTGTACCTGCGCGGCCACGGCCAGCCCTGGGTATTTGCCCGCAGCGTGGCGGCGCGCAGCGCGCTGGAAGGCTCCGGCCTGGCACTGGACCAACTCGGCAGCCGCTCGCTGGGTGAATTGCTGTTCAGCGACCGCGCCTTTGATCGCGGTGAGCTGCAGGTGTGTCGCTACCCGGCCCAGTGGCTGCCAGTGGAAGCCTGTAGCGAGCGCCTATGGGCGCGGCGTTCGTGTTTTAGCCGTGGTGCTTTGGGCGTGCTGGTGGCCGAGGTATTCCTTCCTGAGTTCTGGCAAGCCACCGAGGTCGACACGCCGTAGGGCAGATGACGCGTCACCCATCCATCGTTGCGTCCTGGGGTGGATGAAAAGCGTCCGGCCTCACCTCGCTATCCACTGCCGGCTTCCCCGTATAATCAGCCGCACCTCGCACGGAGACGCGCTCGATGTATACCCGCCTGCTGCATTCACTCAATCGCCTGCACCCGCGCGCCTGGGACTTTATCCAGCTGATGCGCCTGGACAAGCCCATCGGCATCTACCTGCTGCTGTGGCCGACGCTGTGGGCGCTGTGGGTGGCGGCCGAAGGCGTGCCGAGCGTGAAGAACCTGCTGATCTTCGTCTTCGGGGTGATCCTGATGCGCGCCGCCGGCTGCGTGATCAACGACTACGCCGACCGCAACTTCGACGGCCATGTCAGCCGCACCAAGGCCCGCCCGCTGGCCAGCGGCAAGATCAAACCGCGTGAAGCCTTGATCCTGTTCGCCGTGTTGGTGGCGCTGAGCTTTGTGCTGGTGCTGTTTACCAACGCCACCACCATCTGGCTGTCGTTCGGCGGTTTGGCCCTGGCCGCCTGCTACCCCTTTATGAAGCGCTACACCTTCTATCCACAGGTGGTGCTCGGCGCGGCGTTTTCCTGGGGCATGCCGATGGCCTTTACCGCCGAAACCGGCAGCCTGCCACCGGAAGCCTGGCTGCTGTATATCGCCAACCTGCTGTGGACCGTGGCCTACGACACCTACTACGCCATGGCCGACCGCGAGGACGATCTGAAGATTGGCGTGCGCTCCACCGCCATTCTGTTTGGCGATGCCGACCGTCTGATCATCGTCATCCTCCAGGGCCTGGCACTGCTCTGCCTGTTGCTGGCTGCCGCGCGCTTCGAGCTGGGCCTGTACTTCCACCTCGGCCTGCTGGCCGCCGCCGGCTGCTTTGCCTGGGAGTATCACAAGACCCGTAATCGCAAGCCGATGGCCTGCTTCAATGCCTTTCTGCACAACCACTGGGCCGGCTTGGCGATCTTTATCGGCCTGGTTCTGGACTACGCACTGCGCGGGTAGAAAGATGGCTTGCCGCGCAGCTGTCATATCGCTGCAATAATTCCGTTATCTAATGCAGCCCATTACAGCGAGATGACCCGAGGCTTGATCCATGGTTGGCAAGAACATCCTGATCGTCGATGACGAAGCACCGATCCGTGAAATGATCGCCGTGGCCCTGGAAATGGCCGGCTACGAGTGCCTGGAAGCGGAGAACACCCAGCAGGCGCACGCCATCATCGTCGACCGCAAACCCGATCTGATCCTGCTCGACTGGATGCTCCCCGGCACCAGCGGCATCGAACTGGCGCGCCGCCTCAAGCGCGATGAGCTGACCGGTGATATCCCGATCATCATGCTCACCGCCAAGGGCGAAGAGGACAACAAGATCCAGGGCCTGGAAGTCGGCGCCGACGACTACATCACCAAACCGTTTTCGCCGCGTGAACTGGTGGCGCGCCTTAAAGCCGTGCTACGCCGCGCCGGCCCAACCGACAGCGAAGGGCCGATCGAAGTCGGCGGCTTGCTGCTCGACCCGATCAGCCACCGCGTGACCATCGACGGCAAACCGGCCGAAATGGGCCCCACCGAATACCGCTTGCTGCAGTTTTTCATGACCCACCAGGAGCGCGCCTACACCCGCGGCCAGCTGCTTGATCAGGTCTGGGGCGGCAACGTGTATGTCGAAGAGCGCACCGTCGACGTGCATATCCGTCGCCTGCGCAAAGCCCTCGGCGAGGTCTACGAGAATCTGGTGCAGACGGTACGCGGCACGGGTTACCGTTTCTCCACCAAGAGCTGACTTAAGCTCTGCGGCACCAGGCAAGCATGGATTGATTGGCGGATGAGTGTGAATTGAATCAAGACTGGCGCGGCCCCCTGATACGTCGTTTGTTGCTGCTGGTCGGTGTCTGCCTGCTGCTCGGGTTGATCACCGGCGAATATGCCTGGGCCCTGGTGCTCGGCCTGGCTGGTTACCTTGGCTGGCACCTGAGCCAGCTGCTGCGCCTGCACAAATGGCTGCGCACCCGCCAGGGTGACGAAGCGCCGCCCGATGGCTATGGCCTGTGGGGCGAAGTATTCGACAGCATCTATCACCTGCAGCGCCGCGACCAGAAAGTCCGTGGCCGCCTGCAGGCGGTGATCGACCGCGTACAAGAGTCCACCGCCGCGCTGAAAGATGCGGTGATCATGCTCGACCGCGACGGCAACCTGGAATGGTGGAACATCGCCGCCGAGAAACTCCTGGGCCTTAAAACCCCGCAGGACAGCGGCCAGCAGATCACCAACCTGGTGCGCGACCCGCGCTTTATCGAGTATTTCGAGAACCACAATTACAACGAGCCGCTGGAGCTGCCCTCACCGGTCAGCGACCGCCTGCGCCTGCAATTCCATATCACCCAGTACGGCAACCGCGAACACCTGATGCTGGTGCGCGACATCACCCGCCTGTATCAGCTGGAACAGATGCGCAAGGACTTCGTCGCCAACGTCTCGCATGAGCTGCGCACCCCGCTGACGGTGATCGCCGGCTACCTGGAAACCTTGCTGGATAACGTTGAAGACGTGAATCCGCGCTGGCTGCGCGCCCTGCAGCAGATGCAGCAGCAAGGCGGACGCATGCAGAACCTGCTGAATGACCTGCTGTTGCTGGCCAAGCTGGAAGCCACCGATTATCCCTCGGATAACCAGCCGGTGGCCGTCGACCTGCTGCTGCTGAGCATCAAGAACGATGCCCAGGCGCTGTCCGGCGAGCGTCATCACCGCATCAGCCTGGAAGCCGATCCGCACCTCAAGCTCAAGGGCAGCGAAACCGAGCTACGCAGCGCCTTCTCCAACCTGGTGTTCAACGCCGTCAAATACACCCCGAACGAAGGCGAGATTCATGTGCGCTGGTGGGGCGATGAGCAGGGCGCACACCTCAGCGTGCAGGACAGCGGCCTGGGCATCGAGGCCAAGCACCTGCCGCGCCTGACCGAACGCTTCTACCGGGTCGACTCCAGTCGCGCCAGCAACACCGGCGGTACCGGTCTGGGTCTGGCCATCGTCAAGCATGTGCTACTGCGCCACCGTGCACGCCTGGAGATCATCAGCAACCTGGGTAAAGGCAGCACCTTTACCTGTCACTTCTCCAGCCAACAGGTTGTCAAACGCGGCCAGTAGCCGCGTCCTACTTGCAAAGCCCGTTGGCAACCTCCACCCTTTAGCGGTCATCCACTACCCGAACCCTGTATGGACCCCTCCACGAGTTACGTCGCCAACAGCTATTTCGCCGATTTCGGCCTTGTCCTCTTCGCCCTGTTTCTGGTTCTGCTCAACGGCTTCTTCGTCGCCGCCGAGTTCGCCATCGTCAAACTGCGCGCCACCAAGGTGGATGCCCTGGCCGCCCAGAACGGCTGGCGCGGGCATATCCTGCGTACCGTGCACAACCAGCTGGACGCCTACCTCTCAGCCTGTCAGCTGGGGATCACCCTGGCCTCACTCGGCCTCGGCTGGGTCGGCGAACCGGCCTTTGCCCACCTGCTGGAACCGCTGCTCGGTGCCATCGGTATCGAATCGCCGAAGCTGGTGCATGGCATCGCCTTCTTCACCGCGTTTTTCATCATTTCCTACCTGCACATCGTGATCGGCGAGCTGGCGCCCAAGTCCTGGGCCATTCGCAAACCCGAGCTGCTGTCGCTATGGACGGCCGCACCGCTATACCTGTTCTACTGGGCCATGTACCCGGCGATCTTCCTGCTCAATGCCAGTGCCAACGCCATCTTGCGCATCGCCGGTCAGGGTGAGCCGGGGCCACACCATGAGCACCATTACAGCCGCGATGAGCTCAAGCTGATCCTGCACTCCAGCCGCGCCAGCGACCCCAGCGATCAGGACATGCGTGTGCTGGCCTCGGCGGTGGAACTGGGCGAACTGGAAGTGGTGGACTGGGCCAACTCCCGCGAAGACCTGGTGTCGCTGCCACTGAACGCCGCGCTGGATGAAGTGTTCAGCGTGTTCCGCCGGCATAAATACAGCCGCTACCCGATTTATGACGACAACAGCGGTGAATACGTCGGCGTGCTGCATATCAAGGACCTGCTGCTACACCTCTCCTTGCTGGAAATGCTGCCCTCGGCACTGAAACTGGCCGAGCTGATGCACCCCATCGAGCGCGTCAGCCGGCATATGCCGCTGTCCACCCTGCTGGAGCAGTTCCGCATCGGCGGCTCGCACTTCGCCCTGGTCGAAGAAGCCGATGGCAAAGTCATCGGCTACCTGACCATGGAAGACGTGCTGGAAGCGCTGGTCGGCGATATTCAGGACGAACACCGCAAGGCCGAACGCGGTATCCTTGCCTACCAGCCGGGCAAACTGCTGGTGCGTGGCGACACACCACTGGCCAAGGTCGAGCGCCTGCTCGGCGTCGACCTCGATCACGTCGAAGCGGAAACCCTCGCCGGGCTGATCTACGACACGCTCAAGCGCATGCCAGAGGAAGAAGAAGTGCTGGAAGTCGACGGCCTGCGCATCATCGTGAAAAAGATGAAAGGCCCGAAGATCGTCCTGGCCAAGGTGTTAAAGCTGGATTGACGGGAAGACTGCCGCAGAACGTGTTTACGATCTCGCGAGCTAGAGTCCTACAAGGTAACGAAGTAGGGCCGACGCGCAGCAGATCGTAAGCAGGTTCTTACTCGCCGCCGACGGCGAAATTAGGCAGGCTGTTGACCGGCTGCGAGAAGTCAAAGGGGATCGACTCCAGCGCCAGGCCGACATTGCGTTGCACCACGAAATGCAGGTGCGGGCCGGTGCTGTTGCCGGTATTGCCGGAGCGCGCCAAAAAGGCGCCAGCGGCAACATGACTGCCCTCAGTAACGGCCACCGAGCCTTGCATCAGGTGCAGGTAAACGCCCATGGTGCCGTCGTCATGCAGGATGCGCACATAGTTGCCGGACGGGTTGTTGCCACGGCCGCTCTGCTGGTTTTCGGTCTTCACCACCACACCACCACGCGCCGCAACAATCGGTGTGCCTTCCGGCATAGCGATATCCATGGCGTAGCGACCCTTGGGGGTGAAGTGGCTGTACTTGCCGTTCGCCCCCTGAGTCAGGCGAAACGGGCCGCCACGCCACGGCAGGGGGTAATGTTGCTGGGTCGGTAACAGGCGTGGGTCGCCCATGGCATAACGCAGCTTGGGGGTGTAGCGCATGGGTTTGCTGGCATCACGCGGGGCCAGAGTGGCCAGGCGGATATTGCTGCGCGGCGGCAGCACCCAGTTGATCGGCTTGTCGGGTACACCACTGACGTTATCCAGGCGCTCAAGACGCAACTCGATCTGCACCGGAGCATGCAGGTCATTGCGCACCAACAGGGTTTCCCCAGCCTCGTGCTTCTTGGTTTCCAGCTTTACCTGATTGTCCAGGCGCTCGACCATACGGTCGCGGAATACGAACACCTGAGCACCGGCGGTGGCCTTGTCGGTATAGGTGACCACGCCGTTGGCATCGGTGTACTTGTAAATGGTCAACGCCATTGCCTGGCCGGCAAGGGTCAACAAACTGCAGAGAAGTATCAGACGCCCTAGCATAACGACTCGGATCTTGTGATTGGTCTGTCCGGGCCGTTCAGATTAGCAGCCGTACCAAAGCCACGCGAGGCTCCGAGGGTCGGGCTGTGAACCGGCTCACCGCCGCTGGTCGGCATGCTTGCGTACATTACCGAGCGCAGCATGCAATACGGCACCATGCTCACAACGAAGTACCCGCCACCCTACGCCCCCGGGCTGAAATGTTTCTGCGCAGTGCCACGAGCGATCAGTCGGGAGATGTAGTCGAGCTTCTGCGGGTCCTGGTCGACAAACTTGAACGTCAGTTGCAGCCATTCGCTGTCCGGCTTCGGCTCAAAGGCCGCCACCGCATGCAGATAGCCGTTGAGCCGTGCCGTTTCCGCCGCTTCACCCTGCTCCAGATCAAGCACGGCACTGTCCAGAACCTGCGGCAGGGTTTCGCTGCGTTTGACCACCAGCAGCGCTTCCTTGAGGCTCAGCGCCTTGATCACACAAGCCATGCTACTGCCCGACGCCAGGCGCAGCTGGCCCTGCCCCCGTCCGCTTGGTGCCGCACTGGGCGCGGCCTTGCTGGCCGCCGGTTTGCCGGCGCCAGCCGCCTTGGCCGCAGGCGCGGCGGCGGGCTTGACCACATCCGCCTTGCCACCGGTCAAGGCGGACAGCGAATCATTGGCAAAGGCGCCCGTGCTGAGCATTTTCGGCGGCGCGCTGGACATCAGCGCCTGCAACTTGCCAGCGCGGCTCAGGGCCTTTTTCACCTTGGTGATCAGTTGCTCGTTGGAAAACGGTTTGCCGATAAAGTCGGAAACGCCGGCCTGAATCGCCTGCACGACATTTTCCTTGTCGCCACGGCTGGTGACCATGATGAAGGGGGTGATCTTGTGGCTGTCCTGCTCGCGGCACCAGGTGAGCAGTTCCAGGCCGGACATCTCCGGCATTTCCCAGTCGCAGAGAATCAGGTCGATGCTCTGCCGACCAAGCAGCTGCTGGGCCTTGCGCCCATTCACGGCTTCTTCGATCTGGATGCCGGGGAAGTGGTCGCGCAAACCCTTTTTCACCAGATCTCGGATAAAGGTTGCGTCGTCCACTACCAGCACACTGACTTTGCTCATCGGCCACTCCCGTTGTAATGGCCTTAAGCATAGTCACGGCTGCTGGCCAAAGGCCAACCGAAATGCATAGATGTGGCGATTACCTGCATTTTTGCCGAGCGGGCGACGCCGGGTCACCCGCTGGCGAGGGCCTTAATTGCCCTTGCCGCTGCCCTGCACTTCTTCCTGCATACGGGTCAGGCCGATGTGCTTCACGTCAGTGCCGCGCACCAGGTAGATCACCAGTTCGGCGATATTGCGCGCATGGTCGCCGATGCGCTCCAGCGAACGCAGGGCCCAGATGATGTTGAGCACGCGCGAGATCGAGCGCGGGTCTTCCATCATAAAAGTCACCAGTTCACGCAGGGCGGTCTTGTATTCGCGGTCGACGGTCTTGTCGTACTGCGCCACCGACAGCGCCAGGTCGGCATCGAAGCGGGCGAAAGCGTCCAGGGCCTCCTGCACCATCTTGCGCACCTGATCACCAATATGCCGCACCTCAACATAACCGCGCGGCGCCTCGCCTTCCTCGCACAGGAGGATCGCGCGCTTGGCGATCTTGGTCGCCTCATCACCGATGCGCTCCAGATCGATTACCGACTTGGAGATGCTGATGATCAGACGCAGGTCAGACGCCGCCGGCTGGCGACGAGCGAGAATGCGCACGCACTCCTCGTCGATATTGCGTTCCATCTGGTTGATCTGGTCATCGATCTCACGCACTTGCTGAGCCAGACCGGAGTCGGCGTCGATCAGTGCGGTAACCGCGTCGTTGACCTGCTTCTCGACCAGGCCGCCCATCGCCAGCAGGTGGCTGCGCACCTCCTCCAGCTCGACGTTGAATTGCTGGGAGATATGCTGGGTGAGGTTTTCTTTGTTGATCATGTAAGAGTCCTGAGCCGGGTTGTACCTCCCCTCTCCCCTTCGTTCATGAAGTCTGGGAGAGAGGCCGGAGGAAAGGGTCTGCAAGCACCACCCTCTCCCTAACCCTCTCCCGCCAGCGGGAGAGGGGACAGATCCGCATTAACCGTAACGACCGGTGATGTAATCCTCGGTTTGTTTCTTCGCCGGGTTGGTGAACAGCGTGTCGGTATCACCGAACTCGATCAGTTTGCCCATGTACATAAACGCCGTGTAATCCGACACCCGCGCCGCCTGCTGCATGTTGTGGGTAACAATGACAATGGTGTATTTGGATTTCAGTTCGTAGATCAGCTCTTCGACCTTCAGTGTGGAAATCGGGTCGAGCGCCGAGCAGGGCTCATCGAGCAACAGCACTTCCGGCTGCACCGCCACGGTACGGGCGATCACCAGGCGCTGCTGCTGACCACCGGAGAGGCCGAGAGCGGAGTCATGCAGACGGTCCTTGACCTCATCCCACAGCGCCGCGCTTTTCAGCGCCCATTCCACCGCTTCATCGAGCACACGTTTCTGATTGATGCCCTGGATGCGCAGGCCGTACACCACGTTCTCATAGATGCTCTTGGGGAACGGGTTGGGCTTCTGGAACACCATGCCGACGCGGCGGCGCAGTTCAGCCACATCTTCACCTTTGCGGTAGATGTTGTTGCCGTCGAGGTTGATTTCACCTTCTACGCGGCAGCCGTCAACCAGATCATTCATCCGGTTGAAGGTACGCAGCAGGGTCGATTTACCGCAACCAGACGGGCCGATAAACGCCGTCACGCGCTGATTGGGGATGCTCATCTTGACGTCGAACAGTGCCTGCTTCTCGCCGTAATACAGGTTCAGACCCGGCACATCGATGGCCACGCGCTCGTTGGCCATGTTCAAGCCCTGACGGTCGCGCCCCAGAGCGCTCATATCGATACCGTGTGTGTGTGCTTCGTGCTGCATGGGATGCTCCCTACGCTAACAAATTCGTTAAGCCGCCACGGCCAGTGGGCCGTGGCGCAATGATTAGTGATCCAGCGCCTTGTACTTCTCGCGCAGGTGGTTGCGGATATAAACCGCCGACATGTTCAGCACCACAATGACCAGCACCAGCAGCAGCGCAGTGGCGTACACCAGCGGCCGCGCGGCCTCAACGTTGGGGCTCTGGAAGCCGACGTCGTAGATGTGGAAGCCCAGGTGCATGATCTTCTGATCAAGGTGCAGGTACGGGTAGTTACCATCCACTGGCAGGCTCGGGGCCAACTTGACTACACCCACCAGCATCAGCGGCGCCACTTCACCCGCGGCGCGGGCCACGGCGAGGATCAGACCGGTCATCATCGCCGGGCTGGCCATTGGCAGCACCACGCGCCAGAGGGTTTCCACCTTGGTCGCGCCGAGGGCCAGGGAGCCTTCACGCACGGCGCGGGGAATCCGTGCCAGGCCTTCTTCGGTGGCCACGATCACCACCGGCAGGGTGAGGATCGCCAGGGTCAGCGAGGCCCAGAGCAGACCCGGCGTACCAAAGGTCGGCGCCGGTGCGGCTTCCGGGAAGAACATGCGGTCCAGCGAGCCACCCAGCACATAGACGAAGAAGCCCAGACCGAACACCCCGTAAACGATGGCCGGAACGCCCGCCAGGTTGTTTACCGCGATGCGGATCACTCGGGTCAGCGGGCCCTGCTTGGCGTATTCGCGCAGGTAGATGGCAGCGACCACACCGAACGGGGTGACGATCACGGCCATGATCAGGGTCATCATCACCGTGCCGAAAATCGCCGGGAAGATACCGCCTTCGGTGTTGGCCTCACGCGGGTCGTCGCTGACAAATTCCCACAGTTTGGCGAGGTAGAAACCGAGCTTGTCACCCAGGCCCATGGCGTTTGGCTGGAAGGCGCGCACCACCTTGCCCAGGCTGATGGTCACTTCGCGGCCATCGACAGTTTTCAGGGTAACGCTGTCGCGATTGAACGCCTGGTTGAGGGCGATCAGCTCGGTTTCCAGCACCTTGTATTCGGCGTCCCACTGCGCCCGCTCGGCATCCAGCTCGGCCTGGGCGACCGCGTCCAGCTTGCCCTGCAGCTCCAGCTTGCGGGTTTGCAGGCGGATGCGCTCAAGCCCGGCGTTGATTCGGCCGATGTCCTTTTTCTCCAGGCGCACCAGCTGCTTGTGCAACTGCTCGACGCGCGCAAGACGCTCTTGCAGGGCAGGCCAGCTGGCGTCGCCTTCAGCAACCAGTGCGCCGTTTTCCTTGACGTTGACCAGGTAGCCGTAGAAGTTGCCCCACTCGCGGCGCTCCAGCGCCGTGAGATTTTCCGGGGTGCGCGGGTTACTCAGCCATTCGCCGACCACCCAGGTGAAATCCGCGCCGTAGATATCGCGGTTACCCACCTTGAAAAGCTCGCGGGTCATGAACTCGCCGCCGTTGGCGTCCACCGGCAAGCCGGAAGCGGCCAGACGGGCACGCGGCACTTCTTCGATCTGGCTGATCTCGCCGGCCATCACCCGGGCTTCCTGACCAGGGATCTGGTAGTCAGCCTCAACGATATCCGCCGGCCAGAAGTGGCCGAGGCCGCGCACGGCGATCACCATCATCAGACCCAGGGTCATGATCACGGCAATCGACACCGCACCAGCGTTCATCCAGATCCACGGCGTACCGCTCTTGAACCAGGTTTTCAGGTTGTTCTGTTTCACGGACATATACCTTCCCAAGCCTTAGAGCGAGGCGTACTTGACGCGCAGACGCTGGCGTACCAACTCCGCCAGGGTGTTCATGACAAAGGTGAAGGCAAGCAACACCAGCGCCGAGAGGAACAGCACGCGGTAGTGGGTACCACCGACTTCCGACTCGGGCATTTCCACCGCCACGTTGGCGGCCAGGGTGCGCAGACCTTCGAAGATGTTCATGTCCATGATCGCGGTGTTGCCGGTGGCCATCAGCACGATCATGGTCTCGCCGACAGCACGGCCCATGCCGATCATCACGGCCGAGAAGATGCCCGGGCTGGCGGTCAGAATGACCACGCGGGTCAGGGTCTGCCACGGCGTCGCACCGAGCGCCAGGGAACCAAAGGTCAGGCTTTTCGGCACACTGAACACGGCGTCTTCGGCAATCGAGTAGATGGTCGGGATCACCGCAAAACCCATGGCCAGACCGACCACCAGGGCGTTGCGCTGGTCGAACGGAATGCCCAGATCATTGCTCAGCCACAAGCGCATGTTGCCGTCGAACAGCCAGTTCTCCACGTGACCGCTCATGGCCAGCGACAGGTAGCCGACCAGCAGGATCACCGGAATCAGCAGCGCCGATTCCCAGCCGTCTGGCACGCTCAGGCGGATCGACTCCGGCAGGCGGCTCCACAGGTAACCGGCCAGCAGAATGCCGATTGGGGTAAACAACAGCAGACTGAAGATGCCCGGCAGGTGGCCTTCCACATACGGCGCGAGGAACAGACCGGCGAAGAAGCCGAGGATCACCGTGGGCAGCGCTTCCATCAGCTCGATCACCGGTTTGACCTTGCGGCGCAGCGCCGGGGCCATGAAGTAAGCGGTGTAGAGGGCGGCAGCGATGGCCAGCGGCGCGGCCAGGAGCATGGCGTAGAACGCGGCTTTCAGGGTACCGAAGGCCAGCGGCGCAAGACTCAGCTTGGGCTCGTTGTCAGTGCTGGCCGAAGTCGACTGCCAGACATGGCTCGGTGCGTCATAGTTTTCGTACCAGACCTTGCCCCACAGCGAACTCCAGGAAATCTCCGGGTGCGGGTTGTCGATGATCAAACGCTGCAGCTGGCCATCGCTTTCCACCAGCACGCGGTTGGCGCGTGGCGACAGAGCAGCCAGAGCCTGCCCTTCGGCCACCGACTCAACCAGCAAGGTACGGTGGGCGGTGCTGTGGAAGATACCCAGGTTGCCCTTGGCATCCAGGGCGAAGAAGCCCTTGCGACGCTCCTCCGGGAGAATCTGGATGATCGGGCTGCCAGCCAGCTGGAAGCTGCGAATCGACTTCAGGACGGCTTTGCCGTCTGCTTCGCGCACCATAAACCACTGCGCGATGCCGCCACTGCTGTCACCGATCATCAGCGAAATGCCGCCGAGCAGCGAAGTGGCGTTGCTGACTTCCAGCTTGCCGTCTTCCAGCAACTTGTAACGGCCGTTCAGGCTGTTGTTGCGCATGTCGAAAACATCAGCCGTGGCGCGGCCATTGACCACATACAGCCACAGGTGACGCGGGTCGATAATCAGCGCCTTGATCGGCTCGGCAATCTGCGGCAGGGCGATACGCTCTTCGCTGAGGGTCACCTCGCCCGTCATCATGTTCTCTTCGCGACCCAGCTTCAGCACATGCAGCTCTACACCGGTGGAACCGGCAAGCATCAACGTACCGCTATTCAGGCTGATGCCCACATGATCCAGCGCGCGCCCCTGCGGATCGAGGCCAATCGCAGCCTCACCAAAGGGAAACTCAACACTCGGATTGATGGTTTTCACATCATTCGGGTAGGTGATCTTGTAAACATGCTGGAACACCAGCACCTGGCCGTTGGACAGGCCTAGGGCGACACGGTTGCTACCCGGCTGATCCTGGCCGATCGAGGCAATCTGCGCACCCGCGGGAATCGGCAATTGCATGCTGTTCAACGGCTGCATGTTCTTCGCATCGAAGAACTGCACCTTGCCGCTCTGATCCAGGCGCATGCCCATCTGGTTCTGTTCTTCCAGAGTCAGCAGCAGCGGCGCAGCCGCTTCATTCAGCCAGGCGACCTGCACCGGCTTGCGGCTTTCCATGCTGGCGCCCTGAAACATCGGCAGCACCACATAAGCCAGGTAGAAGAAGATCAGGGTGATGGCACCGAGTACGGCCATACCACCGACGGATACCGCCCAGCGGGCGAAACGATCTTTCAGCGCACGGATACGCCGTTTGCGCTGCAGAGCCGGAGTGTTGAAGTCCAGCCCGAGGGATTTGGATGTGGCGGTCATGGTTTCACTAGCCAAGTCATTCATAGGTAAGAGCGTCTCTGCGCAGCCATGAGCGCGCCATAGTGATTTCTGTCGCTATACGAGTGCTCACTCTAGCGGCCCTGTATGACAGAAAAGTTACAGCGCTTTGACAAAGCAACGCCCACCTGTCGTAAACGAAGGCGGGCGTGCGAGTTTTTATGGTCTGCCATCCCTGGCGACCACCCTTCGGGCCGTCGCTACGCGACGTTAAAAAGGGTTCCCGACCATTTGGGGCGTCCTTGCCTAACAGGCCGGTCTTACAGACCCAGTTCCTTCATGGTTTTCTCAACCACTTTGCTCGGCAGCGGGATGTAGCCGTCTTTCACGACCACTTCCTGACCTTGCTTGGACAGCACCAGCTTGACGAACTCGGCATCCAGCGGGCTCAGTGGCTTGTTCGGCGCCTTGTTGACGTAAACGTAGAAGAAGCGAGCCAGCGGGAACTTGCCAGCCAGGGCGTTTTCTTCGTTGGCGTCAAAGGCTTCGCCGCCTTTCTTCGACAAAGGCACAGTCTTCACGCTGGAAGTCTTGTAGCCGATACCCGAGTAACCGATGGCGTTGATGGTGCTGGAGATCGACTGCACCACGGAAGCCGAACCTGGCTGCTCGTTGACGTTGGCCTTGAAGTCACCTTTGCACAGGGCTTCTTCTTTGAAGTAACCGTAAGTGCCGGATACCGAGTTACGACCGAACAGCTGGATCGGCTTGGCCGCCCACTCACCGGTCATGCCCAGGTCACCCCAGGTTTTGATATCGGTAGCGCCACCGCACAGGCGGGTGCTGGAGAAGATCGCGTCAACCTGAGCCATGTCCAGGGACTTGATCGGGTTATCTTTGTGTACGAATACGGCCAGGGCGTCGATGGCTACCGGTACGGCAGTCGGCTTGTAGCCGTATTTCTCTTCGAAGGCCTGGATCTCGGCATCCTTCATCGCACGGCTCATCGGGCCCATGCTGGCGGTGCCTTCAGTCAGAGCGGGCGGCGCAGTAGAAGAACCGGCGGCCTGAATCTGGATGTTGACGTTCGGGTATTCCTTTTTGAACTCTTCAGCCCACAGGGTCATCAGGTTGGCCAGGGAGTCGGAGCCGACGCTGGACAGGTTGCCCGATACGCCGGAAGTCTTGGTGTAGCTCGGCAGAGCCGGGTCGACAGCAGCAACCGCAGTGGCAGTAGCCACGCCAGCGGCGACAAAAGTCATGGCCGCCATCAAACGCTTAAGTTTCATGCCTTACTCCTGGAAAACAAGTGTTGGATTGAACGGGGCCAAGTATCTGTAGGCCGCATGACGACTGTATGTAAGCAATGTGACAGTTAGATGAACGCGACCCATGTTTTGCAGCAGTCGATAAACCGAGAGGCCGAGCCCTGGCGGCCAACTGCCATGGTCGCCCTGCGACTGCCGAGTCGTTATACTCGCAGCGCCCGCACTCCCGCGGGCCTGCCGGGCCACCCCGCGATCGCCGCAGAGCCAGACTCGCCGCCAGCGCCAAGCCCTGCACCGCGCCAATAAAAACAACCGCGCCGCGAGCCTATCCGATGCACGATTTCGAACAGGAAGACCCCATCCCGCAAGGCGACCTGGCTTTGCAGATCACCGCGCTGCCGCGTGAAACCAACGGATTTGGCGATATTTTCGGCGGCTGGCTGGTGTCGCAAATGGACCTGGCAGGCACTGCCATGGCCAGCAAGGTCGCCGGCGGCCGCGTTGCCACCGTGGCCATCGACCGCATGGCCTTTCTGGTGCCGGTGGCGGTGGGCGCGCAGCTGTCCTTCTATACGCAAACCGTGGAAGTGGGCCGCAGCTCGATCCAGATGCTGGTCGAAGTGTGGAGCGACGATCCGCTGTCCAGCGAATGGCGCAAGGTCACCGAGGCGGTCTTCGTGTTTGTCGCCATCGACGGCAGCGGCCGCACCCGTCCGGTGCCGGCACGGCGCTAGACCAGATGGGTTAGCCCCATCCGCCCGCAAAAACAAAAACGCCGGCTATTAAGCCGGCGTTTTGCTGTGCGCTAGAAATTAGCTGCGGATGTTGTAGATATCCTTCTCGTTCAGCTCGGCGTAGTCATACAGACGCTTGAGGTAGGCCTTCTGTTGCGCCCATACCTTGCTCGCCACCGGGTCGGCGGCGGCGCTGGCATCAACCACTTCGGCCGCCACTTCCTTGAGTTTGGCCAGCACTTCGTCCGGCAGGCGGCGCACTTCCACACCCTCGGCCTTGAGCTGCTCCAACGCTTCCATGTTCTTCGCGTTGTAATCGTCGAGCATGTCGCCGTTCACATCACGCGCGGCGGCGCGAACGATGGCTTGCAGATCGGCCGGCAGGGTTTCCCAGGCCTTGATGTTGACGTCCAGCTCGAAGGTCACGTTCGGCTCTTGCCAGCCCGGGGTGTAGTAGTACTTGGCGGCTTTGTGCAGGCCCAGGGCCTGGTCGTTGTATGGTCCGATCCACTCGGTGGCGTCGATGGCACCGGTTTGCAGCGCAGTGAAGATCTCACCAGCCGGCATGTTGACCACGGTGCCGCCCATCTTGGTCAGCACTTCGCCGCCCAGCCCCGGGGTGCGCATCTTCAGGCCCTGGAAATCGGCCACGCCGTTGATTTCCTTGTTGAACCAGCCTGCAGTCTGCACACCGGTCGCGCCGCAAGCCATCGGCAGCACGCCGAACGGCTTGTAGGTTTCTTCCCACAGCTGCATGCCGCCACCACGGTGCAGCCAGGCATTCATTTCCTGGGCGTTGGGGCCAAACGGCAGCGCGCAGAAAAACTGCGCGGCAGGCACTTTGCCTTTCCAGTAGTACGGTGCGCCGTGGCCCATCTCGGCGGTGCCGCGGCTCACGGCATCGAATACTTCCAGCGCAGGCACCAGTTCGCCAGCGGCATAGACCTTGATCTTCAGGCGGCCGTTGCTCATTTCTTCAACCAGCTTGGCGAAGCGTTCGGCGCCCACGCCTACACCCGGGAAGTTCTTCGGCCAGGAAGTAACCATTTTCCAGTTGAAGGTCTGAGCGCTCGCGCCCTCTTGAGGCTTGCCAGCGGTATCGGCTTCTTGCTTGCAACCGGCCAAAGCCGTGGCTGCGAGGCCGACACCGGCTGCTGCGAGTATTTGACGACGTTTCATGCAAAGCTCCTTTATTGTTGTAGTGGTCTGACCACAGGATCGCTGCAGGTAGACCGCGCCTGAGTAACATAGGGGTAAGTGACTCTCAAGCCTAGCGGATACGACTAAAGTTGTAGTGCCATTGCCGCACGCCAGAAGGCCTGCCTAGAATCGCCGGCCTGCCCACAAAGCCCATAACCACAAGAAGGACTCACAATGTCCGATAAGCCTCCGCTTCTGCTCGGCCTTGCTCATCTGATCGATTCATTCAATGCCCGCTTCGGCAAAGCCTGTTCCTGGTTGACCCTGTTTCTGGTGATCGGCACCGCCATCGTGGTGGTGTTGCGTTACGGTTTCGGGATCGGCGCCACCGCCCTGCAGGAAGCGGTGCTGTACGCCCATGCACTGGTCTTCATGGGCGCCGCCGCCTGGGTACTGCAGCGCAACGGCCACGTGCGGGTGGACATCTTCTACCAGAAGTTCAGCCCACGCCGCAAAGCGCTGGTCGACAGCATCGGTACGCTGTTCTTCCTGTTGCCGGTTTGCCTGTTCCTCGGCTGGGCCAGTTGGGACTACGTCACGAATGCCTGGTCAACCCTGGAAGGCTCCAGCGAGTCGGGCGGCTTGAAATTCGTCTACCTGCAGAAAAGCATCATTCTGGTGCTGGTCGTCAGCCTGGTCCTGCAAGGAATCTCCGATTTGATCAAATCCGCCAATATCCTCACCGGCCGCCTGCAGGCTGCGGAGGTGCCGCATGGCTGAGTTAATGGCAATCCTGCTGTTTATCAGCATTTGCGCAGCCCTGATGGCCGGTTATCCGGTGGCCTTTACCCTGGCTGGTGTGTCCCTGCTGTTTGCCGGTATCGGTGTCGTTACCGGCACTTTCGATGCCGGCTACCTGAGCGCCCTGCCCAACCGCCTGTTCGGCATCATGAACAACCAGACCATGCTGGCGGTGCCGCTGTTCGTGTTTATGGGAGTGATGCTGGAGAAATCCAGGGTCGCCGAAGACCTGCTCGAATCCATGTCGCGGCTGTTCGGCACCCTGCGCGGCGGCCTGGCGATTTCCGTGTGCGTGGTCGGTGCGCTGCTCGCCGCCTCCACCGGTATCGTCGGCGCCACCGTGGTGACCATGGGCCTGCTGGCGCTGCCGACCATGCTGCGCCGCGGCTATGACCCGGCGATTGCCACCGGCACCCTGGCTGCGACCGGCACCCTGGGTCAGATCATTCCCCCGTCCATCGTGCTGGTGCTGCTGGGTGACGTGATGTCCAGCGCCTACCAACAGGCGCAGCTGAAGATGGGTATCTTCTCGCCGAAGACCGTATCGGTGGGCGACCTGTTCGTCGGTGCGCTGCTACCCGGCCTGCTGCTGGTGGGGATGTACATTCTCTACATCATCGGCGTGGCAATCCTGCAACCGAAGAAGCTGCCGGCCCTGCCACAGGAAGAGCTCGGCCCGATCGAATGGGGCAAGCTGATCAACGCGTTGGTGCCACCACTGCTGCTGATCGGCGCGGTGCTCGGCTCGATCCTCGCCGGTTACGCCACCCCAACCGAAGCCGCTGCTCTCGGGGCCTTGGGTGCCATGCTGCTGGCCTTCTACAAGGGCAAACTGAACTTCGGCCAGCTGCGTGAAGTGGCATCCGGCACCACCGAAATCAGCGCCATGGTATTCCTCATCCTGATCGGCGCCTCGCTGTTTTCCCTGGTGTTCCGTGGTTTCGGTGGCGAAGCCCTGATCGAGGACGTATTCGCCCAACTGCCCGGCGGCGTACTCGGTGCGTTTTTCCTGGTGATGGTGGTGATCTTCCTGCTCGGCTTTATCCTCGACTTTATCGAGATCACCTTCGTGGTGGTGCCGATTGTCGGCCCGGTATTGCTGGCCATGGGCCTGGATCCGATCTGGCTCGGGGTGATGATCGCCCTGAACCTGCAGACCTCGTTCCTCACCCCACCGTTCGGCTTCGCGCTGTTCTACCTGCGCGGCGTCACCCCGCCCTCGGTGCCCACCAGCACCATCTACAAAGGTGTGGTGCCGTTTATTCTGATCCAGATCCTGCTACTGGTGATTGCCTACCAGTTCCCGGGACTGATCACCTGGCTGCCGGAGCAGGTCTACGGTAAGTAAGCCTGACTCCAGCCACACAACGCCCGTCACTGACGGGCGTTTTGCTTTCTGCGCGCAAGCTGGGCTCCAATAGCCTTCTTTATTCTTTCTTCTACGAGTACGCCGATGGCCAGATCCCATGTTGAACGCCTTGAACTGGACGAACTGACCTGCTGGCGCGTGCGCCATGGCGCGAATGAATTGCTGATCAGCCAGCAGGGCGCGCAGATTCTCAGCTACCAGCAAGATGACCAGCCGCCGCTGATCTGGCTCAGCGAGCAGGCTGCCTACAAGCGTGGGCAAGGCGTGCGCGGCGGTGTGCCGGTGTGCTGGCCCTGGTTCGGCAACCTGCAACGCAACCCACAAGCAGTGCAAGCCATGCATCGGCAGCCAGACGCTGCACCTGCCCATGGCCTGGTGCGCAGCCTTGACTGGCAGCTGCAAGGCATCGACAGCCGTGATGACGGCGTCCAGCTGGAATTCAGCTACAACAGCGCCAGCCAGCCCCTGAGCGACTGGCCCCACGTCGCCGAACTGCGCTTGAGTATTCGCCTGGATGAGCGCCTGCATATCCAGCTGAACAGCCGCAACCTGGGCGACACGCCGCTGGCGATCAGCCAGGCGCTGCACAGTTACTTTGCTATCAGCGATATTCGCCACGTCGCGGTCGAAGGTCTGCACGGCTGCCGCTATATCGAAACCCTGGAAGACTGGCAGCAACGTCAGCAGGACGGTCTGCTGACATTCAGCGACGAGACTGACCGCATCTATCTCGATACGCCCGCACACCTGAGCATCCTCGATCACACCTGGCAGCGGCGCATCCAACTGCACAGCGGCGGCTCGAATTCGGCCGTGCTGTGGAACCCCTGGATCGACAAAGCCCAGCGCCTGTCACAATTCGCCAGTGATGCCTGGCAGGGCATGCTGTGTATCGAGCACGCCAATGTCATGGACGACATTCGCGTGCTGGGCGCCGGACAACAGCACCAGCTCGACCTGAGCCTGTGGGCTGAACCGGCATAAGAGAGGTCTACCTGGCGAGTAACAGCACCGGCAATGCGCTCACTGCCCCGCCGTCTCCAACGCCTGCGCCAACTCGGCCGCATCGGTAAAGCGGCGTTGCCCCTGTAGCTGGCCCTGGCGCAGGTCTAGCCACAGTACGCTGGCAGTGTCCGCCGGGTAACGGGGGGCGATACGGGCGTCGCGGTCGAGGAGGATGCGGTAGCTGTAGTCACGCATTTTGGGGATGGCAAAGAGTTTGCCGATGATGCTCGGCATGCGGCTGATATCGGCGAGAAACACGACGTGGCGCTGCTCCAGATAGCCCTTGGGCTTGCCCTGCAAGGCCGCGTCGACGAGTTTGGCGGCGTCCATGCTACGGGCCACCAGCAGCACCTGCAGTTGATCGTCCAGGGTGTAGGCCTGGTCATGCTGATCAAGCAGGGTCCAGGGTGCCAAACGCTCACCGGTTTCCAGGGCCATGCTGGTGGCGGAGATCAGGCACAGCAGTACAGCGATGGCAGCTTTCATGGCAGGGGCCCCAGGCTTACAGGTCATCATCGGTCACCACTCTAACCACATCCGCCTGCATGGCATACGCCGCATCCGCCAGCTCGTTGTTGACCTGTTCGATCTTCAGCGTGCCGCTGACCCAGAGTGGGTTGTAGATGTCTTCAAGTTCGATGCCTTTGGGGTAGCGCACCAGTACCAGCTGGTTCGGCGGTGGCGGCGGCACGTGGATGCAGGCACCGGGGTAGGGAACCAGGAAGAACAATATGCTGCGGCCTTTGCTGTCGGTTTCCAGCGGCACCGGGTAGCCACCCAGGCGGATGGCTTTGCCGTCGAAGGCGGCGACGGTTTTCGTCGAGTACATCACCGCGGGCAGGTCCTGATCCTGCTGCTTGAGGCCACCGGGGTTGTAAAAGCCGCTGTCCTGCTCAAGGCCCTGGTGACTGATCTCGGGCATCTCCTCCAGGGCCTGGCGGTCTTCCGGCGGCATCAGCTCCAGCCAATCGGTTTCCGGCAGTTCGGCGCAGGCCAGGGTACTGATCAACAACAAGGGCAGTAACAGGTAGCGCATCAATGGGCTCGCAAGGCAGCAGGATGAAAACGGGCATCAGCTCTTTTTGACAGCGCCGTAGATGATCAGCAGCACCACCGCGCCGATCACCGCGCCGATAAAACCGGCGGATTCGCCCACCTTGTAGATGCCCAGTGCCTGGCCGCCGTAGGTGGCGGCGATGGAGCCACCGATACCCAGCAGGATGGTCATGATCCAACCCATGCTGTCGTTGCCAGGTTTGATAAAGCGCGCGATGAGGCCAACGATCAGGCCGATAAAGATGATGCCGATAATGCTCATGGTGCGTCACTCCGTGTGTATTGCAGGGGCCAATACTGGCGTTACGCAATCAGACGGATATTGGCCGCCAAGGTTCCCGCTGCGGCCGCCGGTGAGACGGCCGCAGCGGTTTTTCAAGACTTGGCGATCAGCGCCTCGACCACGGCGATCTGCTTGGCCAGCGTGGCGCGATCCGCGCAGCGCAGGGTGGCGTGACCGACCTTGCGCCCAGCCTTGAAGGCCTTGCCGTAGTGGTGCAAGCGGCAGTCGGCGATGGCGATAACCTGCTCCACCGGCGGCACGCTGCCAATAAAGTTGAGCATGGCGCTCTCACCGATCTTGGCAGTCGAACCCAGCGGCAGGCCAGCGACGGCGCGCAGGTGGTTTTCGAACTGGCTACACTCGGCGCCTTCGATGGTCCAGTGCCCGGAGTTGTGCACGCGTGGGGCGATTTCGTTGGCTTTCAGGCCGCCATCGACTTCGAAGAACTCGAAGGCCAGCACGCCGACGTAGTCGAGCTTGGTCAGCACGCGGCTGACGTAATCTTCGGCCAGCGCCTGCAGCGGATGATCGGTGCTGGCGATGGACAGCGCCAGCACGCCGCTGTCGTGGCGGTTGTGCACCAGCGGGTAGAAGCGCGTTTCGCCATCACGGGCACGCACCGCCACCAGCGAGACTTCGCCGGTAAACGGCACGAAGCCTTCGAGGATGCACGGCACGCTGCCCAGCTCAGCAAAAGCACCGGTTACGTCTTCGGGCTTGCGCAGGACTTTCTGGCCCTTGCCGTCGTAACCCAGGGTGCGGGTCTTCATCACCGCCGGCAGGCCAATGCTCGCCACAGCCGCGTCGAGGTCAGCTTGGGATTGGATATCGGCGAAATCCGGGGTCGGGATGCCGAGGTCCTTGAACATGGATTTTTCAAACCAGCGATCACGGGCGATGCGCAGCGCATCAGCGCTCGGGTAGACCGGGACGAACTGCGAGAGGAAGGCCACGGTCTCGGCCGGCACGCTTTCGAACTCGAAGGTCACCAGATCCACTTCATCCGCCAGCTGACGCAGGTGATCCTGATCGCCGTAATCGGCACGGATATGTTCACCCAGCGCTTGCGCACAGGCATCCGGCGCGGGGTCGAGGAAAGCGAAGTTCATCCCCAGCGGCGTGCCTGCCAGGGCCAACATGCGGCCCAGCTGGCCGCCACCGATTACGCCGATTTTCATTACGCGTTCCTCGGATCCGGGTTTTCCAGAACAGATTCGGTTTGCTCGGTGCGGAACGCCTTCAACCGCTCATGGAACTGCGGGTGCTGGTGACCGAGGATGCTCGCAGCGAGCAGCGCGGCGTTGACGGCACCAGCCTTGCCGATGGCCAGGGTGGCGACCGGAATACCGGCGGGCATCTGCACGATCGACAGCAGCGAATCGACGCCCGAGAGTACGGCCGACTGTACCGGCACGCCGAGTACCGGCAGGTGGGTCTTGGCCGCACACATGCCCGGCAGGTGCGCCGCGCCGCCAGCACCGGCGATGATCACCTGGATGCCGCGTTCTTCAGCCTGTTCGGCGTACTGGAACAGCAGGTCCGGGGTGCGGTGGGCAGAAACCACCTTCACTTCGTACGCAATGCCCAGCTTGTCCAGCATCTCGGCGGTGTGGCTAAGGGTGGACCAATCGGACTTGGAGCCCATGATCACGCCAACCAGTGCGCTCATCGTCGTGCCTCTTCTTCATCAAGTGCCCGTAGGCGCTGCAGAAACTAACAAGCCACGCTGGAAACCAGGCGTGGCTTGTTAGTGTATGAATTATGGCGGTGCGGACCGCCAAAGGCCGCGCAGTATACCGTAAAGCCTGGGCTGGCGTGCACCTCGGCACGCCGTTTGTCGCGCACCGCCCGCCACGACGTCAGACGCAACGCCGGGGGAACGCCACGAGCAGACCTGGCGCACAAATCGCGGCCGGTGGCCTGGCTATACTGGGCGTTCTTTTAATCCAACAAGGACACCACCATGACAAGGCTGTCACTGCTACTCGCCGCTTCGCTGTTCACCCTCAACGCCAGCGCCCTGGAACTGGCCAAATACCCGCAAGTGTTCAATGCCGGCAATGGTATCAGCGTCACCGTCGCGCCGAGCAGCGATGGCAAGCAGGCGCTGATCCAGGTCAGCGGTATCAACCACCCGCTGGATGAAGTGGTGCTGCTGAGCACGGTCAACGAACGCGGCAACGATGAGCGCGATTACACCACCACTCTCAATGGCAGTAGCTACAACATGCTGCTCAAGCGCCAGGGCTGGGGCGGCGAGCAATACCAGCTGTACCTGCCGAGCACCGACGGCTTCGAGCTGGGCTTCGACGAGAGCAAGAGCAAGCAGGCCAAACCGGCCAACCTGCTGGCACTGTACGAACAGCAGATGAAAAAAGGCATTCAGGACAAACTCAGCCGCTTTGATCGTGAGCAGCGCCTGGCCGACTTCAGCGCCCAGCTGCAACAGATCGACCAGGACGCCTCGAAAGCCTGTGATACGCCGTTGCACACCCAGGTTGACTGGCAAGCCATCGACGATGACAAGCTCAAGCGCCTGAGCGTGCCGAGTTTCTGCGGTGAAGTGGTCAACCAACTGGCCAACCTGTGCCAGAACGATGCCGACTACAAGGCCGAGGCCAAAAGCCTGAAAACCGTGGAGTGCAGCTTCGCCGCGAAGCTCAAACTGCGCGAAAACGAGGCAACACTGACCTTTACCACCCACGAAGAAGCACCCAATCAGGGCGACTTTATCAACGCCTTCCTGCGCAATCGCTGAATTGCGCCTGCCAGCAGCGCCCGGCACCGTGCCGGGTCGCTGCCAGGCCGCGGCATAGTTCTTGCCTCATTACCGGCATTCTGAACAGTTGCGGTCACCCCGATGTTGCACGCCCACCTGACCACCCTGCATGTGGTTTCGCAAATCCTCGAAATCTTTGCTCACCAACCTGAACTGACCGAATCACTGCTGGCCGGTAGCGGCATTGCAGCGGCTGATCTGGCCTGCGCCGACACCCGCATCACCCGCACCCAGGAACTGCAGGTTTGCGCCAACGCCCTGCAGCTGCGCAGCGACCTGGGCCTGGAGCTGGGCCGACGCATGCATGTGTCGGCCTATGGCATGGTCGGTTACGCCGCGCTCTCCAGTGCCACCTTTGGTGACGCCTGGCGGCTGATGCTGCAGTACCCGGCCCTGCTCGGCACCTACTTCAAACTGGATATGCAGCTCGAAGGCGAGCTGGCCTGGGTCAGCGCGAGCGACTACCAGCACAGCCCTGCACTGGAAGTATTCAACCTGGAAATGTGCCTGGCCTCGCTCAAGCTGATCAGCGATGACCTGCTCGGCCAACCGCTGCCCCTCAGCGCGGCGCAGTTTCGCTATGGCGAACCCGACTACAGCGCGCGCTACCAGCACAGCTTTGCCTGCCCGCTGCAATTCGAGGCACCGCGCAATGCCTTCGCCTTCCCCGCCAGCTGGCTGCAGCACCCCTTGCCGCTGGCCGATGCGGTCACCCACCGGGAAATGCTCGACCGCTGCCGCAAACAGAACGCCGAATTCACTACCCGCCAGGCCTGGCTCGGGCGCATTCGCCAGCTGCTGGCTGAACAGCTGACCGCCCCACCCGGCCTGGAACAGCTGGCGCAGCAGATGCATTGCTCACCGCGCACCCTGCGGCGGCATCTGCAGGAACTGGGCACGCACTACCAGGAACTGCTCGACGAGCTGCGTTTCGAACGGGCGAAAATACTGCTTGGCCAGGAAGACTGGCCGATCTGCCGGATTGCCGAATACCTCGGCTTCAGCGAAACAGCCAGTTTCCGCCACGCCTTTCAGCGCTGGAGCGGCGTGGCGCCGAGTCGCTTTCGTGCCTAGCCAATAACCCGCGCCATTCCCAGATTGCATCCGGATTACCTGCAATCCCCGTGGGAGCGGCTTCAGCCACGATAAAGCTCGCCGCTGAAGCGCCTCCTACAGGTGTGCTTATTCCTCCGCCTGCACGTTGCGGTACATCTGCAACCGCGCTGCTTCATGCAAGCCACGGCTCAGCGCCAGCAGGCGCTGGAACTCCTCGGGGTGGCGCGCGGCGACATTGTCGCGCGGTGTCGGCGAGTGCAGGTCGTGCAGGGTCGGCGAGCTGCCGTCGTACTGCATCTGCACGAGAAAATCTCGGGTCACCGCGCCGATCACCGGGAAGCTGCCTTCCTGCAGCACCAGCGGCACCACACGTTCGCCTTCCGGCGTTGGCAGTTGCAGGTCGCGACCGAGGCCGCCGTTGTCGAAGGGCACGCCGACCAGCCCGGCCACCGTCGGCAGCAGGTCGGCCAGGCCCACGGCCGCGTCAAACTCGCGCGGCGTCAGCCATTTCGGTGCATGGATCAGCAGCGGCACGTTGTTGCTCTCCAGCCCCAGCTGCTCGAAGGCCGGCGCCATATGCGGGATCTGACTGATGCGGGTGTTGTGGTCGCCGAAGAAGACGAAAATGGTGTCGTCGTAGAAGCCCTGCTCCTTGGCCAGCTGCATCAGGCGGCCGATGTTGAAGTCCAGCAGGCGCACGGCGTTGTACTGCTCGACGCTACGCGAGCCGGCCTGTTGCACCTGCTCCAGCGGCAGGTCGAGCGCCTCGAAGCCGTCGTTGTCCCTGGGGATGGTGAAGGGCCGGTGGTTGCCGGAGGTCTGCAGGTAGGCGAAGAACGGTTTTTCCTTCGGCAGCGCGCCGAGAATCTGCGAACTCTCCTTGAAGAAATCCAGGTCGGAAATACCCCACACGTCCACCTGAGGCGACTGCCAGTGGCGCTCCTCATAGAGTTGCACGCCGTCGATGCTCTGGCGGATCAGTGCATTGATGTTGGCCCAACCGGCGTTGCCGCCGATCATGTAGAACTTCTCATAACCGTCGAGCGCGTTGATCAGCGTGCGCTGGCGAGCGATCAGCGGGTTGCGCGTGGCGGTCTCCTGACGCGATACATCAGGGATGCCGGTGATGCTTGCCCACACCGTCTTGGCGGTGCCGGTGACCGGCACGTAGAAGTGACGGAAGAACCAGCTTTCCTGAGCCAGACGATCCAGATTGGGCGTCGGGTTCAGCGGGTTGCCGTAGGCACCCACGGCGCTGGTGCCGAGCGACTCGAGCATGACGAAGACCACGTTGGGCGGGCGCTCGGTGGCAATGCGGTGTGCCTGCACGGGCTGGTGGCGGAAGAAGTTCAGCGCCTGCGCATCACGCTCGCTGACGCCCAGGTAATCGGCCACCACCTCGTAATGCTCGCGCGTGGCGGCTTCGTCGAAGGCGGCAGGCTCCAGCTTGAGGGTGTCGAAGAGAAACAGCGCCGGATTGATCCCGAGCGCACCCACCTGACTGTTACCGCTGTAGAAGGCATCGCTCCAGCGCAGCGGCACCGGGTTCTCGAGGTTCAGCGCGCTGGCGCGGCCGAGCAGGCCGAAGAACACCAGCACACCCACCACTGCCGCGCCACCGACTGCCGACAACACGCCGACTCGCTGTATTTGCGGTCGATCCAGGGTGGCGCGCTCCAGGCGCAGCAACGCCCAGGCCCACAGCGTTACGCAGGCCAGCCAGGCCAGGGTGATCCACAGCACCGGGTAGGTCTGCCAGAGCATGCCGGCGGAAATCTGCGCATCGCCGGCAAAGCGCAGCACCGTGGCGTTGAGGCGTACGCCCAGGTAGGCGTAGTGGCCAAAATCGATGATGTACAGCAGGCCTAGCGCGGCCACGGCCGATACTAGGTAACCACGCAGCAGCCAGCGCACGGCGCGAAAACGCGCCAGGCGCAGCTTGGGCAGCGCCAGCAGGAGGCCCACCGGCAACATCAGCAACAGCGCCAGGCGCAGGTCGAAGCGCAGGCCGATGCCGAGGGTGCGCAGCACGTCCGGCTCGCTGATGCTCTCAACAGCGGAAAAGCCCAGCAGAAACAGCACGCGCAGGGCGGCGAAGAGCACGAACAGCAACGCTGTCAGGCCTGCCAGGTAATGCAGGCGGCGGGATTTCAGCCAGCTCATACGAGTTTCCTTGCCGGTCGAGCCAGCAGCCAGCGCACAGCGGCGCTGAGCAACGCGCCCAGGCTGTAGAGGGCCAGGTAAGGGTCGATCAGGTAGTCCCAGTAGTTTTCCGAGGCATTCAGGCGCAGGGTGAACGCCAGGGTCGCCAGCACCAGCGCCAACGCGCCGAGCCAGCTGCGCTGGAGGATCAGTACCAGGCTCAGCAGGCCCAGCACCAACAGCATCGGCCGGGGCTCGAAGCCCAGCTGGTACGGGTCGCTGTAGCTCAGGCCGAGTGCCGCCGGGTAGAGCAGCACAGCCAGGCCGGCGAACAGCGCCAGGCTGGCCAGACGATCACGAGGGCTGACACCCGGCAAGCCGAAACGGCACAGCGTTGCACAGCTCAGCAGCACCAGGCTGCTGATCGACAGGTCGCCGATATAGGTGCGCACCTGCAGCGCCAGGCTGATGCCCTGCAGCGGCAGCAGGCCCAGTAGCAGACAGCCCGCCAGCAGAATGCCGCGCTGCGCCGCAGTGCGCGCCAGTCGAACGAAGATCAGGAACAACAGCAACGTGAAGGCCAGGTACGGCAAGCAGAAGTCAGTCATGCGGGCGGCGCTCCGTCAGCCAGGCTTCGTTGAAGGCCAGGTGCTTGATAAACATGTCGTTCCACGAATAGACCAGGTGGTAAGTGCCATCGGCGCTACGGCTGAAATAGGGGTATTCGTAATCGAAGTCGCAGCCACTGCTGCTGCACATACGCGCACTGACCTGCTCGAGAAAGCGCGCCTCGTGCTCGGGGCGACCGCCGCTGGCGCGGAACTTCTCGCGAATCACCGTCGGGAAATCCGCCGGCGCGATGGGTTCCCCCCAGGGATTCGGGCTCTCGTCCAGCTCACCGAGGGTGCGCCAGTTTTCCAGCTGGCTGTCGGTGGTGTAGAGGGTCAGGCGGAAGCGCCCATCCTCCAGATCGTTCATCGCCACCAGCAGGCTGCCGTCCGGACGCCCGACGGCGGCCAACGACGAGTTGGGATTGCTTGGCTCCAGCGGTTGCGGCGTGCTCCAGCTACGACCGCTGTCCGTGGTGTGACTGGCCAGCACACGGTGGTACTGCTCACCGGCATAACGCAGCAGCGCCACCGCACGCCGTTCATCCAGCGCCACCACCGTTGGCTGCAGCGAATAGCGGCCCTTGCCGATGCGGTACTTGCCCAACACCTTGCCATCCGCGCTCAGGTGCAGGTACTCAGGAAACTTGCCGAGAAACTCGTGATACACCGGCAGGCCAATGCTGCCGTCGGCATGGAACACCGGCGCAGCGCGCACCAGGGTGCTGATGTTGAGAAACGGACTGGTGACGAGCTGACGTGGCGCCGACCAGGTTTGCCCGAGGTCATCAGAGACCATGGCGTTGACCGCGCTGCCGGCCCAACCGCCAATCGACACAGAGACGTAGAACAGCCACAGGCGCTGGTCCGGTGCCAGGCTGATCACCGGGTTGCCCAGCTTGCGAATGTGCTTGCCGACCGCGCGCTGAGTCGACTCGCGGCTGGCGAGTACGCGCTCGGCCCCCCATTGGCCACTGCCGGCATCGAAACGCGCGGCGCGGATCTGCACGTCAGCCGCGCCCTCACGGCTACCGGCGAACCAGGCCGCCATCAGGTCGCCACCCGGCAGACCGGTGATCGATGCCGAGTGCACGAAGTCGTCCATATCCGATGAGGCGAAGCGCGCCCTGAATGCCGGTGCGCTGACCGGCGCCGCTGCGGCGCTGGCAAAGGCAGCCGGTGGCTGTGCCGGGGCGCGGTACCAGGCCAGGGCAAACAGCATCAGCACGGCCATGAGCGATGCCGGCAGGACAAACTGCCTGGTCATGGCTTGGCCATATGCGCGGTGGCGACTTCAGCCACGGGCGTGGCATCGACCGGGTTGTAATAGATTTCGACTTTCTTGCCGTTGCCGTCGAGGCCGTAAACCTCGTAACAATTACCCGGGGTGATGCGGAACTTGGTGATTTGCAGCCCCTGACTTTTCATCTGCTGGCGAAAGTGTGATTCCTTCATCCAGCTGGCGCGGTCAGCGCTTGGGCATTCCACATCCGCCAGCACGGGCGTGGCCAGCCACGCGCATAGCAGCGGCAACACCTGGCGTGGCAACTTGCGAGTCTGATTGAGCATGCTCTGCCCCCTTGTCGGCAATGAAGGGGCAGAGCCCCGGCGGGGCGCACCATGCGATTTGCAGGCTTAAGAAAAGCTTAAGACTCATGGCTTGTTACAGTTTGCGCGGCGCCATCAGCGCTCGGCGGCCGCCAAATTTGGCCATTTCGATCCCCTTTTGGCCGTTGCCAGCGTTCTCCATCCGGGCGTGCAGGCGAACAATGCAGGCACAATAACAAGCCTGGAGCCGTGTCACATGCTCACCTTTTACAGCGACGACCATCACCTGCACCACGGCAGCTGCGAGCTGATCGACGGCCAGCTGATGCCCTGTTTCGAGAAACCGCAACGCGCCGACCATATCCTGGCGCGCGTCCAGCATCGCCAGCTCGGTGAAGTACGTCCGCCGCAGGATTTCGGCCTGACGCCGATTGAGCGTATTCACAGCGCCGCTTATCTGGACTTCTTCAAGGGTGCCTGGGCGCGCTGGCAGGCGCAGAACGGCAACGGTGACCTGCTGCCCTTCACCTGGCCGGCACGCACCCTGCGCCAGGTCATCCCGAACGATTTGCACGGCCAGCTCGGCTATTACAGCTTCGACGGCGGCGCGCCAATTACCGCCGGCACCTGGCAGGCGGCTTACAGCGCCGCACAGGTGGCGCTGAGTGCCCAGGCCGAGATCGCCAAAGGGGCCCACAGCGCCTTTGCCCTGTGCCGTCCGCCAGGTCACCATGCCGCTGGCGAGCTGATGGGCGGCTACTGCTACCTGAACAACGCCGCCATCGCCGCCCAGGCCTTCCTCGATCAGGGCCACAAGAAGGTGGCGATCCTCGATGTCGACTACCACCACGGCAACGGCACTCAGGACATTTTCTACAGCCGCAATGATGTGCTGTTCGCCTCGATCCACGGCGACCCGGCCGAAGAGTTCCCGTTCTTCCTCGGCTATGCCGATGAACGCGGCGAGGGGGCCGGTGAAGGCTGCAACTTCAACTACCCGTTGCCGATGGGCAGCCCGTGGGCCGTGTGGAGCGCCGCGCTGGACGACGCCTGCCAGCGGATTGCCGAATACGGTGCTGAAGTGATTGTGGTGTCGCTGGGTGTAGACACCTTCAAGGACGACCCGATTTCCCAGTTCAAGCTCGACAGCCCGGATTACCTGGCCATGGGCCGCCGCATCGCCGCCCTTGGCAAGCCGACGCTGTTCGTCATGGAAGGCGGTTATGCGGTGGAAGCCATCGGCGTCAACGCCGTCAACGTACTGGAAGGTTTCGAAGCCGCTCACGCATAAGCCGTACAGGCCTAGCCAACACAACATCAATAATGATTCAGGGGTGAGACACGATGAACACGATCAAACACCTGCTCGCCGTCGCCATCTGCGGCGCCACCCTGCTGGCCACGGCGGCCCAGGCGCAAACACCCGAAAAACCGCGCGAGCTGCGCGTGTACAACTGGGCCGACTATATGCTGCCGTCGGTGCCCAAGGACTTTCAGGCCAAGAGCGGTATCCAGCTGACCTGGGACGTGTTCGACACCAACGAGTCGCTGGAAGCCAAGCTGCTCACCGGCAACTCCGGTTATGACCTGGTGGTGCCGACCAACACCTTCCTCGACACCCAGATCAAGGCCGGGGTGTTCCAGAAACTCGACAAGAGCAAGCTGCCCAACTGGCAGCATCTCGACCCCGGCCTGCTGCAGCTGATGACCGCCAACGACCCCGGCAACCAGTACGCCGTGCCCTACATGTACGGCACCGTGCTGATCGGCTTCAACCCGGACAAGGTCAAGGCCGTGCTCGGTGCCGATGCGCCGGTGGACAGCTGGGACCTGATCTTCAAGGAAGAGAACATCAGCAAGCTCAAGCAGTGCGGCGTGGCCATGCTCGACTCACCCGGCGATATCCTGCCGATTGCCCTGCACTACCTGGGCCTCGACCCCAATAGCACCAAGCCTGAAGACTACGAGAAAGCCAGCGCACTGATGCTGAAGATTCGCCCCCACGTCGCTTACTTCCATTCCGCCAAGTACATGACCGATATCGCCAACGGCGACATCTGCGTGGCCATCGGCTATTCGGGCAGTTTCTACCAGTTCGCCAACCGCGCCAAAGAAGCCGGTAACGGCGTAGTGGTCGACTGGCGTCTGCCGAAGGAAGGCGCGCCGCTGTGGTACGACTCCTTCGCCATCCCGAAAAGCGCCCTGAACGTTGCCGAGGCTCATGAGTTCCTCAACCACCTGCTCGACCCCAAGGTGATTGCGCCGGTCAGCGACTTCCTCGGCTACCCCAACCCGAACAAGGACGGCATGCCGCTGGTGGGCGCGGAAATTCGCGACAATGCCGGCCTGACCCCAACCGCCGAAGCGCAGAAGACCCTCTACGTGCTGCAACCGCTGCCGCAGAAGATAGAGCGGGTGCGCACGCGGGTGTGGAACACCATCAAGTCGGGCACCTGATCGCCCAGCAGCCGCTGGCAGGCGTTCGGTTTTCCGAATGCCACGCCACTGAATAATCGCCCAGCCGAACGGCTGGGCGTTTTTCATCCGCCAAGAGATAAAATTTATTCATACATTTCAATAACTTAATCAATCATAAAAACCCTCGATGGCCTGGCATACATCCTGCTCCCTGTACCGGCAGGAATGCGATAGCTCTTCCAAGCCAGCGGCTAGCCCAACAGGTGCCTGCCGCCCATAAGAACAACATCGAGGAACAGATTCATGCGTATTGTCCCCCGCGTACTGAGTGCGGCCATCGCCGCCGCCCTGATCAGCAGCCCGGCCTTCGCCAGCGAACTGACCGGCACCCTGAAGAAGATCAAGGACTCCGGCACCATCACCCTGGGCCACCGCGACGCCTCCATCCCCTTCTCCTACTTCGGCGACAACCCGCAGCACCCCGTGGGCTATTCCCATGACCTGCAGCTGAAAGTGGTTGACGCGATCAAACAGGAACTGGGCCTGCCGGACCTCAAGGTGCGCTACAACCTGGTCACCTCGCAGACCCGTATTCCGCTAGTGCAGAACGGCACCGTCGACCTGGAGTGCGGCTCCACCACCAACAACATCGAACGTCAGCGCCAGGTGGACTTCTCCGTCGGCATCTTCGAAGTCGGCACCCGCCTGCTGACCAAGAAAACCTCGGGGGTCAACGACTTCCCCGACCTCAAGGGCAAGAACGTGGTGACCACCGCCGGCACCACCTCCGAGCGCCTGCTGAAGATCATGAATGCCGAGAAGCAGATGGGCATGAACATCATCTCGGCCAAGGACCATGGCGAGTCCTTCCTGATGCTCGAATCCGGCCGCGCCCTGGCCTTCATGATGGACGACGCCCTGCTTTACGGCGAAATGGCCAAGGCCAAACAGCCGGCTGACTGGGTGGTGGTCGGCGAGCCGCAGTCCTTCGAAATCTACGGCTGCATGATGCGCAAAGGCGACGAAGGCTTTAAGCAGGTGGTCGACAAGGCCATCAGCGCCACCTTTGCCTCCGGTGAAATCAACGCCATCTATGACAAGTGGTTTATGCAACCGGTGCCGCCAAAGGGCCTGAACCTGAATTTCCCCATGAGCGATGAACTGAAAAAGCTCATTGCCAACCCGACCGACAAGTCTGCCGAGCAGATCTGACGGTATGCCTGCCGCCGCTTCACAAGAGCGGCGGTAGACGGGGAACCGGAAGCACCCGTCTTCCACCTTCCACCTGACTGGATCGAGGCACGTTCGCCACCCGCGAACGGGGCAGGCACGCACCTGCCCGGCCTCCTCCGACCCACGGCCTATTTCGCGACACCCAAAGGGCAACCCAAATGAACTACAACTGGGACTGGGGCATCTTCTTCAAGTCCACCGGCATCGGCAGCGAGATCTACCTGGACTGGTTCGTCACCGGCCTGGGCTGGACCATCGCCATCGCCATCGTTGGCTGGATCATCGCCCTGGCGCTGGGCTCACTGCTCGGCGTGATGCGCACGGTGCCGAACCGCTGGATCGCCGGCATCGCCACCGCCTATGTGGAACTGTTCCGCAACGTACCGCTGCTGGTGCAGCTGTTTCTCTGGTACTTCCTGGTGCCAGACCTGTTGCCCGAGCCGTTGGAAATCTGGTTCAAGCAGGACTTGAGCCCCGCCACCTCGGCCTACCTCAGTGTGGTGGTGTGCCTGGGCCTGTTCACTGCGGCGCGGGTCTGCGAGCAGGTGCGTACCGGCATCCAGGCGCTGCCCAAAGGCCAGACGGCCGCTGCCTACGCCATGGGGTTTCGCCTGCCACAGATCTACAGCAACGTGCTGCTGCCGCAGGCCTACCGCATCATCATTCCGCCGCTCACCAGCGAATTCCTGAACATCTTCAAGAACTCCTCGGTGGCCTCGCTGATCGGCCTGATGGAGCTGCTGGCGCAGACCAAACAGACCGCCGAGTTCAGCGCCAACCTGTTCGAGGCCTTCACCCTGGCCACGTTGATCTACTTCACCCTGAACATGAGCCTGATGCTGCTGATGCGCCTGGTCGAAAAGAAAGTCGCCGTGCCCGGTCTGATTGCCGTGGGAGGTAAGTGATGGATTTCAGTGCAATCGTTCCGGCCCTGCCAGGCCTGTGGGATGGCATGGCCATGACCCTGCAGCTGATGGTCATGGGCGTTATTGGTGGCGTGGTGCTGGGCACGCTGCTGGCGCTTATGCGCCTGTCGCACAACGTGTTCCTATCTAAGCTGGCGGCCACCTACGTCAACTACTTCCGCTCGATTCCGTTGCTGCTGGTGATCACCTGGTTCTACTTTGCGGTGCCGTTCATCCTGCGCTGGATCACCGGCGAAGACACCCCGGTGGGTGCCTTCACCTCGTGCCTGGTGGCCTTCGTGATGTTCGAAGCGGCGTACTTCTGCGAGATCGTCCGCGCCGGCATCCAGGCCATCCCCCGTGGCCAGATGGGCGCCGCCCAGGCGCTGGGGATGAACTACGGGCAGACCATGCGCCTGATCATCCTGCCGCAGGCGTTCCGCAAGATGACCCCGCTGCTGTTGCAGCAAAGCATCATCCTGTTTCAGGACACCTCGCTCGTTTACACCGTGGGCCTGATGGACTTTCTCAACGCCGCCCGCTCGCGCGGCGACATCATCGGCCAGCCCCATGAATTCCTGATCTTCGCCGGTCTGGTGTACTTCCTCATCAGCTTCTCCGCCTCGTTGCTGGTCAAGCATCTGCAAAAAAGGTTAGCCGTATGATTTCCATCAAAAACGTCAACAAGTGGTACGGAAACTTCCAGGTGCTGACCGAGTGCAGCACCGAGGTGAAGAAAGGTGAAGTGGTGGTGGTGTGCGGGCCGTCCGGTTCCGGCAAATCCACCCTGATCAAGTGCGTCAACGCCCTGGAGCCGTTCCAGAAGGGCGACATCGTGGTCGATGGCACCTCGATTGCCGACCCGAAAACCAACCTGCCTCAGCTGCGTTCACGGGTCGGCATGGTGTTCCAGCACTTCGAGCTGTTCCCGCACCTGACCATCACCGAAAACCTGACCATCGCGCAGATCAAGGTGCTTGGCCGTAGCAAGGCCGAAGCCACCGAGAAGGGCCTCA
Organism: Pseudomonas cimarronensis; assembly: GCF_049331905.1. GTDB lineage: Bacteria > Pseudomonadota > Gammaproteobacteria > Pseudomonadales > Pseudomonadaceae > Aquipseudomonas. The sequence goes on along the minus strand of NZ_CP186283.1, from coordinate 729,371 downwards.
AACTGCTCGAGCGGGTCGGCCTGTCGGCGCATGCGCACAAGCACCCTGGCCAGCTCTCCGGCGGTCAGCAGCAGCGCGTGGCGATTGCCCGTGCATTGGCGATGGACCCAGTGGTGATGCTGTTCGACGAACCGACCTCGGCCCTCGACCCGGAAATGGTCAACGAGGTGCTCGACGTGATGGTGCAGTTGGCCCAGGAAGGCATGACCATGATGTGCGTGACCCACGAGATGGGCTTTGCGCGCAAGGTCGCTGACCGGGTGATCTTTATGGACGCCGGGCAGATCGTCGAAGACTGCGCCAAGGAAGAATTCTTCGGTGACGTCAGCCAGCGCTCCGAGCGCGCCCAGCTGTTCCTCGCGAAGATTCTCCAGCACTAACCCCAAACCTGGGACCAGGCCGCTGAGCGCTTGTGGGAGGCGCTTCAGCGGCGATTGGCCGATCCGGTTGGAACAAGCAGGCGTTAGAGCAAAGCAGGCTGCCAGAGCCGCAAGCCCCTCCACCGGATTACGCGCGCCCACAACTACCCAGCCAGGGAGGACTGTGATGCAATGCTCCACCGCCCCTCCTCGCGCCGTGCCGCCAGCCCTGACCGTGAAACCGCGCCTTGCCCGTGTTCTGCTGCTGATCCTGTTGCTGCTCCTGCTGGTTCTCGGCTGCGGTTACGCCGGCTATTACCTCAGTGAACGCAGCGGCATCCGTGACCTGGCCGAAAACGGTGAACGCCAGCTCGAGCTCAATGCCCGTGCGGTCGAAAGTGAAATCACCAAATACACCTACCTGCCCAGCCTGCTGGAACTGGAATACAACGTCGGCCGCCTGCTGCAAACGCCCACCACCTACCGTAGGCAGCTGGTCAACGACTACCTCGAAGGCCTCAACCAGCGCAGCGGCAGCCTGGCCATCTACGTGCTGGACCGCAGCGGCCGCGTGCTGGCCACCAGCAACTGGCGCGAGCCAAGCAGCTACCTGGGGGAAGACCTGTCGTTTCGTGCGTATTTTCAGGACGCCATCGAGGGCAAACCGGGGCGGTTCTACGGCATTGGCAGCACCACCGGCGAGCCCGGTTACTACCTGGCCCACGGCCTGAAAAGCGGCGAGCGGATCATCGGCGTGGCGGTGGTCAAAGTGCGCCTGGACAGCCTGGAACAGCGCTGGCAGCGCGCCCGCCTGCAGGCCTATGTCAGCGACGAGAACGGCATCATCATCCTCTCCAGCAACCCCAGCCGCCGCCTCAAGGCTGTGCATTCGCTGGGGCCGAATACCCGTGAGCGCCTGGCGCGCAGCCTGCAATACCATTGGTGGGCGCTGGAAGAGCTGCAACCGCTGGCCCGCCGCCGCCTCGGCGACGGCCTGGAGCAGGTCAGCTTTGCTGGCGACCAGGACGGCGAGGCGGACGCCGGGCCGATTACCTACCTAGCGCAGACCCGGCCGCTGGACGACACGCCCTGGCACCTGACCCTGCTTACCCCGCTGCAGGATCAGCGCAGCGCTGCCCTCAGCCACGCCATGCTGGCCGCCGTGGCCTGCGCCCTGCTGATTTTCCTCGGCCTGGCGCTGAACCAGCGGCGCAAGGTGATCGCCACCCGCCTGGCTGCGCGCGAAGCGCTGGAGCAGGCCAACAACGAGCTGGAGCGCAAGATCGCCGAGCGCACCGCCGACCTGCAAGCCAGCAACCAGCGCCTGCAAGCCGAAGTGCGCGAACGCCAGCAGGCGGAAACCACCCTGCGCCAGGCCCAGGATGAGCTGGTGCAGGCCGGCAAACTGGCGGTGATCGGGCAGATGTCCACCAGCATCGCCCATGAGCTGAATCAACCACTGGCCGCACTGCGTACCCTGTCCGGCAACACCGTGCGCTTCCTCCAGCGCGGCGCGCTGGATGTGGCCAGCAGCAACCTGCAAACCATCGGCGAGCTGGTCGACCGTATGGGCAAGATCACCGCCAGCCTGCGCGCCTTTGCCCGGCGCAGTGGCGACCAGGGCGAAGCCAGCCTGGAGCAGGCGGTGGACGCGGCCCTGCTGCTGTTGCAGAACCATCCCGGCTATGCCGCCGTGCAACTGCACCGCGACTATGCCCAAGGCCCGGCCGACGTGCGCCTGGCCATCGAACAGACGCGCCTGGAGCAGATTCTGGTCAACCTGATCGCCAACGCCCTCGACGCCATGAGCGAACAAACCGAGCGCCAGCTCTGGCTGAGCGGCCAGGATGATGGCGACCGCTACCGCCTGACCGTACGCGACAACGGCCCAGGGATCGCCGCCGATGTGCGTGAGCACCTGTTCGAGCCGTTCTTCACCACCAAACCCGGCGAGAAGGGCCTCGGCCTTGGCCTGACCCTTTCCGCCAGCCTGGCCGCCGCCGCGGCCGGCAGCCTGACCGTGCAACACCCGGACAGCGGCGGTACCGCCTTCGAGCTGAACCTGGCCAAAGTCACCCCAGGAGAACCCACGCCATGAGTGAGCCGCTAAGCGTCCTGATCGTCGAAGACGACCCCCACGTGCTGCTCGGTTGCCAGCAGGCACTGGCTCTGGAAGACATTCCCAGCGTCGGCGTGGGCAGCGCCGAAGAAGCCCTGCAACGCATCGATGCAGACTTCGCCGGCATCGTGATCAGCGATATCCGCCTGCCCGGCATCGACGGCCTGCAACTGCTAAGCCGCCTCAAACAGCGTGACGCCAGCCTGCCGGTGGTGCTGATCACCGGCCACGGCGACATCGACATGGCGGTCAATGCCATGCGCGACGGCGCTTACGACTTTATGGAGAAACCCTTCTCCCCCGAGCGCCTGGTGGACGTGGTGCGCCGCGCCCTGGAACAACGCAGCCTGGCCCGCGAAGTGACGGCCCTACGCCGCCAACTGGCCGGCCGCCAGGCCTTGGAGCAACGCCTGATCGGTCGCTCGCCGGCCATGCAGCAACTGCGCGAGCTGATCGCCAACGTCGCCGACACCGGGGCCAACGTGCTGATCGAAGGCGAAACCGGCACCGGCAAGGAATTGGTCGCGCGCTGCCTGCACGACTTCAGCCGGCGTCAGGCCAAGCCGTTTGTCGCGCTCAACTGTGGCGGCCTGCCGGAAAATCTGTTCGAGAGCGAAATCTTCGGCCACGAGGCCCACGCCTTTACCGGGGCCGGCAAACGGCGCATCGGCAAGATCGAACACGCCAACGGCGGCACATTGTTTCTCGATGAAGTCGAGAGCATGCCACTGAACCTGCAGATCAAACTGCTGCGCGTATTGCAGGAACACAGCCTGGAGCGCCTCGGCTCGAACCAGTCAGTGCAAGTGGATTGCCGGGTGATCGCCGCGACCAAGGCCGACCTTGAGCAGCAGGGCAAGGCCGGTCAGTTCCGTAGCGACCTCTACTACCGGCTCAATGTGGTGAGCTTGGCCCTGCCGCCGCTGCGCGAACGCCGCGAAGACATCGGCCTGCTGTTCGAACACTTTCTGCAACTGGCCGCGCTGCGCTTCGACCGCCCCGCGCCAGTGCTCGACCGCCAGACCCTGACCCGCCTGATGGCCCATGACTGGCCGGGTAACGTGCGCGAACTGCGCAATGTCGCCGAACGTTTTGCCCTGGGCCTGCCGGTGTTCAAAGGCAGCGAGCTGAGCAGCGCCAGCAGCCCGAGCTTTGCCGAAGCGGTGGAAGCCTTTGAACGCAACCTGCTCAGCGACACCCTCGGCCGCCACGCCGGCAACCTCAGCCAGGCCGCCCAGGCCCTGGGCATGGCCAAGACCACGCTGTTCGACAAGGTGAAGAAGTACGGCCTGCAATAGGCCGCCTCGACGGGCTAGATCACACCGGCACCAGTACCGGCCTCCAGTTTGCGCCACAACAAGCGCACCGCGGCCTTGCGCACCAGGGCGCAGCGGTACAGGCGGATTTCCAGCGGTGCCTGCCATTGTTCATCGCCACACACCACCAGCTCACCCCGGGCCAGTTCGGCGGTGACGCTCAGCCGCGGCACCCAGGCCACGCCCATGCCTTGCAGGGCCATGCTTTTCAGGCTGTCGGCCATCGCCGTTTCGTACACCGTGGTCGAGCGCAGCGCGCGTTGGCGCAGTAGCAGGTTGACCGAGCGACCGAGAAAAGCCCCGGCGCTGTAGGCCAGCAACGGCACGCTCTGGCCGCTGGTCAGGTCAAACAACGGCGCACCGTTGTCGCCCACCGCACACACCGGGAGCATCTCGGTGCGGCCCAGGTGCAGCGAGGGGAAAATCTCCGGGTCCATCTGCAACGCTGCGTCCGGGTCGTAGTAGGCGAGGATCAGGTCACAGGCGCCTTCGCGCAGGGCGTGCACCGCTTCGCCCACGTTGGTCGCCACCAACCGCGTATTCAGCGGCAGGCCTTCGCTGCGCAGGCGGGCGATCCATTGCGGAAAGAAGCCCAGGGTCAGCGAGTGCGCAGCGGCAATCTGCAGCACCTCACCCTGCTGGCCTTCCAGGTTGTGCAGATGGCGCACCACCTCACCCAGCTGCTCGACCATGCTGCGGGCGGTGACCAGAAACAGCTGGCCGGATTCGGTCAGCTCGATGGGCGTGCAGGCACGGTTGACCAGCGTCAGGCCAAGCGCCGCTTCCAGGCTGCGGATGCGCCGGCTGAATGCCGGCTGGGTAACGAAGCGCTTCTGCGCTGCCTGAGAAAAACTGCGGGTAGCGGCCAGGGTGACAAAGTCGTCCAGCCATTTGCTTTCCAGGTTCATCGTTACTCCTGCCTATGTAGGGTGTGGGGCGCTTTAGCGGCGATGGGCGCGGCTGAAGCCCCTCCCACAGGTACGCTGTACGTCCAAACAACTGGAGACGTCACACCCACATTATGCCGATTATGCATGACCCAGCGTTTAACAGCATTGGCCAGCTTCAGGCCGCAGCCCCTAATCTACGGGACATCGCGGCATATGCCGTATTTCCTGAGATGACCTTGATCATGTCCGCTGCTGCATCCACTCGCCTCGAAAAAGACCTGCTCGGCACCCTTGAAGTCCCCGCTGATGCCTATTACGGCATCCAGACCCTGCGCGCTGTGCAGAACTTCCGCCTGTCCGGCGTGACGCTGTCGCACTACCCGAAACTGGTGGTCGCCCTGGCCATGGTCAAACAGGCCGCTGCCGACGCCAACCGCGAGCTGGGCCACCTGTCCGCCGCCAAGCACACGGCGATCAGCACTGCCTGCGCACGCATCATTCAGGGCGAGTTCCACGAGCAGTTCGTGGTCGACATGATCCAGGGAGGCGCGGGCACCTCGACCAATATGAACGCCAACGAGGTGATTGCGAATATTGCCTTGGAGGCCATGGGTTTCGAGAAAGGTGACTACAAGCAGCTGCACCCGAACAACGACGTGAACATGGCGCAGTCGACCAACGACGCCTACCCCACCGCCATCCGCCTCGGCCTGCTGCTCGGCCACGACAGCCTGCTGACCGCGCTGGACAAGCTGATCCAGTCGCTGTCGAAAAAGCACCTGGAATTCGGCCACGTCTTGAAGATGGGCCGCACCCAGCTGCAAGACGCCGTACCCATGACCCTCGGTCAGGAATTCCGCGCCTTCGCCACCACCCTCGGCGAAGACCTGCAGCACCTCAAGCTGCTCGCCCCGACCCTGCTCACCGAAGTCAACCTGGGCGGCACCGCGATTGGCACCGGGATCAACGCCGACCCGCAATACCAGCTGCTGGCGGTCAAGCGCCTGGCGATCATCAGCGGCCACCCGCTGACCCCGGCCGCCGACCTGATCGAAGCCACCTCGGACATGGGCGCCTTTGTGCTGTTCTCCGGCATGCTCAAACGCACGGCGGTGAAGCTGTCGAAGATCTGCAACGACCTGCGCCTGCTCTCCAGCGGCCCGCGCACCGGGATCAACGAAATCAATCTGCCGGCGCGCCAGCCGGGCAGCTCGATCATGCCCGGCAAGGTCAACCCGGTGATCCCCGAGGCGGTCAACCAGGTGGCCTTCGAAGTGATCGGCAACGACCTGGCGCTGACCATGGCGGCCGAAGGCGGCCAGCTGCAGCTGAACGTGATGGAGCCGCTGATCGCCTACAAGATCTTCGACTCGATCCGCCTGCTGACCCGCGCCATGGATATGCTGCGCGAGCTGTGCATCGACGGCATCACTGCCAACGAAGCGCGCTGCCGCGAGCTGATGGAAAACTCCATCGGCCTGATCACCGCGCTGAACCCTTACATCGGCTACGAGAACGCCACGCGCATCGCCAAGGTCGCGCTGGACAGCGGACGCGGCGTGCTGGAACTGGTGCGTGAAGAGAAGCTGCTGGGCGACGCCGAACTGGCCGACATCCTGCGCCCGGAAAACATGATCGCCCCGCGCCTGGTGCCCCTCAGCCAGTAAGCGAACCCCTGCGTAACAGGAGGCTCCCCCGCCTCCACTCCTCAAGGGATGGCCACGGCCATCCCTTTTTTTGCCTGGCGCTAATGCGCATTCCAGGCCTGACGCAACGCTGCCAACGCCTCATTGATCTGCGCCTCGGGCACCGCGGCAAAGCCCAGCACCAGCCCGGCGCGCTGATCTTCAGGCGTGCTGCTGCCTGGCAACCAGTAACTGCTGAGCGCGCTGATCTCCACGCCAACCCGGGCGGCGGCGCTGATCAGCTCGCGCTCGCGGGCCAGGCTGTCGACTCGCACACACAGGTGCAACCCGGCTTCCACCGCCGGCAGCGGCGCACAGCCCGGCACATGTTCAGGCCAACCGGCCAACAGCGCATCGCGCCGGCTGCGGGCCGCCGTGCGCATGCGGCGGATATGCCGCTGAAAATGCCCGGCGGCGATAAAGTCGGCCATCACTGCCTGGGTGCCGATTTCCGAATGACGCATATCCAGCGCGCGACGCTGGGCAAAGGCTTCGGCCAGCGCGGGTGGCAATACCAGGTAACCCAGCCGCAGGGCTGGAAAGGCGATCTTGCAGAAGGTGCCGACGTAGAGCACCCGGCCCTGGCGGTCGAGCGCCGCCAGGGGTGCCAGCGGCGTGCCGCTGTAGCGGTATTCGCCGTCGTAGTCGTCCTCGATGATCAGGCCGTTATGGTGCTCGGCCCACTCCAGCAGCTGCAGGCGCCGCGCCAGCGACAGGGTGACGCCGGTCGGGTACTGGTGCGAGGGCGTGACATAGACCAACCGGCAGTCTTCAAGCTGAACCAACGCCGGAACATCCAAGCCTTCGCCATCCACCGCCACGCCGCACAGCTGCGCCCCGGCTATCGCCAGGGCATGGCCGGCGGCACGGTAGCCGGGGTTTTCCACGGCCACCCGTGCGCCCGGCGTGACCAGCAACTGCGCGCATAGGCTGATGGCCTGCTGCGCGCCATTGGTGACGACGATCTGCGCCGGGTCGCAGTGCAGCCCGCGACTGTTGCGCAGATAGGCGGCAATCAGCTCGCGCAGCTGCCAATCGCCAGCCGGGTCGCCATAGCCAAGACGCGCCGGCGATGGCTTGCGCCAGAAGCGCGCGGACAGGCGCGCCCAGGTCTCGAAAGGAAATAGATCAAAGGCCGGCACGCCAACGCGAAACGCCCGTGGCGCGCCACTCAAGGGCGGGTTCAGATGATGGCTCTGCAACAGCTCCAGCGCCGGGCTCTGCGTGCTGACGAGTGGTTGCGCGGGCACCAGCCGCTTCACCGCGCTCAACTCGGCCACATAAGTGCCGGCACCGATGCGCCCCTCGATATAGCCCTCGGCGTACAGCTGATCGAAGGCGCGCGTCACAGTGTTGCGCGAGATACCCAGCAGGTTCGCCAGATCACGGCTGGCCGGCAGGCGTGTGCGGCTTTGCAGGCGACCATCGAGGATGCGCTCGCGCAGCGCCTGATACAGCTGACGCGCCAGGCCGCGCTGTGGGTCGAGGTGAATGCCGGACAGATCGACCGGCAGCGGTGCAGCGGACGAAATGACCATGCCGATTGGCTCCATAGAAGTCGCAGAAAGTGGATCTTACAACAGGCCAATAGGCGGCCTAGCATAGCTCCATCCGCTCAGGCCCCGTTTCGGAAAAACAGCCATGTACACGCCCGCCGCCTTTCGCCAGGACGACCTCGCCACGCTGCACCAGCAGATGCGTGCCACGCGCCTGCCGACCTTGGTCAGCCATGGCGCAAACGGCTTGCTCGCCAGCCACCTGCCATTGCTACTGGAAACGGATGAAGGCCCCTACGGCACGCTGTACGGCCACTTTGCCCGGGCCAACCCGCAGTGGCGCGATCTGGCGCAAGGCAGCGCGGCGCTGGTGATCTTCCAGGGCGCAGAGGCCTATATCAGCCCGTCCTGGTACGCCGCCAAGGCCGAGCACGGCAAGGTGGTGCCGACCTGGAACTACATCAGCGTGCAGGCCCATGGCCGCGCGGAAGTGTTCGATGACGCCGAACGCCTGCTGCAGCTGGTCAGCCGCCTCAGCGATCAGCATGAAGCCAAGCGCCCGCAGCCCTGGGCCGTCAGCGATGCACCGCGCGAGTACATCGACAGCATGTTGCGCGCCATCGTCGGTTTCGCCCTGCCCATCGAACGCCTTGAGGGCAAATGGAAACTCGGGCAGAACCGCAGCCAGGCCGATCAAGACGGCGTGCGCGAGGGTTTGCACGCCAGCGTTGACCCACGCGACCGCGAACTGGCCGCACACATAAACGACAGCTACTAACCCAAGGAAGAACCATGTCTATCGAAATCCGCCCCGTCAGCACTGACGATCACGCCGCCTGGTTGCCGCTGTGGCAGGGCTACCTGCACTTCTACCAGAGCGAGTTGCCCGCCGAGGTCAGCGCCATGACCTGGCAGCGCTTTCTCGACCCGAGCGAGCCCACCCATGCCGCCCTCGCCTGGCGCGACGGCCAGGCTGTGGGGTTGGTGCAGTGGATCTTCCACCGCACTAATTGGGCGGTGGAACACAGCTGCTACCTGCAGGATCTGTTTGTCGGTGCCGATCAGCGAGGCGGCGGCATCGGCCGGCTGCTGATCGAGCACGTCTATAGCCAGGCCCAGGCGGCCGGCAGCAGCCGCGTGCATTGGCTGACGCAGGAGACCAACTACCCAGGCCGTCAGCTCTACGACCGCATCGCCGAGCGCTCGGGCTTTATCCAATACCGCAAACAGTTCTGAACAGGAGCCGCCGCATGCCCCAGCAACCGCTACGCGACTGGCAGCCCGTGCCCACCCCGGCCCCCCAGGCCGTGAATGGCCAGTATGTGCGCCTCGAACCCCTCGACCCGACGCACCATGGCGACGACCTGTGGCAGGCCCTGCAAGGCCCGGACAGTGACCCACGGCTATGGGACTACCTGCCTTACGGCCCCTTCGGCGAACGTGCGGCATTCGATGCCTGGCTAAACGGCAACGCCGCCAGCCCAGACCCACTGTTCTTCACTGTGATCGAGCCAGAAAGCGGCCGCGCGCAAGGCCTGCTCAGCTACCTGAATATCGCCGCGCAGCACGGCAGCATCGAGATTGGCCATATCTGCTACGGCCGCGTGATGCAGCGCAGCGTGCAGGCCAGTGAGGTGATCTACCTGCTGGCCCAGCATGCCTTTGCCAACGGCTACCGCCGCCTGGAATGGAAGTGCAACAACGACAACGCGCGTTCCAAGCGCGCGGCCGAGCGCTTCGGCTTCAGCTACGAGGGGCTGTTCCGTCAGCATATGGTGATCAAAAAGCGCAACCGCGACACCGCCTGGTACTCGATTATCGACAGCGAGTGGCCGGCACTTGCCGCCGGCTACGGGCGCTGGCTGGCAGCGGACAACTTCAGTGCCGACGGCCAGCAGAAACAGCGCTTAGAGGACCTGCGGTAACAGCACTGCCGCTTATTCGATCTCGAACAAGCCGTTCTTTAGCGGTACGTCAGCCAGACGTTGGCGCACGTCATCGTCGATACGCGGATCGTCCGGCTGGTACAGGCGCACCTGACGGTAGGCGCTGATGCGGTTGATCTCCGCGCCCAGGTATTCCCAGACCACGCGGGTGCAGGCCGGGCTGCGCCGGTCACCGCTGGAAACCCCGGTTTTCAGCCCGTTAAGCCGGGTAATGCGGCTCTTGTAGCTGGGGATGAGGATGGTCTGGCTCATCTCGTTAAGGGTCAGCGATTCGTAGTCCATCAGAAACAGCCGGTCCTGCAGCTGGAATGCAGCGCCCAGGTAACGGCAACGCACCCAGTCTTCGGCCTGCACGTCAGTGCTGGCCGAACGCTCCTGACGCTCCTGGCGCTCGAACAGGAAATCGCCGTCCTCCTCCCACAAATGCACCAGCGACAGCAGCACGGTGCCCGGCACCGACATGCAGTTGGAATATTCGAAGTAGTAGCCGCAATAGCGCGACAGGTTGCCGGCATGCGCGCGCAGCGGCTTGAGTAGCTCCACCAGTGCATCACTGCGCGTGCCGGCATCCTGACCCGGCGTGCGCGCGCCGATCAGGTCGGCGAACTGCTCGGCCGGCAGGCTCAGCTCATACGCCTCGACACCGAAGAAATCGCAGATACGCTTGAGGTTGTAGGCCGTCGGCCGGCTCTGCCCGCTCAGGTATTTATTGAACTGGGCACGGTTGATTGCCAGCTTGCGGCACACCTCGGCGATAGACCGGTAATGGCTGCACAACAGCTTGAGATTGAGCCCTAGGTAGTCGGACATGGCGGATTTCCTGGTGATGCGAGCGGCGCGATTCTAGCATCAACTCGCATCAGGTCGCCGCCACCCGCGAAATTGCACGATGCCCGCGTCTGCTCAACCATTCGGCCCCAGCCATATTTCCTTAACAGAACAACAAGAGAGACCTCACTGCCATGCTCGATATTCTCAACGACCTGATCTGGAGCAAGCTCCTGATCGTGATGCTGATCGGCCTTGGTCTGTACTTCACCATCGCCTCGCGTTTCGTCCAGTTCCGCTACTTCAGCAGCATGTTCCGCATCTTCGCCGAAGCCTTCCAGCGCCAGCCTGGCCAGCTCAGCTCGTTTCAGGCGCTGATGCTGTCGGTCGCCGGCCGCGTCGGCGCTGGCAACATCGCCGGTGTGTCGGTGGCGATCATGCTCGGCGGCCCGGGCGCGATCTTCTGGATGTGGGTTGTAGCCCTGGTCGGCATGGCCACCAGCTACTTCGAGTGCTCTCTGGCGCAGCTGTACAAGCGCCGTGAAGACGACGGCACCTACCGTGGCGGCCCGGCTTTCTACATCCAGCACGGCCTCGGCCAGCGCTGGTTGGGCATCGTGGTGTCGATCCTGTTGCTGGTGACCTTCGGCTTCGGCTTCAACGCCGTGCAGTCCTTCACCGTAGCCAGTTCGCTGCATGACACCTTTGGCCTGCCCACCATCGCCAGCGGTCTGATCCTCACCGTGGTGATCGGCCTGATCATCTTCGGCGGCATCAAGCGTATCGCCAAGTTCGCGGACGTACTGGTACCGGTGATGGCCTTCTCCTACATCGCCATGGCACTGGTAGTGATCGGCATGAACCTGGGCGATGTCCCGGCGGTGTTCGCCTTGATCGTGAAGAGCGCGTTCGGTCTGGAGCCTGCGTTTGCCGGCGGCATCGGCGCGGCCATCATGATGGGTGTAAAACGCGGCCTGTTCTCCAACGAAGCCGGTCTCGGCAGTGCGCCGAACGTTGCTGCAGTCGCCCAGGTCAAGCACCCGGCGGCGCAGGGTATCGTGCAGTCGCTCAGCGTATTTATCGACACCATCCTGGTGTGCACCAGCACCGCACTGATCATCCTGCTCTCGGGTGTGTATCAGCCAGGCAGCGAAATGGCCGGCGTCGTGCTGACCCAGACTGCTCTGGCCGCCGTTGTCGGTGAGTGGGGCCGGGTGTTCGTCAGCATCGCGCTGCTGCTGTTCGTGTTCACCACCCTGATCTACAACTACTACCTCGGCGAAAACGCCCTGGGCTTCTTCAGCAAGAAACGTGCACCGGTACTGGTCTACCGCGTACTGGTGGTGGCACTGGTACTCTGGGGCTCGGTACAGGATCTGGGCACGGTGTTCGCCTTCGCCGACGTGACCATGGGCCTGCTGGCCATCTGCAACCTGATTGCCCTGGTCCTGCTGTTCAAGGTCGGTCTGCGCCTGATGCGCGACTACGACAGCCAGATCAAGGCCGGTGTAGAGTCGCCGGTGTTCGACGCGAAGAACTTCGCCGACCTGGACCTCGACCCAGCAGCCTGGCCAAATGCGGCGCAAAACGCCCCGGCCAGCCATGCGGAAGTCAGCAACAGCGTGCACCAGCGCTAAGTCGCGACAACTGCTATGACAAACAGGGGGCTTGGCCCCCTGTTTTCTTATAAGAACAATGAAAGTACGGAGACCCCTGATGGGTTGTAGTAATCTTCTGGTGCTCTACACCGGTGGCACCATCGGCATGCAGATGAGCGCGGCCGGCCTGGCCCCCGCATCCGGCTTCGAGGCACGCCTGCGTGCCCAGCAGGCGCTGGAAACGCGTCAGCTACCCGAGTGGACCTTCCGCGAGCTGCTGCCGCCGATCGACAGCGCCAATATGAGCCAGAGCAACTGGCTGGCGATGGTCGCAGCGATTCGCAGCGGTATCGAGCAGGACGGTTGCGATGGCGTGCTACTGCTGCACGGCACCGACACCCTGGCCTACAGCGCCGCCGCCCTGAGCTTTCTGCTGCTCGGGCTTGGCGTACCGGTGGTGCTCAGCGGCTCGATGCTGCCGGCAGGCGCCGAGGGCAGCGATGCCTGGGGCAACCTGTTCGGTGCCATGCATGCGCTGCAGGCAGGCATACCGCCTGGCGTGCATCTGTATTTCAACGGCGAGCTGCTGCATGGCGCGCGGGTCAGCAAGCTGCGCAGTGATGCCTTCGACGCTTTCCACGTGCTCCCTCGTCAGCGCCAAAGTGCCCGCGCCGAGAGCATTCCGGCGAGCATCGACTACCGCCAAATGCGGCAACCGGTGAATCTGGCCGTGCTGCCGTTCTACCCCGGCATCCAGGCCAGCCACCTGCGCGCCCTGCTCGACAGCGGCGTGCAAGGTCTGCTGCTGGAGTGCTACGGCAGCGGTACCGGGCCGGCCGACGACGGCGAACTGCTCGACGTACTCAAGGCCGCCCATGAGCGCGGCGTGGTAATGGCCGCTATCAGCCAGTGCCCGCACGGCCATGTCGAATTCGGCGTGTATGCCGCTGGCAGCCAACTGGCCAGCGCCGGGCTGATTTCCGCCGGCGGCATGACCCGCGAAGCGGCCCTGGGCAAACTGTTCGCCCTGCTTGGCGCGGGCCTGAACCAGGCCGAGGTGGAACACTGGTTTGCCCTGGATCTATGCGGCGAGCGCGCGCAATAAATCACTGAAGCGGGCCCGGCAAACCGTTATAGTCGCGCCCCCTGCCGGATGGCACAGTCCGGCAGCCTCTTCAGTTATCCCGACCTACAAGGACGTATTGCATGCCATTGCTTCGCCTCGCCACTTTCCTGCTGCTCGCCCTGGCCATCAGCGGATGCTCCACCAAGGCCTACTTCAAGCTGCCCGAGCACAGCACCATCAGCGTCAACCAGCGCACCGAACAGCATCCGCAAGGCCTGGTGAAAACCCGCCCGTTCTTCTGGAACCGCACCGCTGGCGTGCCGTACCGCCTGACCAGTGCCACCGGCGAAACCCTGAGCGAAGGCAAACTGCGCACGCGCTTTCGCGTGGTATCGATCTTCTGGCCGCCCTACAGCATCATTTACTGGCCCATGGGCTTCGGTCAGCGCTGCTACGACCTGAGCAGCCATCTGCCGGCCGAATGCTCGCGTGAAGACCTGGGGATGCTGATCCAGGATTACCGCGCCACACGCTAATGGCATCAATTGCTGCAAACGGGGTCAGAACATCTACCCTGTTTGCAATGATTGACTGTACTCGCCTGCCAGAGAGGACATCCACGCCATGCCGATCCGCATTCCCGTCGAAATCCGTCCCGTCACCGACGCCGACCATGCTGCCTGGCTACCCCTGTGGCAGGGCTATCAACGCTTCTACATGACCGAGATAGCCGCCACGACCAGCGACATCACCTGGCAGCGCTTTCTCGATCCGGCCGAGCCGATGCACGCCGCGCTGGCCTGGCATGACGGCCAGGCGATTGGCCTGGTGCACTGGATCTACCACCGCTCGACCTGGACCAGCGGCGACTACTGCTACCTGCAGGATCTGTTTATCGCCAAGGACATCCGCAGCAGCGGTGCCGGCCGTCAGCTGATCGAGTACGTCTACCGCGAAGCCAAGGCCCAGGGCTGTTCGCGCACCTACTGGCTGACCCACGAGAGCAACAGCAAGGCCATGCTGCTGTATGAGCGCATCGCCGAGCGCTCGGGCTTTATCCAATACCGCAAGGTGTTCTGACGCACTGACCTTATGGTCAGAAATTCCGCCCTGCGCTCTTGCCGCAGGCAGATTACGGCGCTATCTTCTGCGCCACGCCCGGCCATCTGCGCCGGCCGCGCACCTGGATCAGCAGACAGGGTAAACACTGAGCTGGCTAACCTGAACCCACCTTCAGAGGAGCCAACTCAATGGCTGCTACACGTATCTGGATCAAGAACCCCCTCGCAATCTTCACCGCCGCCCATCCCTCCAATAGCCTCGACGCCGCCGGCGGCCTGGTGATTGAAGACGGTGTGATCGTCGAGCTGCTCAAGGCCGGCCAACAACCGTCGCAGCCGTGCAACCGCACCTTCGATGCCCGCGAGCATGTGGTGCTGCCGGGCCTGATCAACACCCACCACCACTTCTATCAGACCCTCACCCGCGCCTGGGGCCCGGTGGTCAACCAGCCGTTGTTCCCCTGGCTGAAAACTCTCTACCCGGTGTGGGCCCGCCTGACCCCCGAGAAACTCGCCCTGGCCAGTAAAGTGGCCCTCGCCGAACTGCTGCTGTCCGGCTGCAGCACGGCGGCGGATCACCATTACCTGTTCCCCGGCGGTCTGGAAAACGCCATCGACGTGCAGGTCGAAGCCGTGCGCGAACTGGGCATGCGCGCCATGCTCACCCGTGGTTCGATGAGCCTGGGCGAAGCCGATGGCGGCCTGCCGCCGCAGCAGACGGTGCAGGAGGGTGAAGTGATCCTGGCCGACAGCCAACGGCTGATCCACGACTACCACCAGCGCGGCGACGGCGCGCAGATCCAGATCGCCCTCGCGCCCTGCTCACCGTTCTCGGTGACCCAGGAAATCATGCGCCAGAGCGCCGAGCTGGCTGAAGAGCTGGACGTGCGCCTGCACACCCACCTGGCGGAAACCCTCGACGAAGAAGATTTCTGCCTGCAACGCTTCGGCCTGCGTACCGTGGATTATCTGGACAGCGTCGGCTGGCTCGGTCCACGCACCTGGCTGGCCCACGGCATCCACTTCAACCCGGATGAAATCGCCCGCCTGGGTGCAGCCGGCACCGGCATCTGCCATTGCCCAAGCTCGAACATGCGCCTGGCCTCGGGCATCTGCCCGACCCTCGACCTGGAAGCCGCGGGCGCGCCAATCGGCATCGGTGTAGACGGCTCGGCCTCCAACGACGGCTCGAACATGATCCTCGAGGCGCGCCAGGCCCTGTATATCCAACGCCTGCGCTACGGTGCCGAGAAGATCACCCCGGAACTGGCCCTCGGCTGGGCCAGCAAGGGCTCGGCCAAGCTGCTGGGGCGCACAGATATCGGCGAACTGGCGGTGGGCAAGCAGGCCGACCTGGCGTTCTTCAAACTGGACGAGCTGCGCTTCTCCGGCAGCCACGACCCGATTTCCGCACTGCTGCTGTGCGGCGCCGACAAGGCCGACCGGATGATGATCGGCGGCCAGTGGCGGGTCATCGACGGACAGATCGAAGGCCTGGATGTAGCCAAGCTGATCGCCGATCACCGCCAGGCGGCCAAAGAGCTGATTGCCGGGTGATAGCGGGCCCGGCAGCTGATCGGGCCAACCCCGCAACGGCTGGACAGGGCCACAGACGGCTGCTTAGTTGAGTGTTCAGGCCGCCGCCAACGGCGACGGTCTGATCCTCCGCCCTGCCTGGAGCCACAGCATGAACAGACTGCCCAGCCTTTTCGCCCTGTTAACCGTCAGCGGCATGAGCCATGCTGCCAACCTGCCGGCCTTCGAGGTCACCTGCCCAACCAATCTCAGCGTACGCGCCGAGGCCGGCGGCCCGGTGTATCTCAACGACAAAAAGATCGTCCTGCACAAGCTCAGCGAGCAGTTCTTCGAGGCCAAGGGCGAGGGAATAACCCTGTCCATCAGCCTGAATGCCGCAGGCACGCCAACGGTGTCCTACACCGGCAAACAAGGCGCCCATGGCATCTGTGAAAAGACCGAAGAAGAGGCACCCGACGAACCAGCCGAGCCAATGGCCGATTGATCCGTCATAGCCGCGATAGGTGCAGCGCCGTCAGAACACCGACCAGCCAATCCGCTCACTGAGCAGCTCCAGGGCCTTGATCCCGGCCAGGGAGTTGCCAGCAGCGTTCAGCTCCGGCGACCACACGCACACGCTGAAACGCCCCGGCACCACGGCGACGATGCCGCCGCCGACGCCGCTCTTGCCCGGCAGGCCGACACGATAGGCAAAGTTACCGGCTTCGTCGTACAGCCCACTGGTGGCCATGATCGCGTTGACCTGCTTGCTCTGCCGCGCACTGAGGATCTGCTGGCCGCTGTGCTTGCAGAAGCCATCGTTGGCCAGAAAGCAGAAGGCCCGCGCCAGGTCGACGCAGCTCATACGCAGCGCGCAGTAGCTGAAATAGCTGCGCAGCACCGCCTCGACATCATTGTGAAAATTGCCGAAGGACTGCATCAGATAAGCCGCCGCCGCATTGCGCGCGCGGTGCTGGTATTCCGACTCAGCCACGTGCCGGTCCACCACCACCTCGGGATTGCCGGCCAAACGCCGCACAAAGTCGCGCATCGACAGCACTGGCGCGGCAAAACGCGACTGGTTGATGTCGCAGATCACCAGAGCGCCGGCATTGATAAAGGGATTACGCGGCTTGCCCCGCTCGAACTCCAACTGCACCAGCGAATTGAACGGCTGCCCGGACGGCTCATGACCGAGACGCTGCCAAATCGCCTCGCCGGAATGCTCGATGGCCTGCACCAGGCTGAACACCTTGGAAATACTCTGCACCGAGAACGGCGTGTGTGCATCGCCGGCGCAGTACAGCTCGCCGTCGTTGCTGTACACCGCAATGCCCAGCTGATTGGCCGGCACACCGGCCAGCGCCGGGATGTAATCGGCCACCTTGCCCTGGCCGATCAACGGGCGGACTTGATCCAGAATTTCATTCAACAGCGCTTGCATGCTCAGGCTCGCCACAAGGTCCGAGCGCGCCTCGGACGATGGCAGATAGACGCTTGCCTCGCGGCGCTGATCACACGCCTAGAACTTTTCCGCGCGCAGCACTTCAACCTGGGCCAGGTAGCAGACCATGGCGTAGTTGGCGTAGTAGCGCGCCTGCAGGTGGCCGGCGATGCGCTCGGCGATATCACGGGTGCAGATGATCTCCACACGGATATTGCCTTCGGTGTCCCAGCCGGCGCTGCGCACGCCACGGCCACCACGACCACGGGCGTCGGAGATGGTCCAGCCCGGCGCGCCGAGTTGTTCCAGGTCAGCCACCAGTTTTTTCTCCAGCGCCGCTTCGCAAATCACGGTAAGCAGGGTGCGGATATGCGCGTCCATCTAGAGCCCCCAGGCGATCAGCTGTTCGGCCAGCATCAGGTACAACGGGATGCCGACGATGATATTGAAGGGAAAGGTGATGCCCAGCGACGCCGTCAGCGACAGCGACGGGTTGGCCTCGGGCAAGGCCAGGCGCAAGGCTGCCGGCACCGCGATATAGGACGCCGACGCCGCCAGTGTGGCCAGCACCGCTGTACCGCCGAGGCTCAGGCCCATAAAGCGGCCGAGCAGTGCACCGATCAGCGCACCGCACAACGGCATCAGCAAGGCAAAACCTAGCAGGCGCAGACCGAACTGCCTGAGCGCGCCGAGCTGACCAGAGGCGATCAGGCCCATCTCCAGCAGGAACAGCGCCAGCACCGGTTTGAACATGCTGGTGTAGAACGGCTCCAGCGGCTTGATCGCCTCCTTGCCGGCAATCGCACCGATGATCAGGCCGCCAAGCAGCAGCATGATGCTCTTGCCGAGAAAGATTTCCCGGCCCAGCTCACCCCAGTCGGTGTCGCGGGCAATGCCCTTGGCCAGCAGGATGCCAACCAGAATCGCCGGGATTTCCAGGATGGCGACAAACAGCGGCATATAGCTTTCGAACTCGATGCCCTTGGCCAGCATATAGGCCACCACCACGGCGAAGGTCCCGGCGCTGACCGAACCATAGTGCGCGGCCACTGCCGCCGCGTTGACCCGGTCGAAACCCAGGCCGCGCAGCACGGCAAAAGCCAGCAGCGGCAACGCCACCCCCAGGCCCAACACCCAGGCCGCCTGA
Organism: Pseudomonas cimarronensis; assembly: GCF_049331905.1. GTDB lineage: Bacteria > Pseudomonadota > Gammaproteobacteria > Pseudomonadales > Pseudomonadaceae > Aquipseudomonas. The sequence goes on along the minus strand of NZ_CP186283.1, from coordinate 710,961 downwards.
CCGAGCAACTGCCAGCTGGCTTGTTCGGCCAACTCCACGCCACCGTGTAAACCAATGGCCAGCAGCAGAATGATCGACAGCGTTTCATACAACGCTGGCGGCAGTTTCAGTTCGCTTTTCAGCAGACCGGCCAACAGGCCGAAGACAAAGAACAGCACCACCGGATCCAGGCTCACCGCGCATTGCTCCCGTATTGAACTGCCATTAAGACGCCTGCCGCGTCACCACCTGCTCGAATAAAAGGTCATGCCCCCACCACGCGTTGTGCTGATACCCGCAGTTTTGCCCAGTCTCCTGCTGAGAACAGCAGGCCCCTGCGCAGCGGGGCATAACCGAAAAGAAGGAGCCTTACGGCTCCGGGGACTCAGGCACTGGGCCTAAAAACCCTTGCCGGCGCAGCAAATGAGCCACGCTGGCGGTGTAAAAAGAAGCCCCAAAAAAGCCATTCAAATGCCTGTTCAAACAGCCGGGGCTTCCGAGGTTAACCTTCGATTTCCACCAGTACGTCACCCGGGTTGACCCGGTCGCCCTTGGCCACATGCACCGCTTTCACGGTACCGGCAATCGGCGCCTGCACTTCGGTTTCCATCTTCATCGCTTCGCTGATCAGCACCGCCTGGCCGGCCTTGACCACATCACCGACCTTGACCAACACATCGACGATATTGCCCGGCATGCTGGTGCTGACATCACCCGGCGCGCTGGCTTGCTTGCGCTTGCCGCTGGCACCCGCGACGAAATCATTCAGCGGCTCGAACACCACCTCTTCCGGCATACCGTCGATGGACAGGTAGAAGTGGCGCTTGCCATCGCTCTTCACACCAACGCCAGTGATGTCGACGCGGTAGCTTTCGCCGTGCACATCCACCACGAACTCGGTCGGCACGCCTTCGCCACCGGCCGGGGCCACGCCACCAGCCTCGGGAACCGGCAGCAGGACTTCCGGAGTCAGGGTGCCGGCGGCACGCTCTTCAAGGAACTTGCGCCCGATATCCGGGAACATGGCGTAGGTCAGCACATCTTCTTCGCAGGAAGCCAGGGCACCAATCTCTTCACGCAGCTTGGCCATTTCCGGCTTGAGCAGATCGGCCGGGCGCACTTCGATCACGTCTTCGCTACCAATCGCCTGCTTGCGCAGCTGCTCGTTGACCTTGCCCGGTGCCAGGCCATAACGACCCTGCAGGTACAGCTTCACCTCGTTGGTGATGGTCTTGTAGCGCTCGCCGGCGAGCACGTTGAACACCGCCTGGGTGCCAACGATCTGCGAGGTCGGGGTGACCAGCGGCGGGAAGCCAAGGTCTTCGCGCACACGTGGGATTTCCGCGAACACTTCATTGATGCGGCTCAGCGCGCCCTGCTCTTTGAGCTGGTTGGCCAGGTTGGACATCATCCCGCCCGGCACCTGGTTGACCTGCACGCGGGTGTCCACGGCGGTGAATTCGCTTTCAAACTGGTGGTACTTCTTGCGCACGGCATGGAAGTACAGGCCGATCTCCTGGATCAGCGCCAGGTCCAGCCCGGTGTCGTAGGGGCTGCCCTTGAGCGCCGCGACCATCGACTCGGTGCCCGGATGGCTGGTGCCCCAGGCGAAGCTGGAGATCGCCGTATCGATATGGTCAGCACCGGCTTCAATCGCCTTGAGCTGGCACATCGAACCCATGCCGGCGGTGTCGTGGCTGTGGATAAACACCGGCAGGTCGACGTCCGCTTTCAACGCCCGCACCAGATCGGCGGTGGCGTAGGGCGTCAGCAAACCGGCCATGTCCTTGATCGCGATGGAGTCGATGCCCATCGCTTGCATGGCCTTGGCCTGCTTCACGAACGCTTCGACGGTGTGCACCGGGCTGGTGGTGTAGGCGATGGTGCCCTGGGCATGCTTGCCGGCGGCCTTAACCGCCTCGATGGAGACGCGCAGGTTACGCACATCGTTCATCGCATCGAAGATGCGGAACACGTCGATGCCATTGACCGCCGCCTTGGCCACAAAGGCGCGCACCACGTCGTCGCTGTAGTGGCGATAACCGAGCAGGTTCTGCCCGCGCAACAGCATCTGCAGACGGGTGTTGGGCAAGCCGGCCTTGAGTTTGCGCAGGCGCTCCCACGGGTCTTCCTTGAGGAAGCGCACGCAGGCATCGAAGGTCGCGCCGCCCCAGACTTCCAGCGACCAATAGCCGACCTGATCGAGCTTGGCGCAGATCGGCAACATGTCATCCAGGCGCATGCGCGTGGCGATGATCGACTGGTGGGCATCGCGCAGGATGGTATCGGTGACGGTAATTTTTTTACTCATGATCTGATTCCTTCCCCTACAGGCCGGCGTGGGCAGCAATGGCGGTGGCGATGGCGATGGCCAGGTGCGACGGGTTGCGTTTGATCGAGTACTCGGTCAGCTCCGGGTGCGCCTCGACGAAACTGGTGTTGAACTGACCACTGCGGAACTCCGGGTTGCGCAGGATTTCCTGGTAGTAGGCCGCGGTGGTCTTCACCCCCTGCACGCGCATGTCATCCAGGGCGCGCAGGCCACGGGCCAGAGCTTCTTCCCAGGTCAGCGCCCAGACGATCAGCTTCAGGCACATGGAGTCGTAATAGGGCGGAATGGTGTAACCGGTGTAGATCGCCGTATCGGTGCGCACGCCAGGGCCGCCGGGCGCGTAGTAGCGGGTGATCTTGCCGAACGAGGGCAGGAAATTGTTCTTCGGGTCTTCGGCGTTGATGCGGAACTGCAGGGCAAAACCGCGGTGGATGATGTCGTCCTGCTTGATCGACAGCTCCAGGCCCGAGGCGATACGGATCTGCTCGCGGACAATATCGATGCCGGTGATTTCTTCGGTGATGGTGTGCTCCACCTGCACCCGGGTGTTCATCTCCATGAAGTACACCTCGCCCTCGGCGAGCAGGAACTCCACGGTGCCGGCGTTCTCATAACCCACGGCTTTGGCCGCACGCACGGCCAGATCGCCGATATAGGCGCGCTGCTCGGGGGTCAGCTGCGGGCTGGGGGCGATTTCGATAAGTTTCTGGTTACGCCGCTGGATCGAGCAGTCACGCTCGTACAGGTGCACGGTGTTGCCAAAGCTGTCGGCGAGGATCTGCGCCTCGATGTGCTTGGGATTGACGATGCATTTTTCCAGGAACACTTCGGCACTGCCAAAGGCCTTGGTCGCCTCAGAAATCACCCGTGGGTAGGCTGCTTCCAGCTCCGCACGCGAGTTGCAGCGACGGATACCACGACCGCCGCCACCGCTGGTGGCCTTGAGCATTACCGGGTAACCGATACGGTCGCCTTCGCGCAGCGCTTCAGCCAGGTCGGCAACGTTGCCTTCGGTGCCTGGGGTAACCGGTACGCCGGCCTTGATCATGCTGCGCCGCGCTTCGGTCTTGTCGCCCATGCGGCGGATGACCTCAGCGCTCGGGCCGATAAATTTGATCCCGCGTTCGGCGCAGATTTCCGCCAGCTCAGCGTTTTCCGAAAGGAAGCCATAACCGGGGTGCAGTGCATCGCAACCGGTTTCCACCGCCAGATTGACCAGCTTGCGTGGGTTCAGATAACCGGCCAGCGGCTCTTCACCGATGCTGTGCGCTTCGTCCGCGCGCTTGACGTGCAAGGCATGGCGGTCGGCATCGGAATACACCGCCACCGAGCGAATGCCCATTTCGGCGCAGGCTCGCACAATGCGCACGGCAATCTCACCGCGGTTGGCTATCAGAATTTTCTTGATCACGAGCCAGCATCCTCGATCACGTGAACAGGCAACCGGAAAAAACGGTCGACGTGTGACCGCAGTGGCGTGAGCGGTCATGCATTTAAGCTACGCCGGCTTAGCGATTAACCAAAATCAATATTTATTGGGTTTAGTATTAGCTAAGACTTATAGTTAAACGTCCAAGGCCCCAGCAAAGAGGTAATAAGCGTGCGTAAGTCATTGATGCGTATGACACTTCGCCAGCTTCAGGTGTTCCGCTCGGTATGCACCAACCTCTCCTACAGCCGCGCGGCCGAGGAAATGGCCCTGACCCAGCCCGCCGTCAGCCTGCAGATTCGCCAACTTGAGGAACTGCTCGGCCAACCGCTGTTCGATTACGTCGGCAAGAAGCTCTACCTCACCGAAGCCGCCGAAGCCCTGCAGCTGGCCAGCGCGGATATTTTCGGCCGCCTGGAAAGCCTCGACATGCAGCTGGCCGATCTGCAGGGCTCACTGCAGGGACAGCTGAGCCTGGCCATCGAGTCCAGCGCCAAGTACTTCGTTCCGCACTTGTTCGCCGCTTTTCGCCACGAATACCCGGAAGTCAATTTACAGCTGGTGGTCACCAATCACAGTCAGGCGCTCAAGCGCCTGAACGCCAACCGCGATGACCTGCTGATCATGTCGCGAGTACCGACGGACATGAATCTGGAGTTTCTGCCCTTCCTGAATAACCCGATCATCGCAGTCGCGCCGCCCGATCACCCGCTGTGCCAGCACGCACAGCTAAGCCTGCAGGACCTCACCGCCTTCCCGCTACTGATACGCGAAGCCGGCTCCGGCACACGCCAGGCCTGCGAGGAGTATTGCCACCAAAAGCGCGCGCACTTCCCCCAAACGCTGGAAGTCGGCTCCATGGAAGGTCAATGCGAAGGAGTTATCGCCGGCCTTGGCCTGGCTTTGCTGCCACGCCACGCGGTGCGTCGCGAGCTAGAGCACGGCCTGCTGCGCGAGCTGCCGGTGGCCGAGCTGCCGCTGCTGCGCAGCTGGTGCCTGGTGCACCCGCGCAGCAAATACCTGTCACCGGTGGCCCAGGCGTTTTTCGCCTTCGTGCGCGATCAGCGCAGCCTGATCAACGCCCTGGCTGAGCGTTTTGCCGCGCCAGCGCCTGCTTGCCCGCCAGGTAGTTGACCGCAATCAGTTCTGGGTAATCGGCCAGCTGTTGCTGTAACTGACGCTGTTCGGCGTAGCTCTCGATGGCACGGCGGTATTCCATGCGGCGCTGATCGAGCAGCTTGCGGCGGGTTTTGCTGTCGGTGCTTTCATGCGACTGCGCGTGATCCAGATAGCCAGACATAGGGGCAACTCCCAAGCTGAATAAGGGAGTACCAGCATCGGCTGCCTAGATGACGCTTTGATGGCCGGGCGATAACGCGACGATGAAATCAGCAGCGCAGAAACCTGATTCAGGATTTCGCGAGCTAGAGTCCTGCAAGGCAAAAACAGGCAAGGAAGCGGAGTGTACGAGCTGTACATGAGCAGTACTCGCTTCACTCGCCCTGCGGGCCGCGCTAAAGCGCGTTAGCCGCAAGCGGCTTGCCGAGCCTGTTTTTAACGCAGCAGGGCCGACGCGCAGCAGATCCTGAACAGGTTTCAGTCGTCGACGTTCTTGTGTGCCTTGGGCGACAGACGCAGGCTGCGCAAACTGCGCTTGACGCTCTTCAGGTGGTTGACCAAGCCCGGGCCGCGAGCCATGGCCACGCCCATGGCGAGCACGTCGATCACCACCAGGTGGGCGATACGCGAGGTCAGCGGGGTATAGATTTCGGTGTCTTCCTGCACGTCGATGGCCAGGTTGACCGTGGCCAGGTCGGCCAGCGGCGTCTGGCTGGGGCACAGCGTAATCAAGGTCGCACCGGTTTCCCGCACCAGATTGGCAGTGATCAGCAGGTCCTTGGAGCGCCCTGACTGCGAGATGCAGATGGCCACGTCGGTGGGTTTCAGGGTCACCGCACTCATTGCCTGCATATGCGGGTCGGAATAGGCCGCAGCAGTGAGCAGCAGACGGAAGAACTTGTGCTGAGCATCCGCCGCCACCGCGCCGGATGCACCAAAACCATAGAACTCCACACGCTGGGCATTGGCGATGGCGGCAATGGCCTGCTGCAGGGCCTGGGTATCGAGCTTCTCGCGCACCTCGATCAGGGTGTGCAGGGTAGTGTCGAAGATCTTCAGGCTGAAGTCCGCCACCGAATCGTCTTCATGAATGGCGAACTGACCAAAGCTGGCACCGGCAGCCAGGCTCTGCGCCAGCTTGAGTTTGAGGTCCTGAAAGCCGGTGCAGCCAATCGCGCGGCAGAAGCGCACGATGGTCGGCTCACTGATGCCGACGCTGTGGGCCAGCTCGGCCATGGAGCTGTGCATGACCGAAGCCGGGTCGAGCAGAACGTGATCCGCCACCTTCAGCTCGGACTTGCGTAACAGGGGGCGCGACTGGGCAATGTGCTGCAACAGGTTCACAGGTTTAGGCTCGACATTTAGCTAACGAATCCATCAAGCACGCCGCATTCACAGACATGACTCGGTTATGATCAGCGCACGATGGGTTGTAGTGACCTTGTAGTTATACTACATGGCCGCCGCCCCCGCACGACCAAACAGAGTCGGAGTTCCCACCTTGAGCATTCCCTGCGACATGCTGGTGTTTGGCGGCACCGGCGACCTGGCCCTGCATAAGCTGCTGCCAGCGCTCTACCACCTGCATCGCGCCGGTCGCCTGCATAACGACACGCGCATCCTCGCCCTGGCCCGCAGCAACCTGGCCCGCAGCGCCTTCCAGGCCCTGGCCGAACGCCATTGCCGCGCCCAGGTGGCGCGCAACGACTTCGACAACGACACCTGGGCCAGCTTCGCCGCGCGCCTCGACTACTTCGCCATGGACGCCAGCCAGAGCGCCGACTTCGGCCGCCTGGGCAAACGCCTGGGCGACGACCCCGAGCGCGTGCGCATCTATTACCTGGCCACTGCACCGGATCTGTTCGAAGACATCGCCTCGCACCTGAAGATCGCCAGCCTGGCGGGCCCCAAGGCGCGCATTGTGCTGGAAAAGCCGATTGGTCACTCGCTGGAATCGGCCCAGGCGATCAACGCCGCCATCGGTGCGGTGTTCGATGAGTCGCGGGTGTTCCGCATCGACCACTACCTGGGCAAGGAAACCGTGCAGAACCTGATGGCGCTGCGCTTTGCCAACGCGCTGTTCGAACCGGTGTGGCGCGCCGGGCATATCGACCACGTGCAGATCAGCGTGTGCGAAACCCTCGGCGTGGAAAACCGCGGCGCCTACTACGAAAAAGCCGGGGCCATGCGCGACATGATCCAGAACCATCTGCTGCAGTTGCTCTGCCTGGTGGCCATGGAAGCGCCGGTGCGCTTCGATGCCGAGGCCGTGCGCAATGAGAAGGTGAAGATTCTTGAAGCCCTGAAGCCCATCAGCGGCCTCGATGTACAGGACAAGACCGTGCGTGGCCAGTACGCCGCCGGCAAGATCGGCGGCCAGGAAGTGCCGGCCTACTACTTCGAAAAGAACGTGGACAACGACAGCGATACGGAAACCTTTGTCGCCGTGCAGGCCGAGATCGACAACTGGCGCTGGGCCGGCGTGCCGTTCTACCTGCGCACCGGCAAGCGCCTGGCGCGCAAGACTTCGGAAATCCTCATCCAGTTCAAGCCAGTGCCACACCAGCTGTTCGGCGGCGGCGAAGCCAACCGCCTACTGATCCGCCTGCAACCGGAAGAGCGCATCAGCCTGCAACTGATGGGCAAAAGCCCCGGCAAGGGTATGCACCTGCAACCGGTGGAACTCGACCTCAACCTGGCGGACGCCTTCCACAAACAGCGCCGCTGGGATGCCTACGAACGCCTGTTGCTGGATGTAATTGAGGGCGACTCAACGCTGTTTATGCGCCGTGACGAGGTGGAAGCCGCCTGGAACTGGGTCGACCCGATCATCAAGGGCTGGCACCAGCACTACCAGAGCCCACGCCCCTACCCGGCCGGCAGCGATGGCCCGGAGCAGGCCGGTAACCTGCTGGAGCGCCACGAACGGCAGTGGATGGAGTAGCCCGGCGGCTAGGCCAGCTGTTTTTCAAACAACTCCAACACCGCCTCCGGCAACTGCTTGCGCAGGCCCTCACCGCTGATCAACAGCAGCAGCGGCAGCAGTTGCCGCAACGTGCTCGGCTGCAAGCTGGCGCACACATCGGCCTGCCGCGCCAATGACAGGCCACCGAGCACCTGCGCGGCCACCGGCAGGTTGCGGTCGGCCACCGCCGCTTCGGTGAGCTTGCACAGATAACCGGTGGAGAAACTGCGCAGGCTCTCGCTGATCAGCGGCATGTCGACGATATGCCGGGCGATCTGCAGCACATGGTCAACATCGTTGATGCCGTAGATCAGCACCTTGATCTGCTTGGCCGACAGGCACTCGGCATAGCGCGCCGCCGTGGCAAAGGCGCCGTCGGCGCAAAGCTGGCGCGCCACCTCCAGGTGCAGGCTGTCCGGCAGGCTCAGGTAGGTGTCGAGAATCAACCGTGGGTCGAGGTGCACCGTCACCGCTGCGGCAAATTCGATGGGCATGGCCATGATCAGCTCGCGCAACTGCCCGGGTGGCATATGCGGCGCCAGCAGCGCGGCTTTCTCGGCCCCCAGTTGCTGCACCAGGCCCAATTTGACGCTCAACGGTGCCATGGCCTGGGACGCCAACAGCAGGCGCAGGCCAACACTCAGGCTCGCGGGTTTGGGCATACGCAACCTCCATTCAATCCATGCAGATCGTCAGGATTGCGCGCCGCGCGAACAAAGGCAGCCATCTTTGATTGGGTTAGAGGCTCAGCACCGACACATCCAGCAAGCGCTGCCCAGCGGTTGGGAACAGAGGAAACGCCAGCGGCCCGATCCAGCCACCCCAACTATCAAAAGTCAGTTGCTGTACTGGTAGATGATCGAGTCGAACGCACCTGATTTATAGCCCCGCTCCAGGCACTGATTGAACTGCTGCACAAACCAGCGCATTTTCAGGCCGACGGCAATGCCCAGGTACTTGCTGTCTGTTTTGAACGCTTCCGGCAAGGTAACGAAGGTCGCGCCCTGCAGGTCCGGGTTGTCGCGCACAAGGCGCTGCAGATCGACGCTGGAGCCCAGCAGAATCGCATCAATGCGCTCGCGCATCAGCATGGCCAGGCCGTTGCGGGTGTCGTTGAAGCCGACAATGGTCAGCGTGCCATCGGCCACCGCCGCATCAAAGGCATTGCCGTAACTGGTGCCAATGCTCACGCCAATCAACTTGTCGCGCAGGTCGCTGACCTGCTGGAAGGGAAACTCGCGACCCTGCTTGACCACCAGCACGATGCGTTCGGTAAAGATCGGCTCGGAAAAATCGAACAGGGCCAGGCGCTCGTCACTCATCGACAGGCCGATCACCCCGCCCTCGCCGCGCTGGGCCATGGTGTAGGCACGCATCCAAGGCATCAAGCGGATGCGGTAAGGCACCTGCATTTCCTCTAGGCACTGGCGGCTGATGTCGACCACGATACCTTTGGCCTCGCCGTTTTCCTCGTAATACTTGGGGAAACCGTCATGTGCGCCGAAGACCATAAAGGCATCGGTCTGGGCCGCATGGCTCGACGGCAACACCAGTAGCAGAAGCAGGCCCAACAGGCGCACAACAGACATGGCAGCAACCCCAGGCAGAGGTCAAAAATCTGTTTCACTCTAGGTCGCGCCGGGCCAATCAGCCAATCAGCCAATCAGCCAATCAGCGGCGGCCTAACGCAGTTGGCCGTAACGCCGGAAGTACAACAGCACCACCAGCAGCGCCAGCACACCGAGACTGCCTGCCCCGACAAACAGCACCTGATAGCCCAGCCACGTGGCCAACAATCCGCTGGTCGCACCCACCAGCCCCGCCAATAGCAACTGCACGCTGGCCTGCAGGGTAAAGTCGGCACCCTCATGCTCGGGACGACACTGGTGCATCATCACCGCAAACAGCGCCACGGTGGACATGCCATCGGCGGTCTGCTCGAACAACGCCACCAGATACACCAGGCCGATGCTGCCGCCGGCATTGACCAGCACGGCCATGGCCGCAATGCCGCTGGCCTGCAACAGACCGAACAGCAACAGCGCGCGCAGCGCGCCAATGCGCGCATACAGCAGGCCGCCCAGCAACGCCCCGACGATCCCGGCCAGACTGCTGATCAGGGTCAGCTGGCCCAGCGCGGCATTGCTCCAGCCCTGATCCACCAGCATCGGCTTGACCATCGGCGAACCCAGCGCATCGCCCAGCTTGAAACTCAGCAACACCGCCAGCCAGAACAGCATGCCGGGCTGCAGCAGCAAGCCACGGTAATGCCGCAGCAGCAAACCTGGCCCTGCGGGTTCGGCCTGGGCCGGCCGGAACGGCAGCTCACGCCGTTCATTGAAGCGCCAGATCGGCAGCGTCATCAGCACCAGCAGCCCCGCCACCAGCGCCAGGCTCAGGTGCCAGCCCAGGGCATCCATGGCCAACAACAGGCCGCTGCCGCTGACCAGCATGCCGACCTTGTAGCCGCCCACCTGCAAGCTGTTGCCCAGGCCGCGCCAGCGCTCGGGCAGCAGGCGTACGGCCAGGCCATCGGTGGCAATGTCCTGAGTCGAGGCCGCCAGATTGACCAGCAGCAACAGGCCAATCAGCACAAAGAAATAGCTGTCGAACAGCCGCTCGGGATTGATCAGTGCCAGGCTCGCAATCAGTGCGATAACACCCAGCTGCAACGGCAGAATCCAGCCACGATGATGGCCCAGACGCGGCGACGCCAGCCGATCCACCCACGGCGCCCAGAGCACCTTGAGCAACCAGGGCAGCGCCAGCAGCTTGAGCAGGCCGATCAGCGCCAGATCGACGCCATGCTGACGCAGCAGCACCGGCAACGAATGCGCGAGCAACCCCGAGGGTAGGCCCTGAGCGCAGTACAGCGAGGCCAATAGAACGACGGTACTGCGCGGCGGAAAAGCAAGAAGTGATCGACTCATGGCGATGGCTGAGTATCTGGAGGGCATGGCGGAATACTTGGCAGGTGCGACAGGATCAACCTTTACCCTCTGCAAGCCGTTTGATTAGAATGCTGGCCGACTGCCATTCTTATTCAAAATTTGTCTGGCAAATGGATTTATTATAATCATCAAGGAATAAAGGAATGATGATCAAACGCTGTCTGGCACTTTCTATCGCCGCCGTACTGGCTGGCTGCCAAGCTACTGGCGAACAGTACCAAGCTGATGTCTTCGACGCGAGCCAGGTCAATACTCAGCAGGAAGCCAAAACCGTCAAGATCCTTACGGTTTCTCCCACCAAAATCAAAGTCAGCAACGAGAAAAACCAGAAAGCGGCAATGATGGTTGGCGGTCTGCTGGGCGCTGTTGGCGGTGCGGCACTGGGTGCGCAAAATCACCGCGATACCGCAGTTGTTGGCGGTGTAGCCGGGGGTGCCGCAGGCGCGATGGCCGGCTCATTGGTAAACGACACCACGCTGGTACCCGGAGTGCTGATCGGCTACTCCGAAAACGGCAAAATCTTCACCTCTGCGCAAGTCGGTCGCCCTTGTGAATTCAAGATCGGCGAAATCTCTCTGATGGTAATGATGCTGTCCAACGAGACACGCATTCAGCCTAACGCCGCCTGCCCTGAACCAAGCAAAGGCTGAGGGTTATGCAGATGAAACATATCGTTCTGGGCTCAGCCCTGGCGCTGCTGGCGGTGCCAGCTCTGGCCAATCAGTTCGACCAGCTGTACCAAATCGAGCAAGAGACCAAGCAGGCACAGGCCAATGCGGAAGCCGAGCGCATTCGCCAGGCTGCCGCCGAGCAAGCACGAGCCGATGCACGCGATGAAGCGAACCGTCGTCAACGCGCGGCCGCACAACAGGCCGCCGCCCAAAAAGCCGCCGCACAGCGCCAGGTTCAAGAAGCAGAAAACAAGCGTATTCGCACCCGCGAAGAAAGCTTTGAAGATGAGCTGCGCGCTCTGGAGCTGGAAGAGCGCAGGCTGGAACTACAGGCCAAACGCGCACGCGCGGCACGAGCCAATGACTATATCGACGCTGAACTGCGCGAGAGCGCAGCCAGAACCGATGTCATCCAGTCGGATGCGGATGCCTCACGCAACCTGACCTCGGGCACCAAGGCCTTGCTGGAAGACACGGGTAAAGCCGAAGTCAATCGCTCCAACCGCCTGTTCGGCGAATAGCCAAACACCTGCCCACACCTAGCGCTGTGGGCAGGCACTCATCAAGAGAGTTCATCATGCTGCGTTTAGTAATGCTGGTCGTTACCGGTTTGCTGCTGGCTGCCTGTAAAGAAGAAAAAGCCCCTGAGTTCCCGACTGTTGACTTACATGGTCGCTTGGTAGTCGATCAGGAAATGACTAAAAGCCGGCAAGCACAGGGTATTCAGGGTGAATACTTCAAACGTGTACTGACCGTGAACGGCCAAGACATCGCGTTTGCCGACTTTATCAAGCAGTACTGTGCGGACAGCAACACCCGCAATGAAACCTGCTTGAAAGCCTTCCGTATCAAAAAAATCGACGATGTCAGCGGGGCCACCCGCTTTCTTCCCAACGGTCTCTGATCACTGCAGCGCGCCTGCTTGCAGGTGCGCTGATTGTTCTGACCAGCCCCAACGCTACTAAAGCTTGTCGCCCTGCTCACGCAACAACTGGGCGAACTGCTCGGCCGGCACCGGTTTGCTGATCAGGTAACCCTGGATCTCGTCACAGCGCTGGCTTTTGAGGAAGTCCATCTGCGCCTGGGTTTCCACGCCCTCGGCGACCACCTTGAGTTCCAGGCTGTGGGCCATGGCGATGATCGCGCGGGTGATGGCGGCGTCTTCGCTGCCGGGGGTGAGGTCGCGGATAAAGGTCTGGTCGATCTTCACGTAATCCACCGGGAAACGCTTGAGGTAGCTGAGCGAGGAGTAACCGGTGCCGAAGTCGTCGATCGCCAGCTTGACCCCCAGCTCACGCAGCTGCTGGAAGGTGCTGATCACGCTTTCGACGTTATCCAGCAGCTGGCTTTCGGTCAGCTCCAGTTCAAGCAGCTGCGGCGCCAGACCGGTTTCATCGAGCACCTGGCGCACCAGGCTGAGCAGGTTGCCCTGCCGCAGCTGATGCACCGAGAGATTGACCGACACGCGAATCTGCGCGAGCCCTTGCAGCTGCCAGGCGCGTGCCTGTAAGCAGGCCTGACGCAGAACGAACTCGCCGATGGCACCGATCAGCCCGGTTTCTTCGGCCAGACCGATAAAGTCGCTCGGTGGCACCAGTCCCAGTTCCGGATGCCGCCAGCGCACCAGCGCTTCGGCGGCATTCAGGCTGTCGCTGGTCAGGCACAGCTTGGGTTGGTAGAACACTTCCAGCTGGCCTTCGTTGATGCCCTTGCGCAACTGGTTCTCCAGTTGCAGACGCTCCAGGGTGCAGGCCTGCAGGTTGTCGGTGAAGAACTGGAAGGTGTTACCGCCCAGGTGCTTGGCATGTTGCATGGCCATATTGGCCTGGCTGACCAGCGCGGAAATCTCCCGCGCGTTGTCCGGCAGCAGGCTGATGCCCAGAGAGGCACTGACCACCAGCTCATGCCCGCCCACGGTCATCGGCACACGCAGCTTGCTGAGCAGGCGGCTGGCCAGCCGTGCCAGGCTGGAGAGGCTGCCGTAGGAGTCGATGAGGATGGCAAATTCGTCACCGGACAACCGCGCCAGGGTGTCGGCCTCCGGCACCGCTTGAGTCAGACGGCGGCTGACCTGCCGCAGCAGCTGGTCGGCGACTTCATGGCCGAGGCTGTCGTTGAGCAATTTGAAGCGGTCCAGGTCGACGTGCAGCAAGGCGATACTGCGGTTGCTCTGCCGGGCGCGCTGGCTGGCTTCATGCAGGCGCTCTTTGAACAGGCTGCGGTTGGCCAGACCGGTCAATTCGTCATAGTGCGAGAGGTAGCGCAGGCGTTCTTCGGCTTCGCGGCGCGACGATAGATCAGCGAAGAAGCCCACGATATGACTGACGTTACCAGCAGAATCGCGCACCACATTTAGCTGCAGCCACTGCGGATACAGCTCGCCATTCTTGCGCGTCTCGATCAGCTCACCACGCCAGGAGCCGGTCTTTTCCAGCTCCAGGCGAATCAGCTGGTACTGCCGCCGGCTGTCACCGCTGCTGATCAGGCTGATCACGCTCTTGCCGACCACTTCGTCCTGGCGATAACCCGTGACATCGCTGAAGGCCTGGTTGACCGAGAGCAGGCGGTAATCCGGGTCGAGAATCACGATGCCTTCGCTGGCCGCCTCAAACACCGTGGCGGCCAGTTGCTGCTGCTGTTCCTGCACTTTGCGCGCACTGACGTCGCGGCGCGTACCGAGCATGCGCAAGACGCGGCCATCGGCGGCGCGCTCCACCGCGCGGCCACGGTCCTCGATCCACACCCAGTGGCCCTGGGCGTGCTTGATGCGGTATTCGACCTGGTAGTCGTCGCTGCGCCCCTTCATATGTTCGACCAGCGCGCGCCGCAACGCGGGCAGATCATCCGGGTGCAGGCGCGGTTTGAGGTCGCGCAGCATGACCTGTACTTCGTGCGGCTCCAGGCCGAAGATTTCCTTGAGCCGCGAGTGATGCACCTCGTCGCTCTGCAGATCCCAGTCCCACAGGCCCAGCTCGCTGGCATCGATGGCCAGGGTCAGGCGCGCGCGGCTCTTGCTCAGGGCGTAGGTGGTTTCGTCCAGCTCCAGGGTGCGCTCGGCCACGCGCATTTCCAGCTCGCCATGGGCCTGGCGCAATTCGCGCTCCGCGCGGCGGCGCTGCTCCACTTCGTGGGCCAGCTCGCTGTTCAAACCCTCGGCCTGCTGCTTGGCGTACTCCAGATTGCTGATCAGCGCCTGGTTCTGAAAGCGCTGCAGCAAGCTGCGCTGCACCAGGCGATTGACCTGCCAGGCCACCACCAGCAAGGCCAGCAGCAGGATACTGCCGAGCAGGCCCCAGCCTTGTTGCAGCGGGTTATCGCTGAGCAGCAGGTAGCCCACCGAGGGCAGCAGGCAGGGCAAGGCGAAGGTCAGGAACGCAGTAAAGCTGATGGCGTAGGCCACGCTGGCCGAGAGGATCGCCGCAGCGATCAGGCCATACACCACTGCCTGCAGGTAGAAGACTTGGGCCGGCACCAGGGCGATGGCGGCAAACGCCAGGGTCAATCCGGACGCTCCGGCACCGAGCAGGAACAGGTGCTGCCAATGCGCTTCGGCCTGGCGACTGGGCAAGGCTTTATTGAAGGCGCGCACCTGTACCAGGCGCAGCACGGCGAGGATCACCAGCCAGATCGACCAGCTGACCAACAGCTCCGATGGCAGTGCACCCCATAGCAGGAAAGCGCAGACCACACCGCTGAGCAGCATAAACAGGGTCGGCACCTGCGAACCCTGATAGAGCATGCGGGTGCGCTCGGCGGCGATATCGGTAGCAAACAGCTGAGCCACTTCCCGCCCGGAAGTCGGCTTGAGGCCATTTGCCTGGGCAAATGCAGTCGAAGTCATAGGCGATTTTCTTATAGTGGTTGCCTAAACGTCGGCGCAGCATACGCGAGCTAGACGCATCGCCCAAGCTGGATGTGCTGCAATTCTCACTTCGCCTGCCTTACTTTTGATCAGTACGCCCAGCACTGGCCGGGGCTGCTAGCGTGACTGGCCAGTCGTCCAGTAAAAGCCGGTGCCGAGCCGGTTTGCCCTGCCTGGCGCAGCCCCCTAGAATGCCGCGATGCAAAATGACCCCGAACTCCTGATTGCCTCTCTTAACGATGCCCAGCGCCAGGCCGTCGCCGCGCGCGTGGGCCGCCAACTGGTGCTGGCCGGTGCTGGCTCCGGAAAAACCCGCGTGCTGGTGCACCGCATCGCCTGGTTGATCCAGATCGAGAATGCATCGCCGCACAGCATTCTGTCGGTGACCTTTACCAACAAGGCTGCTGCCGAAATGCGCCACCGCATCGAGCAGATGCTCGGGCAGAGCCCGGCCGGCATGTGGGTAGGCACCTTCCACGGCCTGGCCCACCGCCTGCTGCGCGCGCACTGGCAGGAAGCCGGCCTGGCCGAGAACTTCCAGATTCTCGACTCCGACGATCAGCAACGCATCGTCAAACGGGTGATCCGCGACCTCGGCCTGGATGAACAGCGCTGGCCGCCGAAGCAGGCGCAGTGGTTTATCAACGGGCAAAAGGATGAAGGCCTGCGGCCAAAGAACATCCAGCCCGGCGGTGACCTGTTCCTCGCCACCATGCTGAAGATCTACGAAGCCTACGAAGCCGCCTGCGCCCGCGCCGGAGTCATCGACTTCTCCGAGCTGCTGCTGCGCGCCCTCGATTTGTGGCGAGACAAACCGGGCCTGCTGGAGCATTACCAACGGCGCTTCCGGCATATCCTGGTCGACGAATTCCAGGACACCAACGCCGTGCAGTACGCCTGGCTGCGCCTGCTCGCCAAGGGTGGCGACAGCCTGATGGTGGTGGGCGATGACGACCAGTCGATCTACGGCTGGCGCGGGGCGAAGATCGAGAACATCCAGCAGTTCTCCGACGATTTCAGCGATGCCGAAGTGATCCGCCTGGAGCAGAACTACCGCTCCACCGCCGGCATCCTCAAGGCCGCCAACGCGTTGATCGCCAATAACCAGGGACGCCTGGGCAAGGAACTGTGGACCGAAGACGGCGACGGCGAGCCGATCAACCTGTATTCGGCGTTCAACGAGCACGACGAAGCACGCTATGTGGTCGAGTCGATCGAGGACGCCCTGCGCAAGGACGGCCTCAAACGCAGTGAAATCGCCATTCTCTATCGCTCCAACGCCCAGTCGCGGGTGCTGGAAGAAGCCCTGCTGCGCGAGAAGATCCCCTACCGCATCTACGGCGGCCAGCGCTTCTTTGAACGCGCGGAAATCAAGAACGCCATGGCCTACCTGCGCCTGCTCGACGGCCGGGGCAATGACGCCGCACTGGAGCGCATCATCAACGTGCCGGCGCGCGGTATCGGTGAGAAAAGCATCGAAGCGATCCGCGAATACGCACGCGCCCATCAGGTATCGATGTGGGGCGCCATGCACCTGATGGTCAGCGCCAAGGCCCTGCCGGCCCGCGCCTCGGGTGCGTTGGTCGGGTTTATTGAGCTAATCAACAACCTCGCGGCCAAAGTGCTGGATATGCCGCTGCACCTGATGACTCAGACCGTCATCGAGCAGAGCGGCCTGATTGCCTATCACCAGGCCGAGAAAGGCGAAAAAGCCCAGGCACGTATCGAGAACTTGGAAGAACTGGTCAGTGCCGCGCGCACCTTCGACAACAACGAAGACGACGAGCTCAGCCCACTACAGGCCTTCCTCACACACGCCTCGCTGGAGGCCGGCGATACCCAGGCCGCCGAAAACGAGGACAGCGTGCAGCTGATGACCCTGCACAGCGCCAAGGGCCTGGAGTTCCCGCAGGTGTTTCTGGTGGGCATGGAAGAAGGCCTGTTCCCGCACAAGATGAGCCTGGAAGAGCCCGGCCGCCTGGAAGAGGAGCGCCGCCTGGCCTACGTCGGTATCACCCGCGCCATGAGCAAACTGGTGATCACCTACGCCGAAACCCGTCGTTTGTATGGCAACGAGACCTACAACAAGGTGTCGCGCTTCGTCCGCGAGATTCCGCCGCAGCTGATTCAGGAAGTGCGCCTGTCCAATAGCGTCAGCCGGCCGTTCGGCGCGGTCAGCCGCAATATGGGCGGCAACAGCATGAGCGGCGACAGCCTGTTCGCCGGCAGCGCCGTACCCGACACTGGCTTCAGCCTCGGCCAGCGCGTACAGCATTCGCTGTTCGGTGAGGGCACCATCCTCAACTTCGAAGGCTCCGGTGCCCAGGCGCGGGTGCAGGTGAATTTCGAGAGCGAAGGCAGCAAGTGGCTGATGCTCAGCTACGCCAAGTTGCAGGCGCTGTAATCGACAACCAATTCAAACAACAAGGAGCCCCCATGATCCGCCGCCCTCTGCTGCTTGCCAGCGCCCTGCTCGCCGCCATCGGCCTGAGCGGTTGCAAGGAAGAGTCTGCTGCACCGCAAGCCGCAGCAACGCCTGCCGCAGAAAGCTTCCAGTGGAAGATGGTCACCGCCTGGCCGAAAAACTACCCCGGCCTGGGCACTGCCGCTGAGCGCCTGGCCGAGCGGGTCAAAACCATGAGCAACGGCCGCCTGACCATCAAGGTGTATGCCGGGGGCGAACTGGTGCCGCCGCTGGAGGTGTTCGATGCGGTATCGCGTGGCACCGCCGAGCTGGGCCACGGCGCGGCCTATTACTGGAAGGGCAAGGTGCCTGCGGCGCAGTTCTTCACCGCCGTGCCGTTCGGCCTGTCCACCAGCGAAATGAACGCCTGGCTGAGCAAGGGCGGCGGGCAGGCGCTGTGGGACGAAGCCTATGCCCCCTATGGGGTAAAACCCATGGTGGTGGGCAACACCGGCATGCAGATGGGCGGCTGGTACAACAAGGAAATCAACTCGCTGGATGACCTCAAGGGCCTGAAGATTCGCATGCCGGGTCTGGGTGGCGAAGTGCTGGGCAAGCTCGGCGCGACCACCGTCAACCTGCCCGGCGGCGAAGTATTCACCGCCCTGCAAACCAACGCCATCGACGCCACCGACTGGGTCAGCCCCTACAACGACCTGGCTTTCGGTCTGCACAAGGCGGCCAAGTTCTACTACTACCCGGGCTGGCAGGAACCCCAGGCGGTGCTGGAGCTGCTGGTCAACCAGAAGGCCCTCGACAGCCTGCCGGCCGACCTGCAGGCAATCCTCACGGAAGCGGCCCGTGCTGCCAGCCAGGACATGCTCGACGACTACGTCTACCACAACGCCATGGCGCTGGATGAGTTGAAGCAGCAAGGCACCCTGCTCAAGCGCTTCCCCGACGACGTGCTCGCGGCCATGCAGCGCGAGTCCGCCGTGGTGCTCGGCGAACTGGCCGCGCAAAGCGAGCTGAACGGCCGTATCTGGGCCTCGATGCAGGCCTTCCAGGCCCAGGTCAGCCAGATGCACCAGATTTCCGAGAAAGAGCTGTACAACTGGCGCTGATACCCGGCGACGCTCACCACAAACGGAACCTTCGGGTTCCGTTTGTCGTTTCAGGCAGGCCCGACCGCGCTCGCCGCCCATACTGCTTGGCGAGGTGAGCCAATGAAACGCGCAACTGTCTCCGCCGCACAGATACTCGATAGCGCCCTGCGACTGGCCGATGTGTGCGGCTGGGAACGCCTGCACCTGTTCGATGTGGCCGCTGATCTGGGCGTAGGCCTGGACGCCATCGCTGCGCATTACCGCGACAAGGATCAACTGGTCGAAGCCTGGTTCGATCGTGCCGACCAGGCGCTGCTGGCGCGCGGCACCGCCGCAGATTTACTGACGTTAGAGCCCGCCAAACGTCTGGAAGAACTGCTGATCGCCTGGCTCGACAGCCTGGCCGCGCACCGCGCAGTCAGCGGGCAGATGCTGCTGTACAAGCTCGAACCGGGGCATATCCACCTGCAGCTTGGCGGCCTGCTGCGCATCAGCCGTACCGTGCAGTGGTGGCGAGAAGCCGCGCAGCGGGAAACCCTGCACCTGTGCAGGATCGCCGAAGAAAGTCTGCTCACAGGCGTCTACCTGCGCTGCTTTATCCACTGGCTGCGCCACCCCGAGGAAGACCCTGCCGACTTCCGCGCCCTGCTGCGTCGGCAGTTACGCTGTGGGCCGCTGCTGATGCTGCTGCGCCGCTAACCCAACAGCGGTTTCCGGCCTGACTTCACTGGTAAGCCTGTTATAGCCCCGTTGGGCTTCGTCGCTGCGCGCCTCAACCCAACCTACGGCAGCCATGTGCATAGCGCACGGGCAAAAGCCGGAAACATTCTATGGCTAGCCAGCGCCGCTCACGCCGGGCAAGATGCCGCGCGTAGATCCAATCACCAAGAGACAGCTAACCATGCAGCGTTTCCTCAGCATCGCCCTGGCCATGTTCCTCAGCCTGGGACTGACCACCATGAGTTTTGACGCCGAAGCCAAGCGTATGGGCGGCGGCAAATCCTTCGGCTCCGCCCCTAGCCATCAGGCGCGCCAAGCGCCAGCCCAGCAAAGTGCAGCACCTGCCGCTGCCGGCCGTCAGCCTGCAGCAGCCAGCGGTGCATCGAAGTGGTTGGGTCCGTTGGCCGGTCTGGCCGCCGGTGGCCTGCTGGCCTCGATGTTCATGGGTGACGGCTTCGAAGGCCTGCAGATCATGGACATGCTGATCTTCGGCCTGATCGCCTTCCTGCTGTTCCGCTTCCTCGCCGCTCGTCGCCAGCAAGCCAGCCCGGCGACTGCCAACGGCGCGCCGATGCAGCGTGAAATGCCAGCGGCTCCAGCCTCGATCTTCGGTGGCAGCAGCGCTGCAGCCGCAATCAAGCCGGTGATCAATGCCCCAGCCTGGTTCAACGAGCAGAACTTTGTCAGCGCTGGTCGCGAGCACTTCCTCAGCCTGCAACAGCACTGGGATGCCAACGAGATGGACAAGATCGCCGAGTTCGTCACCCCACAACTGCTGGAGTTCCTGCGCCGCGAACGCGCCGACCTGGGCGATGGCTTCCAGTCCACCTACGTCGACAACCTCGATGTGCAACTGGATGGCGTCGATGATCTGAGCGACAAGACCGTCGCCACCCTGACCTTCACCGGCGTGGCCAAGACCTCGCGCTTTGACCAGGGCGAAGTGTTCAGCGAAAGCTGGCGCCTGGAGCGGGCCGTCGGTGACAACCAGCCGTGGCTGGTGGCCGGTATCCGCCAGAACGGCTGATACCTGCGGTAATAAAGCAAACCCGGGAATGTCCCGGGTTTTCTTTGTCCATCATTCAGCAAACGCATGGACTGGCGCGCGCCGCATTCAAGGTGCAATCTGCTCTAGCTTAACCACCACGAGGACAGCGCAATGATCGGATACACCACGGTTGGCACCACAGATATGGAAAAGGCCAAGTCCTTCTACACCCCCTTGCTGGCTGAACTGGGTGCCAGGGTAGTCATGGACCTGGGCCGCATTGCCTTTTATGGCATCGCCAAGGGGCAACCGATGTTTGCCGTCTGCCTGCCCTATGACAAACAAGCACCCACCCCGGGCAATGGCCAGATGATCGCCCTGCCCGGCGGCTCGCGCGAAGGCGTGGACACGCTCTACGCCAAGGCCATCGAACTGGGCGGCCACTGCGAAGGCGCACCCGGCGAACGCATTCCGGGGTTCTATGGCGCCTACTTCCGCGATCTGGATGGCAACAAGCTGGCGTTCTACCACATGGGCTGACGCCTCAACCTGGGTCGACAGCCGCACCGGGCGGCTGCCGAGCCTTGTCACTCCAGGCCTGAATTTCCTCGCTGCGTTTGCGGCTATTGAGCTGGGCGCGGTCGATCATTTCGTTGTAATCGGCCAGCCAGCTGCGCGAACCCGGCAGCATATCGGCCAGATCACGCATGCCGGTCTTCAATCCCTGCATCACCTGCTGATAGTCACGTTCCTGGGCCTGCAGCACCTTGCTCACCTGCGCGATGCTGTCCGGGTTTTCCGCCCGCTCGAACAACCCGGTCAGTTGCGACGCCTGCTGACTGGCCAGCAACTCTTCCTGGTTACTCAGCGTGCTCTGCTGCACCTGCAACTGCTGCTCAAGCCGTTGCACCTGCTGCTCCAGCGCCTGAATACGCGGCTCATCGCCGGCACTGAACAGGGCGTAGAGATTCAATCCCACCGACAGCAGCATCAGACTGCCCAACACCCCGCCCAGCGCCAGGATGAACAGGCGATTGCGCTGGCCGGCACGGGTCAGCAACTGCAGGCGCTCCTCCTCACTGAGCACACCGTCTTCGGATTCTTGCGCTTGGCTTTTCATAAAAAGACCATTTTTTGGCGTTTTAAAATTGACACACCGTTAAACTGGACGATAGCACTTTGCCAGCTTTTTGCTTAGACCTGTCTAAGGTATAAGACGCTCCCGTATTACCCGCAAAAGAGGCACACCCCGTGGAAGAAGTCATCGAACAGTTGCGCGAACTCAACGAGACGGTGCCCGTCCCACTGGAGCTGCCAGATGAAGAAACCCTAGTGGAGATTCAGGAGCAGATCCTTATTCACCTGCCCTTCGGCTTGCGTGAATTCCTCCTGACGGTCAGCGACGTGGTTTACGGCCGACTGGAACCCGTCACCGCCAGCGATCCGCAGTCCCACACCTATCTACCGGAAGTGGCCTCATACGCCTGGGACATTGGTGTACCGCGCGAGTTCGTGCCGCTGTGCGAAGACCACGGCAACTACTACGTGGTCGAAGAAGACGGCACCGTACTGCTCTGGGAAGCGGAAACCGGCGAAATCAATGAGGACGAAAGCTGGGAAAGCGTCTGGCACTGGGTGCGCGACGTCTGGCTGGAAAGCTAAGCGGCGACCACGAGCTGAGCGAACGAGACCAGACACAAGGCCAGGCAACCATGCACTGGCCAACCGACATGGCTTCATCGGAAGCCCTCTTCTGCAAGGGCCTGCGGTTTTGGAGCGATCCGCAGTTGAGTGCATAACCAGCAAAGTTCGTGGTTATTCGCAGCAGTCATATGCCCTTACAGCCATGCCGCCAATGTTCGATAAACGGCCGTTTGAATCCACTTGTCCACTAATCGGCCACTAGGCAGAATATGGCGCTTTGCCATCTAGTGGCCATCATTGCCCGCCGATAACGACAATAAGGATTTCCCATGACGCCCGTAGTTTCGCGCCATACCCTACTCGCCGTGGCCATTGCCGCGGCTATTCCAACTGCGGCTTCGGCTTTGCCCGCAGATTACACCTGCGTTACCAGCGGCGGATCGGCAACAGCCTGCGAAGTAGCGAATGCAAACTACGACAGCGTTAATGTCGACTCAGGCACAGTTCTCAACGGAACCAACATTGGCCTGGATCATAACAACTCCTCAACCGACACCCTGAACAATAACGGCACTATAGCCGGCAACCTCTATGGCCTGAACAACGTCAACAATTCGGTCATCGACACGCTGAATAACTACGGCACCATCTCCGCGACGGGTAACTTCGGCACAGGCCTGTACGTCTCCTTCGCGACCCTCACCACGCTGAACAACAGCGGCACCATCTCCGGTTACGAGGCCATGGAGCTCCAGCCCTTCGGCCCCATGACCATCAATAACAGTGGCAACATCCTCGGCAGCAGCGCTAACAGCTACGCTATCAATGCGCAAAACGCTGGCAACAACGTCACCCTGAATTGGAGTGGCGGTCGGATTCGTGGCGGTATGCGTGGCGTAGCCGTCATTAATGTCACCGGCGACGTGGTTTATGACACCCGCTATAGCTACGGCAATATCAGTCTGGCCAACGCCGCCAAGATGACCTTCGAACAGGACCGCGTGCAGCATTCTGGCAACCTGACCTTGGCACCAAACGCCATGCTCGACCTTTACCTAAGCAGCGCCACCCCCCTGGCCAGCAGCGGTACACCAAACAACACCGCGATTGTTTACGGTGTCACTGCCGCCACCTTCGGCAACGGCTCGCAGATCGGCCTTAAGGTGCGCGGCGCGGACTTTGCCGCCGACAACAGCACCTACACCCTACTCGCTGGCGAAGGCATCACCAACAACGGCCTGTCGGTGGTTACTCGCGATTCCGCCCTGTTGCAGGTTGACGATTTCTTGGTCAACAACGGCGCAATATATGCCACCGTCAGCACCGTGGATGACTACGCCTTCGTCGGCAATACCCCCAACGGCCAACGCGCCGGCAGCACCATCCTGCCGTTGCTCTCTGGCATGGCCGGTGGCAATAACAACGACCCAGTGCTCAATGCCCTGGCCGGCGATGCCGATGAGGTGGCGCGTACCGTCGAGCAACTGGTGCCGCAGGTTAACGGGGCTTCGCTGCAGGCCGCCAACAGTCTGAACAATATCGCCAACTTCAACGCCAACCAGCGCACGCAGGGGCTGCGTGGCGCTTCTGCGGGTGATGTCTTTGTCGAGAGCGGCCTGTGGCTCAAAGCGCTGGGCAGCGACGTGACTCAGGATGCGCGCGATGGGATCGAGGGTTACGACGCCGACCTCTCCGGCCTGGCCATCGGCGCCGATGGTAAGCTGACCGACCAACTGACCCTGGGCCTGTCCTACAGCTACCTGAACAGCGACATTACCGCCGACGGTGGCAACCAGACCGATATCGATGGCCATGCCATCACCCTCTACAGCGGTTACGAGCAAGGTGCCTGGTTCCTCGACTCCAGCCTGACCCTGGGCCTCAACCACAACGACAGTACCCGCTATATTGCCGGTACCAAGGCCAAGGGCGACTACGACAGCCAGTTGCTCGGCCTGGATGTACTCGGCGGCTATGGTTTTAACCTCGACAACGGCCTGCTGATCGAACCCCGCGCGGCGGCGCGCTATGCCCGTGTGGATATCGACAGCTTCCGCGAGAAGGGTTCGATCGCTGCACTGGCCGTCGAAGACCAGCGCTATGAAGTCGCCGAACTGGGTGCCGGCCTACGCGTCGCTGGCGACCTGCCACTGGGCCAGGGCAACCTGCAACCACAAGCCACACTGATGGTTTACCACGACTTCGCTGCCGACCAGATCGCTACCAACGCCAGTTTCACCTTCGGCAGCTCGTCCTTCCTGGCCACTGGCGCCAGCCCGGCGCGCACCCGCTACGAAGCCGGCATCGGCGTGGACTACGTCATCGCTAACACCACCCTTGGGGTCAGTTACGACTACAGTGGCAAGGAAGACTTCCAGGCCGAC
This sequence comes from Pseudomonas cimarronensis, assembly GCF_049331905.1. Taxonomy (GTDB): domain Bacteria; phylum Pseudomonadota; class Gammaproteobacteria; order Pseudomonadales; family Pseudomonadaceae; genus Aquipseudomonas. Next base: position 686,407 of record NZ_CP186283.1, on the reverse strand, counting down.
ACCCTGCAGGCCAAGGTGCGTTACGACTTCTGATGAAACCAGTGGCCCGCCATTCGCTCAGCATTCTATTTAGCAGCATGCTGTTGGCGGGCTGCCAGACGCCACTCGGCCAGTTGCAAGAACTGGCCAGCACCCATGCCCGGCAGGTGCAAACCTTGCCGGGCTCGCCTTTCCCTCTGGTTATCGCAGCCCCCCAACAGGTACAGGGAGGCCAGCGGCTGCGCGTGTATCTGGAGGGCGATGGTCATGCCTGGGCCACACCCAGCCAACCCAGCCTTGACCCAAGCCCACGCCAGTTGCTGGTGGCTGATCTGGCTTTTGCCGACCCGATGCCCGCCATCTACCTGGCACGCCCCTGTCAGTTCGTCAGCGCTCCGGCCTGTAACAATGCACTCTGGACCAACCGGCGCTATGCCGAGGAAGTGGTGCACAGCCTCGATCTGGCGCTTGATCAACTCAAGCAGCGCTATGCCAATCGGGACTTTGAGCTGATCGGTTATTCCGGCGGTGCCACTCTGGCGCTGTTACTGGCCCTGCGCCGCGATGATGTCATCCAAGTGCAAACCCTGGCCGGCAACCTCAGTCCACGCCAGTGGGTAACGCTGCAAAACCTCAGCCCACTCGACGGCTCACTGGAGCCACTGGATCAGAAAACACGCTTGGCACAGATTCGACAGCGGCATCTGTTCGGCACCGATGACCAAGTGCTGCCGCCACGCCTGCTGCAACATTATCGTGAGGCCCTGGGACCAGCGGCTTGCCTACAGAGCGCGGTGCTGCCCAATGTCAGCCATCACAGTGGTTGGGCACAAGCCTGGCAGCAATGGCAGAGCACACCCATCGAGTGCCACTGAGCAACTGCTGTTAGCGTCCACCCTCAAGGCAGATAAATCCGAAACACCCCGCCACCCAGTGGCGCGCCGTTGGCCAGTTCGATATGCCCACGCAAGCCCTGGCGTTCGTGCAGTTCGGCGATGCGGCCGGCGAAGTACAGACCCAGGCCGGTGCTGCCGGTGCTGTGTTTGAGGCCGAGGACGTAGTTGGATTGCTGATCGAGCATTTCCTCGGGGTAGCCCTGGCCGTCGTCGCAGATCGCCAGCACCAGTTGTCCGTTTTCCTCCCAGGCGCTGATCAGCAGGGCGCTGTGGGCGTAGCGGATGGAGTTGGTGATGATATTGGCGACCACCGAGCCGAGCAGTTCCTGGTCGAAGAAGCCCATCAGGTCGAAGCTTTCCACTTCGCAGCGGGCAGTGATCTGCCGGCTCTGCAGCACTTCATGGTGGCGGGCCAGCTGGGCCTGGAGAAAATCCTCGACCTCGTGATAACCGGGACGCATGGGCAGCTGATTGACGCCGAGCTTATACAGGCCGAGCAACTGCACGAGCATGCCGTTGAGGCGGGCAAACTCGTAGTCGATCACGCCCAGCTCGGCCACCGCTTGTTGCTCGGCTGGCAGCTGCACCTGCCACTGGGCGTGAGCGCGGGTAAGCATGGCCAGAGAGTTTTTCATGTCGTGCACGGTAGAGGCGATCACCGTGGAAAAATCCAGCCCACCGGGAATCTCACTCATTGGCCGGACGCCCGCCGCTGCAGTTGCAGGTAACGCGCATGCCGGGCATCGGTGGCCGGCATGTGACTGGCCACCTCCAGGCAGCGCCGAGACTCCTCCAGCAAGGCCGGCGCTATTTCGCCACCCGCCGACTGCAGCAGTGATTGCGCAGTGTTGAGGGCAATGCTGATGTTCTTCGGCTGCAGGGCAAAGGCCTGGCGGAACAGCCTGAGCGCCTCATCGAATTGCTTTTGCTGGTAGCAGCGCACGCCCTGGCGGTTGAGCTCAACCGCCTCTTTGCCGCCACTGAGGATGTCGCTGTTGTCGGTCTGCCGGGCCACACCCTGCATCACCTGTGGATCGTCGCCATAGGCCTCGACGCAGGTTTTCAGCAGGTTGTCGCTGGCCTCGCTCTGGCCCAGGGCACGCAGCTGACTGGCCACGCTGAGCGCGGCATCGGCGGCGAACAGCTGCGGCAGGCTAGCCAGCGCGGCGGCGGCTTCGGCGGCGAGTTGTGCGGCCTTTTTCGGCTCGCCGGATTTCATCAGGCTGCTGGCCATGGCCAGGCGCGAACGCAGCTGCACGTTGGGGTCATTGCTGTAGGTCTTGTCCAGCTCGCCGAGGGCCTGGTTGATCTCGATCTGCAAGCGCTTGTCGAGCACACCATCACCGGCCTGGGCGGTGATCGCCTGGGCCAGGCCGAGGTAGTTTTCCGGGCTTTTGAATTTCGAGGTGCGGCCCTGTTCCATGGCTTGCCGGTAGGCCTTGCCGGCGCTGTCATAGTCCTGGTTATCCAGGGCCAGCTTGCCCAGTTGCATCTGCCGGCGAATCGCCAGCGGCGCAAGCTTCACGGCATCTTCCAGGGCCTGCTGAGCACGCTGGCTGTCACCCTGAGCCAGCAGCACGGCGGCCAGGCCGTCATACAGCGCCGGCATCATCGGAAACAGCTGCAAGCCCTTTTCGTAGAGGCTCTGCGCGCGGCTCAGGTCGCCGCGCTTGTGCAGCAGACTGGCCAAGGCCACCTGCGCCCAGGGCAACGGGCGTTCGGCCAATACGCCATTGAGCAGGTGCTCCAGTTCATCCAGCCGGCCCAGCTCGCGCAGCGCCGTGGATTGGTAGCGCTGGCACAACGGCAGGTAGCGCTTGTCCTGCTGGCTGAGAGTCTTGCAGGCCTCCAGTACGGCGGCCGGGTCCTGTTTGTCGAGGCCCTGGAGAATGCCCTTGAGCGCGGTTTTACGCTCCACCAGCTTGTCCAGCCGCTGATCGAGGCTGGCGCGGTTGAAGGGTTTGGTCAGGTAGGCATCCGGCTCATGCTCAAGCGCGCTGAGCACCATGGCCTGGCTGCTTTCAGCAGTGACCATGACGAAGATGCACTGGTGGCTGATCAGCTTGCCGGCGATCAGCTCTTCCAGCACCTGCTGGCCGTTCTTGCCGCCACCCAGGTTGTAGTCGTGCAGGATGATGTCGTAACGCTTGTTGCGACACAGGCTGATGGCCTCTTCGCCACGGTCGGCGGTGTCCACATCGCGCGCGCCCATGTCCCGCAGCATGGCTTTCAGCGAGCTGCGGAAATCGGAAAAGTCATCGACGATCAAAAAACGCTTGCTGCCGTAATCCAGCATGGGAAGAAGTCCTTGTCCCGCAGTATCGGAGTCGCCTAAGTGTAGTTGTCGACCATCGCGCTGTCAGAAGCCTAACGCTGTTGGCCCTGTTCCAGATCGAGCAGGTTGAGCAGAAAGCGTGCGAAGTAGAGCAGGTCCTGCTCCATGGCCTGGCGCGCGCCTTTGGCATCGCCCGCCTCGATGGCGGTGAAGGCGTCTTCATGAAAGTCATTCAGCCGCAGCGACAGGTCGGCGCCGGTGAACAGGCGGTTGAAGAAGGGCCCGACCTGCAACCACAGCGATTCGATTGAGCGCAGCAACACCGGGTTGCCGCAGGCGCTGTAGAGGTGCAGGTGAAACTGGCTGTTGGCATTCAGGTACGCCTGGATCTGCCGCTGTTCGATGGCCTGATCCATGCGCGCCACGCAGTCACGCAATGCGGCCAGATCGGCGGGCGTCAGGCGCGGGGTGGCCAGTTCTACAGCCAGGCCTTCAAGCCCCAGACGCACCTGGAAAATGTTCTGATAACGCTCGCGGGTCATCGGCGGCACGCGCACCGAGCGCTGTGGCTCGCCTTCCAGCGCGCCTTCGGCCACCAGACGCTGCAAAGCGGCGCGTACCGGCATCGGGCTGGTGCCCCACTCGGCCGCCAGGTCACGGATTTTCAAGCGCTCGCCAGGCTGGAAGCGCCCGGCCAGCAAGCCTTCACGAATTTTTTGGTAGAGCTGATCCTGCAGATTGTCGGCCATGGTGATTCAGCCCCGCAGCGGTGGCGCGGGGAGTTGGGCGAGGCTCAGCGAGCAGTTGCGCATGGGTATTCCTTCTAACGAAGAGCGCCGCACTTGAGCGGCGGAATGAATTCTACGGGTTCACGGTGCCTTGTTTTCGATCAGGCAGTTCCCGCCATCCACCACCAGCACTTCACCGGTGATGTAACTGGCTTCCGGTGACGCAAGAAAGGCCACGGCGGCAGCCACTTCTTCGGGGCGACCGGCACGGCCTAGCGGGGTGTACTGCGCCGCATGTTGCTCCTCTTCGGTGCTCGAACCGGTGGCGATCCAGCCCGGCGCCACACTGTTGACCGTGATGCCCTGCCTGGCCACTTCCAGCGCCAGGCCCATGGACAGGCCGAGCATGCCGGCCTTGGCCGCACTGTAAGCCGCCTCACCCGGATTGCTGCCACGGGTGCCGGTGGTCGAGCTGATATTGACGATGCGCCCGTAGCCGCGCGCCCGCATGCCCGGCAGCACCGCGCGGGTGAGCAAAAAAGCCGTGCCGAGGTTGCGCGCGATGGACAAATTCCAGGTGGCCAGGTCCATGTCCGCCAACTCGGCAAACGGCTCAGGGCTGCCTTGCATGGCCATGCCGGCATTGTTCACCAGAATATCGATCGGCCCCCACTGCACCTGCGCCCAGTCGAGCAATTCGCCGACCTGCTGTTCATCAGTCAGGTCAGCAGCGCGACCACGTGCTTGAATACCTTCAGCGCATAACTCTGCGACCCGTTGCTCGACTCGCGCACTGCTGGCCGTCAACAGCACCCGCGCCCCGGCACGACCGAGACGGCGGGCAATCGCCAGGCCAATACCCGATTCACTGCCCGCGCCACTGATCAGCGCGACCTGTTGCTGGAAGTCCATAACGCAGAATCCTGTGATCACAAATGTGGCGATAATCTAGCAATAAAGCAGTATTAAACCAATGCTTGAGTTTTCTGTGATCACAAAATAGCATGTGCAGATATTCGAACGAGGTGTTCAACATGACTGCCAGTGGTATCAGCCCATCCGCCGTAGAAGCCTTCGCCCAGCGCGAGCGTGAGCGTTTTATCGCGCGCAACCCGAAATCCGTGGCCCTGGCCGAACGCGCGCGCAACTCTCTCTATGGCGGCGTACCGATGCACTGGATGGCCGACTGGTCGACCCCGGTGCCGCTGTTCGTCGAGCGGGCCAAGGGTGCGCGCTTCTATGACGTTGATGGCCACGAATATATCGACTTCTGTCTGGGCGACACCGGCACCATGTTCGGCCACTCGCCGGACCCGATCGCCAAGGCCATTGCCGAGCAGGGCAACAACGGCCTGACCACCATGCTGCCGGGCGAAGACGCCGTGATCTGCGGCGAGTTGCTGGCCGCGCGCTTCGGCCTGCCGTTCTGGCAGGTGACCGCCACAGCAACAGATTCGAATCGCTATGTGCTGCGCTGGGCCCGCGCCATTACCCAGCGCAAAACCCTGCTGGTGTTCGACGGCTGCTACCACGGCACGGTGGATGACGTGATGGTGCGCTGCATCGACGGCGAAACCGTGCCGCGCTCCGGCCTGGTCGGCCAGGCCTATGACCTGACCGAGTACAGCCGCTCGGTGCCGTTCAACGACGTGGCCGCGCTGGAGGCCGCGCTGGCTAAAGGCGACGTCTGCGCCCTGCTGTGCGAGCCGGCCATGACCAACATCGGCATGGTCCTGCCCGAGCCGGGCTTTATGCAGAAATGCCGCGAGCTGACCCGCAAATACGGCGCGCTGCTGATCATCGACGAGACCCACACCATCTCCACCGATATGGGTGGATGCACCCAGCTGTGGAACCTCGACCCGGACTTCTTCGTGGTCGGCAAACCGATTGCCGGCGGCGTGCCGTGCGGCATCTTCGGTTGCAGCGCGGCGATCGCCGAAGCCATGACCGCCGCGCGCAAACGCGCCAGCGAAGGCAGCCATGGCCACGGTCACAGCGGCATGGGTACCACCTTGTCGGCCAACGCCCTGGCCATGCACTGCATGCGCGCCAACCTGGAACAGGTGATGACTCCGGCCGCCTACGATCACATGCTGCCGCTGGCCAAGCGCCTGGCGGACGGCTTCCGTTCGCTGATCGGCAAGCACGACCTCAAGTGGTCGGTCACCGAGTTGGGCGCGCGCAGCGAATTCCAGTTCTGCCCGATATCGCCGAAGACCGGTGCCGAGGCCGAAGCCGCCTTCCACGACGAGCTACAAATGGCCCTGCACCTGTACCTGATCAACCGCGGCATCCTGATCACCCCGTTCCACAACATGACCCTGTGCTGCCCAAGCACCACGGCCGAGGATGTGGACCAACTGATCAGCATGCTCGACCAGGCCCTGACCGAACTGCTGGCCATCCCCGGCGCCCGCGAGTAACTCATCGATCAGCCTGTGGTAGGCGCCTCAGCCGCGACAATCGCCGCTGAAGCGCCTCCCATGAAATGACGACTCACTGTGAGAATCACCATGCAATTCGCCAATCCCCAGGAAGCCCGTGACTTCCTCGCCGCCCATCCCGACGTGCGCAGCATCGAGCTGATGCTGATCGACGCCAACGGCATCCCGCGCGGCAAGCTGCTGCACCGCGACGAGCTGCTGGCCATCTACGAGAACGGCCGACCGCTGCCCAGCTCGATCCTGGCGCTGACCATCCAGGGCGAGGACGTGGAAGAAAGCGGCCTGGTCTGGGAAGTCGCCGATGCCGACTGCTGGACCTACCCGCTGCCCGGCAGCCTGACCCTGCAACCCTGGCGTGCCACGCCCACTGGCCAGCTGCAGGTCAGCATGCACCCGACCCAGGGCCTACCGGCCGCGCCCGCTGATCCGCGGCATGTGCTAATTCGCGCCATTGACGCGCTCAAGGCCGATGGCTACCACCCGGTAATGGCGGTGGAGCTGGAGTTCTACCTGCTGGACAAGACCCGCGACGCCAATGGCCGTCCGCAGCCGGCGCTGCAAGCCAATGGCGTGCGCCCGCAGGCACCGCAGGTGTATGGCGTACTGGAGCTGGAGCAGCAGCAAGCCTTCCTCGACGACCTCTACGCCGCCTGCGAAGTGCAGGGCCTGCCAGTGCGCACAGCGATCTCTGAATACGCGCCAGGCCAGCTGGAGCTGACCCTGGAGCACCGCTTTGACGCGTTGCAAGCGGTGGATGAAGGTGTGCGCTACAAGCGCCTGGTCAAGGGCGTGGCCAACAAGCACGGGTTGCAGGCCTGCTTTATGGCCAAGCCATTTGGCGACCTGGCAGGCAGCGGGATGCATATGCACGTGTCGCTGGCCGATGAACAGGGCAACAATTTAATGGCCTCGGAAGACCCACATGGCACGCCGCTGTTGAAATATGCGATTGGCGGAATGATGGCCACGCTGAATGATGCCCTGGCGATCTTCTGCCCCAACGCCAACTCGTTCCGCCGCTTCCAGGCCAACAGCTACGCGCCGCTGGCCAAGAGCTGGGGGGTGAACAACCGCACCGTTTCGTTCCGCGTACCGGGCGGCCCGGCCAAGAGCCGGCATGTCGAGCACCGCATCTGCGGCGCCGATGCCAACCCCTACCTGGCCGCGGCAGCGATCCTTGCCGGCATCCATCACGGCATCAACAACCAGATCGATCCGGGCGAGGAAATCATCGGCAACGGCTACGAACAGGCCCGCGAGACCCTGCCCACCGACTGGCTGACCGCCCTGCGTACGCTGGAAAACTCCAACTGGGCCAAGCAGGCACTGGGTGAGGACTTCCTCAAGGTATTCCTGGCGATCAAATGGAACGAGTTCCGCCAGTTTATGGGCGAAGTCGGCGAGCAGGACTGGCGCTGGTACCTGACCCACGCCTGACGGCTGGAGCACCACCAGCTAAGCTGTACAGATTCTGAGCACCCTGGAGTGGCCCATGCGCCTCTGCATTATCCTGGCCTGCTGGCTGTACGGCACACTCGCAACGGCCGAACCGTTGCGCGTGGGCCTGGAGAATCACGACTACTACCCCTATTACAGTACGGTGGAAGGACAGGGTTTCGATGGCTACTGCATCGCCCTGCTGCAGGCCTTCGCCAAACACGAAGAGCTTGAACTGGAACTGCGTCCGCAGCCGGTCAACCGTCTGTATCGCAATATGCTCGGCGAACACAGCCTCGACCTGCTGTTCCCCGACAACCCGGCCTGGGCCCGCGAAGCTCGCGACGGCCAGCCGCTGTATTACAGCCAGGCCGTGGTGGAGATCGTTGACGCCACCCTGGTGCGCCGTGAGCAGCTCAATCAGGGCCTCGGCGCAATCAAACGAGTGGGTATCGTGCGTGGCTTTACTGCTGAGGCCTGGCAACCGCTGCTGGAGCAACACCGCATCGAACTGGTGGAAGTGCAGGACATCCAGAGCCTGCTGCGTATGCTTGAGCGCGGCCGCCTGGATGCCATCTACGCCAACCCGCAGGTAGTGCAACACCATATGCAACTGCTCGGCATCGACCCGCAGCAACTGCAACGTGACCCGCAATTGCCGCAGATCACCACCAGCTTCCATCTGAGCAGCTATCGCTACCCGCAGCTGATCAAACGTTTCGACCAGTTCCTGAGCGAGCAGGCCGCCATGCTCAACCAGTTGCGCCAGCAGTTCGGCGTGCCCTGATTCGCCGCGCCGGCCTGCCCCGGCACCTGCTATGGTTGCCACAAACCCCAGCACAGAGCCCGCCATGGAACCCGGAAACGCCCAGCTGTCGATGACCGTCCTGATGACCCCGGACATGGCCAACTTCTCCGGCAATGTGCACGGCGGCACCCTGCTCAAATACCTCGATGAAGTCGCCTACGCCTGCGCCAGCCGCTATGCCGGTTGCTACGTGGTGACCCTGTCGGTGGACCAGGTGATCTTCCGCGAACCCATTCATGTCGGCGAACTGGTGACCTTTCTCGCCTCGGTCAATTATTCCGGGCGCACCTCGATGGAAGTCGGCATCAAGGTGATCACGGAAAATATCCGCGAACGCTCCGTGCGCCACACCAACAGCTGTTTCTTCACCATGGTGGCGGTGGATGAACACGGCAAACCGGCGGCGATTCCGGCCCTTGAGCCGACCACCGCAGACGCCCTGCGACGCCAGCGCCAGGCCCTGCAACGTCGGCAGATCCGCCACGAACTACAACAGCGCTATCAGGCGCTGAACGAAGAAAAAAGCTGAACCCGCAGACAACATCGCACGCCAGCGGCACAATTGTGCCCTGCGCATAACACCGAGTAAGGCCATGGAAAGCCTGTATTTCTCCCCCATGCTACTGGGCCTGAACCTGATGCTGGCGAGCGCCATTGCCTGCAGCGGGCTTTGGTATTTTTCCCGCCCCTACCGGGGCCCCGGTTTGTGGATGCTGGGCAGCTGGATCCTGATCATCGGCATCCTGCTGTTTATGGGCTTTATGGCCAGTGGCAGCAAACTGCTGAATATTCTTGGCAATGCCCTACAACTGGCAGGTGAAGCGATCATCCTGCTCGGTGTTTTCCACTTTCTTGGCCGGCCGCTGCCCTGGTGGACCGTGCCCGCCAGCGCCGGGGTGATGAGCCTGGTCCTGAGCTGGCACTGGTGGCTAAGCCCCATCAATTCGGAATACCTCGTCGCGCTGTACGCCGCTATTGGCGGCCTACTGCCGCTGCAGGCCTGCTGGGCGCTATGGCGTGCGCCCAGTGAGGTGGAACTCCGCGGCGTCTGCCAGTTTGTCGCCATCGCCTTGTTCGGCTATGCCCTGGTCACCCTGTTGCGCGGCGTGATTGGCCTGCACGATGGCCTGCAAGGCATCGTTCATGATGACGTCACGCGCTCGGTAAGCTACCTGCTGCCCTACAACTTCGGCATTCCCCTGTGGCTTATGGCCCTGGTCGGCCTGGTGCTGCTGACCATGCGCCGCATCCTCGCCGACAGCCAGCGCAATGCCCAGCAGGCGGCCGCCAACGCCGAACGCTTCGAGCGTCTGATGAGCGTAAGCAACGCCGGAGTGATGGTGCTCGACGGCGAGCGCATCGTCGACAGCAACCCCAAGCTGGAACAGCTGTTTGCGCAAACCCGCGAACAACTGCTCGGCCAACCGCTGTCGCGGCTATTCGACAGCAGCAGCCAACAGCCGCTCAGCGACCTGCTGCAACAGGCCGATGGCCGCCCCCACGACCTGCTCGCCCAGCGCGCAGACGGCCAACCGTTCGCCGCCGAGCTGAGCATCGTGCGGCTGGCCGAAGCCCAGCAGCAGGTCGCCGAAATCCGCGACGTCAACCAGCGCAAGGCTCTGGAAGAGCAGCTGCGCCAGCTCGCCACCACCGACCCGTTGACCGGCACCCTCAACCGCCGCGCCTTCCAGCAGCGCGCCGAACACGAACTGCAGCGCAGCCAGCGCCAGGGCACACCGCTGTGCCTGGCGATGCTCGACCTCGACCACTTCAAACAGGTCAACGACCAGTACGGCCATGCCGTCGGCGATCAGGTGCTGGTGGCGTTCAGTGCCCTGTGCCGGCAGCAGGCACGCAGCACCGACCTATTCGCCCGTATGGGTGGCGAGGAATTCGTCATCCTGTTGCCCGACAGCGACCTCAACGCCGCGCAACAGCGCCTGGAGCGCCTGCGCAGCGACCTGCACACGCACCCCATCGACACAGTTCAGGGCCCGTTGAACATCAGCGTCAGCATCGGTCTGGCCAGCAGCAGCCCGCATGAAACCCTGGAGCAGCTGCTACAGCGCGCCGACACCCAGGTGTACAACGCCAAAGCGCAGGGGCGTAATCGCATTGCTCCAGAGGAGTAACGGTCACTCGTGACCGATATAGAACAGCAGCTCACGGCGCTGCGGGTGGTCCTTCAACCAGCTGCGAATATCGTCCGCGCGGGCAATGGCCTCATCACCGACCAGGCGGGCGAAACGCTGCCGCCGCGCCTCCTCGGAGGCTTGCTGGCGTACCTTGCGCTGCCAGGCCTCGGTGAAGATGCTCGGCATCTTGTGGCTGAGTTCCAGCGCCTTGAGCAGCTGCCATTCGCCGTTATCCAGCCAGGCCTCATCACAGCTGCTGCACAGATCCAGGCGGTTGCCGTGGGTGCCGCTGATCTGAAACTTGCTCATCAATTTGGCGCATTTCGGACAACTCAGGGCCTGCTGGCTCTCGCTGACCGCCTCAACGGCAACCGGCGCCTGCGGCTCATCATTCTGCGGCTGACGCTCAGCCCAATCACGGTAATACAGCAAGGCCACCAGCGCGCCAGAGCACTGTGGGCAGCCATGGGCCAGCAGGCCGTCATCCAGCTTGGTGGGTTGCAACGGGGTGGTACGGCAGGCAGGACACTGCATGGGAAATTCCTTTTCGGGTGGGCGTGCGCGGACGCTAAAGCAACTGCTTAACGGCGACAAGCCCAGCACCAAGAACTGTGCGGCAATCGGTTAAGCTCTGCACTCTGCTGCCGGAGCCACCATGATCGACCTCTTCGATGTATTTCTGCTGATGCTGTTCGCCACCGCCTGCGCCTGGCTGTGGCATGCCCATGGTCTGCGTGAGCGCGCGTTGACCCTGGTGCAGCAGCACTGCGCCAAGGCTGATGTGGAGTTACTCGATGGCAATGTTGCCCTGCGCCGGCTCGCCCTGTTGCCCGATGCGCGCGGACGCAAGCGCCTGGCGCGGGTGTATGGCTTCGAATTCACGGTCACCGGTGAGCAGCGCCACGCCGGCAGCATCGTCATGTTTGGCAAGCAGGTGGGGCGTATCGAACTGGCGGCCCACCCCTTCCGCGAACCGCCGGCAGACAGTGCCCAGGTGATTGAAATGGCCCAGTGGCGCAACCAGCACCATTTACCCGACGACAGCAGCCCGCGTCAGTGAAAACACCGCCTCACTCGCCATAAGCGGCACTGCCAACGCGCTAAGTCGCATCGCCCGCAGCTGGCTCGGCCAGGTAGCCGAGAATCTGCTGCCATTCGTTCTGACAACCGTAGGTCATCGGCCAGCGCAACAGCCGGCATTTGTAGCGATGCCAACGCCCGCGCTGCTGGTTGCGCCGGCAACCGGCGAACAACCACTGCGAATCGAAGCCGCCCCACACACCGGTAAAGTTCCAGTGATTGAGCCAGACCACAGGGGCCACTTCATACAACCAGATTGCCTCCAGCTGCGCCCTGCTCAGGCCGCTACGCCGCAAGACATCAGAAATCCCTGCCAGCCAGCGCTGATCCAGCTCGGTATCCAGCCACAGGTCGGACAACATCAGCCAGACGTCTTCCCGAGTTGCGGCCTGCATGCTCAGCCACGCTGCAGCAGAAAATCGCTAACGCGCGCTGCAGCGGCCTCCGGCTGCTCCTGCATAAAGCAGTGCCCGCCCGGCACCACATGGCCACTGACATGTCCATTGCTGGCGCACCAACGGGCCACCGACTTGGCCACAAAGGGGTAGCTGCGCTCGCCATAGAGCACCTGCGTTGGCGTCGTCACCTTGGTCAGTGACGGCCACAAACGCTTGGGAAAGGAGCTGAAAATGTCGGCTTCGCGACTTGGCCGGCAGCGCAGCTCAGCGCCTTTGTCGCTGTCTTTCAGGGCATGCTGGATATAGGCGGCAAAGGCCTCTTCGGTCCAGCCACGGAACATCCCACGACCATGCAATGCTGCGTGGGCGGCGGCGCGATCCGGCCAGCTGCTGCGGCGTTTGAGCGCCTTGCTGGCCAAGGTGGTGCGCCGGCTCAATCCAACCACATCGGACAACGCCATCACCCCGATCATTGCCGGGCTGAACAGCACCGGATCAAGTAATACCGCGCGCTGAAACAGCTGCGGCTGCTGGGCTAGGATCAGGCTGGTCAGCACCCCGCCAAAACTGTGGCCCAGCGCATAAGCCGGGGCATCGGCAAACCACGCACGACCGGCGTTAAAGGCTTCTACCGCCAGCTCGGCGCTGCGGTTCCAACCGTGGAAGCGTCCACCGTGATCACTCTCGCCATGGCCCTGTACATCACACAACCACAGGTCGAAATCCTCGGCCAACAGCGCCAGCATCGGCGTATACACCCGCCCGCAATAGCCGTTGCCATGCAGAAAATGCAGCACGGGCTTGCCCGTAGGCGGCGTGTACCAGCCACGCAGGGTGAAACCGGCGCTAGTGTCGTGGGACCAGGGTTGAAGATTCATAACCGGCTCGCTGTCGTCTGAACCGCCAGTTTACTGCGCGCGGGCCACAAAAAAATGGGCACCTATAGAGATGCCCGAATGTCCACACTCACCTCTTGCCCCACTACTGGCCGCGAATAAAGCGCTCCAGCAGGGCATTTAATTGCTCGGGTTGATCCAATGGCGTGGCATGCCCGGAGTCGCTCACGACCTGCAATTCGGCATTGCGCAGCGCGGCCACATATGCCTGTTTGTAGGCCAAGGGCGTGTAATCACGGTCACCGGCCACGATCAACATCGGCGTATCGACGCCATTAACCGCCGGCAAGGCCGACCAGCCGAGAATCGCGCGGATCGCATGCAGGTAGGACACCGGATCGTTGGCACCGATGCGCATCGCGGTGCGCCGGCGCAACTCGCTCTGCTCGGCATAGGGAAACAGCTTGCGCGCCAGTAAGCGGCCCATGGCTTTTAAGCCGAGCAGGCGGATCAGCGCCAGACGCAGCAGCACCTTGCTGCGCAACGCCCAGGAATCCAGAGGGAAACTCGGCGCACTGTTGATCGCCACCAGACGTCCGACCAGTTCTGGCTGCTGCGCCAACAATTGGAAGCCAACCATGCCGCCCATGGAGATCCCCACCAACACGCAGCCATGAATGTTCTGGATGCGAATAAATTCGCCAACATCCTCCGCCAACTCAGCCACGCTGACCGGCTCGCGCAGGGGTTCGCTGGCGCCATGCCCGCGCAAATCGAGAGCGAACACTTCGGCAAAGCGCGACAGCGCCTCGATTTGCGGCTGCCAGTCCTGCCAGGATGAACCCAGGCCATGCAGTAACAGCACCGGCATGCCCTGGCCTTGGCGAATATAGGCACAACGACCAGTTTTCAATTGAATGTAGTGCACAACTAAACTCCTTTTAATAATAACCAGGGCACTAATTAACCTGCCCTTCTGAACCGCGCCGGTTATCAGAAAACAACTAATAAATATATTCAGATTGCCAACTTAGTTATTACGCTGGCGTTTGCCTTATTACGCCGAAAAACCTAGAATCGGCCTGCTTCGTATAGAGAATTCCTAATGAACAGCATTTCCAGCCCGACTCAGGCTCGCAGTAAAAAAGCCTTGGAACGCTTCCTCAACGTGGCTGCCGAATTGCTTGCGGACAATCGCTTCGAAGACACCGGCATTTCTCAGATTGCGCAACTGGCCGAGTCCTCGGTAGGCACTTTCTATCGCCTGCTGGGCGACAAAGACGTGCTGCTCTACGCCGTACATGAGCGCTTTGTCGAACAAGGTCGCAGTGCTATCGATGCGCTGGTCGCCGATCTCAGCCACAGCGACCGGCCTGTGGCTGAGCAAATCGAAGGGTTTATCCAAGGCATGCTCGACCTGTTCGCCGGGCGCGAAGGTCTGCTGCGTGCCCTGGTTCGCCGCAGCTCGGCCGATCTGCAATTTCGCCAGCGCTTCCACCAGCTCAATGCCTATATCGGTCAGACCTTCTGTCGCATCGTCCTGACCCGCCAGAGCGAATTCGGCCACCCACACCCGCAACAGGCCGCCGATCTTTGCGCGCATATGCTGCTGGCCAGCATGAATTACCTGACCATGGTCGGGACACTCGGTGAAACTCCCCGGGAAGTTATTCCCGGAGAACTTTCCACGCTCATCTGCAATTATCTGCAAGTTGCCAAACATTAACGACGACTGTCCCTGCGTAATTGCGCCGGGGTAAAGTCAGACGGCTTCAAGGCAATATCAAACTGATTAGCCGGCTCTTCATTGGACAACACGCCAATGACATAGCGACCGCCGATCAAGTCATATACTGCATCGCCCTTGGTCCAGATCAGCGGCTGGTCATACAGGTTGATGGTGTAAGACTCGCCAACCCGCCACAGGGTGTCGCGGTTGTCGTAGTGGTCGACCACCAAGATCTGGTAGCTGTCCTCATCAAAATACATATCGCGCTGCTTGTACTGATGGCGCATACCGGCCTTTAACGTGGCGCGTACATGCCAGACGCGGTGCAACTCGTAACGCAGCAGATCCGGGTTGATATGCCCACGTTTGACGATGTCGCTGTACTTGTTGCTCTTGGCCGCCAGGCGGTAACTGTTGTACGGCACGAAGAGTTCCTTCTTGCCCACCAGCTGCCAGTCGTATTTGTCCGGCGCGCCGGAGAACATGTCGAAGTTATCCGTGGTACGCATGCCGTCCGATGAGGTGCCGGGTGAGTCGTAAGCGACGTTGGGTGCGCGCCTTACGCGGCGCTGACCCGATGCGTAGAGCCAGGCCAGACGCGGCTCCTTAACCTGGTTGACGGTCTCGTGCACCAGCAGTTCGGTGCCGGCTAGGCGCGCGGGGGCGAGTACCGACTGACGAAAGTAGAACAGCACGTTGCCATTGCTCTGGCTGTGATCGCCAGCGGCTTCGTTGAACAGGAACAGATCTTCGATCTTGGTCATAAAGTAGTCGCCACCCGCTTGTGGCACTGCCTGGGCGTAGTAGCGTTTGACGCTGTCGCCGCGGTAGCGCACCAAATGGTTCCACAGCACTTCAAGGCCCGATTGTGGCAGCGGGAATGGCGTGGCCAGCTTGAAGTCGGCGATACCATTGCCGCCTTCGATCAGCTTGGCCGACGTCGCGTTGTGCTTAACAGCGGCGTACACCTTGTCCGGGTAGGAAGCCGAACGGCGAGTCGGGTAGACGTTGAGCTTCCAGCTGTCCCTGAAGCGCGTGAGCATGGCCAACTGACCGGGGCTGAGCTGCTCACGGTACTGTTCGGCGTTCGCCGCAGTGATGCTGAACAGCGGTTGATCGGCGGCATAAGGGTCGCGATAGCCCAGGGCCGGATCGTAGGCCTTGGCATCACGGGGCAGGCCACCGTCCCAGGCCGGGATAGTGCCGGCAGCATTACCGGCCTTTTCGGCGCCGATAGGGGTCAAGTCCTGGCCGAGCCGCGCGGCCTTGGCAGCATCGACCTGAGCCTGAGCCAGCGCGCCGCTGAGCAACAGAGTGCCGAACAGGCTGGCGCGCAACAATCCTGAAGTCTTCATGATGATCTCGTCCTAGAAACTGTATTTGATGTTGAAGCCGAGGTAATCGCGGTCGCTGAGCTTGTTGGCCAGACCCGCGCCGCTGTAGCCAACGTATTTGACGCCCACTGTCAACGACTCCTGATAGATCGCGTCGACCCCCAGCGAGTAGCTTTTGCGCTCTTCCAGCAGGCCGTTGGTCAGCTGCGGCGCAACGCCATTGATGCCGTACTGGTAACTGACGCTGGGCACCAGATTGACCACGTTGAACACGTTGCTATAAGTCAGCGACAGGCTGCTTTGCGCGCCCCAGGCACTGGATGTGGCGCCGTAGTAGTCGACATCCGACTCCAACCCTTGCACCCGGCTACCGACCACCTCGCTCATTAACGTGGCGGAGTCGGCACCGAGCAGACCGTTAAAGCTGTAGATGCCAACCAGCGAGGCTTGCCACATGGCCTTCTCACGGAAGCCATCGAGACGCGTACCGGGGGCGATGCCCTGCGCACTGCCCAACAGTGCAGTCGGCAGGTATTCACCCAGGCCCAGGGCAATCGGCGCGTTCGGCCGATAGCTCAGCTCGCCTGCCAGCGACAGGCCATTGAGAAAGCTGTCGCCGCCGATGCTGGTGTTAAAGCTCAGGCCATACAGGTGGCGCTTCTCCAGGTATTCGGCGTAGTACTCCGAGGTGCTGGCGTTCGGCTGCGCCCCCAGAACAGGCAGCACAATAGGTCGCGCCACGGTCATCCCGAGCATCGGCACGTTCATGTTGTAGCGCAGGTAGTAAAAACCCAACTCGCTGTCGTTCAGCTCCGGCACCATCCAGCGCATGGCCACACCAAATTGCGCGGCATCGTCGGCTTTTACATCCTTGCCGCGCGGCATAAAGGTGGTGGGCAGGTAGGTGCGGATCAGGTCGTTTACAAAACCTGGGCCCAGGCTGTTGGCGTAGGCCTGCGCCGCAGCCGGATTGTCGAACGCCAGGCCGCCAGGTAGTGCTTCCTGCAGGGGCGTGACCGACAGGTAGTCACAACCGCCGCCCAGTACATCCAGGGTGGAGAAGTAGGTGCCGCAGGGGTCGATCTTGGTCTCTTCCCAAGCGCTGCCTGGCTGCCAGTAGCCCTCAATCGACAGGCCTTCGCTCAGCTCGAACGAGGCATAGCCCATCAGGGTCGGCATATAGGCTTCTTTCAGCTCGGAACCTGGTGCGCGCAGGGCGTTGAGGTCCACCGGGTTGGTCGCGCCGATGCCGTTCTGATAGAACAGCCCCTCGCCCCAGTTGATCACCTGCCGGCCCAGACGAGCGTTAAGGGTGCGGTCAGCCACTGTCCAGCTGCCGTAGACAAAGGCATCCAGCAGATCGATGCTGGAACCGGCATCGTCCAACCCCTTGTTGGGAATCTCACGATGGCGGCGGTTATCGTCCTTCAGCTCGAAATCATAGAAGCCACGGGCGCGCAGAAAGATGCCGTAGTTGTCCTGAAAATTCAGGTCCATCTCGGTGACCACCTTGGCCACCTCGGAGAACAACTCACCCTTCTTGAAGTTGAGGTTGCCGTCATCGGAGTTGATCAAGCCGCTGTTGTCACCCCTGCCGCCATTAGCGCGGGCAATCAGGCGTCGATCCTGGCTCTCCATGCGGTAGTTCACCCCGTAGGACAGGGTGGTATCCAACGATAGCGCCCAGTCTCCTGAGCGCGCCTGAAAGGCATCTGCCTGGCTGGCCGCCAGCAACGCCAAACAACCTGCCGTCCATGCTGATCTCTGTGTCGCCACGACGATCTCCTGCGTATTGTTTTTATCGGAACCGGAACATCGGTTCCGATAAAGTAGTACCAACCACGCCTTTTGGCAAGCCCCGAAAATTGCCGGGGAATTTTTGACCTCACGCAGCGGCGCTGCCCGCTGGGTGGCCACCATGGGCGGCAGGCAATAAAAGATTTTTTGTCCTTGTCGATAGCCGGCGCTAGACGGATCGCCAGGCTGCAGCGCGCAGATTGCGCGGTTTCGTCGACTTGACGGAATCGGAATTCATGTTTCTATTTGTTTGGCAAATGCAGGGAATCAGCCATCAGCGTCAGGAGGACGTCGCCATAAAAAACCAATAAAAACGGGAGACCGCACATGTTTACTGCCAAGCAAAATGTGCGTCGGCTGGGCCTGATCGCCCTGTTGACGTGCCTGTTTACCAGCCCAAGCTGGGCCGACTCACCCTGCAGCGAGCGCAAGAAGACCCTGCTGCTGCCCGGCAAGATCAGCTGCAGCCACCATTCGACCTGGATCAACTCGGGCGCCCTAGCAACCCGCAAAGTAATCTATCAACGCCCTGCCGGTACGCCACCGCCTGGCGGTTGGCCGGTGGTAGTTTTCTACCAGGGCTCGTTTTTTGCGCTGGATAATTTCGTTTATTACAGCAATGCCTGGCTGGGCAAACTGTACAACGAAGGCAAAACCATCAAGACCCTGCTCGACAACGGCTACGCGGTGATTGCCCCCAGCGCGCCAGCGGATCTGTTCTGGCACACCAATATCCCCGGCCTGTCCGGGGCGTTGTATGAAACCAGTACCGACTTCACCTTTCTCAGCAACCTGTTCACAGCCATCGACAATGGCCACTTCGGCCCCTTGAACGGCCAACGCAAATACGCCACCGGCATCTCCAGCGGCGGCTATAACACCAGCCGCATGGCCGTCAGCTTCCCTGGCCAGTTCAAGGCGCTGGTGGTGCATTCCGGCTCCTACGCGACCTGCAGCGGCCCGCTCTGCTCGGTGCCGGACAGCCTGCCAGCCGACCACCCACCGACCTACTTTATCCACGGTCTTGTCGATGCCGTGGTGCCCTGGTGGAGCATGGACATGTACTACGACCGCCTGCTCTACCAAGGCATTCCCACCGGTCGTTACACCGAACCACTGGGCCAGCATGAATGGTTCGACGCCTCACCGGGCAAGACCCTGGCCTGGTTTAACGCCTACCCCTGACCCCTCAACAGGCGGCCGGGCGGATGCTCGGCCGCGCTTCAGGACACGCCTATGAAACATCTAAACCTGAGCCGGCTGTGTGCGCTGGCGACCTTGCTCGTCTGCTTCAACAGCTATGCGGCAAGCGCACAACCGGCCACGCAGCTGCAGCTGATACGCCTCGACCTTAACGGCTCACTGGGCGATTTCTATTTACTCTATGGGGTAGACAGCGATCCGGCGCACTTGGCATCGCTGCAACAACGCATCACCCAGACCGAGCAACTGCTCAGCCAACTGGATGCTCCAGCTGATAGCGGCGGGCTAAATACCTTGCAGCGATTGCGTGAGCAGTGGCCCGCCTACCGTGTGCTGTTGCAGGAACTGGCGAGCAGCCTGCAACAGCGGCACACGCCAAGCGGTGGATCGATTGCCGAGCTGATTCAGCTAAACCGCCTGCTGACGCGCCTGAGCGACAGTTTGAGCGTCTATTACCAGCAGCCAGATCCACTGGCGACACATAACCAGTTGCTGGCCATGCAGTTGCAAAACCTCTGCACCGACTACCTGGCCCATAGCGTGGGAGCCAATGCCCTGGGCGGCGACAACCCGGCGTTAGATGTGCAGAGCAAAGCCTTTAGCGAAGGTCTGCAGCAAGTACAGAAGATACACACAAGCCCCGAGGCGCAGGCGCTGCTGCAGCGCATTGAGCTCAGGTGGCGTTATATCGAACCCTCGTTGCAGCATTACCAGCAGGACAACGTGCCCACGCTGGTCAACCGCTACAGCCGACGGATTATCGACGACCTGCAACAGCTACCCACGTTGGCCCAGCCCGCGCCCTGAAATAGCCGGTAGAACCGCACTACAGCAGGCAGGCGACAAACCCGGCCTGCAACGCCGACACTTCCTGCGCCTCGCTAAAGATCAGCTCCAGCCGCGAGTCCTTGCGCCACTCGCTGTTTTGCCAGTGCAGCACTGCACCGTTGAGAGCGTTGGCGGACAGCCAGCCGGCGTTGGTGTGCAGCACCAGCTTGGCACGGCGCCAGGGCAGGTCGCTCAGCCACTGCTGCACCCGCAGCAACTCGAACTGCTGGCTGGGGTGCCAGCGCCAGCCGATGCTCCAGCCTTCGGCCTGCTGTTGCACCTGGCAGATCGGCTCGCTTGGGCTGCGCCACAGTTGCGGCAACGGCGCGCTGCCGCTGGGCAGGTTATCCAGCGTGCCCGCGCTCTCGGCCTGGGCACTAAAACCAGGCAACTCTGCCAGCGGCAAGGCGCCCTGACGGGTCCAGTAAATCGGCCGCGCGGGCAATTGCATCTGAATGCGCGTCTGGGTGGCTTCATCCAGCCCTTCGACCTTGTTCAACAGCAGCAGCCCGGCGTGGCCAAGCGTCGCCTGCTGGCTATCTGGCAGCGCTTCACCCGCCGCCAGGGCCTGAGCATCCAGCACCAGCAACGGCTCCTGCACGGCCAGCACGCCAATCCAAGGCGCTGCGCTCAGCTGTTCCAGCAGTTGCAGGGGATGGCCGAGACCGGAGGGTTCGATCAGCAGGCGATGCGGTTTGGCCTTGCGCAACAGCCGACTCAGGCCGACCTGAAAGGGCACGCCGTTGACGCAGCACAGGCAGCCGCCTGCCACTTCACCGAGGGCCACGCCATCGTCGTCGGTAGTCAGTAAAGCGGCATCCAGCCCCACCAAGCCGAATTCATTGATCAGCACCGCCCAGCGTTCGTGCGCCGGACGCTGGGCCAGCAGATGACGGATCAGGCTGGTCTTGCCGGCACCCAGGGGCCCAGCGATCAGGTGGGTAGGAATATTGTTCAGCATGGTCGGCGCTTGCCACTGTCTATCGAGAGGAAGAGTTCTTCTGCGGCCATTCTAGCGGCCTGCAGCCCGTAAGAGCGTCAACGCAGACCGAATGAAGTCTGCGTGCTAGAGTCGCCGGCATAATTTCAGAGGGTCAATGGATGCGCGTTTTTCTGCTGCTGAGCTTGTTCACACTGTCCGGCCTGGCCTGGGGTGAAGCCTGTGTGGTGCATAGCCAGGCCGAGCGCCTGGATGTGAAAGTCTGCCAGCAGAACCGCAGCATCCCACCCAACCTGTTCCGCACCGGTTTCTGCCAGCCGCAGCTGAAGGGGCAGAAGGTTGAAGTGGAATTTGTTGAACAGTGCCCGATGGGCGCTTTCGGCGTATGTCGTAACTCAACCGTGGGCGGCACGCCCTATAAGCAGGATGTGCATTATTACGGCGTGGCCAGCGACGCCACCTACCTCAAGCCCTTCTGCGAGCAGCAGAGCAAGGGTGTATGGATGGCGCGCTAACCGTCATCAAAGCGTCACACTGTCTATGTTCTAGTGGCTTTGGGTACCTCACCCCTGCATGCCGGGTCACGCGCCGGTATGCCTTTCTGGTGCTTAAGGCTGCTGTCTGTGCAGCCTATTTTTTTGCCTGCAGTCAGCCCAGCCAATCCAACGTCAGCAATAAGCGCCGCTCACCGGCAGGCGGTTGCGGCGAGCGATGAATCAGCCCGCCACCCTCGTTGCCCGTCCATTTTTCGCCCTTGGCCAGCAACACATGGCCAGCCTCGGCGCGCTTGATCAACGCAGCATCACTGGGCTCCGCTGCCGGATCGCCCAAGCGGCGGCGCGCCATCACACCTTCTGCCAGCCACTCGCTGCCGACTCCGGCATAGCTGGTAATCAAGCGCACCGGCACATGGTCGACGTGAAAGCGCGGGCACATGGCCTTGTCGAGAATACGCAGGCGCAGGCCGATGCGTTTGGCGTCGAACAGGCAGGCGAAGGCGCTGACCAGCCAGCTGACGTCCTGCAAAAAGGCCGCCTGACCCGGCAGGTCGCTGTAGCC
The DNA here is from genome assembly GCF_049331905.1 of Pseudomonas cimarronensis. Taxonomy (GTDB): domain Bacteria; phylum Pseudomonadota; class Gammaproteobacteria; order Pseudomonadales; family Pseudomonadaceae; genus Aquipseudomonas. The sequence goes on along the minus strand of NZ_CP186283.1, from coordinate 664,498 downwards.
ATCCACCAGGCCACTCAGGTTCGGTTCGCTCTCCGGGCTGGCCAACTCCAGCACCATGGATTGGCTCAGCGGCTCACCCTGGGCCAGCAGGGCGTTGGCAAAATCGCTGATCTGCGGCGGTAGCTGACGCTGCCAAAGCGCCAGGTTGACCTCATCACGCAGCACTTCGCCGAATACATCAATCTGCTCGCTGCTGACCTGCTGCAGCGGCTGGCGCAACACCTGCGCGAGCATCAGGCCGCCTCCTCATGCCAGGGGCCAAATGGGTCGGGCAGTGCACGCCAGGCATCAACACCAAGGGCCATTTCCGCCTCGGTGAGCAGGCAGGCATCCAGTTCGGCGGTGAGCAGGGCGAAGTCGATGTTCTGGCCGATAAACACCAGCTCCTGCCGGCAGTCACCGGTCTGGGTTTGCCAGTTTTTCATGATCGCCTGCAGGCCTTCCTCATCCTGTGGCCACTGCGCCTTGGGTACGAAACGCCACCAACGCCCGGCAAAACCATGACGCATCAGACCGCCCGCCTGGGACCAACTGCCAGCCTCCTGGTACTTGCTGGCCAGCCAGAAGAAACCCTTGCTGCGCAGCAGACGGCCATTGGTCCATTCGCGGTTGATGAAATTGAAGAAACGCTCGGGATGCAGCGGCTTGCGCGCCCGGTAAGCAGTGGAGGCAATGCCGTATTCCTCGGTTTCCGGGATATGTTCGCCGCGCAGCTCCTTAAGCCATCCAGGAGATTCCGACGCACGCGCGAAGTCGAAACGACCGGTGTTGAGGATCTTCTCTAGCGGCACAGCGCCCATGGCCATCGGCACGATTTCGGCGTGGGTATTGAGGCCCTTGAGGATGGCCATCAGCTCCTCGCGCTCATGGCTGCTGATCAGGTCGATCTTGCTGATCAGCAGCACATCGGCGAATTCCACCTGTTCGATCAGCAGGTCGGTGATTGATCGCTCATCCTCTTCACCGAGGGTTTCGCCACGGCTGGCCAGGCTCTCGGCCTGATGGAAGTCGCGCAGAAAGTTCACCCCGTCGACCACCGTGACCATGGTGTCCAGGCGTGCCACATCGGCCAGGCTCTGGCCGTCTTCGCCACGGAAGGTGAAGGTCTCGGCCACCGGCAGCGGCTCGCTGATCCCGGTGGATTCGATCAGCAGATAGTCGAAACGGCCATCACGGGCCAGGCGGCCGACTTCTTCCAGCAGGTCTTCGCGCAGGGTGCAGCAGATGCAGCCGTTGCTCATTTCCACGAGCTTTTCTTCGGCACGGTTCAGGCTGACATCACGCTGAACTTCGCTGCCATCGATATTGATCTCGCTCATATCGTTAACGATCACCGCCACTTTCAAACCCTGGCGGTTTTTCAGGATGGCGTTGAGCAAGGTGCTTTTACCGGCACCGAGAAAGCCGGACAGCACGGTTACGGGAAGACGATTGGTCATGGTTGCAGGCTCCATCATTGTTCGGTGTGGCGCAGGTGTTTTTCGCGTTGTTCCTGGCGCTCTTTGGCTTCGATGCACAGGCTCGCAGTGGGCCGTAGCAACAGGCGTTTGAGGCCAATCGGCTCGCCGGTCTCGACGCACCAGCCGTATTCGCCACGGGCCAGGCGGTCGAGCGCTTCATCGATCTTGTCGAGCAGCTTCTTTTCCCGCTCCAGCAGGCGCAGTTGCCACTGGCGCTGTTCTTCGGCACTGCCGATATCGGCAGGGTCGCTGCTGGTTTCGCGTTCGCGCAGGGTTTCGAACTCCTCGGCAATACGGTTCTGCAGTTCATCGCGCTGGCTGAGCAGCAGCGTGCGAAAGAACTGCTGTTGCACGGCGTTCATATAGTCGTCCGCCGGCTGAGCGAGCAGTTCGGCGTGGGTAAGCAGCGTTTCGGTCATCGTCAGGATTCACTGGTTTTGCGTTGCAATTGTTATAACATAACATTTAAACCCATAACCGAGCGCTGATTTCTGATGAACGCACTGACCCTGCCGGACATAGCCGCGCAAACGCCTGCCCATGAACACACCCTCGACTGGGTTGGCATGCAAGGCATCGCGCTGCCAATCAACCTGGCTGGGCAGCGCATCAATGCCTGCGCGGATGTCGGGGTCAGCCTGGATGACGGCAATGCCCGTGGCATTCATATGTCGCGCCTGTACCTGGCGCTGCACGGGCTGGAACACTGCGAACTGAACACGACGACGCTGCAGCAACTGCTGAGCGAGTTTCTGCACAGCCACCAGGACCTGTCACAACAAGCGTCCATTGCCCTGCGTGGCGAAGCCTTGCTTAGTCGCCCAGCGCTGGTCAGCCCCCTCGCCGGTTGGAAGTCCTACCCCTTCGAAGTACGCGCACGCCAGGATTCATGGGGGTTTCACGTGGAACTACAGGTAGAGGTGGCCTATTCCTCGACCTGCCCGTGCTCCGCTGCCCTGGCGCGCCAGCTGATTCAGCAGCGCTTTGTCGAGGATTTCGCCGGCCAGCCGCTGGACCACGCACAACTGCTGGCCTGGCTCGGCTCGCCCCAGGGCATCGTCGCCACGCCGCACAGCCAGCGCAGCTACGCCACATTGCAGGTGCGCCTGCACAGCGACAGCGCGAAATTGCCGCTGGTTGCGCTGATCGACAGCGCCGAGCAGGCCCTCGGCACCGCCGTGCAGACGGCGGTAAAGCGCGCCGATGAACAGGCTTTCGCCCTGGCCAACGGACAGAACCTGATGTTCTGCGAAGACGCCGCCCGCCGCCTGCACAGCGCCTTGCGCGAACACACGGGGTTCCGCGCCTTTCAGCTGCGCGTGGTGCACGCGGAAAGTCTGCACGCCCACGATGCCGTTGCCGTCAGCCGCTGGAACTGGGATGCGGCATGATCCGCTGCCACAACCTCAATGGGGGCCGCTCGCCGGCCTGGCTTATATCGGCTCCGTCGTATTTGGCCCGCTAAATGGCCTGCTGCGCCGTCAACCCCGCTTATCGCCCGCTGATTGAGGAACACCTATGCGCACCCTGATTGTCCTGCTGAGTTTGAGTTTTGCCCTGTTCGCGCATGCTGAAGAAAAACTCAGAGTTGTCACCAGCTTCAGCATTTTGGCCGACATTACCCAGCAAATTACCGGAGATAAGCTCGAACTTCGCAATCTGGTCGGTGCCGATGCGCATGTCTATCAGCCCAGCGCCGAGGATGCCAAAGCCGTGTTCGCCGCTGACCTGATCATCGCCAACGGCCTGGGCTTTGAACCCTGGTTGGCGCGCCTGATCGCCAGCAGCGAAGCGTCCGGCACGCGCATTGATGCCAGCACCGGCGTGCTGCCCTTGATGCTCGATGAAGAGGGCCAGCAGGTGGCCGATCCACACGCCTGGCAGAACCTGGCTAATGCCGAGATTTACGTGCGCAACATCACCAAGGCGCTGAGCCAGCTTGATCCGGCCAACGCAACGTTTTATGCCTACCGCAGCGAGGCCTATATCAGCCAGATTCGCGCCCTGCTGAGTGAAGCCCGCACCAGCCTGGGACAACTGTCGCCGGCGCAGCGCACCATCATCACCAGCCATGACGCCTTCGCCTACCTGGGCCAGGCCTACGGCCTGAAATTTGTCGCGCCGCAGGGCTTGAGCACCGCCGATGAGCCGTCCGCCGCCGAAGTGGCCGCGCTGATCCGGCAGATTCGCGCCGACGGGGTAAAAGCCGTTTTCGTCGAGAACATCCGCGACCCGCGCCTGATCCAGCAGATCGCCAGCGAAGCCGGGGCCCAGGTCGGCGGTACCCTGTACTCCGACGCCCTGGCCAGCGAGGGGCCAGCCAGCACCTACCTGGGCATGTTCCAGCACAACCTCGACACCCTGCTGGCCGCGCTCAAGCCATGAACCTGTGGCTGCAACTGGAGCAGGCCGGGCTGGGCGACAGCCGCCCGCTGGCCGAGGTGCTGGCGGCCATCCCCTGGAATGCCGATGGCCTGATTGCCGCCATCGCCCAGCAGCACGACAGCGGCGAGGTGCTGATGCTGGCCTGGATGAACCGCGTGGCATTGGAGGAAACCCTCGCCAGCGGTCAGGTCTGCTACTGGTCGCGCTCGCGCCAGCAACTGTGGCGCAAGGGCGAAACCAGCGGCCACCGCCAGCGCGTGGTGGAGGCACGCCTGGACTGCGACGGCGACGCCGTGCTGCTACTGGTCGAGCAGCAGGGCCCGGCCTGCCACACCGGCCGACCCAACTGCTTTTACAACGCCATCCGCAACGCGCAGGTGTGCGTGATCAGCGTGCCGCAATGAAACGCCTGCTGCTGAGCCTGGTGCGGCTCTACCAGCACCTGATCAGCCCATTGCTCGGCCCGCGCTGCCGCTTCCACCCCAGCTGTTCGCACTACGCCATCGAAGCGCTGCAAACCCACGGCGCATGGCGCGGCAGCTGGCTGGCCGTGCGCCGCTTGTTGCGCTGCCATCCCTGGCATCCGGGCGGCTACGACCCGGTGCCGCCCATCCATCGCTGCAATCAGGAACATCCCCATGACTGATCTGCTGATCCGCAACGCCCGCCTGATCAACGAGGGCCGCGAGTTTGACGCCGACCTGCTGGTACGCCATGGCCGCATCGAGAAGATCGCCACCAGCATCAGCGGAATTAATGCCCATACCGAGATCGACGCCGCCGGTCAGTACCTGCTGCCGGGCATGATCGACGACCAGGTGCACTTCCGCGACCCCGGCGCGCCGCACAAGGGCAGCTTCGCCACGGAATCGCGCGCGGCGGTGGCCGGCGGCATCACCAGCGTCATGGACATGCCCAACACCAACCCGCCGACCCTGACCCTGGAAGCGCTAGAGGCCAAGGAGCGGCGCGCCGCTAACTGCTCCATGGCCAACTATGGTTTTCACTTCGGCGTCAGTCACGAAAACCTCGACATCGTCGCGGCGCTTGACCCCAACCGGGTGGCGGCGGTGAAAGTCTTTATGGGCGCCAGCACCGGCAATATGCTGGTGGACGACCTGCCCTCGCTGGAGCGGCTGTTCCGCGACTGCCCGACCATTCTGCTGACACATTGCGAACACACCCCACGCATCCGCGAACGTGAACAGCAGTGGCAGGCGCAGTACGGCGAGCCGATTCCGGCCGACCAGCACCCGTTGATCCGCGACGCCGAGGCCTGCTACCAGTCGTCCAGCCTGGCCGTGAGCCTGGCGCGGCGCTACGGCACCCAGCTGCACGTGCTGCACCTGACCACCGCCCGCGAGTTGAGCCTGTTCCAGCCCGGGCCGCTGGCCGGCAAGCAGATCACCGCCGAGGTCTGTGCCCATCACCTGTATTTCGATGACCGCGACTACGCGGCGCTCGGCCACCTGATCAAGTGCAACCCGGCGATCAAGACCCAGGCCGACCGCGATGCCCTGCGCCAAGCCCTGCTCTGCGGGCGGCTGGATATCATCGGCACCGACCACGCCCCGCACACCCTGGACGAGAAGCAGCGCCCCTACCTGCAGGCGCCGTCCGGCTTGCCGCTGGTGCAGCACGCCCTGCCGTCCCTGCTGGAACTGGTCGCCGACGGCCTGCTGCCCCTCACCACCCTGGTGGAGAAAACCAGCCATGCGGTGGCGCAGCGCTTTGCCATCGAGCAGCGCGGCTACCTGCGCGAAGGCTACTGGGCCGACCTGACGCTGATCGAACGCCTGGCCGAGCCACGCCCGGTCGCCGCCGACCCGATCCTCGCCCACTGCGGCTGGACGCCCTTCCAGGGCCGCGCCCTCCGCCATGCCGTGCGCAGCACCGTCGTCTCCGGCCAGCTGGCCTGGCATGAGGGACAGCTGCAACACGATTGCCAGGGGCTGCCGCTGCGCTACCAGCGCGGCTGAGCGCCCCGTTAACCGACCTGATCAGAGAACCGACATGCCCAGCATCACCCTGCCCGATGGCAGCCAGCGTCACTATGCCCAACCCCTGAGCGTGGCCGAAGTCGCCGCCGATATCGGCCCCGGCCTGGCCAAGGCCGCCCTGGCCGGCCGCCTGAATGGCCGCCTGGTCGACACCAGCGCCTTGATCGACCACGACGCCCAACTCAGCCTGATCACCGCCCGCGATCCCGAGGGCCTGGAGCTGCTGCGCCATTCCTGCGCGCACCTGCTGGCCATGGCGGTCAAGCAGCTGTACCCGAGCGCTCAGGTGACCATCGGCCCGGTGATTGAGGATGGCTTCTACTACGACTTCGCCTTCGAGCGGCCCTTCACCCCGGACGATCTCGAACGCATCGAGGCGCGCATGCACGAGCTGGCCGCCGCCGATCTGCCGGTCAGCCGCCGCGAGCTGCCACGCGATGAAGCCATCGCCCACTTCGCAGCGCAGGGCGAGCACTACAAGGCCGAGCTGATCCGCGATATTCCTGAAGGCGAGGTGCTCTCGCTGTATCGCCAGGGCGACTTTGAAGACCTCTGCCGCGGCCCGCACATCCCGCGCACCGGCCTGCTGCAGGCGTTCAAGCTGACCAAGGTGGCCGGCGCCTACTGGCGCGGCGATGCCAAGAACGCCGCGCTGCAGCGCATCTACGGTACCTGTTGGGCCAACGCCAAAGAGCTCAAGGCCTACCTCACCCGCCTGGAAGAAGCCGGCAAGCGCGACCACCGCAAGCTCGGCCCGCAGCTCGACCTGTTCCACTTCGACGACTGTGCACCCGGCTCGGTGTTCTGGCACCCCAAAGGCTGGACCCTGTTCCAGCAGCTGATCGGCTACATGCGCCAGCAGCAGGACGCCGCCGGCTATGTCGAGGTCAACACCCCGGACGTGATGGACCGCAGCCTGTGGGAGACCTCCGGGCACTGGTTCAACTACCGCGACGCCATGTTCACCACCACCACCGAGGACGAACGGGTGTTCGCCCTCAAGCCGATGAACTGCCCCGGCGCCGTGGCCCTCTACGCCCGTGGCCTGAAGAGCTACCGCGACCTGCCGCTGCGCATGGCCGAGTTCGGCAAGGTGCACCGCTACGAGCCCTCCGGCGCGCTGCACGGCCTGCTGCGCGTGCGCCACTTCACCCAGGACGACGCGCATATCTTCTGCACCGCCGCGCAGATGGAACAGGAGTGCGCCGACACCATCGCCCTGGTATTCGCCATCTACCGTGACTTCGGTTTCAACGAAGTGGCGGTCAAGCTCTCCACCCGCCCGGCCAACCGCATCGGCAGCGACGCCACCTGGGATCAGCTGGAAGGCGCACTGTCCGGCGCGCTGCAACGGATGGGCATCGACTACCAGCTCAACCCCGGCGAAGGCGCGTTCTACGGGCCGAAACTGGAGTTCGTGCTGCGCGACGCGATCGGCCGCGACTGGCAGTGCGGCACCCTGCAGGTGGACCTCAACCTGCCGGAGCGCTTCGACATCAGCTACGTCAACGAACAGGGCGAACGCGAACGCCCGGTGATGCTGCACCGCGCCCTGTTCGGCTCGCTGGAACGCTTCACCGGCATTCTGATCGAGCACTACAGCGGGCTGTTCCCGCTGTGGCTGGCCCCGCAACAGGCCGCCGTGCTGACCATCTCCGAAGGGCAGAACGACTGCGCCCGCCAGGTGCTCGCTGCTCTCAAACGCGTCGGCCTGCGCGCCAGCGTGGATCTGCGCAATGAGAAGATCGGCTACAAAATCCGCGAAGCCACCCTGCAAAAAGTGCCCTACCTACTGGTCATCGGCGAACAGGAAAAAGCCGAAGGCCGCGTCACCCTGCGCAGCCGCGCTGGCGACAACCTCGGCAGCCTGCCGTTGGATGAGCTGGTCGAACGGCTGCGCACCGAGGCGCGTATGCCCGCTCAGCACGCGGACTGATCCGCCCAACGGCAAAGGCCCGGACGATGCACCGGGCCCTTGAGCCGCATGCCACTGCGACGGACAATCTCCTCACGCCCACCGCACGACACTCACCCATGCCACCGTCCCTGCACCTACGCACCTATCACGCTGATGACCTGACAGCATTGGTCGCGTTGTTTCAGGCCTCAGTCAGCCAATTGACCACTGCGCACTACGACGCCGCGCAGCGTCAGGCCTGGTCTCCCGAGGTTGCAGACCTGCAAGCCTGGCAAGCACGTTTAGCTTCAATTGAGCTACTTATCGCCGAAGATGGCTGCGCAACTGCCGGATTTATCGGCTTTAGCCTGGAGGGCCATATCGACCTGCTGTACTGCGCGCCCGCTTATGCCCGCCAGGGTGTGGCCAGCGCCTTGTATGCCGCTGCCGAGCAACGCTTGCGCGCGGCAGGGGTGCGCGAGCTGTTTACCGAGGCCAGCCTGGTGGCCCAGGCGTTTTTTGCCCGCCAAGGCTTTTCTGTGCGACAGGCACAGACGGTAACGCGCGGCGCTGTTACCTTGCCGCGCATGCTGATGCGCAAAACCCTGGAGCCGCAATGAATACCCTGACGATTATCGTGTTGGTCGCCGTGGTGCTGGCCGCCTGCGCCTTGGCGCTGTGGAACTGGTTCAACCAGCGCAAGCTGGAAAAGCTCGATGAGCGGATCAACCGCCAGAGCGAGCTGATCGCGCAGCTCGACAGCGTGTTGGAAAACCCGCAGCTCAGCGAAGCCGAGCAGCTGGCAAAAAGCGAAGCCTTGCTGGCCAAGTTGCAGGAAACCCGCAAGCCCTAGGGTTGTGAGAGGGTTCAACTGTCACAACCCTGTAGGAACCGCGGGGATGCCTAATCCATGCGTGCGAATCGCGTGCATGGCCCGCGCCTACAAGCCGATGGCCGGAGCAGCCTTGGCCGCGATGTTGTTGCATTGACCGTGATCGCGGGCAAGCCCGCTCCTACAAAAGCATGCGCCGCCGAGCCGAACCGCGCCCTACCAACCGCCGCCGCCACCGCCACCACCGCCACCACCTGACGAACCTCCGCCAGATGAACCGCCCCCCCCCGATGAACTGCTCGACGGTGGCGATGAGGCCAATGCCGTGGCGCTGCTTAGGCCGGCTGCCAGGGCGGTACTCATCGCCAGCGGGGTGCTGAAACTGCTGCGGCTGTGGTACCAGTCGGGCTGATAGTCACGCTGCGCCGGGTCGATCAGACCGCTGGCCAGCGCTGCGCTAAAGCGCGCACTCCACTTGTCCTCGACGCCCAGGGCCATGGCGTAGGGCAGGTGTTTTTCATACAGCGCAATGCTCATCGCCGGGGCATTGCCGGCCAGGGCCAGCGCATCGCTTTCGGCCAGTTGCAGGTAGTCGCGGTAGCCTTCCAGCTGATCGAGCAAACGCCGCCCTTCGATCGATGGCGCTGGCAGCAGGTAATAGAACAGCACCACCAGCAGCACATAGATGCACAGCAGCAGCAAAGCCGGCACCGACGCCGCATCACTGAGCATCCACAGGCCAACCGGCACCGGCCAGACAAACATCAACCCCGCCAGCCCCAGGCCGATCTGCTTGCCCAAACTGGGCTGGTTCCAGGCCATATACAGCACAAACAGCGACGGCACGCCAAAGCCCAGGGTGAACACCACGCCGGCCAGACTGGTGGCGACATCGTCTTCACTGCGGGCATCGACCAGCACCATCACCAGGCAGCCAACCAGCGCCCAGATCAGCCCCCAGGTCCAGATGCCGCGGTTATTGCTGAACCAGGCCTTGCCCTGGGTGTGCAGCTGGGTTTTCAGCCCAGCCACGGCATCGGCCAGGCGCGGCTCGTAGTCGCTGCCAATCTCCAGGGCGATGCCTTCCTTGCTGGCCGGAAACAGGCGCTTGCGCAGCTCGCGATCAGCCTCGCTGAAATCAGCCCGTTCACCCTTGCCACGGGCCAGGGTAAAACCGCCGCCACGCGGCTTGTCTTCAATATGCAGGTGCTTGCGGATCGCCATATCGGTGAGCCACACACTGAACGCCCGGGCGTCCTGAAAATGCCCCTTGAAACCGCGATGCCAGAGGTAGCCGGCCTGCACCGCGCTCATGCCTTGCGGTGCCTCGAACAGCGGAATGATCAGGCCTTTCTGCGGATCACGGCCAACCCGGTCCCAGGCACGCAGGTAAAACAGCAGCAAACCAATCAGCAACAGCGCGCCGAGCAGCAGGCCAAGGTTGTCACGCAGCAAGTTGCCAGCACGCTCAAGCAAACCGGGACGCGACACCAGCCCGGCCGGCCACTCCACTGCCACCGTCAGGCCGTGGTAAGCCGGCAAGGCTTCGGTGGTGGCCAGGCGCAGATAGTCGTCGCGCTGTTCGAGCACCTCATAGGCCTCGCCCTGCTCGCCGCCGGCCCCGGTATAGGCGGCCACATCACCGATCCGCGCACCCGGCGGCAGCTTGACCTCGACCGATGCCTTGAGAATCGGGAAGACCCACTGATTACCGGTGACGTTCCAGTACAGCTCGTCGCTATTGAAGTGATGCAACAGCTGGCGCTCAACCTGGTAACGCAGTTCGTATTGATAACGCCCCGGCTGCAGCAGCTGGTCGGCCGAGCCGAGGTAATAGCGCACCCAGCTGCCGTTCTGCTCAACCCGCGCCCGCTCCGCCTGGCCATCGCGACTCACCGCAAGCAGAGTGATCGGGCTGCTCTGCAACAGGCCGAGGGGCAAGCTGTAACTGACCGGCAGATCGCGGTAGATGCCGCGCTTGATCTGCTCACCCTCGGCCTGCACGGTAATCCGTTCGGTCACCAGCAGGTTGCCGTCCGTCTGCACCTGCAGGGTCACGGCAAAGTCTTCAATCGCCTCGGCTGCAACGGCCCACAACGGCAGCAGGCACAGGCTCAACAGGGCAAAACGCAGCACTCGCAGCATGTCAAAACTCCATTTTTGGCGACTGGGCGTCACGCGGGTCATCCAGGCTGAAGTACTCCGCCTGGGTAAAGGCAAAGGGTCGCGCCACCAGGTTGCTCGGCACCGACTCGACCAGCACATTCAACTCGCGCACCGCGCCGTTGTAATAGCGCCGGGCCATCTGGATATGGTTCTCGACCTCGGTGAGATTGCGCTGCAGATCGAGAAACTGACCATCGGCCTTGAGCGTCGGATAGTCCTCGATCAAGGCAAACAACTGGCGCAGCTGCGTGCCCAGGTGCGCCTCCACCGGCGCCCGCTCGCCCAGCGGCGAATCGGCCAGCTGCACGGCGCGCATACGCTCCTGCACCAGCGCCTCAAGCGTACCCTGCTCGTACTTCATGTACTGGCGCACGCACTCGACCAGCGCTGGAATCAGGCTGGCGCGGCGCTTGAGCTGCACGTCGATACCGCTCCACGCCTCGGCCACCCGCGCGCGGTTGAACACCAGGCGGTTGTAGTAATAAATCGTCAACCCGGCGAGCGCCACCAGCAGCGCCAGCACCACCCAGAATCCCGCCCCTTGCATAGCCACTCCTTGAACAGCAGGTCGTTAAAAAGCGTTGTCTTAATTACGGGCTGCCAACAGCGATAGCGGGTTTCGCGCCATCCGTAGCAGCGGGCCATGCCCACGATGTTTTTCTATTGACCGCAATCGCGGGCAAGCCCGCTCCCACAAGGACTGCAACATCACGCCAACAGACAACTCAGCATAGCCGTGGATATCCAACCCTCTGATCATCCCCGCCCCTGGTCGCCACACCCGGTAACCCCAGCAAGGCGGACAGCACCGGACAATCGCCGTATCCTCTAGGGCCAGCCACTGCGAGGCACCCCATGCAGATCGAGTTACTGGAAATCCGCGATCACCTGCAGCGCTTTCCGCCCTTCGATGCGCTGCCCGACGAAAGCCTGGACGCCATCGCCCGGCAGATCGAGGTGGCCTATTTCAAGGCCGGCAGCGACATCCTGCTGTACGGCGCGGCGATTCACGAGCTGCACTATGTACGCAGCGGCGCGGTGGAAATCTACCGACGCAACGGCGCGCTGTACAACCGCCTGAGCGAGGGCGACATCTTCGGCCAGGCCGGCCTGCTGCGCAGCAACAAGGTGCGCTTCCCGGCGCGGGCGATTGAAGACAGCCTGATCTACTTTATCCCCGCCACGCTGTTCGCCCAGCTGTGTGAAGAACACGACGGCTTTGCAGAGTTCGTCGAAGCCGAAGGCCAGTCGCGGCTCAAATCGGCGGTGGAAAGCCAGGGCCAGGCCAGCGAGCTGATCCAGCTCAAGGTGCGCAAACTGATCTCCCGCCAGGCGGTCAGCGCGGCACCGCACACCACCGTGCAGCAGGCCGCGCAGCTGATGACCGAACAGAGCGTGTCCTCTCTGGTGATCGTCGGCGACAGCGCATCTTCGGCCGGCATGGTCGGCATCCTCACTGACCGCGACCTGCGCACCCGTGTGCTCGCCGTTGGGCTGGACAGCGCCACGCCGGTCAGCGAGGTGATGTCGCCAAATCCCATCACCGTTCAGGCGGATGACAGCGTATTCGACGCCATGCTGTGCATGCTGCGCCATAACATCCACTACCTTCCGGTGATGCAGCGGCGTCGACCGATAGGCCTGATCAACCTCAGCGACATCATCCGCTACGAGTCGCAGAGCAGCCTGTACCTGGTCAACTCGATCTTCAACCAAACGGATGTCGCCGGCCTGCAGAGCCTGCTGGCGGACCTGCGCGGCACCTTCGTGCGCATGGTCAACGAACAGGCCACCGCGCATATGGTCGGCAGCGCCATGGCCGGCATCGGCCGCGCCTTTACCCAGCGCCTGCTGGAACTGGCCGAACAGCAACTCGGCCCGCCGCCGGTGCCTTACTGCTTTATGGTCGCCGGCTCCATGGCCCGTGATGAACAGCTGCTGGTGACCGATCAGGACAACGCCCTGGTGCTCGATGACCGCTTCGATCCGGCGCAGCACGATGCCTACTTCGCCGCCCTCGCCCAGTTCGTCAGCGACGGCCTGGCCGCCTGTGGTTACAGCTACTGCAAGGGCGGCATCATGGCCAGCAACGCCCAGTGGCGGCAGCCGCTGAGTGTCTGGCGCGGCTACTTCCAGCAGTGGATCGACCAACCCAAGCCGCAGACCCTGCTCAACAGCTGCATCTTCTTCGACCTCGACGGCGTGTATGGCGAGGTCGAACTGGTGGAAAACCTCAAAGACCTGCTCGCGCAGAAAGCCAGCAGCAACCCGGCCTTCCTCGCCGCCCTGGCGCGCAACGCCCTCAACCGCACGCCGCCGCTGGGCTTCTTCCGCACCTTTGTGATGGAAACCGACGGCCAGCAGAAGCACATCATCAACCTCAAGGGCCGTGGCACCGCGCCGCTCACCGACCTTATCCGGGTGCACGCCCTGGCCTGCGGCAGCAAAGCGCAGAACTCCCTGGAGCGCTTGGACGCCATCGGCAAAACCAAACTGCTGCAGCCAGAAGCCATCAGCCAGCTGCGCTACGCCCTGGAATTTCTCAGCCTGGTGCGGGTGCGCCACCAAGCCCTGGCCGCGGCCGAAGGGCGCCCGCCAGGCAACTACATCGAACCGGCAACGCTGTCCGCCAGCGAACGGCACACCCTCAAGGAAGCCTTTGGCGTGCTCAGCAACGCGCAAAAATTCCTGCGCTTCCGCTACCCCGCACAACCGGGCAAAACCCTGTGACCGCCACAGCACTGGACTGGGCCGCGCGCTTTGCCGAACTAGCCGCCAACGCCCGCGACCCACGCCTGCAAGCCTTCTACCGGGCCGGCTGCGTAACCGCCGACACCCCGCTGGAGCAGGTGCCGCTACTGGCCCTGGACGTGGAAACCACCGGCCTGGACGCCAATCAGCACGCCATCGTCAGCCTCGGCCTGCTGCCCTTCAGCCTGCAACGCATCCGCTGCGGCGCAGCGCGCTACTGGGTGGTCAAACCGGCCAGCGAGCTGAGCGGCGAATCGGTGACCTTCCACCACATCACCCACTCCGACATCCGCCACGCACCGCGCTTAGAGCAAATCCTCGACGAACTGCTGACGGTCATGGCCGGCAAGGTGATGGTGGTGCACTACCGCAACATCGAGCGCAGCTTTCTCAACCAGGCGCTGCGCCAGCACGTGGGTGAAGGTTTGCAGTTCCCGGTGATCGACACCATGCAGCTGGAGGCGCGCCTGTATCCCAAGCGCCAGCCAGGCTGGCTGGGCCGCTTGTTGGGCCGCCAACCGGTGTCGATTCGTTTGGCTGATAGCCGCCTGCGTTACAACCTGCCGCTGTACCAGGCGCACCATGCGTTAACCGATGCGTTGGCCACCGCCGAGCTACTGCAGGCGCAGGTGGCGACGCGCTATGCGGCGGATACGCCGGTGGGGGAATTGTGGAGTTGAGGCCGCTACGCAGAAACGACTTAGGCGCTACACACCACCACGATTGATTTATACGCTGTACAAGCCTTCTAAATAATCCAGCCCGGATTTACGACTTCGAGAACTCAGGATGACTAGTTTCGACTGGCACAGCGACAGGATAACGGCAGAAACACCGATCACTACGACCTATCGAAATACACAGAATGTTCGCCGGTTTTTGACGCAAGCTTGCGGCCCTGGCTTCCAATTTAATCGCGCGTTTATGGCGTGGATAAAAGATGGGTCGCCCAAAACAATGGGCGACGTGGCCGCTGAATGGCTGCGGCGCCAGCAGCAGTAGCGAAGAGGCAAGCAACACCGTTGTCCGTCGCCGCTGCACCCAAACGCAGGGCATAAAAAAGCGCGCCCGAAGGCGCGCTCTTGTACGACTCAACAGCAATGGTCAGCGCGGTTCGCTCATCAGGCCTTTGACGATCGACACACAGCCCACCAACAGCACGATGGTGAACGGCAACCCCGTCGACACCGCCATGGCCTGCAGGGCTACCAGGCCGCCGCCGAGCAGCAGGGCGATGGCGATTACGCCTTCGATGGTGCACCAGAACACGCGTTGCGGTACCGGCGAGTTGACCTTGCCACCGGCGGTGATGGTGTCGATCACCAGCGAGCCGGAGTCCGATGAGGTGATAAAGAACACCACCACCAGCACGATACCGATCAGCGAGGTGATGCTGCTCAGTGGCAGTTCACCGAGCATGCTGAACAGCTTGAGTTCCAGGCCCGCCTCCTGCGCACCGGTAAAGCCATCGACCAGCAACTGGTTGATCGCCGTGCCACCAAAGGCGGTCATCCACAGCACCGAGACCAGGGACGGCACCAGCAACACGGCAACCAGGAACTCGCGCACGCTGCGACCACGGCTGACGCGGGCGATAAACATGCCCACGAACGGCGACCAGCTGATCCACCAGGCCCAGTAGAAGGCCGTCCAGCCCTGGCTGAAGTTAGCGTCTTCGCGGCCGACGGGGTTGGCCAGTGCTGGCAGGTATTGCAGGTAGGCCAGAAGGTTGTCGAAGAAGCCAGTGAGGATAGCCAGGGTCGGCCCGGCGATAATCACGAACAGCAGCAGGGCCATGGCCAGGCCCATGTTCAGCTCGGAAAGGCGTTTGACGCCCTTGTCCAGGCCAGACACCACGGAGACCAGGGCGATGATAGTGATGGCGATGATCAGCAGCACTTTGCTGGTGTCACTGGAGGTAATGCCGAACAGGTATTCCATACCCGCCGCCGCCTGCTCCGCGCCCAGGCCGAGGGAGGTGACCAGGCCGAACAGGGTGGCGAACACCGCGAGGATATCGATGATATGCCCCGGCCAGCCCCAAACCCGCTCACCGAGAATCGGGTAGAAGATCGAGCGGATCGACAGCGGCAGACCCTTGTTGAAGGAGAACAGCGCCAGCGACAGCGCGACGATGGCGTAGATCGCCCAGGGATGCAGGCCCCAGTGGAAGATGGTCGCGGCCATGCCCAGGCGTATCGCCTCTTCGGCATTGCCGGCGGCGCCGCCGAGCGGTGCCCAGTCGGTGCGCAGACCATCCTCACCGACGCTGACCCCGCCCATGGCCGCGCTGAAGTGCGACATCGGCTCGGAGACGCCATAGAACATCAGGCCAATACCCATACCGGCGGCGAACAGCATGGAGAACCAGCCGAGGTAGGAGTAATCCGGCTTTGCGTCCATGCCGCCGATGCGTACCTTGCCCAGCGGCGAGACGATCAGGCCGAGGCAGAGCAGCACGAAGATGTTCGCTGCACCGATAAAGAACCAGGCCAGGTGGTGGGTGAGCCAGTTGCGCAGGGCGCTGAACAGTGGTTCGACCTGGCTTTGCAGGGCCATGGTCAACACCACAAACAGGATGGCGGTGACCGCCGAGATGATGAAGACCTTGCCGTGAATATCCAGGCTGAAGGAAAACTGGCCTTGGATATTGTCCTGACCGATAACGTAGTCGGTGTCGATCAGATTGGCGTCGCCGGTGGGTGCCGGGATGCCGTCCAGAGTTACCGCTTCTGGTTGCGGGGTCGTGTCAGACGAAGGTTTCTGCCCCATTGGGTGCTCCTTTGACGTGTGGCACGCTTTACGCGCACGAGGACGGGATTGCCCTACTCGTACAGCCGCCAAGCCGGCAGCTGCGGGGTACAGGGTAACAGCCTAGACCGATGTGTGCAGGCGCAAGGCCAGTATTGGCGGCCATTGGCGCCTGCTACCGGGGGATTTTTTCATCTGCCTGGTCAGACTTTATCGACACGTTGCTTCCCGCAGGACGAGGCAATTAGCTATGGTTTGCCTATGGCCTGCTCAGGGTCGTTGTTCGAGATGTCATTGATGAGAGCCCTGCTGACCCTGTTGACCTGCCTGTGCTGCAGCCTTGCAACAGCAGTACGAGCCGAGACCTTTACGGTCGGAGTCGAACTGCAGCCCTACCTGCCTTATTCCAATGTGCAGGATGGCCAATACCTGGGCTATGGCCGGGACCTGCTGGACGCGTTTGCCGCCTACCAGGGCCATCAGTTCATCTACCAGCCACTGCCTGTGCGGCGTCTGCTCAGCGACTTTCTCAATGATCGGGTGGCGTTCAAGTACCCGGACAACCCGCGCTGGAATGCCGATATCAAACAGGGCCATCACCTGCATTACAGCCTGACCGCCGCTGCGGCTGTGGATGGTGTGCTGGTCAAACCGCAGTTTGTTGGTCAGGGCAAACAGCGCTTGCGCCGGCTTGGCACTCAACGCGGCTTCACCCCCTGGCCCTATCTGGATGACATCAAAGCAGGACGCATCATCCTGATCCAGGCCAACCAGATCGAGTCACTGCTGGCCATGGCCATGAGCGACCGGGTCGATGGCGTCTACCTCAACCCACAGGTGGTGCGGCATCAGCTGTACAACCATGCCGCAGGTGATGCGCTGGTGTTCGACCCCAAACTGCCCTATCAGGATGACCACTACTACCTGTCGAGCATCCATCACCCGCAGGTGATCGAACAGTTCAATGCCTTCCTCACCAGCCAGGCCGAGCTGGTGCAAAGCCTCAAAGAACGCCACGGTATCGCCAGCCCTCTCGACGAGCGCTGACAGGCTGCGCTGGCAACGCCGGGAGTACTTCAGCGGCCTTTCAGGGTGCTAGGGCTTTAACGCACCGCAATCCGCCGCCACCCAGCGCGCATGGCTTTGCATGCTGCTGCTCTGACCGTCGAAAGTGCCGTTGACCGTTGAGGTGAACTCCTTGTCGCTGACAAAGCGCGTCTCCCCTTCACCCTGGCCATTGGGACAGCTGAAGCGGAATTTCCACAGCTGGTCGCTGCGTTCGGTGACTTCATTGCTGCAGCCGGATTCGGGGTCTTGCAGGGGGAGCTGCTGAGCCTTGATCTGTTCTGCGCTCATGCAGATACGCACGCCCTTGTCGCCCAGTTGCACACCCTGCTGGGCCAGCATCTGCTCCATCATCTGGCGTTGCTCGGGCGGCAGGTTTTTCATCTGCTCGAGCATCTGTTCCATCCCCGGCACGGCCTGGCCACCGACCTGCATGTTGTTCGAGCTGATTTCCCAGAGGCCGGGCTGAATATCCAGCGCGTTGGCCAGGGCGGGTAGCAGGCAGAGGCTGAGAAGTATGGGATTACGGAGGGCGCGGCGCATAAGCGGCTCCTGAATCAAGTGGGCGACCCTGCAAGCGTAGACCCTCTTAGGAAGCGTCCGCCTCGACCTCTTCACGGTAGATACGCAGGCCACGCGCCTGGTAGTTGGCCAATGCGCTGGGGTGATCGAGGTTGCAGGTATGCACCCAGACCTTGGTGGTGCCCGGCCAGGCCCAGGCGGATTGCAGCGCATGGGTGAGCAGCGGGCCACCAAAGCCCTGACCGAAGAAGGCCTCGGCCAGGCCGAAATAGAGAATTTCCACGACGCCGTCGGCATCACGCAGCAGCTCGTAATAGCCGGCAATCGCGCCCTGGTGATAGGCCACCCAGGTGCGGTGATGGGGCTGCTCGATCAACTCGCGCCACTGCGCGTCGCTCCAGCTGAGTTTGTCGGTCCATTGCCAGGGCTCACCAACCAGCTGGTAGAGAAAGCGGTTGAGCTGAAACTGCTTGAGCTGGCATTCCACCACGCTCAGCTCGGCGGGCAGCGGCTTGGCGCGGATCTGCTCGGGGTGCTGCATATCCAGGTAATAGGTGATGGTGCTCATAACATCCTGCTTGTCAGTCAATCGGCTGAAGCTAACCCTTACTGCAAACGAACAAAACCCCCACCGGCTGTGCCAAATGGGGGTTCTCCTCTTTTTACGCCAGGGCTTGTGGCCCGGGAGCAGACGTCGCCTTAGCGGTCGTCCTGGCCTGCCGCCGAAGCGGCCGGGGAGCTCTGCTCACAGCTCCAGAGTTCCAACGCCGGCTGGGTCGCTTGTGGCGGGCCGAGCCATTCACTCATCGAGTGGCAACGCTGGTTGAAACACAGTTGATAATCCCCTGCCTCGGGGGTTCGCCCCAAACGCAGGGGTTGCAAGGGCGGTAGCTGACGCTGGTAATGCCAGCTGCCCTCGCGCAGTTCGGCGCCGTCTGGAATCTCCATACCGGCCCCGGAACCCTTGACCCGCGCTTCGCCGAGGAGCAAGCCCTCAGGCGTGACGCGGTAATCCTCTTCCCAGCGAATCTTCTCGATGCTGTGTGTCCAGGCCAGGGTAAAGCTCGGCGTGGGTACTTCTGCCCATACCGCGCCCGCCAGGCCCAGACACAGGCCGATCATGCCGCCGCTACCTGGGCGCGATGCGCACGCCAGAAGTGCTGGGCGATAAACAGCACGGCCAGGGCGAAGCCAATCTCGTCACTCATCGGCGTAGCCAGAATCAGGCTGGCACCAGCGGCAAAGCCCAGCGCCCGCTCCCACCAGCTCAGCTTGGCCTGCAGGTAACCGGTAAATACCGCACCCCAGATGCCAATCGCTACCACCGCCTTGAGCACCACATACAAGGTGGCCAGCAGGCTGTCGCCCTGCAGCATCAGCGCCGGCTCGTACACCGCCATAAACGGCACGATAAACCCGGCCACGGCGATGCGAATGGCCCACAGGCTGATCTTCAGCCCGCTCTCCTTGGCAATCGGTGCGGCTGCGAAACAGGCCAGCGCCACCGGTGGCGTAAGGTCGGCCATGATGCCGAAATAGAACACGAACATGTGTGACACGATCAGCGGCACACCCAGCTCCAGCAGCGCCGGCGCGGCAATCGAACTGGTGATGATGTAATTGGGAATGGTCGGGATGCCCATGCCCAGCACCAGGCAGGTAAGCATGGTCAGCACCAAGGAGAGGAACAGGTTGTCCTGGCCGATGGCGAGGATATAGCCGGCGAAGGTCGAAGCCACCCCGGTCAGCGACACCACGCCAATAATCACCCCCACCAGGGCGCAAGCGATGCCCACCGGCACGGCATGCCGCGCACCCTCCACCAGCGCGTGCAGGCAGATGGTCAGGGTGTCGCGGCCGCCCTTGAGAAACCAGCACACCGCCACCAGCAGCGCGACCACGCCAAACACGACGCCGATACCGAGTTGGAAGAAGCCGGCGCAGAGCACACCCAGGGCAATCCAGAAGGCGAAGCGCATGGCCTTGGACGATACCCGCAGAATGATCGCCGAGCCGAGAATCACGATGGCGGTCAGGGCCAGGCCGACCATGCCGGAGAACAGCGGCGTGCGCCCGGAGAACAGCAGGTAGATGAGAATGAACAGCGGAATCAGCAGGTACCAGCGCTGTTTCACCGCCGCCCAGGGATTCGGGCACTGGTCTTTCGGCAGACCCTGCAGATTGGCGCGCTTGGCTTCCAGATGGACCATCCAGAACACCGAGCCGAAGTACAGCAGCGCCGGAATCAACGCGGCCTTGGCCACTTCGAAGAACGGCACGTTGATCGTCTCGGCCATGATAAAGGCCACCGCGCCCATGATCGGCGGCATGATCTGGCTGCCCATCGACGAGGTCGCTTCCACGCCGCCGGCAAAGGCCGGGCGATAACCAAAACGCTTCATCAGCGGGATGGTGAACTGGCCGGTGGTGACTACGTTGGCCACGCCCGAACCGGTGATAGTGCCCATCAGCGCCGACGACACCACGGACACCTTGGCCGGGCCGCCCAGTTTGTGGCCGAACAGGCCCATGGCGAAATCGGTGAACAGCTTGATCATGCCCGCCTGTTCGAGGAAGGCGCCGAACAGGATAAACAGGAAGATATAAGTAGCCGATACATAAGTCGGCGTGCCGTACAGTCCCTCGGTGCCGAAGGCCAGCTGGTTGACCAGCTGATCGATGCCGTAGCCACGGTGCATCAGATCGCCCGGCAGGTACTGGCCGAACAGGCCGTAGGCGAGAAACAGTGCGCAGATGATCGGCAACGCAATGCCCATCACCCGCCGCGCGGCTTCGAACACCAGCACGATCAGCACCAGGCCGACCACCATGTCGCTCTGAGTCAGATCACCGGAACGCTGAATCAGATCGGCTTCGAAATACCATTGGTATACCGCCGTGGCCATGCCGGCCAGGCCCAGCAACCAGGCCAGCGGCTGCCAGGGCTGCGCCTTGCCACGGGCGGGAAAGCAGAGAAACACCACCAGCAGCAGAAAGCCCACATGCACGGCACGCAGAATCTGGCTGGAAACCGGGTGGAAGGCCGCGGTGATGATCTGAAACGTCGAGAACAGCAGCGCGACATAGAACAGCGCTTTCGGCCAGTCGCCTGGGTTGGCGGCAAGGCCCTGATTGTGGTCACTCATGGAGCAGATGCCCTCACTACAACGTTGCCAGCACAAGAGTCGCCAACAAAACCTGCCGTGGCACGCACGCCGGTTTTATTCGCAGCTCTAGCTCATGTTCGGGAGCGGTTGGCGCTGCGCACAGCGCCAACCTACAGGGTTAACCCTTCAGCAGCCTTACAGCGCGCCGGCTTCCTTGTAGAAGCGCTCGGCACCCGGATGCAGCGGGATCGGCAGATTCTTGGCGGCGCCTTCCAGCTTGATGTCCTTAGCCGCCGAGTGGGCGTTACCCAGGCGCTCAAGGTTGTCGAACATCAGCTTGGTCATCTGGTAGGCCACTTCATCGGACACGCCTTCATGGCTGACCAGGATGTTGTTGATCGCCACGGTCGGTACATCGCTGTCCTGGCCGTCATAGGTGCCGGCTGGAATCGCTGTGGCCTGGTAGGCGGCGTTGTCGATCTTCGCAGTGACCTCAGCCGGAATGGCGACGAAGGTGATCGGCAGGGTTGCGGCCAGGTCGCGAATCGCCGCCATGCCCAGGCCCGAGGACTGCAGGGTGGCATCCAGCTGACGGTTCTTGATCAGCTCAACCGACTCGGCGTACGGCAGAAACTCCACCTTGCCCATGTCTTCATAGCTCAGGCCGGCAGCCTTGAAGATGGCGCGGGCGTTCAGCTCGGTGCCGGATTTCGGCGCGCCCACGGAGATGCGCTTGCCTTTCAGATCCGCCAGGGTGGTGATGCCAGATTCCTTGCTGGCAACGATCTGGATGTAGTTCGGGTAGGTGCCGGCAATCGCCCGCAGCTTGCTCAGCGGCGCCTTGAAGCCGGCGTCTTCCACGCCATTCCAGGCATCGGCTACCGAGTCGCCGAGGGCGAAGGCCAGTTCACCGCGACCGGCTTGCAGCAGGTTGAGGTTTTCCACCGAGGCCTTGGTCGCCTGCACCGAGGTCTTTGCGCCGTCGATGCCGTTGCCGTAGAGCTGCGACAGGGCCACGCCAATCGGGTAGTACACGCCGCTGGTGCCACCGGTGAGTACGTTGATAAAGGTCGGCGCGGCGAGTACCGCAGTGCTCGCGGTCAAGGCGGCGGCAGCGGCAAACAGGCTGAAACGTTTGGTCATTCGCATGGAAGAGTCTCCGTCGTTGTTATGGCTTTATGCAGAGGTTTTCACTGTAGACGCTGCGCGCCACCCAGGCGGCGTGCAGCGCCGGGACTAACGCAAGGGCGAAAAGGAGCAGAGGCTCACGCGCGGCCTGAGCCGAGCGCACAAGAGATGGGCGGTTGATACGGGACGCGCCAGGCGCGCAGATGCTGCGGGGCAGTGCATGGGATTCACCTCTTGTCTTTCTTATAGAGGCCAAGGCAATCGAGTGCCTGGCTGACAAGGGCTATAGCAGATGCCGTGCCAGCGAAGGAAAAGCCCGTGCTAGAGCGGTTTTGTTGCGCTGCACGGCTGTTCTGCCCGCGGTAATAAGCGGAAATCCGCCAGTGCAAAAACCGGGATAAGCGAAATTCCGCCGAGACTGGAAGCGTAGCCCGGATAAGCGCAGCGCAATCCGGGGCCGCGACCCGGATTGCGCCAAGGCTTATTCGGGCTACGAGCGTTCAGCGTCATCCCCCGACACAGCTGTTGTAGCCCGGATGCAATCCGGGGCATTGGTGGCGCTCATAGGCGTCCCGGAGTACATCCAGGCTACGAGCTATCAGTCGTCTTCGCTGCTGCCGGCCGGTCGATAGCTGCTGCGCTGCAGGCCGTGACGCTGCATTTTCTCGTTGAGGGTGCGGCGTGGCAGCTGCAGCAGCGCCATCACCTCGGCGATATTGCCCTGGCAGTGCTGCAGCGCGCGGTGCAGGCATTGCGCCTCGAAAGCCTCCATCTGCTCGGCCAGCGATTGCTGCGGCAGCCCCTCGCCGCTCTCCGCTGCGCCACTCAGGCCCAGGGCGTGGCGTTCGGCAGCATTGATCAGCTCGCGTACGTTGCCCGGCCAGTCGTGCCCGAGCAGGCGGGTCAGCTCGCTGGGTGGCAGGCTTGGCAACTCGCGGCCATGACGTTGCGCGGCCTGCTGAGCGAAGTGTTCGAACAACAGCGCAATGTCCTCGCGGCGTTCACGCAGCGGCGGAATGCGCAGGGTGGCGACATTCAGCCGGTAGTAGAGGTCTTCACGGAAACGCCCGGCTTTGACCTCATCAAGCAGGTCCGGTTTAACCGCACTGATCACCCGCAGGTCGACGCGGATGCTCTTGTTCGAACCCAGGCGCTCCAGGGTTTTCTCCTGCAACACGCGCAGCAGTTTGACCTGCTGGGCCAGCGGCAGGCTTTCCACCTCGTCGAGGAACAGCGTGCCGCCGTCGGCATGTTCGATGCGGCCGATACGCTTGCCCTGCGCGCCGGTAAAGGCGCCGCTTTCATGGCCGAACAGCTCGCTCTCGAACAGGTGCTCTGGTATCGCCGCGCAGTTCAGCGCGACAAACGGCTTGCCGGCGCGGTTGCTGAAATCATGCAGGCAACGGGCAACCCGCTCCTTGCCGCTGCCGGTGTCACCGCGCAGGAGGATATTTACCGAAGTGCCAGCCAGTTCGAGGATCTGCCGGCGCAGGGTTTCCATCGGTTTGGAGACCCCGAGAAGCTGCGCCTCGATCTGATCCTTGCGGGCGAACTGCTGGCGCAGCTGGCGGTTTTCACAGACCAGACGGCGCTTGTCCAGGGCGCGGCGCACGCTGTCGAGCAGGCGCTCGGGGGTAAAGGGCTTTTCGATAAAGTCGTACGCCCCCTGGCGCAGCGCCTGCACCGCCATCGGCACATCGCCATGCCCGGTGATCAGAATCACCGGCAGGTCGCGGTCACGCTCCAGCACGCTGTCGAGCAACTGCAGACCATCGGTGCCGGGCATGCGCACATCGCTGATGATGATGCCGGGGTAATCACGCTCGACCAGCGCCAGCGCGGCCTGCGCCGTGGCACAGCTGTGCACGCTGAAACCGGACAGCTCCAGCCACTGCTGCACCGCCTCGCGGATGGCGGCTTCATCGTCGACAACTATTACCTGCCCGGTCATATCACCTCCTGATCAATCGGCGGCAGTGTAATGCCTTGGTATTTTTCCAGGCTACGCGCCTCTTAAGTGCTGCCAACAGCACTAGAGGACGCTGCAAAACCGTAGGAGCGGCCTTGGCCGCGATGTTTCTCAATTGACCTCGATTCGCGGGCAAGCCCGCTCCTACAACAGCAAAGCCTCTCGACAAGACATCTAGCCTACGCATTTGGCGCTGCCGGCAGGCGCAGGGTAAACACCGCGCCCTGCTCGCCATTGGCCGCCTCGAGGCTGCCGCCCAGTTCACGGACGATGCCGTAGGACACCGCCAACCCGAGGCCCAAGCCGGCGCCCACTGGCTTGGTGGTAAAGAACGGCTCGAACACATGCTCCAGCGCCTCGCTGGCGATCCCACCGCCGCTGTCGGCGATGCTCAGCAGGCACTGCTCGGCCTGACGCTCGATACGAATCTGCAGTTGCCGTACGACGCTGTCCGCCATGGCATCCAGGGCATTGTTCAGCAGGTTGAGCAGCACCTGCTCCAGGCGAATCGCATCGCCCAGCACCCGCGCCTCGCTGTCGATCTCACTGTGCAGCTGCACCTGTTCGCTGCGCAGACGCGGCGCCAGCAGTTGCAGGGCCTGCTCCAGCACATCGCTCAGGCGCAGGTGCTCGCTCAGCCCCGCCGGGCTTTTGCGGGCAAAGGTTTTCAGGTGGCCGGTAAGCCCGGCAATACGCTGCAGCAGACCATCGATACGCTGCAGCCCTTCGCGCACGTCGTCCTGCCGACCGCTGTCGAGCAGCAAACGCAGGCTGCCCAGCTGCATCTGCATGGCGGTCAGCGGCTGGTTGATTTCATGGGCCATGGCCGCCGACATCTGCCCCAGCGCCGCCATCTTCGCCGCATGCACCAGGCCTTCCTGAGCCTCGCGCAACTCGGCGGTGCGCAGCGCCACCTCACGCTCCAGGCGCTCACGAATACCGGCTTGCAGGCGCTGCGTCTTGCGCCGCTGGGCCAGGTAAAGCAGCAGAAACGCCAGGGTCATCCACACCCCGGCGGCGGCCAGGCGGTAGCTGCGTACGCTGTCGACCAGGGTTTTCGGTTCGTGCAGCAGGTGTAGGGTCCAGCCTTCGTCATCCAGCGGCTGGCGTTGCCAGAGGTAGTCGCGCGGGCCGTCCGGGCCCTCGACCCGGCGCCACTGGCTGGCGCTGTCGATCTGCCGACGCAGCGTGCTGGGCAGCGGCTGCAGCGCCTGTTCGGCGTATTTGCGCACCTCCACCAGCTCGGCGCGGGCCTGCTCGCTCAAACTGTCGAGGGCGAGAAAACGCCAGGCCGGGCGGTTGCTGAGGATCACCACCGAATAGCTGTCGGCCACCAGCAACACGCCGGGCTGGCTGGCCCATTCGCGCTGTAATTCTTCCAGCTCCAGCTTGACCACCAGCACGCCGAGCACCGTGCCGTCGTCATCGCGCACCGCATGGGAGAGGAAATAACCAGGGATGCCGGTGGTCACACCCACCGCAAAATAACGCCCGGAAGACTGGCGCACGGCATCCTGAAAATACGGGCGGAAGGCGTAGTTGTTGCCGACAAAACTGCTCCAGTCGCGCCAGTTGCTGGCCACCAGGGTCTCGCCCTTGTCGTTAAGCAGATACAGCACATTGGAACCGGCGGCGCTGTTGAGCTGCTCCAGGCGCTCGTTGAGTGTGCTGCGCAGCAGGCTGTCCGTCGGCGCACGCAGCAGCGACTTGATATCGCTGTCCAGCGCCAGCACCTCGGGCACCGAGCGGAAGCGCTCAACCAGGGTGTGGATCGACTGCGCATATAGCTGCAACTGCCCACGCGCCTCCACGCTGCGCTCTTGCCAGGCGCGCTGCTCGGCATAACGCCCGGCCAGCCAGATGCTCGCCAGCAGGCCGAGCAGAATCAGCAGGACGATCAGGGCAACGCGGTAACGCAGCAGAAAGGCAGACATGCGTGGCTCGCAACAAGGCGGAGCCGGCATGGTAAGACAAAGCACCGCGCCGCGCAGTGCGCAGCCGCTCGACTGTTTGAACAAGTGCCAGCGGCCGCTATAGTCAGCGCTGGCGGCACGCCGATTTAACCAGGTATGCATGATGAGCACCGAGCAACAGGCCACCACCCCACGCTTCTGGCGCGACCCCGCGCTGCCCTTCGTGGAAACGCGCGAAGCCCTCGATGGCCGCCTGCTGTGCTACGCCAAGCATTCCCATGAGTGTTTTTCGATCGGCACCATCACCCAAGGCCGCAGCACCTACCTCAATGAAAAGGCGCGCGGGCAGGTCGCCGCCGGTACGCTGGTGCTGATGAACCCGGGTGACGTGCATGCCTGCAACCCCGTGGATGGGCAGCCCTGGTCGTATCGTATGTTCTACATCGACAGCACCTGGCTGGGCGACCTGCAACACCAGCTGGGCTTCAGCCATAACCAGCCCCTGCAGCCCTTCTCTGCCATCCTCAGCAGCGACCCTGAACTGTTCAACGGCCTCAATCAGCTGTACGACATGCTCAACGCGGCATCGGTCGATCATCTGCGCAAAGAGTGCGCCCTGCTCGACTATTTCAGCACCCTGCAACAGCGCCTGGCCCCCGCACCGGCTCCTCTGCGCGAGGACAACCCGCGTATTCGCCTGGCCGCAGAATTTATCCGCGCGCACTGCACCCAGACGCTCAAGCTGGAAGACATCTGCAGCGCCGCCGAGCTGTCGCCCTCGTACCTGATTCGCAGTTTCCGCCAGCACTACGGCATGACCCCGCATGCCTACCTGCTCAACTGCCGCGTGCAAGTGGCCCAGGCCGGGCTGAAGCGTGGCGAGTCGATTGCCGAGGTGGCGCTGGACGCCGGCTTTGCCGATCAGGCGCACTTGCAGCGCACCTTCAAACAGCTGCTCGCCGCCACCCCCGGACAATATCGCCGCGCCTGATCAGACCAGCAGATAAAGCGCCGACAGCACCAGCAGCAAGGCCAGGACGCGATTGAACCGGCGCAGGTACAGCGGATTCTCCAGATACTGGCGCAGGTAAACCCCGGCCAGCGCCCAGCAACTGATCGACAGATAACAGATCACGAAATACAAGGCCGCGAACTGCCCCACGCGCCACAGATCACCATCTGCCGCATAGGCGCCCATGCCTGCCATCGAGGCCAGCCAGGCCTTGGGGTTAAGCCACTGCATCAGCGCGCCCTTGAACAGCGACGGGCGCTGCTGCGCGTCGTTGCCACTCAGCTGCCCGTCCGCCCGGGCCAGACCGTAGGCCATGTACAGCAGAAAGGCGACGCCAAACCAGGCCACCCATTGCGTCAGCGCCGGCCACTGCTGCAACAGCTGTTGCAAACCCAGGCCCATGGCCAGCAGCAACGCGGTAAAGCCGAATGTCGCCCCGGTGACATGGCGCATGCTGCTGCGCAGCCCATGGCTCGCGCCAGCGCTAAGCGCCAGCAGGTTGACCGGGCCAGGAGAGATCGAAGCAGCGAGGGCAAAACCCGCCATGGAATAGAACAGCGTATTCATCACACACCTGTCAGCACAACCAAAGGAAGCGTCAGGCTGACAGCCGCGCAATGCGCTGTATTGAAGGAAAATGCCCTGTCAGGGTATGTGCCAACAGGGCAGAGATCATCACGGCTGGGTGTGATTCGCCCGCTGCAAAATCCCATCCGCCAGCCACTGACGCAACCAACCTACCGCCTGAGCTGGCGCTTGTTCGCCGAGATGCGCCAGCTCGCCGCACAGTTCGGCGAAGCTCCAGCCGTGCACGGTCATGCCCTGCAATGCCGCCGCCTCATCGGCCGCCAGACTGCGATAGCGGGTAATCAGCTGATCGCGCCAGATCACGCAGGTCTCCACCTCCTCCAGCGGCTGACTACCGGGGAAATCGCCCTGCTCCTTGCACGCGCGCCAGAGCGCCAGGCTGTTGTGCCGACAAACCAGCCACTGCACGCTCGGCAGCAGGCGAACCTGCAGGGTCGGCCAGTCTTCGGCCGGCAGTTCGGCCATTTGCGTCAGGCTCAGGGGCAGGCCATCCGGCGCATCGAAGGCCAGGGTAAAAGCCCATTCCAGCCGCGCTAGTTCACTGAGCGGCGCAGCCTGGGCCGGTACCAGATAGCCGTCGATAAAGTCAGCCAGCTGCGCACCGAGCCAGCGCAAGCTGAAATGCTGCGAGGGGTGCGCATCGAGATAGGCCAGAGCCAGAGCATCGAATTCCTCATCACCGAGCCAGCCGTGCACCGCCGGATAATCACCCCGTAACGCTTCCAGCAGACGCGCGCGGTAGGCGTTGTGGTAAATCGCCAGGCCCTGTTCGGCACTCAGCGCCGCGCTGCCCAGCAGACTGGCGTGCAGCGCCGGGCTGGGCTGGGCAGCGGGGCCCTGCAGGTAGGCCTGCACCTGCGCCTGCCAGTCACTCAGGCGCATTGCGGCGTGCCTTGCAGCGCCTGGGCGGCAAACCGGCGGGCAGTGTTCAACTCGTCGAGCAACACATCCAGGTCGGGAAAATGGTCGTCGCGCTCCAGCAGCGTGGACACCGGCCCGAGGTGCTGCAGGGTGCGTTGATAAAGCTGCCAGACCGGATCACTGACCGGCTGATCATGGGTGTCGATCAGGTAGCTGCCGTAGTCGCTGTGGCCGGCCAGGTGCAACTGACGGATACGCTGCTTGGGCAAGCTGCTGATAAAGGTCCAGGCATCGAAGCCGTGGTTGCGCGCGCTGACGTAGACATTGTTGACGTCCAGCAACAGCTCGCAGCCGCTCAGTTCGCTGAGCGCGGCGAGAAACTGCCATTCGCTGAACTGATCATCGGCGCAGCGCAAATAGCTGGAGACGTTTTCCAGCACCAGCGGCCGTTCGATCACGTCCTGCACCTGACGCACCCGTGCGGCCACATGCTGCAGGCTCTCCTCGGTATAAGGTAGCGGCAGCAGGTCGTGCAGCTGGTGGGCATTGCCCCGGCTCCAGCACAGGTGATCGGAGATCCATGCTGGCTGCACGCGCGCGGCGAGGTGTTTGAGCTGACGCAGGTAGTCGCGGTCCAACTCATGCGGGCCGCCAATCGACAGCGACACGCCATGCATCACCAGCGGGTATTGCTCGCCGATGGCATCGAGAAAGTAGAGGGCCTTGCCGCCCGCTACCAGGTAATTTTCCGAGACGATCTCGAACCAGTCGATCGCCGGCCGTTGTTCGAGAATGGCTTGGTAATAGGTGCTGCGCAGGCCCAGGCCGAAACCCAGATTGCCGCGTTGAGCATTCATCGCTGGCTCCTTGCAGGGTGATGCGGGGCAACCGCACGGCGGCCGCCCCGGCTCACTTACTCGCCGACAGTACCTTTGGCGGCATTGCACTCAGCGAGGGTCATCGACTTGAAGCCGTGACCTTTGCAAGCACCCTGGCCTTTGCAGCTGTTTTCAGCGGTCTTGCAGTCATTCTGGCCTTTGCAGGACGTGACGCCGTAGCAATGTACTTTGGCTTCTTCAGCCGCAACGACAGTGCCGGACATGCCGGCGAACATGGCAGCAGCAGCGAAGGCGATGGCGGCACCAGTAGCAGCGGTGGATTTCATGGTCATGTGCGTATCCTCGGGTGATCTGGGTGAGCCGGACGAAAAAGGGTTTGTGTGCCGGCATTCAACTAGAGCGACGAGACAAGCAGGCGTTACAGCGGCGCTGAAAAAAACTTCAGCCGTTCAGCGCTGCTATAGAAGCACGAATGTACCCCTGCAATCGCGGGGGATGTTAATAGGCAAGCAGGGGAGTCCACCTAGGCAGCGCCGTCTGCTTAGATCAGCAAACGACTAGCAACACCTAGAGATGGATCTCTGCACCTTTGATACCGAGAAGCCGCAGCTCTTCGATCAGGCTATTGAGGTCGGCGAAGGACTCCACCTGCTCCTGGTCATCGACCAGAAAAAAGCTGGTGCCCGCGCCTTTCTTCAACAGCACGATCCACTCCCGGGTGTTAGACGGGTTGGCGATGACATGGATATCCAGGAGCAAGCCCTGGGCCTGCTTGCTCCTTATGTCTTCACGACGCATCAGCTGGTGCCTGCTTACTCAACCGTTACGCTCTTGGCCAGGTTGCGCGGCTGGTCAACGTCGGTGCCCTTGAGCACGGCGACGTAGTAGGACAGCAGCTGCAGCGGAATGGTGTAGAGGATCGGCGCGAGGGCGTCGTGGATATGCGGCATGTTCACCACGTGGGTGCCCTCGCCATTGCTCATGCCGGCCTGCTGATCGGCAAACACCACCAGCTCGCCGCCACGGGCGCGCACTTCCTGCAGGTTGGATTTGAGCTTTTCCAGCAGCTCGTTGTTCGGCGCCACGGTGACCACCGGCATGTCGCTGTCCACCAGCGCCAATGGGCCGTGCTTGAGCTCGCCAGCCGGATAGGCTTCGGCGTGGATATAGGAGATTTCCTTGAGTTTGAGCGCGCCTTCCATCGCCACCGGGTACTGCGCGCCGCGGCCGAGGAACAGGCTGTGGTGCTTCTCGGCAAACAGCTCGGAGACTTTCTCCACCACGCTGTCCATGGCCAGGGCTTCGCCCAGGCGGGTCGGCAGGCGGCGCAGCTCTTCTACCAGCTCGGCTTGCAGGGCTTTATCCAGGGTGCCACGCACCTGCCCGAGGGCCAGGGTCAGCAGCATCAATGCCACCAGTTGGGTGGTAAAGGCCTTGGTCGAGGCCACGCCGATTTCCGGGCCGGCCTGGGTCAGCAGGGT
This sequence comes from Pseudomonas cimarronensis, assembly GCF_049331905.1. Classification (GTDB taxonomy): domain Bacteria; phylum Pseudomonadota; class Gammaproteobacteria; order Pseudomonadales; family Pseudomonadaceae; genus Aquipseudomonas. The sequence goes on along the minus strand of NZ_CP186283.1, from coordinate 633,771 downwards.
CAGGTCGGATTCGCGCACCAGCGAGCTGATGCCAACGTTGCAGATCGCCAAGCTGGCCAGGTAACCGCCTTTCTCAGGTGCATGCTCCTTAGCGTTGCGCAGTGCGGCCAGGGTGTCGGCGGTTTCGCCGGACTGGGAGATGCTGACAAACAGGGTGTCTGGCTGTACCACCACCTTGCGGTAGCGGAACTCGCTGGCTACTTCGATCTGGCAAGGGATGCCAGCCAGACCTTCCAGCCAGTAACGGGCGACCATGCCGGCGTGGTAACTGGTGCCGCAGGCAACGATCTGTACGTTGCGCACCTTGGCGAACAGCTCGGCAGCCTGCGGGCCGAAAGACTGAACCAGAACGTGGTCGGAACCCAGGCGGCTTTCCAGGGTGCGTTGCACGACCTTGGGCTGCTCATGGATTTCCTTGAGCATAAAGTGGCGGTACTCGCCCTTGTCGGCGGCCTCGGCACCTTCGTGGTACTGCACGCTCTCACGCGTCACCGACTGGCCGGCGGCATCCCAGATCTGCACGCTGTCGCGCTGGATCTCGGCGATATCGCCTTCTTCCAGGTACATAAAGCGATCAGTCACTTGCCTCAAGGCCAGCTGATCGGAGGCAAGGAAGTTTTCGCCCAGACCCAGGCCGATCACCAGTGGGCTGCCACTGCGCGCGGCGACCAGGCGATCCGGCTGCTTGCTGCTGATTACCGCCAGGCCGTAGGCACCGTGCAGTTGCTTGACCGCCTGTTTCAGCGCGGCCGTCAGGTCCGCCTGCGTTTTGAGGATGTGGTCGAGCAGGTGCACGATCACTTCGGTGTCGGTGTCGGAGCTGAACACGTAGCCCAGGCCCTTGAGCTCCGTGCGCAGTTCTTCGTGGTTCTCGATAATGCCGTTGTGCACCACCGCCAGGTCATGGCCGGAGAAGTGCGGGTGGGCATTGCGCTCACTTGGCGCACCGTGGGTAGCCCAGCGGGTGTGGGCTATTCCTAAGCGACCGGCCAGTGGTTCAGTGCTCAGCGCGCTTTCCAACTCGCTGACCTTGCCGACACGACGGCGGCGATCGAGATCGCCCTGCTCGGTCAGCAGCGCCACACCGGCACTGTCATAGCCGCGGTATTCCAGGCGCTTGAGGCCTTCAACCAACACGGCGGTGATATTACGTTCAGCGACTGCGCCTACGATGCCACACATAATCTTCTCCTTAAGCTTCAACAGCCGCGCAGATCAGCTTGATGCCGCGCTCGGTTAATTGTTCACGAGCCTCGGGGCTGAGGCGCTCGTCAGTGATCAGGGTATGGATGCTGCTCCAAGGCAGCTCCAGGTTGGGAATCTTGCGGCCGATCTTGTCGCTCTCGACCATCACCACCACTTCGCGGGCCACCTCTGCCATCACCCGGCTCAGGCCGAGCAGTTCATTGAAGGTGGTGGTGCCACGGGTCAGGTCGATGCCATCGGCACCGATAAACAGCTGGTCGAAGTCATACGAACGCAGCACCTGCTCGGCGACCTGGCCCTGGAAGGATTCCGAATGCGGGTCCCAGGTACCGCCGGTCATCAGCAACACCGGCTCGTGTTCCAGCTCGCTGATGGCACGCGCCACGTTCATCGAGTTGGTCATCACCACCAGGCCGGGTTTGTGGCCAAGCTGCGGGATCATCGCTGCGGTGGTGGTGCCACTGTCGATAATGATCCGCGCATGTTCACGAATGCGCGCCACACCCGCGCGGGCGATGGCCTGCTTGTACTGGGAGATCGGCTGGATATCGCTGATCAGCTCCTGCGGCATCGGCACTGCACCGCCGTAGCGGCGCAGCAGCAAGCCGTTCTTCTCCAGGGCTGCGAGGTCTTTGCGGATGGTCACTTCAGACGTGGCGAAGGCTTTCGACAACTCATCCACACTCACCTCACCTTGCTCGGCGAGCAGGGCAAGAATGGTGTGTCGACGTTGCGGAGTGTTGCGTTTCGACATGCTAAGTTTCGATTCGAAAGATAATGGCGCGAATCAAAACCTAATGAAGCTTGTCCGTCAAGCGGGAATCGACATCTGGCGATGCGGGCCCAAGCTATCTTCAGCGGGTTGGCAGAAGCTGGTTCGGGTCCAGATAGAACATCTTCTTCCAGCCTTGGGTCGATTCGTCCGCCCGCCAAGGCAGCGGCAACAGGCTGACAATCGAGTAATGCAGGTGCGCCGGTTTTCCTCGCGCGTTACCCGTATCGCCCACCGTGCCGAGCACGCTGCCAGCCAGCAGCGGTTGGCCAGGGTAAGCGTCGATGGTGTCTAGATGAGCGTAATAATGCATGCGCCATTTCGGCCCCAGGGCGAGCACCACTTTGCCGCCCTGCGCGAGCTCACCGCGAAACAGCACCAGACCATAGCTGGCAGAAAACACTGGCGTGCCCTGTTTGGCGAAGATATCGATGCCCTTGTGCACGCCGGAGCGGCCCCAGGGCTCGAACCAGAAGGTGCGCGGATGCCAGTCCCGGTTACTAGCGCCCTGCACCGGAATCTGCGGCCATTCCGGCAGCACGGCCCAGACCAGAAACAGCGCCGGGATTATCCAGCGTTTGCGTAGCGGCATCCTTGCCAACTCCATCAGCTCTTCTTGGTCGGGCGCTTCCAGCCCTCGATATTGCGCTGTTTGGCGCGGCCGACCGCCAGGGTGTTGGCCGGCACATCGCCGGTAATCACCGAGCCGGCACCGGTGGTGGCGCGATCACCCAGCGTCACCGGCGCGACCAGGGCGCTGTTGGAACCAATAAATACGTCCTCGCCCAGAACCGTCTTGAACTTGTTGGCGCCGTCGTAATTGCAGGTGATGGTGCCAGCGCCGATATTGGTGCGCGCACCGATCTCGGCGTCGCCCAGGTAGCTCAGGTGCCCGGCCTTGGCACCCTCGCCCATTTTGGCGTTCTTCAGTTCGACGAAGTTACCCACATGAGCTTTGGCGCCCAGTACCGAGCCCGGACGCAGGCGGGCGAATGGACCGCAATCGGCACCCTCACCCACTTCAGCCCCTTCCAGATGGCTGTTGGCTTTGACGATGGCGCCTTTGCGCAGGACCGAGTTCTTGATCACGCAATTCGGGCCGATCTGCACACCGTCTTCGATCAGCACTTGGCCTTCGAGGATCACGTTGATATCGATCGACACATCACGGCCTACCGTGACTTCGCCGCGCAGGTCGAAACGCGCCGGATCGATCAGGGTCACGCCCTGCACCATCAACCGACGCGCTGCACGGTATTGATAGTGGCGCTCCAGCTGCGACAGCTGGATGCGGTCGTTGGCACCCAGCACTTCCATCTCGTCAGCCGCCTGCTCGGTGGCGACGACCAGACCATCGGCCACGGCCATGGCAATCACGTCGGTGAGGTAGTACTCGCCCTGGGCGTTGCTGTTGGACAGACGACCCAGCCAGTCGCCGAGTTTTTTCCCCGGCACGGCGAGAATGCCGGTATTGCCTTCACGGATCAGGCGTTGTTCGGCGCTGGCGTCCTTGTGCTCGACGATGGCCTTCACCACGCCCTGCTCATCGCGGACGATACGGCCATAGCCGGTTGGATCGTTCAGGTTAACGGTCAACAGACCAAGCTGTTGTTCGCTGACTTGTTGCAGCAGACGCTGCAGGGTTTCCACTTCGATCAGCGGCACATCGCCGTAAAGGATCAGCACACGCTCGGCGCTCAATGCCGGCAACGCCTGGGCCACAGCATGACCAGTGCCAAGCTGCTCGCTCTGCAGCACGAAATTCAGGTCATCCGCCGCCAGCTGCTCACGCACCCGCTCCGCGCCATGACCAATCACCACATGAATGCCTTGCGGTTTCAGCAGACGGGCGGTGTCGATCACATGACCAAGCATGGATTTGCCGGCAACCGGGTGCAGGACTTTCGGCAAGGCGGAACGCATACGGGTGCCTTGGCCGGCGGCGAGGATAACGATATCGAGCGACATAAGAGCAGATTCCAGGCAGACGAAGGCGGGCTAAATCCCTAGCCCGACCCACTGAAAAGGTAAAAACAGCAGGCAAAGAAAAAGGGTAGCCAAGGCTACCCTTTTACTCGTTTGCGATGAAGCGCCGGAATTAACCGCCGAACTTCTTGCGCAACTGCTGAACGGTACGCAGCTGAGCCGCGACCTCGGCCAGGTGAGCAGCAGCGGAACCGTAGTCGAACTCCGCGCCTTTCTCATTCAAGGCTTTCTCGGCAGCCCGGAGGGCTTCCTGAGCAGCAGCTTCATCGATATCGGCAGCACGCTGCACGGTATCGGCGAGAACTTTCACCACACTCGGCTGAACTTCGAGGAAGCCGCCGGAGATGTAGAACACCTCGGCTTCGCCACCCAGCTTGACCAGACGAATCGGACCCGGTTTGAGGTCGGTGATCAGCGGCGCGTGGCCTGGAGCGATACCGAGATCACCCAGGTTACCGTGCGCAATCACCATCTCGACCAGACCGGAGAAGATCTCGCCTTCTGCGCTGACGATGTCGCAATGGACTGTCATAGCCATGTCTAACCTCACGTATCGATCTGCCTACACACTACTACGCGTATCGGCAGACCGTAAGCGCCCGTTGCCGGGCGCACGGGTGATTACAGTTTCTTCGCTTTCTCGACAGCTTCTTCGATGCTGCCAACCATGTAGAACGCCTGCTCTGGCAGGTGATCGTAGTCACCTTTCAGAATGCCGCTGAAGCCGGCAATGGTGTCCTTCAGGGAAACGTACTTGCCTGGCGAACCGGTGAAGACTTCGGCCACGAAGAACGGCTGGGACAGGAAGCGCTGGATCTTACGAGCACGGGATACCAGTTGCTTGTCTGCTTCGGACAGTTCGTCCATACCCAGAATCGCGATGATGTCCTTCAGCTCTTTGTAGCGCTGCAGTACGTACTGCACGCCGCGAGCGGTGTCGTAGTGCTCCTGGCCGATAACCATCGGGTCCAGCTGGCGCGACGTCGAGTCGAGTGGATCGACCGCTGGGTAGATACCCAGGGAAGCGATGTCACGGGACAGTACAACGGTGGCGTCCAAGTGGGCGAAGGTGGTCGCCGGGCTTGGGTCGGTCAGGTCGTCCGCAGGTACGTATACGGCCTGGATAGAGGTGATCGAACCGGTCTTGGTCGAAGTAATACGCTCTTGCAGAACGCCCATTTCTTCGGCCAGGGTCGGCTGGTAACCCACCGCGGAAGGCATACGGCCCAGCAGTGCGGATACTTCGGTACCGGCCAGGGTGTAACGGTAGATGTTGTCCACGAAGAACAGAACATCACGGCCTTCGTCACGGAACTTCTCGGCCATGGTCAGGCCAGTCAGTGCTACGCGCAGACGGTTGCCTGGTGGCTCGTTCATCTGACCGTAAACCAGGGCTACCTTGTCGAGAACGTTGGAGTCCTTCATCTCGTGGTAGAAGTCGTTACCCTCACGAGTACGCTCACCCACACCGGCGAACACGGAATAACCGCTGTGCTCGATGGCGATGTTACGGATCAGTTCCATCATGTTTACGGTTTTGCCTACACCGGCACCACCGAACAGACCGACTTTACCGCCCTTGGCGAACGGGCAAACCAGGTCGATAACCTTGATGCCGGTTTCCAGCAGCTCGTTGGAGCCAGCTTGCTCGGCGTAGGTCGGTGCGGCACGGTGAATGCCCCAACGCTCTTCTTCGCCAATCGGGCCAGCTTCGTCGATCGGGTTGCCCAGCACGTCCATGATACGGCCCAGGGTTTTCACCCCAACCGGTACCTGGATACCTGCGCCAGTGCTGCCGACGTTCAGGCCACGCTTGAGGCCTTCGGTCGAACCCATCGCAATGGTACGTACCACGCCGTCGCCCAGCTGTTGCTGAACTTCCAGGGTGGTTTCGGCGCCGTCTACTTTCAGCGCTTCATAAACACTCGGCACTTGATCACGCGGGAATTCCACGTCGATAACGGCGCCGATGATTTGAACGATACGTCCGCTACTCATCTTTGGTTCCTCTGAATATTTGAACCGTGCTTAAACCGCGGCAGCGCCGCCGACGATTTCCGAAATTTCCTGGGTGATCGCTGCCTGACGTGCCTTGTTGTAAACCAACTGCAGGTCTTTGATCAGATCGCCAGCGTTGTCGGTGGCGTTCTTCATCGCGATCATCCGGGCCGCTTGTTCAGCCGCATTGTTCTCAACCACCGCCTGATACACCTGCGACTCCACGTAACGCACCATCAAGCCGTCGAGCAGCTGTTTGGCGTCGGGTTCGTACAGGTAATCCCAGTGATGCTTGAGATCCTGATCCGGATCAGCCACCAGCGGAATCAACTGCTCCACTGTCGGCTTTTGCGTCATGGTATTGATGAACTTGTTCGAGACCACGGACAAACGATCGATGCGACCATCGAGGTAGGCATCGAGCATTACCTTGACGCTACCGATCAGATCATTGATCGACGGTTCCTCGCCCAGGTGGCTGATCGCAGCAACGATGTTGCCACCAAAGTTGCGGAAGAATGCCGCACCCTTGCTGCCAACCACGCAGAGATCGATCTCCACGCCTTGCTCGCGATTGCTCGCCATGTCCTTGACCAGAGCCTTGAACAGGTTGGTGTTCAGACCACCACACAGACCACGGTCCGAGCTCACCACGACATAACCTACACGCTTGACTTCGCGCTCGATCATGAACGGGTGACGGTATTCCGGGTTGGCGTTGGCCAGATGACCAATAACCTGGCGGATACGCTCCGCGTAGGGACGGCTAGCTGCCATGCGCATTTGTGCCTTGCGCATTTTGCTGACCGCCACCTTTTCCATGGCGCTGGTGATCTTCTGCGTGCTTTTGATGCTCGCAATCTTGCTGCGAATCTCTTTTGCGCCTGCCATTTGACACCTATCGGGTTAGCAAGCGGGGACCTCGCGGTCCCCGCTGCGGCTTACCAGGTTTGGGTGGCCTTGAACTTCTCGATACCGGCTTTCAGGCCAGCGTCGATTTCGTCGTTAAAGTCACCCTTCTCGTTGATCTTCGCCATCAATGCGGCGTGATCCCGGTTGAAGTAAGCAATCAGGGCCTGCTCGAATGCACCAATCTTGGCAACTTCGATATCGACCAGGAAACCACGCTCGGCGGCATACAGCGACAGCGACATGTCAGCGATCGACATCGGCGCATATTGCTTCTGCTTCATCAGCTCGGTAACGCGCTGACCGTGCTCAAGCTGCTTACGGGTGGCTTCGTCCAGGTCAGAAGCGAACTGGGCGAATGCTGCCAGTTCACGGTACTGAGCCAGAGCGGTACGGATACCACCGGAGAGCTTCTTGATGATCTTGGTCTGTGCAGCACCACCCACGCGGGATACCGAAATACCGGCGTTGACCGCAGGACGGATACCCGAGTTGAACATGGCCGATTCCAGGAAGATCTGACCGTCGGTGATCGAGATCACGTTGGTCGGAACGAACGCGGAAACGTCGCCAGCTTGGGTTTCGATGATCGGCAGAGCGGTCAGGGAACCGGTTTTGCCAGTCACAGCGCCATTGGTGAACTTCTCGACGTACTCTTCGGAAACGCGGGAAGCGCGCTCCAGCAGACGGCTGTGGAGATAGAACACGTCGCCCGGGTAGGCTTCACGGCCTGGCGGACGGCGCAGCAGCAGGGAAATCTGGCGGTAGGCCACTGCTTGCTTGGACAGATCGTCATAAACGATCAGCGCGTCTTCACCGCGGTCGCGGAAGTATTCGCCCATGGTGCAACCGGCGTACGGTGCAATGAACTGCAGTGCAGCGGATTCGGAAGCGGAAGCCGCGACAACGATGGTGTTAGCCAGCGCGCCGTTTTCTTCCAGCTTGCGTACCACGTTGGCGATGGTCGATTGCTTCTGACCAACAGCTACGTAAACGCACTTAATGCCGCTGTTTTTCTGGTTGATGATGGCGTCGATGGCCAGAGCGGTTTTACCGATCTGACGGTCACCGATGATCAGCTCACGCTGGCCACGGCCAACCGGGATCATGGCGTCAACCGACTTGTAACCGGTCTGTACCGGCTGGTCGACCGACTTACGCCAGATCACGCCCGGCGCAACCTTTTCAACAGCGTCGGTAGCGACGTTGTTCAGCGGGCCTTTGCCGTCAATTGGGTTGCCCAGTGCGTCAACGACGCGGCCCAGCAGTTCCGGACCAACCGGAACTTCGAGGATGCGGCCGGTGCACTTGGCGCTCATGCCTTCGGCGAGGGTGGTATAAGCACCCAGCACTACGGCACCCACGGAGTCTTGCTCCAGGTTCAGTGCCATACCGTAGACACTGCCCGGGAACTCGATCATTTCGCCGTACATCACATCGGCGAGACCGTGAATGCGCACGATACCGTCGGAGACGGACACGATGGTGCCTTCGTTACGGGCTTGAGAGGCGACATCGAGTTTCTCGATACGCCCCTTGATGATTTCACTAATTTCGGAAGGATTGAGTTGCTGCATAGCTCTGCTGCCCCTTCAAACTCAAGATTTCAATGCTTCGGCCAGCTTCGCGATTTTGCCGCGAACTGAGCCATCGATAACCAGGTCGCCGGCGCGGATCACAACACCACCGATGAGGGTGGCATCTTCCGCGGCGTGCAGACGCACTTCTCGGCCGAGCCGTGCACTGAGAACCTTGGCGAGTTTGTCTTGCTGTTCATCGCTCAATGCGAAGGCACTGGTAACGTCCACATCGATCGACTTCTCCTGCTCGGCCTTGTACAGCTCGAACAGCTCAACGATCTGTGGCAACAGGGCCAGACGATCGTTTTCAGCGACGATATGAATGAAATTGCGTACCTGGGCGTCGAACTTGTCACCACACACCTCGACAAAGGTGGTGGCCTTGTCTGTACACGTCAAACGCGGAGCCTTGAGCACGCGCTGCATGGTGTCGTCTTGCGACACCGCTGCAGCCAGGCCGAGCATGGCTGACCAATTGGCCAGTTGCTGGTGGGCCTGGGCGTACTCGAAAGCAGCCTTAGCGTAAGGTCGGGCCAGCGTGGTCAGTTCTGCCATGATCGCGCCCCTCGCTTAAATTTCGGCTGCCAGTTTGGAAACCAGCTCCGCATGCGCGTTTTGGTCGATAGATGCGCCCAGGATCTTCTCGGCACCGCTAACGGCCAGGCTACCCAGTTGGGCACGCAGCGCGTCTTTGACACCGTTGATTTCCTGCTCGATCTCGGCCTGAGCCTGAGCCTTCACACGGTCAGCTTCGACGCGGGCCTGTTCACGGGCTTCGTCGACGATCTGGGTACCGCGTTTCTTGGCTTGCTCAATGATCTCGGCTGCCTGGCTTTTGGCTTCGCGCAGTTGCTGACCCACTTTCTCTTGGGCCAACTCCAGGTCACGAGCCGCACGGCTAGCAGCATCCAGGCCATCTGCGATCTTCTTCTGACGTTCTTGCAAAGCCGTAATGACCGGAGGCCACACGTACTTCATGCAGAACAGCACGAAGATGAAGAAGGCAACGGACTGGCCAATCAGGGTTGCATTAATGTTCACGCCAACACCTCGCTCGTTCGTTGTCCATCAAACCAATTCACTCGAAAACGAGTGGATTAGCCTGCGATTTGACCAACGAAGGGGTTCGCGAAGGTGAAGAACAGTGCGATACCAACACCGATCATGGTCACGGCGTCGAGCAGACCAGCGACGATGAACATTTTCACTTGCAGCATCGGAACCATTTCCGGCTGACGCGCAGCGCCTTCCAGGAACTTGCCGCCCAGCAGGCCGAAACCAATGGCGGTACCCAGGGCACCCAGGCCAATCAGCAGTGCAACAGCGATAGCGGTCAGACCAACTACAGTTTCCATCTTTCCTCCCGACTTTTTATGTCGTATTGGTTAAGGTTTTCTAAGGTAAAGCAGTAAAGCAAATCGGTACTTCTGGTTGCCCTTGCGGGCGTCCACTGCGAGCGCCTAAGCGCTCTTAGTGGTTGTCTTCGTGCGCCATCGACAGGTAGACGATGGTCAGCATCATGAAGATGAACGCCTGCAGCACGATGATCAGGATGTGGAACACCGCCCACGCCCACTGCAGGGCAACACCCAGCGCGCCGAGCAGCAGACCGCCGCCGAACATGATCGCGATGAGGATGAAGATCAGCTCGCCGGCATACAGGTTGCCGAACAGTCGCAGTGCCAGAGAAATCGGCTTGGCGATCAGGGTGACGAACTCAAGCAGGAAGTTGACCGGAATCAGCAGCGCCTGAACCACGATGTTCTTGCTGCCGAACGGGTGCAGGGTCAGCTCGCCGATGAAACCGCCAATGCCTTTGACCTTGATGCTGTAGTACAGGATCAGGGCGAATACCGACAGGGCCAGGCCCAGGGTGGCGTTCGGGTCAGTGGTCGGCACGACGCGGAAGTACAGGTGCGGATCACCAGCCAGTTTGGCAGCCAGCATCGGCAACCAGTCCACCGGTACCAGGTCCATGAAGTTCATCAGGAAGACCCAGACGAAGATGGTCAGAGCCAACGGAGCGATCAGGGCGTTGCGGCCGTGGAAGGTGTCTTTGACGCTGCCGTCAACGAACTCAACCAGCACTTCAACAAAGTTCTGCAGCTTGCCCGGTTGCCCGGAAGTGGCGCGCTTGGCAGCGGCACGGAACAGCAGAATAAAGATCAGGCCCAGCACGACAGAGACGGCCAGGGTGTCTACGTGAAATGCCCAGAAGCCCATTTCCTGAGCTTCTTTAGCGGTGTGGGCAAAACTCCAGCCGTTGACCGGGTGCTGACCGTAGGTCAGGTTGGTCAAGTGGTGCTGGATATAACCCGAAGCGGTTTCTGCTGCTGCCATATATCCCTCGAGCGCTAAGGTCTTAAAAGTCTTGTTTTCATCAGCAGGGGCGAAAACCAATTGACCAACTGGGTCAGAAAGAACACGCCAAATACAGCCAGCGGTTCCAGAGGTTTCACACCTGCAAAGGTCAGTGCAAACAGCACTGCCGTTAAAACCAGTTTGCCCGCCTCACCGGCATAAAAAGACCGGACGATGGCTTGAGCAGCCCGCGCTCCACTGAAACGGAACGCCTTGTGGGCAAAATACAGATTCGGCAGCCAGGCAATCAGGCCACCACACAACCCCGAGTAACCGGCTACTGCGCCTTGCCACTGCCATAACACCAGGGCCAGAAGCAGCAGAACCAGCAGTTGCACCAGCAGTACCGGGAAAACAACAAGGCGATGGAAGGGCAGGCGATTCGGCGTGCGAACGTCCATCTTGTTTTCCTGAAAGCTGAACTCGGGCGTCGGCACCTTGAAATCAATAACTTGGCATACTTTGTGCCGACGAAATGCGCGCAGAGTATAGGGGTGGTTCCCCCCCCATTCAACTGCCGGGTAGTGATTTCCGACTAGTCGCTACACGCTCAATTGTTTCAACGAATGTGAGCGAGTACGCCCTGCAGTTCGTCCAGCGAGCTGTAGCTGATCACCAGCTGACCTTTGCCTTTCTGCCCGTGCTTGATCTGCACCGGCGAGCCCAGGCGCTCGGCCAGGCGCTGTTCCAGGCGGGTGATGTCCGGGTCGACTTTGGCCACTGCTGCGGGCTTGTCTTTGCTGTTCAGCCACTGCCGAACCAGGGCTTCGGTCTGACGCACAGTGAGGCCGCGTGCGACAACGTGTCGCGCACCTTCAGTCTGCTGTTCGGCCGGCAAACCCAGCAGGGCACGGGCATGTCCCATCTCCAGATCGCCATGGGCCAGCAGAGTCTTGATCTCTTCAGGGAGGGCAATCAGACGCAACAGGTTGCTGATGGTCACCCGCGACTTACCCACCGCATCGGCGACCTGCTGCTGGGTCAGCTCGAACTCCTGCTGCAGCCGCTGCAAGGCGACGGCTTCTTCAATCGGATTGAGGTCTTCGCGCTGGATGTTCTCGATCAACGCCATGGCGATGGCGGCTTCATCCGGCAGTTCACGGACCATGGCCGGAATTCTGTCCAGCCCGGCCTGCTGACTGGCGCGCCAGCGACGTTCACCGGCAACGATCTCGAAACGTTCACCGCCAATCGGGCGAATCACGATGGGTTGCATCACGCCATGCACCCTGATCGAGGCGGCCAGCTCTTCCAGGGCTGTGGCATCCATGTCACGGCGCGGCTGGTACTTGCCGCGCTGGATCAGATCCAAAGGCACGTGTTGCAGTTCACGGCTGTCGACCTGCGCGGCTTCTTCCTGCAACGCGCTGACGCTGCTGCCGCCCAGCAGGGCATCCAGACCGCGTCCCAGTCCTCGTTTTTTCACAGCCATGGGAATTTCCTTATGCGGTTGCGGTGTGGGCGTTGGCACGCTGACGGCGGACCAACTCGCCGGCCAGGGCCAGGTAGGCAATGGCACCACGGGATTGCTTGTCATACACCAGCGCCGGCATGCCAAAGCTCGGCGCTTCGGCCAGGCGGACGTTACGCGGAATGACCGCGTCATACAGCTTGTCGCCAAAGTGCTGCTTGAGTTGGGCGCTAACATCGTTGGTCAGGCTGATGCGCGGGTCGTACATGGTGCGCAGCAGGCCTTCGATCTTCAGATTGGGATTGAGCAGTTCAGCGATGCGCTGGATGCTGTTGACCAGATCGGACAACCCTTCCAGTGCGTAGTACTCGCACTGCATGGGGATGATCACGCCGTCGGCAGCTACCAGGGCGTTGACCGTAAGCATCGACAGCGCCGGCGGGCAGTCGATGAGGATGTAATCGTAATTTTCACGAATCGGCGCCAACGCATAACGCAGGCGGCTTTCCTTCATTTTCATTTCCAGCAGCGAGACTTCTGCGGCGGTCAGATCGCGGTTGGCTGGCAGCAATTGGTAGCCGCCGTGCTCGGAAAACTGCATGGCATCAACCAGGTTGCATTCGCCGATCAGCACGTCGTAGATCGAATGCTCCAGCGCATGCTTATCCACACCACTGCCCATGGTCGCGTTGCCCTGGGGATCGAGGTCGATCAGCAGCACACGGCGCTTGGTCGCCACCAGCGAAGCAGCCAGATTGATGCAGGTGGTGGTTTTGCCCACGCCGCCTTTCTGGTTAGCGATTGCGAATACCTTAGCCATGCTGCCGTTCCCCCTAGACCGAGCGACGCAGTATCAACAGATGGCGCTGACCTTGGCAACCGGGAACCTTGAGTACATGGGTGGCGCTGAGACGGAAGTCCGCTGGCAGGGCCTGCAGTTCGTCATCCGGGTGCACACCTTTCATCGCTAGCCACTCGGTATTGCTGTCGCCGAGATGACGGGTCCAGTTGCTGAAGTCCTCCAGCGAACTGAACGCCCGCGAACAGATGCCGGCGAACGGCATGTCGGGTCGGAACTCTTCAACCCGGCTGTGGATAACTTGCAGATTGGCCAGTTTCAGCTCCAGTTTCACCTGCGTCAGGAAGCGGGTCTTCTTGCCGTTGGAGTCGAGCAGGGTGAACTGCCGCTCGGGAAACAGAATGGCCAGCGGAATGCCTGGCATACCGCCGCCACTGCCGACGTCCAGCCAGCTGTTACCGCGCTCGGCGACGAAGGGCACCACCGACAGGCTGTCGAGCAGGTGACGCGAGACCATTTCGTCTGGATCGCGCACCGCAGTGAGGTTGTAGGCCTTGTTCCATTTGATCAGCAGGGCCAGATAGGCGAGCAATTGCTCGTGCTGCTGTGCGCTGAGTTCAACACCCAGCTCCAGAGCGCCCTGGCTCAGTTCTTCGGCATGGCGTGCGGTGACCAACGACATCAGGCGCTGTGCTCCAACTGCTGACTGGCAGTGCGCTTTTTCAGGTGGATCAGCAGCAAGGAAATCGCCGCTGGGGTGACGCCGGGAATTCGCGAGGCCTGGCCCAAGGTTTCCGGGCGGCTGTTACCGAGCTTGTGCTGGATTTCTTTGGACAGACCGGAAATCGCGGCGTAGTCGATATCCAGCGGCAGCTTGGTGTCTTCACTGGCGCGTAGACGGGCGATTTCGTCCTGCTGGCGGTCGATATAGCCGGCGTACTTGGTCTTGATTTCGACCTGTTCGGCCACCTGCGGATCTTGCGCACCACCACCGGTGATAGCCACCAGCCCGGCGTAATCGATTTCCGGACGCGAGAGCAGGTTGAGCAGGTTGTATTCATGGGCCAACGGCGTACCGAACTGCTCGGCAATCGCATCGCCCTGAGGCGTACCTGGGCGCACCCAAGTGCTTTTCAGGCGCTGTTCTTCTTGAATGATGCCTTCGCGCTTGGCTTCGAAGGCGGCCCAGCGCACATCATCGACCAGACCCAACTCGCGGCCCTTTTCGGTCAGGCGCAGGTCGGCATTGTCTTCGCGCAGGATCAGCCGGTATTCGGCGCGCGAAGTGAACATGCGGTACGGCTCCTGGGTACCCAGGGTGATCAGGTCATCGACCAGCACGCCAATGTAAGCCTCATCGCGACGCGGGCACCAACTGTTCTTGCCCTGAGCACGCAGCGCCGCGTTACAGCCCGCGAGCAAGCCTTGCGCGCCAGCTTCTTCGTAACCGGTGGTGCCGTTGATCTGACCGGCAAAGAACAGCCCGGCAATTACCTTGGTTTCCAGGCTGTACTTGAGGTCACGCGGGTCGAAGTAGTCGTACTCGATGGCGTAACCGGGTCGCACGATATGCGCGTTTTCCATGCCGCGAATGCTGCGCACAATCTGCAGTTGCACATCGAACGGCAGCGAGGTGGAAATGCCATTCGGATACAGCTCGTGGGTATTCAGGCCTTCGGGCTCGATAAATACCTGATGGCTGTCTTTGTCGGCGAAGCGATGAATCTTGTCTTCGATTGACGGGCAGTAGCGCGGACCAACACCTTCGATCACCCCGGAATACATCGGCGAACGATCGAGGTTGGCCGCAATGATTTCATGGGTGCGCGCGTTGGTATGGGTGATCCAGCAGCTGATCTGGCGTGGCTGCTGCTCGGCGCGACCGAGGAACGACATCAACGGTGTCGGTGTATCGCCTGGCTGTTCGGTCATCACCGAGAAATCCACCGATCGACCATCGATGCGTGGCGGCGTACCGGTTTTCAAACGACCAACGCGCAGCGGCAACTCACGCAGACGATGCGCCAGGGCAATCGAGGGCGGATCACCGGCACGACCGCCGGAGTAGTTCTGCAGACCGATGTGGATAAGTCCACCGAGGAAGGTTCCGGTAGTCAACACCACGGAATCCGCCATAAACCGCAGGCCCATCTGAGTGACAACGCCTTTGACCTCGGCGTTTTCCACAATCAGGTCATCAGCTGCTTGCTGAAATATCCACAGGTTGGCCTGGTTTTCCAAAGTTTCGCGAATTGCGGCTTTGTAGAGCACACGGTCGGCCTGAGCGCGGGTGGCGCGCACTGCCGGACCTTTGCGGCTGTTCAACACGCGGAACTGAATGCCACCGCGGTCGGTGGCTTCAGCCATGGCACCGCCCAGGGCGTCGATTTCCTTAACCAGATGGCTTTTGCCGATACCGCCAATGGCCGGGTTACAGCTCATCTGCCCAAGTGTTTCCACGTTATGGGTCAACAGCAGGGTTTTGACACCCATGCGTGCTGCGGCCAATGCGGCTTCGGTACCGGCATGGCCACCACCGATGACGATCACCTGAAAACGGGAAGGGAAATCCACCACGCACCTCGTGCCTGTTGAGAATTGGGGGGCTTTTGGGATGAAAAGCTGGAAAGACGGCAAGTATAGGGACTAAGCCAGTGTGAATGAAGCCTTTTGCACAAAAAATAGCCAGCTGGCAAAGGGCTGCGCAGGTGTGTCGGTTAATAAAGAATAAATGAATGAATTTTTATAAAGCCTTGTTTATATGTTTATTACTTAGCAACAGCTTTTCTGTGGATAGATTGCTACAGACCAATAAATTCAAGGCCTGCAGTGTTTAAAAAGTCTGTGCTGATCCTGACGTCTGCCTGTTCAGTTGCCGTACGCAAGCTGTGGATGAAACCTATGGTTATCCACAGCGGCGGTTATCCTCCGTTTTGTCACCGGGTTATAGGCAGGGCTTAGGTCGGGTTTTCCACAGGGCTTAGGTGAGTCAATGAATGGCTGGACGTATCAATTGCGGGCAGGCTGAGGCCTACCTGGATGGCATAAGTTGTGATTTCAGGACGTAGGATGGCTTAGGCGCAGGGAGGAATTGCGAATGCGGCGCAGGATTTGATGCGCCGTAACCCATCAGAAATATTGTGCAGTTGATGGGTTACGCGGCGGGTGGAATGGGCAGTGATAACAGGCTCAACGGTCTCGTCGCTAACCCATCCTACCGGTCTAAGCGAGGCTATTTGCCGATACAGAAGCTGGAGAAGATTCGCCCCAGCAGGTCATCGGAACTGAACGCACCGGTGATTTCTCCAAGCGCCTGCTGGGCCATGCGCAGGTCTTCAGCCAGCAGTTCGCCAGCGCCGGCCAGGGTTAGCTGGGCATGACCGTGCTCAAGATGAGCGGCCGCCTGTCGCAGGGCTTCCAGGTGACGCCGGCGCGCGCTAAAGCTGCTCTCTGAGGTCTGTTCATAACCCATGCAGGCCTTGAGGTGTTCCCTGAGCAGGTCCAGGCCCTCGGTGGATTTTGCCGACAGGCTGATGGTGACGTGACCGTCGTTGCAGACTTCCAGTGCCACCGACTCGCCAGACAGGTCGGCCTTGTTGCGAATTAGGGTGACCTTGGCCGAATCAGGTCGTTGGTCAAGAAATTCTGGCCACAGGGCAAAGGGATCATCGGCTTCCGACGCCGTAGCATCTACCACCAGCAGAATGCGATCAGCTTCGCCAATAGCTTTCAGCGCACGCTCGACGCCGATGCGCTCGACCTGATCCTCGGTATCACGCAGGCCGGCGGTGTCCACCACATGCAGCGGCATGCCATCGATGTGGATATGTTCGCGCAGCACGTCGCGGGTGGTACCAGCGATCTCGGTGACGATAGCGGCTTCACGTCCGGCCAAGGCATTGAGCAGGCTGGACTTGCCGGCATTTGGCCGGCCGGCAATCACCACGGTCATACCATCGCGCAGCAGTGCGCCCTGGCCGGCTTCACGCAGCACACCGGCGAGGTCGGTACGCACACCATCGAGCAGACCCAGCACATGGCCATCGGCGAGAAAGTCGATTTCTTCTTCGGGAAAATCGATGGCCGCTTCGACATAGATACGCAGGCTTATTAGCCGCTCGGTCAGGCCATGTACGCGACGGGAGAACTCGCCTTGCAGCGAACGCAGTGCATTGCGCGCTGCTTGCTCGGAACTGGCTTCGATCAGGTCGGCAATTGCCTCGGCCTGAGCCAGGTCGAGCTTGTCATTGAGAAAAGCGCGCTCACTGAACTCGCCGGGTCGCGCCAGGCGTGCGCCGAGTTGTACACAGCGACGCAGCAGCAGGTCGAGCACCACTGGGCCGCCATGGCCCTGCAGTTCCAGCACATCTTCACCGGTGAAGGAGTTAGGCCCAGGGAAGTACAGGGCCAGGCCTTCGTCCAGCACCTGTTCACCGTCGGCAAAGAACGGCCCGTAGTGGGCATAGCGCGGTTGCAGTTTGCGCTGACAGATTGCTTGCGCCAATTGACTGGCCAATGGCCCGGACACCCGCACGATGCCAACCCCTCCACGGCCCTGGGCGGTGGCGACGGCAGCAATGGTTTCGGTGACGGTTTGCATGCGGCTCTCCTGAATTGGGCATAGCAAAACGCCCCTGAAAAGGGGCGTTTGTTACAGCTTAGAAGCCTCTACGACTCAGGCGTTGGCAGCCTTGGTTGCAGCTTCGATCTTGCGGGTAATGTACCACTGCTGAGCAATCGACAAGACGTTGTTGACCACCCAGTACAGCACCAGACCCGCAGGGAACCAGAGGAAGAAGAAGGTGAAGATGATTGGCATCATTTTCAGTACCTTGGCTTGCATCGGGTCCGGTGGCGTCGGGTTGAGCTGCTGCTGGATAAACATGGTCGCGCCCATGATGATCGGCAGGATGAAGTACGGGTCCTTGATCGCCAGGTCAGTAATCCACAGCAACCATGGGGCCTGACGCATTTCTACCGATTCCAGCAGCACCCAGTACAGGGCGAGGAATACCGGCATCTGCACCAGGATCGGCAGGCAGCCGCCCAGCGGGTTGATCTTCTCTTTCTTGTACAGCTCCATCATCGCCTGGGACATCTTCTGGCGATCGTCACCGAACTGCTCTTTTAGCTGAGCCAGTTTCGGGGCAACGGCACGCATGCGTGCCATGGATTTGTAGCTGGCGGCGGACAGCGGGAAGAAGATCAGCTTGATGATGATGGTCAACACAATGATCGACCAGCCCCAGTTGCCGAGCAGGTTGTGGATAACTTCCAGCAGCCAGAAGATCGGCTGAGCCAGGAACCACAGGATGCCGTAGTCGACTGTCAGCTCAAGACCTGGAGACAGGGTCTTCAGATGGCCTTGTAGCTTCGGGCCGGCATACAGAACTGCACTGGTTTCGCCCTGAGCGCCGGCAGCAACCTGAATGGCCGGGCCGGTAAAGCCGACGATGTAGTTGCCTTGGCTGTCTTTGCGGGTCTGTACTTGGTTAGTGCTGTCTTTGCTTGGGATCCAGGCAGTGACGAAGTAATGCTGTAGCCAGGCAACCCAGCCTCCTTGAACGCTTTCTTTGAAGGCTTGTTTGTCGATGTCTTTCATCGACACTTTTTTGTACGGCTCTTCGGCAGTCCACAGCGCACCACCGAGGTAGGTCGCAGTACCGGTCGCAGTGGTGGACGATGGATCGTCGCTGCCATCACGCTTGAGCTGGGCAAACATGTTGCCGCTCCAGGCCTGACCACTCTGGTTGTCGATCAGGTAGCTGACCGTCACCTGATAGGACGAAGGATCAACGCAGCCGGGTTTCTTCTGCTGCTGTTCCTTGGAGGAACAATCAGCATTCAGACCACGTTTGAAGGTGAAGCGTTTGATGTAGTTGACGCCGTCTTCGCTGAGCTTGAGGTCAACCTGCAGCTGATCCTGACCGTCGGCCAGTTCATAGCTCTTCTGCTCGCTGCTCCACAGAGCACGACCGCTGGATTTGTCCGGCGCGTTGCTGCCGATCAAACCGCTCTGCGCCAGGTAGGTGCGCTCGCCACCGTTGTCGAACAACTGGAACGGTACATCTGGACGGTCCTGACGACGCGGATACTGCGGCAAACGCAGTTGCACCACATCACCACCACGCGGGTCGATGGCCAGATCCAGCACATCGGTCTTCACGCGAATCAGCTCATCGCTGGCAGCAGCCGGTGCGGCACTGATGGCGCTGGGTTCAACAGCCGTGGTGGCGCTCGGAATATCGTCGCTGCCAGCTGGAGTTGAAGTGGTGGCAGTGGTATCCGGCAAGCCGGGTACAGTGCTGCTGGTCGCGGCAATTTCTGTCGGCAGGGCAGCTTGACCGTAGTCCTGGTTCCACTGGAGAACCATCATATAGGACACGATTGCCAGGGCGACGATCAGGATCGAGCGTTGAATATCCATGATTATTCGGCCATCGAAGAGGAACGGGAAGTTTTCGCGCAGGGAACCGGGTCGTAGCCACCGGGATTCCACGGGTGACAGCGGCCAAGCCGACGCAGAGTCAGCCAGCCACCGCGCATGACGCCATGATGTTCAATGGCTTCAAGCGCGTAGCAAGAACAGCTTGGGTAGAAACGACAGTGACTGGCCATCAAGGGGCTGATGGCGTAGCGGTAGAACTGGATGGGAAGCAAAGCCAGTTTACGCATGGGGACTGTCGTTCACCCCAGGGGTTGCGACGGCTGCCGGGCTTGGCTTGCTGCGTTCGAGGCGTTTCCAGAGCTTGCCAAACTGGCGGGCCAGTTCAACGTTTTCCAGATCACCAAGGCCTTTACGCGCAACCACCACGATGTCCCATCCGACCAGATTGTCCTGGTTCAGGCGGAACGATTCGCGGATCTGGCGTTTCAGACGATTGCGCTCAACCGAGAGCTTGACGCTCTTTTTGCCGATCACCAGGCCCAGACGGGGATGATCCAGCTCATTGTTGCGCGCCAGCAGCAGGACATTTTTGCCCGGAGCTTTGCCGCTAGGGGAGTCGAAGACTGCCTTGAATTGCCGGGGAGTTAGCAGACGCTTTTCCCGACTGAAGTCTCGACTCACCACAAGACCGAAATTTAGACGGCGAGACGCTTACGGCCCTTGGCGCGGCGACGCGACAGGACAGCACGGCCGTTCTTGGTGGCCATACGAGCGCGGAAACCGTGGGTGCGAGCGCGTTTGATAGTGCTGGGTTGGAAAGTACGTTTCATGGTGCGGTACCTGGGTGGTCGACTACGGGCCGGAATGGCCCCCGTTTTAAGAGACCGGCAATTCTAGAGAAACCCGAGGGTCAGGTCAATTTCCAACCAGGCTTTTCCTGGATAAAGAAATATAAAGAAGAGAATATTTAAAGATGTTTAGTAGCGTTAGAAGCTATTAGCTATGCCAGGTTCTGTGCATAAGTACCTGAAGGCCACGGTTTTAAAGGCTTATCGCCAAGGGTAAGTCTGTCAGAAAGTGGTGCTGCAACTGTGTGGAAACCGCGCACAAGCTGAGGATGAAATGCAATTTTACCCACAGCAGGGTTGTCCACTGGTTTTTACCCGGGCTTATCCCTAGAGCTTAGGTTTTGTTATCCACAGCCTTTAGCTGTGGTTTTGGATAACTGACATGCATGATAAGACCTTGATTTTCCTTGTGCCTACGCATGCTTACATGTGGATAACTCGCCCCCCGACAGCTACAATGACGGCTGTTTTTTGCCTCGCGCCTTTCGATTTTAGGGGATGTCCGTGTCTGTGGAACTTTGGCAACAGTGCGTCGAGCTTTTGCGCGATGAGCTGCCTGCTCAGCAATTCAACACCTGGATCCGCCCACTGCAGGTCGAAGCCGAAGGCGATCAGCTTCGCGTGTATGCGCCCAATCGTTTTGTGCTTGATTGGGTCAATGAGAAATACCTCAGTCGCCTGCTTGAGCTGCTTACGGAACGGACCAATGGCCTGGTTCCGGATCTTTCCTTATTAATAGGCAGTAAACGCAGCAGCGCCCCACGTGCAGCAGCACCTGTAGCTGCTCCGGCAGTAGCTTCGTTGGATACGCCTACTCCGCTGCCTACCGGATCGGCGGCGAACAGCGCTGGCAGTGAGCCGTTGCGCGCAAGCTTCGATTCCATGGCCGGTGCGGCCAGCCAGCAGGCGCCAGTGCGTACCGAGCGCACAGTGCAGGTAGAAGGTGGCCTGAAGCACACCAGCTACCTGAACCGCACCTTTACCTTCGATAACTTCGTTGAAGGTAAATCCAACCAGTTGGCTCGCGCGGCAGCCTGGCAGGTGGCGGACAACCCCAAGCACGGTTACAACCCGCTGTTCCTTTACGGTGGCGTGGGCCTGGGGAAAACCCACTTGATGCATGCGGTGGGTAATCACCTGCTTGCGAAGAATCCGAATGCCAAGGTGGTGTACCTGCATTCCGAGCGCTTTGTCGCGGACATGGTCAAGGCCTTGCAACTGAATGCGATCAACGAATTCAAGCGCTTCTACCGTTCGGTGGATGCACTGCTGATCGATGACATTCAATTCTTCGCCAAAAAAGAGCGCTCCCAGGAAGAGTTCTTCCACACCTTCAACGCTTTGCTCGAAGGTGGTCAGCAGGTGATTCTTACCAGCGACCGTTACCCGAAAGAAATCGAAGGCCTGGAAGAACGACTCAAGTCACGCTTCGGTTGGGGGTTGACGGTAGCTGTCGAGCCGCCGGAGCTGGAAACTCGCGTGGCGATTCTGATGAAGAAGGCCGATCAGGCCAAAGTCGATCTGCCGCACGATGCCGCCTTCTTTATTGCCCAGCGCATTCGCTCCAACGTGCGTGAGCTGGAAGGCGCGTTGAAGCGTGTCATCGCCCACTCGCACTTCATGGGCCGGGACATTACCATCGAGTTGATCCGCGAGTCGCTCAAGGACCTGTTGGCCCTGCAGGACAAGCTGGTCAGCATCGACAATATCCAGCGCACCGTGGCCGAGTATTACAAGATCAAGATTTCTGATCTGCTGTCCAAGCGCCGCTCGCGTTCAGTCGCGCGCCCGCGCCAGGTGGCCATGGCCTTGTCGAAAGAGCTGACCAACCACAGCCTGCCGGAAATTGGTGACGCCTTCGGCGGCCGCGATCACACAACGGTATTGCATGCATGCCGTAAGATTGCTGAACTTAAAGAATCCGACGCGGACATCCGCGAGGACTATAAGAATTTGCTGCGTACGCTGACTACCTAATACGCAACTCCACTAGGCAAGGGACTAGACCATGCATTTCACCATTCAACGCGAAGCCTTGTTGAAACCTCTGCAACTGGTCGCCGGCGTCGTGGAACGCCGTCAGACCTTGCCGGTTCTCTCTAACGTGCTGCTGGTGGTCGAAGGCCAGCAGCTGTCGCTGACCGGTACCGACCTGGAAGTCGAGCTGGTCGGTCGCGTGACCCTGGAAGA
This sequence comes from Pseudomonas cimarronensis, assembly GCF_049331905.1. GTDB lineage: Bacteria > Pseudomonadota > Gammaproteobacteria > Pseudomonadales > Pseudomonadaceae > Aquipseudomonas. Next base: position 611,323 of record NZ_CP186283.1, on the reverse strand, counting down.
GCCTGCGCAGCCGGGTGAGATCACCGTACCGGCGCGCAAGCTGATGGACATCTGTAAAAGTCTGCCTTCTGATGCGCTGATCGATATCCGTATCGACGAGCAGAAGCTACTGGTCAAAGCCGGCCGCAGCCGCTTCAGCCTGTCCACCCTGCCCGCCAATGATTTCCCGACAGTTGAGGAAGGCCCAGGCTCGCTGACCTTTAGCCTGGTACAAAGCCGGCTGCGTCGTCTGATCGAACGCACCAGCTTTGCCATGGCGCAGCAAGATGTGCGTTATTACCTCAATGGTATGTTGCTGGAAGTTCAGACCGGCATCCTCCGTGCGGTGGCTACCGACGGTCACCGTCTGGCCATGTGCTCGATGGAAGCAGCGATCGAACAAGTCGAGCGTCATCAGGTTATTGTGCCGCGCAAAGGTATTCTTGAACTGGCTCGTTTACTCACCGAACAGGACGGTAGCGTCAGCATCGTTCTTGGTCAGCACCATATCCGCGCCACCACTGGCGAGTTCACCTTCACCTCGAAACTGGTCGACGGCAAATTCCCGGATTACGAGCGAGTGTTGCCGCGTGGTGGTGACAAGCTGGTGGTCGCCGATCGCCAAGGGCTGCGCGAAGCGTTTAGCCGTACTGCGATTCTGTCCAACGAGAAATACCGTGGTATCCGTCTGCAACTGGAATCGGGCTTGCTGAAAATTCAGGCCAACAACCCGGAGCAGGAAGAAGCGGAAGAAGAGATCGCCGTGGACTACAACGGCGGCTCGCTGGAAATCGGTTTTAACGTCAGCTATCTGCTCGACGTGCTGAGCGTGATGACCACCGACCAAGTGCGTCTGATCCTCTCCGATGCCAACAGCAGTGCCCTGGTGCAGGAAGCGGACAATGACGACTCTTCTTATGTTGTTATGCCGATGCGCCTGTAACCACTGAATGTCCCTTACTCGCTTTACCGTCACCGCGGTGCGTAACCTGCACCCGGTGACCCTCTCCCCCTCCCCGCGTATCAATATCCTCTCCGGTGCCAACGGCAGCGGTAAAACCAGCCTGCTCGAAGCCATTCACCTGTTGGGGTTGGCCCGTTCGTTTCGCAGCACACGCTTGCTTCCGGTTATTCAGTACGATCAGCTTGCCTGCACAATTTTCGGTCAGGTGCAGCTGTGCGATGGTCGACAAAGCAGTTTGGGAATTTCGCGGGATCGCCAGGGCGAGTTTCAGATTCGTATCGATGGGCAAAATGCGCGCAGCGCTGCGCAGCTTGCTGAGACGCTGCCGCTGCAGTTGATCAATCCGGATAGTTTCCGTTTGCTCGAAGGTGCACCGAAGATTCGTAGGCAGTTTCTCGACTGGGGAGTGTTCCACGTGGAACCTCGTTTTCTCCCAGCCTGGCAGCGCCTGCAGAAGGCCCTTCGTCAGCGGAACTCATGGCTGCGGCATGGTACACTTGACGCCGCTTCACAAGCGGCCTGGGACCGAGAGTTATGCCTGGCTAGCGACGAAATTGACGGTTATCGACGCGCCTATATTCAGGCCTTGAAACCGGTTTTCGAGCGTACCCTGAACGAGTTGGTTGAGCTGGAGGGGCTGACCCTCAGCTACTACCGCGGGTGGGATAAAGAGCGTGAGTTGAACACAGTACTCGCCTCTACCCTCTCCCGTGATCAGCAACTGGGCCATACCCAGGCAGGGCCCCAACGTGCTGATCTCAGGTTGCGTTTGGGAGCGCACAATGCCGCCGAGATACTTTCGCGCGGGCAGCAGAAGTTGGTTGTATGTGCCCTGCGCATTGCCCAGGGGCATTTAGTTAATCAGGCCAAGCACGGCCAATGCATTTATCTGGTGGATGACTTGCCGTCAGAACTGGATGAGCAGCACCGTCGTGCGTTGTGTCGATTGTTGGAAGACTTGCACTGCCAGGTGTTTATCACCTGTGTAGACCATGAATTGTTGAGGGAAGGCTGGCGCACGGATACGCCAGTTGCCATGTTCCACGTGGAACATGGTGGCATCACCCAGACCCACGACCACCGGGAGTGAAGGCATGAGCGAAAACCAAACGTACGACTCCAATAACATTAAGGTCCTCAAGGGCCTGGATGCCGTACGCAAGCGGCCTGGTATGTACATCGGCGATACCGACGATGGCAGCGGTCTGCACCACATGGTGTTCGAGGTGGTCGATAACTCGATTGACGAAGCCTTGGCCGGTCATTGCAGTGAAATCACCATCACCATCCACCCGGATGAGTCGATCAGCGTGCGCGACAATGGTCGCGGTATTCCGGTGGATATCCACAAGGAAGAAGGCGTTTCCGCCGCTGAAGTGATCATGACCGTCCTGCACGCAGGCGGTAAGTTCGACGACAACAGCTACAAGGTTTCTGGCGGTCTGCACGGCGTGGGTGTTTCCGTGGTTAACGCGCTGTCCAAGGAACTGGTTCTGACCATCCGCCGCAGTGGCAAGATCTGGGAGCAGACCTATGTGCATGGTGTGCCCACAGCACCCATTGCCACGGTTGGCGACAGTGATACCACTGGCACGCAGATCCACTTCAAACCGTCCGAAGAGACCTTCGCCAATATCCATTTCAGCTGGGATATTCTGGCCAAGCGCCTACGCGAACTGTCGTTCCTCAACTCCGGCGTGGGTATCCTGCTCAAGGATGAACGCAGCGGCAAGGAAGAGCTGTTCAAGTACGAAGGTGGCCTGCGTGCCTTCGTTGAATACCTCAACCACAACAAGACTGCGGTCAACCAGGTGTTCCACTTCACCGTGCAGCGTGACGACGGTGTGGGGGTAGAAGTCGCCCTGCAGTGGAACGACAGCTTCAACGAGAACCTGTTGTGCTTCACCAACAACATTCCGCAGCGCGATGGTGGTACTCACCTCGCCGGCTTCCGTTCAGCGCTGACGCGTAACCTGAATGCCTATATCGAGCAGGAAGGCCTGGCCAAGAAGCACAAAATCGCCACCACGGGTGATGATGCCCGTGAAGGCCTGACCGCGATCATCTCGGTCAAGGTTCCCGACCCTAAATTCAGCTCGCAGACCAAGGACAAGCTAGTTTCCAGCGAAGTGAAAACTGCGGTCGAGCAGGAAATGGGCAAGTACTTCTCCGACTTCCTGTTGGAAAACCCCAACGAAGCCAAGGCCGTAGTCGGCAAGATGATCGACGCTGCGCGTGCTCGTGAAGCAGCGCGTAAGGCCCGCGAAATGACCCGCCGTAAAGGCGCGCTGGATATCGCCGGCCTACCGGGCAAACTGGCTGACTGCCAGGAGAAAGACCCTGCCCTTTCCGAACTCTATATCGTGGAAGGGGACTCCGCGGGCGGTTCTGCTAAGCAGGGCCGTAACCGCAAGACTCAGGCGATCCTGCCGCTCAAGGGCAAGATCCTCAACGTCGAGAAAGCCCGTTTCGACAAGATGATTTCCTCTCAGGAAGTCGGCACCCTGATCACCGCCCTGGGCTGTGGCATCGGCCGCGATGAGTACAACATCGACAAACTGCGCTACCACAACATCATCATCATGACCGACGCCGACGTCGACGGTTCGCACATCCGCACCCTGCTGCTGACCTTCTTCTTCCGTCAGTTGCCGGAGCTGGTTGAGCGCGGCTACATCTACATTGCTCAACCGCCGCTGTACAAGGTCAAGAAAGGCAAGCAGGAACAGTACATCAAGGACGACGACGCCATGGATGAGTACATGACGCAGTCGGCCCTGGAAGAGGCCAGCTTGCATGTCAATGAAGGTGCGCCGGGTCTGTCCGGTGAATCGCTGGAGCGGTTGGTCAATGATTACCGCCTGGTGATGAAAACCCTCAAGCGTCTGTCGCGTCTGTACCCGATCGAACTGACTGAACACTTCGTCTACATCCCGCGCGTAGAGACCGAGCTGCTGGCCGATAAAGCTGCTATGGAACAATGGCTGGGTCTGCTTGATGCGCGCCTCAAGGGTATGGAGAAGTCCGGTCTGATCTACAAGACCAGCCTGCACGAAGATCAGGAACGTCACCTCTGGCTGCCGCAGGTTGAACTGGTTTCCCATGGGGTATCCAGCTACATCATCTTCAACCGCGACTTCTTTGCCAGTAACGACTACAAGACCGTTACCAGCCTGGGCGATCAGCTCAACAACCTGCTGGAAGAAGGTGCCTATGTGCAGCGTGGCGAGCGCAAGAAAGCGGTCACTACCTTCAAGGATGCGCTGGCCTGGCTGATGGCTGAAAGCACCAAGCGCCACAGCATCCAGCGCTATAAAGGGTTGGGTGAGATGAACCCGGATCAGCTTTGGGAAACCACCATGGACCCAGAAGTGCGCCGTATGCTCAAGGTGCGTATCGAGGATGCGATCGCGGCTGACCAGATCTTCAACACGCTGATGGGTGATGCGGTAGAGCCGCGTCGTGACTTTATCGAGACCAACGCCCTGGCGGTATCCAACCTGGACTTCTGACCCGGTTGTCGATGGGCAGATTAATTGGCATGGTTTTGCGAGTTATTGGCATGCCAAAATCAGAAACTACCCCGGCCTAGCGCCGGGGTTTTTCTTTGTATGTCAGAAGGTTATATAGAGGTAGAGAACCAGATATCGGCTGGTTCTGTAGTGAAGCTACAGAGAAATGCCGAAAAATCTCGTTTTGGAGGGAGCTTAATCTGGGAGATCCTGAGGGCAGGATGGAGCACGGTAATTTACGGCAATAAAAACAGCATCACCCATCAGCTATGGCAAATTGCGGCTGGGTGGGCTCGTCTGCTAAGAAAAATGGAATTGAAGGATCATGACATACGCTTTGATGGACAACGCCACCCTCACTGCTGTTCAGCGAGCCACGGGTGTGGTCACAGTGAAAAACACAGACACCATCAACGGAGACCTTTGCGCGGTAGAAAATTTTCTACAAGGAACTCTGTTTTACGACGACTTGTTATGCATCGACAACTACAAGGAAGAGCATAGAGAAAGCCGGAAGGAGCAATTTCCATACCTTCGATTTCTCTCGCCGAATGAATATGAGCTTGAACGAATCGACGAGGTCGCCAAACGAGAAGCTGCTTTAATCCGGCCTGAAATTAGGGGCGGTGAGTTCGTCGACGACGACTTCAAAGAGCTCTTGGAGCAGCTCAAGATGAATATGATCTGCACTTGGGACAAAAGCTCCAGTGTCTACTATCTGACCATGAAGATGCTAGGGCAGCCGAACACTGACGAGTACGGTAAATACAGCAGCTTAAGTGCTGCAATATTTTCAGAGCTCGCAGACGTAGGAGACACGCGCGGACGTTGGTCTAAGGCGGTCAAGCTGGTAGGGTCGGATGGCCACGAATTCACTGAGGACGATTTTTCACGAAAAGAGTCAGGCGACTATGGCGGAGCAACGAGGCAGCTAGAGATGTTTGTTGCATCTCTAAACTGGCTCGCTTACAAATCCATTTACTATTCAACAGCAGCTAAGCACCTGAAGGCCGACTCTTTCATCCACCCGATCAGGCATGCTTACCAAGTGCACTGGATGAAAAAAACCGGGGCTTTCGGCCATGACTTTACCGCCCGGTTACTCTCGAATCTTGCGAACAAAACAAAAACAAGCATCTCTGACATACAGTCTCATGGGGCAACCCAGACCGTAGCATTGGATCTTCCAATTTTCTCTGCATGGCTAACGCAAGAGTCCGGAAGCGTTGGTGCAGCAATTGAAGCTGCCAGAGAAATTCGAAACAGAGATCATTTCGTAACCATCCGCGAGAGTCTCAAAGCCATCAAGATTGCATTTGATGAGCAAGGTGTATCGAGCGGGAACAAGCTCACCACAAACCTATTAGGTGACATTGAGAAGATCTGCGGCGATCTGAAGCGTGAGTATGGAGTGCCATCAGCTCAGGGAATCCAGGGCAGCTTTCTAATTAAGGCACTAAATTTCATAACTGGGTTTGCGGGTATACCTGGTCTACCTGAGCGAGACTTCGCGCTGTCCACCCCAGAATTCCTGAAGTCTAAGGCGACTAAGGCATACGCCACCGTCGTTAAGGACATTACTGCGGAGTTGACTGCGATAGAGCGGCTGGGTGGCGTTCGTGACTTGATGGCCCGATCATTCGTAATTGAGGATAAGAACGCCGTTAGGCCTAAGGTGTAAAACCCAGCGTTCAGATACTACAGCTCTGAATGGAAAAAACCGATGTAGGCATACCAAGGCCTTCTGGCCATCAAGTGGTGCTGTTTGTCGTGGCCGTAGATCGGCGTAAGTGAGAGCAGGTCTGAGCGTATCTGGTAGAAGATAGGCTTGCTTGGAAGTGAGGGCCTGTCCCTGCATTTGTCGGAGCCCTGGGGCTCGCCGAGCTGGAGCTGTGTTCCGGTTTTTACAGCAGGGGTCAGCTGGGCAAGCTTTGCACTGATGGCCCGCTACAAGTGCTCATTAAGAGCCCTTGTAGATCATTGATATCAGACCTGAATGATGTTTTCTGGCGTAACTTTAGCGGCAACAACGCTGTAGATATCTGCGTCGACCTCTGGAGCCCTGATCGAGATAATGAGCGAGTAACGTGCAGGGCGGCGGCAGGCATCAACCCATGCCCGTCAATCGTGAACGAGCGGTTGCCAAATAAGCGCAAAAATGCCATCGTAATGACGAATGTCTTTACGTGGAGGCCCCCCCATGGCTTCGATCAATATCCGCATCGACGACGAGCTGAAAGTCCGCGCATACCGTGAACTGGAAAAGCTCGGCGTCACTCCTTCTGAGCTGATGCGCCAAGCCCTGCAATATGTGGCCGAGCGCGGTCAGCTCCCCTTCCGTCCGGTACTGATGACCGAGGAAGATGAGGCCCTGATTACCACAGTGCGCGAACGCCTTGCGGATCCCCAGCGCGTGAAGGTTTCGCTGGATGACCTATAGCCTCGAATTCGATGCGCGGGCACTGAAGGAGTGGCACAAGCTGGGCGACACCGTTCGCGAGCAGCTCAAGAAAAAGCTCGCGGAGGTGTTGGTCAATCCGCGAGTTGAGGCCAATCGCCTTCACTCACTTCCCGACTGCTACAAGATCAAACTGCGCAGCAGCGGTTATCGCCTGGTGTACCAGGTGATCGATCATGAGGTGGTGGTGTTTGTTGTGGCCGTGGATCGGCGTGATCGCGAGCAGGCCTATCGCAAGGCCGCTGAGCGGCTCAAGTAACGCCCTGCTCACGTCAGGCAGATTCTGGTTTTGATGCGATGAGTGATGACGATCTGGTTGAGCAACTAAGGGCCGAGAATGCTCGCCTGATCGCATTGCTGGAAACGCATGGCATTGAGTGGCGGCTACCGGCTGAGCTGCCAAAGCCTGAGCAGGCCGTGGCGCTGCCACCGCTAGTCCCGGTTCTGGATACCAATGAGAAACTGGCGCTGTTCAAGCGCCTGTTCCGGGGGCGTGCCGATGTCTTTCCCCAGCGCTGGGAAAGCAAGGCCGGAAAGACTGGCTACTCACCTGCGTGCGCGAATGAATGGCGCCCAGGCGTCTGTGAGAAGCCACGGATCAAATGTGGTGATTGCTCGTACCGGAAGTTACTACCGCTGACCGACCAGGTGCTCTACAAGCACTTGGCCGGAGAGATCGTCGTCGGTGTTTACCCACTGCTGCCGGATGACACCTGCTACTTCCTGGCGGTGGATTTTGATGAAGCCGACTGGCGTGAGGATGTCACGGCGTTTGCCCAGTCATGTCGTGAGTTGGGTGTGCCGGTTGCGTTGGAAGTTTCTCGCTCCGGCAACGGTGCCCATGCCTGGATATTTTTCGAGCACAGCGTTCCTGCGTCTGAGGTACGTCTGCTTGGTTCCGCGATCATTAGCCATACCTGTGAACGTACCCGGCAGCTGACGCTGGGCTCTTACGACCGGCTGTTTCCAAACCAGGACAGCATGCCCAAGGGTGGTTTCGGAAACTTGATTGCTTTGCCCTTGCAGAAGAGGGCCCGAGCACAAGGTGGCAGTGTTTTTGTTGACGAGACGCTGATGCCCTATCCCGATCAGTGGGCATTTCTGGCCAGTGTTCAACCCATGCAGGTGAGGGACATTGCACCAACAACTCTGCGAGCCAGTGGCGGTCGTCATCCGCTGGATGTTGCTGACTTAACAGATGATGAGAGCGTGAAGCCCTGGCAGCGCACATCGGAAAAGACTCGGAAGCTGAGCTGTTCGTTACCCGCGTCGCTGAGCGTGACCCTGGCAAACCAGATCTATTTCAGCAAGTCGGAACTACCCCAGCCATTGGCCAACAAGCTCATCCGGCTGGCGGCATTTCAGAATCCCGAGTTCTACAAGGCTCAGGCCATGCGCCTGCCAGTGTGGAACAAGCCCCGGGTCATCGGCTGTGCCGAAAACTATCCGCAGCATATTGCCCTGCCGCGTGGATGCCTGGATGACCTCAAGACTCTGCTGGATGACAACGAGATAGAACTGGTGCTGCATGATGAGCGCTTCGCTGGGGAGCCCATCGATGTTCATTTCGTCGGCAAATTGCGCTCGGATCAGGAGGCTGCACTGGCAGGTATGCTGGGGCACGACATCGGCATCCTCTGTGCCCCAACTGCCTTTGGTAAAACGGTTACTGCTGCTGCGTTGATTGCCCGGCGTGGTGTGAACACGCTGGTGCTGGTTCATCGCACTGAATTGCTCCAGCAGTGGAAGGAGCGATTGCAGGCATTTCTGGGGGCAGACAAGAAGACTGTTGGCAGCATCGGTGGAGGTAAGGCCAAGCCGACCGGCATCATTGATGTCGCGGTCATGCAGCCTTTATCGCGGCAGGGTGAGGTCAGCGAACAGGTAAAGAACTACGGGCAAATCATCGTAGATGAATGCCATCACCTGTCGGCGGTCTCGTTTGAGGCCCTTTTCAAGGCGGCCCCTGCGAGATATGTGCTGGGGCTGACCGCAACGCCCATCCGGCGCGATGGCCAACAGCCGATTATTTTCATGCAGTGCGGGCCGATTCGGCATAACGCCTCTCGGCCTGAGAGTGCCCCGGCAGAGTTGCGGGTAATTCCCAAGTGGTTGCTCCGGCCTATCGTCATGGCAGAAGGCGCCGGCATTCAGGACGTCTTCTTGCAGGTGTGCAGCGATGCGGAGCGGACAGACAAGATTGTGGCTGAGGTCGAAGCCGCTTTGGGGCAGGGGAGAAAGATTCTGCTGCTGACGGAGCGAACGGATCACCTCAGTGCCATCGAGGAGAGGCTGGTTGGTCGGGTCGAAAACCTCTTTACCCTTCATGGGCGGATGTCTAAGAAGCAACGTGCTGCGCTAATCAGTGAGTTGGAAGCACTGTCGCCCGATGCATCCAGGGTGATCCTGGCCACTGGGAAATTGGTCGGTGAGGGATTCGATCATCCTGCTCTGGATACCTTGGTACTGGCGATGCCGGTGTCCTGGAGGGGCACCCTTCAGCAGTATGCAGGTCGCCTGCATCGGGAGCATGCTCATAAGGCAGATGTCCGTATCATCGATTTCATCGACTCCGGGCATCCAGCCCTGCTGCGTATGTGGAGCAAGCGCCAGGCCGGCTACAAGGCAATGGGCTATGAATTTGCCGACTCATTCAGCTCAATGGAGCTTCTTACGCAGGACTGACACGGTCTTGAAAACTGCGACGGATGGGGATTCCGCAAAGCCAGGAACCCCGTTACGCTGCTTGCATTGACACTTTGGCAATCCGTTCAGCCCAGTGCCCGCGTGGCTTAGTGGCAGTGGTTTGTCAGGCTTGTAGTGCCCGGAAGGCAGGGCGTACGGGAAATGCCATTTATTCCGGTCATTTCGACGGAAAATGCCACTTTATCTGGCTCAATCGTGCCAATAATGGTGCCCATTTTTAACGTAAGCCATTGATTTTTATAGCGTGGTGAATGCCACCTTTATCGCCCGGCGACATCAAGGTTCCGCAGTACTAAAAAGCCCCTGCAACTGTTCAAGTTGCAGGGGCTTTTTTTGTTCCACATGGAACATCTGGTGCTGTTTCTTCGGCTGTATGCGGCATAAAAAAGCCGGCCTCTAAGAGGCCGGCTGGCAGCGTATGCGGGAAAACTTATGCACCAATTCGAGGAGTTAATCAGTCCAAGAAAACTATTTATAAATCATGGTCTTGAACTGATTAATGGCACTCTGCCGGTATTTGATGCACAGGTTATCCACAATGGTTCAGGCAGGCTCGGTGGCCTCTAGAGGCTGATCCAGGCTGTCCAGCGAGCCGATCTCGTACTGCGCCTGGCTGACCCAGGCAAAGGCACGATCATTGAGTTCGGCGATGGCGCGTGGACCACTGCCTTCGGCGTGCATCAGCGGGCCGATCACCACCTGGATGGTGCCTGGGGTTTTGCTCCAGCCCAGTTTGGGCCAGAACTCACCGGCGTTGTGGGCAATCGGCAGCACTGGGAGGTTTGCATTGACTGCCAGGGCGGCACCACCGCGGCTGAACTTGCCAATCTGTCCTGGCGGGATACGTGTGCCTTCCGGGAAGACCAGAACCCAGGCGCCCTGCTCCAGTCGCTCATGACCCTGCTTGGCCAGCTGCTTGAGCGCCGCTTTGGGGTTGCTGCGGTCGATGGCGATGGGCTTGAGCATGGCCATGGCCCAGCCGAAGAACGGCACGTATAGCAGCTCACGTTTGACCACCTGGCTCAGCGGTTCGAAGAAGCCGGAAAGGAAGAAGGTTTCCCAGGTGCTTTGGTGCTTGGCCAGGATCACGCAGGGCTGCTCCGGAATGTTCTCCAGTCCCTTGATCTCGTAGCGGATACCGACCACCACCTTGGCCAGCCAGACGGCGCAGCGGCACCAGTTCTGAATGACGAAGCGATAGCGGGCGCGAAAGGGTAGGAAGGGTGCAACGAAGACGCTGAGAATGCACCAGAAGAACGAGCTGGAAGAGAGCAGCAGGTAGAAGAAGAAAGTTCTGATGGTCTGCACTGTCGACATGGGAGCTTTTACCGTCGCAGGCAGGGCCTGCTTTATAAGTGGAGAAGCTGATCGGCAACCGCCGCCAGATCATCGAATATCAGGGTGCTCGCTGGCAATCCTTTGGCCAGGGTGCGTTCGCCCTTGCCGGTCTTTACCAAAACTGGCTGACAGTCGACGGCGCCGGCCGCTGTCAGGTCACCGCTGCTGTCGCCAACAAACCACACGCCCGTGAGTGCAACGCCATAGTACGCCGCGATCTGTTCGAGCATGCCGGGTTTCGGCTTGCGGCAGTTGCAGCCTTCATCCGGGCCATGCGGGCAGTAGACCACCAGACCCAGCTCACCGCCCTGCTCGGCCACCAGTTCACGCAGGCGCGTGTGCATGGCATCCAGCGTGGCCAGGTCGTAATAGCCGCGGGCGATTCCCGATTGGTTGGTGGCCACTGCTACGGTCCAGCCGGCTTGCGACAGGCGCGCGATGGCTTCGATGGCACCGGGCAGCGGAATCCATTCGTCGAGGCTTTTGATATAGGCGTCGGAGTCGTAATTGATTACGCCGTCGCGATCAAGAATCAGCAGTTTCATCGTGTTATCCATAACCGGGAGACGGTGATGGCCGGCACCCGGTAGAGGTAAAGGTGGGCTGTGCAGCCCACCGGGTGTTCAGCAGGCCTTAGCCCAGTACCGAGATATCCGCGACGCCGAGGAACAGGCCGCGCAGCTTGGCCAGCAGTGCATAGCGGTTGGCCCGCACGGCAGGGTCTTCGGCGTTGACCAGTACGGCCACGAAGAAGGCGTCCACCGGCTCGCGCAGGTTGGCCAGTTGGCTCAGCGCCAGGTTGTACTGGCGTGCGGCAGCCAGCGGTTGTACTGCATGTTCGGCCTGCTGGATGGCGGCGTTGAGGGCGAACTCGCTGGGGTTGTCGAAGTGATGGGCTTCGACGCTCGCTGCGACCTGGCCTTCAGCTTTGCTCAGCAGGTTGGATACACGCTTGTTGGCAGCCGCCAGGACTTCTGCTTCGGGCAGCTTGCGGAACGCCTGTACAGCCTGCACGCGTTGGTCGAAGTCCAGCGGCGAAGTCGGGCTGACCGCGCGCACGGCCTGGTACACGGCCACGTCGACGCCTTCGTCCTCATAACGCGCACGCAGGCGGTCGAAGATAAAGTCCTGTACCTGTGGAGCTAGGCCGTCGGCTTTAACCTTGTCGGCGAACTGGTTGATGGAGAAAGCGATGGCTTCGGCCAGGTCCAGATCCAGCTGCTTCTCGATCAGGATACGCAGCACCCCAAGGGCGGCGCGACGCAGGGCGTAGGGGTCCTTGCTGCCGGTGGGCAGCATGCCGATGCCGAAGATGCCGACCAGGGTATCCAGCTTGTCGGCCAGGGCCACGGCAGCACCGGTGAGGGTGCTCGGCAGCTCGGCGCCGGCACCGCGCGGCATGTACTGCTCGTTCAGCGCCAGGGCGACGTCTTCGGCTTCGCCATCGTGCTTGGCGTAGTAGTAACCAGCGATGCCCTGCATTTCCGGGAATTCGCCGACCATTTCACTGGCCAGATCGCACTTGCAGAGGATACCGGCACGCGCGGCGCGGGTGGCGTCGCCACCGATGCGCTGGGCGATAAAACCAGCCAGGGCGGAGACACGCTGCGCCTTGTCATAGACCGAGCCGAGCTGGGCCTGGAACACCACATTGGCCAGGCGCTGGTTGAAGCTTTCCAGCTTCTGCTTCTTGTCCTGCTTGAAGAAGAACTCGGCGTCGGTCAGGCGCGGACGAACCACCTTCTCGTTGCCGGAAATGATCTGCGCCGGGTCTTTGCTCTCGACGTTGGCCACGGTGATAAAGCGTGGCAGCAGCTTGCCATTGCCATCGAGCAGGCAGAAGTACTTCTGGTTGTCCTGCATGGTGGTGATCAGCGCTTCCTGCGGCACTTCGAGGAAGCGTTCCTCGAACGAGCAGACCAGCGGCACCGGCCATTCGACCAGTGCGCTGACTTCATCCAGCAGCGCTGGCGGCACGATGGCGCTGCCCTGCTCTGCTGCAGCCAGTTCATTGACCCGCGCGATGATCTGCGCGCGGCGCTCGGCAAAGTCGGCAATCACATAGGCGCTGCGTAGGTCTTCGGCATAGCTGGCCGGCGAGCTGATACGCACGTCGTGGTTGGCGTGGAAGCGGTGGCCACGGGAAACCCGGCCGGCTTGCTGGGCAAGGATTTCGCAATCGATCACTTCGTCACCGAACAGCATCACCAGCCACTGGCTTGGGCGGACGAATTCGGTTTTACGCGCGCCCCAGCGCATACGTTTCGGGATCGGCAGTTCGTTCAGCGAGGTTTCAACGATGCCCGGCAGCAGGCCAGCTGCCGCTTGACCCGCAATGCTCTGGCTGAATTTCAGCTTGGGGCCGCTCTGATCAATCTGGCTCAGCTCAACGCCGCACTTCTTGGCGAAGCCCAGCGCGGCCTGAGTCGGGTTGCCGTCTTTGTCGAACGCCGCCTGTACGGGCGGGCCATCGAGGTTGACGGTGCGGTCCGGTTGCTGGGTCGCGAGTTGCTCCACCAGCACTGCCAGACGACGCGGCGCAGCGTAATAGCGTACGTTGCTGTAGCCAAGGCCAGCAGCCTTGAGGCCTTTCTCGATGCCGGCCAGGAAGGCTTCACCGAGGGTCTTCAGGGCTTTGGGTGGCAGCTCTTCGGTGCCCAGTTCTACCAGGAAATCGTGCGCACTCATTCTGCAGCCTCCAGCTTGGCCAATACTTCATCACGCAGGTCGGGGGTGGCGAGCGGGAAGCCGAGTTTGCGCCGCGCTTGCAGGTAGCTCTGCGCCACCGAACGGGCCAGCGCACGCACGCGCAGGATGTATTGCTGACGTGCAGTCACCGAGATGGCTCGGCGCGCATCCAGCAGGTTGAAGGTGTGCGAGGCCTTGAGCACCATCTCGTAGGTCGGCAGCGGCAGCTCCAACTCGATCAGGCGGTTGGCTTCCGACTCGTAGAAGTCGAACAGCTCGAACAGCTTGTCGACGTTGGCGTGTTCGAAGTTGTAGGTCGATTGTTCCACTTCGTTCTGGTGGAACACATCGCCATAGGTGACCTTGCCGAACTGGCCGTCGGTCCACACCAGGTCGTACACCGAGTCGACGCCCTGCAGGTACATGGCCAGGCGCTCCAGGCCATAGGTGATCTCACCGGTCACCGGGTAGCACTCGATGCCACCGACTTGCTGGAAGTAGGTGAACTGGGTGACTTCCATGCCGTTCAACCAGATTTCCCAACCCAGACCCCAGGCGCCGAGGGTCGGCGATTCCCAGTTGTCTTCAACGAAGCGGATGTCGTGCACCAGCGGATCAATACCGATGGCCTTCAGCGAGCCGAGGTACAGTTCCTGGAAGTTCTCCGGGTTCGGCTTGAGCACCACCTGGAACTGGTAATAGTGCTGCAGGCGGTTGGGGTTTTCGCCATAACGGCCGTCTGCCGGACGACGGGAAGGCTGCACGTAGGCGGCGTTCCAGGTCTCTGGGCCAATGGCACGGAGAAACGTGGCGGTGTGGAAGGTGCCCGCGCCAACTTCCATATCGTAGGGCTGCAACACCACACAGCCCTGCTCGGCCCAGTACTGTTGCAGGGCGAGGATCAAGTCTTGGAAGGTGCGCACGGCAGGCGTAGTCTGGCTCACAAATTTCACCCGTACTTTGGCGGCTTGAGAAAGTCCGCGAGTATACCGAAGCTCAGGAAAACCCGCATGCCACGCTGCTTTTGGTGCTCTGACGATCCGCTTTATCAGGCTTACCACGATGAAGAATGGGGGGTACCGCAGCGTGACCCCCAGGTGCTGTTCGAATTGCTCTTGCTGGAAGGTTTTCAGGCCGGCCTGTCGTGGATCACCGTGTTGAAGAAGCGCGAGCATTACCGCAAGGTACTGTTCGCTTTCGATGTGCAGCGCCTGGCTGCACTGACCGATGAATACATCGAAGACACCCTGATGCAGGATCCCGGCATCATCCGCAACCGCCTCAAGCTCCAGGCTGTGCGTAAGAACGCCCAGGCCTGGCTCAAGCTGGAAGACCCGGTGGCCCTGCTCTGGTCGTTTGTCGGCGGCGTGCCGAAGATCAACCACTTCAGCGAACGCGGCCAGGTACCGGCGGTGACCCCGGAAGCCGAAGCGATGAGCAAGGCGCTGAAGAAGGCCGGTTTCACCTTTGTCGGGCCGACCATCTGTTACGCCTATATGCAGGCCAGCGGCATGGTCATGGATCACACCACCGACTGTGACCGCTACGCGCAACTCAACGCCCGCTAGCGCAGGCGGTTACAATGGTCGCCTTTTGATCGGCTGGAGTTGCCTGTGGAAAAGTTCAAAGGTGCCCTGGTGGTGGGGTTTCTGCGCCTGTTTGCCCTGCTGCCATGGCGAGCAGTGCAGGCGGTGGGCGCGGCGATTGGCTGGCTGATGTGGAAGCTGCCGAACCGTTCCCGTGAAGTGACCCGGATCAACCTGGCCGGCTGTTTTGCCCACCTGCCGGCGGACCAGCGTGAGCGTCTGGTGGGTGAAAGCCTGCGGGATATCGGCAAGACCCTCACCGAAAGCGCCTGCGCCTGGATCTGGCCCGCCAACAAGACGCTGGGGCTGATCAAGCAGGTTGAGGGCATGCAGGTGCTGCAGGATGCCCTGGCCAGTGGCAAGGGCGTGGTACTGATCAGCAGCCACTTGGGCAACTGGGAAGTGCTGCTGCAGTACGTCTGCTCGCTGTGCAAGCCGATCATTCTCTACCGCCCGATCAAGCTCAAGGCCGTTGATGAGCTGCTGGTCAAACAGCGCGTGCAGTTGGGCAACAGCCTGGCACCGTCGACCAAGGAAGGCATTCTCAGCCTGATCAAACAGGTGCGCAAAGGCGGTGTCGCGGGGATTGCCGCCGACCCGGAGCCGAGCCTCTCCAGCGGTGTATTCGTGCCCTTCTTCGGGGTGCCGGCGCTGACCAGCAAATTTGTGCCGTCGCTGGTCAAGGACCGCAAGGCTGAAGCGGTATTTATGCACGCCCTGCGCCTGGACGATGGCAGTGGCTACCGTGTGGTGATCGAAGCGGCGCCAGACGCGCTCTACGGCGACGATATCGAGGCAGCAGTAGCTGCGCTCAACCAGGGCATCGAGAAGCAGGTGCGCCAGGCACCCAGCCAATATATGTGGAACATGAAGCGCTTCAAGAAGCGTCCGGAAGGTGAAGCCAAGTGGTATTGAATGGGTCTGAGTTGCAGGCGGAGCTTGCTCTCGACTAGGCTGGGGGAATCCACTCGAACGGACGGCGCATGAGCAATAGTCGAAAGAATGTCCGCACCCCCCTCAAGGTACGCCTGCGCATCGAACATCCGCTGCATGGCGAGCTGATGGTCACCACCCGGGATATTTCCGAGTGCGGTGTGTATGTGCTGATGGATCAGGCACAAAACACGCTGGCCATGGGCGAGCAGGTGCAGGGTCAGGTGCAGGGCCTGCCGATGGAGGCACCGGTTCTTACTCTGGAAGTGGTGCGCGTTGAGCCGCTGGGCGTTGGCCTGCGCTTTATCCAGAACGACTAGTCGGCAGCTTCTGGGCGAGTTTGTCCAGCCGTTTGAGAAACACCGCAATCTCTTTGCCGGCCTGTTTGTCGCCCTTCTGTTCTGCCGCCTGTAATCCCTGTATCCAGGCCGTTCGTGCCTGATCCTGCAAGCCCTGCTTGTTCAGCGCCTGACCGAGCAGCTTCCAGGCTGCTGAATACTGCGCATCGAACTCAATGCAGCGCTGCAAATGCTCCGCCGCCCTGGCGAACTCAGCCGCATCCAGATAGCCCTTGCCCAGGCCGAAGCGCAGCAGGGCGTTGTCCATTCCCTTGGCCAGCATCTTCTCCAGGGCTTCGGTGCTCATGTTCGATTCCTAAAAGAACGTCAGGCCGACCTGGAACAGGCGCTCGGCATCGCGGATGTATTTTTTGTCGACCAGAAACAGGATCACGTGGTCACCGGATTCGATCATCGTGTCGTCGTGGGCAATCAGCACTTCTTCATTGCGGATGATCGCGCCGATGGTGGTGCCCGGCGGCAGGGCAATGTCTTCGATCATGCGGCCGACCACCTTGCTCGATTTGGCGTCACCGTGGGCAATCGCTTCGATGGCTTCCGCCGCGCCACGGCGCAGGCTGTGCACGCTTTCGATATCGCCACGGCGCACGTGGGTCAGCAGGGTGCCGATGGTGGCCAGCTGCGGGCTGATGGCAATGTCGATCTCACCACCCTGCACCAGGTCAACGTAGGCCGGGTTGTTGATGATGGTCATCACCTTGCGTGCGCCCAGGCGCTTGGCCAGCAAGGAGGACATGATGTTGGCTTCATCGTCGTTGGTCAGGGCGAGGAAGATGTCGGCGTCGCTGATATTCTCTTCCACCAGCAGGTCGCGGTCCGAGGCGCTGCCCTGCAGCACGATGGTGCTGTCGAGGGTTTCCGAGAGGTAGCGGCAGCGTGCCGGATTCATCTCGATGATCTTCACCTGGTAGCGGCTTTCGATGGCTTCGGCCAGACGTTCGCCGATATGCCCGCCACCGGCGATCACCACCTTCTTGTAGCTGTCTTCCATGCGGCGCATTTCGCTCATTACCGCGCGGATATGCGCCTTGGCGGCGATAAAGAACACTTCATCATCGGCTTCGATCACCGTGTCGCCTTGCGGCATGATCGCCCGGTTGCGGCGGAAGATCGCCGCCACCCGGGTGTCAACATTGGGCATGTGTTCGCGCAGCTGCCGCAGCTGCTGGCCGACCAGCGGGCCGCCGTAGTAGGCCTTGACTGCCACCAGCTGGGCCTTGCCCTCGGCGAAGTCGATCACCTGCAGGGCGCCGGGGTATTCGATCAGGCGCTTGATGTAGTTGGTCACCACCTGCTCGGGGCTGATCAGCACGTCGACCGGAATCGACTCGTTGTTGAACAGGCCGCTGCGGGTCAGGTAGGCCGCCTCGCGCACCCGGGCAATCTTGGTCGGGGTGTGGAACAGGCTGTAGGCCACCTGACAGGCGATCATGTTGATCTCATCGCTGTTGGTCACCGCCACCAACATGTCGGCATCGTCCGCGCCGGCCTGGCGCAGCACTGTGGGGAACGAGCCGCGACCTTGTACGGTGCGAATATCCAGACGGTCGCCGAGGTCGCGCAGACGGTCACCGTCGGTGTCGACCACGGTGATGTCGTTGGCTTCGCTGGCCAGGTGTTCCGCCAGGGTGCCGCCAACCTGGCCGGCGCCGAGAATGATGATCTTCACAGGATCGCTCCGTTAGCCGCGGGGAGTCGCGGCGACTTTTATCAGCTTGGCATAGTAGAAGCCGTCGTGGCCGTCTTCTTGCGGGAAGAGCTGGCGGCCGTGGGGCGTTGGCACACCGAACGGGCCGCCGATATCAAGCTCGCGAGCACCGGGGGTGCGGGCGAGAAAGGCGGCGATGTTGTCACTGTTCTCTGCCTGCATCACCGAGCAGGTGGCGTAGAGCAGGATGCCGCCGACCTCCAGGGTCTGCCACAGGCTGTCCAGCAGTTCGCCTTGCAGCTGCGCGAGGGCGGGAATGTCATCGGCCTGGCGGGTCAGTTTGATATCCGGATGACGGCGAATCACCCCGGTGGCTGAACAGGGCGCGTCGAGCAGAATGCGCTGGAACGGCTTGCCGTCCCACCATGCGGCCAGATCACGGCCATCGGCGGCGAACAGCTCGGCGTGCAGATTGAGGCGCTTGAGGTTTTCGCGCACGCGCACCAGGCGCTTTTCTTCCAGATCCACCGCCACCACGCCGCTTAGCCCAGGTTCGGCTTCGAGCAGGTGGCAGGTCTTGCCGCCGGGCGCGGCGCAGGCATCCAGCACGCGCTGGCCGGGTGCCAGATCGAGTAGTTCGGCCGCCAGTTGCGCCGCTTCATCCTGCACGCTGACACGCCCTTCGCCGAAACCCGGCAAAGTGGTGACATCACAGGCGGGCAGCAGGCGGATGCCGTCACGGCTAAAGGTGCAGGGCTCGGCTTCGAAGCCAACGCGGCGCAGTTCGGCCAGGTAGTCGTCACGGCTGCCGAGGCGGCGATTGACCCGCAGAATCAATGGTGGGTGGGCATTGTTGGCCGCGCAGATGGCTTCCCACTGCTGCGGCCACTGGGCTTTCAGGGCTTTCTGCAGCCAGCGCGGGTGGGCGGTGTGTAGCACTGGATCACGGTCGAGGCTGGCGATAATGCTTTCACCGTCGCGCTGGGCGTTGCGCAGCACGGCATTGAGCAGACCCTTGAGCGAGGGCTTTTTCAGCTTATCGACGCAGGCCACCGTTTCACCGATGGCAGCGTGGGCGGGAATACGGCTGTAGAACAGCTGATAGAGGCCAATCAGCAGCAGCGCTTCGACATCACGGTCGGCGGCTTTGAAGGGTTTCTGCAGCAGCTTTTCGGCGATCAGGGCCAGGCGTGGCTGCCAGCGTGCAGTGCCAAAGGCCAGATCCTGAGCCAGGCCACGGTCACGCGGTTCGACCTTGTCCAGCAACGGCGGCAGGCTGCTGCCCAGTGATGCCTTGCCGGCCAGTACGCTGGCCAGGGCGCGGGCGGCAGCGAGACGTGGGTTCATTGCCCGAGCACCAGGCCAGGGGCGAACTGCTCGCGGCGGCTGTTGTACAGATCACTGAAGTTCAGCGCTTTGCCGCCGGGCAGCTGCAGGCGGGTCAGGCGCAATGCGCCTACGCCACAGGCCACGGTCAGGCTGGATTTATCGGCGGCGAGAATGCTGCCAGGTTGGCCCTGCCCTTCGCCTAGTGCGGCGGCGTGTACCTTGATGGCTTCGCCATTGAGCGTGCTGTGGCAGATCGGCCACGGGTGAAAGGCGCGCACCAGGCGCTCCAGTTCCACGGCCGGTCGGCTCCAGTCCAAGCGCGCTTCGTCTTTGTTCAGCTTGTGTGCATAGGTCGCCAGGCTGTCGTCCTGCACCTCGCCCTTGAGCGTACCGTCGGCCAGGCCGCTGATAGCCTGAATCACGGCGTGAGGACCAAGACTGGCGAGGCGGTCGTGCAGGCTGCCGCCTGTATCGGCTGGCGAGATCGGAGTGCTGACTTTGAGCAGCATCGGCCCGGTATCCAGGCCGGCTTCCATCTGCATCACGGTCACGCCGCTTTCGGCATCACCGGCTTCGACCGCGCGTTGAATCGGTGCGGCGCCACGCCAGCGTGGCAACAGTGAGGCGTGACTGTTGATACAGCCCAGGCGCGGTGTATCCAGCACCACCTGCGGCAGGATCAGGCCGTAAGCGACCACCACCATCAGGTCGGGCTTGAGCGCCGCCAGCTCGGCTTGTGCGGCAGGGTCGCGCAGGGTCTGCGGCTGGTAAACCGGGATGTCATGCTGCAGAGCGAGCTGCTTGACCGGGCTGGGCGTGAGTTTCTGCCCGCGCCCGGCCGGGCGGTCCGGCTGGCTGTATACGGCAATGACCTGGTGTGGGCTGTCGAGCAGCGCTTTGAGGTGCTCGGCGGCGAATTCCGGGGTGCCGGCAAACACGATACGCAGTGCTTCAGTCATGGGGGCTCGCTAAAGAAAAAGGCTTGCCGCAGCAAGCCTTTGTAATGATGTGGCTCAAGCCTGCTGGCGGTGCTGCTTTTCCAGCTTCTTCTTGATGCGGTCGCGTTTGAGCGTAGACAGGTAATCGACGAACAGCTTGCCGTTGAGGTGGTCGCATTCGTGCTGGATGCATACGGCAAGCAGGCCTTCGGCGATCAGCTCATAGGGCTGGCCATCACGATCCAGGGCCTTGATCTTGACCTTCTGCGGGCGGTCGACGTTTTCGTAGAAGCCCGGCACCGACAGGCAGCCTTCCTGGTACTGATCCATCTCTTCGGTCAGCGGCTCGAACTCGGGGTTGATAAACACCCGTGGCTCGGACTTGTCCTCGGACAGATCCATCACCACCACGCGCTTGTGCACGTTGACCTGCGTCGCAGCCAGGCCGATGCCCGGTGCGTCGTACATGGTTTCAAACATGTCATCGATCAGTTGACGCAAGGCGTCGTCGACCACGTCCACCGGCTTGGCGATGGTGCGCAGGCGCGGATCGGGAAATTCGAGGATATTCAGGATCGCCATATGCGTTTGTGATGCACTTGTGGAATAAAGTCAAAATCCGCTGCTAAGATGATGAGCAGCATTGAAAAACGGCTTCACGCCGCAGCACGACTGGGTTTCGTCGCGGCGCTAGGGCGCTCCACGTGAAGACACATAATAAAGGGATTCACCGCATGAGGAAATCACTACTCGCCCTGCTGCTGCTTGCCGCAAGCGGCTTGGCCCAGGCCGAAGTGCAACTCAAGGACGGTCACCCAGACCGTTACACCGTGGTCAAAGGCGACACCCTCTGGGATATCTCCGGAAAATTTCTCAGTCAGCCGTGGAAGTGGCCAGAAATCTGGCACGCCAACCCGCAGGTGGAAAATCCTCATCTGATCTATCCGGGCGACCAACTGAGCCTGGTGTACATCGATGGCCAACCGCGCCTGATGCTTAACCGTGGCGAGTCGCGCGGCACCATCAAGCTGTCGCCGCAAATTCGCAGTACGCCGATGGCTGAAGCCATTCCGGCAATTCCGCTGGAGGCGATCAACAGCTTCCTGCTGGTCAACCGCATTGTCGATACCCCTGAGCAGTTCCAGGGCGCGCCTTATATCGTGGCCGGCAATGCCGAGCGGGTGGTCAGCGGTGCGGGTGATCGCGTGTATGCCCGTGGCAAGTTCGACCAGGCCGCGCCGGCCTATGGCATCTTCCGCCAGGGCAAAACCTACATCGATCCGGATACCCAGGAGTTCCTCGGGATCAACGCCGATGATATCGGTTCCGGTGAGATCGTCGCCGAAGAAGGTGACGTCGGCACCATGGTGCTGACCCGTTCGACTCAGGAAGTGCGCCTTGGCGACCGCCTGTTCGCCACCGAAGAGCGTCCGATCAATTCGACCTTTATGCCGAGCGAGCCAGCCAGTGAGGTTAACGGCGTGATCCTCGATGTGCCGCGCGGCGTGACCCAGATTGGTCAGTTCGATGTGGTGACCATCAACAGGGGTGCCCGTGATGGCTTGAAGGAAGGCAACGTACTGGCCATCTACAAGACCGGCGAAACCGTACGTGACCGGGTAACTGGCGAAGCGGTGAAGATTCCGGACGAGCGCGCGGGCTTGCTGATGGTCTTCCGCACCTACGACAAGCTCAGCTACGGCCTGGTGCTGGGGGCCTCGCGCTCGCTGGCGATCATGGACAAAGTGCGTAACCCGTAACACTGAAAAGCCCCGCAGATGCGGGGCTTTTTATTATCTGCTGAATTTCCTGCCGCCCGTTCGGCGCGACTGATCAAGGATGATCCGTATGTCGCACTCTGCTGCTATTGCGCCTGCTGTCTCCCCCGCCGAGCTGGAAGCCCGCCTGCGTTTGCATTGTCTGCCGGAGCTTGGCCCACGGCGCTTTCGTAAACTCCTCAGTGCCTTCGACAGTGCATCTGCCGCGCTTAGCGCGCCGGCTAGTGCCTGGCGTTCCCTGGGTTTGCCGCAGGTGTGCAGCGAGGCTCGGCGCAGTGCCGAGGTGCGTGAGCGTGCCGCGCAAAGTCTGTCTTGGCTGGAAGATGATGCGCATCACGTGGTGATGTGGGATGACGTGATTTATCCAGGGTTGTTGGCCGAGTTGGTGGATGCACCGCCGTTGTTGTTTGTTGCAGGTGACCCGACGCTGCTGGAGCAGCCGCAACTGGCGATGGTCGGCAGTCGGCGCGCTTCGCGGCCAGGGCTGGATACTGCGCAGAGTTTTGCTCGCAGCCTGGCCGGCGGTGGTTTTGTGATTACCAGCGGTTTGGCCTTGGGTATCGATGGCGCGGCCCACCAGGGTGCACTGGATGCCAATGGCAAGACAGTGGCGGTGCTTGGCACCGGCTTGCAGTGTCTTTACCCGGCGCGGCACAAGCAACTCGCCGCCGATATCGTCGCCCAGGGTGGTGCGCTGGTGTCGGAATTACCGCTGGATTGTCCGCCGCAGGCGAGTAACTTTCCCCGGCGCAACAGGATTATCAGCGGTCTTTCTGTGGGCGTGCTGGTGGTGGAAGCCAGCCCCTCCAGTGGTTCGCTGATCACTGCACGGTTGGCTGCCGAACAGGGCCGTGAGGTGTATGCGATTCCCGGTTCGATTCATCATCCCGGTGCCCGTGGCTGTCATCAGTTGATCCGCGAAGGTGCCACGCTGGTAGAAAGCATCGAGGACATTCTCCAGGCGCTGCGTGGCTGGCAGGCGCAGCCACCCGCAAGCGCAGCGCTTAAGCCAGAGTCGCTCAACCACCCTTTACTGGCTTTACTGCATGCCGCGCCGCATAGCAGCGAAGCGCTGGTGGTCGCCAGTGGCTGGCCTCTGGCTGACGTGCTGGCGGCGCTGACCGAGCTGGAACTGGAAGGCCACATTGCCTGTGAAAATG
Organism: Pseudomonas cimarronensis; assembly: GCF_049331905.1. Lineage (GTDB taxonomy): Bacteria > Pseudomonadota > Gammaproteobacteria > Pseudomonadales > Pseudomonadaceae > Aquipseudomonas. The sequence continues at coordinate 587,947 of NZ_CP186283.1, read as the reverse complement.
GTCGCTGGGTGGGCCGCGTGCTTTAGCTTGGATACACTGCCCGCCAGGTGTTCAGTGGAGAGCAGTGAATGGTTAGCAACTGGCAGATACAGCAAGCCGCACGGGTGGTGCGCAATGGCGGCGTGATTGCCTATCCGACCGAGGCGGTGTGGGGGCTGGGCTGTGATCCCTGGAATGACGAGGCGGTAGAGCGCTTGCTGGCGCTCAAGGATCGGCCTGTGCACAAGGGCCTGATTCTGGTGGCCGCCGATATCGAACAGTTCGATTTCCTTCTCGAAGACCTGCCGGAAATCTGGCTGGCGCGCCTGGCCGGCAGCTGGCCAGGCCCCAACACCTGGCTGGTGCCGCATCAGAATCGCTTGCCCGAATGGATCAGTGGTCAGCACAGCAGTGTGGCCCTGCGCGTCAGTGATCATCCGCAGGTGCAGGCGTTGTGTCGTCTGACCGGGCCGCTGGTGTCGACCTCGGCCAACCCGGCAGGTCGCCCGTCTGCGCGGTCGCGTCTGCGGGTCGAGCAGTACTTCCCCGGCCAGCTGGACATGGTGCTGGGTGGGGCGTTGGGCGGCCGCAAGAACCCGAGCCTGATTCGTGACCTGATCAGTGGGGATGTGATCCGTCCGTCCTGAAGCAACAAAAGCTCGCGGCTGAAGCCCCTCCCACAGACACACCCAGCTGTGGGAGGGGCTTCAGCCGCGACGGTTTGGCAGACGGTCTACGGCAGCAGAATGGTCGAGCCGGTGGTTTGCCGTGCGCTCAGGGCGCTTTGCGCCAGCGCCGCATCTTTGAGCGCATAGCGGTTGCTGATCTCCACCTGCAGGTGGCCGCTGGCGATCATGGCGAACAGTTCGTCGGCCATGCTTTGCAGTCGGGAAGGCGTGTCGGCGTATCCGGCCAGGGTTGGGCGGGTGACGAACAGTGAGCCCTTCTGCGCGAGGATGCCCAGGTTGACGCCGGTGACCGCGCCCGATGCATTGCCGAAGCTGACCAGCAGGCCGCGCGGTGCCACGCAGTCCAGCGAGGTTTCCCAGGTGTCCTGGCCGACGCCGTCGTAGACCACCGGGCATTTCTTGCCGTCGGTCAGTTCCAGCACGCGCTGGGCGACGTTCTCATGGCTGTAGTCGATGGTCGCCCAGGCGCCCTGATCCATGGCCCGTGCGGCTTTTTCTGCCGAGCTGACCGTACCGATCAACTTGACCCCAAGTGCCTTCGCCCACTGGCAGGCGAAGGAGCCCACCCCGCCGGCGGCGGCATGAAACAGGATGGTTTCGCCACCTTGCAGGGGGAAGGTCTGGCGCAGCAGGTACTGCACGGTCAGCCCCTTGAGCATCACGGCGGCCGCTTGCTCGAAGCTGATTGCGTCCGGCAGTTTCACCAGCTTCTCGGCCGGTAGCACATGCAGTTCGCTGTAGGCACCCAGCGGCCCGGTGGCATAGGCGACGCGGTCGCCCACCTGAAAGCCGCTCACTGCAGAGCCCACCGCCTCGACGATCCCCGCACCCTCAGTGCCCAGGCTGGATGGCAGCGCTGGCGGTGCATACAGGCCGCTGCGGAAATAGGTGTCGATAAAATTCAGGCCAATCGCCTGGTTCTGCACCCGCACTTCATTCGGGCCAGGGGCGGCGGGGTTGTAGTCGGTGTATTCAAGGACGTCCGGGCCGCCGTGACGATTGAACTGGATACGCATGGCCATTTTCAGAGTCTTCCGCGATTGAATGCCTGGATGATGCCCGTAGGGGCAGAAACGTGCCGTTATCCAATCGTCTGCATTGACCGTCGTCAACTGCGGCCTTGGGGTGGCAAAAAATGGCCGGGAGCCATTTTTAACGTCGCGCAGCGACGGCCCGGAGGGTGGCCGCCATGGATGGCAGGCCATAAATGTTATGCTGGCCGCCCATTTTTCCCCGCGGCCACGTGCCGCCTGGCCTTACCCGTTTTCAAGGTGCCGCCGTGAGTGACCGTACTGAGGCCGTCAAAGCCTACCTGCTGGATCTGCAAGACCGTATCTGCACTGCCCTGCAAGCCGAAGATGGTGGTGCCGAATTCTTCGAGGATGCCTGGCAGCGGCCAGCCGGCGGTGGCGGGCGCACGCGGGTGATAGAAAACGGAGCGCTGATCGAAAAGGGCGGGGTGAACTTCTCCCATGTATTCGGCGACAGCCTGCCGCCTTCGGCCAGTGCACATCGGCCGGAACTGGCCGGACGTGGCTTCGAGGCCCTTGGCGTGTCACTGGTGATCCACCCGGAAAACCCTTACGTGCCGACCTCCCACGCCAACGTGCGTTTCTTCAGCGCCGAGAAAGAAGGTGAAGAGCCTGTGTGGTGGTTTGGCGGTGGCTTCGACCTGACGCCCTACTACGGCAATGAAGAAGACTGCCGGCACTGGCACCAGGTGGCCTTTGATGCCTGCGCGCCCTTCGGTGCTGAGGTCTATCCGAAGTTCAAGGCCTGGTGTGATCGCTACTTCCACCTCAAACATCGCGGCGAGCCGCGCGGCATTGGCGGGTTGTTTTTCGATGACCTGAATCAGTGGGACTTCGACACCAGCTTCGCCTTTATGCGCGCCATCGGCGATGCCTATATCCAGGCCTACCTGCCCATCGTGCAGCGGCGCAAGCTGACCCCCTATAGCGAGCGCGAGCGTGAATTCCAGGCCTTCCGCCGCGGCCGTTATGTGGAGTTCAACCTGGTGTTCGACCGTGGCACGCTGTTTGGTTTGCAGTCCGGCGGGCGCACCGAATCGATCCTGATGTCGCTGCCGCCGCACGTGCGCTGGGGCTACGACTGGAAGCCGCAGCCGGGCAGTGAAGAGGCGCGGCTGACCGAGTACTTCCTGACCGACCGTGATTGGTTGGCTGGTGCCTAGAATGGCCCCCTCTCCCGCTTGCGGGAGAGGGTTGGGGAGAGGGCCAGAATCGAAAGTCCCTCTCCCCTGACCTCTCTCCCATAAATGGGCGAGGGGAGCAAAGCATGTTTATTTCTGAGGAATCCCATGGACCGCTACGGCGTATTCGGCAACCCCATCGGCCACAGCAAATCACCGCTGATTCATCGTTTGTTTGCCCAGCAGACCGGCGAGCAGCTGAGCTATGAAGCCCTGCTCGCGCCGCTGGAGGATTTCCCCGGCTTTGCTCGCGCGTTCTTTGCCGAGGGTCTGGGCGCCAATGTCACCGTGCCGTTCAAGGAGCAGGCGTTTGCGCTCGCCGATCAGCTCAGCGCCCGTGCTCAACGTGCTGGTGCGGTCAATACCCTGAAGAAGCTTGTCGATGGCAGCCTGCTCGGCGACAACACCGATGGCGCCGGCCTGGTGCGTGATCTGACGGTGAATGCCGGGGTAAGCCTGAAGGGTAAACGCATCCTGCTGCTTGGCGCGGGCGGTGCGGTGCGTGGAGTGCTGGAGCCGTTGCTCGCCGAGCAACCGGCGGCGCTGGTGATTGCCAATCGCACGGTGGAGAAAGCCGAGCAACTGGCTCGCGAATTCGCCGACCTGGGTCCGGTGGTGGCCAGTGGTTATGACTGGATCGACGCGCCAGTGGACCTGATCATCAACGGCACCTCGGCCAGCCTGGCCGGCGAGTTGCCGCCGATTGCCCCCAGCCTGATCCAGCCGGGGCATACCCTGTGCTACGACATGATGTACGGCAAGGAGCTGACCGCCTTTAACCGCTGGGCTGCCGAGCATGGCGCAGCGCGTACTCTGGATGGCCTGGGCATGCTGGTCGAGCAGGCCGCCGAAGCCTTTGCCCTGTGGCGCGATGTGCGCCCGGCCAGCGCACCGGTATTGGCCGAACTGCGTCGCCTGCTGGCCGAGGGTTGAAGTTGTGGGATTGAGTGCGGATGACCTGGCGCAGATCAGCGCGCTGACCCTGCGCCACTATCAGGACTGCGCCGAAGACTTTCGCGACGGCACCCGCGATCACGATGTCAGCCAGAATATCGCCGCCCTGCTCGTGCATATTCAGGTCACGCCGCCCTATCAGATTCTCGATTTCGGCTGCGGCCCGGGCCGCGATCTGCGCACCTTTAGCGCCATGGGCCACACGGCTGTCGGTTTGGACGGCTGCCCGCGCTTTGTCGAAATGGCCCGCGCCGACAGTGGCTGCGAAGCCTGGCAGCAGAACTTTCTCGCCCTAGATCTGCCGCTTGGCCGCTTTGACGGCGTGTTCGCCAATGCCTCGCTGTTTCATATTCCCCACCAGGAACTGCCACGGGTGCTCAAGCAACTGCATGCCACCCTCAAGCCGGGCGGTGTGCTGTTCAGCTCCAACCCCCGGGGTGACAACCAGGAAGGCTGGAATGGCGAGCGCTACGGTGCCTATCACGACCTGGCCAATTGGCGTGTATTGCTCACGGCGGCCGGCTTCAGCGAGTTGCAGCATTACTACCGCCCCGCCGGTTTGCCGCGTGAACAGCAGCCCTGGCTGGCCAGCGTGTGGCGTAGTCACAGTTAAGTGCCGTTATAAAACTTGACTTGCGGATCTGATTCTTCAAGGATGCCCACCTTCCCTACTTGATGACGCAGTGCATTTGCCTGGCTCAGATGGGCCGGTTATACGCTATATCTTTTTGTATATAGCGATACGGGTTCATAAACTGACAATGGACTGCAAAGGAGTTCTGGATGAAAACGGGTTTTTTCCGACGCTTAGTCAGCCTGCTTGCCGTGACGGTATTCAGCTGTAACGCCCTGGCCGAACAGGTTCAGGTGGCGGTGGCCGCCAACTTCACCGCGCCGCTGCAGGCGATTGCCGCCGAGTTTGAAAAGGACACTGTACACAGCGTGGTTGCCTCCTTCGGTGCCACTGGCCAGTTGTATGCGCAGATTCACAACGGTGCGCCGTTCGAGGTGTTTTTAAGTGCCGATGCAAGCACCCCGGCCAAGCTCGACAGTGAAGGCCTGGGCGTCAGCGGCTCGCGCTTTACCTATGCAGTCGGCAGTCTGGTGCTGTGGTCGGCCAAGCCGGGTTACCTGGATGGCAGCGACGCGGTGCTCAAGGCCAATCAATTCAGGCATCTGGCAATTGCCGAGCCGAAAACCGCACCCTATGGTCTGGCGGCCACCCAGGTGCTGGCCAAGCTTGGTCTGACCGAAGCGGTGCAGGGCAAACTGGTGACCGGGCAAAGCATCGCCAAGGCGCTGCACTTCATCTCTACCGGCAACGCCGAGCTGGGCTTTGTCGCGCTGTCGCAGGTGTATCAGGATGGCCAGCTCAGCAGCGGTTCGGCCTGGATAGTGCCGGCCGAGCTGCATTCGCCGATCCGGCAGGATGCGCTGATCCTCAAGCAGGGCGAGCACAACCCGGCCGCTGCGGCTTTTATCGATTACTTGAAGGGCGAAAAAGCGGCCGCAATCATCCAGTCTTACGGCTACACGCTGTAGAGGTTCGCTGCGATGCCACTGACTAAAGCCGATCTCGCCGCAGTCTTGCTGACCCTGGAGCTGGCATCGCTGACCACCCTGTTGCTGCTGTTGATCGGTACACCGATTGCCTGGTGGCTGGCGCGCACGTCATCCAAATGGAAGCAGCCCATCGGCGCCATCGTCGCGCTGCCGCTGGTGCTGCCGCCGACGGTGATCGGCTTCTACCTGCTGGTGAGCATGGGCCCGCACGGTTTTATCGGTCAGCTGACCCAGAGCCTCGGCCTCGGCACCCTGACGTTTACCTTTACCGGGCTGGTGATCGGCTCGGTGTTTTACTCCCTGCCCTTTGTCGTGCAGCCGCTGCAGAACGCCTTCGAGGCGATTGGCCGGGCTCCGCTGGAGGCGGCGGCCACCCTGCGCGCCGGGCCTTGGGATGCGTTCTTTACCGTGGTGCTGCCGCTGGCCAAGCCGGGCTTTATCACGGCTTCTATTCTCGGTTTCGCCCATACCGTGGGCGAGTTCGGCGTGGTGCTGATGATCGGCGGCAATATCCCCGGCAAGACCCAGGTGGCGTCGGTGCAGATCTACAACCATGTGGAAACCATGGAGTACGCCCAGGCCCACTGGCTGGCGGGCGGCATGGTGCTGTTCTCCTTTATCGTGCTGCTGGCGCTCTACTCTGGCAGAAGCAGCAAGCGGGTGTGGCAATGATCTGGCCTTTTTCGCGCCGCCCTGCGGCCACTCATACGCTCGCCGCGTCGGGTGAAATCGACGCGCGCTTCAAGGTTGCACACCCAGGTTTTACCCTGGATGTTGAGCTTAACCTGCCCGGCCGTGGCGTCAGCGCCTTGTTCGGCCATTCCGGCTCCGGCAAGACCAGCTGCCTGCGCTGTTTTGCCGGGCTGGATCAGCCTAGCGAAGGTTACCTGCAGGTCAACGGCGAACTGTGGCAGGACAGCGCCCAGGGCGTTTTCGTCCCGGCGCATCAACGTGCAGTGGGCTACGTGTTTCAGGATGCCAACCTGTTTGCCCACCTCACGGTGCGGCGCAATCTGCAGTACGGCTTGAAGCGCATCCCCGCTGCGCAGCGGCGGATTGCCCTGGAGCAGGCCGTCGAGTTGCTGGGCATTGAGCATCTGCTGGAGCGTTTGCCGGGCAACCTCTCGGGTGGCGAACAGCAGCGCGTCGGCATCGCCCGTGCCCTGTTGACCAGCCCGCGTCTGCTGCTGATGGATGAGCCGTTGGCCTCCCTCGACCTCAAACGCAAACAGGAAGTGCTGCCCTACCTGGAGCGCCTGCATCAGGAACTGGAAATTCCAATTGTCTACGTCAGCCACTCGCCGGATGAGGTGGCGCGCCTGGCCGATCACCTGGTGTTGCTGGAGGACGGTAAGGTCAGCGCCAGTGGCCCGCTCAAGGAAACCCTGCTGCGCGCCGACCTGCCGTTTGTCTTCGAGGACGATGCCGAAGCGGTGGTCGACGGCGTGGTCACCGCGCATGACCAGGCTTACGGGCTGCTCTACCTGCAATTGCTGGACAGCCAAATCAACCTGCGCTTGCCCCACGGGCCGCTGCCGCTAGGCCAGTCGGTGCGGATCAAGGTCAAGGCCCGCGATGTCAGCCTGAGCCTGCAACAAGCCGAGGGCTGCAGCGTGCTCAACCTGCTGCCGGCGCGAGTGGTCGACTGGATCAACGTCGCCGAGCAGGCTCACGTGTTGGTGCGCGTACAGGTGGGTGGCGAGCAACTGATCGCCCGCATCACCCGTTACTCCTTCGACCGCCTGCAGATTCAGCGCGGGCAATCGCTGTGGGCGCAGATCAAGTCGGTGTCGTTACTGAGCACTCACTGATGCCTGGGCAAACGCGCCGGGGATGACCTGCGAGCGCTTCAGGCCCAGCCACTCCAACTCGACAAACACCAGCACCACAACGGCCTGGCCGATCACAAAGGCGTAGCCGAGCAGGTTTGGCGTGAACCAGCCGCTGAGCAGCACCAGCAGGCTCAGTACCACCCACAGCGCATTCAGGCCGATCACCGTGTAGACCGCTGCCCGCACCATGCTTTCACGACGCGATAGCCAGAGCAGAAAGGCCACCAGCGGAATCAGCACCAGGCCGACGCCGAAGAGGAATTCACCCGGCAGGGCCAACAGGCGGCTGAGCCAGTCCGCCAGCAGAAGGAGTTGCGCGGTGGTGATCACACCGACCAGCCCATCGGCGAGCAGGGCGCGGCGCAGTAACAGCGAAGGGTGCACGGTGGTCATGGCGAAGTCTCCACAAAGGACCGCCGAAATGGCGGCTTGCCCTTAGATTTCGCCGATCCGCGTGCGGCGTCGATTACCTCGCAGGTAATGGCTGCAATGACCTCGCTGGTCTATCGTCGATGCCCATGAACAGTCCAATCCAGCCCGTCGGGGCTTTGCTGCGCCAATGGCGTCAGCACCGTCGTCTCAGCCAGCTCGACCTTGCCTGCGAGGCCGATATCTCCACCCGTCACCTGAGTTTCGTTGAAACCGGGCGCGCCCAGCCCAGCCGCGAGATGCTGCTGTTGCTCGCCGAGCAACTGGATATTCCCCTGCGCGAGCGTAATCGCCTGCTCAGCGCAGCCGGCTATGCACCGCTGTTTACTCAGCATGCGCTGTCCGAGCCAGCCATGGCGGCCGCACGCAGCGCCATCGACCTGCTGCTCAAGGCCCATGAGCCCTACCCGGCACTGACCATCGACCGGCATTGGAACCTGCTGGCGGCCAACAGCGCCCTTGCACCTTTTCTGCAAGGCATTGCCCCCGAGCTGCTGACGCCGCCGATCAATGTCATGCGCCTGAGCTTGCACCCACAAGGGCTGGCCCCGCGTATCGTCAATCTGGGCGCTTGGCGCGCCTACCTGCTGGCGCGCTTGCAGCGTGATTTTCAGGCCAGCGGCGATGTTCAGTTACACGCGCTGTGGGATGAACTAAACGCCTATCCCGGGCCGGCGGCGCCCGCGCAGTTCGACAGTGATACGGTATTGATGCCGTTACAGTTTGCCAGCGAGCAGGGCGTGATCAGCCTGATCGGCACCACCACGGTGTTTGGCACCGCCAACGACATCACCCTGGCGGAACTGGCGCTGGAAACCTTCTTTCCGGCTGACGCCTTCAGCGCGCAGTACCTGCGCGATTTGGCCGAATCGACGCATCTTTCCGACGAAATCACTCTTTAGGCTGCTTTTATCCCGTATTCAGTGCAGTACCCTGTTGCGCGCGATTGTATAAGCTGACCCCGTTCAGCACTGCTCACAACAATAATAAGGAGCACACCTCGTATGCGTTCTACAACGCTGTCTCGCTCGCTATTGCTCGCGGTTATCGGACTGTTCGTCGGGCTCTCGCCGCTGACTTTTGCCCAGGCCGTGACCCCGCAGGAACAGGTTCAGGTGCAGGCCAGCCGGGTTACCAGCAGCCTGATGCTGTTACGCGGTGAGGGTTTCCAAAAGAAACATCAGGACGCCCTAGAAACCGACCTGCAGGCCCTGGCCGCTGCCGTGCAGAGCCTGCCGCAAAGCAGCGATGCCCTGCGCAGCGCCCATCAGGAACTGGTGGTGCAAATTCGCCGTGGCGTGGCCTTTGGCCCGAGTGAAGATGACATGCCCTGGCGCTACCCCGAGGACCTCAGCAAAGCCCTGCTCGGCGTGTTGGAGGAGACCCGCAAGCTGGCTGGCCCGGCTGACAGCGAATTGTCCGCCAAGCTCGAATACCTCTCAGTGCAGTACCTCAGCCGCGCTTACTTCGGCAATTTCGAGACCGCCCGTGAGCAGCCCGACACCTACCTCGGTCAGGATGAACGCAAGATCGTGCCGTCAGTTGATGCGCAACTCGCCGCGCTGGACAGCAAGGCCGATCCGCAGATCGGCAAGCTGAAAACCCGCTGGGATTACCTCAAGGCCGCGCTGGTCGACCTCAACAGCCAGAGCAGCGCTCTGCAGAGTGCTTCGGGCCGGCCCTTTGCGCCGATCACTGTGTATCGCCATACGCGGTCGCTGACCACGCAATGGATGGCGATGTACTAGGTCCGTCTACGCTCTGCTGCGCGTCGGCCCTGCTGCGTTAAAAACAGGCTCGGAATGCTCATGTACAACAGTACACTCCGCTTCCTCGCCTGTTTTTGCCTTGCAGGACTCTAGCTCGCGAGAGCTTGAATGCGTTCTAGGCGTGAATCGATCAGGCAGTGGCTTTTTTCTCACGAATACAGGTCGGGCCGGCGCGTTCGACGATGGCCTGCTCCACCTCTTTGCGCAGGCCCAGCAGGAAGGCCGCTTCGGCAGCGACGAACATCGGGCCGATGACCAGGCCCATGACGTCATCGACAAACGCCGGCTTGCGTCCTTCGTAGTAATGGCCGACAAACTGAATAATCCAGCCGATCACAAACAGGCCGATGCCGCCGATCAGCCACACCGCCGTTGATTGCACGGCCAGGCCCGCCGCTGCCCATAGGCTGAGCACCAACAGCAGCGCCATCAGCAGGCCGAAGCGCAGGTCCAAACGCAGGTAGAACACGCCCGCCGCCATGGCCACCAGCAGTGCGGGGGACAGCCACAGGCCCAGCAACTCGAAGCCCGGGCGCGACAGCAGCACGGCCACCGCCACAACGATCAGTGGAATACCGATAAAGTGGCTGAGAATATTGCGTTGGTCGCGGTGATAGGCCGCGTATTGAGCCAGATGATCAACCAGGGTTTTCATTATTATTTTCCTCATGCAAGACAGGTGGCCAGCATGAACCCACGCCCACGCAGCGCTCTGTCAGCTAGCCGACAAACCGCCTGGAACCGTCGATGAACAGCGGCCACCACTATCAGGCACGTCTGCGTCAGGGACACTGGTTCAGCGCCCTGCCCGTCGCCCTGCAGGAGGCGTTGCTGGCCGCTGCTCAGGTGCAGCAACTGGCGCCCGGTCAGGTGCTGTTTCGTCGAGGCGACAAACCCTGTGGCCTGTATGCAGTGGTCGAGGGTGGCATGCGCATTGGTGCGGTCAGTGCCACCGGCAAGGAAGCGCTGCTGACCCTGGTCGAGCCGCCCTACTGGTTTGGCGAGATTTCCCTGTTCGATGGCCAACCACGCACCCACGATGCCTTTGCCGAAGGCCCTGCCACTTTGCTGCTGGTGCCGCAGGCGCGGCTGCTGGCGCTGCTCGAACAGCAACCGCAGTACTGGCGTGATTTCGCTCTGCTGATGAGCCACAAACTGCGCCTGGCCTTTATCGCCCTGGAAGAAATGAGCCTGCTGCCCGCTGCCCCACGGCTGGCCAGGCGGTTGCTGCTGATCGCGGAAAACTATGGCGAGGGCGAGCCGCGCCGGGTGCTGCACCTGCCGCAGGAGCAACTGGCGCTGATGCTGGCGATCTCCCGGCAGACCACCAACCAGATCCTCAAGGAGCTGGAGGCTCAGGGCATCCTGCGGCTGACCTATGGCGAGATCGAAATCCTCGATCTGCCGCGCCTGCGTCAGGCGGCGCATTAGGCGGCGGCTGCAAAGACTGAACCTCTGCCGCACAATGGCGCTCTATAGCCGACCCTATTTGCGTAGAGCCCGCCGCCCTGATGCCGACCACCACCGCTGTTGCCCACGCTGATCTGCCCCTGGTGCTGGCCGGCCCGCTGCTGCGCCGCATGGAGGCGCAGCGCCTGGTGCTCTGGCTGGTTGGCAGCCGCCCCTTATCGCTGACTCTGCAGTTGAGCCATGGCGACATGCCCGAGCCACAGCGCCTGCCGCTGGCTGGCGACAGCTGCCAGGTTATCCAGATGGGCGAGCAGGCGTTTATCCACCTGATTGATCTGAAACTGGACGCGCCGCTGCCCTGCGATGTGCAGATCGACTACGACCTGCTGATCGAGCAGCCCGATCATGCCGCGCTGGGTATCGCCGACTGGGCGCCGCACCTGCTGTACGACGGCGCGACCCAGGCCAATTTCGTCCTGCGCGCGCAGCTGGATCATCTGCTGCACGGTTCCTGCCGCAAGCCCCATCACCCGGCGGCTGATGGCCTGCTCTGCGCTGACCGTCTGCTGGCCGAAGCGCCTGCCGCCGAAAAGCGCCCGGCCTTGCTGCTGATGAGCGGCGATCAGATCTACGCCGATGATGTCAGCGGGCCGCTGCTGCGGGCGATTCATCAGGTGATTGAGCGCCTTGGCCTGTTCGGCGAGCACCTGGAAGGTGCGGTGGTCGCTGACAGCACGGCGCTGTACCAGCACCCCGCCAGCTACTACCAGCGCGCCGAGCTGCTGCCTGCGTTGAAGAGCAACGAGACCCTGCGCGAGCGGTTTTTCGGCGGCGTGGAAAAACCGGTGTTCACCACCAGCAGCGCCGACAACCACCTGGTGACCTGTGCCGAAGTGTTGGCCATGTACCTGCTGGTCTGGTCGCCGGTTCCATGGACCTTGCTGGATGCGGAAATGCCAGCACTCAGCGCCGAGGAAGTGCCGCGTTATCAGGCCGAGCGTGAACGCATCGAAGCCTTTCGCGGTGGCCTGGGCCAGGTCGCCCGCGCCCTCGCCCATTTGCCGACGCTGATGATCTTCGATGATCACGACATCACCGATGACTGGAACCTCTCCGCGCAGTGGGAAGAAACCGCTTACGGCCACCCGTTTTCCAAACGCATCATCGGCAATGCGTTGATCGCCTACCTGCTGTGTCAGGGCTGGGGCAATAACCCCGATGTGTTTGCTGAGCCGCTGCAGATGATCCGCGCGATGACCGAGGGCCGCGATGCTGCCAACCATATGGACAGTCAGCCGCAGGATGCGCTGATCGACACTTTGCTGAGCTTTCACCAGTGGCAATTCGTCCTGCCGAGCAGCCCGGCGCTGGTGGTGCTCGACACCCGTACGCGACGCTGGCGCAGCGAGCGCAACCTCAAGCGGCCGTCTGGTCTGCTGGATTGGGAAGCGCTGTGCGAGTTTCAGCAGGCGCTGCTGGATCATCCGGCGGCGATCATCGTTTCGCCGGCGCCGATGTTCGGCGTCAAGCTGATCGAGACCATCCAGAAGGTCTTCAGCTGGGCCGGCCATCCGCTGCTGGTCGACGCGGAAAACTGGATGGCCCACCGGGGCGCGGCGCAGGTGATGCTGAACATCTTCCGCCACTCGCGCACGCCGGGTAACTACGTGATTCTCTCCGGCGATGTGCATTACTCGTTTGTCTACGAGGTGCTGATCCGTCAGCGCAAAAGTGGGCCGAAGCTGTGGCAGATCACCAGCAGCGGCCTGAAAAACGAATTCCCACCGCGCCTGCTCGACTGGTTCGACCGCCTCAACCGCTGGCTGTATGCGCCCTGGTCACCGCTCAACTGGCTGACCACGCGCCGACGCATGCAGGTCAAACCGCGCATTCCTTCGCGCAGCAAGGCCGGCGAGCGCCTGTGGAACGGCGCGGGGCTGGGCCAAGTGTTCTTCAACGACAACGGCCAGCCGAGCGCGATCTACCAGCTGAATGCCGATGGCTCGCCGGCGGTGGCCTTTGTCGATGACCGTGATAACGCACCGAGCACGGCGCCTGCCCGCCGCGCAGCAACTCAGTCGGCAGATCGCTCAGCCTGAGGCCGCGCGGGCCAGAGCCGGGCCAGCCACTGCGCGCGCCAGCTTAAGGTCAATGCGACGAGCAGCGTGGCGACGCCCAGCAGCATCAGCCACAGCAGGATGGCCATGGCCGGCGCATTGCCCGCCAGGCTGCACAGCAATGACAGCCCGAGCATCAGGCTGGCGCCGCTGCGCAGAGCGATTTGTTGTGGCGCAGCCAATGGCACGCTGCCGTGCACCTGACGCCAATGGTTGGGCAAGGCCAGGGCGAGCCAGGCAAAGCCCAGCACCGCCAGCAGCAGGGCCAATAGCGAGTACAGAGCGGCGTCAGACATGGGCGACCTCCAGCGTTTCTTCCTGCGGCACGCGGCGGCGCAGCTTGTGCGCGGCCAGCAGGGCGAGTGCGGCTGCAGCGAGCAGGCACAGGTCGGTGCCGGCCACCGGGCCGTTGCCGCTGCGCAGGGTGGCTAGCAGGTGGTCGCCGGTGGTCAGCCAGTTGGCCAGAACGGCCAGTACCGCCAGCAGCGCAATCGCCGTGCACTGCTCGCGCCAGGCGTGCAGGTAACCGAGGCGTTGGTCCCGCATCACGCGCCACAGGGCATGGGCGCTCGCCACGAGCCACAGGGCATAGAAGCTCAGGATCTCAACGCGGGCGCGGCCCAGGCCAAACAGCTGCTCCTGCATGGGCAGCCAGCGGTTGGCGAGCAGATACGCCAGGGTGGCGAGAATCACCCCGCACACGCCGGCAATGCTCAGGGCATCCAGCAGCGAGACACCGAGATGGCCGTGGCGCTGCTGCTTCTTGCGCCGGGCCTGGGTCCAGAAGAACAGCCCGGTGGCGATCACCACACAACCGCCCAGCCCGCCGAGGAAATACAGCCAGCGCAGGGCGTCGTGGCGGAACTGGATGTAGTGCAGGCCGGCAATGAAGTTCCAGGTGTTCACCGTGGCTGAGGCCTGAAAGCGGCCCATGACCTCACCGCTGACATTGGCAAAGCGGAAGTTGTCGATGTCCTTGGTCACGCTGCTGTGGCTGGTGCGGCGCAGCAGCACATTGCCGTTGGCATCCTTGGGATTGTTGACCCGCAGCAGGTACACCGATCCCGGCCCCCAGTGCTGTTCAGCCTTGTCCACCATGGGTTCCAGCGGCGCCAGTTCTCCCGGCTGCTTGGCGGCCCGCAGGCGGATACGCCCGAGTGCTTCGCCGAGGAAAGCGCGTTCGGCGCTGACACCGCTTTGCACCTGCTCGCGGTAGGTGTGCTGCGGCGCATCGGGGTAGTAGATGGCGAACGCGACAATCAAGCCAGACAGGGTGATCAGCAGGTGGAACGGCAGCAGCGCCACACCGGCGACGTTATGCACATCCAGGGTGCTGCGGCCGAAGGCGCGGTGCAGACGCAGGGTGAAGAACTCGCTGAACAGCTTGCGGTGGATCACCACGCCGGACACCAGCAGGCAGAGCATGGCCATGCCGGCAATGCCCACCAGCCAGGCGCCGATGTTTTTGTAGCGCAGCGTCAGGTTGTGGTGGAAGGGGTAGATAAAGCCACTGGCCCCCAGGGTCAACGGCTTGGCCAGCGGCTCAAGAGTGATCGGGTGGAACAGGTCGCGGCTGCTCTTGCGCGACTCTTCGCTGCCGTAAGTGAGGGTCAGGAACGGTGTGCGTTCCAGGGGCAGGATGATGGTCCAGACAGGCGCATTGGCGGCGCGTTGTTCCAGCAGTGGACGAATGTCACGGTCCAGCGACGGCCGCTGCATGCTGTCATCCCAGTGCAGACGCGTGCTGGGCATCATCCAGCGGTCGATTTCCTTGTCGAACACGGACAAGCTGCCGGTCCAGAATACGGCGAACAGCAATACGCCGAGCAACACGCCGGCCCAGGTGTGCAGCTCGCCCATGCGGCTTCTGAATCCTGTTTTCATGCTTGCCCCTGCAGCAGCAGGGGCGTGCCCCAGGCCAGCAGGCTCAGCCCGCCGAGCAACAACCAGGCGTTACGCCGGCGTTCGCGGGAAAAGCCCCAGAGCAGCAACAGCAACAGGTAAATGAAGCCGAGCATGAGCGCCAGCATCACCGCATCGCCCTGACTCATACCGGCCCACCAGGCCAACAGGCCGCTCAGACCGACCAGTTGGGCGCTGGCGAAATAGGCCAGCGCACACAGGCCGACAACATGGCTCGCCGTCGCAGCCGGTTGGATAACATCGCGCAGGTGCATGACGGCCTCACTCAAAGCGGTAGCTGGTGCTGAATTGCAGCGAGCGCGGTTCGCCCGGCAGGATGCCGAGGTCGTTGGTGGCCGACTCGTAGTAGGTCTTGTCGCCCAGGTTGCGGGCGTTGAGGGCAAATGCCCACGGGCCGCGCTCATGGAACAGCCCGGCATCCAGCACGGTGTAGGCCGGCAGTGTGACGGCGTTGGTGGTCGAGGCGAAGGAATCTCCCTGATGGCGTACACCGAGGCCGACGCGCCAGCCGTTACCCAGCTCTTTGACGCCCCACAGGGTGGCGCTAAAGCGTGGGGCGTTGGCCGCCCGTTTGCCTTCCAGCGGAGTAGCCGGCTGCGTCGGGGTGATCGCCGGCGCCGTGGTGTTGTTCGATTGGGTCACCCGTGCATCCAGGTAGGTGAGCCCACCCTGCAGGCTCAGACCGTGGCCGAGATCGCCGAGGGCCGACAGTTCGACGCCTTCGGCGGTGATTTCACCGACATACAGCGACGGGCCGTTGGGGTCGCTGGGGTCACGGGTCGGCACGTTTTCCTTGATGATCTGGAACAGGCTCAGGCCCAGCTCCAGGGCGCCGTCGTTCAGGCGCAGCTTGCTGCCCAGCTCATAGCTGGTGGTGATCTCCGGCGGCTGGATGGCATTGCCCGGATCGATGACCCCAGTGGCGCTGCCAGGCTGGTAGGAGCGTGAAGCGGACAGGTAGTAGGACGACCAGTCATTGGGCTGATAGACCAGGCCGGCGCGTGGGCTGCGGTAATCGTCATCACGGCTGTAATCACTGCCGACGCGGTTGTCGAAGTCGCGCTCCAGTTGGTCTTCGCGCAGGCCCAGCAGCATCACCCAGTGCTCGTTGAAGCGCATCAGGTCCTGGATGTAGTAACCGGCGGTATGGGTTTCGTAGATGCCATCGCGGCGCA
Organism: Pseudomonas cimarronensis; assembly: GCF_049331905.1. Taxonomy (GTDB): domain Bacteria; phylum Pseudomonadota; class Gammaproteobacteria; order Pseudomonadales; family Pseudomonadaceae; genus Aquipseudomonas. Next base: position 571,895 of record NZ_CP186283.1, on the reverse strand, counting down.
CGGAGGCTGCGCTGTAGGGCACGGTCTTGAGCACCGGGTTGTACACCGACAGGTTGTAGGCGGCCGGCAGGTCGCCGCCGCGTGACAGGGTGTCGCGTTCCTCGATGGCGTACTCGGCGCCTACCATCAGCTCGTGCTGGATGCCTAGCCACTCGACCTGCTTGCTCAGCTCCAGCTTGTTGGCCAGGTCGGTCTGCTGGCTGTCGAAGTTGCTGCGCGACAGGCGCACGGTGGGCGTGGCGGTGTTGAGTAGCAGGCGGTTGATGGTGGTCTGGTTACGTTCAAGGTCCAGGGTGCGGTAGCTCAGGGTGTTGCGCAGTTGCAGGCTGTCGCTCAGGTCCACCTTGAGGTCGGCCTGGAAGGTGCTGTCAGCGCTGGTGCCGCTGTCGTTGTCGCCGGGGTTGGCCGAGCCGTAATAGGTCGAGCGTGAGACATCCGCCGGCTTGCCGTTGATCCCGGGAATACCGGCGTCGAACACGCGCTCATCGGCCAGGTGCTGGGCGCGCAGGTCGAGAGTCACGTCATCGTTGAAACGCAGGGTGGAAGCCAGCGCCAGGCCGTGTTTCTTGTACCAGACCTCGTCGCGGTACGAGTCGCCCTCGTCGGCCATGGCATTGATGCGCACCTGTACCGCTTCGTTCAGCGGCTGGTTGACGTCGAGGGTCAGGCGCCGGGCGTCGTAGGAGCCCAGGCTGGCGGCCAGGTCAGTCTGCGCCTGCGAGTGCGGGCGCTTGCTCACCAGGTTGATCAAGCCCCCGGCCGAGCCTCGACCGTAGAGCACGCCGCTGGGGCCTTTGACCACTTCCACCTGCTCCAGGTTGAAGGTGTCGCGGAAGCTGTTGCCGCCATCGCGCATGCCGTCCACATAGGTATCAGAAATAGCCGAGAAGCCACGGATGACGAACTGCTCACGAATGCCTTCACCGGTGCTGCTGGTCACGCCTGGGGTGTAGGCCAGGGCTTCCTTGATCGAACGCGCGCCGCGATCACGCAGCACAGTAGCCGGCACCGCATCGACCGTCTGCGGCACATCCAGCGCGTCTGCATCGGAGCGGGTGGCGCTGCTTACCGGCACGCTGCTCTGATAACGGCTGGCCTTGCCGGAAATGGTCATGGCGGGCAGTTCGGTGCGCGCCGCTGCGTTGTCCATGTGCGCGGGTGCGGGCCGCAGCACATAACCACCAGCCTCTACCTGCACCGCCTGCAAGCCGGTACCGGCCAGCAGCGTCGCCAGGGCTTCGGGCACGGTGTAGTGGCCTTGAAGACCTGCGGTTACCTTGTCGGCTGTCTGCTCGGCGGTAAAGCTGAGCAACAGGTTGGCGCTGCTCGACAGGCTGCGCAGTGCCGGTGCCAAGGGTCCGGCGGCAATCGCGAAGGTTTGCTGCCCCTGCTGCTGGGCGGGTGCGGTGTCTGCGGCCAGGGCCACGCCCGGCAGTTGCTGGAGGGCCAGGCTGCAGGCCAGGGCCAAGAGCAGGCGGCCACTCGGCCGCTGTTGGAGGTTGCGCGCGGTGTGACGCGGCGGCGTCACGGGGCGATTGGCACGGTGCATGGGGGCTCCTGGCACAGAAAGCGAATAAGGTTCTTGCTGTGTAGGTGCCGCGAGAATCGCAATCGGGCAGTGCGTGGCTGAATTATTTTTCGTCGCGCTCGGCTATTCGCTGCGACGCGGACTTAGCCGGCCTGTTCGATCAGCACCCAGTAGCGGCTGCGCGTGCGCACCTGCACCGGCAGCACGCTGGGCAGGGTGGCGAGAATGCGATCGCTGTCGTGCACCGGGAATACCCCGGACAGGCGCAACCCGGCCACGTGCGGATCGCAGCGCAGCATCCCGGGACGGTAACGATCAAGCTCGGCGATAAATTCGCCCAGGGGCATGTCGTCAGCAATGATCTGCCCACGGGTCCAGGCCAGATCAGCCTCATGCAGTGGGCGCAGTGGGTCGATATGGGTGCGGCTGAAGCCGGTGCGTTGCCCGGCCAGCAGCACTTGCACGCGGTCACTGCGGGTCGGGTGGAGTTGCACGGCGTTTTCCTGCACGGCCACCTGGGTATGGCCGTCGTCCTGGCGCACGCTGAAACGCGTGCCCAGCGCGCGAATGCGCCCTTGCGCGGTCTGCACCTCCAGCGGGCGTGGGTCGACGAGCTGCAGGCCCTGGGCCGCGGCGGTGACGACCATGATCTCGCCCGCGCGCAGGTGCAGCAGACGGGTCTGCACATCGAATTGCAGATCGAGCGCCGTGGCGGTGTTGAGCGTGACGTGGGTGCCATCGCTGAGGGTCACGCGGCGTTGCTCACCGGTGCCGGTACGGTGTTCGGCCAACTGTTCCTGCCAGGTATTGGTGCGGCTGGCCAGCAGCCCGGAGCCGGCCAGCAGGCCACCCCAGAACAGCGAACGCAACAGCGTGCGGCGGCTGGCTTGAGTGGTTTGGCGGGCATAGGGCGAGAGCGTCTGGTAGGCACTCTTGGCCGGCAATGCCTTGAGCCGGCCGGTCATGGCCTCGATATGCCGCCAGGCGCGTTCGTGCTCGGGGCTGGCGGCGCGCCAGGTCTGCCAAGCCAGTTGCTCCTGCGCGCTGGTTGCGCCGGACATCAGCAGGGTCAGCCATTCCACCGCCTGGTCGGCCACGGCTGCGCTGATCGGCTGGCCTTCGGCCAAGAGCCTGGCGGGTGTGTTGGGGTAAACCGCGTTGTGCTGTCCGTTCATGTCAGCTGGCCAGGGCAAACAGGTATTGGCGGTTGGCGCGCATCAGGTACTGCTTCACCGAGCTGCTGGACACGCCCAGGCGTTCGGCGATTTCGGCATAGCTGAGGTCTTCCAGGTGGGCGAGCAGGAAGGCTTCCTTGACCTGGGCCGGCAGACCGTCGAGGGCGCTGTCGATCTGGCGCAGGGTTTCCAGTGCCTGCAGCTGTTCTTCCGGCGAGGGGTAAACCGCTTCCGGCAGGCTGGCGAGCACTTCAAGGTAGGCGTCTTCCAGGCGCTGGCGGCGATGGCGATGGGCAATCAGCCGGCGCGCAATGGTCGCCAGAAAGGGCCGGGGTTCGCGAATTTCATGGGCCTGACCGGAATGAATAACGCTGACGAAGGTGTCCTGGGCCAGGTCTGCGGCGGCAAAGGTGTCGTTCAGCTTGCGCCGCAACCAGCCTTCCAGCCAGCCGTGGTGCTGGCGGTAGAGCGTGTCGAGGTCGGTAGACAGGTCAAATTCAGAGGCGGGCACAGTGAGCTCCGGTCAGCCGGATGGCTACTCAGACGCACATGATAATTATTATTATTAAAAACTCAATCGTTCATATGAATGACTAGACCCGCGTCGATGAAAGGCAGTTGTGCGGCCACCGGGCGTAGGGGGAGGCCCCTGTCACAGGGGCCTCGGTGTGTATCAGTACGTAAGTGAGTAACTCAGCGCAAAGGTGCGTCCTTGCGCCGGTAGGCTGGAAAGCTTGCCGTAGGTGGCCTCGGCCTGTTGGCTGTAGACGCTCTTGTAGTCGCGGTCGGCCAGGTTGTAGATACCGAAGCCGACCTCGCCACCGAACCAGGGCGCGTGGGCGATCAGGTCGACCACGGTGTAGCCCTGAATCTTCGCCGAGGGATTGGCGCGGATGGTCGGACTCACCGCGGCAGCCTGGGCGTCGTCGTAGGCGCGGTCGCTGCCGCCCACGCTGAGTGCCTGCAGGCGTACGCCGTAGCCATCGAGGAAATCCCAGTCACTGTAAACGGTGGCCTTCAGCGGCGACACGCGAAAAGCATTCAGCTCGCGCCAGTTGCCGGCGGCGTCCTTGTACTGGCCGCGGGTGTAGGCCAGGGTGCCGCCCAGCGTCCAGCCCTCGGCAACCGGCACCTGCAGATTGCCCTCGGCGCCCCACACGCGTTCGTCGGTATCGGCCACCGAGACGCTGTAGTCGCGGTTGAACTGCACCACCTTGTCGGAGGTGTTGTAGAACGCGGTCACCCCGGCATTCAGGCCGCGGGCATCGCCCAGGCGCCAGCCCAGTTCGTAGTTGTTGACCTTGATCGAATCGATGCTGCTGCTATCGATCGAGAAGTTGGCCGACACGTCGCGCAGCATGCGCTGGGTGTCAGGCAGGCTGAAGCCCTGGGAGAAATTGACGAACACCTGCTGGCTGTCGGTCAGCGCATACACCGCGCCGAGGTTGAACAGGGTTTCGCTGTGGCGCACGTTGCCGCCGGCCATTGTCTGCGGCTGATAACCCGGCACACGGTCGGCGGCAATCGCCTCGCCATAGGGAATGGAAGCGTCCACGTCGTTGCCAATGGTCTCGCGACGCACCCCGGCCTGCAGGCTGAGACGCTCGGTGAGCTGGTAGTCGACCTGCAGGAACAGGCCGGTCTTGCTCACCTCAACGTCCGGGCCCATGGCATAGCGCTGGGCTTCGCGGTAGTTCAGGCCGTTGCTGGCGATGAAGGTATTGAGGTCGTAGGACTGCCCGCTCTGGCTGTCCTTTTCCCGTTCGTGATCCAGGCCGTAGGTCAGTTGCAGGTCGCGCCCGGCCAGTTCGAAGCCCTTCTGCAGCGCGGTGCGCACACCCCACACATCGATATCGGTGTTGGACTGCAGCGCCACGTAGGTGAAGCCCCCCGGCAGCGCCGGGTGCACGGCGGCCGCCACGGACGGGAACCAGCGCGACTTCTCCTTGCGGTAATAGGCCTCGGCGGTCAATTGCTGGCCCCAGAACAGGTCGCGATTCAGATACTGGACGTTGGCGCCGTAGTGACGGGTACGCGGCTGATCGTCGAGTTGCAGGCCCTTGATGCCTTGCAGGCTCGGCTGGAAAGTCGCCGGGGTGAACAGCGCTGCCAGGCCAGGGCCGTAGTCCGGGCCATAGTCGCTGTCCTGCTCGTCGTCGTAATAGCGCACGCCGGCGCTCAACTGCTGGTCGTCGTCCAGGTGCCAGGTCAGGCGGCCGTTGAAGTCGAAGCTGGTGGTGTCCTGGCGGTCGGTCTGGGCGATCTCCGGGCCGATGCGATCACCGTGCGCATCGCGAATCTCGCCCTGCTTGGTGTAGCTCAGGCCGGCGAAACCGCTGACCGCGCCATGGTGGAAGGCCGCAGTCTGGGAGGCCTCGTAAGCCATGGCGTCACGCGCTGCCTTGCCGGGGCTGCGCAGGCCGATACGGCTGCTGAAGTCGCTGGTTTCGTCATCGGCATTGCGCGTGATGATGTTGATCAAGCCGCCGCTGGCGCCGGCGCCATAGATGCTGGTAGCGCCGGAGATCACCTCGATGCGCTCGATCATTGCCGGGTTGATGCTGTTGAGCTGGCGCGAGCCATCACGCGAGCCGGTCAGCGGCACGCCGTCGATCATCACCTGCACGGTGCGCCCGCGCATGGTCATGCCGTAGTTGCTGGTGGTGCCGCTGCTCGGCGCCAAGGAAGGCACAAGCTGGCCGAGGATATCGGCGGTGGAACGGCCAGCGGCGGCCTGCTCGGCGACCTGCTCGCGCTCGATGCTGTATACCGTGCCTGCGATCTCGGCGATGCTCTTGGCCGAACGAGTGGCGGTGACCACCATTGGACTGAGCTCCTTGACCTGGCTGGTCGTGGTGTCGTCGGCCTGCGCGTGGAGCGCGCCGCTCACCGCCAGGCTGAGCAAGGTGACCTGCATGGATGCCGAAAGATGCCTCATGGTTTCCCCCAGAGAAAGCGCGTCAATGATTGCCGGAGCCGGCCTGGATCGACCGGACGATAGGTTTGCAGAGCAGGACGCTGAGCACTGAAAGTGCGCCCAGCAGCAGGTAATAGGTTTCGTAGCCCAGGCCCTTGGCGAGGAAGCCCGACAGCGAACCGCCGACGAAGAACACCAGCAGCTCGAAGCACACCAGCACGGTGAAATCGGTGCCGGCCTGCTGCCGCGAGCACAGCTGCATGAACAGGGCGTAGAGGCTGGTCATCGCCAGGTAGCGGATGGCCAGGAGCACCAGCACCATGGCGCCGAGCCACAGCGGTGAGCCGTCGGCCAGGCCGCTGAGCAGCAGCCCGGCCATCGCCAGGTAGGCCAGGCTGCGCAGCCAGCCGGCACGCAGCAGCAGAGTCGCCGCGCGCTGGCGCTGCAACAGGCGCGCAGCCGCCACGGCGGCGAGCAGCCCGACGCTGGCGCCAGCCACCGACATCAGCAGGCCGATCTGTGTCAGCGACCACAGACGATCCACCAGCATCGGCGTGAGCATGGCCATGGCCGGTGCCTCGACCAGGCGATAGACCAGGATCAGCAACAGTGCCCAGCGGATCTCCGGGCGCTTGAAGGTGGCGATGAAGCCCGGCCTGGCCGCCTCGGCTTGCGCCGGCAGGCGGTCATCGACCCGCACCACCGCCAGCATGGTCAAGGCGCTGAGGCCGGCCAGGGTCAGCAGCGCGCTCTGCCAGCCGACCACTTGGTACAGCCACAGCACGCCGGCACCGCCGAACAGGCTGCCCAGCGCCACGCCGATGCTTTGCGCCATGCTGCCGAGACGATGATCCTCGCTGGCCAGCGATTCCACGGTGTAGCCGTCGATGGCGATGTCCTGGGTGGCGGCGAAGGTGGATATCCACAGGCTCACCAGCACGAACAGCAGCAGGCCGTGCTCCAGCCCGGTCAGCGCCAGCAGCAGAATACCGGCCACCAGCGCCGCCTGGGTCAGCCACAGCCAGGTACGACGCCGGCCGAGGCTGTGCAGGTAATGCCGGTCGACCAGCGGCGCCCAGAGAAACTTGAACGCCCAGGGGATGTACAGCAGCGAGAGCATGCCGATCCAGCGCAGGTCGACACCCTGGCTACGCAGAATGGCCGGCATCGCCACGTTGAAGAAGTACAGCGGCAGCGCGTGGGCCAGGTACAGCACCACGATCACCGCCAGCGCCAGTCGGGTCACCGGCACCTGCTCAGACGGACGTTGCATGATTCACCATGCGCTCGGCGATCCAGCGATAGCCGTGCGTCCTGTCCAGGGTGACGAAATAGGGCACGCCCCAGGCGGCATGCAGCGCCGGGGTGTCGAGCCGGGCCAGTTCGTCGGCATCGCTGGCGATGCGCACCAGCCCCACGCAGATCTCGCGGAACGCCGCCTTGTGCTGCTTGTACCAGACGCCCTGGATGGCCCGGTAATCCTCGGCGAAGGTGCTGCCTTCGCGGGTGCTGGAGATGAAGAAGAACGGCTGGCGGCCTTCGATCAGACGCTCGATGCCGTCCAGCCACTGGCGTATCTGCGCCGCATCGACTTGGTCGTGGAAGACCGCCTCGACCACCATCGTTTGCGTGAGGAGCAAACCCATCGCTGTGTGATTCCCATGATCATTGGTGACGCAATCATGACGATTGCGACCTCGTTGCACATGAGAATAATTCTGAACAATGTTGCGTGCTTAGGCGAAAAGAAGGAAAAATTAGTCGCAACGAAACTTCTATCGGTCAGCCACCATGACGGTTTTCACCTGCGGTCAGCTCAGCGATGTCGCGCACACCCTGGGCGGCAATCTGTATTTCCAGCGCGAATTGCCGGGCGAACAGCCGGTGCTCGATGGCGAGCAGCAGGTGCAGGTATTGAGCGAAGGCTTGGTCCTGTACTTCAGTTGCAGCCGCGACCTGGTCGACACCAGCAGCGCCAATCGCCTGGCTCCGGGCATCACCGCCGCTTTCCTGTTGCACGGCGAGGCCGAGGTCAGCCTGCCGCGCCGGCGCCTGCACTTCGATGCCCGCCCCGGCGGCCAGCGTGCCATGCTGGTCAACCTGACCGACGCCGATCAGTTCCAGCGCCACTGGCGCAGCGGCCGCGAAGAAACCAAGGTGTGCTTGAGTATTACCCCCGACTGGCTGCAGCAGGTTGCCCTTAGCAGCCAGCTGCGCAGTGACAACCTGCTGCGTTTCAGTAATAACCACTGGCAGAGCCTGCCCTGGCAACCGTCAGTAGATACCCTCCAGCGCGCCCATCAGTTGCTCGAACGTGATGCTGGATTACCGCCATTGCTGCAGCGCCTGCAGCGCGAGAGTTTCGCCCTGGAGCTGGCCAGCGATATTTTGCGCAGCATCGACACGCCGCCGAATAAACGTCTCGGCAGCCACCTGGAACGTTGCCTGGCGCGCCTCAAGGAGTGGCTCGACAGCGGCGAGGCAGACGCCCTGAGCATTGCCGATATGGCTCGCCAGCTCGGTACCAATCCGGTCGACCTGCAGAACGCCTTCCGCAGCCGCAACGGCATCACCATCGCCGCCTACCTGCGTCGTCAGCGTCTGGCACGTGCCTACCAGGCAATCCGCCAACAGAATCTGTCAGTAGAGGCTGCCGCCAGCCTGGCGGGCTATGAGCACCTCAGCAGTTTCAGCAGCGCATTCAAGCGCCAGTTCGGCTTTCCACCCTCTCAAATTCGCCGTGGTTGAGGCCGATCTGGCCGTGATGATTTGGCCTAGCGCAGCTTTTCCAGCATCTGGTAGTACCACATGCCGGCGGCCAGCATCGGGTTGCCGAACACGTCGCCCAGCGGCACCTTGATGTGCTTGCAGGCGGCGAAGGTGTCGTAGTGGCCCATCGTTCCGGTCAGGGCGTTGGCCATGATCTCGCCCATGATGTGGGTGGTGGCGATGCCGTGACCGGAGTAGCCCTGGCAGTACCAGACGTTGTCCGAGAGCTTGCCCAGTTGCGGGATGCGGTTGATCACGATGCCCATGGCGCAGCTCCACTGGAAGTCGATAGCGACGCCTTTGAGCTGCGGGAAGGTCTGTTCGATGCCAGGGCGCAGTTCGGCCGCAATATCGCGTGAGTCGCGCCCCGAGTAGTTGCAGCCACCGCCAAACAGCAGGCGGCCGTCGGCGGTCAGGCGGTAGTAATCGAGGACGAAGCGGCAGTCATACACGGCCAGGTCCTGCGGGTTGATCTGCTTGGCCAGCTCGCCCAGCGGCGCGGTGGTGACGATGCCGCCCATGGCGGGGAAGATCATGCCCTTGAGCTTTTTCGGCTCCAGCTTGTGGTACACGTCGCCGGCCAGCAGCACCTGCTTGGCGTTGATCCGGCCTTGGGCGGTGACCACCGCCGGGGTGTTGCCATGCACAATCTCCAGTACTTCCGAGTGCTCGAAGATCAGCGCGCCGAGGCTGGCGGCGGCCTTGGCCTCGCCGATGCACAGGTTCAGCGGATGCAGGTGCATATTGCGGGTGTTCTTCAGCGCGCCGCTGTACAGGTCGCTGGCCAGGTGGCTGCGCACGCCCGCGCGGTCGAGCAGGGTCACGTCAGCGCCCATGCCGCGGCGCTGCGCTTCGGCGTAGGTGGCTTCCAGTTCATGCATGTGGGTGGGCTTCATTGCCGCGTGCAGGTGGCCGTGCTTGAGGTCGCACTGAATGCCGTATTTCTCCACGCGGTTCTTGATGATCTCGTGGCCGCGCCAGCGCAGGTGCCAGATAAAGTCTTCGACTTCCTCGCCGAGGGTGTTGCGCATCTGCTTGGTCATTGCCGCATCGCCCGACAGGCTGCCGGTGACCTGCCCGCCATTGCGCCCGGTGGCGCCCCAGCCGATCTTGTTGGCTTCGACAATCGCCACCTTGAGGCCGCGCTCGGCCAGCTCCACGGCAGACGCCACGCCGGTAAAACCGCCGCCGATGATCACCACATCGACGCTGACCTCGCCTTGCAAGGTCGGGTAATCGGTTTCTTCATTGAGGGTGGCGCTGTAGTAGGACGGGCAGCGCACGGCAGCGGGCGTTGCAGGTTTGAGGGCGGCATTCATAAGCAGCTTCCTGGTAGACGACGGGAATGGACAGAGCGGTCAGGGCTGAACGCTCCAGTCATCCGGCGGGCGCGCGTGACGGCAATGCCACAATGCCCAGAACGCCAGGGTATGCGGCAGTTTGACCTGGTCACGCGGCGCGGCTGCGTGCAGGGGAATGGGGGAAAACACATGAGAAGAAAGCATGGCCACAAGGTTCACACAGGGCCATGCGTTGGTTAAATGCGGTTTTTTACATGCTTGGTTGCTGTTGGGCTAAACATTACGCACGTTTCTCAGCCACCGCGTAACTGCGCCATCACCCGCTCGGCGTTTTCGGTGCAGGGCATGCCCTCGGGCTTGCTTTCGATGCTGGCGATGATGCTCAGCAGCTGCGCCTTGTTCTGCGCCAGGCGTTGCTGCATGACCTCGATTTCGCCGACCTTGCGTTGCAGGCTGCCGAGCAACTGCTCATGCGCCCAGCCCTCGGTGTTGGCGTCAGGCAGCAAGCGGCGAATTTCCTCCAGGCTGAAGCCGGCCTGCTGGGCGCAGCTGATAATGCCCAGGGTTTGCACCGCCTGTTCCGGGTAGTGGCGATAGCCATTGGCCTGGCGCTGGGCGCTGATCAGCCCGCTGGCCTCATAAAAACGGATGCGCGACGCCGCCAGCCCCGTACGGCTGGCCAGTTCACCGATTTTCATCATCTGTGCTCCGGGCTATTGACCTTAAAGTTGACTTTAACCTTAGTCTTGCTCCACCTGCTACCTCGGAGTACGCCATGCCTGCCTTTCAACCCCTGCAACTGCCCAACGGCACTGTCATCCCCAACCGCATTGCCAAGGCGGCGATGGAAGAGAACCTGGCGGACGCCAGCCAAGGCCCGTCCGCTGAATTGCTGCGCCTTTACCAGGCCTGGGCCGACGGTGGTGCCGGGTTGTTGATCACCGGCAATGTGATGGTCGACCGCCGCGCCATGACCGGTCCCGGTGGCGTGGTGCTGGAGGATGAGCGCCAGCTGGATAAATTCCGCGAGTGGGCGCGCATCAGTCGTGCTCGCGGTACGCAGTTGTGGATGCAGATCAACCACCCTGGCCGGCAGATGCAGGCCAACCTAGGCCAGCAGACAGTCGCCCCCTCGGCCGTGGCGCTGGAGCTGGGGGGCCTGTCGAAGATGTTCCCCGTGCCCAGAGCGCTGGAGGAAGCCGACATCCAGGAGCTGATTCAGCGTTTCGCGCGCACCGCGCAGCTGGCCGAACAGGCCGGCTTTAGCGGGGTGCAGATCCACGCGGCGCACGGTTATCTGCTCAGCCAATTCCTTTCGCCGCTCAGCAACAAGCGCAGCGACCGCTGGGGCGGCGCGCTGGAAAACCGCGCGCGCTTGCTGCTGGAAGTGGTCAAGGCGGTGCGTGCTGTGGTGGCGCCGAGCTTCTGTGTGGCGGTCAAACTCAACTCGGCGGACTTCCAGCGTGGCGGCTTCGATGCCGCCGACGCCAAGCGCGTGGTGCAACTGCTCAATGAGCAGGCGGTTGATCTGGTCGAGCTGTCCGGCGGCAGTTACGAAGCGCCGGCCATGCAGGGTGATGCCCGCGACGGCCGTACCCTGGCGCGTGAAGCCTACTTCCTGGAGTTCGCCGGTGAGATTGCCGCCGTGGCGACGATGCCGGTGATGGTCACTGGCGGCATTCGCCGTTTACCGGTGGTCGAGCAGGTGCTGGCCAGCGGCGTGGCCATGGCCGGGATTGCCACGGCCCTGGCGATCAACCCAGCACTGCCGAAACAATGGCAGGCCGGGCAGCCCAGCAGCGCCGAGCTGCCAGCGATCCGCTGGAAGAACAAGGCGTTTGCCTCCCTGGCCTATATGGCCGTGGTGAAGTTTCAACTGCGCCAGCTCAGCCTGGGCAAGCACACCCACGCCGGTGTTTCGCCGCTGCGCGCGCTGGTGCTGGAACAGTTGAAAAGCGCGCGGCGTACTCGTCAGTACAAGCGGCTGATGGCCACGGGCAGTTAATCGGGCAAATGCCCGGTTTTCACCCAGATCAGGCAGCCTGCTTCGCTGAACGGTGTGTGCTGTGACAGGTGTGGGCTGCGCAGCCAGCTGCCGGCCGGGTAGTCGCCGAACTCGTCCTGAAAGGTGCCTTCGAGCACCAGGATTTCTTCGCCGCCCCAATGCCGGTGTGCATTGAAGTAGGTGCCGGGCGCCCAACGCACCAGCGCCACGTGCTCGGTACCGTGCTGGTGCAACGGCAACACTTGCAGGCCCGGCACCAGGCCGGGTCGCCATAGCGCCCGGGTGCTGTCGATCACCACAGGCTGATCATCAGCGTCATCGAACTGCATCAGTTTGACGAAGATCGTGCAGCCTTCGCGGCTGAAGGGCGCATGATGGCTGCCGATGGGGTTACGTACGTAAGTACCGGCGGGGTAATCGCCGCGCTCATCGGAGAACACCCCGTCGAGCACGAGAAACTCCTCGCCGCCGGGGTGGTGATGCGCGCTGAAGCGTGAGCCTGCCGCGTAGCGCACGATGCTGGTGGCGCGTGCCACCTCCTCGCCGATGCGGTCCAGCATGCGCCGCTCCACCCCTGGCATGGGCGAAGCCACCCAGGGGCTGTCGGCCGGGCGGATCAAGGCGCGCTGACTAAAGTCGGCATTCAGTTGCATGCTCGCCCCCTTCACTCCGTCTGATTCAGGCCTGCTTGAGCAGGTGGATCAATGCGTCGGCGGTGGCATCCGATGAGGCCGGGTTTTGCCCGGTGATCAGCAGGCCATCTACGGCTACATGGCTCTGCCAATCGTTCATGCTGGTGTAATGGCCACCGTTGGCGATGAGCATGTCTTGCACCAGGAATGGCACCACATCGGTCAGCTGTACCGCCGCTTCTTCACTGTTGCTGAAGCCGGTGACTTTTTTGCCGCTGACCAGCGGCAGACCGTTGGCTGCTTTGACATGACGCAGCACACCCGGAGCGTGGCAGACCGCCGCCACCGGTTTGTTCTGTGCCTGGAAGTGTTCGATCAGTGCGATGGAGGTACGGTCTTCGGCCAAATCCCACAGTGGGCCATGGCCGCCGGGGTAGAACACGGCGTCGAAATCATCGGCCTTCACCTGGCTCAGCGGCACGGTGTTGGCCAGCGCCTGTTGCGCTGCCGGATCAGCACGGAAGCGCTCGGTGGCGGCGGTCTGTGCATCAGGGGCGTCGCTCTTGGGATCCAAAGGTGGCTGGCCGCCTTTGGGCGAGGCCAGGGTCAGTTGCGCGCCGGCATCCTTGAACACGTAGTACGGCGAGGCGAATTCCTCCAGCCAGAAGCCGGTCTTCTGCCCGGTGTTACCCAGTTGGTCGTGAGAAGTCAGTACCAGCAGGATCTTCATGGGTATTCCTTGGGGCGCAGGCCCTGATGAGTAAACAGGCGTGCAGCTTACCCGCGTTGAGCGCAGGGCATCATTCGAACGACTTAATGATGCCTATCAAGGCCAGGCATGGTCTGGCCCATCATGGCTCTGGCTTATACCCCAGGCGCAAACCGCCCCAGTGGCGGCCCTGCACCATGATCGGTACCGACAGGTCGTGCATCAGCTCGCCGGTGTCACGCATATAGGTCTGTAGCAGCAGCGACTTCTGGTGGTTGCCGCAGCGGATGCCGGTGCGGTCGTTGAACAGGCGCTTGCTGCGGCTCTTCACGCTGTCGATGGCGCGGTCGCCGCAGGGCGGGTGGTTGAAGGCGTTGTTGTGGGTTGGCACATAGCCTTCGGCGGTGCAGGCGATGGCAAACACCAGACCTTCGTGCTGGCTGAGCAGCGGTTCCTGAATGGCCGGCAGCACCTGATCGGCGTAGCTGTCGAAGCGGGTCTTGTACTTGGCCGGGAAACTGCCGGCAATCGGCTGGTAGTGGCGGTCGAACAGGTCGCTGGTGCTGATCCGGCCGATGTGCAGGTCCGCTTCGAACTGCGCGGCAATCTGCGCGGCGGCGTTGCGGGCGAGGTCATAGATGCGCTGGTGGTAGTCATCCAGGCCGACTTCGGCGAGCTGTTCGCTGACGCTTTCGGCCTGCGCGACCAGACGCTCGGCCGCGCTGCTGAGCTGGCGGGTCTGCCCTTCACTGTCGCCGACATCGCCGCGCAACTGGCTGACCGCCACCGACAGTTCGGCCAGGCGCTCGTGATTATGGCGGGTGCCGCTGTCGATCTGGCTGACCTGGTTTTCCACGTCCACCGCCAGTGCGGCAATCCCCTGCAACTGCTCGCCGGTGTGCTCGACCTGCTGCGCGGCCTGGGTCAGCTGCTCGGCCTGCTGTTGCATATGGCTGACCACCGCCGCGCTCTGCTGGCGAATATCGCTGACGATCTGCCCGACTTCCTCGGTGGCGCTGCTGGTGCGTCCTGCGAGGTTGCGCACTTCATCGGCGACCACGGCAAAACCGCGCCCCAGGTCGCCGGCGCGGGCCGCTTCGATGGCCGCATTGAGCGCCAGCAGGTTGGTCTGGCTGGCAATCGACTGGATCACCTGGGTGACTTTCTCGATCTGTTCGGTGCGGCTGCTGAGGCCGTCGATCAGCTCGCGGCTGGTGGCGGTCTGCGCGCTCAGGTGCTGCATGGCATCAATGGCCTGACGCAGCTCTTGCTGCCCGCTGCTGCTGTTCTGTCGCACGCTCTGCGCGGCCAGCAGGGTCTGTTCGGCGCGCTGGGCATTGTCCTGTTCGGTGTGGGTGATGGCCTCGGCGGCCTGGTTGATCTGCTCGGTGGCACTTAGCTGCGAGTGCAGTTTGCCGGCCAGTTGCTGCGCGGCGTGGGCCACTTCGGCTGCGGCCAGGGCGTTGTGGCAGGTCTGTTGGGACAGACTCTGGCTGAGGTTGCTGAAGGCGTCGTTGGCGGCGTCGCTCTGCGCCGGCAGTTCTTCATGCTGGCGCTGCCAGGGGCCCAGCCAAGGCCACAGGGCCAGCAGCAGAAAGGACGGAATGCTGATAAACCAGGGCACTTGTATTTGCTGATAGGCCGCCATCAACCCGGCCAGCCCGATGGCGTGCAGCAGGCAGGCCTTGGGGTAGGAAATAAACGCAGAGCGCATGACAAACCTCATTATTTTTATTCTGGTCGAGCCAACACCAGAAACTGCCAGTGGCGCGCCGCTGCTGTATGGGCGGGCCATGCCTGCTGGAACCTGCGTGCGTGCAGCCGGATATACCTGCTCAGGCAATCGGCCGCTGTCGGCGAATCTATAGACCATAGCGGGTGTCGCTCCCTGCGGCCAACCTTTGGTGGGAGGTTGATTCGAGCACCCATGGCGGTTCGCGGCCATGGCACTTTGGTCGCAGGTGGGTTAATCCCTAAGGGCCTGTTTCGCGCACTGCCGTAATGCTGTGCAGTAGACCCTAACGCGCCGTCAAAGGCGATGGCGCTGGATAAATCCACGGTCGAGAAAATCCTTCCAGCGGCCATAGAACTGGCCACCGGCACTGTGCCCATGCCAGTCCAGCAGGGCACCGCCATCGCCGGTGGCCAGCAGCGCCAGGCTTCGTCGTTGCGGGTGGTAGCGTTTGAGCGGCAGGCCACGTAACGCGGCGTTGAGGTTGGCCGCCAGCACCGGGCCCTGGCGCACGGCATAGACACCGCTTTTGCGCGCACCGGGCAGGCTGGCGCAGTCGCCGGCGGCGAAGATCGTCGGGTGGGTGTAGCTCTGCAGCGTCGGCGCGATCAAGACAAAGCCCTGCTCATCGCAGCCCAGACCGCTGTGTGCAGGCCAGGCAAAGGCCTTTGCTCCACTGGCCAGCAACAAGCGGTGGCCGCGCCAGACCGGTTCGTCACCGCTGAGCAGGCAGTCGCCTTCGATACGGCTGATCGGGCAATCCTCACGCACCCACACGCTGCGTTGGCGCAGATGGCCGAGGGCGCGCAAGCGCACGCCAGCCGACAAACCATCGAGCAGGTGACCGGCGCAGAACAGCGCCAGCTGCGGCACCTGCCCGGCCAAAGCCAGCGCCAGCTCAACCCCCGCTGCGCCGCCGCCGAGAATTGCCAGAGGCTGTGGTGCGGCCTGCCAGCGTTGCCAACCGGCAAGAAACTCGGCAAAGGGTTTGACCGCCAGCGTCTGCATGGCGTCGCCTTGCTGGGGCGGTGCGCCAACCTGGGCACCGATATTCAGCGACAGCCAGCTGGCATTCAGGGTTCGTCCGTCTGCCAGCTGTACCTGTTGCTGGGCGGCGGACAGGCTTTCCACCGGGCTGACGATCAGCTCGACCTTGGCCGCGCGACACAGTGCCTGCAGTTCGATCTGGCAATCCGCCGCGCTGTGTCGCCCAGCCAGCAGCCCCGGCAGCATGCCCGAGTACCAGGCCACCGGCCCGGCGCTGAGTAATGCGATACGCCCCGGTGGTCGTTCGATCAACGCCCAGCGCCGCAGCACACCAAGGTGGGCATGGCCGGCGCCGAGCAGCAGGAGGTCGTAGTGATGGTTCAAACGCAGGCATCCATGGCTCAAAACGATGTGCCGTTATGCTACGGGCTTGTGCTGTCGTCTGTCAGGGGATGCTGTAACAGCGGCGTGGCGAAATAGCTGTCGGCGGACTCGCCAGTGTTGTCGCTGTCGGCGGCAAACACCACGCCGAGAATTCTGCGCGGGGCGCTGCCAAAGGCGGCGATGGCATCCGCGTTTAGATCACGGCTTTCACTGAGCCATTGCCCCAGCGGCGCTTCCGGGCCGCGCAGCACCTGCATTTCCACCGTTTCGGTATAGGCGCTGCGCGCGTGGGTGCCGGGCGCGGCACGGTTGTCCCAGACGTAGCTGAGGGTCGCCGCCGGCAAATCGGGATCAAAGAAGGCACGCGCCAGGCGCAGCTTCTGCCGGGTGACGAACGAGAGCGAGTCCAGCGGGTAATCCAGCAGCACATAGACCCGCGCCGCGTAGTCGTCGCCCGCGCGGGTGGCGAAGCGCGCCTTGTCCAGCTTCTGCTCGGTGCGCCATTGCCAGCTGAGTTGCCAGGGCTGCTCGCCGGGCAGATCCAGCGGATGCAGCAGACCGCCGGCCGCAGCATCAGCCTGAATTCGCAGCACCGGCTGGCCATCCTGCTCGACCAGGCTGCGCGCGGAGGGTTTGAGCTTGGGAATATCCGCCAGACGCCAGGGCGCCGACCACTCGCCGCCAGGCGGGCCTGCCGTCCAGGGCGTCAGTTGACTCTCGGCCTGGGCCAGCGGCGACAGCATCAGTAGGGCCAGCAGTAACCTGCGCATCAGCTGCGGCGCCAGCTATGGAAGCGTTGCACTAACCGCAGCAGCCCCTGCGGCGCATGGGCGCGCTTCCATTCGCCGGCCGCGTACTTGTTAGCCTCGGCCATGGTCGGGTAGCTGTGGATGGTGCCGAGAATCTTGTTCAGGCCGAGATTATGCTTCATCGCCAGCACGTATTCGGCGAGCAGTTCCCCGGCGTGCTCGCCGACGATGGTCACCCCGAGAATCTGGTCCTTGCCCGGAACGGTGAGCACTTTGACAAAGCCGTGGGCAGCTTCATCGGCGATGGCCCGATCCAGGTCGTCGATACCGTAGCGGGTCACCTCATAGGCGATATTCTGCGCCTTGGCTTCGCCTTCGGAGAGGCCGACGCGGGCGACTTCGGGATCGGTAAAGGTGCAGGCGGGAATCACCCGATAATCCACCTTAAAGCGTTTCAGCGGGCTAAATAGCGCATTCACCGCCGCATACCAGGCCTGGTGCGCCGCCACGTGGGTGAACTGGTACGGCCCGGTGACATCGCCCACCGCATAGATATTGGGGAAGCGTGTCGCCAGATACTCGTCGACCTCCAGGGTGCCGTTGGGTCGCACCGTCAGGCCCAGTTCCTCGACGCCGTAGCCGCTGACATTGGCCACCCGGCCGAGGGCCAGTAGCAGGCCGTCGAAGGCGATGGTCACCTCCTCGCCGGTATCCAGCCGGCGGGCGACCATGCGCTGTTCGCCATCCACCACTTCAAAACGTTCGGCGCGGTGTTGCAGGCGCACATCCACACCGTCGGCGCGCAGGCTGTTCAAGACCAGTTCGCTGGCATCGGCGTCTTCACGCGGCAGCAGGCGCTCGGCCAGCTCCACCTGAATCACCTGGCTGCCGAGGCGCTGGAAGGCCTGGGCCAGCTCGCAGCCAATCGGCCCGCCGCCGAGCACCAGCAGCCAGCGCGGCTGCTCGCGCAGGCTCCAGATGGTATCCGATGTGTAGCTCTGCACCTGCTCCAGGCCGGGAATCTTCGGCACCAGCGGCCGCGCGCCGGCGGCGATGATCAGGTTGCGGCTGGTCAGGGTCTGGCCATTCACTTCCACGCTCCAGGGCGAAAGAATCTTCGCTTCGCCCTGAATCACCTCGACGCCCAGGCCGGTGTAGCGCGCCACCGAATCATGCGGTTCGATATCGGCAATCACTCGCTGAATGCGCTGCATCACGGCCGGAAAATCCACCGTGCCCTGCACGCCGGTAAAGCCCAGCGCCGGGCCCTTTTTCAGTTCATTGGCCAACTTGGCCGAACGCAGCAGCGCCTTGGACGGCACGCAGCCGGTGTTCAGGCAGTCGCCGCCCATCTGGTGTTTTTCGATCAGGCTGACCTTGGCCTTCACCGCCGCTGCGATATAGGCGCTGACCAGGCCGCCTGCACCGGCACCGATCACCAGCAGGTTGCGGTCGAAAGTTTTCGGTTTATGCCAACCGGCATATACCCGCCGTGCCTGGATCAGGCCGAGCAGCTTGCGCGCAATCAGCGGGAACACCCCGAGCAGCACGAAGGCACCGAGCAGCCCCGGCGAGAGGATGCCCGCCAGCGATTCCAGCTGGCCCAGTTCACGCCCGGCGTTCACATACACCAGGGTGCCGGGCAGCATGCCGAGCTGGCTGACCCACCAGTAGGTGCGCGCCGGCAGGCGGGTCAGGCCCATGGCCAGGTTGATCAGAAAGAACGGAAACAGCGGCACCAGGCGCAGGGCAAACAGGTAGAACGCCCCTTCCCGCTCCACACCCTTGTCGATGCCAGCCAGGCGCTGGCCAAAGCGGCTCTGCACCCAGTCGCGCAGCAGAAAACGGCTGCTGAGCATGGCCAGTGTCGCGCCCAGCGTCGAGGCGAAGGACACCAGGATAAACCCCTGTAACAGGCCAAATAGCGCGCCGGCCAGCAATGTCATCAGGGCCGCGCCGGGCAGCGACAAGGCCGTGACCGCAACGTAAGCGAGAAAGAACAGCCCCGCCGCTAGCCAGGGCTGGGCAGCCACCTGAGCATTCAGCGCCGCTTGCTGCGCCTTGAGTGCGTCCAGGTTGAGGTACTGGCCGATATCGAAGACAAAGAAGCTGCCCAGCAGCGCGAGGATCAGGCCCATCAGGGCCAGTTTGCGGCTATTCATCAGTCAGCGCCTCCAGGGCGCAGAGGCTTTGGCACAGGCTAAAACCACCCAGCAGAGCAGTCTCGGGGCGGTCGCTCAGTTGGCCGAGCACCCGTGCACGGTAGGACAACGCCGCCGGGCTATCAGCAGGCCACTGGCGGTCGAAGTCGGCGAGAAAAGCTGTGTGGTCGTAATTCAAAGGCAGCGCTTCGATAAACAGGCCGTCACGCTGGCAACGGTAAAGCGCCGCCGGGTGCGGCGTGCTGGCGATGCGGCTGAGCAGGCCATAGCAACCGCCGGCAAAGTTCGGCAGCCCGGCCGCGCCGTTATTGATCAGCGCGCCGTACTCAAGGTTTGACGCCACTGCCGAGCAGGTATGGCTGGTGGCGAGCACCTGCACGCTGTTCGCGGTAAACCAGGCATCCAGTTGCTGCTGACGCTCCGGTTCGCTGAGCGATTCCCGCGAGCAGCTCCAGCCAGCCAGGGATTGCTCGTCGCCATGGCTGATCGCCACGCGCCGCCCGGCCACACTGACCAGTGCCGTGCTCGGCCGTGACGCCAGGCGTTCGGCCATGCCCGGCAAGCCCTGCACAGTTCGGTTCAATACCTGCTGGATGGCATTGGAACGCTCGACCACCGCGTCATCCACGTCCATCGGGTAGGCGCAGCCGCAGCCGGCTCCGCTGTCATCCGCGCGGCCCAGCTCGGTTTCAACATTGCCGCGCAGGGCCAGGTGGGAACTGAGACCCTGCTCAATCTGCTGGAAAATCTCGGGGTCGCGGTCAAACCAGTGGGCGTCGCCGTTAAACACCACCCGCGCCTTTGGCTCCGCCGCCACGCGCCTTTGCAGAGCGGTCAGGGCCTGGCGATTGCCATACAGGCCGCCGACCACATACAGCGTGTCGCACTCAAATAGCGGCTCACCGCTAAAGGCATTCTTGGCCAGGCGGTAATCCAGTGGGCAATCGCGGCCGGCACGCATCAGGCGTTAACCTGCGGGCGGCGCAGCAACCAGCCAGGCAGCAGATAACCCAACACACAGAGCCCCAGGCCATAAAGGTTGGTACCCAGCAGCAGGGCATATTTACCGTCACCGATGGCCCAATTCTGGGGAATCCAGCCCAGGGTCAGGGCCACACCCAGGCCCAGACCGGTCCAGAAACTCAGGTGAAAGCCCAGGCGAGTGGGTGTGGTCAGGCCATGCAGAACAAACACCGGGGCCAGACCGATGACCATGGTGCCGCTGATGGTGGTGGCCTTGAGGATGTCGGTGCCGGCGATCATCGGCAGGTTGCCGAGCAGGGCGAACACCACCATCACCGCCATGCCGACACCGATGGCTTTCTGCCCGAGGTCGCGGCCAGCCAGTTTCGGCAGCTCGCGCCCGGCCAGTTTGGCCAGGCTGGAAAAGGTCGAATCCAGGGTCGAGCCGGCAGCGGAGACCATCACCACGGTCATCACCAGCAGCGCGCCGATGCCCAGGCTCTTGGCCAGGGCGGCCGGCACATTGTCCGAGGCGGCAACGCCCACCAGCTGCGCATGCACGCCGATCAGGCTAAAGGCGAGGATGGCGATAAAGCCGAGCACCCCGGCAATCACGAAGGAGCGGCGCATGGCCTTTTCTTCGCTGATAAAGCCACGGTCGGTCAGCACCGGATCATGGAAGCCGTAGCTGAAGGCCTGCAGGCCGGCGACCAGCAGCAGGTCGACGCCGGCATTCAGCGCCCAATTGCTGGTGCTGGCCAACTCAGTCGGCGAATGCTGTGGCAGCACCAGACCCAGCACCCAGACCAGAGCAATCACGAAGATCGCCGCTTGCGCCGCATCGGTGAGGATCGAGCTGCGCAGCCCGCCGCGCAGGCTGTAGGCCAGGGTTACGGCGGTAAACAGCAAGGCCGAGGCAATAAACTCGATGCTGCCGGAGTCGCCGTAATAACCGCCGACCACGGCGGTGTTGCTCCACACCTCGTTGAACAGGCGAATCAGAATCGCCGCCGAGAACGCCAGCGCTGCGCCACGGCCGTAGTGGCTGCTGAGAAAGCTCACCAGGCCGGTCGCCGCAAAGCGCCGACGCAGGCGGTAGATGACAAAGCCGGTAAGTGGAATCGACAGCCAGTACATGGCATAGGCCAGGCCGCCGACCAGGCCGTAGGTCGCGCCGAGATTGGCGGCGTTGGTCACCGATTTGGCGAAGATCCAGCTGATAAAGATGCTTGAGGTGATCAACCACGGGCTGGCGCTGCGGCCCTGGTTGTCCTCGCCATTGAAGAAGCCGCCGAGGGTTACGGCGCGTGGCGACAAGGCCAGCATCAGCGCGCCGTAGACCACGAGAAAACCCCAGAAGAACAAGCCGGTCAGAC
The DNA here is from genome assembly GCF_049331905.1 of Pseudomonas cimarronensis. Lineage (GTDB taxonomy): Bacteria > Pseudomonadota > Gammaproteobacteria > Pseudomonadales > Pseudomonadaceae > Aquipseudomonas. Next base: position 550,506 of record NZ_CP186283.1, on the reverse strand, counting down.
TGGTGGGTTGCATGGATTGATCCTTAGGAGGTTAAAGAGCCGCCGCAGCTGGAACCCTGGCCGGCGGTGCAGGCGTAGCAATGATCGCGGGTCACGATGGAGTTGCCGGCCAGCGTTGCACCGAGCAGGTCGCGCAAGTGCGGTCGATCACGGCCAATCACCTCAGGCAGCGGCAGATCGAGCATCTGGTTGAAATCGCAGTCGTACAGGTAGCCCTGCCAGTCGACGCTGACCAGGCTGCGGCACATCAAAGGTTCGAGGTTTTCCGGGCGGTAGCTGTCGCGCAGCAGCTGCATATAGCCGTTGAACTGGCCTTTGCTGACCAGGGTGCTGCCAAAGCGCGCAATCGGCTGGTTGGTGATGCACAGCAGGTGGTTGAAGACGATGCCGAAGTCCTCGACCAGGTGACGTTTGTAATCGGCCTCCAGCGCCGCTTGTGGTGGCGGCAGGCTCGGGCCTTGCGGGTTGTACACCAGGTTGAGAATCAGACCGCTGCCCGGCTGGCCGTAGCCCAGGGCGTTGAGTTGTTGCAGGCCCTTGATGCTGGCATCGAACACACCATCGCCGCGCTGCTTGTCGACGTTATCGCGCGAGTAACAAGGCAGGGATGCGCTGATTTCTACACCCTGGTCGGCGAGAAACTGCGCCAGGTCCTCATAGCCGGGTTCGCTCAAGATGGTCAGGTTGCAGCGGTCGATCACCCGCAGGCCTTCACGCCGGGCGTGGCTGACGATTTCGCGAAAACGCGGGTGCATTTCCGGCGCGCCGCCGGTGAGGTCAAGGGTGTGCACGGGGTGGGCATCAATCACCTGATGCAGTAGGGCCAGGCTTTCATCGGTCATGGCCTCGGTGCGGGTCGGCCCGGCATTCACATGGCAATGCAGGCAGCGTTGGTTGCAGCGGTAGGTCAGGTTGATCTGCAGCGCTTCCAGCTGGCCCCGGCGGATAGCCGGAAACGCCAGTTGGTCGAGCAGGGGCAGCATGGCATGCACAGTGAACTCCTTATGCGGGCGCGTCTGGGGCGCGGCGTGCTGAGGTGCGTCAGCCCCGGTGTAGCCACTATAGAGAGTGGTCAGCGGTTTTTGTTACGCAAGCGGGTGGAAGAATCTGCTGCAATTAGTTATACAAATCTTATACAAATAATGCAGAATCGACCAATTATTAATCCGATCACAGGAGCTGACCATGCTTGTGCGCCTTACCTATGCCAGCCGTGCCAGCCACAGCGTGTCTGCCGAGCTGATCCGCGAGATTCTCGACAGCTCGCAGCGCAACAACCCTGCCAAGGGCCTCACCGGCATCCTCTGCTGCAACGCGGATATTTTTTTGCAGGCGCTGGAGGGGCCGCGTGCCGAGGTGAATGCCTTGTACAACCGCCTGGCGGATGACAGCCGGCACAAGGATCTGACCATTCTTGACTACGCCGAGATCAGCATGCGCCGCTACAGCAACTGGAGCATGGGCTGGGCCGGGGCCAAACAAGCCAATCGCGAGTTGTTCCTGAAATATTCGGCCAGCGACCGTTTTGATCCATTCAGCATGAGCGCCGAGCAGATTACCGGTCTGCTGCTGGAGCTGAGTGAGACCGTCAGCGCAATCAAATCGCCAGTTCTCAGCTAGAATTCCCGAGCGTCAACTCGCCAGGCCGGCGAGCTGTGTTCACCCTGAGCCTTGGCGCACCTCGCAGTTTATTGAGGCGCCAGGATGCTTCGTCGGTTCAACCTTCCCATCTTGCTCGTGCTGCTCAGCCTGGTGCTGGGCAGCGGCGTTGTGCATGCGGCGCTGCCGATGATGACGCTGCAGGCCGAACAGCTGGTTCAGCCGGTCGACGTGCCGGCCAGCCTGGTACTGGAAGACCCCAGCGGCAACCTGACGGCCGGCGAAGTACAGCAGCTGATCGAGCAGCAGGGCCAACTGGTGCGTGGGGTGCCGCGCATAGGCTATTCGGCCAGTGCCTGGTGGGTGGCCTTCCGCCTCGATGCGCCGGTAGCCGAACGCCTGGATCTGATTATCGACCGGCCTTTTCTCGACGACATCGAGGTCTGGCTGTATGACCGGGAAAACCTCATAGCGCCCTTCTACAGCGGCGATCACCGACCCTTCCTGCAACGCGGCGAACCGACGCCGCATTTCATGCTCAGCCTGCCGCGTCTGGGTCAGGGCCCGCACACGTTATTACTGCGGGTGCAGAGTGGCTCGGCGATCAGCGTGCCGATGCAGCTGGTGGGTGCCGAGCAGAGCCCGCTGCTATTGGCCGAACACTGGATGCGCAGCGGCCTGCTGTTGGGTGCGCTGCTCAGCCTGACGCTGTTCTTCCTGGTCAAATTCAGCACCCTGCGTGAGTCGCAGCTGGTGTGGTTCTGCCTGACCGTGGCCAGCGTGGCGCTGTACAACGCCAGCCTGCACGGCATCACCAGCTTGCTGGGCCTGCAGTGGAACTGGCTGTCGGCCCAACTGGCCAACCTGGCCAACCCCGGCATGCTGATCTTCAGCAGCCTGTTTCTGGCCAGCGCCCTGAAGCTTGAGCTGGGCCGCGTGCGTCACCTGCGCAATGCATTGTTTGCCGCCACCTTGTTGGTGTGTGGCTGGACCATCGTCAGCTATGGCCACTACCGCTCCTACCAGACGCTGAACGTGCTGATCCTGCTCACCGGAGCGTTCCAGCTGTTGCTGCTGATCCTCGGCGTGCGCCAACGCCGGCCGTATGCCATCGGTTACCTGCTGTGCTGGAGCTCAGCGCTGCTGCTGATGCTGCTGGTGCCGCTGGGGCGCAGCGGGGTGATTCCACTGCCGCCGGGCTTCAATTACATGCACGCCTACCTGCCGGTGCTGAGCATGCTGCTGTTTGGCGGCATCCTCGACAAACAGCTGGAGCAGATCCGCCGTGCCCTGCTGCAGAGCAAGGCCCAGGCACTGGGCAATCTGGAACAGTACCAGGCGCTGTTCAGCAGCAGTGGCGAGGGGATTTTCCGCTGCACCCGCAGTGGCACGCTGATTGAGGCCAACCCGAGTTTTGCTGCCCTGCTCGGCCTCGGCCAGGCCGCTCCGGAACTGTCCATGCAGCAGTTGCTCGGGGCCGAGCAATGGGCGGCGCAGGTGGCGCAGCTGCACAACGAACAACCAGCGATCAGCCAGGAATGCCAGATGCAGGGCCTCGATGGGCAGAGCCACTGGGTTTATCTGTCACTGCACCTGCGTCCGACCCAGGACTGCATCGAAGGCATTGTGGTCGACCTCAGCGAGCGCCGTGCCCTGGAGGAACGCCTGCAATACCTGGCCGCGCATGACTCGCTGACTGGACTGCTCAATCGCCGCGAGCTGGAGCGCCTGCTGCGTGAGAGCCTCAAGGGCGAAGGCACGCGGCGTTTCAGTCACTTGCTGAGCCTGGACCTGGATCAGTTCAAGCAGGTCAACGACCTTTGCGGTCACTCGGCGGGCGACCAGCTGCTGCGTCAGCTGTCCAGCCACCTGCGTCACCACCTGCCCCGGCATGCCGAGCTGGCACGTATCGGCGGTGATGAATTCGCCGTGCTGCTGCGTGAGATCAACACCGACGTGGCGATGGAGCACGCGGAAACCCTGCGCCATTGCGTCGAGCAATTCGTCTTCAGCTGGCAGGGTCGACCGTTTCGTGTGCAGGTCAGTATCGGCCTGCTGGAACTCGGCAGCGGCGTCAGCGACTGGGAAACCGCGCTGAACTGGGCCGACAGCGCCAGTCAGCTGGCCAAGCATCTGGGGCGCAACCGCGTGCAGCAGTTCAACCCGGACGACGGTGTGCTGCTCGAGCATCAGCGTCAGTTGCAATGGATCACCCGTCTGCGCGAGGCCATCGACCTTGGCCATTTCGAGCTGTTCTATCAGCCGGTCATGGCCTTGCAGAGTAGCGATGACGGCCTGCGTTACGAGGTGCTGCTGCGTTACCACGACCCGCACAGCGGTGAGTGGATCAGCCCTGGGCAGTTCCTCGGAGCGGCGGAGCGCTATGGTTTTCTCGGCGCCATCGACCGCTGGGTGGTGATGCGCCTGCTGCAATGGCTGGCGGACAACCCACGGCATGTGCAGCAACTGGCCCAGGTCAACTTCAACCTCACCGCCAGCTCGCTGCTCAATGCGCACTTCCATGAAATGCTCCACGGCGAACTGCTGCGGCACAACCTGCCAGCGCACAAACTGTGCATCGAAGTGACCGAGATGGTGGCGCTGGGCGAGCTGGGGGTGTCTGCGCAGTGGATCAAGCAGCTGCGCAGCCTGGGCCTGAAGGTGGCGCTGGACGACTTCGGTAGCGGTTTTGCCTCCTACGCCTACCTGCGCCATCTGCCGCTGGATATCGTCAAGATCGACGGCAGTTTTATCCGCGGTATTGAAAGTGACCCGATCAACCAGGCCATGGTCGGCTCGATGCAGCAGATCGCCAGCCAGCTGGGCCTGAGCACCGTGGCCGAGTTTGTCGAAAGCCCGCAGACGCTTGAGTGCGTACGCAAACTGGGCCTCGACTATGCCCAGGGCTATTGCATCGGCCACCCACAACCGCTGACCCAGCTCAGCGACAGCCCACAGGGCGATGTGCAGATGCAGCTGGTGCTCGAGCGGCGTTGATACACCTCAACCTTTGTTCTCTGCCGCCGAAATATACTCGGATGCCGGCTGTGCCGGATGCTGTCTCCTGCCGTCTTTCTTGGAGTTCTGTGCACCATGTTCGATCGTAAGTGGCGTTTGCGTTGTGAGGTACTGGAGCAGGATGTCAGCCGTCTGGGCCAGGAAAAGGCGGCCCTGCAGCGCGAGCTGGATGAACTGCGCAGCCTGCATCAGCAAAATCAGCAGGAGCGTAACGAGCTCAATGGGGTGAGCCGTTATCAGCATGAGTTGCACGGCAAGCTGAGCCGCTTTGAGGACTCCCTGTCGCAGACCCGTGATGGTGTGGTGGCCCAGGCCGAAAAGTTGAGTCGTGAAGTTGCCAACCTCGAGCAGCACAGCGGGATTTTCCAGCAGACCTCGACGTTGCTCGGCGGCTTTGCGGACTCGCTCAGCAGCATGGCGGTGCAAGGCGTCAGCAGCGTGCAGAGTGTCGACTTGCTGCAACAGCGGGTGGGTGAGATCAGCCGGATCGTCGAACTGATCAAGGCGATTTCCGATCAGACCAACCTGCTGGCCTTGAACGCAGCCATCGAAGCCGCGCGAGCCGGCGAACAGGGCCGAGGCTTTGCCGTGGTGGCTGACGAAGTGCGGGCGCTGGCGCAGCGCACCAGTCAGGCCACCCAGGAAATCAGCACCCTGGTCGGCAGCATCAACCAGGAAACCGACAGTGCCAGCCGCTCCATTGGCAGCCTGTCCAGCGAGGCCACGCGCTTGTCCGGCGATGTATCACGCTCGGCGCAAACCCTGGATGAGATGGTGGTGCTGGGTGAGCACATGAGCCAGCTGATCGAAGGCATCGCCCTCGGCTCGTTCTGTGAGGCGGTCAAGCTCGATCACCTGCTGTTCAAGCTCACGGTCTACCAGCGCCTGTTCCTGCATGACGGCAACACTCAGCTGAGCAGTCACACCAGCTGCCGCCTGGGGCAGTGGTACCAGAGCAGCGACACCACCGCGCGCTATGGCAAGCAGCGCAGCTTCCAGCAGTTGGAGCAGCCGCATCGGGTGGTTCATGACAGCGCTCACGAAGCCCTGCACGCCGCCCAGGCGAAAGAGTGGAGCAAGGTGCTGCGTGCAGTCAGCGATATGGAAAAGGCCAGCATGGAGGTCAACTCGCTGATTTCGGAGTTGGCTGATAGCTGATTCGCGAACGTCACTGAGCGCTTGTGTATCGCAGCGCTGCTGGCCCTGAGGTAAGTCCACTTCTGTTGCTACAGCGCAAGGTTAGTTGCGCTCAGGCTGGGGGAGCCAGTGGCATGCGCTCCAGCAGGTTGAGGTCGAGGCGCAGCATGCGCACACAGCGCTCATCACGCAGCTCTTTCGGCGACTGGTTGCTGCGCAGGCGCAGAGCCTGGCAGACCAGATTGAGCACCAGCGCCTCGCGGCTAAACACGCCGCTGCCAAGGTTGTAGAACGCCGCGATCAGCTCACGCAGGCCAAACGGCAGGCGCCAACGGATGCGCAGCGCCGAGCCGAAGCCGGCGGCGCGTTGTCGGAAGCTGTTGTGGATGTCTTCATCGCGCAGGGTGCCGCCGGCGTCCTGCCAATCCTGCAGGCTGCGCAGCAGGGCCAGTTCACCAATGTTGTGCAGCAGGCCGGCGGTGAAGCACAGCTCAGCATCCAGCTGCAGCTCACTGGCCAGCCAGTGCGCCAGCTCGGCGCTGCGTTGGGCGTTGTCCCAGGCGCTGCTGGCCAGCTCGGCCAGGCGCGGGTCGCTGAGCCGTGCATTACGCTGCACGGCCATGCCCAGTACCAGGTTCAGCGTACGCGCCATGCCCAGGCGCGGCAGTGCCTGACTCAGGGTCTGGCAGGGCGCGCCTTGGTGCTGCGCGGCGCTGTTGGCGGCGGCAATCAGGCGGGCGGTGATCTGCGGGTCACGGGCAAACACCTGTTCCAGTTCACGCAGATCGGTGTCGTCACCGTTCAGGCACTGGCTGACCGAATCCCTGACTGACTCCAGCAGCGGCGCGCCCTGACCCTCTTCACGCACGGCGTCGAGGTAATCCTCCAGGCTGTCGACCAGCAGCGGTGCGTTGGCGTCCGGGGTCGAAACAGACGGATTGCCGAGGATGCCGAGCAGACGCTGACGCAGTTGTTCGGCATTGAAGGGTTTGGCCAGGTAGGCGCTGGGTGCCAACGGCCGCGCGGCGCGCACGCTGTTGGCGTCCAGGCGGCCGCTGATCAGGATAAACGGCAGGGCCGGCGTGCGCGGGTGGCGGCGCAGCTGGCGCAGCAGTTCCAGACCATCCACGGCGGGCAGGTCGCCATCGGCGATCACCAGGCTGGGCAGGCGGCGCTTGCATTTGGCCAATGCGGCTTCGCCGTCGGTGACCTGCAGAATGCGCGCATCCGGCCGCACATCGCGTACCAGTTGCACGAGCAGGTCAGCAGTCCAGGGGTCTGCTTCGGCGATCAGAATCTCCGGAGCCTTGGCCGGGGCAGTCATGGAAACCTCAGGAAAAAGCGTAATGGCAAAATAATGGCGTCATCGTGATGACGGCGCGCAGTCTACCCAGCAACCCGTGAATAACCAGCGCAGGCCGACGAACTGTTGATCACTTCGTCAGGTTTTGCATCATAGCTGAATGAGCCGTACTAGAGCGGCTTGTTTGTCCTACAAAGAGCCTTTGCAAGGGGCTTTGGGCAAGATGGCGTGCAATAAAAAAACCCGCCGAAGCGGGTTTTTTTATTGCAGCGGTCTATCAGGCCAGTTCGTCGAAGCACTCGGCGACGATGGCGAGGCCTTTTTCCAGTTGCGCGTCAGGGATGGTGACGGGCATCAGGAAGCGGATCACGTTGTAGTAGGTGCCGCACGACAGCAGGATCAGGCCTTTCTCGCGGGCGCGGGCGACGATCTTGCCGACCAGGGCAGCTGCCGGCGTGCGCTTCTCGTCGGTCTCGAACAGTTCGATGGCAATCATCGAGCCCAGGCCGCGTACGTCGCCAATCACCTTGTGCTTGGCCTGGATCGCGCGCAGCCCAGCCTTGACCTTCTCGCCCAGTGCCTGCGAGCGCTCCAGCAGTTTTTCTTCGTCGAACACCTTGAGTACGGCCAGGGCTGCTGCGCAGGCAATCGGACTACCGGCATAGGTGCCGCCCAGGCCGCCAGGTGCGATCACGTCCATGATCTCGGCTTTGCCGCACACGCCGGAGATCGGGAAGCCGCCGCCAACGGATTTGGCGAAAGTGGTCAGGTCCGGCACCACACCCAGTTGTTCGGTGGCGAAGAAGGTACCGGTACGGCCTGCGCCGGTTTGCACTTCGTCAGCGATCAGCAGGATGCCGTGCTCGTCGCACAGGGCACGCAGGCGCTGCATAAAGGCCGGAGAGTTGGTGTAGAAACCGCCTTCACCCTGCACCGGCTCGATGATGATCGCGGCGATGTCTTGCGGCTGCGCATCGTTCTTGAAAATGCGCTCGATGCTGGCGATGGACTCGTCCTCGCTCACGCCATGCAGTTCGCACGGCGACTGCGCGCGGTACACGCCGGCCGGCATCAGGCCCATGCCGGCAGAGTACGGTACAACCTTGCCGGTCAGGCTCAGGGTCATCATGGTGCGGCCGTGATAGGCCCCGGTGAAGGCAATCACGCCGGCACGGCCAGTGGCGGCGCGGGCAATCTTCACGGCGTTTTCCACGGCTTCGGAGCCGGAGGTGACCAGCAGGGTCTTCTTGGCAAAGTTGCCCGGTACGCGCTTGGCGATTTCTTCGCACAGCTCGACGTAGGGTTCATAGGCCAGCACCTGGAAGCAGGTGTGCGACAGCTTGGTCAGCTGCTCTTGCACCGCCGCAACCACTTTCGGGTGCAGGTGGCCGGTGTTCAGCACGGCGATGCCGCCGGCGAAGTCGATGTACTCGCGGCCTTCGACGTCCCACACGCTGGCGTTTTCCGCGCGCTCGGCAAAAATCGGGTGGATCTGGCCCACGCCGCGCGGAACGGCAGCGGTGCGGCGTTGCATCAGGGATTCGTTGGTCTTGCTCATGATGTCCTCATTCGCCGGTCAATCTCGGCGTGGTTCAAGGATGTGTCACCGGTGCGGCTTGGCAGTATTCGATGATCGACTGTCACAGTACGCCCGGGCACAGCTATGTCCATATAAACGCAGAAGGCGCAGCGCTCTCGTGCGCCTCTGCGGGGCTACTTCGCCGGGTTAGATGCCCAGGCAGAGGTATTTGATTTCCAGGTAATCCTCAATGCCGTACTTCGAGCCTTCGCGGCCGAGGCCCGAGGCTTTCACGCCGCCGAACGGCGCGACTTCATTGGAGATCAACCCGGTGTTGACGCCGACCATACCGTATTCCAGGGCTTCCGCCACACGGAACACGCGACCCAGGTCACGGGCATAGAAATACGAGGCCAGGCCGAACTCGGTGTCGTTGGACATGGCGATCACTTCGGCCTCGTCCTTGAAGCGGAACAGCGGCGCCAGCGGGCCGAAGGTTTCTTCCTTGGCCACCGCAGCAGTTTTCGGCACGTCGACCAGAATGGTCGGCTCGAAGAAGCTGCCACCCAGGGCGTGCGGCTTGCCGCCGGCGAGCAGACGTGCGCCTTTGCTGACGGCGTCCTCGATGTGTTCCTGAACCTTGGCCATGGCCTTTTCGTCGATCAGCGGGCCAGTGGTGGTGCCTTCATCCAGGCCATTACCGATCTGCAGCTTGGCCACGGCGGCGGCCAGCTTCTCGGCGAAGGCGTCGTACACGCCGTCCTGAATGTACAGGCGGTTGGCGCAGACGCAGGTCTGGCCGTTGTTGCGGTATTTGGAGATCAGCGCGCCTTCGACGGCCTTATCCAGGTCGGCATCGTCGAACACGATAAACGGCGCGTTGCCGCCCAGTTCCAGCGAGACCTTCTTGATGTCCTTGGCGCATTCGGCCATCAACTGGCGACCAATTTCGGTCGAGCCGGTGAAGCTCAGCTTGCGCACGATCGGGTTGCTGGTCAGTTCGCCGCCGACTTCGCCGGCACTGCCGGTGACCACGCTCAATACGCCTTTCGGGATGCCGGCGCGGTGCGCCAGTTCGACCAGGGCCAGGGCGGAGAACGGCGTCTGCGAGGCCGGCTTGATCACCATGGTGCAACCGGCGGCCAGGGCTGGGCCGGCTTTACGGGTGATCATCGCCGCCGGGAAGTTCCACGGGGTAATGGCGGCAGTGACGCCGATTGGCTGTTTAATGACGATCAGGCGCTTGTCCGGCTGGTGGCCTGGGATCACATCGCCATACACGCGCTTGGCTTCTTCGGCGAACCACTCGATAAAGGACGCTGCATAGGCGATCTCGCCCTTGGCTTCGGCCAGCGGCTTGCCCTGTTCCAGGGTCATCAGGCGGCCGAGGTCGTCCTGGTTCTCCATCAGTAGTTCGAACCAGCGGCGCAGCTTGCCCGCACGCTCCTTGGCGGTCAGTGCACGCCAGGCCGGCAGCGCACGGTCGGCGGCCTCAATGGCGCGGCGGGTTTCCGCAGCGCCCATCTTCGGCACGCTGCCAATGATCTCGCCGGTGGCCGGGTTGTTGACCTTGATGGTCTGGCCGTTGTCGGCGTCCAGCCAGGTACCGTCGATATAAGCCTGCTGACGGAACAGCTGGGTGTCTTTCAGTTGCATGGCAGTCTCCTAAATTCCGACACCCTGGCATCGGTACGTGTCATAGAATGCACCGCACGGCGGCACACCTGGGCTTTATCCGTTGGCTCAGGCTGTCAATCGGCGGGGAAGTGCAAGCCGCATAGGATTTTCAGCAAGAGCGTTTGAAATCTCAAACGAATCCTAGGGTCAAGAGGGGTAAAGGGCAAGAGCATGTTCGAAAAAATTAACGCAATGATGCGTTTATTCAAGGCCCTTATAGGCATAGACCGCTGCAGTGAGTGTTGCGTGCAGAATCGCGAACAAGGCAGCGGCATGGACGCCCGCCAGTGAGATGCGTATGATTGCGCCCGCGCTGCACCAGTAGCTCAGCTGGATAGAGTACTGCCCTCCGAAGGCAGGGGTCGTGGGTTCGAATCCCGCCTGGTGCGCCATCTTCAAAGCAAAAAGCCCCGGATGAAAATCCGGGGCTTTTTTGTGCCTGTTGCTCAGTCTGTTCAGGCTGAATCTATTGAGCCTGCGCGACAGCGTTGTTGACTGGTCGCCAGCCAGCAAAGCGGTCGGGCCGTAGCGCTTAGGGTGCGCCGGCCAGTGAGCGCTTGATGTCATCCGCCAGTTCTCCGGCCACTTCATCGATGTTGCGATTCAGCGCCCGGCGCTCCAGCAGGAATTTGGCTGCCGCGAGCTGAGGGTTGCGGGTGAGCAGCGCCCCAGGCAGGCGCCCGGAGCGGTCCTGGGCGGACAGTTGCTGCACCTCTCCCGCTGCCAGGTCACTGATCCACACCTGCGCCTCGACCGCACTGGCGCCTGCGCCAAAACCAACGGCTGTACGCACCAGGCGCCGGCCGGCCTGGCTCGCCACCTGCCCCTGAACCAGCCAGCCGCTTTCCGGCAAAGCGGCCTGGTCATTGAGCGGTTGCACCTTAACCTGGCGCGCCAGCAGGGCCTGCTGCAAGGCATCGTCCAGCTGCGCCGCGCGTTCACGCTGCTGGCTGTCGCTTGGGTTCTCCACCGCGAAAGGGCTCAGGAAGAGGGTTTTCTGGGGTTCGATGGCGGTGGCGGTGATCGGCAGCAACAAGGCGAATACAGCGGACAGGATCGGACGCATGGCAGGCCGTGATAGTCGGGTCGGAGTTGCGACGCTAGAGCAAGCGGACTCAACTGTCGAGTCGCCGCCGGCGAAGTGCCGGCTGAGCGGGCTGGGCGGCGTTCTGAGATGTGCGCTCAGGGAGTGAACACCTCAGAGGCCATCAGGAATCATCAGGCCTTTGCGCCGATAGGCGTCAATATCGATGCCAAACGCCCCGCTGCTATGCACCTCGTGAATGCGATAGGGCTTTCCTGCTGCATCCCGCACGGCCTGGGTCAGGTCGATGATGCTTTCCTTGCACGGCTGCTTCTCTGCATCCAGCACCCGTAGCACCCTGGGTTTGAGTTTGCTCGCCGGTGCGCAGCCAATAATGATGCCGACTTCACCGGTGTTCAGTTCGACAATTTCACCCGGTGGATAGATGCCGATCAGGCGAATGAAACACCCGACGATTTCTTCATCGAAATGGCTGTTGGCGGCATCAAACAGGATGCGCAGCGACTCCAGGCTGGATTTGCCCTTGCTGTAAATGCGATCACTGTTGATCGCGTCATAGCTGTCGGCCACGGCGATGATTTTCGCGAAGTATGGGATCTTGCTGGCATCCAGGCCGCGCGGGTAGCCCTTGCCATCCAGGCGTTCGTGGTGCGAGTAGGCCACGTCAACGGTGGCGGGGGTGATCTGCTGATTGCTCATCAACAGCTTGCGCCCTTCGGCCGCATGGCTCTGCATGATGCGCAGTTCATCGGGGGTCAGCGCGCCGGGCTTGTTGAGGATCTCGCTGGGCACCTTGATCTTGCCGACATCGTGGAGCATGCCGCAGACGCCGATCTGCTCCAGTTGATAAGCCGGCAGGCCGAGTTCCTTACCCAGGGCAATCGATAGGATGGAGACCCGCAGCGAGTGCTCGGCGGTGTAATCATCACTGTTCTTGATGCGCGCCAGCCAGAGCATGGCTGCCGGGTTGCGCAGGATGCTGTCGACGCAGTCTTTGATCACCGCCTTGACGGCACCAACATCCAGTTCCTGCCCCATTTTTACGGCTTGCAGAATACGCAGCGACTCCTCGCGTGCCGCATGCCAGGTGGGCGCGGCGTGCTGCATTTCCAGGTTGAATTCGACCTTGGCAATCACCGGCTGCAGGTTGTCAGGTTGCGCCAGGTTCTCAGCCAGTTGATTGAGCATGCCGATTGAGCGGTGGGCATCGACCCAGACATAGCTGCAGGCTTCCTGCAGTAGACGGATTTCCTGCTGCTGACGTATGCGAAAGCCTTGAAAGAGAAAGGATGTGTCCGTCCATGGCCGATCCAGCTCTACCACATACATGCCGATGGTCAGCTGCGCTGTCTCGACTTTGATGCGGTCTGTGTGTGAATCAGCAGCCATAAGTGCTCTCCGCAGGGAGCAGGAAAATTGAGTGGCTATTAGCTGCTCCCGGTGAGGGCTGCGACAAATTGCATTTGCCTATGGCCGGGATCAACAGGCTCGGGATGAGCCTGCTCAAAGCTTAGCAACGGCCGGCGTTTATGCGCCCGTTTGCTCAGCCATTTTCCAGGCCCAGACGCTTGGCCAGGCGGATCAGATTGGCGCGGTCGATACCCAGCTCGCGGGCGGATGCGGCCCATTTGTGTTGGTGGCGCTCGAGGGTCTGGCGGATCAGTTGTTTCTGGTAGGCGTCGACGGCTTCACGCAGCGGCATTGGAGGGTGTGGCTCTGCTGTGCGTTGAGTCGCAGGTGCTGCTGTGGGCTGGCTGCTCGGCAAATCCAGATGGGGACTGTCGATGCTGAGGATGCGTGGGCGTTCGCTGCAATCGGCCAAGGCCTTGAGCGCAGCGCGGCCGATCAGGTGTTCGAGTTCGCGCACGTTGCCCGGCCAGTTGTAGGTCAGCAGACTGGCTTGGGCGTCGGCGGTCAGGCGTAGGCTACGCAGGCCCAGGCGGGCGCGGTTTTCTTCGAGGAAGTAGCCGGCCAGCAGCAACACATCGCGGCCGCGTTCGCGCAGGGCCGGGACTTTCAGGGGATAGACGCTGAGGCGGTGATAGAGGTCGGCGCGAAAGCGCCCGGCGCGCACTTCTTCGGCCAGGTCGCGGTTGCTGGCGGCCAGCACGCGCACGTTGACCCGCTGTTCCTGGTCGGCACCCACCCGTTGCAGCTGGCCACTTTGCAGCACGCGCAGCAGCTTGGCTTGCGCGGCCAGCGGCAGCTCACCGATTTCATCGAGAAACAGGCTGCCGCCATCGGCCAGCTCGAACTTGCCGCGCCGCTCGTTGTGCGCGCCGGTAAAGGCCCCGCGCACGTGGCCGAACAGTTCGCTTTCCACCAGATTGTCGGGTAGCGCCGCGCAGTTGAGGCTGATCAGTGGTTTGGCCGCGCGCGGTGAGGCGGCGTGCAGGGCTTCGGCGACCAACTCCTTGCCGACCCCGGTTTCCCCGCTGATCAGCACGCTCAGCTCGCTGTTGCCGACCAGCGCGATCTCCGCTGCCAGGCGTTTGTGCACGGCGCTCTGGCCGATCAGTTCACGTGGGCGTTGCTGGCCGGCGGCCTGTTTGTAGGCTTCGGCCAGTTGGTGCTGATCCTCGGCGCGTTGCAGCAGCGCGTTGATCCGCTCGCTGGCCATCACGGTGGCGGCGGCCAGGCTGGCGAAGGCTTGCAGGTTGTCCAGATCGACCCGGCCGAAGCTCGCCGGATCCAGCGAGTCGAGGGTCAGCAGGCCCCAGGGCTGGTCCTGCACATACAGCGGACAGCCGAGACAGTCGTGCACGGGCAGGTGACCGCGATGGCCGTCGACCAGGCCGTCATAAGGGTCGGGCATCTCGCAGTCAGTGGCAAAGCGGGTTGGTCCACGTTGCGCCAATAGCGCCTGCAGGCGCGGGTGTTCGTCGAGCTTGAAGCGCCGGCCGAGGGTATCGGCGCTCAGGCCCTCCACGGCCAGCGGAATCAGCACATCGCCATCGAGCTTGAGCAGCGCTACGGCATCGCATGGCAGTAGCTGCCGCAGCGCCTGCAGCAGGCGGCGATAGCGCTCGGCTTCCGGCAGCTCGCGGGACAGGTCGGCGACTAGGGGAATCAGGGCGGTAAGCAGTGGATTTGCTGTCATAAGGACACGCTAGTTGTCATTAAGACTCGTAATGCTTGCTGTCATAAAGACACAAGTATTTATAAGTCTATGATTTATATATTAAAAATAATTGGCACGCTTCCTGTAGTAGTCAGGGTGATATGAACCGAAGCGCTGCGCAAGTGCAGCGTGTCGCCCTGACGAGGAAGCCCTATGTTGACCCCTGCCCAAAACGCCCTGATCAAAGCCACCGTGCCCCTGCTGGAAAGTGGCGGTGAGGCTTTGACCCGGCACTTCTACCAGATGATGCTCAGCGAGTACCCCGAGGTGCGCGCGCTGTTCAACCAGGCGCACCAGGCCAGCGGCGGGCAGCAGCGTGCGCTGGCCAATGCGGTGCTGATGTATGCCCGGCATATCGACCGGCTGGAGGCGTTGGGGCCTCTAGTAGGACAGATCGTTAACAAGCATGTGTCGCTGCAGATCCTGCCCGAGCATTACCCGATTGTTGGTCGTTGCCTGCTGCGGGCGATTCGTGAAGTGCTCGGTGAGGAGATCGCCACCGATGCGGTGATCGAAGCCTGGGCCGTGGCGTATGGGCAACTGGCGAACATCCTCATCGGTGCTGAAGAGGCGGCCTACAGCGCCAACGCCAATGCCGAGGGTGGTTGGCGCGGCGCGCGCAGTTTCCGCCTGAGCCGCAAGGTGCAGGAGAGCGAGGAGATCGTCTCGCTGTACCTGGTGCCGGCAGACGGCGGTGCGCTGGCGGCCTTCCAGCCGGGTCAGTACATCGGCCTGCGCCTGCTGCTGGACGGCGGCGAACAGCGGCGCAACTACTCGCTGTCGGCCCTGAGCAATGGCCGCGAGTACCGCATCAGCGTCAAACGTGAGGTGGGCGGCAAGGTCTCCAATTACCTGCATGACCAGCTGCAGGTCGGCGACAGCCTGGAGCTGTTCGCGCCGGCCGGGGATTTTGTTCTGCGTGAGTCGGTCAAGCCGCTGGTGCTGATCACCGCCGGCGTTGGCATCACCCCGGCACTGAGCATGCTGGAAGCGGCGCGCGACACGGGCCGCGATATCCACTTTATCCACTGCGCCCGGCATGCCGGGGTGCATGCCTTCCGTGACTGGGTGGAAGCGCAGCGCGCCGAGCGTCCGCAGCTGCGCCATTACGTGTGCTACAGCGAGCCGCGTGAGGGTGATGCGGGCGATGCCGAAGGCTTTCTCAGTTTGGAGCAGTTGGATCAATGGTTGCCCGAGCAGCGCGATCTGGATGCCTACTTCCTCGGCCCCAAGCCGTTTATGGCGCAGATCAAACGGCATCTGCACAGCCTCGGCGTACCGGCGGCGCAGAGCCATTACGAGTTCTTTGGTCCGGCCAGCGCGCTGGAAAGTTAATAACGCGGCCTAGGAGGTGATTATGTTGGCTTATCTATCCTGCCCTTTGCGGGTGCTGCAACTGGCGAACCGCATGTTGCTGGCCGGCGTGCTGCTGTTGCTCAGCGGATTGCTCGGTGCTTACGGCCTGGAGGCGCAGTTGAGCATGGGCAGCCTGGTCACGGCGCATTCGTTGACCATCATCGGCCCTGGCCTGCTCAAGCTCGGTTATGTGCTGCGCCTGGCCGCGCAGCAGCATCTACGTAAACAACAGGAGCCTTGCTGTGCAATTGCGTGATCGCCAGCAGGAGCTGGCCATTGCACCACTGTGGCGGCTGGGCTATCTGCCGGGTTGGCAGCCGGTGGGCGGGAGTTTGGTCTGGCACCGGCATGAGTTGCCGTTCGGTTTTGCCGTGGCGATCATCGCCGGCTTTCTGCTCACAGCCGTGCAGAACTGGACGGGGCGGCCGGGGCTGAGTGGCTGGCCACTGGCGGCGTTATTCGCGCTCTGGTTATTGGCGCGGCTGGGCTGGTTGCTCGGCGCGCCTTCGCCACTCTTGCTGGCGCTGCAACTGCCCTTTCTGCCACTGCTAGCGTTGCTGCTGGGCCGGCAGCTATGGGCGGTACGCCAGTGGCGCAACTACCCGCTGGTGGTTGTGCTGTTGTTGATGGCCGGCTGTGAGTGGTTGCTGTTGTATGGCCTGGCGTTGGGTGATGACGCCTTGCAGCGGCGCGGGGCCTTGGCCGGTTTGTGGTTGATCGCGGCGCTGGTAAGCATTATCGGCGGGCGGGTGATACCGTTCTTTACCCAGCGCGGCCTCAACCAGCTTGCGCCTGCTAGTCCAAGACCGCGTCTGGATCTGCTGGTGCTTGTACTGTCGCTCAGCCTGGCGCTGCTGTTTGCCTGTGGCCTGGCCATTCAACCGTCGATATGGATGTTGCCGCTGTTGCTGGCCCTGGCAGCACTACACGGTTTGCGTCTGTGGCACTGGTACAACGGCGGAATCTGACGCGTACCGCTACTGTGGTCATTGCACCTGGCCTATGTCTGGCTACCGCTGGCGTTACTGGCTCTGGCGGCCTGGCATATCGGCTGGCTGCCCAACGCCAGCCTGGCCTATCACGCCCTGGCGTTGGGTGGGGTCGGCGGGGTGATTCTGGCGATGCTCGCGCGGGTCAGTCTCGGTCATACCGGCCGGCCATTGCAGCCACCTGCGGTGATGGGCTGGGCGTTTGCTGCTGTGCACTTGGCGGCTATGGCGCGGGTGCTGCTGGTGCCGTTCGCCTCGGCTGCAGGGCTGGGGCTATCGAGCTTGCTGTGGATCGTGGCCTTTGCCCTGTTTGTGCGCCACTACGCGGTGATGTTCTGCACCGCGCGGGTGGATGGGCAGCCGGGTTAGTGCGTTCTACAGCACGCCCGCCTCACGCAGCGCGGTGATCTGCTCAGCGTTTAGCCCCAGGTGGCGAGTGAGCACCTGCTCGGTGTGTTCGCCGAGCAGCGGCGGTGCGTTGCGGTATTGCACTGGGGTTTCCGAGAGGCGCAGCGGACTGGCCACCTGCGGGGTCGTGCTGCCCAGGCTGTTGGGCAGGTCAAGGCGTAGGCCGCGTGCTTGCACTTGCGGGTCGGCAAATACCTGGGCCAGGTCATTGATCGGCCCGCACGGTACGCCGGCGGCTTCCAGCAGCGTCACCCATTCGGCGGTGGTTTTGAACACCGTGGCCTGGCGCAGCAGCGGAATCAGCTCGGCGCGATGGGCGACGCGTGCTTTGTTTGAAGAAAAACGCGGGTCGTCGGCCAAAGCCGTAAGGCCGGCAACCTCGCAAAGTTTGCGGAACTGCCCATCGTTACCCACGGCAATGATGAAGTTGCCGTCAGCCGAGGGGAAATCCTGGTAGGGCACGATATTCGGGTGGGCGTTGCCCAGGCGTTTGGGTGAGACGCCGGTGTTCAGATAATTCATTGCCTGGTTGGCCAGGCAGGCGACCTGCACGTCGAGCAGCGCCACATCGATGTGCTGACCGAGGCCGGATTGTTCGCGTTGGTTGAGTGCTGCGAGCACGCCGACCGTGGCGTACAGGCCGGTGAGAATATCGGTGAGGGCGACGCCAACTTTCACCGGGCCGGCACCCTCCTCGCCGTCGGGCTTGCCGGTCAGGCTCATCAGCCCGCCGAGGCCCTGGATCATAAAGTCATAACCGGCGCGCTTGGCGTAGGGTCCGTTTTGCCCGAAGCCGGTGATCGAGCAGTAGATCAGGCGCGGGTTGAGCGCCTTGAGGGATGCGTAATCGAGGCCGTAGGCCGCCAGGCCGCCGACCTTGAAGTTCTCCAGCAGCACGTCGCAGTTCTGCACCAGCTCGCGCACCAGGCGCTGACCTTCGGGCTGGGTGAAATCCAGGGTCACGGATTGCTTGTTGCGGTTGGCGCTCTGGAAATACGCCGCTTCGCGCGAGTCGTTGCCGTCTGCATCTTTCACATAGGGCGGGCCCCAGTGGCGGGTGTCGTCGCCGCTGCCGGGGCGCTCCACCTTGATCACCTCGGCCCCGAGGTCGCCAAGAATTTGCCCGGCCCAGGGCCCGGCGAGTACGCGGGATAAATCGAGTACGCGGATATGCGATAGGGCGCCGGGCATAAGAACCTCACGAACAAGTTCCCTTTCCCGCTTGCGGGATAGGGGTAGGGAGAGAGAGCAGAATCGCTGCCAACCGCTGCCCTCTCCCCCCTATCAATGAAAGAAAGGGGCGAGAGGAGAAAGCGTGCGGCGTAGGGCAGGCCTTAGAAGAACGCCTGCAAGCCGGTCTGCGCGCGGCCGAGGATCAGCGCGTGGACGTCGTGGGTGCCTTCATAGGTATTGACCACTTCCAGATTGACCAGGTGGCGGGCCACGCCGTACTCGTCACTGATGCCGTTACCGCCGAGCATGTCGCGGGCCATACGGGCGATGTCCAGGGCCTTGCCGCAGCTGTTGCGCTTCATCATCGAGGTGATTTCCACTGCGGCGGTGCCTTCGTCTTTCATCCGGCCCAGGCGCAGACAGCCTTGCAGGGCCATGGTGATCTCGGTCTGCATGTCGGCGAGTTTCTTCTGGATCAGCTGGGTTTGCGCCAGCGGGCGGCCGAACTGTTTGCGGTCGAGGGTGTACTGGCGCGCGGTGTGCCAGCAGAACTCGGCGGCACCCAGCGCGCCCCAGCTGATGCCGTAGCGGGCGGAGTTGAGGCAGGTGAACGGGCCTTTTAGGCCGCGCACATCGGGGAAGGCGTTTTCTTCAGGGCAGAACACGTTGTCCATAACGATTTCACCGGTGATCGACGCGCGCAGGCCAACCTTGCCGTGAATCGCCGGGGTGCTCAGGCCCTGCCAGCCTTTTTCCAGCACAAAGCCGCGGATTTCGCCGGCATCGTCCTTGGCCCAGACCACAAACACATCGGCGATCGGGCTGTTGGTGATCCACATCTTCGCGCCGGTCAGGCGGTAGCCGCCGTCGACCTTCTTCGCGCGGGTGATCATCGAGCCAGGGTCGGAGCCGTGATCTGGCTCGGTGAGGCCGAAGCAGCCGATATATTCGCCGCTGGCCAGTTTGGGCAGGTACTTCTGTTTGGTCGCTTCGTTGCCGAATTCATAGATCGGCACCATCACCAAGGAGGACTGCACGCTCATCATCGAGCGGTAGCCGGAATCGATGCGCTCGACTTCGCGGGCGATCAGGCCGTAACACACGTAGTTCAGGCCACTGCCGCCGTATTCGGCGGGAATGGTGGCGCCGAGCAGGCCGGTGTCGCCCATCTCGCGGAAGATTTTCGGGTCAGTCTGCTCATGGCGGAAGGCTTCCAGCACGCGCGGGGCCAGCTTGTCGGCGGCGAACTGCTGGGCGCTGTCACGCACCATGCGTTCTTCTTCGGTCAGTTGCTGGTCGAGCAGCAGCGGGTCGATCCAGTTAAAGCTTGCCTTGGCCATGCGGAAAACCTCGAATCAGGACAGTAAAGGTGCGGGGATAAACACCCGCGAAGCGTGGGATTGATCCTAGGCGGCTTGTGGCAGGCAGGCAAACGAGTAATGTGCACGCAATTGTGCGTATTGCTCACTTCGAGATAGGCTTATTCGGCATTTTTTACCGAATAAAGTGAGAGTGACGCACAGATGCGCCGCAAGATTCCCAGCACTGCCGCCCTTATCGCGTTCGAGTCCGCCGCTCGGCACCAGAGTTTTACCAAGGCGGCGCAGGAACTGAGCCTGACCCAGGGCGCGGTGTGCCGGCAGATTGCCGCGCTGGAGGCCTTCCTTAATATCGAGCTGTTCCGCCGTTCGCGGCGTGGGGTGCTGCTCACCGAAGCTGGACAGTCCTACGCGCGGCGAGTGGCCGGCCAGCTTGATGCGGTGGAGCGCGACACCCTGGCAGTGATGGGCCAGCAAGGCGCGATGAGTATCGAACTGGCGGTGGTGCCGACCTTCGGCACCCAGTGGCTGCTGCCTAGGTTGAAGGACTTTCAGCGTTTGCATCCGGAGATCACGGTCAACCTGACCAACCGCACCCGGCCCTTTCTATTCGCTGACACCGAGTTCGACGCGGCGGTGTACTTCGGCGATGGCGACTGGTCCGGTACCCAGGCGCATCTGCTGATGGGCGAAAACCCGATGCCAGTGTGCAGCCCTATGTTGCTAGGCGGCCAGGCGGCGCTGAGTGCCGAGCAGATCGCCAGCCTGCCGCTATTGCAGCAGACCACGCGGCCTTACGCCTGGCGCCAGTGGTTCAATGCCCAGGGGCTGAACACTGCGCGGGATATGGCCGGGCCGCGTTATGAGCTGTTTTCCATGCTGGCCCAGGCAGCCATGCATGAGATGGGCGTGGCGCTGATTCCGCCGTTTCTGATCCGCCGCGAGCTGGATGAGGGGCGGCTGGTGATTGCCGCGCCGCTGAGCCTGCCGACCGACAAGGCGTATTACCTGATGATCCCTGAGCGCAAGCTGGAATCGGCGGCGTTGTTGCTGCTGCGCGACTGGCTGGTACGCGAGGCCCATGCCTATACCCTGGCCCATGACCTGAAATAGACAACGCTCTGCCAGGTTGTTGACGAAAAAGGCCATCAACGCTTCGGCGGCAATTGGTCGGAAAAACCTTTACCTCGCGAGAAAGGCCGCCTAGAGTGCGCGCCGGACTAATGTTGACCCCGTAGTCAGCTATCTCGGTGGCTACACTTGTACACTCCACAGCGCGCCCAAAGTGTTGCATTTTTTGCACACAAAAACGTCTGTAGCCCTCTGGAACAGTGGCTCTACCGATTTATCGGGTGTATCGCCGTTGATCTGATGGCGCTGCATTTGCGTCAAGAATGTATAAACCCCACTTTGTATCGGTCGACTGGCTATAAGCCTTGCAGTGCAAGGCTTTACGGGTTTTTGCTGGTTACAAGGTCATGCAGTGACTTGTAGTTATCGCAAGGTTTTACTTCATAACGCCTTGAAGGCTATGGCCTTCGCCTGCAAAATGCCGCGCCCCGCCTGTGACAGTACTGTTTGCCGGTGGGATTGTGCTGATCCTCCCCATTGCCCGCGTGCCACCCGCAGTGCGCCGGTTCACTAAAAAGATCACGCAGGAGAATTGAAGTGCACATCGGTGTTCCTCTCGAAACCCATGCTGGTGAGACGCGCGTTGCCGCAACTCCCGAAACCATCAAGAAGCTGATCGGCCAGGGCCATCAGGTGACTGTACAGACCGGTGCTGGCGTGAGCGCGAGCATTCCGGACAGCGCCTATGAAGCTGTTGGCGCGGCTATCGGTAACGATGCTGCTGCCTTTGGTGCCGATCTGGTGCTGAAAGTGGTCGCGCCGACCGACGCCGAACTGGCGCACATGAAGACCGGCGCGGTGCTGGTTGGCATGCTCAACCCGTTCAGCAATGAAACCATCGCGCGCATGAATGCCCGCGGCATCACCGCCTTTGCCCTGGAAGCTGCGCCACGCACCTCGCGCGCCCAGAGCCTGGACGTGCTGAGCTCGCAGGCCAACATCGCCGGCTATAAAGCCGTGATGCTGGCAGCCAACCACTATCCGCGCTTTATGCCGATGCTGATGACCGCTGCCGGTACCGTGAAAGCGGCCCGCGTGCTGATTCTCGGTGCCGGTGTGGCGGGTCTGCAGGCCATCGCCACGGCCAAGCGTCTGGGTGCGGTGATCGAGGCTTCGGACGTGCGTCCGGCGGTGAAGGAGCAGATCGAGTCGCTCGGCGCCAAGTTCGTCGACGTGCCGTTCGAGACCGATGAAGAGCGTGAGTGCGCCCAGGGCGTGGGTGGTTATGCCCGTCCGATGCCCGCGTCGTGGATGGAGCGTCAGGCCAAGGCAGTGCATGAACGCGCCAAGCAGGCTGACATCGTCATCACCACTGCACTGATCCCGGGCCGCAAGGCACCGACCCTGCTGCATGAAGCCACTGTGGCGGAAATGAAGCCCGGTTCGGTGATCATCGACCTCGCTGCAGCGCAAGGCGGCAACTGCCCGCTGACCGAAGCCGAGCAGGTGGTGGTCAAGCATGGCGTGACCATCGTCGGCCACAGCAACCTGGCGGCCATGGTGCCGGCGGATGCTTCGGCGCTGTACGCACGCAACCTGCTGGACTTCCTCAAGCTGGTCATCGACGGCGAAGGCAAGTTCCACCTCAACCTTGAAGACGACATCGTCGCCGCGTGCCTGATGTGCCGCGATGGCAACGTCGTGCGCACTAACGGCTAAGGGGAGCACCGCTCATGGATATGATTTCTGACGGCATCTACAACCTGATCATCTTCGTGCTGGCCATCTATGTGGGCTACCACGTGGTATGGAACGTCACCCCGGCCCTGCACACCCCGCTGATGGCGGTAACCAACGCGATTTCCGCGATCGTTATCGTCGGCGCCATGCTGGCGGCTGCGCTGACCGTGACCCCGCTGGGCAAGGCCATGGGCACCCTGGCTGTGGCACTGGCTGCGGTTAACGTGTTTGGTGGTTTCCTGGTAACCCGGCGCATGCTGGAAATGTTCAAGAAGAAAGCGCCTAAGGCGCAGGTGGAGAAGCACTGATGAGCATGAATCTGATCACTGTTCTCTACCTCGTCGCCTCGGTCTGCTTTATCCAGGCGCTCAAGGGCCTGTCGCACCCGACTACCTCGCGTCGCGGCAACCTGTTCGGCATGATCGGTATGGGCATTGCGGTGCTCACCACCGTTGGCCTGATCTACAAGCTGGGCGCTGAACTCGCTACCCAGGGCATCGGTTACGTCATCGTCGGCCTGCTGGTCGGTGGCACCGCCGGCTCGATCATGGCCAAGCGCGTTGAAATGACCAAGATGCCGGAACTGGTCGCCTTCATGCACAGCATGATCGGTCTGGCTGCCGTGTTCATTGCCATTGCTGCTGTGGTTGAGCCGCAATCGCTGGGCATCGTGGCTGCACTGGGCGACGCCATTCCGGTGGCCAACCGCGTTGAGCTGTTCCTCGGCTCGGCTATCGGTGCCATCACCTTCTCCGGTTCGGTTATCGCCTTCGGCAAGCTGTCGGGCAAGTACAAGTTCCGCCTGTTCCAGGGCGCACCTGTACAGTTCAAGGGTCAGCACATGCTGAACCTGGTATTTGGTCTGGCCATCGTGGGTCTGGGCATCTACTACAGCATCACTGGCGACGTGCGTGCCTTTGCCGCGCTGACCGTGCTGGCGTTCATCATCGGCGTGCTGATCATCATCCCGATTGGTGGTGCGGACATGCCCGTGGTGGTGTCGATGCTCAACAGCTACTCGGGCTGGGCGGCGGCCGGTATCGGCTTCTCGCTGAACAACTCGATGCTGATCATCGCCGGTTCGCTGGTGGGTTCGAGCGGTGCGATCCTCTCATACATCATGTGTAAAGCGATGAACCGTTCGTTCTTCAACGTGATCCTTGGCGGCTTCGGTGGCGATACCGATGCAGCTGGCCCAGCCGGTGCTCAGGAAGCGCGCCCGGTGAGGTCCGGTTCGAGCGACGACGCCGCGTTCCTGCTGACCAACGCCGACACTGTGATCATCGTTCCGGGTTACGGCCTGGCGGTGGCCCGTGCGCAGCACGCGCTGATGGAGCTGGCCGAGAAGCTGACCCACCGTGGCGTGACCGTGAAGTACGCGATTCACCCGGTTGCCGGCCGTATGCCTGGCCACATGAACGTGCTGCTGGCCGAGGCTGAAGTGCCTTACGAGCAGGTGTTCGAGATGGAAGACATCAACTCCGAGTTCGGCCAGGCCGACGTGGTGCTGGTGCTCGGCGCCAACGACGTGGTCAACCCGGCGGCGAAGACCGATCCGAAGTCGCCGATCGCCGGCATGCCGATCCTGGACGCCTACAAGGCCAAAACCGTGATCGTCAACAAGCGTTCGATGGCCAGCGGTTACGCCGGCCTGGACAACGAACTGTTCTACATGGACAAGACCATGATGGTCTTCGGCGACGCCAAGAAAGTCATCGAAGATATGGTTAAAGCAGTCGACTAACCCTCGCTGCTGCGTTGTAGAAAAAGCCCGGCTCGCTAGCCGGGCTTTTTTCTGTCTGCTCGATCAGGAAAGTGTTTTTTCCAGAGGAAAATCTGAAAAACAGGTCAGCTGTCACATAAGTGCAATCCACAACTGTACCTGTTTGTATTCACTGCAATTAAGGCTGTTGAACAGGTTTTTTATCTGCCTATCGACATTTTTTAGGCTAAAGCACTTATGACCCGTACAGTTGAATGCAAAACAGACCAAACAGTTACAAAGCAAACTATCTATTAGAGCTGCAATTTCATTCAGCTGTGGCTACTGCGCTGTTGGCTCAACAGCAATAATTTTCCCATCGCAACACACCACTGACCCGCCACAAGCGGAAGGATGATCACCATGGAACGTACCCTCAGTTCCGACCTGTTTTTCGACCATAGCCAAGCCACCGGCTCCAGCGCTCTGCCGCTGCGTATCTTCACCACTGTTCTGCAATGGCAGCGCCGCGTTGTTAGCCGCCGCCAGCTTGCTCGCCTTGACGCCCGCCTGCTTGCCGACGCCGGCATCAGCGAAGCACAGCGTCATGCCGAACTGAGCAAGCCCTTCTGGCGTTAAGCGTCACCCAGCACCGATTTCTGCTCCTCCCTTAATGGGATTTTTGAAAGCTCCAGCGCCCTGCGTGTTGGGGCTTTCTTTTTATCTGCCGGTGTTTAATTCCGGCGACAGGCCGCGGCCTGTAACAGTCTGTCGAGCTTGCAGCCAGTACAGTTTTGTTAGAGCCTGAACTGCACCATAACAATGCCGCGACGCTGTCTCTGCCTGCTTTATCCGGCGACGCGCACCATAGGCTGCCCACTCCCGTCTCTGACAAGGAAATGCGCCATGGAACGTACGCTTAAACGCCAACCGTCCTCGACCCTACAAGTGACTCGCCCATTCTGGTTGCGCGCCTACGCTGCGCTGTGCCGCTGGCAGCGTAACCAGCGCACGCGCAAGCAACTGGCTCGCCTGGACAGCCGCCAGCTGGCCGATGCCGGAATCAGCGAAGCCCAGCGGCAGAACGAGTTGGCCAAACCCTTCTGGCGTTAAGTGCAGGCAACCAACTGGCCAGGCTGGGGTCTACACTCAACCCAGCCTGTCTGTTGGGATTTTCCAGGAGGTTGTACATGAACATGATCCGCACACTCAGCCTGGCCACGCTACTGGCGGTGGCCGGTAGCGCTAGCGCCACCAGCTTTGTGGTCACCACCGATGCTGTTGTCGGCTCGCTCGGTGCCACTTCGGAAGCCTCGTCGAGAGTGTCCTCGTCGTTCAGCGATGACAAAGTGGTATTGGCCGCCCGTGATGACGCCGCCGCTTTTGTGGCCAGCCAGGGCAGCATCCGTGGCGTGCAACTGGAAGCTGCGTTGCAGCATATGCGTCAGCAGGCCCCAGGGTTGCCGGACGATGACATGCAACTGGCGAGCGCCATACTCAGCCTGTGACCGATACGGTGTGTGCCTGAACGGCGGCATGGAACTGCGCGTTAGAATGCCCGTCCAAGGCAACCCGTCATGGGTTGATGGCTGATTCTGGAGATTCCTATGCACCCTGTCTTGCTCAGTGCCGTAGCCGCCGTTGCCCTGCTTAGTGCGACGGCCCAGGCACAAACCCTGGTTGCGACCAGCAATATCATCGTGCGTGCGCTGGATCGCACCCTCGATTTCACCTCGGACACCACCACGTCCATCCGCGATATGAAAGTGGTGCGTGCTGCCCGCGATGACGCTGCCAGCTTTGTCGCCAGCGCCGGCAAGATCCGTGGTGCGCAGCTGGAAGCCGCTATCAGCATCCTGCGCAGTCAAGTGCCTGAGGCGCAGGGCGCTTCCGATCTGGTATTGGCTGAAGCCATTCTCGCCCTGTGAGTCGGCCACGGGCCTGGCTGCTGATGCTGACGTTACTGGCCAGCAGCTGTAGCCAGGCAGAACTGCGCCTGCAGTTGCACGGCGAAGGGCTCAGCCCTGGTGAGCAACAGGCCAGTCAGCAGCTGCTGCAGGAAGCGCTACAGGCCCTGCCACCGCAGTTCAGGCAACAGCTTGATCGGCGTGTCAGCGTGCGTTGGGGCGAGCTGCCGGCCGAGGTTTATGGGCGTGCTGGACGTTTCAGCGGGATCGAGTTGAATGCCGCGTTGCTGCCAGCCTTGAGCGATGGCAGCAGCGTCACTACGCTGACGTCACGTCCTCATGGCTCTGAGCGCCGCGAACTGCTGGCCACCGTGCTGCACGAACTCACTCACCTGTATGACCGTGCCCAGCTCTGGCCGCAGGCCGAGCGGCAGCTGCAACGCCAGTGCCGTCAGCGCGAGCAGAGCCTGGGTGCCGTTGGCCTACCGGATGATTGTCGTGGGCAGACGGCGCGGCGCTTTACCCTGAGTGATGATCCATTGCTGCTCGACCTGGCCGGCTGGCCGCAGCAGGTCGGTCGGCGTGGCGCGCGCGAGCCGGACAATCATCAGGTGGCGCGCAGTCCGGACAGCTACGAGCTGAGTAATCCGCGCGAGTTTCTCGCGGTGAATATGGAGTACTTCCTTCTCGACCCCAGCTACGCCTGCCGGCGGCCCCTGCTGGCGCGCTACCTGAGTGCGCATTTCGCCTGGACGCCGACTAATCAGCAACCTTGCGCCGAAGGCCTGGCCTACCTGAATGCCGGACGCGATTTTGCCCGCCAGCCACTGGGTCGCATCGATCCGCAGCGGGTCTATCAGGTGGATTACCTGCTGGCCGAGGCCAACAACGAGCTGGCCAGCCGCTGGGGCCATAGCATGCTGCGGCTGGTGATCTGTGCTCCCGGTCGGCCACTGGGGCCGGATTGCCGGCTGGACCTGCAAGAGCACCTGGTGCTCTCTTACCGCGCCTTTGTCGGCGACGTGCAGCTATCGAGTTGGGATGGCCTGACCGGTGTGTATCCGTCGCGATTGTTCGTCTTGCCACTGGAGCAGGTGATCGAGGAGTACACCAAGGTCGAGCTGCGCAGCCTGGCGTCGGTGCCGCTCAAACTGGACCGCCCGCAGCTGGAGCAACTGGTGACCCGCGCCGCCGAACAGCACTGGAGCTATGACGGCGATTACTGGTTTCTCTCCAACAACTGCGCGGTGGAAACCCTCAAGCTGCTGCGCAGTGGCACTCAGCACCCGCGTTTGCAGGCGCTCGACAGCATCATGCCCAACGGCCTGCTCGACACCCTGGTGGCCCGTGACCTGGCTGATCGCACGGTGCTGGCTGATGATGCCGAGGCGCTGCGCCTGGGCTATCGCTTCGACTCCTTCCGTGAGCGTTACCAGGCCATGTTTAGCGTGCTGCAAGCGCAGCTACCGATCGAACAGACTCAAGTCGAGGACTGGCTGGGCTTACCGGCGGAGCAGCGTCAGCCCTGGTTTGCTCGCGCCGATCTGCGTACCAGTGCGGCTCTGCTGCTGCTCGAACAGGCGGCGCTGCGCCGGCAACTGCTATTGGCTCAGGATGAGTTAAAACGCCGCTACCTGAGGGGGCGTGAGGGTGTTGATCCGACGGTGAACAAAGCCGGTGGCGCGTTGCAGCAGATTCTCGCCAACAGCGGCTTTCTCAGCCGCCCGGCGGAATTGCTCGAAGGCGGCTACGGTCTGCCGCAGCGCGCTGAATGGCAACGTCTGGAAAGCGAAAGCCAGGCACGGCAGCAGCAACTGCGCCAGCTCAGTGACGACCTCGATCAGGAAGTACGTCGCCTGCTGGAGCCGGCGCGCCTGGCCCAATTGCAGGCCATTGAAGCCAACCTGACGCAACTCGGCGAACACCTGCGCGCACTGCATAAGGCGGGTGGCGGCTTGATATTGCCGTAGCCTGGATTGCATTCGGGCTAAGCAGAGCATGAAGCCTGCACTTTCTACGGGATATGCTCCTGCTGTTCTTGCGGCAAATGCTCGTCCAGGTGCAGCCAGGGCAGGCGGCTCTGCACCCAGATATGCCGATCCGCCGGGGCCAATGCGGGCTCATCAAGGGTGGCGATGGTGATATCCAGGCTGTCCGGGCTGAGGCGGGTGAACAGCGTCAACTGCGCGCCGCAGGTTGGGCAGAAGCTGCGTGTGCACGTGGCTGACGAGGCATATTCGCGGGGTGCGCCGGCCAGCCAGCGAAAGCTCGTCAGCGGCACACTGATCCAGGTGGTGACGATGCCGCCGCTGCTGCGCCGACAAGTCGAGCAATGGCAGTGGGCGATGTCCTGCAACGGTGCGGTGAATTCATAGCGCAAGCCTCCGCACAGGCAGCCGCCCTGATGGTTTTCGCTCATTGGCTTTGCTCGACGAGATGGTCAGGTAAAACAGCCTAATACCAGTATCGAACTTGCGTCACCTTACGCGGCTGACCAAGATGGGCGCTTGCTGTTATTGGGGGTTGTCGTGATCGAACTGCTGCTGGCCTTGTGGCCATTGTTTGCCCTGATCGTTGCGGGTTATTGCCTGCGTCGCTGGGCGTTCCCCAATGAGGCGTTCTGGCCAGGGGCCGAGCGGCTTAATTATTTTGTGCTGTTCCCGGCGCTGCTGTTCAGCAGCCTGGCTACTGCGCCGCTGGATAACCCGGCATTGCCGCGCCTGGGGCTGGCCGTTCTACTGGCGCTGGGTATCGCCTGGCTGGCGCTGTTGCTGGTGCGCCGGGTGCGCGGTTGGCCAGCGGGGCGTTTTGGTGCCTTCAGCCAGGGCATTCTGCGTTTCAACACCTACCTCGGGCTGGCGGCGGTGGGCAGCCTGTTCGGCCAGGACGGTCTGACCCTCGCGGCCATCATGCTCGCCCTGATGGTGCCGACGGTGAATGTGCTGTCCGTCTGGTCGCTCACCGCCGAGCGTGGCGTTAGCGCGCGCAGTTTGTTGCTGCCGATCCTGAAGAATCCACTGATCCTCGCCTGCCTGGGCGGCGCATTGGTCAACCTCAGTGGCCTTGGCCTGCCGGGCGGCAGTGATCGTTTGCTCAGTCTGCTCGCCGCCGCCAGCCTGCCGTTGGGTCTGCTCTGTGTCGGTGCTGCACTGAAACCTGAGCAGTTGAGTGGTGAGATTCCCGCCCTGGGGTGGAACAGCCTGCTGCGTCTACTGGGCATGCCGATGCTGGCTTGGGCGGTGGCCTATGGTCTGCACCTGCCGGCGATGGAGAGCACCGTATTGGTGCTGTTCTTTGCTCTGCCAACTGCACCGACGGCCTATGTCTTGACCTGGCAGTTGGGCGGCGACAGCCAGCTGATGGCCGGCATCATCACCCTGCAAACCCTGCTGGCGGCGGTCAGTTTGCCGCTGTTGCTGCTGGTGGCTGGCTGACTCATATCCCGGGAAAGGTCGGGCGGACGGTCGGTGCTTGGTGATACATACAAATTACTGTATTTATGTACAGTAATTTATGGAGCCAGCCCATGTCCATTTCTCTGCCGCCGCGCGGTCGCGGTACTGCCAGTAATCCGCATAACCGTTTTGCGCCACAGCGCATTATCGCCACTGACGATGGCTGGTTGCAGGAGGTGCCGCCCAGCCGGGCGACCGAGGTGCGCTGCGAAACCGCGAAAAGCATCATCACCCGCAATCAGTCGCCCGACCTGCCCTTTGACCGTTCCCTGAATCCCTACCGCGGCTGTGAACATGGCTGCATATATTGCTACGCCAGGCCCAGTCACGCTTATTGGGATCTGTCGCCAGGGCTGGATTTCGAAACCAAGCTGATCGCCAAGACCAATGCCGTGGCCCTGCTCGAACAACAGCTGAGCAAGCCCGGCTATGTCTGCGCGCCTATCAACTTGGGCTCCAACACCGATCCTTATCAACCGATCGAGCGCCAGCACCTGCTGACCCGCAACAGCCTCAAGGTGCTGCTCGACTATCGTCATCCGGTGACTATCGTCACCAAGGGTTCGCTGATCCTGCGTGACCTTGACTTGCTCACTGAGCTGGCGCGGCAGCGTCTGGTGGCGGTGATGATCAGCCTGACCACCCTGGACGACGAACTCAAACGCATCCTTGAACCGCGCGCCGCTGCGCCGGCGGCACGTCTGCGGGCAATTCGCGTGCTGCGTGATAACCGTATTCCGGTCGGCGTGCTGTGCTCGCCGATGATTCCGATGATCAATGACATGGAGCTGGAGCATCTGCTGGCCGCAGCCAAGGAGGCCGGAGCGCAGAGTGCCAACTACATGCTGCTGCGCCTGCCGCGCGAAGTGGCGCCACTGTTCGAGGAGTGGTTGCAGGCGCACTACCCGCAGCGCGCCGAGCATGTGCTTAGCCTGATCCGTCAGAGCCGAGGCGGTGCGCTGTATGACAGCCGTTTCGGTGAGCGCTTTCGCGGTGAAGGGGCGTTTGCCGAACTGCTCGCGCAACGTTTTGCCCTGGCCAGCAAACGTCTGGGCCTGACTCGACGTGAGGGGTTCAACCTCGATTGCACGCGCTTCTGCCCTCCAGGTGGTCAACTGGCATTGCTTTAGCAGGCATGCAAGGTTGCTGTTGGCGGCTGCGCCAGTGACACTTGGCATGTGACTTGCCAGCGGGCTTGGCTGTCGCTTTAGCAGGTTTTTTTCAGGTTCAGAGGTCGCAAACATGCCATACAAGCATCAGTTGATCCCGTTGCAGGGGCGCACCGGCAGTGAGAGTGCTGAAGAAGCACTGCAGAGCATCGTCGACGGTTTCAAACGCTTTCGCAGTGAGGTGTTTCCGCAACAGGAAGAACTGTTCAAGAAGCTCGCCACCGCACAGAACCCGCGCGCGATGTTTATCACCTGCGCCGACTCGCGGGTGGTGCCGGAGCTGATTACCCAGAGCTCGCCGGGCGACCTGTTCGTCAACCGCAACGTTGGCAACGTGGTGCCAGCCTACGGGCAGATGATGGGTGGCGTGTCCACCGCCATCGAGTACGCGGTGCTGGCGCTGGGCGTGCAACACATCATCGTCTGCGGCCACTCTGACTGCGGTGCGATGAAGGCCGTACTGGCCCCCGAGACTCTGGAGAGCATGCCGACGGTGAAGGCCTGGCTGCGTCACAGCGAAGTGGCGCTCAAAGTGGTCGAGGCAAACTGCGGCTGTGAAGGTCATGACAGGCTGGGCGTTCTCACCGAGGAGAACGTGGTGGCCCAGCTCAATCACCTGTGTACTCACCCGTCGGTGGCGGCACGCGTGGCCAGCGGCCAGCTGTTTATCCACGGCTGGGTGTATGACATCGAAACCAGCGAGATCAAGGCCTACGACGCGGAGAAGGGCGAGTTCCGCCTGATCGGCGAGGGCTCACTGCCGATGGCTACTCCCCGCGCGCGCTATCTGCCGGGCAGCTAATCAGCCACCGTGCGGGGGGTTAAGGCCTGCTAACCCGCCGCGCGGGTTTCACCCAGTTGTAGCTCAACCCCGAGTTGCCGCGACAAGCACGGCCAGCGCTGCCAGGCCGCTTCGGTCTGCGGGCTGTGCAGGCGCTCGCGATAGGCCTGCACCGAATCCTGGGCAAAGCTGGCATCGTCGAGCATACCATCGACGGCGTGATGCACCGCTTCGTCCAGCTGATTGGCAAAGGGCTCGCCGATCAACTGGTGGGCGATCAGGTTGGCCACCGTGGTATCCAGTGGAATCAGCGGCGCGCCCAGGTGGGTGATGTAGCGGTCATTCACCTCTTCAACCAGGCGGTGAGCCAGGTAAGCCTCATCCAGCAATCCTTCCAAGCCTTCATGCCCGGCCATCAGTGCCGGCGGCTGCAGAAAGAACTGTTCGGCTACCTTGAGTACCGGCTTGATTTGCGCTTCGATCCCGGCTTCGCGGGCCACCTGCTGGGCTGCCTGCAGCAGCTCCGGCACCTGTTCGATATAAGCGCTGACAAAGCGCAGCAGCACACCGTCAGTGTCACTGCTGGGCAGGCGAATGGATGGGTGTAGCTGATCCAGATGGTTACGCATCTGTTCGGCTAACTGACCTGTGCTGGCTTCGTGTTGTTGCGCGCGTTGGATCAGTTGCTGCAATGCGGCGATGTTCATGACGGCTCCTGAATTAAGGACATGGGCGAGAACCTTAGCTGGCTCAGCGCATCTGCTAAGACCCGATTGTCATAATTATTAAACAGTTATACGAGTCGGCTATATAAGCCATCGCAGATTTCCGTCGATCCCACGACTGCCGCGGCTTTCAGCATAGGCCTTGTAGCCTTCACCCCATTTCGGCTTTCGCGTTGCCAGGTGCAAGTCCGTGTCTATACTCGAATTCGAAAGGCAGTACCTGATAACTCCGAATCAGCTGCGGCACGGACAGTTGTCACAGGCATTTTCACCGTGAAATGTGTGATGACTTAGCCACTGACCGATTCGGCGGGATAACAAGAACAATTAAGGGGAACCCGCAATGATGCGACATCCACGAGTCTGGATGGGCCTCCTGTTGTGGTTGGTATTCAGCTCGGCGCACGCCAGCTGGGGCGTCAACATGACGCCAGGTGCCACCGAGGTCAGCCGCTCAGTATTTGACCTGCACATGACCATCTTCTGGATCTGCGTCGTGATCGGCGTGATCGTCTTCGGCGCGATGTTCTGGTCGATGCTCGTCCACCGCCGCTCGACGGGCCAGGAGCCGGCACACTTCCACGAAAGCACCACGGTCGAGATTCTCTGGACCGTCGTTCCGTTGGTCATCCTGGTACTGATGGCCATACCGGCGACCAAGACCCTGATTGAAATCTATGACTCCAGTGAGTCGGAGCTGGATATCCAGGTCACCGGCTACCAGTGGAAGTGGCACTACAAATACCTGGGTGAAGACGTCGAGTTCTTCAGCAACCTGGCGACCCCCAAAGATCAGATCAATAACAAGGCCAGCAAAGGTGAGCATTACCTGCTGGAGGTCGACGAACCATTGGTGGTGCCAGTCGGTACCAAGGTGCGCTTTCTGATCACTGCCGCCGATGTCATCCACTCCTGGTGGGTGCCGGCACTGGCGGTGAAGAAGGATGCCATCCCCGGTTTCGTCAACGAATCCTGGACGCGCATTGACGAGCCCGGCATCTACCGTGGCCAGTGCACCGAGCTATGCGGCAAGGACCACGGCTTTATGCCCGTGGTGGTCGAAGCCAAGTCGAAAGAGGACTACGCCACCTGGCTGGCCGAGCGCAAGGTGGCCGCAGCCGCTGAGCGTGAGCTGACCAGCAAAGAGTGGACCATGGACGAGTTGATGGCGCGTGGCGAGAAGTCCTACCAGACCAACTGTGCATCCTGTCACCAGCCAAACGGTGAAGGCCTGCCGCCGATGTTCCCAGCGTTGAAAGGCTCGGCCATCGCCAAGGGTGAGGCCAAAGGGCATATCGATATTGTGGTCAACGGCAAACCGGGCACCTCGATGGCGGCCTTTGGCAAGCAACTCTCGGAAGTCGATATCGCCGCGATCATCACCTACGAACGCAACGCCTGGGGCAATGCGGTAGGCGACATGGTCACGCCGAAGGACATCCTCGCGTTCAAACAGGCTCAGGAGTAAGGACATGAGTGCAGTGATCGATCCGGGCCACGCTGGCCACGGTCATGCCGGACATGACCATCACCACGGCCCGGCCAAAGGCCTGATGCGCTGGGTGTTGACCACCAACCATAAAGACATCGGCACCATGTACCTGTGGTTCAGCTTCGCCATGTTCCTGCTGGGCGGCAGCATGGCCATGGTGATTCGTGCCGAGCTGTTCCAGCCGGGCCTGCAGATCGTGCAGCCGGAATTCTTCAACCAGATGACCACCATGCACGGTCTGATCATGGTCTTCGGCGCAGTCATGCCGGCCTTCGTCGGCCTGGCCAACTGGATGATTCCGCTGATGATCGGCGCGCCGGACATGGCCCTGCCGCGGATGAACAACTTCAGCTTCTGGTTGCTGCCAGCGGCGTTCGGCCTGCTGGTCAGCACGCTGTTTATGGAGGGCGGCGGGCCGAACTTCGGCTGGACCTTCTATGCGCCGCTGTCGACTACCTATGCGCCGGAATCGGTGACCTTCTTTATATTTGCTGTGCACCTGATGGGTATCAGTTCGATCATGGGGGCGATCAACGTGGTCGCCACCATCCTCAACCTGCGCGCTCCCGGCATGACCCTGATGAAGATGCCGCTGTTCGTCTGGACCTGGCTGATCACAGCCTTCCTGCTGATCGCTGTGATGCCGGTATTGGCCGGTTGCGTAACCATGATGCTGATGGACATCCACTTCGGCACAAGCTTCTTCAGCGCCGCCGGTGGCGGTGATCCGGTGCTGTTCCAGCACGTGTTCTGGTTCTTCGGTCACCCCGAGGTGTACATCATGATCCTGCCGGCGTTCGGCGCGGTCAGTGCAATCATCCCGGCCTTCGCCCGCAAACCGCTGTTCGGCTACACCTCGATGGTCTATGCGACGGCGAGCATCGCGTTCCTGTCGTTTATCGTCTGGGCGCACCATATGTTCACCGTCGGCATTCCGCTGACCGGCGAGCTGTTCTTCATGTACGCCACCATGCTGATCGCCGTGCCCACCGGGGTGAAGGTGTTCAACTGGGCCAGCACCATGTGGCGCGGCTCGATGACCTTCGAGACGCCGATGCTGTTCTCGGTGGCCTTCGTCATCCTGTTTACCATCGGTGGTTTCTCCGGACTGATGCTGGCCATCGCCCCGGCGGACTTCCAGTACCACGACACCTACTTCGTGGTGGCGCACTTCCATTACGTGCTGGTGCCTGGCGCGATCTTCGGCATCTTCGCCTCGGCTTACTACTGGCTGCCGAAGTGGACTGGGCACATGTACGACGAAACCCTCGGCAAGCTGCATTTCTGGATGAGTTTCGTCGGCATGAACCTGGCGTTCTTCCCGATGCACTTTGTCGGCCTGGCCGGCATGCCGCGGCGTATCCCGGACTACAACATGATGTTCGCCAACTTCAACATGGTGTCGAGCATCGGCGCCTTCATGTTCGGCGCAACCCAGTTGCTGTTCCTGTTTATCGTGATCAAGTGCATCCGCGGCGGTAAGCCAGCACCGGCAAAACCCTGGGATGGCGCCGAAGGGCTGGAGTGGTCGGTGCCATCGCCGGCGCCCTATCACACCTTCAGCACGCCACCGGACGTGAAATAAGGAGCGCACCATGAGCGAAGCCTTGTCGACCCGTCGTCTGGTTCTCCGCCTGTGTCTGGTGGTGGTGGCCATGTTCGCTTTCGGCTTCGCTCTGGTACCGATCTATGACGTGATGTGCCAGGCCTTCGGCATCAACGGCAAGACCGCCGGTGCTTATGAAGCCGGGCAGCAAAGCACCGATGCATCGCGTCAGGTGCGGGTGCAGTTTCTTGCTACCAATGCCGCCGAGATGGTCTGGGAGTTCGGCCCTCAGGCGGATGAAGTGGTGGTGCATCCGGGCGACAGCACGCAAATGCTGTTTATTGCCCACAACCCCACCGACAAGCCGATGACCGCCCAGGCGATTCCCAGCGTGGCACCGTCCAAGGCCGCGGCTTACTTCCACAAGACCGAATGCTTTTGCTTTACCCAGCAGGTTCTGCAACCCGGCGAGCGCATTGAGATGCCGGTGCAATTTATCGTTGATCGAGACTTACCGGCAGATGTTCGCCACCTGACCCTGGCCTACACCTTGTTTGACGTTACCGCGCGCATCCCGCCGGTGGCACAGGCGACCCTTACCCGGGCGGCTCAATAAGGAGAACAATAAATGTCGAGTCATGAAAGCCACGAGAACTATTACGTCCCGGCCCAGAGCAAATGGCCGATCATCGCCACGCTGGGCATGCTGTTATCGGTGTACGGCGTAGGCACCTGGTTCAATGATCTGAAGGCCGACCGCGCCGACTCCAATGGCCCATTGATCTTCTTTATCGGCGGCCTGTTTCTCGCCTACATGTTGTTTGGCTGGTTCGGCAATGTGATCAAGGAAAGCCGTGGCGGCCTCTACAGCCCGCAGATGGATCGCTCGTTTCGCTGGGGCATGAGTTGGTTCATCTTCTCCGAGGTGATGTTCTTTGCGGCGTTCTTTGGTGTGCTGTTCTACGTGCGTACCTGGGCCGGGCCCTGGCTCGGTGGCGAGGGCGACAAGGGTATCGCCAACATGCTCTGGCCGGGTTTCGAGTACAGCTGGCCGATGCTCAACACCCCTGATCCAAAACTCTATCCGGCGCCCAGTGGGGTGATCGGTGCCTGGGGGCTGCCGCTGATCAATACCATTCTGCTGGTCACTTCCAGCTTTACCCTGACCTTCGCCCACCACGCATTACGCAAGAACCACCGCAAGCCGCTGACCCTGTGGCTGGCATTGACGGTGATTCTCGGCCTCGCCTTTCTGGTACTGCAGGTCGAAGAATATATCCACGCCTACACCGAGCTGGGCCTGACCCTCGGCTCAGGCATCTACGGTGCGACCTTCTTTATGCTCACCGGCTTTCACGGTGCTCATGTGACCTTGGGCGCGCTGATGCTGAGCATCATGCTGATTCGGGTGATACGTGGTCATTTCAGCCCCGAGCAGCATTTCGGTTTCGAAGCGGCGGCCTGGTACTGGCACTTTGTTGATGTGGTGTGGATTGGTCTGTTTGTCTTCGTTTATGTGTTGTGAGGCGCTTACCAGGTGACGTGGGAAATCAGCTGGCCGCTGTAGAAGCCCCAGGTCACCAGGGCAATGGTCAGGGCCGTCAGCGTGACGCGCACGGTCAGTGCGTTGACCACCCGTGAGGTGCGGCCTTCGTCCTTGACCAGAAAGAACAGGCCACTGAACAGGCTGACCAGAGTCGCCAGCAGTAACAGGACGATCGCGGCTTTGAGCATGCGTGACTCCCAAGCGGAACTTCGGGGGAAGGGAAATGCGCTTCAGCTGCAGTATAGCCAGCCTGTACAGGGCTTCAGGGAGGTTGCTATGAGCGCCTTCCGTCCTGGCTGGCTGCCCAGCGTACTGGTGCTGCTGCTGTTTCCTTGTCTGATTGCCCTGGGTTTCTGGCAGCTGGCGCGGGCCGAAGAAAAGCGTGAGCTGCTGGCCGCACATCAAGCCCAACAGTTGGCTGCACCGATCAGCATTGATGAGCTGGAGCGTCAGACCAACCCGGCTTACCAGCGTGTGCAGCTGCAGGGTTTCTTCGATGCACGGCATACCCTGCTGCTGGACAACCGCACCCGCGACGGCAAGGTCGGGGTGGAAGTGCTGCAGCCCTTCTACGATCAGGCCAGCGGCCTTTGGCTGCTGCTCAACCGTGGCTGGCTGCCCTGGCCAGATCGGCGTATTACCCCAACCTTCACCACTCCAGATACGCCGTTGCGCCTGCAGGCCACGGTGTATGTGCCTCCGGGGGAGGCCTTTCAGCTACAGAATACGCCGGTAGCTGGCGGTTGGCCGCGTGTGATCAGCGAGGTCAAACCGGATGCCCTGTGGCAGCAATTGGGGCGTGGCGGGTTGAGTTACGAAGTACGCCTATTGCCTGGCCCGGCATCATTTCAGAGTGACTGGCCGGTGGTTGCCATGAGCCCGGACAAACACCTGGGTTATGCCGTGCAATGGTTCGCCCTGGCGGCGGCCTTGCTCGGTCTGTTTATCTATCTCGGTCTATCTAATGCGCGGGAGACTCGCCATGAACCCAGCCATCGCCCTGCCTGAAGTGTCACCCAGCCAACGTCGCCGCGGGCGGCTGCAACTGATCCTGATCTTGGCCGTGGTGATCGGTCCGATGCTTCTGGCCAGTGCCATGTACCAGTGGCGTTTCTGGGTGCCGGAAACCCGCAGCTACCACGGCGAACTGATCGGCAACGGACAGACCCGCGCCGACCTCGGCGTAGTTGGTGCCGATGAGCAGCGCTGGCAACTGCTGGTCACTGTTCCGGATGCCTGTGATGCCGCCTGCAAGGAACTGGTGTTCCTCGCGCGTCAGGTGCATATCGGCCTCAACCGGGATGTCGCCCGCGCTGCCCATGGCCTGGCCACTGCTCAACCCATTGCTGGCGATTATGACGCCCAGCTGCGCCGTGAATATCCGCAGTTGGCGCGTTATCAGCTGCAACTGGATGCCTATGGCAAGACGGCCGGCTCCGCCTCCGGCGCGCAGCTGTGGATCGTCGACCCGCACGGCAATCTGGTGCTGCGTTATGACGCCACCAGCAAGGGCAAGGCGATTCTCAATGACCTGCGGCATCTTTTGAAAATTTCCCAGATCGGCTAATGCTGGCAACGGCTAAGGACTGATGATGAGCAAGCCTGGTTACCGTTTTGCCCTGTTCGCCACGCTGTTGGCGGTCGTGGTGGTGCTGCTCGGTGCCTATACCCGCTTGACCCACGCCGGCCTCGGTTGCCCGGACTGGCCCGGCTGCTACGGCTTTATCGGTGTGCCGATGAGCGAGCACAAACAGACCCTGGCCGAAGCGCGCTTTCCCGACGCGCCGGTGGAAGTGGCCAAGGGCTGGTACGAGATGATCCACCGCTATTTTGCCGGTGCTCTGGGGCTGGTGATTCTTGGCCTGGCGGTGCAGGCGCTACGCCGCCGTGGCGAGGCGGGTCAGCCACTCAAACTGCCGCTGTTTTTGCTAGGTCTGGTGACGTTGCAGGCAGCCTTCGGCATGTGGACGGTGACCCTGAAGCTCTGGCCGCAAGTCGTTACCGCACATCTGCTCGGCGGTTTCGCCACCCTCAGTCTGTTATTTCTTTTAACCCTGCGCCTATCCGGCAAAATGGCCGTTTTGACCAATCTTCCCGCACGACTGCGTAGCCTGGCTGCGCTCGGCCTGCTGCTGGTGATCGGGCAGATCGCTCTCGGTGGTTGGGTCAGCAGCAACTACGCGGCAGTTGCCTGTGTTGACCTGCCCACCTGCCACGGAGAATGGTGGCCGGCGATGGACTTCGCCAATGGCTTTCACCTGACCCAACATATCGGCCCCAACTACCTCGGCGGCCAACTCGATAGCGATGCGCGCACCGCCATCCATATGACTCACCGTATCGGCGCGCTGCTGGTGACCCTGGTGCTGCTGCTGCTTGCCTGGCAGCTCAAGCGTCATTGCCTGGCGCGCCTGGCCGGTTTGCTGGTGCTGGCCCTGGCGGTGCAAATCAGTCTGGGTATCAGCAACGTGGTGTTTCATCTGCCGTTGCTGGTGGCTGTGGCGCATAACCTTGGCGGCGCGGCTCTGCTGCTGACCCTGGTGCTGATCAATTACCGACTGCGCAGCCCTGCATGGCTGACATCCACCGCAACAGACGCGCCCGGCGGCTTCGCCGCGTTGCCCGGCAAATAACCAGAACAATCGAGGAGAGACCTTATGGCTACTCTAGTGCGCGAACAGCAAGCCCACGCCAGTTGGCGCGATTATCTGGAACTGACCAAGCCGCGGGTGGTGGTGCTCATGCTGATCACCTCCCTGGTCGGCATGTTTCTCGCCACCCGTGCGGGTGTGGCCTGGGAAGTGCTGATCTTCGGCAACCTGGGTATCGGCTTGTGCGCCGGTGCGGCGGCGGCGGTCAACCATGTGGTTGATCGACGTATCGACTCGATCATGGCGCGTACCCACAAACGGCCGGTGACCGCTGGACGGTTGTCGCCGGCGGCGGCGCTGGGCTTTGCTCTGTTGCTGGCGGTGGCCGGCATGGCCTTGCTGCTGACCTTTACCAACGAGCTGGCCGCCTGGCTGACCCTGGCCTCCTTGCTCGGCTACGCAGTGCTCTACACCGGTTTTCTCAAGCGCGCCACGCCACAGAACATCGTCATCGGTGGCTTGGCTGGCGCTGCGCCACCGCTGCTCGGTTGGGTCGCAGTCACCGGGCATATCAGCGCCGAACCGCTGCTGCTGGTGCTGATCATCTTCGCCTGGACGCCGCCGCATTTCTGGGCCCTGGCCATCCACCGCAAGGAGGAATACGCCAAGGCTGATATCCCCATGCTGCCGGTGACCCATGGCGAGCACTACACCAAGGTGCATATCCTGCTCTACACCCTGGTGATGTTTGCCGTGACCCTGCTGCCTTATGCCATTCATATGAGCGGGCTGCTCTACCTTGCCTGCTCCGTGCTGCTGGGCGGGCGTTTTCTGTACTGGGCGGTGGTGTTGTACCGTGACAGCAAACCGCATGCGGCGATCAGCACCTTCAAGTACAGCATCTGGTATCTTTTCGCGCTGTTTATCGCCCTGCTGGTCGACCACTATCTGCTGTTAAACCTGTAATCGTTGGTGCCATGAGCCGAACCCAGATCACCGTTTTTGTTCTCGTTGCTATCGTTGCCCTGGTACTGGGCCTGACCGTCAACAAGGTGCTGACCAGCAAGGGCCAGGGTGACCCCACCGTGCTGCTCGATGCCGGCATCGTCCTGCTGCCACAGAGCCGCAACTTGCCGGAGCTGAGCCTGACCAATCAGGACGGACAGACCGTGGCGGTGGATCAGCTCAAGGATCAGTGGAGTCTGCTGTTCTTCGGCTATACCTTCTGCCCGGATATCTGCCCGGCCACCCTCGCCCAACTGCGCCAGCTGCAAGGCCAGCTGCCGCCGGAAACCCTGGCCAAATTGCGCATCGTGCTGGTTACGGTGGATCCGCACCGTGATACGCCGGAGCAGTTGAAGAAGTACCTGGATTACTTCGATGCGGGCTTTATCGGCCTGACCGGCGAAGAGGCAACCATTCAGAAATTGGCCAATGGCGTCAGCATTCCGTTTATCCCGGCCGATACCAGCAAGGAAAACTACACCGTCGACCACAGCGGCAACCTGGTGCTGATTGGCCCCGACGGCAAGCAGCGTGGCTTTATCCGCGCGCCGATCAACAACACCAAGCTGGCCGCTCAGTTGCCCGGCCTACTCGATCGCCCATAACCCGCTATTTGGCAAATAGCTGGCTGATGTCCTTGAACGCCTTGAACTCCAGGGCGTTGCCGCATGGGTCGAGCAGGAACAATGTGGCCTGCTCGCCCACCTGGCCGGCGAAGCGCACATAGGGTTCGATCACAAATTGCGTGCCCTTGGCCTGTAGCCGTGCCGCCAGCGTTTGCCAATCCTCCCAGCCCAATACCACACCGAAATGCGGCACCGGCACGTCGTGGCCGTCCACCGGGTTGCTGTGTGCGGCTTCCTGGTAGGCCATCTTTGGCGTCTGGTGGATCACCAGTTGGTGGCCGAAGAAGTCGAAATCCACCCAGTGGTCGCTGCTGCGGCCCTCGGCACAGCCGAACACCTCGCCGTAGAAATGCCGTGCGGCTGCCAGATCGTAAACGGGAATTGCCAGGTGAAAGGGTGCGAGCGCCATGGGCTAGGTCCTTGAGGTTAGGGTCATAAGATTCTCAGCAGCAGCGATACTGATGAAAAGCGAATATCCTTGCTTGCAAGCACCAATAAAATTGATAAATCGAGACGTCGATGCTGCGTGAATTGAAAACCTTTGTGGCGGTGGCGCGGCATGGCACCTTCGCGGCGGCGGGTCAGCAAGTTGGTCTTACTCAGTCGGCAGTCAGCGCGCAGATGCGCGTGCTGGAGCAGGGGCTGGGCGTACGACTGTTCGAGCGCAGTGGGCGTTCGGCGGTGCTCAATGCGGCCGGTCGGCATGCCTTGCCGCTGGCGGAGCAGATGCTCGGGCTGTATGCACAGATGGCCCTGCCGACCAGCGCGGCTGAGTGGCAGGGCGAGCTTAAGGTCGGGGCGATTGCCACGCTGCAGACCGGCCTGCTGCCCGAGGCCTTGCCGCGTTTTCGCGCGGCCGCTCCACGGGTCGAGCTGAAGCTGGTGCCGGGGGTGTCGCTGAACTTGCTGAGCCAGATCGATGCCGGCGAACTGGACCTGGCGCTGCTGATCAAGCCACCGTTCGATCTGCCCAAGGAACTGCTGCAGATCAGTCTGGCGAGCGAGCCGTTTGTGCTGATCACCCCGCTCGGCGTGACGGCGGATGACCCGTTGCAGATCCTCGCCGAGCAGCCCTTCGTGCGTTACGACCGGCGCTCGTTTGGTGGGCGGCGGGTCAATCAGTTCCTCCGCGAGCAGCGTCTGACGGTGCAGGAAGCGCTGGAGCTGGACGAGCTGGAAGCCATCGTGCGCATGGTCGAGTGTGGCCTCGGCGTGTCGCTGATTCCGCGAGCAGGCCTGTGGCTGCAGCGGCCGACGCAGTTACGGGTGATCGAACTGGGCGAGCTGACTTTCCACCGCGAACTGGTCGCCGTGCTGCGCCGCGCTCAGCGTCAGCCGGCCCTGGACTGCCTGCTGGAGTGCCTGCGTGAAGCGGCCACCCGGCCTTAAACGACAAACCCCGCAACAGGGCGGGGTTTGG
Organism: Pseudomonas cimarronensis; assembly: GCF_049331905.1. Classification (GTDB taxonomy): domain Bacteria; phylum Pseudomonadota; class Gammaproteobacteria; order Pseudomonadales; family Pseudomonadaceae; genus Aquipseudomonas. The sequence continues at coordinate 508,066 of NZ_CP186283.1, read as the reverse complement.
TAGAGGGTGCAGCTAACGTGGCGTCTTAGAACGCTGGAACCACAGCGCCCTGATACTTCTCAGCGATAAAGGCTTTCACTTCGGCGCTGTTCAGTGCCTTGGCCAGCTTCTGCAGGGCGGCGTTGTCCTTGTTGTCGGCACGCGCCACCAGGATGTTGACGTACGGCGAGTCACTGCCTTCGATGGCCAGAGCATCCTTGGTTGGGTTGAGCTTGGCTTCCAGGGCGTAGTTGGTGTTGATCAGCGCCAGGTCGACCTGAGTCAGCACGCGCGGCAGGGTGGCCGCTTCCAGTTCACGCACCTTGATGGCTTTCGGGTTCTCGACGATGTCTTTCGGCGTGGCGAGGATGCCCGCTTCCGGCTTGAGGGTAAGCACCCCGGCCTTTTGCAGCAGCAACAGGGCGCGGCCGCCGTTGGTGGCGTCGTTGGGGATCACCACGTTGGCGCCTTGTGGCAGCTCATTCAGGTTTTTGTGTTTGCTGGAGTAGGCGCCGAAGGGCTCGACGTGCACGCCGGCTACGCTGACCAGCTCGGTGCCACGGCTCTTGTTGAACTCATCCAGATACGGCTGGTGCTGGAAGAAGTTGGCGTCCAGGCGCTGCTCGGCAACCTGCACGTTGGGCTGCACGTAGTCGGTGAACACCTTGATGTTCAGTTCAACGCCTTCCTTGGCCAGGGCCGGCTTAACGAACTCGAGGATTTCTGCGTGCGGTACGGCAGTGGCGGCGACGCTCAGGCTTTCGGCCTGGGCGGAGAACGCGGCCAGGGCAGCGACTGCGGCGATCAGTTTTTTCATGACTAACTCCTTGTGGGATCGGGGTTGGCGACGGGTAGTCGCCGGCTGTTTATTTGCGGGAAAAATGCACCACCAGCTTGTCGCCGACGGTTTGTAGAATCTGTACCAGCACCAGCAGCAGGATCACCGTCACCGCCATCACGTCCGGCTGATAGCGCTGATAGCCATAACGCACGGCCAGATCGCCCAGGCCGCCGCCGCCAATCAGGCCGCTCATGGCGGTGTAGGACACCAGGGTAATCGCGGTCACGGTGATCGCCGCGATGATGCCGGGCAGTGCCTCGGGCAGCAGCGCGTTGACCACGATCTGCCGGGTGGTGGCGCCCATGGCCTGGGTCGCTTCGATAATGCCGCGGTCGACTTCACGCAGCGCGGTTTCCACCAGGCGCGCGAAGAATGGCGTGGCACCGACCACCAGCGGCGGGATGGCGCCGGCGACGCCCAGCGAGGTGCCGGTGACGATCACCGTGAAGGGGATCATCACGATCAGCAGGATCACGAACGGCACCGAGCGCAGAATGTTCACCAGCAGCGAAAGGAAGCCGTAGAAGGCCTTCTGTTCGAACATCTGCCGTGGGCTGGTAAGGAATAGCAGCACGCCCAGCGGCAGGCCAAGCAGCACGGTAAACAGCATGGAGCCGCCGAGCATGCTCAGGGTGTCCAGGCTGGCATAGCCGATTTCCGTCCAATCAACGTTGGGGAGTAGGCGAGTCAGTAGGGCTTCCATCAGCGCAGCACCTCCAGATGTACGTCGGCGGCTTTAAAGCGCGCCAGCGCGGCGTCCAGGTCGCCGCCGGTCAGGGCCAGGGTCAGCTGGCCGTAGGGGGTGTCCTTGATACGGTCGATACGCCCGGCGAGGATGCTGTAATCCACCCCGGTCTCACGTGCCACGGTGCCCAGCAGCGGCGCGTAGGTGGCTTCGCCCTGGAAAGTCAGGCGCAGAATGCGGCCCTGCACATGGGCGAAATCATCGCGCTGCTCGTTCTCGTCGATCTGTTCGGCTTCCTGCACGAAGCGCTTGGTGGTGGCGTGTTGCGGGTGCAGAAACACCTCGGCCACCGGGCCGGACTCGACGATTACCCCGGCATCCATCACCGCCACGCGGTCACACACGCGGCGGATCACGTCCATCTCGTGGGTGATCAGCACGATGGTCAGGTTCAGCTCGCGGTTGATCTCGGCCAGCAGTTGCAACACCGAGGCCGTGGTCTGCGGGTCGAGGGCGCTGGTGGCCTCGTCGCACAGGAGGATCTTCGGTTCGGTGGCCAGGGCGCGGGCGATGCCGACGCGCTGTTTCTGCCCGCCGGAGAGCTGCGCCGGGTACTTGTTGGCGTGATCCTGCAGACCGACGCGGGCCAGCAACTCCGTCACGCGGGCATTGATCGCGCTACGCGGCAGCTCACCGGCCAGCTTCAGTGGCAGGGCGACGTTGTCGGCGACGGTCTTCGATGACAGCAGATTGAAGTGCTGGAAGATCATCCCGACCTGCTGACGAAAGCGCCGCAGCCCTGCGGCATCGAGTGCGGTGACGTCTTCGCCGTCGATCTCGATACGCCCGCCGGAAGGCTGCTCCAGACGGTTGATCAGACGCAGCAGGGTGCTTTTACCGGCGCCGGAATGGCCGATGATGCCGAACACTTCGCCCCGGGCAATCTGCAGATCGCTCGGTTGCAACGCGGGGATGTCCTGACCACTGACGCGATACGCCTTGTGGACCTGGTGAAAATTGATCACGGAATAAACCTTTTGGGTTTTTCGGGCTGCCGGGTAGGCCGAAACGGCGGCTAGTCTACCCGGCGCTGTTTAGGTCGCAAAAATCTTTGTAGACCTATGGTTATAGCTAAATTGCATTAGATGGCTGACTGCTCTGGGCAGTGTAGCCAGCGCCAATGCAAACGACCGGGCAAGCCCGGTCGTGATCGCAGCGCAACCTGGTTAACGCTGCGGGCTAAGCACCAGCTGCGGCACTTGAGCGGGCTTGATTACCTGGCTCATGCGCGGGCTGAAACTCGGGTCCAGGCGCTTGATCCGTGCATTGAGCAGGGAGGCGACCCAAGGGAAATCCTTGGCCTCGCGCACTTCGATGCGCACAGCACAGCGGAAGGTCACGATATCTGCTGCGACACCGTCAAGCAGGCTGCGCAGGCGTTCGTTGTCCTGGTTGTCGAGCATCGGCATGCCGACCACGCTGCTGGCGGCGGCCGGGTCGATGATGCGCGCCTGCGGTTTGGCCGGCACGGGAGCCGGCGCTTCCACGGCGGGGGTGTTGGGCAGCTGAGTGGCCTGGATGGCAGCAGCCTGACGTTCCGCCGCCAGACGCAACTGGCGCGCTTGCTCCAGACGGGCTGCTTCGGCCTGGGCAGCTGCTTGCTCGGCGGCACGACGGCGCTGTTCGGCGGCAGCCAGTTCGGCTTCACGGGCCTGGGCGATGGCGCCATCCAGGCCGGTGGTCAATGCCGGTGCCTGCGGCATCAGGCTGCGCGCGCGGCTCAGGGCTTTGGCGGCGTTATCCAGATCACCGCTTTGCAGGGCTTTCTGGCCCTGCTGCAGATGGGCTTCGGCGAGCTGGCGCTGGTATTGCTCCAGGCGGGTATCGCCGGCGGCGCGTTGCTGCAGGCTGCCGAGCTGGCTTTCGGCGTTGCTCAGGTCACCACTGGCCAGGCTCTGATCGAGCTGACGGAAGGCGCTGACCAGATCATCCACCGGCAGGTTGGCCGGTTGCGGCGCGCTCTGGCAGCCGGCCAGCAGTAGAACCAGACTGAGGGCAATTCCACGGAAAACGAACGATTTCATGACTGCGCGTCTCGAATTGTGCAAAAAACGCGCAAGTTTACACTGTGCCCGGAAGCATCACCAATCTTTCAGGCGGTGCGCCGGGGCAGGGCAAAGCTCAGCAGAAACAACGCGGCGGCGCTGACCACGATGGACGGCCCGGCTGGCGTGTCCTGAAACCACGACAGGCTCAGCCCGCCGCATACCGCAACGATGCCCAGCAGGCTGGCGCCGAAGGCCATCTGTTCCGGGGTGCGCGCATGGCGCTGGGCAGCGGCGGCGGGAATGATCAGCAAGGAGGTGATCAGCAGTACGCCGACAATCTTCATCGCCACGGCGATCACCACGGCGATCAGCAGCATCAGACTCAGGCGAATCGCCGCCACCGGCAGGCCTTCGACCTTGGCCAACTCTTCGTGCACGGTAATCGCCAGTAGCGGGCGCCACAGCAGGGCCAGCAGTATCAGCACCAGGGCGCTGCCGCCGATGATCCAGGCGAGATCAGTGGGGCCGACCGCCAGCAGGTCGCCGAACAGATAGCCCATCAGGTCGATGCGCACATCCTGCATAAAGCTCAGCACCACCAGACCTAGCGACAGGGTGCTGTGGGCGAGGATGCCGAGCAGGGTGTCTGAGGCCAGTGGCTGGCGGCTTTGCAGGGTCACCAGCAGCACCGCGAGGAGTACGCAGCCCACGGTGACTGCCAGGGTTGGGCTGACATCCAGCATCAGTCCGAGGGCGACGCCGAGCAGCGCGGCATGTGACAAGGTATCGCCGAAATAGGCCATGCGGCGCCACACCACAAAGGAACCCAGCGGTCCGGCGACCAACGCCAGGGCGAGGCCGGCGAGCAGGGCGTTGAGCAGAAAATCAGCCATGCGTGCAGCCATCTCCGTGGATATGCGCTTTTACCGGACCCTTGATGCTCAGGCCCGCAGGCGTTTCAGTGACCACCGCGCCATGCAGATCGTGCTCGTGATCGTGGTGGTGGGTGTAGACGGCCAGGCTCTTGGCGTCTTCGCCGAACAGCTCGACAAAGGCCGGATCGAAGCTGACCTGCTCCGGATGGCCGGAGCAGCAGACGTGACGGTTGAGGCAGACCACCTGATCAGTGGTGCTCATCACCAGATGCAGGTCGTGGGAGACCATCAGCACGCCACAGCCATGGCGGTCACGCAGCTGGGTGATCAGGCGGTACAACTCGGCCTGGCCGGCCACGTCGACGCCCTGCACCGGCTCATCCAGCACCAGCAGTTCCGGCTTGCGCAGCAGGGCGCGGGCCAGCAGCACGCGCTGCAACTCGCCGCCAGAGATGCTTTGCAGTGGGCTGTCGAGTACCTGTTCCGCGCCTACTTCGGCCAGCGCGGCCTGCACATCCGTGCGGCTGACGCCCGGTACCAGGCGCAGAAAGCGCAGCACCGAGAGTGGCAGGGTGGCATCCACGTGCAGCTTTTGCGGCATATAGCCGACGCGCAGTTTGGGCTTGCGCCAGACGTTGCCGGTGTCGGGTGTCAGCAAGCCGAGTACGGCGCGCACCAGGGTGGTTTTGCCGGCGCCGTTGGGGCCGATCAGGGTGACGATTTCCCCAGGCTTTACGCTGAGCTGCACATCCTGCAGCACATTCTGCCCGGCGAAGGTCACGCCCACTTCGGTGAGGCGAATCAGGGCATCGTTCATGCCTGCTCCTGGCAGCCTGCGCACAGGCCGACCACTTCTACTGTCTGGCTTTCCACGGCAAAGCCGACACCGGCCGCGCTGCTGATGATGGCGTCGCTGATCGTGGCCTGCTCCAGCTCGATAGCCGCATTGCAGCTTCGGCAGATCAGGAACTGGCCCTGGTGGGCGTGCTCCGGGTGGCTGCAGCCGACAAAGGCGTTGAGCGAGGCGATACGGTGCACCAGGCCGTTTTCCAGGAGGAAATCCAGGGCGCGGTATACCGTGGGCGGTGCGGCACGGCGGCCGTCTTCGTCGCTCAGCACGCCGAGGATGTCGTAGGCGCCCAGCGGTTTGTGGCTGGCCCAGACCAGCTCCAGCACACGTTTGCGCAGAGCGGTCAGGCGCAGGCCCTGACGCACGCAGATGGCTTCGGCCTCGGCCAGGGCATGGCTGACGCAGTGGGAGTGGTCGTGGGGGCGCGAGGCCAGCGGAGCTTGAGTCATGGGCAACGACGAATAAGATGAGAGACGTTATTATATTACCCGTTCCTTCCCGCTTGAGTGCTCCCCGTGTTGCGTCTTTTTCCGGCTTTTGCCCTGTTCTTTATCACTTTTCCCTTGAGTTTCGCGGTACACGCCGATGTGCGCGTGCTGACCAGCATCAAGCCGCTGCAGCTGATTGCCGCTGCCGTGCAGGACGGCGTCGGCCAGCCCGATGTATTGCTGCCGCCGGGCGCATCGCCGCACCACTACGCGCTGCGTCCCTCCGATGTACGCCGCGTGCGTGATGCCGACCTGCTGTATTGGATTGGCGCGGATCTGGAAAGCTTTTTGCCGCGCGTGCTGGCCGGCCGCGAGAAACCGAGTGTGGCGCTGCAGGATGTTCCGGGTATATCCCTGCGTCATTTTGGCGACAGCCATGCGCAACACGCCGAGCATCAGGATGATCACGCAGATCACGCAGATCACGCAGATCACGCAGATCACGCTGACCAGCATGACCATGCCCATCGCCCCGGCAGCCTGGACGCGCACCTCTGGTTGCTGCCGGCCAATGCCCGGGTGATTGCCGGCAAAATCGCTGCCGATTTGGCGCAAGCAGATCCGGCCAATGCCACGCGTTATCAGGCCAATGCCAAGGCGTTCAGCGCGCGTCTGGATGCCCTGGATCAGCGCCTGAAAAGTCGCCTGAACGGCCTGGCAGGCAAGCCCTACTTCGTTTTCCACGAAGCCTACGACTACTTCGAAGCCGCCTATGGCCTCAAGCATGCCGGCGTGTTCAGCGTACTGGGTGAAGTACAGCCGGGCGCCCAGCACGTGGCCGCCATGCGCGAGCGCTTGCAGCAGGCAGGGCCGAGTTGTGTGTTCAGCGAACCGCCTTTCCGCCCGCGCCTGGCGCAAACCCTGACCGCCGGGTTGCCGGTTACTCTGGCTGAGTTGGACGCCCTCGGTGGTGCCTTGCCGGTAGACGCAAAGGGCTATGAAACTTTGCTGGAGAATATGGCGGGCGAATTGGCGGGTTGCCTCGAGGCGCTGTAATCAGCGCTCGGGGCTAAGAATCTGCCTACGATCTCGCGAGCTAGAGCCATGCAAGGCAAAAACAGGCGAGGAAGCGGAGTGTACGAGCTGTACATGAGCATTCCGAGCCTGTTTTTAACGCAGCAGGGCCGACGCGCAGCAGATCGTAGACAGGTTTTAGAAGGCGAACGGCAGCGCTAGATCCACCTGCTGGCGCTGGGCCAGGCGGCGCTGGAATTCCGCCGGATCATGGATCAGCACTTCCTGGCCGGCGAAGGATTCGGCGGCGATCAGGCGTGACAGCCAGAAGCGTACGCAAGCGATGCGCAGCATGGCCGGCCACAATTCAGCTTCTGCCGCAGTAAAGGGCCGTAAACCTGCGTAAGCACCGAGCAGCGTCTGCGCGCGTTTGCTGTCCAGGCTACCGTCATCCCGCGAGCACCAGTCGTTCAGGGCAATAGCCAGGTCATAGAGCATCGGCCCCGAACAGGCGTTGTAGAAGTCGATCACTCCGGCCAGGTGGTTGCCGTCGAACAGCACGTTGTCGCGGAACAGGTCGGCATGCAGATTGGCCTGCGGCAAGGCGAGGATGCGTGGCTTGAGCGTGTGGATTTCCGCCAGTGCATCGCGCAGTAGCGGCAACTGCGCATCAGGCAACTTCAGCGCCAGGCTTGGCCCTTCGGCGAGCATCCAGTCCAGGCCTCGATCACTCTTGCGCGGCAGCGGCTGATGGCGCGTAGCCAGGTGGATGCGCGCCAGCAGTGCACCGACTTCCTGGCAGTGATGCGCATTGGCTTCATGCACATGCTTACCGGCCAGGCGCGGTTGCAGCAGCGCCGGTTTTTCCGCCAGGCTGCGCAGCGCCTCGCCGCTGGTCGTACGCAGGGCGTAGGGCACCGGCAGGCCGGCGTTGTGCAGCACGTCGAGCAGTTCGATAAAGAACGGCAGGTCGGCGCTTGGGCCGCGCTCGATCAGGGTCAGAACGAATTCACCCTGTTCCAGGCTGACGAAGAAATTGCTGTTCTCACTGCCCGCAGCAATGCCCTGGAAGTCGCGCAAACGACCCAGGCCATAGGGCGCGAGAAACACCTCGAGCTCATGGCGCTCAAGCGGGGTAAATACCGACATAGGTTAGAAACGCCTTACCACTTAAAGATTTCCCACTGCGGGATCAGCATGTCTGGCTGATCGGAGCGGATAAAGTTGCCTTCGCTACCATCGGCACGTACCAAGAAGTAAGGCTTGCCCTTTTTCGGGGTGATCTTGATCGCGTAGAGAAAGCCATTCTGCCGATACTCGGTGATGGTGCGGTCGCCGTCCTGGCGAATGGTTACGTCCGGGTCGGCCGAAACCGGATCTTCGGCGTGGGCGACCAGGGTGGTGAATGCCAGCAGGCTGGCGAGCAACAGGCGATTGAGTGCGCGCATGATAACCTTGTCCCTTTGATTCCAATGGTGCGGCCATTCTACCGCTGCCCCCGCCGAAAAGGTTGATCCTGCTCATGAGCCAAGCCCCTCTCGTTCTGGTTGACGGTTCGTCTTACCTTTACCGTGCCTTCCACGCCCTGCCGCCGCTGACCACCTCCAAGGGCTTGCCCACCGGTGCGGTGAAGGGCGTGCTGAACATGCTCAAGAGCCTGCGCAAGCAGTACCCGAAAAGCCCGTTTGCCGTGGTGTTCGACGCCAAGGGCGGGACCTTCCGTGATGAAATGTTCGCCGAGTACAAGGCCAATCGCCCGTCCATGCCCGACGAGCTGCGTGTGCAGGTCGAGCCGCTGCACGCCAGCGTCAGGGCCATGGGCTACCCGCTGCTGTGCGTCGAGGGCGTCGAGGCCGATGACGTGATCGGCACCCTGGCCCGCCAGTGCGCTGCCGAGGGCCGTGACGTGGTGATCTCCACCGGTGACAAGGACATGGCGCAGCTGGTTTGCCCGCACGTTACGCTGGTCAACACCATGACCGGTAGCGTCTACGACATCGATGGCGTGAAAGCGAAATTCGGTGTCGGTCCTGAGCTGATCATCGACTACCTGGCGCTGATGGGTGACAAGGTCGACAACATTCCCGGCGTGCCGGGCGTGGGCGAAAAGACCGCGCTGGGCCTGCTGGTTGGGGTCGGTGGTGGCCTCGATGTGCTCTACGCCAATCTCGACAAGGTGGCGGAACTGCCGATTCGTGGGGCCAAGACCCTGCCGGCCAAACTCGCCGAGCACAAGGATATGGCCTACCTGTCCTACGCGCTGGCGACCATCAAACTGGATGTGCCGCTGAATATCGCTATCGACTCGCTGCACCCGGGCGAGATGGATGTGCCGGCCCTGATGGAGCTGTACGCCGAGCTGGAGTTCAAGACCTGGCGCGATGAGTTGCTGCGCAGCAACCCGGCCCCGGCGGTTAAGGCCCCGATCGCAGCGCCCGCCGATGACCTGTTTGCTCTGGCGCCCAGCGCCAGTGCCGTTGCTGTCGCAGCACCGACCGCTGCAGCGGCGGCAGTCGAAACGGCCGTTGCCGAACAGCCCGCGCCGGCCGCCTTGGGTGACTATGTGTGCATCCTGGAACAGTCGCAGTTCGACGAGTGGCTGGAGAAGCTGCGCAAGGCCGAGCTGATCGCCTTCGACACCGAAACCACTGGCCTGGATGCGCAACAGGCGCAGCTGGTCGGCCTGTCGTTTGCGGTCAAGGCCGGCGAAGCGGCGTATATCCCGGTGGCTCACAGCTATATGGGCGTGCCGAGTCAGCTCGATCGCGATGCAGTGCTCAAGGCGTTGAAGCCGATTCTCGAAGACCCAAGCAAGGCCAAGGTCGGCCAGCACGCCAAGTACGACATCAACATCCTCGCCAATGCCTCGACACCCATCGCGGTGCAGGGTGTGGCGTTCGACACCATGCTTGAGTCCTACGTGCTGGATTCCACCGCCACCCGTCATGATATGGACAGCCTGGCACTCAAATACCTGGATCACAGCAATATCCGCTTCGAGGACATCGCCGGCAAAGGCGCCAAGCAGCTGACCTTCGACCAGATTGATCTTGCCCAGGCCGCGCCTTATGCCGCTGAAGATGCTGACGTAACCCTGCGTCTGCACCAGCATTTGTGGGCCAAGCTCGACGCTGAGCCGAGCCTGGCCAAGGTGCTGCATGAGATCGAGATGCCGCTGGTGCCGGTACTGGCGCGTATCGAACGCCAGGGCGCGCTGGTGGATGCCAACTTGCTGGGTCTGCAAAGCAACGAGCTGGGTGAAAAGCTGGTGGCGCTGGAACGTCAGGCCTTCGAGATTGCCGGCGAAGAATTCAATCTGGCTTCGCCCAAGCAGCTGGGCGTGATTCTCTACGAAAAACTGGGCTTGCCGGTGCTTAGCAAGACCGCCAAGGGTCAGGCCTCCACGGCTGAAGCGGTGCTGGCCGAACTGGCCGAACAGGACTTCGAACTGCCCAAGGTGCTGATACAGTACCGCTCCTTGAGCAAACTGAAAAGCACCTACACCGACCGCCTGCCAGAGCAGATCAACCCGCGCACCGGGCGCATCCACACCAGCTATCACCAGGCGGTGGCGGCCACCGGGCGTCTGTCGTCCACCGATCCGAACCTGCAGAACATCCCGATCCGCACCGCTGAAGGTCGACGTATTCGCCAGGCCTTTGTCGCGCCCAAGGGTTACAAACTGCTGGCGGCGGACTATTCGCAGATCGAGCTGCGCATCATGGCCCACCTGGCCAAGGATGAAAGCCTGCTGGAAGCCTTCCGCCATGGCCGTGATGTACACAAGGCCACTGCGGCCGAGGTGTTCGGTGTGCCTTTGGAAGAGGTCACCAGTGATCAGCGCCGCAGTGCCAAGGCGATCAACTTCGGCCTGATCTATGGCATGAGCGCCTTCGGCCTGGCCAAGCAGATCGGCTGCGACCGCAAGCAGGCGCAGGCCTATATCGATGTGTATTTCGCCCGTTACCCCGGTGTGCTGGCCTATATGGAGCGCACCCGCGAGCAGGCGTCCGAGCAGGGCTTTGTCGAGACGCTGTTCGGTCGCCGGCTGTACCTGCCGGATATCCACGCGAAGAATCAGGCACTGCGCAAAGGCGCCGAGCGCACCGCGATCAACGCGCCGATGCAGGGCACGGCAGCGGACATCATCAAGCGTGCCATGGTCCGGGTCGACAACTGGCTGAGTGAGTCCGGTCTGGATGCCAAGGTCATCCTGCAGGTACACGACGAACTGGTGCTGGAAGTGCGTGAGGATCTGGTCGCGCAGGTCAGTGAGCAGATCAAGCCGCTGATGGGCGATGCTGCCGCGCTGGATGTGCCGCTGCTGGTGGAGGTTGGCGTGGGTGATAACTGGGATGAGGCGCACTGACGCCGGCGTGGTGCGGCTAAGCGCCTGCTATGGCGGGCGTTTTAGGTTTTTGGGTATCGATATTGTCGTTTTTATAGCTAATCGATTCAAAAGCTCGGCTGAACTTTATTCTTGCCCGGCCAGTCAGAGTTCACGAATGGCCCGCAAAGCCCTTCGATGCTCCTTGTTGTGTTAAGTGTTGGCAGATTCTGGACCCCGCCCTAGCGGTTCAGACGTTAAACCCCGAACTTCCCTCCCCCATAAGAAGTTTCGGGGTTTTTTTTGTGCTCAACCCACCTATGTCGATCACCCTTCGGGCTGCTGCTGCGATCGCTACAGGCCTGGATCAGGCTTCGGCTTCTTCGTCATCCGGCAGGGCAAACTCACCGAGCTGCATCCATTCGGCCAGTACTTCCTGAGCTTCTTCGACGCCAATGCGTTTGGGCGCGGAGAATAGCTGGATACTGACGCGATCACCCCAGCGCTTGCGAATGTCCTGCTGCACCTTGAGCAGAGCATTCTTCGCTGCGCCAAAAGCCAGCTTGTCGGCCTTGGTCAGCAGGATATGCATGGGCATTTCGCTGGCCACGGACCAGTCGAGCATAAGGATGTCGAACTCAGTCAGCGGTTTGCGGATGTCCATCATCAGCATCAGGCCGCGCAGGCATTCGCGGCTGCCGAGGTAGGCCTCCAGGTGCTTCTGCCAGTGCAGTTTCAACGGGATTGGTACCTTGGCGTAGCCATAACCCGGCAGGTCGACCAGGCGGCGCTCTTCATCCAGCTTGAAGAAGTTGAGCAGCTGGGTGCGCCCTGGCGTCTTCGAGGTACGTGCCAGGCTGGCGTGGGTCAGGGTATTCAGGGCGCTGGATTTACCGGCGTTGGAGCGGCCGGCAAAGGCCACTTCATGGCCGAAATCCTCCGGGCACTGGTCGACCTTGGCTGCGCTGATAAGGAACGTAGCCTGTTGGCACAGACCGATAATCGGGTTCTTGGCTTGCATCTGGGTATCCGTGAGGGCGGGCATAGAAGGCATTGCAGGCGCGATGCCCTTGCGACATTTGCGCGCAGCCTGCCTGTCAGCGCGTAGCGCGGCAAGCTGCGTCGTTTCCGTTTCAATGACGCCAGTATATAATGGAGCAGATTTTGTGTGCGCTTTCTCCCTGCTGTTGGATAAGTGTTCACGGGAACGATTTAGATCATCTGCCCATAGAAAGCAGTACGTTCCCCTCCCTGATGAGGTTGATCTGATGAAAAAATTGCTGATTGCAGCCAGTGCATTGATGCTGTCGTTGAGTGCTCAGGCTGCACAGGACCCGGAAGCCGTCTACGCTCGCGCGTGTGGTGTGTGCCATAACGGGCAGATTCCGACCGCTCCAAAGCGTGGTGACAAGGCAGCCTGGGAACCGCGTCTGGCCAAGGGTACCGATGCCTTGGTACAGAGTGTCACCAATGGTCTGAATGCCATGCCACCCCGCGGGTTGTGCATGGACTGCACCGCCGAGGATTACCAAGCCGTCATCAAGTTGATGACCGAGTAAGCCCGGCGCATAAACTCTTTCTCTTAGCCGTAAATTGGATTAGCTGATGAACAAAGTACTCGTGAGTCTGCTGTTGACCCTGGGCCTCACTGGCTTCGCACATGCTGCAGGCAATGCTGAAGCTGGCCAGGGTAAGGTGGTTGTGTGTGGTGCGTGCCATGGTGCCGATGGCAACAGTGCTGCACCGAACTTCCCGAAACTGGCTGGGCAAGGCGAGCGCTACTTGCTCAAGCAGCTGAAGGACATCAAATCCGGTGCCCGTCCAATCGTGGAAATGACCGGTTTGCTGGATAACCTCAGCGATCAGGACCTGGAAGACATCTCCGCTTACTTTGCCAGCCAGCAGATGAGTGTTGGCGCCGCCGACCCGAAACTGGTCGAGCGTGGTGGCGAGCTGTTCCGTGGCGGCAAACTGGCTGAAGGCATGCCGTCCTGCACCGGCTGCCATTCGCCGAATGGCGCTGGCCTGGACGCCGCCGGTTACCCGCAACTGGGTGGCCAGCACGCAACCTACATTGCCAAGCAGCTGACCGATTTCCGCGAAGGCAACCGCACCAACGATGGCGACAGCATGATCATGCGTTCCATTGCGGCCAAGCTGAGCAACAAGGATATCGAAGCAGTTTCCAGCTATATCCAGGGTCTGCACTGATCCACGCTGGGCGACATGCAGTAATGAAAAAGGGTGGCTCAGGCCGCCCTTTTTCGTTCTGCGCATCGCTACCTCGGGGCAACAGCCCCTACAATGTGTGGAACCTCAGATTGCCTCGCGGGTCGAACCTCGGTTCGTCATCACGCACCGTCCATAGCCAAGGAGTAATGCATGCGTAACCTGATCCTCAGTGCCACTCTCGTCGCCACCAGCCTGTTTGGCCTGAGTGCCCATGCCGAGCCGATTGAAGCGGGCAAGCAGTATGTAGAACTGAACAACCCGGTGGCCGTGTCCAAGCCGGGCAAGATCGAAGTGGTCGAGCTGTTCTGGTACGGCTGTGGCCACTGCTACAAGTTCGAAGACACCATCAACCCGTGGATCAAAACCCTGCCTGAGGATGTCAACTTCGTGCGCATCCCGGCCATGTTTGGTGGCATGTGGAACGTGCATGGCCAGCTGTTTATCACCCTTGAAGCAATGAAGGCCGAGCACAAGGTGCATGCGGCGATCTTCGACGCCATCCACGTGCAGGGCAAGAAGCTGGCCACCCCGGAAGAAATGGCTGACTTCCTCGCGGCTGAAGGCATTGATAAAGATGCATTCCTCAAGACCTACAACTCCTTTGGTGTGAAGAGCCAGCTGGAGAAGGCCAAGAAACTGGCCATGGCCTATCAGATCACCGGTGTGCCGGTGATGATCGTCAACGGCAAATACCGTTTCGACATCAGCAGCTCGGGCGGCCCGCAGCAAACCCTGCAAGTGGCCGATCACCTGATCGCCAAAGAACGCGCCGCGCAGTAATCGGCGTGCGCGGATAACGCGTCATGCTCAGGCGCTGGCCGGCCAGACGGGCGATTGACCTGTGCGATCCACAGGTCAATCCACGTTGTGTGCCAGCGGATGACTGGCCACAGAATGGCAGCCTGCGCCTGCTCAGTTTCAATATCCAGGTGGGCATCAGCACCCAGCGCTATCACCATTACCTGACGCGCAGCTGGCAGCATCTGTTGCCGCATGCCGGGCGCAGCGGCAATCTGCAACGGATTGGCGAGCTGCTCGGTGATTTCGATCTGGTGGCTTTGCAGGAGGTCGATGGCGGCAGCCTGCGTTCCGGCTACGTCAATCAGGTCGAACACCTGGCGCATCTCGGCGCCTTTCCCTACTGGTACCAGCAACTCAACCGTAACCTCGGGCGTTTCGCCCAGCACAGCAATGGCGTACTCAGCCGACTGCGTCCCAGCCTGCTGGAAGATCACCCGTTGCCCGGCCCGCCAGGGCGAGGTGCAATGTTGCTGCGCCTCGGCGAGGGGCCTGACGCAATTGCCGTGGTGATGATGCACCTGGCTCTGGGCGCGCGCACCCGCACTCGGCAGTTGGCCTATATCCGCGAGCTGCTCAGCGATTACCGGCATCGGGTGCTGATGGGCGATATGAACACCCACGCCAACGACCTGCTGGAGCATTCACCCCTGCGCGACCTGGGCTTGTGGGCGCCGCAGGTCGAGGCCACCTTTCCCAGCTGGCAGCCGCAGCGCTGCCTGGATCACATCCTGCTCAGCGCGGAACTGTCTCTGGAGCGCTGTGAGGTGTTGCCATTGCCGATCTCCGACCATCTGCCTGTGGCGGTGCAAATTCGTTTGCCCACTTCACTCTGTGGGCCTGCACCACCTATGCTGGTTGAGCTGTAGGTGATGGGCAGGTTATCGCCCGCCTGCAGTGTGATAACCCGGCAACAGACCTCGAACACTGGATGGCGATGATGACCGACGATGCCCAGCGCTGGAAAAGCAAGTACCTGGAAAGCCTGGAACAGCAGGAAAAACTTGAACGCCGCTGGGAAACACGCCTGGACTTGTTGCGGCGTGGCCTGGTGCGCAGCTCGCTGGCGGCGGAAGGCAGCGACAAGTCGGTCGATCAATGCATGCAGGAGCTACGCGAAACCCTGCGTCGCGATGACATCGACAGCGGTCTTGCTGCACTGATTCCACGCCTGGAAAAGGCCGTACTGGATTCGGAAAAGCGCCGCCAGGACCGCATCGAACAGAACATTTCCGGGGTCACCAATCTAACCAGCCAACTGTTGGCTCTGGAGCCGCCGCGTGAAGTGCGCAAGGCGCTCAAGCAATTCGCCAAGCGCATCGAGGAACGTGCCAGCCAGCCGCGCGAACTGCCGGCATTGCTCAGCGAACTGAGCAGCTTGCAGCAGCAGGCACTGGCAGCCTTTGATGGCGACGCCGCGACGGCCCGTCCCGGTCTGTTGCAACGTCTGTTTGGTGCCAAGGATGCCGACACTGCGTCAACCGTGGCCGAGCCTGCACAATTATCTGCACCTGGAGCGCTGGCCAGCCCGGCAGCCGTGCCCGCTGTACCGGTACCTGTGGAGACTGCTGAGGCGCTGGTGATGGAGGCAGCTGCCGCAGAGCATGTATCGCCAACGCCAACGCCAACGCCAACGCCAACGCCAACGCCAACGCCAACGCCAACGCCAACGGCTCCTGTCACCTCGCCCACCGTTGTCGAAACGCCCGCTGCGCCGCTGGCCGAGGGTGACCCAGCCTATGCCTTGCCGGAGATTCCCGAACCCGGCTACAGCGCGGTAGCGCCGCATATCGGCGAAAGCCTGACTAGCCTGCTCGACGAACTGGAACTGCCGGAGCGCCATAAGCCTCAGGGTGAGGCCCTGCGCCAACGGGTGCTGGGCGGCTTGAACTGGTATGAGCTGGTGGCCGTGCTGGATGATCTGGCGGTGCTGATTCTGGCCGTGACCGACAGTGGCCAGCGCGAATTTGCCAGCTACCTGAAACAGCTCAACGAGCGTCTAGCCTCATTTCTCGGCACCCTCACCGAAGCCCATGAGGGCTACAGCGAGTCGGTGGAAAGTGCGCGTACCTTCAATCAGGAGCTGCGTGAACAGGTCAGCGGTCTGCAAGCCAGCGTGCAGGAAGCGGTGGATTTGCACAGCCTCAAGCAGTCGCTGGAAGCGCGTCTGGATGGTTTGCTCAACACCGTCAGTGAGCATCAGAAGCACCGCGATGGCCGCGAAGAAGAGGTGGCGCAGCGCCTGCAAAGCCTCACCCAGAAAGTCGCTGACATGGAGCAGGAAGCGCAGAGTTTCCGTGATCACCTGGAGGAGCAGCGGCAGAAGGCGCTGATTGACCCGCTGACCGGCTTGCCCAACCGTGCCGGTTGGGGCGAACGCCTGGAGCTGGAAATGGCGCGCTGGAAGCGTTACGGCGGCGAACTGGCGCTGGCCGTGCTCGACATTGACCACTTCAAGCGAATCAACGATGGTTATGGCCACCTGGCCGGCGACAAGGTGCTGAAAATCATTGCCGGTGAGCTGGCCAAGCGCCTGCGCAAGACCGATTTCATTGCCCGCTTTGGCGGTGAGGAATTTGTGTTGCTGATCCCATCAACCCCGCTGGAGGGCGGGCGGCAGCTGTTGCAGACCCTGCTCGATGGCGTTGAGCAGTGTCCTTTTCACTTCCGGGGCGAGCGGGTGACCATCACCCTGTCGGCTGGGCTGACGAGCTTTGTCAGTGGCGAAAGCAGCGAGAAGGTTTTCGAGCGCGCCGACCAGGCGCTGTACCGGGCCAAGAGCGGCGGGCGCAACCGCGTCGAGCTGGGTTGATCTGGCCCCGTGCGTGGCATGCCGGGCGCGCTGCTGGCGGGTTCAGGCGACTGCGTGCAGGTAGGGTTTCCAGCTCTCCGGAATAGTGCCCAGCTGTGGGTAGCCGAGGCTGCGCAGGTGGCCGCCAGCGAGCAGAAAGGGCGTGTGCCGCAGCGCCTGCGGTACATCACGCAACTCCGGTAGCCAGAGGCTGACATAGTGCGCGTCCGGGTCGTATTCACGGGCCTGGCGCAGGGCATTGAACACGCGGTTATGCCGTGGGTCGTTGCCCACCCCGGCAAGGTAGGCCCAGTTGCCCCAGTTGCTGGCCGGGTCATAGTCGATCAGGTGTTCCTCGAACCAGGCCGCACCATGGCGCCAGTCCTGTTGCAGATCATTGATCAGGTAGCTGGCCACCACTTGGCGGCCGCGGTTGGACATAAAACCGGTGGCGGCCAGCTCGCGCATATTCGCGTCGATCAGCGGCATGCCGGTGCGCCCGCGTGACCAGTCCTGAAAACGCTGGTCCAGCTGTTGCGGTGCCCGTGCGGTGGCCTTCAGCCCACCAGCCTTGAACAGCGCGCTGCCATGCCGCGCCAGGGTCCAGCGGAAGAAATCGCGCCAGAGCATCTCGACCCACAGCCAGTGGGTCGAGTCATTGCGCTTGTACTGCGCTTCATGGCGGCGCAGTTCGGCGATGACCCGGCGTGCCGAGAGGCTGCCATTGGCCAGCCAGGGCGAGAACTTCGAGGAGTACTCGCTGCCGATCATGCCGTTGCGGGTGTCCTTGTACTGCCGCACGCCCTGGGTTTTCCACAGGTAGTCACGCAGGCGGCCGAGGGCTGCCGGCTCGCCACCGGAAAAGGGAAAGGCGCTGGCGGCAACACTCAGCGGTTCGCCCAGGCCCAGTTGGGACAGCGTGGGCAGTGGCTGCATCAGCGCCAGCGCGCCATCGGGTAGAAGTGGCAGGCGATCTGGCGCATGGCGTGGCTGGAATACCTGCAGGCGCTCTTCGATCAGGCTGCGGAAGCGGCTGAAGACATGGGGCAGCTGCTCAAGGGCGAAGGGCAGCTCTTCGCTGCGCAGCAGGTTATTGGCAGGTGCCTGTTGCACCGGCACCTGGCCCAGGCGTTTTGCGACACGAGCCACCAGGGCGCGTTCATCCGGAGCAATTTCCTCCAGGGTCAGCACCTGATCCAGGTTGAACTGTGCGACCAGCTGGGGGATGGCTTGTTCCGCGTTGCCAATTACCAGCAGCAGGTGTGAACCGCGTTGGCGCAGTTCGCCCTCCAGGGCCACCAGGCTTTCCAGCAAGAAGCGCGCACGGTGTACACCCATGCGGCGCATGCCAAACTCGTTGAGTTGCAGCTGCTCAGGGTCCAGCACATACACCGGCAGCAGGCACTCGGCACTCAGGCCGGCTTGCAGCGCGGGATGGTCATCAAGGCGTAGATCCTGTTTGAACCAGAGCAAGGCGCGCATGGTGCTGATCTCCTAATCAGTACAAAGCCTGTACATAATTCCCTTATTTGTACAGCTTTTAGTCTAGCAGCGTCCGCCATGGCTTGCCCAGGCAATAGACCAGCGTGGCGCTTCTACCTGATCAAAGGCGTTTTCTGCTGGCATAAGCACTAAACTCTGCCGATCTGTAGAGGAGTGCTTCATGGAAATTTTCGGCATCGCCGCGTTGATCTTTCTGGTCACCGACCCCTTCGGCAACATCGCCATCTTTATCGCTGCACTGAAGAACGTGCCGGCCAAACGCCGCTTGTGGGTGGCCGGGCGCGAGCTGCTGTTCGCCCTGGCCCTGTTGCTGCTGTTCCTTACCTTTGGCGACAAGGTGCTCAGCGCCCTGGGCCTGTCGCGTGAAGCCACCGCGATTGCCGGTGGGATCATCCTGTTTGTGATCGCCATGCGTCTGATCTTCCCCAGCCCGCAAGGCGTATTGGGGGATGTGCCGGATGGCGAACCGATGCTGGTGCCGCTGGCCACTCCGGCGGTGGCCGGGCCATCGGCCTTGGCGGTACTGATGACCCTGCGCAATACCCACGAAGGACCGCTCTGGGAGCTCTACGCCGCCGTGTTGCTGGCCTGGGCGGCGACCGCCTTTATTCTCTTGCAGGCGTCGTTTCTGCAGCGCTTCCTGGGCCCTCGCGGGTTGACCGCAGTGGAACGACTGATGGGCATGCTGTTGATCATGCTCAGCGTCGACATGCTGCTGGATAACCTGCAAAGCGTGTTGCACATCGCCCCATGAGAACGATCTTACTGAGTGCTTTGTTGTTGCTGCTGGCCGGCTGCGGTCATGGCGTGCGCATTGATGACAGCCATACCGCCAGCGGGCAGAACAGCCGTGTACAATACATCGTGCTGCATTACACCTCGGCTGATCTGAACCGCTCGCTGCAACTGCTGACCGAGACGGAAGTGAGCAGCCACTACCTGATTGGCGAGGCGCCACCGACCATCTACCGCCTGGTCGATGAAAACCGCCGTGCCTGGCATGCCGGTGACAGTCAGTGGCAGGGTCGTACCTGGCTCAATGGCACCACGATTGGCATTGAGCTGGTTAACCAGGGCTTCTATGACACCCCAGCAGGCCGCTACTGGCAGCCGTTTGCCCCGGCGCAGATCGAGGCGCTGATCGCGCTGCTTAAGGACATCATGCAACGCCACCAGCTGCCGCCCGGCAGCATCCTGGCGCACAGTGATATTGCCCCGCAGCGCAAGGTCGACCCCGGTCCGCTGTTCCCCTGGAAGCGCCTGGCCGAGGCCGGCCTGATGCCGTGGCCGGATGACAGTGCCGTGGCACATCAGCAGGCGCTGTTCAGTGCCAGCCTGCCAAGCGTGCAGTGGTTCCAGGAACAGTTGGTGCGACAGGGTTATGCCGTGCCGCTGCATGGCGAGCTGGATCAGGCCACGCGCAATGTCATCGCGGCTTTTCAGATGAAATACCGCCCGGCACGCTATGACGGCGAACCAGATGCCCAGACGGCGGCGCTGCTGGTGGTACTGGCCGCAATGCTCTAAACCGAGGCCTGCAGCGTTGGTAATAAACAACCGCCGAAACAGCGTATGTTTCGGCGGTTTTTTATGCGCGCATGTTCGTTTCTAGACTGTGTATTCGAGAATCGTTCTGGCGATGCTCTTTTGTCTGAAAATGTATACAAAGTTGTAGCCAAGACGATTTATGTTTGTCTACATTGCTCGCACAAGAATAAACAGCGAGTACCCCAGCATGACGACTTCACCTGTTACGCCGTCTTCCGCACAGCGCCCGGAAGACGAAAACCTTGGTATCGGTGCCAACCTCGCCTATGGCCTGCAGCATGTATTGACCATGTATGGCGGCATCGTTGCGGTGCCCCTGATCATTGGTCAGGCCGCCGGTCTGTCACCCGCGGATATCGGCTTGCTGATTGCCGCCTCGCTGTTTGCCGGCGGCCTGGCGACCTTGCTGCAAACCCTCGGGTTGCCGTTCTTCGGCTCACAGCTGCCGCTGGTACAAGGTGTGTCCTTTGCCGGGGTGGCGACCATGATTGCGATCCTCGGCAGTGACGGTGCCGGCGGTCTCCCTGCGGTGTTCGGCGCGGTGATCGCGGCCTCGATTATCGGGCTGTTGATCACCCCGGTATTCTCTCGCATCACCAAATTCTTCCCGCCGCTGGTCAATGGCATCGTCATCACCGTCATTGGTCTGACGCTGATGCCAGTGGCGGCGCGCTGGGCCATGGGCGGTAACAGTGCCGCAGCGGATTTCGGCAGCATGGCCAATATCGGCCTGGCCGCGTTGACCTTGGTCACCGTGCTGCTGCTGAGCAAGTTGGGCAGTTCGAGCATCTCGCGCCTGTCGATCCTGCTGGCCATGGTCATTGGCACCCTGGTAGCCGTGGCCCTGGGCATGGCGGATTTTTCCAAGGTGACTGAAGGGCCGATGGTGGCAATGCCCAGCCCGTTCCATTTCGGCATGCCGACCTTCCACGTGGCGGCCATCATCTCGATGCTGATCGTGATCATCGTCACCCTGGTGGAAACCTCGGCGGACATCCTCGCGGTGGGTGACATCATCGAAACCAAGGTCGACTCCAAACGCCTGGGCAATGGTCTGCGTGCGGACATGATCTCCAGCGTGTTTGCGCCGATCTTCGGCTCCTTCACCCAGAGCGCCTTTGCCCAGAACGTCGGCCTGGTGGCCGTGACCGGGGTGAAGAGCCGCTATGTGGTGGCCTCGGCCGGTCTGATTCTGGTGACCCTCGGCCTGTTGCCGGTGATGGGCCGTCTGGTCGCCGCCGTGCCAACGGCAGTGCTCGGTGGTGCCGGTGTGGTGCTGTTCGGCACCGTGGCGGCCAGCGGCATTCGCACCCTGTCCAAGGTGGATTACCGCAACAACATGAACCTGATCATCGTCGCCACCTCCATTGGCTTCGGCATGATCCCGATTGCCGCGCCGACCTTCTATCACCACTTCCCAGCCTGGTTCGAAACCATCTTCCACTCCGGCATCAGCTCGGCGGCGATCATGGCGATTCTGCTCAACCTGGCCTTCAACCACTTCAAGGCCGGCAACTCGGACCAGCAGTCGGTATTCGTCGCCGGCCACGAACGCACCCTGCGTTACCAGGACATTGCCGCACTGAATGATGGTGACTACTTCAAGGGCGGCAAGCTGTTCGACGTCGAAGGCAAGGAAGTGCCCTTGATCAAGGACGCTGCCGGGCACTAGCCCGGCTGAGCTGGCGCCGGGTGTTCGGTGTTGGCGATCAGTCGCGAGTCAGCCAGAGCGGCCGTGCGGTGCTCGGTCGCCGCACGGTACTCCGGGTCGGCGAGCATGCTGAGAAAGGCCGCCTTGGACGGGTAACGCACCAGCAGCAGTTCATCCCATTGCTCGTCAGCGGGCGCGATCAGCGCCGCTTGCGCGCGGGCCATGACCTGCACCTCGCCGCCCACCCCACGAACTTTGCGCAGCGCCGTCTGGCTGTAGCGCGCATAGGCTTCACGGCCGCTGCACGGTGCGTGGCGGCTGCCGCCGGCATAGCTGGCCTGGGCCTGAAAGCGCAGCAGGTTGAGCATCAGCAGCGGTGTGTCATCCGCCACCTTGGCGGTGAATGCAGCCAGTTGCTCAGGACTGGGGTTGATGCTGGGCATGGCGGTGCTCCTCATGTGTGGAGCGCCCAGTGTCGACATACGCCGGCGCACAGGCAATCGCCATCAGCCAGGCTGATACCCAGAAATGCCTTACACCGGCAGTGTCACGTAGAACTGCGCACCTTGCCCGGCCCGTGAGTGCACACCGATCTGTCCGCCATGCAGCTGGACGATCTCCTTGCACAGGGCCAGACCAAGGCCGGCGCCGCCTTTCTTGCGGCTGACCTGGACGAAGGGCTCGAAGATGCGGGTTTGCTGGCGATAGGCAATGCCCTCGCCGTTGTCTGCCACGCTGAGCACCACCCGATCATCCTGCTGCCGTGCCTGCAGGCGGATCTGCCCGCCGGGGTGGCTGTGGCGCAGGGCGTTGCCGATCAGGTTGTCGAGCACTCGTTCGATCTGCAGCGCATCGATCTGCACGTCCGGCAGCGCGCCGTGCACCTCGCAAGCCAGGCTGATTTGCAATTCAGCCGCCTGGGCACTGAAGCGCTGCTGGGTTTGCAGCAGCAGCGGTTCGAGGGCGCAGTTGGACAGTTCCAGGGTTTGCAGGCCGTTCTGGTAGCGCGAGAAATTCAGCAGGTCGTTGATCAGCCGCAGCAGGCGCTGCATCTCCTCATCCACGGTGCTGAGCAGGTCGGCCTCGCGGGATTCGGCGGCGAACTGCACGCGCTCCTGCAACAGCGAGAACGCCATCAGCATGCCGGTCACCGGGGTGCGCAACTCATGCGAGGCGCGCAGCACGAATTCGCTACGTACGCGTTCGAAGGCGCGCTGCTCGGTCACGTCGCGCAGCACCATCACTGCACACATCAGCCGCCCTTCACTGTGGCTGACGCCCGACAGGCTGTAGGCGAGCAGGCGACTCTCACCGTCGACCTGCACCTGCACATCGTCCAGCAGCTCATCCAGATTTTCGCCCTGCAACACCTTTTGCAGCTGCTCAGCCAGATCGGCGCGTTGCAGCGCCACATCCAGGGTCTGGCCCAGTTGTGCAGTGCTCCAGCCCAGTTGCCGTTGTGCTACCGGGTTGAAATGCTCGACCCGGCCGGCGCAGTCGAAGATCAGCAGGCCGTCATCGATGCCGTCGAGCACCGCTTGCAGGCGTTGTTGCTCGGCCTGCAGGGCGGCCACATCGCTGCTTTTGAATTCGCGCAGGGCTTCGGCCATCAGGCCGAAGCGCTGGCTCAGAGCGGACAGCTCCGCCACCGGGGTCAGCGGCAAGGTGACTTGAAAATCGCCCTGACCGATCTGGTCGGCGGCCCGCGCCAGTGCCTCGATCGGCCGGCCGAAGCGCTGGGCGATGCTGTGCGCGGTGACAAAACCGATTACCAGCACGGCCAGACCGATCAGCCCGAGCAAGCCGGCGATCAGCCAGGCGCGTTCGCGGGCGCGAGCTTCTTCCTGTTCCACGGCGCTGACGTAACGCATCTGCACGGCGTTGATGCGGTCGCGCAGGGCCTCGATGGCGCGGCCGAAGCTGTCATTGCTGAGCAGCTCGCGGCGTACGGTCAGCGGCTTGGCCAGCAGGTCATCGAAGTTGCCATAGGCCCGCTCGACTTCGGCAATCGCCTGGCGGTCGCTGTCGTCGGTGGCGCTTTGTGCGGCGCGTTGCAGCCAGACCTTGAACTGCTGATCGGAGGCTTTAAGTGCCTCGCGGTCGAGGTCTTCAGCGAGCAGCAGAATCACCTGCTTGCCCAGCTCCTGGCGCAGGCCGAGGCTGGCCTCGATGATCTGCAGGTTGCGGTTCATCGCCTGGCCTTGCACCTGGGTCAGTTGCAGCACGCTGAACATGCCCAGCAACAGCCCGACCAGGGCCACGGTGAGCAGCGCACTGCTGCTGAGAAACAGCCGGCTGCGCAGCTTCACAGGCTGAGCTGCTTGCGTTTGCGGTACAGGGTCGAGGCGTCGATACCGAGGGTTTTTGCCGCCTGATCGAGGCTTTCGCTGTTGGCCATCACGGCGCTGATATGGGCTTTTTCCAGGTCTTGCAGGCTCAGCTGATCGCCGATCTGCGGGGCGCTGGGGTTGGCCTGCGGGCTCAGGCCGAGGTGGCTGACCTGCACCCGTTCTTCGCTGCAGATGATGCTGGCGCGCTCGATCACGTTGCGCAGCTCGCGGATATTGCCCGGCCAGGCATAGCTGAGCAGCGCCTCGCGGGCTTCGTCGCTGAAAGTGCGCGCCGGGCGGGCGTAGTCGACGACAAAGCGCGCGAGAAAACGCTCGGCCAGCTCGAGGATGTCCTCGCGGCGTTCGCGCAGCGGCGGCAGGGTCAGGGTGATGACGTTGAGGCGATACAGCAGGTCTTCACGAAAACGCCCCTGCTGCACCATCTCATCGAGATTGAGGTTGGTGGCCGCGAGAATCCGTACATCGGCCTGACGGGTCACCGGGTCGCCGATGCGTTCGTATTGTTTGTCCTGGATAAAGCGCAACAGTTTGGGTTGCAGGGCCAGCGGGAAATCGCCGATCTCATCGAGGAACAGGCTGCCGCCATCGGCCTGATTGACCCGCCCCAGGGTGCTTTCGCTGGCGCCGGTAAAGGCCCCGCGGTTATGCCCGAACAGCTCGCTTTCCATCAGCTCGGCGCTGAGCGACGGGCAATTGATGGTGACGCAGGATTTTTTCGCACGTTTGCTCCAGCGGTGAATGGCTTGCGCCAACTCACCCTTACCAGTGCCGGACTCGCCGAGAATCAGGATGTTGGCGTCGGTGTCGGCCACCTGTTTGGCCGTTTGCAGCACGGCCATCAGTGCCGGGCTCTGCGAGTCGAGGTCGTCGCCGGGCTTGCGCGCACAGCCTTCCAGACGCTCCAGACGTTCGGCCAGCTGGCGCGCTTCCAGCTGTTTGGCGGCGGCCAGGCGCAGCTGCTCGGGGCTGCACGGCTTGACCAGATAATCTGCTGCGCCGGCCTGGATGGCATCCACGGCGGTGTCCACAGCCGAGTGCGCGGTGACTATTACTACACGCATCCAGGGCGCCTGCAGGCGCATTTGCGCCAGTACTTCCAGGCCGTCATCCGCACCCAGGCGCAGGTCGAGAAAGCACAGGTCGAACACCTGGCGCAGCAGCAGTGCATCGGCCTGGGCTGCGCTGTTGGCCGTGCTGACCTGATAACCCTGATCTTCCAGGCAATAGCGGAAGGTGCGCAGGATCGCCGGCTCGTCATCGACCAGCAGGATGCGTCCCAGGCTGTGTGCCTCGTTGCGTGTGTGCATGTTCTTCTCCTTGAGCCATTCGCGGTAGCCGTGCTGAGGGTTAGTCCACGATGCGTCGTGCAAGTTGCACGGCGGTTCACCGCGGATCATGCAAGCTGCATGTTCAAGGCGTTTCTGTTTATTGTTTAAGTTATTGATATATATGTATTTATTCTGATTGAAAAAGCTGGCATGGCGCTTGCGATCTAGCAGTAACGGCGGCGACAAACGGCTGCCTGATCGTTATCCATTGGAGGAACTGCCATGCATCAATTGAAAACTCTGGCCCTGGCCACTGCGACCGCTGGCCTGATCGGCCTGGCCCCTTTTGCGGCCCATGCAGCGCAAAGCGATACCAGCCGTGAGCTGAGCGAGGCACGCCAGGAAGGCTCGATCTGGACCGCCTTCGCCCTTAACCGCCACCTCAATCCCTTCACCATCGACGTGGACGTGGAAAACGGCAGCGCCAAGCTCACCGGCAAGGTGGAAACCGATGTCGAGCGTGACCTGGCCGAGCAAATCGCCCTGGGCATCGACGGCGTGAAAGAGGTCGATAACCAGCTGACCCTCGACCCGGCCTTCGAAGCCAAGGCCAGCAGCGAGCCAAGCCTGTCGCAGCGTTTTGACGATGCCACCCTGGCCGCCACGGTGAAATCCAAGCTGCTGTGGAACAGCAATACCGAAGGCCTGGATATCAAGGTCAGCGCCGCCAATGGCACAGTCAGCCTGACCGGCAGCGCACAGAGCGCCGAGGCCAAGGAGCTGGCCGGGCGTCTGGCGGCCAACACCGATGGCGTGCGCGAGGTGAACAACCTGCTCAGCGTCAGTGCGGTCGACAGCACGGCGGCCAAGGTGCAGAACGCCGCTGATGACACCGCTGCGGCGATCAGCGATGCCTGGATCACCAGCAAAGTGAAATCCAGCTTTATCTACAGCCGCAACCTCGACGGCCTGAATATCTCGGTCGACACCCAGAAGGGCATGGTCAGTCTCAGCGGCAGTGTGCTGAGCAACGCCGAGAAGCAGTTGGCGATTGAGACCGCACGCAACATCCGTGGCGTACGCGGTGTTGATGCCGATGCCCTGCGCGTCGCCAGCTAACGGCCTGTTGATCCATCCGGGTCGCCGCTACAACACAGAGGAGATTCGCCATGACCCACACCACTGAGCAACTCAACGAACTGATCGAAATCACCCGTGACGGCCAGCGCTTCTACCAGCATGCCCACGACGAGGTGAAGGACGTGCGCTTGCAGGCGCTGTTTCGTGACATGTCGCAGAGCAAGGGCGAGCTGATTCGCGCGATGTCGGTGAAAGTGGCCGCCAACCAGGCCAAGCCCGCCAGCGGTGGCACCCTCGTCGGCAAGCTGCGCCAGGTCTACGCCGATACCAAGGCGACCCTGGTCAGCGACACCGAAGCCACCTATGTGGCGCAGCTGGAAGAGGCCGAAGACCGCATCCTGCATGCCTTCGAGGATGCTCTGGAGTGCGCCGACCCGGACGTGCAGGTCCTGCTGAACGCAGAAATGCCCAATGTGCGGGCCAACCATGAGCGCATGCGCGCCCTTAAACAGTCCATGCAGTAAGCCTGTTCCGCTGTGGCCTGCGCCACAGCGGGTCAAACCGCGCCACGGCGCACAATCTGAGTAAGGAGATTCGCCATGTTGAGTTGGGCCATTACCTTTCTGATTATCGCCATCATCGCTGCAGTCCTGGGCTTCGGTGGTATCGCCGGCACCGCCACGGGTATCGCGAAGATTCTGTTCGTGGTGTTCCTGGTGATGTTTATCGTCTCGTTCATTATGGGTCGTCGCCCACGTGGCTAAAGGAGCACTCATGACCATCAAGACGCTGCTTGCCGCCCTGTTGCTGGGCGGCAGTGCGGCGGCCTTGGCCGCG
Source organism: Pseudomonas cimarronensis (assembly GCF_049331905.1). Taxonomy (GTDB): domain Bacteria; phylum Pseudomonadota; class Gammaproteobacteria; order Pseudomonadales; family Pseudomonadaceae; genus Aquipseudomonas. The sequence goes on along the minus strand of NZ_CP186283.1, from coordinate 480,960 downwards.
AACACTGACGGCCAATTCCGTCTCAACGAACTGCTCACCAGCGACCCGGCCTATCAGCAAAGCTGGCAGGAACTGGTAGAAGAGGAAAGCCGTTTGCCGGAGTGGGTGATTAACCTCAATGGCATCGCCAGCCCCATGCAGGGGGTGGATGACGACGGTGACAAGTACCTGGTCGGTCAGCTGTGCGAAGCGCACAACTGCTTCAATCAGCGCCTCTACGTGGCCTTCAGCTGGGACAAGGACGACGCCTACGCACTCTATGTGCAACTGCCCGACGGCCTGCCGACGGACAGGGCACCCAGCCAGCACGCGACCCTGCGCTGGCTCGGCGAGCCGGACGAAGCGACTCAGCAGTTGCTGCAGGAGCAGCTGAAAAGCGACCCGAATTGGTACTAGTGCCGCGCACGAATGCGGTGTCGTGGGAGGGGCTTTAGCCGCGACGCTTGGCGCCGCCAAGCTCAATCGCGACTAAAGCCCCTCCTACACCAACGGCAATGTTCGGACCTATCACCAACTGCTCCCACGCTCTGCGTGGCAATGACGAACAGACTCTCTCCACCGCCTTGGTATAAGCCGCGCTATCATCCCGCCCATGGATCTGGGGGAGAGATGGCATGCTCAATTGGCTGTGGCTGGGTTTTTTCGTGGTGGCGGCCATTGCCGGCCTGTCGCGCTGGTTGCTCGGTGACGACCCGGCGGTGTTCGCTGCCATGGTCGAAAGCCTGTTTGCCATGGCCAAGCTGTCGGTCGAGGTCATGGTGCTGCTGTTCGGCACCCTGACCCTCTGGCTCGGGCTGCTGCGCATTGCCGAGAAAGCCGGCCTGGTCGATGCCCTGGCACGGATGCTCGGCCCGCTGTTTGCGCGGCTGATGCCGGAAGTGCCGCGCGGCCACCCCGCTCTCGGCCTGATCACCATGAACTTCGCTGCCAATGGCCTGGGCCTGGATAACGCCGCCACGCCGATTGGCCTGAAAGCCATGCGTGCGCTGCAAACCCTCAATCCCAGCAGCACCACGGCGACTAATGCGCAGATCCTGTTTCTGGTGCTCAACGCCTCGTCGCTGACCCTGCTGCCGGTGACCATCTTTATGTACCGCGCCCAGCAGGGTGCGCCAGACCCGACTCTGGTGTTCCTGCCGATCCTGCTGGCCACCAGTGCCTCTACCCTGGTCGGCCTGTTGTCGGTGGCGCTGATGCAGCGCCTGCGCCTGTGGGACCCGGTGGTGCTGGCCTACCTGATTCCCGGTGCGCTGCTGCTCGGCAGCTTTATGGCCGTGTTGGCGACGATGTCTGCCACGGCGCTGGCGGCGCTGTCGTCGCTGGCCGGCAACCTCACCCTGTTCGGCATCGTCCTGCTGTTTCTGCTGCTCGGTGCGCTGAAGAAGGTGGCGGTGTACGAGGAATTCGTCGAAGGCGCGAAAGAAGGCTTCGACGTGGCCAAAAGCCTGCTGCCCTATCTGGTGGCGATGCTCTGCGCGATTGGTGTATTGCGCGCATCTGGCGCCTTGGAATTCGGCCTCGACGGCATTCGCTGGCTGGTCGAGGTGTTCGGTTGGGATACGCGCTTTGTCGAAGCGCTGCCCACCGCGCTGGTCAAACCCTTCTCCGGCAGCGCGGCGCGCGCCATGCTGATCGAAACCATGCAGACCCACGGCGTCGACAGCTTCCCGGCGCTGATTGCGGCGACCATCCAGGGCAGCACGGAAACCACCTTCTATGTGCTGGCGGTGTACTTCGGCGCGGTGGGCATCCAGCGCGTGCGGCATGCAGTGGGCTGCGCCTTACTGGCCGAGCTGGCCGGCGTGGTGGCGGCTATCTTCGTCTGCTACTGGTTCTTCGGTTAGAGCCAGTACAACCCTGTAGCCCGGATGCAATCCGGGAAGTGTTGTCAGCCGAACCATCGTCCCGGATTGCATCCGGGCTACGACGCTCAAATAGGTTTATCGGTGGTTATTCCACCACCTTAAAACGCAGCACGCCGATCATCTGTCCGGCTTCGGTCAGCACTTGCACCTGCCAGCGGCCGACGGCGTCGGCGGGGAAGTTCTTCTTGTGGGTCCAGGCGCGGTAGCCTTCCTTGCGCCCGCCGTGGATATCCAGGGCGATGCGTTCGACTTCGCCGCCATCGCGGCGCCAGACGTGATAAATCCGCTCATTCAGCCCGCGCGGTGCGTTGATCGCGGTGTAGGCAAACAGGCCCTGGCTGCGCAGTTGCGCCACGCTCAATTCCTTGATGCTCTCGCCCGGCGCGCGCTTCTGGTTATCGAATTCACTGGTCACCGCCACCTCAGTCAACCACAAGGTCGCCGGTGGAACCCAGGTGCGCGCCAACCAGCCGCCGGCACCTATCGCTAAAGTCATACCGACCAGCAACAGGCCGCGCCACCAACGCTGCACGGTGATGATCGCGAACAGCGAGGGAAACGACAGCAATACCGCTGCCGCCAGGGCCAGCTGGTAGCTCTGCGGCGTGGTCAGCTTGAATATGATCGGCAGCGCCGTGAGCAGCACCGCGAACAGTGCCAGGGTGTGATAGGCGAGAAACAGCCAGCGCTTGGGCGCCAGCCACTTGTAGTACAGCGGGTCGATGATCGAAATCAGCGCCGCGCAAGCCAGCAGGCCGCTAAACAGCAGTTGGCCACTGTTCCAGGTGGTGGTGATAAAGAAGAACGGCAGAACGAAGAACAGGCTCTCCTGGTGGATCATTTGCGTGGCATAGCGCAGCAGCGGCGGTGGCAGCTCGAAGCCGAACCACTGGGCGATGCGTTCGCGCAGGATGTTTTCCAGAATCAGCCACAACCAGCTGACCAGCATCACCAGCGCCAACACCCGCGCCAGCTCTGCCTGACGCTCGACCAGCAGAAAGCTCGCCAGGCCCGAGGCAAAACCGAAGATCGCCACCATCCCCGGATTGCGTTGAATCAGGGCGATCAGTTTGAACAGCTGTTGTTTCACCGCTTGCATGGGACGCTCGCTTACTCCGACCACACGGCCAGGCGATTGCCACTCGGGTCGCGAAACTCGAAACGTCGCCCGCCGGGGAAACTGAAAATCGCTTGAGTGATCTGCCCACCGGCAGCGGCCACCTGAGTACACACGGCTTCCAGGTCCGCGGCATAGATCACCACCAGTGGCCCGCTACCCGCTGCACTGTCAGTGGTGAAGCCACCCGTCATGCGTCCGTCGGTAAAGCTGCTGTAGTGCAGGCCATAGTCGGTAAAGCGCCAGCCGAAAACCTGTTCATAGAACTGCTTGAGCAGCGGCAGGTCGACAGCGGCGAACTCGATGTAGTCGATACGCAGGTTCTGTTCGGCTTGGCTCATGGCGGCATACCTGGGTAATGGCGGGGCGCAGAGCATAGCGCGCCCAGCCGGCCAGGGCACAGGCATCTGTCGCCTTTGGCCATGCTGTTTGGCCGGCCTCGCCACTGTCTCCCCGCAACGCGCCGGATAGCCTGCAATGGGTAAACACATTCGCTGAAAACGCAGGCCCGTGCCATGGGGCCGCGCTGCGTTATGGAGAGCTACATGCGCGTCTTGATCACAGGTGCAGCCGGTTATATCGGCCAGCAGCTACTTAACCAACTGGCCATTCAACACCCGCAGTGGCAGTTGATTGCCGCCGATATTCGCCCGCAGAACCGCGCGGGGATGAAGCTGAATATCGAACCGGTGCTGCTTGATATCAGCCAGCCAGCGGCTGTTGACGACTGCGTAGCCACCTGGCAGCCGCAGGCGATTGTTCACCTGGCCTCGGTGGTCACCCCGCCGCCGGGTATGAGCGAGGAACAGCTGCATGCCATTGATGTTGGTGGCACCCAGGCGCTGATCCAGGCGGCTGCGGTCCATGGCGTCGAACAGTTGATCGTTACCAGCTCCGGCGCTGCCTATGGCTATGACCCGCGCAATGCTGAGTGGCTGGATGAAGACCAGCCGCTACGCGGCCACGCGCAGTTCGCCTACGCCAAGCACAAGCGTGAAGTGGAGCTGCTGCTGGCCGAAGCCCGCGCACATCACCCGCACCTCAAGCAGCTGGTGCTGCGCCCCGGCACCATCCTTGGCAAACAGGTGAACAACCAGATCACCGAACTGTTCAAAAAGCCCGCAGTGCTGGGTATTCGCGGCAGCGACAGCCGCTTTGTATTTATCTGGGATCAGGATGTGGTCGACATCATCTGCCGTGGCCTGCGCCAGCAAAGCGCCGGCATCTTCAACCTGGCCGGCGATGGCGCGCTGTCACTCAAGGAAATCGCCGAACTGCTGGGCAAACCCTACCGCCCCTTGCCGGCCTGGCTGATTCGCACTGCGTTGCGCGTACTCAAACCCCTGGGTCTCAGCCCCTACGGCCCGGAGCAGGTGGATTTTCTGCGCTATCGCCCGGTGCTGAGCAACCGTCGGCTCAAGCAGGATTTCGGCTTTAGTCCGCGCTATAGCTCGCGCGAGGCGTTTCTGGCGTTTTTACGGGCGCAGGGGATTTAAGGGTTTGTAAGGGGTGGGCTTGATCGCTAGCAAGCGAGCGACTTAAGCCCATGTTGGATTTGCATAATTAACTAGCGGCTAGGTTTTTTGAACACATTGGTTGGCATGTAACGAGCTCTCCTTGCTTAAACCGCCGCCAACCACAAGGGCCGCGCTCAAGATCACGCAATTTTTAATTATGTATTGCCCTTCAAGAGTTAAGGCATAAGGGAATTTTGTAAAGCAGACTTCAGGCAATACAAATAACGGCAGGATAGTCCCGAACAACTGTAAGAACAGTAGGGTCAGGGCAATTCTCAGGAGTGGTCTAAAAAGCAGGCATATACCGATGGCAATCTCCCAGTACCCCAGGATAGGGATAAAGATGTCGGGAGGAAGCCAGGTTATTGTGTTGGTTACCAGATCATTTACTGGGCTCAAGCCAAGCGGTTTCAGCGCGCCAAGCCAAATAAATATGATCGATAGAGAATACTTCAGCAAAACTTGGCCGTGTTGATGCATCCATTCTGCAGCAATTTTGTCGCACCTTCCGAAGGTAAAGTTTCCTACTTTAAGCTCCATGTTGCTCCCTTGAAGATACTTAATAGATAGTTATTGGGCTTTCTGCTGCGCCCGATATTCACCCGGCGTTAATCCGGTCCATTGACGAAACGCGCGGAAGAATACGCTGGGTTCCGAATAACCGAGCAGCAGAGCAATTTCAGCGGCAGGCAGATCACCGTTTTTCAGGTGCTGTTCGGCCAGTTGCTGGCGTGTGTCGCTGAGCAACTGCTGGTAGTTGCAGCCTTCCTCTGCCAGACGCCGTTGCAGGGTGCGCTCACTGAGGTGCAGGCGCCGCGCCAGTTCGCCGCGATCCGGCTCGCCGCGCGCCAATTGCTCGCCCAGCAGGGCTACCACCCGCGCACTCAGGCCTTCGCTGGGCAGGCGTGCGAGCAGGGCTTCGGCATGCTGGCGCAGCAGGTTCTGCAACGGTGGGTTGGCCTGGATCAGCGGCGCACTGGCCAGCGAGTTGGGCAGCACGATGCCGTAATCGCTGGCGGCAAACTGCAGGGGGCAGTCGAAGGTGTGGATATAGCTGTCGAGTAGCGCCGGCTGCTCATGGACGAACTGCGCACGCAGCAGCCGCCAGTTGTCCAGCAGTGGATGGAGCATCTGCACCCAGCAGGCCATCAGCGCCAGGACGCGGGTGCGGGTGGCTGGCAGCTCGGGATGCAGCGGGCGATACAGCAGCTGCAACTCGTCGCCCTGCTCACGCAGTTGCACCTCGCCGCCCTCGCCGACCAGGCGTTGATAGCGCAGCCCGGCGGCCAGCGCGTCGCCCAGGGTCGGGCTACTCTGCAACAGGTAACCGAGCACGCTGAACGGGCCGGGAGCAAGGTTGCAGCCCAGGGCCAGGCCTGGCTCGCTATGTTCGATGCGACTGAGGTGTTGCCACAGTTGCTCCTGCGTGGCGAAGGGTACGCGCGCGTCGGGGTCACTGAGCTGGCTGTCGCTCAGCCCGCAGGTGCTCATCAGTTGAGTGCGATCAATACCCAGGCGGCTCGCAGCATGCAACACGGCTAGGGTGATGCTGGCGCTGACCGAGGTGTGTTGTGAATCAAGTGTGTGTTTGGCCATGGCCTGATTCTGCCCAAAGCTGTGGCCTGGCGGTAGGGTTAAGACGTCTAGGGGCTCTGCGGCTGTCGATGGTGCTGGCGCGTTCAACCCGAGGAGGAGTGGTCCGATGAGCTGCAAGACAGTGACGTGGGCGTTGTGGGCAATTACCTGGAGCCTGTTTTCGACTGCCAGCGTACAGGCTGAGGATCGTTTCGCGCGCATTGCCACCGGCGGGCAGACCGGCGTGTACTACGTGGCGGGGCAATCGATCTGCCGCTTTCTCAATCGTGGGGCGGTTGAACATGGCATTACCTGTGCGGCCCCGGCCAGCGGTGGTGGTGTGGCCAACGTTAAAGGTATGCGCAGCGGCGAGTTCAATTTCGCCATCATGCAAGCGGATCACCAGTACAAAGCCCTGCATGGGCTGGCCCCGTTTGCCCAGGATGGTGCCATGGCCGACCTGCGGGCCGTATTCTCGTTGCAGAGCGAGGTGTTTACCGTGCTGGCGCGGCGCGATGCCGCGATTGCCGAGTTCGACGACCTCAAGGGTAAGCGCGTGAACATCGGCAACCCCGGTTCCGGCCAGCGCGACACCCTGGAAGAAATCATGCAGGCCAAGGGCTGGTCGCGTTCAGTCTTTGCCCTGACTGCCGAACTCAAGGCCGCCGACCAGGCTGCCGCGTTGGGTGAGGGCAATATCGACGCCATGACCTATTTTGTCGGCCATCCCAATGGCGCCATTCGGGAGGCCACCACCACCCTTGATGCTGTACTGGTGCCGATAGCCGAGCCACACATCGAGCAGTTGCTGGCGGCCAAGCCGTACTACAACCGCGCCGAGATTCCCGGTGGGATCTACCGGGGTAGCCCCGCTCCCACTGCCTCGATCGGCGGCAAGGCGGTGCTGTCGACCTCGGCCGCGACCAATGCGGACGTGGTCTATCAACTGGTCAAGGCGGTTTTCGATAACCTCGAGCGCTTCAAACGCCTGCATCCCGCCTTTGCCGAATTAAACGAAGCCGAGATGATCCAGGCCGGCCTCAGCGCCCCGTTGCACGAAGGGGCACTGCGTTACTACCGCGAGCGGGGGTGGTTGTAAGGGGCTGAGTTTCAGGGGGCTGCTGAGGTTGGCAACAACTCCGGCCTTTCCCGCTGCAGCTTGCTCTGCAACATTTCCAGTTGCTCCAACGCGGCGCGGGCTTCATCGAGTTCGCTTTGGCTGCGTTCACCGGATTGCGCGGCTTGTTCGATACGCTCGCGGATGGCGGGGATCTGCTGCACGCCGCTGGCGTAGGCCATGATCTGATCGCGGGTTTGCTGGTCTTCGAAGGCGCTGTACTGCGCCGGGTCGGCCAGCTGAGCGGTGGAGGCGGGTTGACGGGGTTTGAGCTGGCCCAGAGCCGGGCTGCGCGGGTCGCCTTGGTCGGCCATTAGCTGGATCAGCATTTGCGCTTCCTGGGCATTCAGTTGCGCTTCGCTGGGCGGTTCTTCCACTGGTTGTTCTGCCGGCGTTGGGATTGCAGCGGGCTGCTGTATCGGCAGCGCGGCGGGCAGCTCTGGTAAGCGAATGGCGGCGCTGGGAGGTGTTGTCGCGTGGGGCGCAACGGCTGGTGCGGTGTCGGCCTGGGGCGTGCGCACGACGACGATGGCTACCGCCGTGATCACCCCGAGCAGGCCAATGCCGAGCCAGGCCTTCATAGTCCTTCCACCTTGGCGTTGGTCAGCAGGGCGTTGACGCGGGCCTGGAAGGCTTGGGTCAGCTGCTCCTTGGCCACGGCCTGGTTGACTTCATAACGCACGCTGGGGTCGCTAAGCGGCAGTTGCTTATCCTCACGGCTGCGCACCTGGACGATCTCGAACGCGCCGTCGATCAGCATCGGTTGGGAGATGCTGCCTGCCTTCTGCAGCAGGGCGGTCTTGCGCAGAAAATCCAGTTGCGCATCCTGCGGGCGGATCAAGCCGAGGTCGCCGGGTGGCGTGTGGCTTTTGCTGTCCGCCAGGGAGTAGCGGTGTACGGCGTCATCGAAGCTCAGGCCTTTTTGCAGTTCGGCATACACCCGGTCGGCACTGGCTTGGTCGGCCAGGCGGATATGACTGGCCTGCACCTGGGCGACATTCTGGTAGAGCTGGCGGTTGCGCTGGTAGTAGGCCTCGGCGTCCGCATCACTGACCTGGCGGGCGCGCTCGCGCAGGCTGGCGGTTTCATGGTGGAAGTCGCTGTGCAGGCCGAGCTGGTGCAGGTATTTGTGGCGAACGAGTTTGTCGCGCACCAGCTGGCGGATGCCGGCCTGTTCGTCCGCACTGAATCCCTTCTCTCCAAGCTGATACCAGAGGTAGTCGCGCAGCGCCTGCTGACGCACCTGTTCGGCCAGGTACACCAGGTTGCCCTGTTGCAGCTCCACGCGGCCTTGCACGTTGTCGCCCTGATACAGCTCCAGCAGGTTCAGGCGTTGTTCGGCCTGGCCGGGGAATTGCCAGCTGATCAGCTGTACCTGTGCGGCATCGGCCTGCTGTTGGGGGCTCAGTTGCAGGCTATCGAGCACCACGCCCTGGGTTGGCGCGGTCAGCACCTGGCGCAGGCGCGCACTGCTTAGCGCCTGTGGCTGGCGCAGAAAGGGCCGGACATCGTGATCGAACTGGCGGCCGTAGACCTGCTCGATCAGGTTAGCGGCTTCGCGTTCGACCAGCGCATCCAGATCGCTGCTGTATTTGGCGCTCAGTTCGGCTTCCACCTCGCGGGCCAGCAGATGGTTTTCCGCCAGGCCGGTGCGCAGCAGGCGCAGGTCGGTATTGAATTTGACCCGGGTCATGGCCTGCTCCAGCAGGCCGATGCTTTTGCCGGGTAGGCGTTCACCGTTGATGCGCATGTCCTGGCTGCCCAGGGCTGACAGGCAGATGCCGGTCAGCCCCAGTACCAGCAAACTGCGCTGGATAAGCCCGCGCACCTTACAGGCCACCCTGGCCGTAGAAGGTGTTGGCACCCTTGGTCAGCACGCTGACGGTGAGGGCAATGGACTCCGGAATCAGCTCCTTGGCAACTCGCAGGCGGGTGGCGTAGCTGGTGTCATACAGCGGCTCGGGGCGCTGGTAGGCGACCTGCGCGGTCTGGGTCAGCAGATCGCGGATCGGTTTCTGCGGGTCGTAACTGCCCACCCGGTTGGCCACGGCGGCAATATTGTTCAGGCCTTCCTTGAAGTAGTGATCGTCCACCCAGCCTTCCCAGCCTGAGTGGCCGTTGCCCGAGGTGACCCAGGCGTGGTGCGGCTGCGCCACATCACCGGTGGTGTGCAGTGCGTAACCGATGGTTTGCAGCGAGGGGGCGTTCTTGTACTGATCGAACCAGTATTTGGCCAGGTTATCGATGGGCTGGAAGGCCGCCGTCTGGAAGTCGCCGTAGTGTGTTTGCCAGTTGGAATAGGTGCCCTGGCGGTAATGCGCTTCGGTGGTGTCGAAATCGCTCTTCTTCAGCTCGCGGTTGTACAGGTACACCATGGCGTACCAGTCAACGTCGCCGCTCCAGCTGCCATCCACCTTGCGGTAGCGGTAGTCGTAGCCACCGTGGTCGTTGCCGTGGGCGTCGCCCTGGCGGGCCATGTTGATAAAGTGCCAGTACGAGGTGTAGTTGACCAGCGAAGCGGCGGCGCCATACACCGGCGCATGCTCGTAGCCTACCCACCAGCCACCCAGGCTGGTGTCCTGAAAATCATCGACGTCATAGGCTGCCTGGCCGAGGATTTCCCCCGCGCGTGCTTCGCTGCCGGCTGCGCCGACGTAGAACTGATAGGCGCGTTTCATCTCGGGCGTGGCATGGGCCGAGTTGAGGAAGGCCAGGGCGTCTTTGACGATATTCTTGTGTGTGGGTTGCGACCAGGCGCTGGCGTGGCTGGCGCTGAAGGCCAGGCCTAGACCAACGACCAGGGAGGTGAGGTTTTTCATAGGGAAGGCGCTCTTTTGTTGTTGGAGTTGAGCAGTATTAGCGGTCATTGATGGCAGAACTGTTGCAATGCCGCACGCCAACTTAAAGCGGATGCGCCGTGTTGTCTCAACCCAACCAAGGTTTGGTGGTATAGACCAATTTGCTTGAGATGTTACTCCGCCGCGCCGTTGTCCTCATGGTGCAGGGCGCCTGTCTCGCTGCTTTCCAGCACCACATAGGCGCTGGCGCAGAACAGTGAGTTGAGGCGTTTCATGTCAGCGATCAGCTCCATATGCAGGGCGCTGGTTTCGATGCTCTGCACCACCTGATGGTGCAGGCGGCTGACGTGGGCGTGGGCCAGGCGGCGTTCCTGGGCGCGGAAGCGGCGTTTCTCGCGCAGCAGCTGGCGCGCGCTTTCCTTGTCGGCGGAGAGAAATACCGACAGGCCCAGGCGCAGATTGGCCAGCAACTGGCCGTGCAGGGTGGTGAGTTCCTCCAGGCCGCTGTCGGAGAAGGAATGGCGTTGCGCAGTCTTCTGATCCTGCACTTTGCCGAGCATGCGTTCGATGATGTCGCCGGCCTGCTCCAGGTTGACCGCCAGTTCGATGATCTCCGCCCAGCGCCGGCTGTCGTGCTCACTCAACACCTCGCGCGGTACCTGTGCCAGGTAGAGTTTGACCGCGCTGTAGAGTGCATCGACATCGTCATCCAGGCGGCGCAGCTCTTTGCCCAAGGCGGTTTGTCCACCACGCAAAACTTCCAGCAGGTGGCTGAGCATGGTTTCGATCAGGTCGCCGATGCGCAGGGTTTCGCGCACCGCATTGGCCAGCGCCAGGCTCGGTGTGGCCAGCGCGGTGGGGTCGAGATGGCGTGGGCGGGCGACGCCGTTTTCATCCGGGCGATCCGGCAGCAGCCAATTACAGAAGCGCGCCATCAGCCCGACCGTGGGTAGCATCAGCACGCAGCGCAGACCGTTGTAGAGCAGGTGAAAGCCGATCACCAGCTCCTCGGGGCGCCAGTTCAGGCTGTCCAGCCAGTTGGCCAGCGGGTCGAGGAACGGCATCACCAATAGCAGGCCGATCAGTTTGTACAGCAGGCTGCCCAAAGCCACACGCCGTCCGGCTGGGGTTTGCAGGCTGCTGGTGAGAAAGGCCAGCACGCCGCTGCCGATATTCGCGCCAATCACCAGGCCGATGGCCACTGGCAGGCTGATCAGGCCGGCACCGGTCAGGGTGGCGGTGAGCAGCACGGCGGCCAGGCTGGAATAGGAAATCAGCGCGAACAGCGCGCCGACCAAGGCATCCAGCAACAGGTCGCCGGTCAGTGAGGCGAACAGCACGCGGATGCCCTGCTCCTGGGTGATCGGCGTGGCGGCTGCGACGATCAGCTCAAGCGCCAGCAGCATAAGGCCCAGGCCGATGGCCACGCGGCCAAGCTGACCGGCGCGGGTCTGCTTGCGCGAGAGAAAGAACACCACGCCGAGAAAGATCAGCAGCGGGCTTAGCCAGCTCAGGTCCAGGGTCAGCACCCGCGCCATCAGCGCCGTGCCGACGTCCGCCCCGAGCATGATCGCCAGCGCCGGAGTCAGCGCCATCAGCCCCTGAGCGACAAACGAAGTAACCAGCAGCGCGGTGGCGTTGCTGCTCTGCACCAGCGCGGTCACGCCGATGCCGGCTGCAAAGGCCAGTGGGCGCTTGCTGACGTTATGGCTAAGCACCTTGCGCAGGTGCGAACCATACACCCGCAGGATGCCGGTACGGACGATATGGGTGCCCCAGATCAGCAAGGCGACGGCAGACAAAAGGTTCAGCAGGGTGAGCATGGTGCTGCTCCCTGGCGCGCCCGCCCGGTTGCAGCGTGACGCGTGGTTTTTACTTGTTATAAAGGCTAAAGCCCTATGTTTAGCTTTAGCTGGGGTTGGCGCTGCGCGCCAGCGAACGACACAGGCTGTCGCGTAATCCCGTCAAGCTGCGTGAGCTGATAACCTTGCTCGCTACTGAACGGATGCCCATCGATGCTGACGCTTTATCACGCCCCTGACCTGGAAACCCTTGGCGAGCTGGCCACCACCCTGCTCGCCACGCCGATGCGTGATCCCTTTGCGTCGGCGCTGGTGGTGGTGCCGAGCCAGGGCATGGGGCGCTGGCTGACGCTGGAGCTGGCGCGCAAGCAGGGCATTGCCATGCAGTTGGAGGTGCAGCTGCCGGCCAAGTTCGTTTGGGACGTCTCGCGCCTGTGCCTGGGGCAACTGCCGGAGCAGTCGGCGTTCAGCCCCAGCAGTTTGAGCTGGCGCCTGTATGACTGGCTGTGCGAGCCGGCCCACCTGAGTGAGGCGCCGCGCCTGGCGCATTACCTGGACGGTGGCGATGAGCGCCGCAGGCTGTCGCTGGCCGTGAAGATCGCCGACGTATTCGACCAATACCTGCTCTATCGCGATGACTGGCTGGCCGCCTGGGAACGCAACGAGCTGCTCGATCTCGGCCCGGATGAAGCCTGGCAGGCGCTGCTCTGGCGCGAGCTGACCAAAGACGGCCACCCGCATCGCGCGCGTCTGCTGGAAGAGCTGCTCACCCGCCTGTATGACGCCACGCCCATCGCCGGGCTGCCCGAGCGCGTGCTGGTGTTCGGCATCAGTTCGCTGCCGCCGCACCATATGCGGGTATTGGAAGGCCTGGCGCAGCACACTCAGGTGATTGTTTTCGCCCTCAACCCATGCCGCGAAGCCTGGGGCGAGATTCGCGATATTCGTGAGTTGGCCAGGCAGCCTGAACTCAGTCCGGACGATTGGTATCTGGATGTCGGCCACCCGTTATTGGCGAGTCTGGGCAAGCAGGGGCGCGACTTTTTCGACAGCCTGTTCAGCCTGGCCTCCAGCGAAGGCAGTCAGGAAATCGGCCTGTATTCCGAGGATGCTGACCTGCACGATGCCAGCCTGTTGCAGGCCTTGCAGAACGACATCCTGCGCCTGCGCACCCGCACTGCTGATGAGCGTCTGCTGCTGCGCGAAGACGACCGCTCGCTGGAGCTGCACGTCGCCCACTCGCCGCTGCGCGAAGTGGAAATCCTGCATGACCAGCTACTCGCCCGCTTTGCCGCCGAGCCCGCGCTGACCCCGGATCAGGTGGTAGTGCTGACTCCGGACATTGAGCGTTACGCACCCTATATCGAAGCGGTGTTTGCCCCGCGCGAAGGCGTGCCGCGGATTCCCTTTAGCCTGGCCGACCGCAGCCTGCGCGCCGAAATCCCGCTGATCGAAGCCTTCCTCAACTTGCTGGCGCTGCCGGACAGCCGCTTCGCCGCCGAGGAAATCCTCGCCTGGCTGGAGCAGCCGGCCATTGCCCGCCGGGTCGGCATTGAGGCCGAGGATTTACCGCTGCTGCGCGACTGGCTGCGCGACGCCGGCGTGCGCTGGGGCCGCGATGAAACGCACCGCGAGCAGCTGGGCCTGCCGGCGGACGCCGCCTTTACCTGGTGCCAGGGCCTGGATCGCCTGCTGCTGGGCTTTGCTGCGCCGCCGCAGCTGGCCGGTCTGGCTGCGCCACTGTTGGGTAGCAACTGGCCGCTGGATGCGCTGGAAGGCGGCCGCGCACAACTGCTCGGCCGCCTGGCCGGTTTTGTCGAGCGCTTGGCCGCGCTGGCGCAGAGCCTGCAACGGTCGCGCGCCCTGGGCGAATGGGCCGAGTCCCTGCAAGGGCTGATCGATCAGCTGTTTGATGAGCGCGAGGCTGGCGAGACCCTGTTGCTGCTGTCCAAGGCCTGCGCCGCGCTCAAGGAGCAGGGCGAGGCCTCGGGTGTTGAACGGCCGATCGAGTTGGCGCTGATTCGTCAGCAACTGACCGCCGCCTTGGAGCAGGGCAGCGCTGCATCGGGCTTTCTTACCGGCGCGGTGACCTTCTGCACCATGGTGCCGATGCGCAGCCTGCCGTTTCAGCTGGTCTGCCTGCTGGGTCTGGATGACGGCGCCTTGCCACGCCGCACCCCGGCAGCGGGCTTTGACCTGATCAGCCAGAAACCCCGTCGTGGCGATCGCGCACGCCGTCTGGATGACCGTTACCTGCTGCTGGAAACCCTGCTCTCGGCCCGTGGCGGCCTGTACCTCAGCTACGTCGGCCGCGACCCGCGCAGCAACGCCGAGCTGCCGCCTTCGGTGTTGGTCAGCGAACTGCTGGATGTGGTCGACCTCACCGCTGTCGCGCCAACCTGTAGGAGCGAGCTTGCTCGCGATCCAGATCACGCCGAAACATCGCGAGCAAGCTCGCTCCCACAAGAGCAAAACGCCAGCGCCCATATCACTCACCACCACCCGCTGCAGCCCTTCGCCCCCGGCAACTTCGCCGGCAACCGCCATGCCGGCTTTGCCGCGCCCTGGTTCCACGCCGCGCAGCGCTTGAGTCAGGCGGTGCAAACCGCCGCGCCCTTTGCCAGTCCGTTGGATATGCCGGATCAAGAGTGGCTGAACATCGAGCCGAGCCAACTGATCCACTGTTTTAAACACCCGGCGCGCTACCTGCTGGAACAGCGCCTCGGCCTGCGCCTGGCACAGAGCGAAGAAACCCTGGCCGGTGACGAGCCGTTCAGCGTCGAGTGGACCAGCCAGCATGGCCTGCGCCAGTTAGCCTTGCAGGCCATCGAGAACGGCTGGAGCGAGCGCCAGGAGCGTGCCGTGGCCGCTGCTTCCGGCTGGTTACCGGTGGGCGAGCTAGGCCAGGCGCACTGGGGGCAGATTCGCGGGCCGATCCGCGCCTTTGCGCCGACGCTGTTCGACGAACGCCCGGAGGATGCGCCGCAACCGTTGCTGGTGGATCTTGAACTGGCCGGCGTGCGCATCCACGGCTGGCTGGATGGCGTGACCAGTGCCGGCTTGTTCGACTACCGCCTGCGGGACCTCGGCGCCTGGGAGCTGGCGCCGTTCTGGCTGCGCCATCTGCTGCTTAACTGTGCGGCCACGCCTGATATCAGCCGCGACAGCCGCCTGCTCTCGCCGAAAAGTGAATGGCGTCTGGGCCCGCTGGCCAACGCCCGCGAACTGCTGGTGCCCTGGCTCGAAGCCTACAAAAGCGCGTTATGCGAGCCGCTGCCGCTGTTCGCCAAATGCAGCCACGGTTTTGCTCGCAAATGGCGTAGCCCCGGCAAGAAGGAGCCGATTGACGCCGCCCGTAGCGAAGCGCGGGTAATGTGGCAAGGCAATGACTTTATGACCGGTGAAGACCAGGACCCCTGGAATGCCCTGGCCTTCCGCGACCGCGAGCCGCTGGACGAGCGCTTCGAAACGCTCGCCGAACAACTCTACGGCCCGGCGTTGGACGCCCTGCAAGGCAGTGACGAGGACGAAGCATGAGCAGCGCCAGCCTGAACCTGCTGCACGACAGCTTTACCGGCCGCTCGCTGATCGAGGCCAGCGCCGGCACCGGCAAGACTTGGACCCTGACCGCGTTGTACGCCCGCCTGTTGCTGGAGAAGCAACTCAACGTCAGCCAGATTCTGGTGGTGACCTTTACCACCGCCGCCACCGCCGAGCTGCGCGAGCGCATTCGTAAGCGCCTGGCCGAGTTGCTGGCAGTGTATGAACAGGGGCCGGGCGATGACGCCTTGCTCAATGAGCTGCGCGCCCAGTACCCGGATGCCGCCAGCCACCGGCGTTTGCTGCTGGCGGTGCACGGCTTTGACGAGGCAGCGATCTTCACCATCCACGGCTTCTGCCAGCGGGCTTTGCAGGACGCCGCGTTTGAAGCCGGTGGCGATTTCGACAACGAGCTGACCCACGACGACCGCGAGATTATCGACGCCCTGCTCGCTGACCTCTGGCGGCATGAGCTGGCCGCCGCCGAGCCGGAATGGGCGGCGTTTCTGGTGCAGCAGAAGATCACCCCGCAGGTGCTGCGCCAGCGTTTGCGCAATCACCTGGGCAAGCCCTATCTGCGCATCGAGCCGCAGCCGGGTGCCAGCAGTGAAATGAGCGCCCTGCGCGCCGCCTGGCAGCAGGCGCAGCGCTGCTGGCACAGCGAAAGCGCCGCCTGGTTGGCGCAGCTCAAGGCCTTCGACGGCTTTAAGAGCAATATGTGCAACCCGGCCAAGCTGAGCGTTTGGCAGGCCGAGCTGGACGGCTATTTCAGCGACGCCGCCGCGCTGTTCAGCAAGACCGAAGCGCATCGCCGCCTGGCCCGCGAAGGCTTGAACAAGGCCAGCAAGAAGGGCTGCGAAGCCCCGGCCAATCCACTGGCCGCTGCCTTGCAGGAACTCTGCGATGCCCTCGATGCCGCGCAACCCGAGGCCGAGCAACGCCTGATCGACTTGCAGGTACGCCTGATTCATCAGCTCAACGAGCAACTGCCCGCGCGCAAGGCGGCGCAACGCTTGCTGGCCTTCGATGACCTGCTCAACAAGCTGCAGCAAGCCTTGCAGAGCGAGGGCGGCGAGCACCTGGCCAGCACCCTGCGCACGCAGTATCCGGTGGCGCTGATCGACGAGTTTCAGGACACCGATCCGGTGCAGTACCGGGTGTTTCACCGCATCTATTCAAACCCTGGCGTAGCGAGCGACTTGCTGACAAGGAAGGCTCCGAGCGAAGGGCGAGACAGTACTAGCTGTACGGCGAGCCCTGAGCGAGGAACTGACGTAGTCAGCGAGGCGCGCAGTAGCCAGGCGGGCGACCTGTGTTTTGTCGGCGATCCGAAGCAGGCCATCTACGCCTTCCGTGGCGCGGATCTGGCAACTTACCTCAAAGCCCGCAGCGAAGCAGCGCGGCAATACAGCCTGGCCACCAACCACCGCTCCACGCCCGAGCTGATCGCCGCGCTGAATCAGCTGTTCGACCGGCCCATGCCCTTTGCCGAGAAGGGCTTGGCTTACCAGCAGGTCGGGGCCAGCACTAAGGCGCGGGCGCAACTGGTATTGCCGCGTGTTGAGGATGAAAGCGACGCGCCGCTGGCGTTGGTCTGGCTGGATAACGACTACCTGGGCAAGGGTGAAGCGGGCGCTTTGGTGGCGCGGGATACGGCCCGGCGAATCGCGTCCGTGCTCAGCGCCAGCAGCCGGGGGGAGGCCTATTTCGAACAGTCGGGTATCCATACGCCGTTAAAGGGCGGTGATATTGCCGTGCTGGTTGCCAGCCATCGCCAGGCCGGCGAAGTCGCCGCCGAACTAGCCGCCCGTGGCGTGCCCAGCGTGCGCCGCGGCAAGGAGAACGTCTGGCACAGCGAAGAGGCTGATGAGCTGTCCGCCGTGCTCGCCGCCTATGCCGAGCCGGGCCGCGAGGGCGCGTTGCGTTATGCCCTGGCCAGCCGTTTGCTGGGGCGCAGCGCCGCTGATCTGGCCGCCTGCAGCGAGGATGCCCAAGCCTGGGACCGCGAGCGCGAAGCCGCCGAACGCTATCACCAACTCTGGCAGCAACAGGGTTTTATGCGCGCCTTCCGCGCCTGGCTGGATGAGCAGCAGGTGGCCCAGCGCCTGCTGGCACTGGTCGATGGCGAGCGCCGCCTGACCAACCTGCTGCACCTGGCCGAACTGCTGCAAACAGAAAGCCTGCAACGTCCCGGCCTGGAGCAATTGCTCGCCTGGTTCAACGCCCAGCGCAGCGCCGAGGCCCACGGTGAAGACGCCCTGCTGCGCCTGGAAAGCGATGCCGAGCGGGTGCAGATCGTCACCATCCACACCTCCAAGGGCCTGGAATACCCGCTGGTGTTCTGCCCCTACCTGTGGGACGGCGCGCTGCTGCGCCAACATGAAGACATCAGCTGCCACGCCGACGATGGCACACCGCTGCTGGACCTCGGCAGCGAGCAGCTCGACATGCACCGCGAACGCGCCCGTCATGAGCGCTTCGCCGAAAAACTGCGCCTGACCTATGTGGCCCTGACCCGCGCCCGCGATCGCCTGTGGCTGCACTGGGGGCCGGTGGACTGCAAACCGAAAAAGGACGGTACCCTCGGCGACAGCGGCCTGCACAGCAGCGCCCTGGCCTGGTTGCTGCACGGCCGTGGGTTATCGGGTGAGGATGCCCTGATCGAACTGGCCGGCCACCTGCAAAACCTCAGTCCCCAGGGTTTGCGTGCGGAAGTCGAACAGTTGATCGCCAGCAGCCAAGGCCAGATGGCCCTTCAACCGTTGCGTGACAGCGAAGCCAGCGCTGCAGGCGAACAACGAGCCCCGGCCCCGCAGCAACTCGCCACCTTGCAACGCAGCTTGCACAGCGCCTGGCGCATCGGCAGCTTCTCCGGGCTGGCCGCCGGTATGCATATGGAAGCGCCGGACCGTGACGGCCTGGTGCTACCGGACGCCAGCGAGCCGGGCACGGGCTTTTTCGCCTTCCCCCGTGGCGCGCGGGCCGGTACCTGTTTGCACGCCATCCTCGAAGATTGGGCGCGCGGCAAAGGCGCGCTGGCTGAGCTGATCGAGCCGGGGCTGAGCGGCCATGGCATCAGCAGCGACTGGCAGGCCGTGGCGCTTGACCATCTGCAACAGGTGATCGACGCCGATCTGGATGGCCAGGGGCTGACGCTCGCGGGCATTAATCAAGCGCGGCTCTTGCCGGAACTGGGCTTTACCTTTCCCCTGGCCGGGCTGGATGTGCAACGCCTGCGCGCGATTCTCTGCGACCCGGCGCACGGCCTGGCGGCACCGATGCGCGAGGCGGCGGCGCGGCTGGAATTCGACAGCCTCAAGGGCTTTCTCAAGGGCTTTATCGACCTAACCTTCGAACATAACGGGCGCTGGTACATCGCCGACTACAAATCCAACTGGCTCGGCCCGGATGCCAGCTACTACGGCGGTGAACGTCTGCTGCAGGCTCTGGCTGCCGAGCATTACTACCTGCAATACCTGATCTACCTGGTGGCGCTGCGGCGTTTTCTGCGTCAGCGTCTGGATGATTTTCACAACGACCAACTGGGTGGTGCCTATTACCTGTTTCTGCGCGGCATGCCGAGCGCCGGGTTGTATTTTTCGCGGCCCGCCGATGGACTGTTGGATGCGCTGGATAAGCTGTTTGCGGAGGGCGCGTGATGCTTAACGATCTGCCCCTCGGTCCACTGGAACGCGCCCTGGTCGACAGCCTGCAGCGCCTTGATCCGCAGGCGTCGCCGGTGGTGTTGGCCTCGGCGGCATTGCTGTGCATGGCCTTGGACAAGGGTGATGTGTGTTTGCCGTTGGCGCGCTTCGCCGGACAGCGGCCCTGGCCAGAGCATGAACTGCGCTTGCCGGCGCTCAGCGACTGGCAGGCGCAGCTTGAAGCCTCACCACTGGTTGGCGGCGACGGTGATTTCACCCCGCTGACTCTCGAACACGGCCGCCTCTACCTGGCGCGCTATCAGGCCTATGAGCGCCAGTTGGCGGAGCAGCTGTTGCAACGCGCCGCCGATTTGCCCGAGGTGGATGAAGCCCAGCTCAGCGAAAGCCTGACCCGGCTATTTGCGTTCAACTCTTTATCACAGGCGGGGCAACAGCAACCCGACTGGCAGCGTCTGGCCGCCGCGCAGGCAGTGCGGCGCAAGCTGGCGGTGATCTCCGGCGGCCCCGGCACCGGCAAAACCACCACTGTGGTGCGTCTGCTTGCCGCGTTATTAGAGCAACCAGGCTGTGAAAATCTGGCCATTGGCCTGGCCGCGCCCACCGGTAAAGCGGCGGCGCGCATGGCTGAAGCGATCCGCAATGCCAAGGCCGAGCTGCCGGTCAGCGAGGCGATCAAAGCCGCACTGCCGGACGAGGCGCGCACCTTGCATCGCCTGCTCGGCAGCCGTGGCGACAGCCCGCAGGTGCGGCATCACGCGGCTAACCCGCTGGCGCTGGATGTGCTGGTGGTGGACGAAGCCTCGATGGTCGACCTGGCGCTGATGGCCAAACTGCTCGACGCCCTGCCACCTACTGCGCGATTGATCCTGCTCGGCGACAAAGACCAGCTCTGCGCCGTAGAAGCCGGCGCAGTGTTTGCCGAACTCTGCGAGGGCCGTGGCTTTGATGCTCAGGCGGCGAACGAGCTGCAACGCATCACCGGCCAGCAGGTGCCGGTCAGCCAACCCAGCTCGCAACTCGGCGACGCCGTGGTGCTGCTGACCCACAGCCACCGTTTTGCCGGCGACAGCGGCATCGGTGAACTGGCGCGGCGCATTAACGGCGGCGATGTCAGCGCCACGCTCAATCTGCTCAAGGAGGACCGCTCCGACCTGGCCTGGAATGCCGCGCCGACGCCCAGTGATCTGCTGGAGCGTCTGGATCAAGGCTATGCGCCGTATATCAGCGCCGCCAAAAGTGCTGACCCAGCGGCAGCCTTCGCTGCGTTCAATACCTTCCGCGCCCTCTGCGCCCAGCGCGAAGGCGCCTGTGGCGTGGCCGGCATCAATGAAGCGCTGGAAGCGCGAATCAAGCGCCGCAGCCAGGTGTCCGCGCGTGAGCGCTGGTACGTTGGTCGGCCGATCATGGTGCGGCAGAACGACTACGCCTTGGGTCTGTTCAACGGTGATATCGGCATCTGCCTGCACACTGAGTACGGCCTGCGGGTGTTTTTTGAGGGTGAAGAAGGCTATCGCCCCTTCGCCCCGGCCCGCCTGCCCAGCCACGACAGCGCTTTCGCCATGACCGTGCATAAAAGCCAGGGCTCGGAGTTCAGCGAGGTGCTGCTGGTGCTGCCCGAACTGCCCAGCCCCTTGCTCAGCCGCAGTCTGTTCTACACCGGCATCACCCGCGCCAAACACAAGGTGGAAATCTGGGCATTACCCGCGCGCCTCGGTGAAGCCGTGGCCACCCGTGCCGAGCGCGCGGCGGGCTTGGCTGAGCGGTTGGCCAACGCACCTGCGCTTGTCCATGCCGAGGCTCCCCATGCGAGCAATGGTCAGTTAGGGTTATTTGACTAGTTATGCGTATCCTGCCGCCTACACTGGAATTCAGGGTCATGGCTGCTTTGCATTGCGCGCCCGCGCTAAGGTCAGGTTGATGCCTGCGCGCATACTTACTTCTCTTTTCCTGAGCCTGTTGCTCTGCACCAGCGCGCTGGCCGAGCCTGTGCGGCTGGTCACTGGCGATGATTACGCGCCCTTTACCGGTGAGGCGTTGCCGGAGGGTGGCATGCTGACCCAGGTGGTGCGCAGTGCCTTGCAGCACGTTCAGCTACCCAGCAGCCTGGACTGGCAGCCCTGGAACCGAGGCTACCTGAAGACCCTGCGCGGCGATTACGACGCCACCTTTCCCTACGTGCGCACCCCGCAGCGTGAAGAGGCGTTTCTCTACTCGGAGCCGCTTTTTACGGCAGAGCAGCATATTTTCAGCCGTGCGGGTGAGGTGATTGAACTGACCGATGTGCCCAGCATGCAGGGGCGGCGGTTGTGCTACCCGCTGGGCTGGCAACCGCCGCCGGTGATTCAGCAGTTGCTCGATGATGGGCAACTGATTCGGCATTCCCCGACGGGGCTGAATGAGTGCGCGCTCTTATTGCTGATGGAGCGCGATGATTTCTTTATCTCCGATCGTCGCCTGGGGGAAACCGCGTTGCGCCTGACGGGCGTGCCGGTCGAACAGTTTCGCCGTTCCGAGAGTGCGATCAGCAGCAGTACCCTGCATTTGATCGTGCCGCGCAGCCATCCGCAGGCGGCGGTGCTCATCGCGCAGTTCAATCAGGGCCTGGCGCAACTGCGTGCCAACGGTGACTACCAGCGCCTGCTGGAGCGTTACCTGCAACAGGTTGATCAGGCTACGCCCTGAGCTGGCGTACCTGTTGTTCGCTGTAGGCAGTGGCCGGCGGTTGCGCCAGTTGCAGCTGCCCGGCCAATGCCAGCTCACGGGCGCGCCAGTGCAGGAAGGCGTCGGTGGGGAAGAAACCTTTGCTTTGCGCCATCACCTCGGCCATGACCCGCGCCAACGGCTGCCACTGCTCACTGCAGTACTGCAGCAAGGGATCATCGACCAGCGCATGTTCATGGTGCTTGAAACGCCCGGCATACCAGATACGGATGGCGGCGTTGTGCTGTTGCGCCTGTTGCCAGTGCGCCGCCAGTTCGCTGCGCCGTGATGCGCCGAGCAGTTGCCGTTGCGCATACAGTTCCTGCAGTTGCTGCGGCTGGCACAGCGAGACGGCGCGGCGTGGCGGCAGCTGCGGGTTGCCGCAGGCGACCTCCCATAGTTCCATGGCTGAGCCGGCCAGAGCCTGGGCCACGCGGGCCAGCAGCAACTGCTCGGAACAGCTGTCGCCGTGCCAGACCGTCACGCCACGCTGGCCGCTGCTCAGGGTGCTTAGCCAGTGGGCATCGGCTTGCAGTCCCGCAGCAAAATCCGGCACGGGCTGCATCGATTGTGGCCAGAGGTTTTGCCAGTAGACGCTGCGAGCGCTGCACGGCGGGTTGTCGATATCCTGCAGCGGGCCCACGGCGAGGTCGTCACGCATGACCCGCAAGGTGCAGTCCGCTGTGTCTTCTCCCAGAACGAAACGCACCCCTTCAACGGCTGCATCACCACAGACCAGATGCCACATGTACCCTCCTTGGTCGATCGCGCGAATTATCCTGCGGGTCGTCGCTGCATGACGTTAACAAAGACTTCCGGTCATTTTTTCAGCTTGGGGTTGGGGAAGAACTGCACCGCTTGCACCTTGGGATCAGCGGCCTTGGGTTTCAGGGCGCTGGTATTGACCCGTGTGGGCAGTTCACGCGGCACCGAGTTGCCGCGCTCATCCAGGGTGTCGGCGTAGCCGCAGCCAATGCATTCGCGGTGCGGTACGCCGTCCACGTTCCACATCTGGATCTTGTCCATTTCGCTGCACGCCGGGCAGACCGCGCCGGCGATAAAGCGCTTGGCAGTGGTCTCTGTCATGCGGCCTCCTGGCTCAAGCCGAGGTGGCGCAGCAGGGCGTCGATGGAAGGTTCGCGGCCACGGAAATCGACGAACAGCACCATCGGTGCCTGCGAGCCGCCGCGCGCCAGGATCGCCTCGCGGAAGGCTTGCCCAGTGGCGCTGTTGAACACGCCTTCTTCCTCGAATTTGGAGAAGGCATCGGCGCTCAGCACTTCGGCCCACTTGTAGCTGTAGTAACCGGCCGCGTAACCGCCGGCGAAGATGTGCGCGAAGCTGTTGGGGAAACGGTTGTAGGCCGGCGGACGCAGCACTGAGACTTCCTCGCGGATGCCTTCGAGCACGTTCAGCACGCTGCGGCCATCGCCGTGGGTGGTGTGTAGTTCGAAGTCGAACAGGCTGAACTCGATCTGCCGCACCATCATCAAGCCGGACTGGAAGTTCTTCGCCGCCAGCATCTTGTCCAGCAGGTCCTGTGGCAGCGGCTCGCCGGTCTCAAAATGGCCAGAGATCAGTGCCAGGCCTTCCGGCTCCCAGCACCAGTTCTCCATAAACTGGCTCGGCAGCTCCACGGCATCCCAGGCCACGCCGTTGATCCCGGACGCGCCAGCGTGTTCAACGCGGGTCAGCAGGTGATGCAGGCCGTGGCCGAACTCGTGGAACAGGGTGGTGACTTCATCGTGGGTCAGCAGCGCCGGCTTGTTGCCGACGGCAGGGGTGAAGTTGCACACCAGATTGGCCACCGGGCTGATCAACGTGCCATCAGCCGTGCGGCGTTTGTCGCGTGCACCGTCCATCCACGCACCGCCGCGCTTGTTGGCGCGGGCGTAGAGGTCGAAGAAGAAGCGCCCGACGTGCTGGCCGTTCTCGGTGATTTCAAACAGGCGCACATCCGGGTGCCAGGTGTCGAAGCCACTCAATTCCTTGATCTGGATGCCGTAGAGCTTTTCGACGATGGCGAACAGGCCGGTCAGCACCTTGTCGATGGGAAAGTAGGCGCGCAGGGTTTCCTGGGAAATGCTGTAGCGCTGCTCGCGCAGTTTCTCGCTGTAGTAGCCGACGTCCCAGCTTTGCAGCTCGTTGCAGCCCTGATCAAAGGCGAAGGCTTGCAGCTCACGCAGGTCCTGCTCGGCAAAGGGCTTGCCGCGCACGCCCAGATCGCGCAGGAAACTCAGCACCTGCTCGGTGCTCTCGGCCATCTTGCTCGCTAGGCTCAGCTCGGCGTAGTTGCCGAAGCCCAGCAGCTTGGCCAGCTCCTGACGCAGGGCGAGGATTTCGTTCATCACCGGGCCGTTGTCGTTCTTGCCGGCATTCGGCCCCTGATCGGAGGCGCGGGTGCAGTAGGCGGCATACACCTCTTCGCGCAGCGCGCGGTCGTTGGCATAGGTCATCACCGCGAAATAGCTGGGGAACTCCAGGCTGATCAACCAGCCGTCCAGCCCCTTGGCCTCGGCGGCTTGCTTCATCTGCGCCTTGGCCGAATCGGTCAGGCCGTCCAGCGCCGCTTCGTCGCTGGCGTGCTTGGTCCAGGCCTGGGTGGCATCCAGCAGCTGGTTGGAGAACTTGCTGGCCAGCTCGGAGAGCTTCATCTGGATCTCGCCATAGCGCTTCTGCTGCTCGACCGGCAGGTCGATACCGGACAGGCGGAAGTCGCGCAGGGCGTGTTCGAGGATGGTCTTCTGCGCCACATCGAAACCAGCGGCTGCCGGGCTTTCAGCCAGCTTCTGATAGGCCTGAAACAGTGGCTGGTTCTGGCCGATTTCGGTCCAGTACTCAGACAGCTTGGGCAGGCAGGCTTCGTAGGCGGCGCGCAGTTCGGCGCTGTTGCATACGGCGTTCAGGTGGCTGACCGGGCTCCAGGCCTGGCCGAGGCGCGCACCCAGTTCGTCCAGGGCCAGCACCAAACCGTCCCAGCTTGGGTCAGCAGCCTGTTGTTCCAGCAGACGGCCCATGGCGGCGCGGTTGTCGGCCAGAATCTGCTCGATGGCCGGCTCGACATGCTCGGGTTTGATCAGGCTGTAGGATGGCAGATCGAAGTCTTGAAGAAGCGGGTTGCTGGCGGACACGGCAGGCACCTTTCTGATACGCGAAGTCATGAGCAGGTTATGGGGTCGCAGGCGACGTTTCACAACCGCAATGCCCTGCATGTTAATTACAATCGGGGCAAACCGCAGCCTAAGAGGTTTCTATCGTGGCGATTCGTACTTACCAGCAGTTCACCCCGCAGCTCGGCGAGCGGGTATTTGTCGACGCCTCGGCGGTGGTGCTGGGGGATGTGGAAATTGGCAGCGACAGCTCGGTGTGGCCGCTGGTGGTGATCCGTGGCGACATGCACAGCATCCGCATCGGTGAGCGCAGCAGCGTGCAGGACGGCAGCGTGCTGCATATCACCCATGCCGGGCCGTTCAACCCGCAGGGCTTTCCGCTGAATATCGGCGATGAGGTGACCATCGGCCACAACGTCACCTTGCACGGTTGCACCCTGGGTAACCGCATTCTGGTTGGCATGGGCAGCATCATCATGGACGGCGCCGTGGTGCAGGATGAGGTGGTAATCGGTGCCGGCTCCCTGGTGCCGCCGGGCAAGGTGCTGGAAAGCGGCTACCTGTACGTCGGCAGCCCGGTGAAACAGGCGCGGGCGCTGACGGACAAGGAGCGCAGCTACTTCAGCTACAGCGCGGCCAACTACGTGCGCTTGAAGGATCAGCACCTGATGGAAGGCTATGCCGGCTGATGAGCGAACCTGTCATGGATTACCAGAACATCCTGTTTGACCTCGATGGCACCCTGACCGATCCGCGCGAAGGCATTACCCGCTCGGTGCAGCACGCGCTGGCCAGGCTGGGCATCGATGAGCCTGACTTGCAGGCGCTTGAGCACTTTATCGGCCCGCCGCTGCTGCAGTGTTTTATGCAGACCTACCAGTTCGACGAGGCCACGGCCTGGCAGGCGGTGAACCATTACCGCGAGCGCTTCCGCGAGGTCGGGTTGTATGAAAACCAACTGTTCGACGGTGTGAACGAGCTGTTGCAGCTGCTGCAGAACCAGCAGCGCACGCTGTATATCGCCACCAGCAAGCCAACGGTATTTGCCGAGCAGATTGCTAAGCACTTTGGTTTCGCGAAGCACTTCAAGGTGATTTACGGCAGCGAGCTGGACGGCACGCGTACTGACAAGGTTGAGCTGATCGCCCACCTGCTGGAAAAAGAACAGCTTGCGCCAGAGGCGACGCTGATGATCGGTGATCGCAAGCACGACCTGATCGGCGCGCGGCGCAATGGCCTGGATGCGGCGGCGGTGGGCTATGGCTTTGGCAGCCTGGCTGAATTACAGGCCGAGGCGCCGACCTATCACTTCCATAGCCTGGCCGAGTTGCACCAGGCGTTTGTGGGCTAAATCGTAGGATGGACGGCGTTCCCAGCGCTTTTACGAAACCCCTGTAGCCCGGATAAGCCTTGGCGCAATCCGGGATCACGGCCCCCGGATTACGCTGCGCTTATCCGGGCTACATTCCGGTCTTTTGCAGACTGTATGGGTTAGCCGCTGACAATCACCGATCCGCGAGTCAGCCGTTTTTCTGATAGATGATCTTCTTGGTGCCGCCGTCGCAGCTGCCGACCACCATATTGGGGTCTCGGGCATCTTCGTTGGGCACGATTTCCAGGGTGTAGCTGGCAACGCCGGCGGCCTGGATTTTCACTTCAATCTCCGCGCGCAGCTCTTCGCAGGGTTTGGGGGCGGCCAAAGCGCTGGTGCTGACTAGGCCGAGCAGCACAGCCAGGGTGAATTTGTTCATTGCATCGCTCCTTTTGCGTGAACAGAAATAACGAAAGTTGGACTGGGGTTCGGGTACGTAAGTTCTAAGTGCCTGCAGATAATCCGGTCAGCGCCTGCTGCCGTTCGGCGGCAGGCAGTCTGCCCAATGCCTCGACCTGCTGGTAGAAGCGTGACCAGTCGCGACCAGCCTGTTCGAACAGTGCGGCGAAGGCCGGCACCCATTGATCATAGAGGCCAAACGGCAGCAGCTTGGCGTTATTCATCGGCGCGTTGATCCAGTCATCGTAACGGCCTCGGCCGCCCCACTCGCGTTCGCGCAACGCGCGGTATTCAGCACGCAAACGGGCGAACTCGGCCTGCTTGCCGCTGCGCATCTGCGCCGCTGGCAGGTCACTGGCGTAGAGCTGTTGCAGCCGTGTGCGGCTGGCCAGCACCAGGGCGGCAAATTGTTCACGCTGACGCTCGCCCTGCGGATCGACGTGCAGCAGCCCTTGCTTGGCACGCCATTGGCGCAGGCCCTCGCGTTCGACAAAGCTGGCGAAGGATTCGTTGAACGCGGTGTCGTTGGCCACATACAGCTGCTGGTGCGCCAGCTCGTGAAAAATCACTGCGATCAGACGCTCATCGCTCCAGCGCAGCATGGTGTTGAGAATCGGGTCATCGAACCAGCCCAGGGTGGAATAGGCCTCGACCCCACCCAGGTAAGTATCCAGGCCCTGCTGTTTCAGCAAAGCTGCCGCGCCGCGTGCCCGGCCCTGGCTGTAGAAGCCGCGATAGGCCACGCAGCCGGCGATGGGGAAGCAGTGCAGCTCCGGCGACAGGGAAAACTCCGGGGTGGCAAACACATTCCACACCACGAATGGCCGCTGAATATCGGCATACAGGCGATAGCTGCCGTTGTCGGGCAGGCTCAGCTGGGCGCTGGCGAAATCCCGCGCCTGTTGCGCGAGTGCCAGGCGTTGCTTGAGTTCGGGGTCGGCAGACGGGTTCTCCAGCAGCTCGGCAATCGGCTCGCGCGCCTGCAGCAGTTGCAGTTGGCCGCCGGCCAGGTGGCTGTAGTAATCCAGGGTGCTGCAGCCGCTCAGCAGCAGCGCCGCGGCCAGTGGAACCCAGCGGCAGAGCAGGGCGTCGAACATGGATCAATACCCGTGAATAAACAGGCTGCCACGCTAGCGCATCAGCGCTGCTGCCTCCAGCACGGGATCGGCGTAGGTTAGGGTCTGTTGACGTTTCGTCGCGAACCGCGTTGCCGCGAAAAATCTCGCCAGGCTAGGCGGAGGACGCAGGTAATGGTGTTCCCTTGCCAAGTCCTCCAACACCGCTTGGCGAGATTTTTCGCGCAACCCGAAGGGCCGAGCCTGTTTTAGCGCGATACTGCGTTTCTCGACACTCATTTGGAACAACCAAACTTCGTGTCTCGTGCCTTGCCTCGCGCTAAAACAGGCTTCGGCGCGGCCGCGAACGAAACGTCAACAGACCCTTGGGTTGTTGTGATTTATGGAGGTGCCCCATGCGTTACCTGGCTTTATGCAGTGCTGTGCTGGCGCTCGCTGCCTGTGCTTCGCCCGTGCCGCCGCCTGACCCAAACCAGGCTTGGGTTGAGCTGCGCAGCAATGCAGGAACGCTGCTGATGGCCGATCGTCTCGACGGTCAGCGGCTGAACGATGGCCGCTATTTTCAGGTGCCGGTGGGTGCTCATGAATTGCAGGCGCGTTTGCAGTTTGAAGTGAACAGCGGCGGTGGTCAGGACGGCATCAGCGAGCCCCGGCAGGTGACCTGCGATATCCGTGTGCGTTATGCCGATTTTGCTGCCGGGCAGCGCTACCGTCTGGAAGCCCGCCCGATGCAGATGAAGGCCCAGGCCTGGCTCTATGACGAGCAACGCAATGTGCTGGCGCGCGGCCAGGTGTTGCGCTGCGGTACGTTCTGACCGGCCTGGTTAGTCGCGTAATTGTGCCAGCAGTTCGAAGGCATGCAGGCGGTCGGCGAAGTCATAGAGGTCGCAGGTGAAGATCAGTTCATCGGCGCCAGTCTGTTCCAGCAGCAGCTCCAGACGCGTGCGCACCTTGTCCGGCCCGCCGATCATTGCCATGCCGAGGAAGCTGCTCACGGCCTCTTTCTCATGCGGTAACCACAGGCCCTGCATGCTGGCCACCGGCGGTTTCTGCACCAGGCTCTGGCCGCGAATCAGCGCGAGGATGCGCTGGTAGGCCGAGGTGGCCAGGTATTCAGCCTGTTCATCCGTGTCGGCAGCGATCAGCGGTACGCCGAGCATTACATAGGGCTTGTCGAGCACTGCCGAGGGTTTGAAGTGGTTGCGGTAGACGCGAATCGCTTCATGCATATAGCGCGGCGCGAAGTGCGAGGCGAAGGCGTAGGGCAGGCCCTTTTCGCCCGCCAGCTGGGCACTGAACAGGCTGGAGCCGAGCAGCCAGATTGGCACATTGGTGTCGCTGCCGGGCATGGCGATTACCCGCTGATCCGGCGTGCGTGGGCCGAGGTAGCGCTGCAGCTCTGCAACATCCGCTGGGAAGTCGTCGGCGCTGCCAATCCGGTCGCGGCGCAGCGCCTGGGCGGTGAAGTGATCCGCCCCTGGCGCGCGACCCAGGCCCAATTCAATGCGGCCGGGGTAAAGCGTGGCCAGGGTGCCGAACTGCTCGGCAATTACCAGCGGTGCGTGATTGGGCAGCATCACCCCGCCGGAACCCAGGCGAATCTTCGACGTGCCGGCGGCCAGATACCCCAGCAGCACAGCAGTGGCTGAACTGGCGATGCCGTCCATATTGTGGTGTTCGGCCACCCAGAAACGCTCGAAGCCCAGGCGCTCGACATGCTGCGCCAGCGCCAGGGAGTTGTGCAGGGCCTGGGCGGCGTTGCCGTCATCGCGAATCGGGGCGAGGTCCAGGGTGGAGAATTTGCTCTGTGCGAGTGCGCTCATCGGGCCGCCTGTGGGTTATCCGTGTGTTGGGGCGCCACAAAGCGCCAATACCTGAGTTAGATAGTGGGGCTTGTTCTACGGATTCCAAGGGGCACGTTGCGTCGGGTGGGAAGGCCGGCGGCCATGTTCAGGCATGACCGCAGCATTGGGGGCTCAGCTATCGCTCAGGCGGAAGCCGATCTTCAAGGTGACCTGATAGTGACCGACCTTGCCATCCACGATATGCCCACGGGTCTCCACCACCTCGAACCAGTCGAGGTTGCGTACCGACTTGGCGCATTCGGCCAGGGCATTTTCGATGGCATCCTCGATGCTGACTTTCGAGGACCCGACGATTTCGATTTTCTTGTAGGTGTGATGGTCGGACATGGGCGTTCTCCACAGGTTGATGATTCAACGCTAGTTGAGTCGCCGCAGTTCTGCCCGGCGCCGATTCAGCCTTGCAACTCGTGACGTAGCCAGGCGGCCAACAGTTGTGCGCGTTTATCCAGGCGCCGTGCCGGCACCCACAGGGCCAGGCGTGCCGAGGTTTCGACAAAGCCCCAGGGCGCGACCAGGCGACCGCCGGCCAGGTCGTCGGTCACCAGTTGCTGCGGTGCGATGGCCACACCCAGGCCGGCTGCTGCGGCTTCCAGCAGGTAATACAGATGCTCGAAACCCTGGCCGAGCTTCAGTGCGCTGGCATCCAGCCCGTTGCTGGCGGCCCAGCTGGGCCAGGCCTGCGGGCGCGAGCTGGTATGCAGCAAGGGTTCACCGAGCAGCGCAGCGGCGGGTGCCTGATGCAATGCGGCGAACTGCGCATAACGTGGGCTAAGCACCGGGCCGATGCGCTCGGCGGCCAGCTCGAACACCTGCATATCCGCTGGCCACGGCGGTTCGGCGAACCACAGGGTGGCATCCACTCCGCTGCGCCGTGGGTCCAGCTCGCCTTCGCTGGCGGACAGCTGCAGGCGCAGTTCCGGCAACTCGCGGTTGAGTCGGTCCAGACGCGGGATAAACCAGCGCGCCAGCAGGCTACCCGGGCAGGCCAGGACAAACGGTGCGTCGGCCTGACCCTGCTGCAGCTCGGCACAGGTGCTGCGCAGGCGGTTGAACAGTTCGGCGCTAACATCGCGCAGGCGAATGCCGGAATCTGTGAGTTTAAGGCCGCGACCTTCCTTGCTGAACAGCGCTACACCCAGGTGCTCTTCCAGGCTGCGCACCTGCCGGCTGACCGCGCCATGAGTGACATGCAGTTCGTTAGCCGCCTGGCTGATGCTGTTCAAGCGCGCCGCTGCTTCAAAGGCGCGCAAGGCGTTTAGCGGTGGAAGGTCGTGGCTCATCTGTGAGTTTTCCTGACAGGTTGCGGCGATCTTATCGCTTTTGCCGCGCGCGCCACAGCTTTATCCTGTGCCCATTGCCGTAGAAGCGAGCATCACTGCCCGCGAATCGCGCTCGAATTTTCCGAGGAGAACACCATGACTTCCTTCCGCGCTGGCCCTGACGCCAACGGCCTGTTCGGCTCGTTCGGTGGCCAATATGTTGCCGAAACCCTGATGCCGCTGATCCACGATCTGGCCGAAGAGTATGAAAAGGCCAAGCTCGACCCCGAGTTCCAGAAGGAGCTGGCCTACTTCCAGCGTGATTTCGTCGGCCGCCCGAGCCCGCTGTATTTCGCCGAGCGCCTGACCGCGATGTGCGGCGGCGCGAAGATCTACTTCAAGCGTGAAGAGCTCAATCACACCGGCGCGCACAAGATCAACAACTGCATCGGCCAGGCCCTGCTGGCCAAGCGCATGGGCAAGAAACGCATCATCGCCGAGACCGGCGCCGGCATGCACGGCGTGGCCACCGCCACCGTGGCCGCGCGCTTCGGCATGGAGTGCGTGATCTTTATGGGTACCACCGACATCGATCGCCAGCAGGCCAACGTGTTCCGCATGAAGCTGCTGGGTGCCACCGTGATTCCGGTCGTCGCTGGCACCGGCACGCTCAAGGATGCGATGAACGAAGCGCTGCGTGACTGGGTGACCAACGTGCACAACACCTTCTACATGATCGGCACCGTGGCTGGCCCGCACCCTTATCCGGCGATGGTGCGCGACTTCCAGGCGGTGATTGGCAAGGAAACCCGCGAGCAGATCCTCGCCCAGGAAGGCCGTCTGCCCGACAGCCTGGTGGCCTGCATCGGTGGTGGCTCCAACGCCATCGGCCTGTTCCACCCGTTCCTCGACGATAAAGACGTACAGATCGTCGGCGTGGAAGCGGCCGGTTACGGCATCGAAACCGGCAAGCACGCGGCCAGCCTGAATGGCGGCGTACCGGGCGTGCTGCACGGCAACCGCACCTTCCTGCTGCAGAACGACGACGGCCAGATCATTGACGCCCACTCGATTTCTGCCGGTCTGGACTATCCCGGCATCGGCCCTGAGCACGCCTGGTTGCATGATGTCGGCCGGGTTGAATACACCTCGGTGACCGACGACGAAGCCCTGGCTGCGTTCCACACCTGCTGCCGCCAGGAAGGGATCATTCCGGCCCTGGAAAGCGCTCACGCCCTGGCCGAAGCCTTCAAACGTGCGCCCACCCTGCCCAAGGAGCACCTGATGGTGATCAACCTGTCCGGGCGTGGCGACAAGGACATGCAGACCGTTATGCACCACATGGAAAACACAGTGCAGGAGAACCACTGATGAGCCGCCTGCAAACCCGCTTTGCCGAGCTGAAAGAGCAGAACCGCGCCGCTCTGGTGACCTTCGTCACTGCCGGCGACCCGAACTACGACGCCTCCCTGGCGATTCTCAAGGGCCTGCCGGCTGCCGGCGCCGATGTGATCGAGTTGGGTATGCCCTTTACCGATCCGATGGCCGATGGCCCGGCGATCCAGCTGGCGAATATCCGCGCGCTGGAAGGCGGCCAGGACCTGGCGAAAACCCTGCAGATGGTCCGCGCATTCCGCGAAGGCGAACAGGTGACGCCGCTGGTGCTGATGGGCTACTTCAACCCGATCCACAAGTACGGCGTGGCGCGCTTTATTGCCGAAGCCAAGGAAGCCGGTGTCGATGGTCTGATCGTCGTCGATCTGCCGCCTGAGCATAACGCGGACCTGTGCGACCCAGCTCAAGCCGCAGGTTTGGACTTTATCCGCCTGACCACCCCGACCACCGACGACAAGCGCCTGCCCAAGGTGCTCAACGGCAGCTCCGGTTTCGTTTACTACGTGTCGGTCGCCGGTGTGACCGGTGCCGGTTCGGCTACCCTGGATCACGTCGAGCAGGCCGTCACCCGCCTGCGTCGTCACACCGATCTGCCGCTGTGCATCGGCTTCGGTATCCGCACCCCGGAACATGCGGCGACCATCGCCCGTCTGGCTGAGGGCGTGGTGGTTGGCTCGGCGCTGATTGATCAGATTGCCAATGCCAAGACTGCCGAGCAGGCGGTGGATGGCGTGCTGAGCCTGTGTGCGGCGCTGGCTGAAGGGGTGCGCGGCGCGCGCGCCTGATTTGGCGGTGCTTCGCCGTGTAGCCCGGATGCAATCCGGGAGCATTTATTGTCAGTAAAACCCTTCCCGGATTTTATCCGGGCTACGGGTTCGGTGTAGGGTAGGCGGCGAAATGCCATCCACCCTATTTCCTTGCTCCGAGTCTCGCCATGTCACGTCCGCCTGTTGCTCGCAAACCCCGCGCCAGTAGCCAGAGCCGCATCGCCGGTATTCTTGCTGCTGCCCGCGAGTTGTTGGCCGAGCAGGGCGTGGCGGGCTTGTCGATCTACAGCGTGGCTGAGCGCGCGCAGATTCCACCGTCTTCGGTGTATCACTTCTTCGCCAGCGTGCCGGCCTTGCTGGAAGGGCTGACGGCGGATATCCACAGCGCGTTTCGCGCCTGCCTGCAGGAACCGATTGAACATGCCCGGCTGCGCGACTGGCGTGATCTGTCTCGGCTGATCGAGCAGCGCATGCTGGCGATCTACGCCGCCGATGCCGCCGCGCGTCAGCTGATTCTGGCGCAGCACGGTCTGGCCGAAGTGACCCAGGCGGATCGGCAGCACGACATCGAACTGGGGCAGTTGATGCAGCAGCTGTTCGACCGCCACTTTCCCTTGCCGCAGCTGCCGGAGGATGTCGATGTGTTCGCCCTGGCCATGGAACTGGGCGACCGCGTGTATGCCCGTTCGGTGCAACTGCACGGCGAAATCACCCCGCGCATGGCCGAGGAAGGTATGCGGGTGTTCGATGCCTATCTGAGTTTGTACCTGCCGCCCCATCTACCGAAACGCAATCTGTAGGAGTGGTCTTGGCCGCGATGGCGGACACCGCTGATCGCGGGCAAGCCCGCTCCTACAACCGCTGGATTCACAGCGTCTTTTCAAACACCTGCGAGTTGCGCTGGTAGTTGTACAGCGAGGCGCGCGCGGCCGGCAGGCGGTCGACGCTGCTGGGCTCGAAGCCGCGTTCGCGGAACCAGTGGGCAGTGCGCGTGGTGAGCACGAACAGGGTTTTCAGGCCCTGGGCGCGGGCGCGTTCCTCGATGCGTTCGAGCAGCTCGTCGCCACGGCCGCCATGGCGGTAGGCCGGGTTGACCGCGAGGCAGGCCAGTTCACCGAAATCCGAGTCGGCAATCTGGTACAGCGCGGCGCAGGCGATGATCAACCCTTCGCGCTCGACGATGCTGAACTGTTCGATTTCGCGCTCCAGCACCTCGCGTGAGCGGCGCACCAGAATGCCCTGGTCTTCCAGCGGGGTGATCAGTTCCATCAGCCCGCCAACATCCTCGATGGTCGCCTCGCGCAGCGATTCGAACTGCTCCTGGGCCACCAGGGTGCCGTTGCCGGTGCGGGTGAACAGCTCGCTGAGCAGTGCGCCATCTTCCGCATAACTGACGATATGGCTGCGGCGTACTCCGGCCTTGCAGGCCTCGGCGGCGGCATCCAGCAGCTCCGCCTGGTAGCTGCTGCCGAGGCGTTGCAGGTGCGCCGGCACTTGCTGTGGGCGCAGCTCGCGCACCAGCTTGCCGGCTTCGTCGAGCAGGCCGCACTCGGCGCCGAACAGCAGCAGCTTGTCGGCGTCGAGGTCAATGGCGGCGCGGGTCGCGACGTCCTCGCAGGCCAGGTTGAAGATCTCCCCGGTGGGCGAGTAGCCCAGCGGGGACAGCAGCACGATGCTGCGCTCATCCAGCTGGCGGTTGATGCCCTTGCGGTCAATGCGCCGCACTTCACCGGTGTGGTGGTAGTCAACGCCGTCGACCACGCCAATCGGCCGCGCGGTGACGAAGTTGCCGCTGGTGATGCGCAGACGCGAGCCCTGCATCGGCGAGCGCGCCATGTCCATCGACAGGCGCGCTTCGATGGCGATGCGCAGCTGGCCAACGGCGTCGATCACGCATTCCAGGGTCGGGCTGTCGGTGATCCGCAGGTCACGGTGAAAGCGCGGCGTCAGACCGTTGCTGGCCAGACGTGCCTCGATCTGCGGACGCGAGCCGTGTACCAGCACCAGGCGCACGCCGAGGCTGTGCAGCAGCACGAGGTCGTGAACGATATTGCCGAAATTCGGGTGAGCAACGCCCTCGCCCGGCAGCATCACCACAAAGGTGCAGTCGCGGTGGGCATTGATATAGGGCGAAGCGTGGCGGAGCCAGGTGACGTGGTCGTGCATTGCTTGAAAAACCTGTGTCGAATACGGAACGCATGGAGTGGCGCGGGCGCGCCAGACGAGGCAGCCGGGAGCGGTTTTATCGTCGCAGTTGGGGCAGCTTCACGCGTTCTCTCCTCCGGATGACACAGGTTGTTTGGCTTGTAGGCAGTAATGTTCGATCAGTTGTTGCAGCAGACGCACTGTAGGCTGCAAACGTGACATATCCAGGTATTCGCCGGGCTGGTGGGCGCAGTCGATATCACCTGGGCCGAGCACCAGGGTTTCGCAGCCGAGCTGCTGAAGATAAGGCGCTTCGGTGCCAAATGCCACTGCGGCGGCCGTATGCCCGGTCAGGCGTTCGGCCAGGCGCACCAGTTCGGCGTCGGCGGCCTGCTCGAAGGGCGGCACGCAGGGGAACAGTGGGGCAAAGTCGATCGTTACCTGGTGCTGTTCGGCCAGCGGTTGCAGCTTCTGGCGGATCGCCGCGCGCAGCATGTCCGGCTGCATGCCGGGCAGCGGGCGCAGGTCGAACTCCAGCGAGCACTGGCCGCAGATGCGGTTGGGGTTGTCGCCGCCATGGATGCAGCCGAAGTTCAGGGTCGGCTGCGGCACGCCGAACTGTGGGTTGTTGAACTCGCGCTGCCACTGCGCGCGCAGGCCGCGCAGCTCCAGCATCACGTCCTGCATGGCTTCCAGGGCGCTGTGGCCCAGGCGCGGATCGGAGGAGTGGCCGCTCTGCCCGAGAATATCGATGCGCTCCATCATCACGCCCTTGTGCAGGCGGATCGGCTTCAACCCGGTCGGCTCGCCGATCACTGCAGCCCGGCCCAGTGGTCGGCCGGCATCGGCCAGGGCGCGGGCGCCGGACATCGAGCTTTCTTCATCGCAGGTGGCGAGGATCAGCAATGGCTGCTGGAAACGCTGCGCTAGCAAGGGCTGCACCGCCTCAATCACCAGGGCGAAGAAGCCCTTCATATCGCAACTGCCGAGGCCGACCCAGCGGCCATCGACTTCGGTGAGTTTCAGCGGGTCGGTCTGCCACAGTGCGGCGTCGAACGGCACGGTGTCACTGTGCCCGGCCAGCACCAGGCCGCCGGGGCCGCTGCCGTAGCTGGCGAGCAGGTTGAATTTGCCGGGGGAAACTTCCTGCGTTTCGCAGGCGAAACCGAGGTCGCCGAGCCAGCTCGACAGCAGCTCGATGACTGCGCGGTTGGACTGGTCCCAATGCGCCTGGGTACAGCTCACCGACGGTGCGGCGATCAGGGCAGCGAACTGGTCTTTTAGGGAAGGCAGGGGCATCGGCAATCTCCGCAGGCGAGGCCCATCATAGGGCCATCGCCGGCAGAGATAAAACCGCGAAGGGGTTTAGAGGAAAACGCCGCGCAGGATAAAGAAGAAGCCGATCGACAGCGCCGCACCCACCGGCAGGGTGATCAGCCAGGACATAAAGATTTTGCCGATCACGCCCAGGTTCAGCGCGCCGATACCGCGGGCCAGGCCGACACCGAGCACTGCACCGACCAGGGTGTGAGTGGTGGAAATCGGCAGGCCGATGGCTGAAGCGCCGACCACGGTGGTGGCAGTGGCCAGTTCGGCGGCAAAGCCACGGCTTGGGGTCAGCTCGGTGATTTCCTTGCCGATGGTGGCGATCACCTTGTAACCGTAGGTGGCCAGGCCAATCACGATACCCACTGCGCCGAGCAGCAACACCCAGCCAGGCACGGCCGATTTGGCGCCAATGGCCATCTCACCGCCGGACTGGATCACCCCGACAATTGCCGCCAGTGGGCCGACGGCGTTGGCCACGTCGTTGGAGCCGTGGGCAAAGGCCATGGCGCAGGCGGTGAAGATCATCAGTACGGCGAAGACTTTCTCTACGCTGGCGTAGTGGAAGTCCTTGTCCGCCTCGATGTCGATCTTGATTCGGCTGAGCAGAATGATGCCGAGCAGCATGACCAGGCCGCCAACACCCAGGGAAAGGAGGAAACCTTCCATGCTGGAGAGGTTCAGGCCGATATGCTTGAGGCCCTTGGTCAGGGTCATGACGCTGACCATGAAGCCGGTGGCAAACATATACAGCGGCACGAAGCGTTTGGCGTTTTGGAACGGATGATCGGTGTCGATGATCAGCTTCTGTACGCTGACAAACAGGCCGAAGGCGACGATGCCGGACAGTACCGGGGAGACTACCCAGCTGGCCACGATGGGGCCAACGCCGCCCCAGTGCACGGCGTCCATGGACACGCCAACGGCCGCAAAGCCGATGACTGCGCCGACGATGGAGTGGGTGGTGGAAACCGGCCAGCCTTTGGTCGATGCCACCAGCAGCCAGGTGCCGGCTGCCAGCAGGGCCGACATCATGCCCAGCACCATCAGGTCCGGGGTGATCATCGACGCATCGACGATGCCGCTCTTGATGGTTTCGGTCACTTCGCCGCCGGCCAGGTAGGCACCGGCAAACTCGAAGACCATGGCGATCAGGATCGCCTGTTTGATGGTCAGTGCGCGTGAGCCCACCGAGGTGCCCATGGCATTGGCCACGTCATTGGCGCCCACGCCCCAGGCCATGAAAAAGCCGAAGAGACAGGCAAGCAGCAGCAATACGAGGCCGTAGTCCGCAATCAGAGACATAAATAATTAATCCGTAGATTCCAGAAAGGACACTGGCGCTTAGCGCGCCAGCAGTTGTTCCAGTCGGTTGCCGACACGTTCGGCACGATCGGCTACGTCGCCGATCCATTCGATGATCTGATAGAGGAACATCACATCGACAGGCGGGAGGTCCTTTTCCAGCTTGAACAGCGCACGCCGCACTTCGATTTGCATCTTGTCGGTGTCGCGTTCGATTTGTTCCAGCTCCATGACCATGGACTCGACCAGCGCCGCCTCGCGGCCGCCGAAGCCGGTTTCCAGCAGCTCGTCGAGCTCGTTCATGGCTTTCAGCGCCTGGGCGCTGGCGTCCACGGTGCGTTGCACAAAGCTGCGCATCAGTGGCTGAAGGTCCTGTGGAATGGCCATTTCGCGACCCAGCATCAGGCCGGCGATGTCCTTGGCGCGGTTGGCGACTTTGTCCTGTACACTCAGCAGCTCTAACAGATCCGAGCGCGGTACCGGCAGAAACAGGCTCTTGGGCAGGTGCAGGCGCACGCTTTTCTTGAGCTTGTCGGCCTCGTGTTCCAGGTTGGCCATTTCCTGTTGTATCTGTTCCACCTTGGCCCAGTCTTCCACCATCACGGCTTCGAAAAAGGGCACCAGATTCGCTGCACACTCGTGGGCTTTAGCGAAGTGCTTCTGCATCGGCCCAATGGGTGAGCGACCGAACAGGCTGGCAAATGGATTGGCTGGCATAGGGTGAACCCTGGGTTAAGAAGGCGGCAAGTATACGGATCAGGCTCCGGGCTCGCCAGCGCAGGTAATCGGACTGTCACAATTTCATAGTAGGCGTTGAATCCCACCATCATGAACAAAGAAACCGAAATTAAGTTGCGGGTCAGCCGGGAAACCCTGGCGGCTCTGCGTGATCACCCGTTGCTGAAGAAGCGCAACAAAAGTGGTTGGGAGCAGCGCGAACTTTTCAATCAGTATTTTGATACACCTTCGCGTGATCTGGCGGCGGCCAAAGTGGCCCTGCGTCTGCGCCGCGATGGCGAGCAGTTTATCCAGACCCTGAAAACCCGCGGGCAGAGCGTTGCCGGCCTGTCCGAGCGTAATGAATGGGACTGGTACCTGGCCAAGGCCAAGCTGGACCTGAAAAAGCTCGACGACAGCTGCTGGCCGGCAGCGCTGGCCGAGCTGGACAAGAAGCAGCTGGTGCCAATCTTTACCACTGATTTTGTCCGCGAGAAGGCGGAAATCGCCTGGGGCCGTGGCAAGGCCAAGGTCGTGATCGAAGCCGCGCTGGACCTGGGCAAGGTGCTTGCCGGCGAAGGTGAAGAAGAAATCTGCGAGCTGGAGCTGGAGCTGCGTCAGGGCGAGCCTGAAGCGCTGCTGGAACTGGCCGCCGAGTTGGCCGCCGACCTGGCGCTGATGCCTTGCGATATCAGCAAGGCCGAGCGCGGCTATCGCCTGTTCGATGCGAGCAGCTATAGCCTGAGCCTGCCCGCACCAGAGCTGAGCGCGGAGCAGAGCCTGGATGACGCGTTCCGGGTGATTGCCTGGCATCTGCTGGGTAGCAGTCAGCGACTGGCCGAGCAGTATCGCTTCAATGGTCACTGGAAACTGCTGGCGCAATGGCTGGAGAAACTGGTGGAGCTGCGGGCGTTGCTCGGTAGCCTTGGTCAGGCGGCACCTCGTGCGTCCACTCACAGCCTGCGTGAAGCGCTGGATGAGTTGTTGGCTGACTGGCGTCCGCGTTTGCTGGCCGGTCAGGCCGACGACAGCCTGCGCAAGAACGCCCCGGCGTTATTTGCTGCAGAGTTGCAGGGCAACCGCTGGGGGTTGTTCTCGCTGAACCTGTCGCGTTGGCTATTGGCCCGCAGCTGGACTGCGCAGCGCAACAGCCGAGGTAATCGCCAGGGCGCTGCGCCGCTGGGCAACTGGCTGCCGACGCTGATTGCCGACGAAGGCACGGCCCTGCAACTGCGTCGTTACCAGCAACAGCCGGAAGATCTGGCCGAGCAGTTGCCGCGTATCGAGCGTTTGCTGGTCTGGCTGCACCTGGCCCGCGAGGTGCTGGATGTGGCAGAAGTCGACCGTCTGTTCGGTGAGCTGAACAAGCTGGCAGAGCTGCTTGCCCTTCAGGCAAATCAACCCCTCGATCCCGAGGCGCTGGCTGCGCGCAAGGCGCAGCTAATCGCGATCGGCTCGTTGTCGGCCTGGCGTCAACTGGTCAAGTAAACGCCCGGCTTTTGTGGGAGGCGGTTTGGCGGCGAGCTGTTTTGCTCTTGTCGCGGCTGCGACTGCATGGATGCAGGAGGTAGCGCCGCGCCGGCTCCCGGCCGGCTTGCGGCATTCACCACATCCCTGTGGATTGCGAAGCAGGATGCCCGAGCCGAAAGCTCCTCCCACGCTCGGCAACTCGCCTTAGTCCTCAACTGCCATCGCGAAAGCGCGTCCACACGACGTCGCGGGTTGCGCTGTGCTTTTCTGGCAGGGTTTCCAGCGGATGCAGGCGGCGTTTGGTGTCGCGATCCGGGTAGAGGTCTGGTTGGTTGCGCAGGGCTTCATCGAGAAATTCGCGCGAGTCGGCGTTGCCGCTGGGGTACAGGGTTTCCGCGGTGATCAGCGCGGCGACCTGAGGCTGCATCAGGTAGTCGATAAAGCGGTGGGCCAGGTCCACACGCTTGGCGCTGCTGGGGATCACCAGGTTGTCGATAAACAGGATCGAACCCTCGTCCGGCACCATAAAGCGCACCGGCTGGCCAGCATCGGCGGCAGCCAGGGCATCGCCAACCCAGGCCATCGCCACGCACAACTTGCCTTGATTGAGGTCGTCGATATAGCGCTCGCTGTCGACGTAACGCAGGCTCGGGCGCAAGCCATCCAGTACCCGACTGGAGCGCTCGATGCGACTTGGTGCGCTGCGCGCCAAACTGCGGCCCTGGTAGTTGAGCAGCAGGGTCAGGGTCTCATCGGGGGCATCCAGCACGCTCATACCGCAGCTGGCCAGGCGTGAACTTTGGCTGGCATCGAACAGCAGGCTCCAGCTATTGGGCAGTGGGCCGCCAAAGGCAGCTTCGGCCTGTGGCGTGTTGATGGCCAGGCCCACCGCCCCCCACAGATAAGGCACGGCATGCTGGTTGGCGGGATCAAGGGCAACCAGGGTGCTGAGCAGTTGTTTGTCCAGGTGCTTGCGATTGGGCAGCAGGGCGAAGTCCAGTGGCTGGATGCTGCCGCTCTTGATCATGGTGGGCAGGGTGTCGTGTGACGGCACGGCCACGTCGATGGCTTCACCGCTGGCCAGTACCGTCTGCAGCTCTTCGGCGGTACTGTAGGTGTGGTACTCCACGCGAATACCGGTTTGTGCCTCGAAGTCCTTGAGCACCTGTGGGGCGATGTAGTCGTTCCAGTTGTAGACCCGGATCACCTCCTCGGCACTGGCCAGCAGCGGTGTCAGGACAAGCAGCAGTGAAGCAAGCAGGCGAGACATGGAGTCCTCCAATGTGGATTGGGGCTCCCAGCAGAAACGCGGGCGAACGCTGCCCGCCATCGCGAGTGGCGCGATGCCTAGGGCGGTTTCGCGGGGAGCGGGATAAAAAACGCCGGCTCAAAGGCCGGCGTTTGGGTGTTGCGTCAAACCGTGTGCAGGTACCAGTTGTATTCGAGGTCGGAGATCGAGTTTTCGAACTCGGCCAACTCGCTCTCCTTACAGGCAACGAAGATATCGATGTATTTCGGGTCGATATAACGTGCCAGCACTTCGTTGTCGTCCAGCTCGCGCAGGGCGTCACGCAGGTTGTTGGGCAGGCTCTGTTCGTTCTGCTCGTAGGAGTTGCCTTCCACCGGTGCGCTTGGCTCGATCTTGTTGGTCAGGCCGTGGTGCACGCCCGCCAGTACCGCCGACATCAGCAGGTAAGGGTTGGCATCGGCACCGGCCACGCGGTGTTCGATGCGCACGGCATCGGCGGTGTCATTCGGCACGCGTAGCGCTACGGTACGGTTGTCGATGCCCCAGCACGGCGAGTTAGGCACGTAGTACTGCGCGCCGAAGCGGCGGTAGGAGTTGACGTTCGGGCAGAGGAAGGCCATCGACGCGGGCATGGTTTCCAGTACGCCGCCGATGGCATGGCGCAGTGCATCATTCTGCTCCGGGTCATCGCAGGCGAAGATATTGTTGCCCTGCTTGTCGAGTACCGAAATATGCACGTGTAGCCCGTTACCCGCCTGGTTGGGGTAGGGCTTGGCCATGAAGGTGGTGTCCATTTCATGGTCGTAGGCAATGTTCTTGATCAGGCGCTTGAGTAGCAGCGCGTGGTCGCAGGCTTTGATCGGGTCGGCGACGTGGTGCAGGTTGACTTCGAACTGCGCCGGGGCGCTTTCCTTGAC
Organism: Pseudomonas cimarronensis; assembly: GCF_049331905.1. Taxonomy (GTDB): domain Bacteria; phylum Pseudomonadota; class Gammaproteobacteria; order Pseudomonadales; family Pseudomonadaceae; genus Aquipseudomonas. Next base: position 438,892 of record NZ_CP186283.1, on the reverse strand, counting down.
GATGGCGTCAGCCGGGATGCCCTGCTCTTTGGCGCCTTCAAGAATGTCCTGCAGGCACTCGGCGTATTCGTCGAGGTCATCGATCAGGTACACCTGGGTCGATTGCGGGCGCTTGCCCGACAGCGGCGACAGCGGCGGCTGTGGACGGCCGTTCACGTTGGCCTGGTCGATCAGGTAGAACTCGATTTCAAAGGCGGCGCAGATGGTAAGGCCCAGTTCGTCGAACTTCGCAACCACCTGGCGCAACACTTCCCGTGGGTCAGCGAAGAACGGCTCGCCTTCCATTTCATGCATGGTCATCAGCAGTTGCGCGGTAGGGCGCTTTTGCCAGGGCTCATTGCTCAGGGTGTTGGGGATGGGAAAGCAGACCCGGTCGGCGTCACCGATATCCAGACCCAGGCCGGTGCTTTCCACCGTCGAGCCGTTGATATCCAGAGCGAATAGAGAAGCCGGGAGATTAATGCCGCGCTCGTAAACCTTATGCAGGCTCGCACGCTCGATACGCTTGCCGCGCACCACACCATTCATATCTGCGATCAGAAGGTCGACGAACAGGACCTCAGGATGTTTCTTAAGGAACGCGTTCGCTTCGTTAAGCTGAACGGCACGCGGGGGTACCGACATGATGCAACACCTTTTTTGTTAAAAATATCAATCATGCAATTGCACAGGTGTGAGTCAATCTTAAACACCCTGTGCTGTCAAGAGAGGCGCATTTTGCCCCAAAAGGGGGCTTCATGGCCAATTTTAGGGCATTGCAGGGCATTGCGGCCCTGCTGAAACCCTTGTCTGCCGGGGTGCTCAGTCGGGTGTGTTCAATTTTTTACATGACTATTGTGAAAAAAAATGAACAAGGCTAAGCTCGGTCGAAACCCATAACAGCAATAAAACGGGTGTCTCATGTCGCGCCAGCCGATCATCGGCGTTAGTGCCTGTACCAAGCAGCTCGGGCACAACATCTATCACACCGCAGGTGATAAATACCTGCAGGCCATTGTCACCGTCGCTGGCGGTATGCCGGTGATCATTCCGGCCCTGGGCGAGCAGATCGATCAGCAATACCTGCTGCAGCACATTGATGGCCTGGTGTTTCCCGGCTCTCCGTCCAACGTCGAACCCCATCATTACAGTGGCCCAGCCAGCGATGCCGGCACCCTGCATGATGCAGCCCGCGACAGCACAACCCTTCCTCTGATTAAAGCAGCAATTGCCCAGGGCATTCCGGTGCTCGGCATTTGTCGCGGCTTTCAGGAGATGAACGTGGCCTTTGGCGGTGCCCTGCACCAGAAGGTGCACGAAGTCGACGGCTACATGGATCACCGTGAGCCTGAAGACACCCCCGCAGAACAGCAATATGGCCTGCGTCACGCGCTGCATGTGCAGCCAGGCGGGCTGCTCGCCGGCATCGGCTTGCCGGACGAGATTCAGGTCAATTCCATTCATGGCCAGGGCGTTCAGCGTCTGGCGCCGGGCCTTCGCGTAGAAGCACTGGCGCCTGACGGGTTGATCGAAGCCTTCTCCGTCGAAGGTGCCAAAAGCTTTGCATTGGGGGTGCAATGGCACCCTGAATGGCAGGTACGATCCAACCCGAATTATCTCGCCATCTTCCAGGCCTTTGGTGAGGCTTGCAGGAAGAAGGCGGGGCAACGCTGAGCCGACTATATATAGGTCGGCTCTCACCAACCCTGAGGTCTCTATGAGTACCAAACTAGACCAGCTTTCGAGCTGGCTGAAAGAACGCAAAATCACCGAAGTTGAATGCCTGATCAGCGATCTTACCGGCATTGCCCGCGGCAAGATCTCGCCGACCAACAAGTTCCTCGACGAGAAGGGCATGCGCCTCCCCGAGAGCGTGCTGCTGCAGACCGTAACCGGCGACTACGTCGAGGACGACATCTATTACGACCTGCTCGACGAAGCGGACATCGACATGTTCTGCCGCCCGGACGAGAACGCCGTGTTCCTCGTGCCTTGGGCCATCGAGCCGACTGCGATGGTGATTCACGACACCTTCGACAAGCAGGGCAACCCGATCGAGCTGTCGCCGCGCAACATCCTCAAGAATGTGCTCAAGCTCTACGCGGACAAGGGCTGGAAGCCAATCGTCGCGCCGGAAATGGAGTTCTACCTGACCAAACGCAACAGTGACCCGGACTTCCCCCTGGTGGCGCCGATTGGCCGTTCCGGACGTCCGGAAACCGGTCGCCAGTCGTTCTCCATCGACGCGGCCAACGAATTCGATCCGCTGTTCGAGGACATGTACGACTGGTGTGAGCTGCAAGGCCTGGACCTCGACACGCTGATTCACGAAGAAGGCCCGGCGCAGATGGAAATCAACTTCCGTCACGGCGATGCCCTGCACCTGGCCGACCAGATTCTGGTGTTCAAGCGCACCATGCGTGAAGCCGCGCTCAAGCACGACGTGGCCGCCACCTTTATGGCCAAGCCGATCACCGATCAGCCGGGCAGCGCGATGCACATTCACCAGAGCGTGGTGGACATCAAGACCGGCAAGAACCTGTTCTCCAATGCCGACGGCAGCATGAGCGAACTGTTCATGCAGCACATTGGTGGCCTGCAGAAGTACATCCCCGAGCTGTTGCCGCTGTTCGCGCCCAACGTCAACTCGTTCCGCCGCTTCCTGCCGGATACCTCGGCACCGGTGAACGTCGAGTGGGGCGAAGAGAACCGCACTGTGGGCCTGCGTGTACCGGAAGCCACGCCGCAGAACCGCCGCGTGGAAAACCGCCTGGCCGGCGCCGATGCCAACCCGTACCTGGTGCTGGCGGCGACCCTGCTGTGCGGCTACATGGGCATGGTCGGCGACGTCAAACCGAGTGCACCGGTCAAGGGCCGTGGCTACGAGCGTCGCAACCTGCGCCTGCCAGTGACCATCGAAAGCGCACTGGAGCGTATGGAAGCCTGCAAGGACGCCGAGAAGTACCTCGGCGAGAAGTTCATCCGTGGCTACGTGGCGGTAAAACGCGCCGAGCACGAGAACTACAAGCGGGTGATCAGCTCCTGGGAGCGTGAGTTCCTGCTGTTGTCGGTGTAACAGCCAGGCTGCTGGCGCGGGTGATCCCTGCGCCAGCGGCCGCGATGAGCCTGCTCGCAGGCTCCAAGAATTTTAGCGGGCTGCAGTGCGCAGCCCGGGTAATCCAAGGTGTTGTTATGAACAGTCAAGTGACCAACCCGAAAACCCGCGAGTGGCAGGCCATGAGCCGCGAACACCACCTCGCGCCGTTCAGCGACTTCAAGCAGCTGGCGGAAAACGGGCCGCGCATTATCACCAAGGCCGACGGGGTGTACCTGTGGGACAGCGAAGGCCACAAGATTCTTGATGCCATGGCCGGGCTCTGGTGTGTTGCCGTCGGGTATGGTCGCAAGGAACTGGCCGACGCCGCGGCAAAGCAGATGCAGGAACTGCCCTACTACAACATGTTCTTCCAAACGGCCACGCCGCCGGCGCTGGAGCTGGCCAAGGCGATTTCCGAGTTGGCCCCGGCGGGGATGAACCATGTGTTCTTCACCGGTTCCGGCTCCGAAGGCAACGACACCATGCTGCGTATGGTGCGCCATTACTGGGCGGTCAAAGGTCAGCCGAACAAGAAGGTAATCATCAGTCGCCTCAACGGTTACCACGGCTCCACCGTCGCCGGTGCCAGCCTGGGCGGCATGAAGTACATGCATGAGCAGGGCGATCTGCCGATTCCGGGCATCGTGCACATTCCGCAGCCGTATTGGTTCGGCGAGGGCGGCGACATGAGCCCCGAGGCGTTCGGTATCTGGGCCGCCGACCAGCTGGAAGCGAAGATTCTCGAAGTCGGCGAGGAGAACGTCGCCGCCTTTATTGCCGAGCCGATCCAGGGCGCCGGCGGGGTAATCATTCCGCCGGACAGCTACTGGCCGCGCATCCGCGAAATCCTCGCCAAGTACGACATTCTGTTTATCGCCGATGAAGTGATCTGCGGCTTTGGCCGTACCGGCGAATGGTTCGGCAGCGACTATTTCGGCAACACGCCGCACATGATGACCATCGCCAAGGGCCTGACCAGCGGCTACATCCCCATGGGCGGGCTGATTGTGCGCGACGATATCGTCGAGGTGCTCAATCAGGGCGGTGACTTCAACCACGGTTTCACCTATTCCGGGCACCCGGTGGCTGCTGCGGTGGCCCTGGAAAACCTGCGCATTCTGCGTGAAGAAAAAATTGTTGAGCGGGTCAAGGCAGAAACGGCACCGTACTTGCAGAAGCGTTTGCGTGAGCTGGCTGATCATCCGCTGGTCGGTGAGGTGCGCGGCGTTGGCATGTTGGGGGCCATTGAACTGGTTCAGGACAAGGCCAGCCGCAAGCGTTTCGCCGGGGATATCGGCGTCGGCATGATCTGCCGCGGTCACTGCTTTAATAATGGTCTGATCATGCGTGCCGTGGGCGACACCATGATCATTTCGCCGCCGCTGGTAATCAGCCACGCGGAAATCGATGAACTGGTTGAAAAGGCCCGTAAATGCCTCGACCTGACTGCTGCAGAGGTGCTGGTTTAAGGTTCAATAACCTTTGGTTTCAGATGCTTACGTCTGAAAGTTGTCAACGGGTGGTGACCTTGCCAGACTGCGCCAATGCGTAAGTCAGGCTCACCGGAAGGTGCTGCAGATGACGCGCATCTTCCGGAAACGACTACAACAACAGGAGCTGTACGCATGAAAAAATTCGGCAAAACCCTTCTCGCGTTGTCCCTTGCTGGGGCTGTAGTGAGTGCCGCACACGCGGATGACAAGGTCCTGCACGTTTACAACTGGTCCGACTACATCGCAGAAGACACCCTCGACAACTTCCAGAAGGAAACCGGCATCAAGGTCGTCTACGACGTCTTTGACAGCAACGAAACCCTGGAAGCCAAACTGCTGGCCGGCAGCTCCGGTTACGACATCGTGGTGCCGTCCAACCCGTTCCTGGCCAAGCAGATCAAGGCGGGTGTATTCCAGAAGCTGAACAAATCCAAGCTGCCAAACTGGGAAAACCTCGACAAGAACCTGCTCAAGGCGCTGGACCCGAGCGACCCAGGTAACCAGTACTCGATCCCCTACATGTGGGGCACCATCGGCATTGGCTACAACGTCGACAAGGTCAAGGCTGCACTGGGCGAAGACGCGCCAGTCAACTCCTGGGACCTGGTGTTCAAGCCAGAAAACATTGCCAAGCTGAAGGACTGCGGTGTGTCGTTCCTCGACTCGCCGACCGAAATCCTTCCTGCTGCGCTCAACTACCTGGGCTTCAAACCGGACAGCACCGATGCTGGCGAGCTGAAGAAAGCCGAAGAACTGTTCCTCTCGATCCGTTCCTCGACCGCCTACTTCCACAGCTCCAAGTACATCGGCGACCTGGCCAACGGCAACATCTGCGTGGCCATCGGCTACTCGGGCGACCTGTATCAGTCCAAGTCCCGTGCTGAAGAAGCCAAGAACGGCGTGAACATTTCCTACAGCATCCCGAAAGAAGGTGCTGGCAGCTTCTTCGACATGATGGCCATCCCGGCTGATGCGAAGAACGTCGAAGCCGCTCACGTGTTCCTCAACTACCTGATGAAGCCAGAGGTCATGGCCAACATCACCAACTTCGTGCAGTTCCCCAACGGTAACGCTGCGGCGACCCCGCTGGTTGACGAAGCCCTGCGCAATGACCCGGGCATCTACCCGGACGCCGCGACCATGGCCAAGATCTACACCTTCCCGGACCTGCCGGCCAACGCGCAACGCACGATGACCCGCAGCTGGACCAAGATCAAATCGGGTCGCTAATGCCTTAGCCGTACTGGATGGGGCGGGTTCGCCTGCCCCATCTCTCAACAACAATAAGGAAGCTCCTATGCGTCGTATCCCTCTTCTGGCGGGCCTGTTGGCCGCCGCCGTCAGCATCAGCGCCGTGCAAGCCGCCGAGCCTGTGGTCAAGGTCTACAACTGGTCTGACTATATCGGCGAAACCACCCTGGCCGATTTCCAGAAGGCTACTGGCATCAAGGCCATGTACGACGTGTTCGATTCCAACGAAACCCTGGAAGGCAAACTGCTGGCGGGCCGTTCCGGCTACGACATCGTGGTGCCGTCCAACCATTTCCTCGGCAAGCAGATCAAGGCGGGTGCGTTTCAGAAGCTCGACCGCAGTCAGCTGCCGAACTGGGAGAATCTTGACCCACTGCTGCTCAAGCAGCTGGAAGTCAACGACCCGGGTAACCAGTATTCGGTGCCGTACCTGTGGGGCACCAACGGCATTGGCTACAACGTCGCCAAGATCAAGGAAGTGCTCGGTGTTGAGCAAATCGACTCCTGGGCCACCGTGTTTGAGCCGGAAAACATTCAGAAGCTCGCCAGCTGCGGCGTGAGCTTCCTCGACTCGGCCGATGAAATGATTCCGGCCGTGCTCAACTACCTGGGCCTCGATCCCAACACCCAGAGTGCGGCGGATTACGCCAAGGCTGAAGCCAAGCTGCTGGCGGTGCGTCCTTATGTAACCTACTTCCACAGCTCCAAGTACATCGGTGACCTGGCCAACGGTGACATCTGCGTGGCCGTCGGTTTCTCCGGCGACATCCTGCAGGCTGCCGACCGTGCCGAAGAGGCCGGCAAAGGCATCGAGATCGCCTACAGCATCCCCCAGGAAGGCGCCAACCTGTGGTTCGACATGCTCGCCATTCCGGCGGATGCCAGCAACCCGAAAGAGGCCCATGCCTTTATCAACTATCTGCTCGATCCGGCGGCCATCGCCGGGGTCAGCGATTACGTCGGCTACGCCAACCCGAATATCAAGGCGGGCGAGCTGATGGATCAGGAAGTACGCAACGACGAGTCGGTGTATCCGCCACAAGCGGTGCTGGACAAGTTGTTCATCTCGGCGGAGCTGCCGGTCAAGGTGCAACGTTTGATGACCCGCAGCTGGACCAAGGTCAAGTCGGGTAAATAAATTCAAAGCGCCCGGCCAGCGGGGTCGGGCGCTACTTTTGCGGGAGTTTTGGTAATGGCAGTTGCTTCCAGTGCCTACAAAAAGGTTCTCGAAGGCGATCAGCAACCGAAAGAGGTGCTGGTCAAGATCGAGCGCGTCACCAAGAAGTTCGACGAAACTGTGGCCGTCGAAGATGTCTCTCTGACCATCAACAAAGGCGAGATCTTTGCCCTGCTCGGTGGTTCCGGCTCGGGTAAGTCGACCCTGCTGCGTATGCTCGCCGGTTTCGAACGGCCGACCGAGGGCCGCATTTTCCTCGACGGTCAGGACATCACCGACCTGCCGCCCTACGAGCGGCCGATCAACATGATGTTCCAGTCCTACGCCCTGTTCCCGCACATGAGCGTGGCCGAGAACATCGCTTTCGGTCTCAAGCAGGACAAGATGCCCAAGGCGGAAATCGACGCCCGCGTCGAAGAGATGCTCAAGCTGGTGCACATGACCCAGTACGCCAAGCGCAAACCGCATCAGCTGTCCGGTGGCCAGCGTCAGCGTGTGGCCCTGGCCCGTTCGCTGGCCAAGCGTCCCAAGCTGCTGCTGCTCGACGAGCCGATGGGTGCTCTGGACAAGAAGCTGCGTTCGCAGATGCAGCTTGAGCTTGTCGAGATCATCGAGCGGGTCGGCGTAACCTGCGTCATGGTGACCCACGACCAGGAAGAGGCCATGACCATGGCCCAGCGCATCGCCATCATGCACCTGGGCTGGATCGCCCAGATCGGCAGCCCGGTGGACATCTACGAGACGCCGACCAGCCGTCTGGTCTGCGAATTCATCGGCAACGTCAACCTGTTCGACGGCAAGATCACCAGCGACGAAGCGGACCACGCGATCATCAGCTGCCCGCAGCTGGACAAGCCGATCTACATCGGTCACGGCGTCAGTACCCGTGCCGAAGAGAAGAAAGTCAGCTACGCCCTGCGTCCGGAAAAGCTGCTGATGGCCACCGCGCTGCCGAGTGACCATGAGCATCCGGAATACAACTGGAGCAATGGCCACGTGCACGACATCGCCTACCTCGGCGGTCACTCGGTGTACCACGTCAAGCTCACTTCCGGGCAGATCGTCCAGTGCTTTATCGCCAACGCCGAGCGGCGTGGCAAGCGCCCCACCTGGGATGACCCGGTGGTGGTGTACTGGGAAGACGACAGCGGCGTGGTACTGCAATCATGAACATCGTCCGGAGTATCAGCCGCCGTCTGCCCAAGGGCCGGCACCTGGTAATCGGGGTGCCGTTCCTGTGGTTGTTCCTGTTCTTCATGCTGCCGTTCTTCATCGTTCTGAAGATCAGCTTTGCCGAAGCCGATGTGGCCATCCCGCCGTACACCGACGTGTACAGCTGGGCGGAAAACAAGCTCACGCTGATCATCAACCTGGGTAACTACATCTTCCTCAGTGAGGATGCGCTGTACCTGGCGGCCTACCTGGGCTCGCTGAAGATGGCGGCGGTCAGTACCCTGCTCTGCCTGCTGATCGGCTTCCCCATGGCCTACGCCATTGCCCGCGCCGACAAAGACAAACAGATGGTGCTGTTGCTGCTGATCATGATGCCGACCTGGACGGCGATCCTGATCCGCGTGTATGCCTGGATGGGCATCCTCAGCAACAACGGCCTGCTCAATGGCTTCCTGATGTGGCTGGGGGTGATCAGCGAACCGCTGCAGATCCTCAACACCAACCTGGCGGTGTATATCGGTATCGTTTACTCGTACCTGCCGTTCATGGTGTTGCCGCTGTTCGCCAACCTGGTCAAACATGATCAGAGCCTGCTGGAAGCCGCCGCAGACTTGGGTTCGAGCACCTTGAACAGCTTCTGGAAGATCACCGTGCCGCTGGCCAAGAACGGCATCATCGCCGGTTGCATGCTGGTGTTTATCCCGGTGGTCGGTGAGTTCGTGATTCCTGAACTGCTCGGCGGTCCGGAGACCCTGATGATCGGCAAGGTGCTGTGGCAGGAGTTCTTCAACAACCGCGACTGGCCGGTGGCGTCTGCCCTGGCGGTGGTCATGCTGGCGATCCTGATTGTGCCCATCATCCTGTTTAACCGTAACCAGGCTAAAGAGATGGAGGGCCGGGCATGAAGCGTTTCAGTTTTTCCACCTTTATGCTCTGGGCCGGTCTGGCGTTTATCTACCTGCCGATGCTGATTCTGGTCATCTACTCGTTCAACGCCTCGCGGCTGGTGACGGTGTGGGGCGGCTGGTCGGTGAAGTGGTACGTCGGCCTGCTCGACAACACTCAGCTGATGAACTCGGTGATGCGCTCGCTGGAAATCGCCTGCTACACCGCGATTGCCGCCGTGGCGCTGGGCACCATGGCCGCCTTCGTGCTGACCCGCGTGACCCGCTTCAAGGGCCGCACGCTGTTCGGTGGCCTGGTCACCGCGCCGCTGGTAATGCCCGAGGTGATCACCGGTCTGTCGCTGCTGCTGCTGTTCGTGGCCATGGCGCAACTGATTGGCTGGCCTGCCGAGCGTGGCATCCTGACCATCTGGATCGCCCACACCACCTTCTGTTCTGCCTATGTGGCGGTGGTGGTGTCGTCGCGTCTGCGTGAGCTGGATATGTCCATCGAAGAAGCGGCCATGGACCTGGGTGCCAAGCCGTGGAAGGTGTTCTTCCTGATCACCATCCCGATGATCGCGCCTTCGCTGGCGGCTGGGGGCATGATGTCCTTCGCCCTGTCGCTGGACGACCTGGTACTCGCCAGCTTCGTCTCCGGTCCGGGCTCGACCACCTTGCCGATGGAAGTCTTCTCTGCCGTGCGTCTGGGCGTGAAGCCGGAAATCAACGCGGTGGCCAGCCTGATCCTGCTGGCGGTGTCTTTCGCCACCTTCCTGGTGTGGTTCTTCGCCCACCGTGCCGAAGAGAAGCGCAAGAAGGCCCTGCAGCAAGCCATGGATGAAACCACGGGAGTCGCTCAGGCACAGGCCTGAGTGGTTTTCCCGGCAACGCACAAGGGCCACATTCGTGGCCCTTGTGCTGTCTGCGGCAGTACTGGCCAGTCATCCGCCCTGCGGTTGCGCCGGCTGCCGATCTTGGTTACAACCTGCGCTATACCTCGCCCGGATTGCCTACCATGCCTGATTCGATGATTACCGATAGCGCGGTGTACAAGACCCTGTTGGAGTCGACCAAGGCCATTCCCTGGAAGATCGACTGGGCCAGCATGACCTTCGCCTATATCGGCCCGCAGATCGAAACCCTGCTCGGCTGGCCGCAAGCCAGCTGGATCAGCGCCAACGATTGGGCCGAGCGTATGCACCCCGAGGACCGCGACACGGTGGTGGGCTTCTGTGTCTCGCAGTCCCAGGCCGGTACCGACCACGAAGCCGACTACCGCGCCCTGACCCGCGACGGCCGCTACGTGTGGATTCGCGATGTGGTGCACGTGCTGCGCAATGAAGCGGGTGAAGTCGAGTCGCTGATCGGCTTTATGTTCGACATCAGCGAGCGCAAGCAGACCGAGCAGCAGCTGCTGCAATTGCAGCAACAGCTGGAAGAGTTGTCCTACCTCGACGGCCTTACCGGCGTGGCCAACCGGCGCATGTTCGACAACCGCCTGCAGGTGGAGTGGAGCAACGCCCAGCGCACGGGCCAGCCACTGTCACTGATCCTGTTGGATATCGACTACTTCAAGGAATACAACGACCACTACGGCCATATCCAGGGCGACGATTGCCTGAAAAGCGTCGGCCAGGCCCTGAGTGGCGCAGCCGTGCGCCCGCGTGACCTGATGGCCCGCTATGGCGGTGAGGAATTTGTGTTACTGCTGCCGGAAACCGATGCCCAGGCCGCCGCCCAGGTCGCTGAGCGCTGCCGTCAGCTGATCAGCGAGCAAAATATCCAGCACGCCCATTCCCAGGTCGGGCCGTTGCTGACCTTGAGCCTGGGCGTTGGCACCCTGACACCCGGCCCGCTTGACCAGCCCCAGGCCTTTATCGAAACGGTCGACCGCCTGCTCTACAAGGCCAAACACCAGGGCCGCAACTGCGCGGTGTTGGCTCCTGCTAGCTGATGAGTCTGCGCTTTAGCGTTGTTTGTATTGCGTTGGGCAATAGCCGCGACTCACGCTCGGATCGCGCAGTTTCAGGTGTTTGGTCGCTCGGCCGCTGACTCGCGCTCGCCAGAGCTTGAAACTGCCGGACTTTAGGGAACGGCGCATCAAGGTGATCACCTGCGCTTCAGACAGACCGAACTGCAGCGCAATGGCCTCGAAGGGCGTGCGATCCTCCCAGGCCATCTCGATTATCCGCGACAGCTCATCTGTTGACTGCAGCATCCTGTACCTCAATCTGTTTGTACGGGGGATACCCGGCCTAGCGTTCCGCTGTCCGGGCCCGTGCTGCATGCAGCTTCTTGTAGCTCTCAATCAGGCGCAGATGACGGTCCAGCCCTTCCAGCTGCATATTGGTCGGCGTCAGGCCGTGGAAGCGCACGCTGCCATCCAGTGAGCCGAGCACCTCGTCCATGCGCTCATTGCCAAACATGCGACGGAAGTTCGGTTCGAAGTCGCTCATCTCCAATTCATCGTCCAACTGCACTTCCAGCGCCGCGTTCAACGCCTGATAGAACAGGCCGCGCTCCACGGTGTTGTCGTTGTACTGCAGGAACATTTCCACAAGTTCTTTGGCGTCGTCGTACTTCTTCAGGGCGAGGTGGAGCAGCAGCTTCAGCTCCAGAATGGTCAGCTGGCCCCACACCGTGTTGTCGTCGAATTCGACGCCGATCAGCGTGGTGATATCGGTGTAATCGTCGACATCGCTGTTTTCCAGGTTGCGCAGCAGAGATTTCAGGCCGCGATCATTCAGGCTGTGCAGGTTGAGGATGTCCGCGCGAAACAGCAGCGCCTTGTTGGTGTTATCCCATATCAGGTCCTCAACCGGATAAATCTCTGAATAGCCCGGTACCAGGATGCGACAAGCTGTGGCGCCCAGGTGCTCGTACACCGCCATATAGGACTCTTTACCCAGCTCTTCGAGGATGCCGAACAACGTTGCGGCTTCCTGCTCGTTCGAATCTGCGCCCTGGCCGGAGAAGTCCCACTCGACGAACTCGTAGTCGGCCTTGGCACTGAAGAAGCGCCACGACACCACGCCGCTGGAATCGATGAAGTGCTCGACGAAGTTATTCGGCTCCATCAGCGCCTGGCTTTCAAAGGTCGGCGGCGGCAGGTCATTCAAACCCTCGAAGCTGCGGCCTTGCAGCAGCTCGGTCAGGCTGCGCTCCAGCGCCACTTCAAAGCTTGGGTGCGCGCCGAACGAGGCGAACACGCCGCCGGTGCGCGGGTTCATCAGGGTCACACACATCACCGGGAATTCGCCGCCCAGCGAGGCGTCTTTGACCAATACCGGGAAGCCCTGGGCTTCCAGGCCCTGAATGCCGGCAACGATGCTCGGGTACTTGGCCAGCACATCGGCTGGTACGTCCGGCAGGCACAGCTCACCTTCGAGGATTTCGCGTTTGACCGCACGCTCGAAGATTTCTGACAGGCACTGCACCTGCGCCTCGGCCAGGGTGTTGCCGGCGCTCATGCCATTACTGAGGTAGAGGTTTTCGATCAGGTTGGACGGGAAGTACACCACCTCGCCATCCGATTGGCGCACAAACGGCAGCGAACAGATGCCGCGCAGCGTGTTGCCGGAGTTGGTGTCATACAGGTGCGAGCCGCGCAGCTCGTCGTCCGGGTTGTAAATCGCCAGGCAGTAATCGTCGAGAATCTCTGCCGGCAACGCATCCTTGGGCCCCGGCTTGAACCAGCGCTCGTCCGGGTAATGCACAAACGCCGCATTGGCGATCTCCTCGCCCCAGAACTGATCGTTGTAGAAGAAGTTGCAGTTCAGCCGCTCGATAAACTCGCCCAGCGCCGAGGCCAGCGCGCTCTCCTTGGTTGCGCCCTTGCCATTGGTAAAACACATCGGCGACTGCGCATCGCGGATATGCAACGACCAGACGTTGGGCACGATATTGCGCCACGAAGCGATCTCAATCTTCATGCCGAGCTTGGCCATGATGCCCGACATATTGGCGATGGTTTCTTCCAGCGGCAGGTCCTTGCCGGGAATGTAGGTGCTGGTTCCCGCCACAGGCATCAGCAAGGCCTGGGCGTCGGCATCCAGGTTGTCGACTTCTTCGATGATGAACTCAGGACCCTGCTGAACCACCTTCTTCACCGTGCAACGATCGATGGAGCGCAGAATGCCCAGGCGATCCTTCTCGGAGATATCCGCCGGCAATTCGACCTGGATCTTGAAGATCTGCGCGTAGCGGTTCTCCGGGTCAACGATGTTGTTCTGCGACAGGCGGATGTTGTCGGTGGGGATATTGCGCGTGTCGCAATACAGCTTCACAAAGTACGCCGCACACAGCGCCGACGAGGCCAGGAAGTAATCAAACGGCCCCGGCGCCGAGCCATCGCCCTTGTAGCGAATGGGCTGGTCAGCCACCACCGTGAAGTCATCGAACTTGGCTTCAAGTCGGAGGTTGTCGAGAAACTTGACCTTGATTTCCATGCGGGATTACCAGAATACGGGCTAAACGAATGGCGGCCATTATCCGGGTTTTCAGCGGGAAGTGGTGCGCGGTGCGGGGTAGGCCTGACGAGCGCGCAGTGCTGCTGGTGCTGACTGCAGGACTCAGCTTGAAGGGCGGGTGTTAGGCCACCCCAGTGGGCGAAGCGAACGGTTTGCACAAGTTGTTAGGTGTGGGCCTGAGCCGCGCGCTACAAGTTGTTGCACCTCGATAGCCAGTAATGCTGTCGCTTTAAATAGCTGATTCATGCTGTTGCGCTGTTTGATGTGCTCTTTCTGCTCGGCAACTGCGAAGCGCCCCAGCGCCAGTGCGATGCAATGATGCGTGCAAGGCAATTAAAAAAGCCAAGATGTTTTGCGACGCTCGCGATTTCCAATGCGTCCGTATTCCTTTGCTTTGTTAGGTTAAGAAATTGAAAATCATATAACTCATTGCAGCTAAGAGAGCTGGTGCAGTGAGAATGTTGAATAATGAATTAACGATTATTTTGCCATTTCTCTCGGATAGGCTTACTGAGTCTCCTATTTTGTAGATGTGAACTAATAAACCATTGTCAGCTTCAAATTTGTAGTCAACACCGTTTGAGTCTTTGTAGGAGATCTCAAGTAGTGTTGATTTTGCTGTGCCCGTAAGGCTTCTGTTCCTAGTGATGAGATTAGTGACTACACCCAAAATTCTGTTGCCCGTGAATAGCATGTGTAGCCTGTAAGCTAATAAGGCTATGGCGAGTAAAAATAAGGAGTAGCTTAAAGCCGTGAAGTACCAATGCATACCTTTGCCTTGTGAAAGTATGGAGTAGTTTGTTTACCTAACGATTAAGCTATGGGGCGGGCTTTAGCCGGTCCTGAGTGAGTGGTGCGAGCGACTTGAACCGTTTGTTAGGCTGTTATTCATAAGGAATTAGATGTGTTTTTTTCGTTTAGGATTTTAGATGCGGCTACTATCGCCCAGTCAGACTCTGGATATAGCCTCACTAGCTTTTCAAATATGCCTTTACTTGCGTCTATTTGACCTAGTCCTTCTAGGCACATTGCTTTGTAGAACATAATTTGGGCATCCATGACGCGTGAATGGCTGCCATAGTATTCAGCTTCTGAAGTGTATGATAAACATTTTTTGAAACTTCCTTTTTCGTAGGCTTCATGTGCTCCTATCATTGAGCCATTTTGAGCCATAGAACTGCAGCCGAAAAAGCTGAGAGTCGCACAAATTACGGAAATAGTAAGAATTTGGTTCTTCATTTGGTATAACTCTTATTGGGTGTACCTAACGTTTGGTTAAGGGGCGGGCTTTAACCCGCCCCAGTGAGCGAAGCGAACGGTTTGAACCAATTGTTATGCGTCGCTACCTGGCTCGAACTCTTTTTTTAGTTCTATGTAGTCTTGGTACCGAAGATCACGGGCTTCTTCTTCTGTGAAGGGGGACTCTTGAATTTCATGGTCTGAGCGGAATCGTTTGGTTGGTGGGTCAATTTCATTAGTGTCCAGTATCTCTATTTCTAATCGATCTCCGATATCGAGAGTCTGATCTTTCCACCTAAAGTGTTGGCAGAAACCTTCTGGTAGTTCATGCGACATACCACCTAAGTTTAAACGAACATAGTTGTTAACTTCGTTTTTTTGATTCCCGCTACTTCCAACGATGGTTGTCGTGAGAATCGACATGTCCTCTTGGCCGATAGTGGCAATCAGCTTTCCATTGAGAGCGATTCTGAAAGCTAGCACACGATTGTTCCTTGTGATGCATAACGTTTGGTTAAGGGGCGGGCTTTAGCCCGTCCCAGTGAGCGAAGCGAACGGTTTGAACCAGTTGTTATACGCTGGCCCAGATTTCTATTGTAGAAGAAAGCATTTCTTCATCGCCGTATAGCGTGATGGTATCAATTTTTGCTTCTGCCAAATAGTTAAGAAACTTTAGTGTAAAATTTCGCTGCTCGGCCGAGAACGCTAGTGTGTATCGATTGTTCTTTCCGTCATAGCTTAAGTGAAATAAAAACTGACTAATGTATGACTGGTCAGGATTGCTGTCTACGCAAAGCCTTACAAAGGCTGGGAAGTAATAAATAAAACCTTCTGCTTCTACATAGCAAATAGGGTCCCAGCCAGGATTACCAAGCTCATCAAAGCCAATAGAGTCAACATCCGAATTCACAAGAGTCAGATCGTGATCAAGGCACTCTTCACAGTGGCCGAAACCGGTGAAGTGTTCTGGCTTCGGCGTGTTGAATAATTTTCGAGATTTTTCGATCCAGTTCATGGCGTATAACGATTAAGCTAAGGGGCCGGCTTTAGCCGGTCCCAGTGAGCGAAGCGAACGATTTGAGCGCCTTGTTAGCCCTTGGATGACTCATATAGCTTGCGAGCTCTGATTTTTTCTCCGCACCAAGGGCAATGTTGGATTGGCAGGCCGTCAGAACGAAATAGTTCACCGTTAGCCATCAATGGCATCATATAAAATTGATTGAATTTTTCATCGGTGAAGTTGCTAACAAATACAAATTGTTCGGCAACTGCATCCTTGAGCATTCCGCAGCACGCTGGTTCAATTTCCCACTTAAAATTCCCACCAACGTGGTCATGGTTCATTCCGAGTTTGTTATTGGAATTCATGATCTACTCCATATGGCTAACGTTTGGTTAAGGGGCCGGCTTTAGCCGGTCCCGAGTGAGCGGAGCGAGCGGCTTGAACCATTTGTTAGACCTTACACCGCTATTTGGATGAACGGAAAAGCAGTTCTAAATTCTGTAAGAATAGTCTGGTTCATGTGTAGCGAGTTTATAGCGCACTCTTTAGTTGGACCGTCAAAAGCCACACGATTACGTAGGTATGTGATGCCAAAAATTGCTTCGCTCTCCTGATTTGTAAATCTGCGACTAGGGCTGAAGCCGATTGCTTTGTAGATATGGAAACGAGGAGCATCAAAGCTCAGCAATTCAACTATGTAATCTGGATATTCTCCAGTTGATTCCATAATTCGAGTAGCCCATTGCTGCAATTCATCTGTGCTGATTGAGTTGCTTAGGTAGCAATTCACGATAAAGGCAATAGTTGATGAATTTTCGCGGGTGAGTCCGTTCATGATCTGGGTCTAACGTTTGGTTAAGGGGCCGGCTTTAGCCGGTCCCAGTGAGCGAAGCGAACGGTTTGAACCATTTGTTAGGCCTGCACGATTGGCAGTTCTTCTACGGACTCAACCACAACGCTGTTGCACTGTAGCGAACCTCCAAAGCCCCAAATAGATTCGATTTCGACAGAGATGCTAGGCGTACCCAGTGCTTCTGTGCTCTTGAATTTAATTGCATTTATAACGTTCTGATGATTGAACTCTGAAACTGAAACATCAGAGACGCCTTTAAAAATAAAGTTAACCAATACGTTTTTGACGATTGCTAGCGCATATTCAGCAGTGCCCACGCCAACCTCTGCATGTTGCCGTACATGAACAACGAGTTTGGCAAAGCAAATATTTGTGTCTAGTGGCAATGCTCGCGATACAGAAAAAGAAATGACCTCAGCATCATGGAAGGAAGGCCAGAACCCAAGCGCCTTCTCTACTTTCTCGGATCCGTAGATATGTTTGATGATTTCCATATAGGCCTAACGTTTGGTTAAGGGGCCGGCTTTAGCCGGTCCCGAGTGAGCGAAGCGAACGGCTTGAACCACTAGTTAGGCCTTGCGCGGGAGTAAAGAAATAAGAAAACAAAAAGAAAACCAGATACTGCGCTTGTGGCTGAAATTTTCTCAGATAAAGAATTTATATCTTTCCATGACTTGGAAAACTGCTCGTATGAGATGCTCGGGCCATTGGGGATTTCTACAGAGTAAACAGGGAATCTCCGTAGGCCACTAAACCAAGATAGTTCGCCATTAGGGTGGGCCAGAATACGGATATTCTTGTTCTTTGTATTTTTTAAACTGGTAAAGATTTCCTCGGCATCAATGCCATGTGATTCAAATCTGAAAATTTTACTCTCGTTTTCAAGGTAAAATTCAAATCCGGAGATGCCGTATTTCCCGCGCATTATTTTGATGTTTGAGACGTTTCCTCTGAATTCATTGAGTTCGTCTTTGGCTGTCGGAGCTTTATGTGCGATTATTAAAAATACTATTGATAGCACTATTAGAGTAAGTCCTAGTGCTAGGTATTTTCTTGGATTACTCCTAGTGGCAGATGCATGCATTGACTTGTGCCTAACGTTTGGTTAAGGGGCGGGCTTTAGCCCGTCCCAGGGAGCGTAGCGAACGATTTGAACCTATTGTTAGCCATGGTGCTGAATCATGGCGCTTGATAGCAGTGTAACATTAAAAACGGAATGACCAATTATAGGGAAAACTATACTTCCTGACAGTAGCCTTATGTGCATAAGAATGCCTCCAACAACTGTTGATATTAGAAAAGCTAGAGGGTCTATGCTTAAGCTGCCGCTGCTGTAATGTATGCCATGAATTGCGCCGAATAATAATGTAATTAAAATTACAGCGGGATTGAAATGTGTATTTGCACTTGTTTGTAGCCCCCTTAGTAGCAAGAACAATAATATGCTTCGGTAAGCCAGTTCTTCATCAAGTGAAGGCATGGAGATCTGGAATAGTATCGTGGTTACATTGAAGGGAATGCTTTCTTGGGTGAAGCTAAGACAGAGAGCTGAGAAAAATAATATTATGATGGCTGATAAAGAGTTTTTAATTGATTTGCTATTTTGAGTTAGTGTGAATCCTAGTTCTGCTCTGAATTTTGGTAGGGCCATGATTATCATTAATGAAAATGCCAGAGCGCATGATTTACCAACCCAATTCCAGCCACCCATGTTGTGGGTATAGTTTAGAAGTAAAAAATTTGCTATTGCATATCCGGCGGCAAGTGAAATATAAATTGGTTCTATTTTTATTTTGTTGGTAATGGTTGTCATTGAGATTTGCGCAGTTTTAAATTAATTTTAATTTTCGTTAATTTATAAAATATTTAGTTTTTATGCAGGTGGCTAACGTTTGGTTAAGGGGCGGGCTTTAGCCCGTCCCAGTGAGCGAAGCGAACGGTTTGAACCGATTGTTAGGCCGTGATTTCAGCACGAGAACTCTCAGCTTGAATAGCAATTACTGCACCAGACATGAAGTCTATTGCTGTAAGCCAGTGCGGTTCTGCTTTTTGATTTGGTTCCACCACAATGACGCCATCAGCCCAATCTTCATTCACAAGATAACCAATTGAATTTATGCAGTTATCTTCTGAGAATGGTACGCCGGAATTACGAGGTAAAAATCGAAACTCACTAACACCAATAAACTCTACGCTCAACGTTTGTGGCGTTTCCGGAATTACCCAACTCCCCTTTGAACGTGACCAAGATAAAATGACTCTACGCTCGTCAATAAAATAATTAAAGCCCATGAAGTCGAAGTTATTGTGCAAGTCTAATTCGTAGTGATCTTTGACTAGGTATATTCCATCAATGATTTCGTAGTTTCGATTCATGGTGGCCTAACGTTTGGTTAAGGGGCGGGCTTTAGCCCGTCCCAGTGAGCGAAGCGAACGGTTTGAACCACTTGTTAGGCTATTATTTCTTGGTTTCAGAATGATCATTTGTTTTGTCGAGTATTTTCATTGTATGTGGGGAAAGCTGTATGTTATTGCTTTTACGCCATTCTTCTAGCCTGACAGTTTCGATGGTTTGACCAATTATTGCCGCTCTTAGTGCGTAATTCTTGCCTTCTATGTCAGCTAGTTCAATAACTCTCTGATATGCGTCAATTGCGCGTGCGTGGCCAAATTCTATGTGGCCAACTAGATATTTCTTTTGCAGGTGTTTTATGTATATGTGCTGGATAAACAGTGCGGATAGTAAAATTAAGACTAACGTAATCGTTGATATTTTCTTCAGCATAAGATTTGTTGAGCCTAACGTTTGGTTAAGGGGCCGGCTTTAGCCGGTCCCGAGTGAGCGAAGCGAGCGACTTGAACCAGTTGTTAGGAATGTACAGCACCAGAACGCTCTTTAAGCACTATTTCCTCCGGCACTAACACCTCTCCAGTTCTAACCTCAACAAGCATATACGATGCCTCGCGGACAACTTGAAGAAAGTCCTGCATAAGGCTCCAAGGGTCGCTGTATGGATTGAACCGAAACTCGATGTTCTCAAGCCTCCCATTTTCCCACCACAGTCTAATGTCTGATCCATAGTCCGCAGGTGATACATATTCTTCGGTTTCACCCCAAGAGTGCTCAATAGGCAATAAGCCACGAACTGCGATAAGGAATTGTTCGTTGGGTTCAGACGAATTCTCCCAAGGCGACAGCCCTTCTTGAATTTTATCCAGCGAGACATGGTTAATGGCAGGCTCGCCAAGAAAGGCGCGTGGGACAATTTCTAGTTTGTAGTGAAACGCGGCCAAGGGAATTCCTAACGATTAAGCTAAGGGGCGGGCTTTAGCCCGTCCCAGCGAACGAAGTGAGCGATTTGAGCGCATTGTTAGCAGCGATGCGAGCGCGATTGCTAAGCGCATGGGCCGTACTCAACAGTTATAAGAAAATTGCGCATGAACTCTGAGAAACTTTCAGGGGCTGATGGATAGAACGTAGCAGCGACTGACTGTGAAGCCAAGAAGAGGACCAAGTAAATTATTGGAAATAGAAGCTTGGAGCCTAAGGTGTTTAGCACTTGGTTCTTGAACGTGACGGAGCCAACGACAAATAGCAACGCAGAAATCCAGTAAGCTTGGATGTGCCAGTAGTAACCGCCGCATGAATATAGACCGAAGAAAATACCGCCTAATGCTGCCAGCGCGAGTGTGAATAAAACTAGGATATTTGCAGGGCTGCTGATTTTTATAGGCATGGTTGCTAACGATTGGCTAAGGGGCTGGCTTTAGCCAGTCCCAGTGAGCGCAGCGAACGATTTGAGCCACTTGTTAGGCCTGGCCTGCAATGCGCGATACTGCGGGCAACACAAAGCGGAAAGGCCG
Source organism: Pseudomonas cimarronensis (assembly GCF_049331905.1). Lineage (GTDB taxonomy): Bacteria > Pseudomonadota > Gammaproteobacteria > Pseudomonadales > Pseudomonadaceae > Aquipseudomonas. Next base: position 418,407 of record NZ_CP186283.1, on the reverse strand, counting down.
ACACCGCCGGACTCAAGTTCTTGCGCGATAAATTTAATGTTTTAAGGCCTGCCATCGTACTTCCATGTGTTTACAGCGGACTATGAGTTTTTAGCGCGACGTGGTGTTGCGGTTGAAGCTTTACCCCAAAACAAAAAGTACCGGAGGTGCCTAACGTTTGGTTAAGGGGCGGGCTTTAGCCCGTCCCAGTGAGCGCAGCGAACGGTTTGAACCAGTTGTTAGGTTCTAACTGTAATGGAAAATAGCAACTCATTTGCTTCGCTTTTTATCCATGTTAAATAAAATTCCATAATTTTGTTTCTTGAGATTATTACGGTGTCCCTGTTAGAGGCAGTGTTAACAAAGCAAATACCGCTGTTTATTTGGCTTTCGCCGGCCCGGAAAGAATACCACTCGCTAACACCGATACCAGAGTTGTATAGGTGTTGAAGGAAGCTCATGGCTTGACCATATGTCATTTCTTTACTTTTTGCCGAGCTGCGCTCAAGCATTTTAATGATACCTAACTATAATTAGACGACATATCCATATCCGCACACAATTGCCATCGCTGGCAATAAGTATCCAAATCTGGCTATCTCGTATCCATATCTGACCATCAGCTATTGATGATCCGTTCTTGCAGCCCAAGCTCTACTGCTGCTTTGTAACTTAACAACCATGCCTTTTCTTCAGGCTGCCACTTACCGCCCGCCTGCTTTACCGTCAGTTGCATGTCCTTCTCATGAAAACCTACGCGCACGAATACAAACGCCGTTGCTTGTTTGGGCGTTTGGGTGCGGGTTTTCGGTGGTTTGTGTTTGCGTTCGACGATCAGTTCGACGGTGGTGTAGCTGATCTGTTGTTCGGCGTCGTGACGGTAGCGCACGGCAATCAGGTCGTCGCCGTAGCGTTCGACAAAGCGTTTGGTACCGTTTTTACCTGGTTTGAGGCTTTTTACAACGTCCATATCGTGCCCCGCTGGCGGCATTGTCCTGCAGGCAGTTTGCCCTCATCTGTATGGAGGCTCAAGCCGCGCGGTGTGTTGAGCCGAGCGTGTGTTATTGGCGCTCGCGTTTCGGCAATGCCGGGGCTGGCTCGAGAAAAATAGGGAGTTGTTCTCTATATCGACTTTAATTAACGCTGAGGAAACTCAACGAGTGGCGTTAATTTTTCTGCCCACGTGTGATGAGTGTTTTCCCCCATAGATTCCAGCGCGGTGGTCATGAATTCAATAAATACTCTGACTTTGGCTGGCAAGTAATCGCGCTTGGGATAAATCATAAATACGCCATTGTCTGGCTGTGGCGGTCTGTAGCAGGGATAAAGTGAGACCAGGGCGCCACTGTCCAAGCCGGGCTTTGCCAGAAAGTGTGGAAGCTGGGCAATGCCCAGGCCATCTGCACACATGTATGCCATGGCCTCACCATCATCCGTGATATGTCGGCGCTCTAGCTCATAAGGAAGGTATTCGCCGTGTCGGTTCGGCAAGAATATCGGCTGCAGTTGTTGTGTTTCTTTGATGCGAAACCCAATCCAGCTGTGCGTGTGGAAATCATCCGCGTGTTGCGGTGTGCCTTGCGTGTTGAGGTAGTGCGGTGAGGCGCAGACGAGAAAGTCCATTGGGCTGAGTCGTCGGGCTACCAGGCGGCTGTCTTTCACGTAGCCGGTACGCAGGGCGATATCAATGTCGTTGTCGATGACATCCAGATGCAGGTCATTGATCTCAAGTTCCAGCTTGATCGCGGGATAACGCTGGCAGAACGCGTGTAACAGGGGCCGGACATAGAGGTGGCCGTAGCAGACCGCCGAGTTGATGCGCAGGGTGCCGCAGGGGGAGTCATTCAGGTGCCGCAGTTCGTCCTCGCAGGAGTCGAGGTCTTGGAGCAGCTTGCGTACGGTATCGGCATAGTGTTTTCCCGCCGTGGTGGTACGCAATTGCCGCGTGCTGCGTTGAAACAGCGTGAGTTGCAGTTGAGCTTCCAGGCGGGCAATGGCTTTGCTGACGGTGGAAGGGTCGGTGTCACATACCTTCGCGGCGGCGGCGAAACTGCCGCCATCATGGGTGGCCAGAAATAGTTCTAATAAGCGCAGTTTGTCCATGGGCGAGTAGGCACATGCAGTTTGTCCGTGGGCGGAGCCTAGCATGAGCATTCGTGAATAGTATTCACGACTGATAGGGCAGGCGACCGTATGTTCATCTGGCAAGTACCGCATAAGAATTCAACAGCAGCGGCAGTCAACTCACTTTCATGAGGCGCTATGTTGAATATACGCATCGGTAACTCTCTGTTTATCTACCTGGCCATGGCATTTATTACCATGGCCGGGCTTTCCTATATTAATTTTCTGCCGGGTTTGGTTAATGCGCTCGCCGGCGCTATTGGCTTCTCTGATGTGGAAGCGGGGCAGATCATTGCGCTCAACGGTTATGGTGGATTGCTCGGCACTACGGCTGCAATTTTTCTGGTGAGCCGAATTCGTTGGCAGCCTGCAGTTTTTATATGTTTAGCAGTGCTGGCATTGATGGATATAGCCAGCGCCCGAATTGATGCCTATGAAGCAATGCTGGGCTGGCGCTTTGTGGCCGGTTTTTTTGGCGGTTTTAGCCTGGGTATTGCCTTTGCTGTACTGGCTCGTTTGAACAACCCTGACCGGGCGTTTGGCTGTTTGTTGTTTATCCAGTTCAGTGTGGGTGCGCTGGTTATTTATCTGTTGCCACTCCTTGAGAACTTCACCAATGCTCATGCCGTTTTTTATGTGATGGCCGGTTTGGCGTTGTTGAGTTTGTTGTTTGTCCTGCTAGTGGCAAACATCCCGCTCAATAACGCCTCAAGTGAGCCAGGCATCTTGTTCTCCGGTAAGTATCACCATGCCTTTCTACTGCTACTGGCAATCATGCTTTATCAAGTGGCTGCCAGTGCGATCTGGGCTTATGTTGGGCTGATTGGGCTGGCAGCGGGTCTCGCTGCTGAGCCGGTCAGTGTCTACATCGCAGCCACTGGGTTGTTAGGCCTGCTCGGCGCGATGGCTCCGATGATGATTGGCAAACGCCATGGCCGTTTGTCCTGGTTGCTACTCGGCGTCGCGATCTCGGCAAGCGCAGCGTTGCTGCTGATCTTTGCAGCACACCCTGTTCTTTATGTGCTGGCAATGGCGATGTTGTTTATCGCCTGGCCTGCTGTGCAGTCTTACTTGTTGGCTGTGACTGCTGGGCTGGACGCCAGTGGAAAACTGGCAACAACAGCGGCCGTTGTTTCGTTTGCCGGTTTGGCGACAGGTCCATTGCTGGCATCGGGGCTGCTTGAAAGCGGCAGTTATTTATTCATGCTGATTATTTGTGCCCTGATATTTCTATTGAGCGGCTTTGTTTTGTTTAGGCCGGTGCGCACTCAGGAGATGCGCGAGATTTCAATGGCTCGATGATCCTGAGTTCCGCTTGCGTTAATGACTCGTTTTTAGTGATTCATTTAACTCACAGATACTATTCAACGCAATGAGGTGTTTGAAGTGATTCGTTATGCACTTAATAAAATGTTGCTGGCGTTTAAACGCCGTTATAACTACGACGTGGGTTATCAGCAGGATATCTTGCAGGCTGACCTGGGTGCGTTTCTGAAGTTTATGGGCTTGCAAACCCTGTCTGCACATTCGGGTAAATTGCCCATGGGACCGCTGTATGCAGCGAGATTGCGCGCGATTATTTGGGATGATTGCGGGCCCTGTACGCAGCTGGTGGTCAACATGGCCCTGGAAGCGGGGCTTGATCCCGCACTGGTACGCGCACTGATTGATCGGGATTTGCCGCACCTCCCCGCGGAGCTTGCGTTGGTGGTGCGCTTTACAGAACAGGTGCTGGCGCACAACCCCGAAGCCGATGAACTGCGTGAGCAGATTCGCGCGCTGTGGGGTGACAAGGGGCTGATTGCCATTGGTTTTGCCATCAGCTCATACCGGGTCTATCCCGCGCTGAAATACGCCCTGGGTTACGGCAAGGCCTGCAGCCGAATTCAGGTCAATGAGTCGTTCCTGACGCCTACTCGTGAGCCTGCTTTGGCTGAGGAGGCAAGAGGTGTCTAACGCGCACAGCACAGCGCTGGCCTCGCTGCTGGGACTGGCGGCCATGGGCAATGGCGTCTTTATGACATTGGCGCCTGAAACCTGGTACTGGCTGGTGCCCGGTGTGCCGGATCGGGGGCCTTTCAACCAGCACTTCCTGCGCGACATCGGCATGATCTACCTGCTGATCGGCATCGCGTTTATCTACGGGGCGATTTACCTACGTCACCGCCTGCTGTTGTGGTTGCTGCCGACAGCCTGGTTGGTTGCCCATGCGCTCTTTCACATATGGGAGGTGCTGGTGGGCATCTGTGGGCCTGAGTCGCTGCTTGAGGATTTTGCCGGCGTGACATTGCCCGCCTTGCTGGCGGTATGGCTGCTCTACTCAAGCGGCAAGGTGCGGGCCGATGGGTAAACCACTACTGGCTCTGTTGCTGCTCGGTTTGGGGCTGCTGTTGGGCGCAGTAGCCGCTTTTGTCGTCCCCCGTCCGGCTGTGCCGCAAGCGATTGAGTGGCTGAGTGCACCCCGTAGCCTGGCGTCATTCAGGCTTGAGTCTGATCAGGGGGCGTTTACCCATCAGTCTTTGCGGGGGCGCTGGAGCATTGTGTTGTTTGGCTTTATGCACTGCCCGGATATTTGCCCGACAGGGTTGTCGCAGATGGCAGGCTTGGCTGCTCGTTTAGCCGAGCTGGGCGACGGCGCTGAGATGGCCTTTGTCTTTGTCTCGGTTGATCCGCAGCGCGACTCGGTGGCTGGGGTGGGGCAGTTTGTCAGGCACTTTGACGCGTCATTTCGTGGCGTGACGGGCAGCGAGGAACAATTGCTTCGGCTTGCCGGCAAGCTGGGTATCCAGTTTGCAGTTTCACCCGAGCCGGATCGCTATACGGTCGCTCATTCGCTGACCTTCTCAATTATTGATCCGCAAGGCCGCTTCGTTGGGCGTTTCCGGCCGGGGTTTGCTGCGGATCATCTGGCAAGAGAGCTGAGCTTCAGATTTTGAGCGAGCAGCGGGCCTATTAAGTTCCGCTGCTCGTTGGTCTGGCGGCGCTTCTGCGCAGTGTCGTCAGGCGCTATGTGGCGGAGGTGCGCGCCACTGGTGTCAGTCCGCCAGGCTCTGCAACAGCCGGTAGTAGAAGCCACTGGCATTGGCCAGCGTATCGATCGCCACGCGCTCGTTGGTGCCGTGCATGCGCGGCAGGTCTTCGCGCTCCATCAGCAGTGGGCTGAAGCGGAAGACGTTGTCGGTGAGCGGCTCGTAGTAACGCGAGTCGGTGCCGCCGACGGTGAGGTTGGGGCTGACCAGGGTGTTGCTGAAGCTCTGGCGGATTACCTCGGCGAACTGCTGATAGGCCTCGCCCCTGACATCGGATACCGCCGAGGGCTCGCGCCCGCCGGGCATGACTTTGACCTGAATCTGCTCATCCGCTACGGCGCTGCGTACGTGCTCTGCCACGCTGGCGATGCTGTCGCGCGGGTGGATGCGCAGGTTGAGGGTGGCGCGGGCGCTGGGCGGCAGGACGTTTTCCTTGATGCCGGCGCGCAGCAGGGTGGGCGACAGCGAGGTTTGCAGTTGCGCGGCACCGGCCGGCGAGGCGGCCAGTTGTTGTTCCACCAGCGGGCCGAACAGCCAGAGGTTGGCGAAGATCAATCGGTAGCCGAAGGATTGCGCCGGGGTGAAGCTGGCCAGCAGGTCGCCGGTGGGGCCGTCGAAGCCGCGCTGGAAGGGTGCGTCGCCGACCCGTTGCAGGGCCTGGCTCAAGCGGCCGATGGCGGTTTCATCAAAGGCCGGTGGCTGCGAGGAGTGGCCACCCTGGGCATTGGCTTGCAGGGTCAGGCTGACGTAGCCCTTTTCCGCAATACCGACCACGGCGACATCCTGGCTGACGCCGGGGATCTGTCCGCGCACCACAAAGCCGCCTTCATCGCTGACCCAGGCCAGGCGTTTGCCCTGTTCCTGCAACTGCGCGGCGATGCGTCGGTTGCCCTGATGGCCGCCGATTTCTTCATCGTGACCGAAGGCCAGCAGCACATCGCGTTGTGGCTGGAAGCCCTGAGCCATCAAGGTTTCCACCGCTTCGAGAATCGCCACCATCGAGCCTTTGCTGTCGATGGCGCCACGGCCCCAGACAAAGCCATCGGCAATCGCCCCGGAGAACGGCGGGTGGGTCCACAGCTCTTCGGTGCCGGGCGCGACGGGTACCACGTCCTGATGCGCCATTAGCAGGGCGGGGGGCAGTTGACTGTCCTTGCCCGGCCAGCGCAGCAGGATGCTTGGGCTGCCGGTGGCGAGCGGCTCGGTGTTGGCGGTGACCTGTGGGTAACGCTGCGCCAGCCACTCACGCAGGCCGGTGAAAGCGGCGTTGCTGGCCGCCAGTTGGCTGGCCGGCGCGCCGACCTGATGCGACAGGGTCGGCAGGCGAATGGCGGCCGCCAGGCTCTCGGCGGCGCGTTGGCCATCCAGCCCTTGAGGCAGGCTGACCGGCGCGCGGTTGTATGCCGTAGCCGGCAGTAGCAGGGTACGCCCGACCACCACGGCCACCAGGCCGAGCAGGATGATCAGCAGAAGCAGTAACAGACGTTTCATCGCCGTTCTCCTTGGCTTATGGGCGCAGAATCAGCTGGCTGCGGCTGTTGGCTTTGATCGCTTCGGCATCCAGGTGCATCGGCACGTACTCGCCACGAATATAGCGTTCGGCCTGGTCCTTGTAGTGCTGATCAAACAGCACACCGCTCTGGCCGACTGGGTTGATGCCCAGGGCGCTGCCGGCATCGGCGAGGTCGATCAGGCGGCGGGTCGAGGGGCCGTACACCACCGACCAGGGCGCCGGGCCGACCGGTTGCGAGAGGTTGTTCGGCGTTTCATGACCACCTGGTGCGGCAAATGCGCCGACGTTGAACAGTTTATCCAGCGGCTTTTGCTGGCCCAGCGGGTGGCTGTGGGTGAGGGTGTGCGCGCTGCCCCAGGCCCATTTCGCGCTGTCGTCACCGAGGGTGCTGCGCAGGTGAGCGAGGCTGGCCTGCCAGGCGGCTTTGACGGTATCGGCGCGGCTTTCCACGGCGTCGCTGCCGCGCTTGTCCCACCAGGGCGAGCTGGCATCGGCGGCCAGACGCGGCAGGGCGCTGTCGAGCACGCGGGTTTGCAGCAGGTTGGCGAAGAAGACTTCGCTCAGCTCATCGGCCATGGCTTCGCGCGCCAACTGGTAAACCAGCTGGTTGAACAATGTGGCGGCGGTGTTCTCGACCTGGTGCTGGCCATCCCAGCTCAGCAGTTGCTCGACCAGTGCCTGCTCTTCGCTGCCAGTGGCTGCAGCCCGCAAGTCAGCGGCCAGCGGCGCGAGCAGGCGTTGCGGGTAGCCGGTGCCGGGCTCCAGTTGCAGCGCCTGGCTGTTGTGCACGTCCCACTTCACGCTGTCGTCGCGCAGGCGTTCGTCCAGGCGCTGGCCGCGATCGGCCAGGTTGTAGTAGCCCGGCACTTCCATGCCAGTCGGCGACACGGGCTGGTAGTTGGCGGAGAGGATATAGCCGCGCGCGGGGTTCTCCTCCTGCGGGTTGGCGCTGAACGGGTAGTAGCCGTCTTTGTCCGCCTCACCGTTGCTGCCGTCGAGGATAAAGCTCGGGTTGACCCCGGCCGGGCGGCGCGGCAGTTTCGCCGCCGCCCACCAGCCGATATCGCCCGTGGCGTTGGCCCACACCACGTTCAATCCGGGCGCTTCGATGTGCTCGGCGGCGGTGCGGGCCTGCTCTAGGCTGGCTGCGCGGTTGAGCTGATAGAAGCCATCGAGGATCGGGTTTTCGGTTTCCAGGAACGCCCACCACATGGCAATCGGCGTGCTGCCGACGGTTTCGCCCAGGGCGCTGTTGATGATCGGGCCGTGCGGCGAGCGGCGGATGGTCAGGCGCACCGGCTCGGCATCCTTGACGCTGATCAGCTCTTCGCGGCTTTGCAGCTCGACCCACTGACCGCGATACCAGACCTGATTGGGGTTGTCCGGGTTGGTTTTCTCGGCGATCAGGTCGAGGTCATCGTTCTGGAACATGGTGATGCTCCAGGCAAAGTCGCGGTTATGCCCCAGCGAGGCCACCGGGTTAAGCGCCTGGTGATGGCCGTACAGGCTGAAACCGGGGTAGCTCAGGTTGGCTTCGTACCACACCGACGGCACCGCGAAGCGGATATGCGGGTCGCCGGCCAGCAGCGGTTTGCCGCTGGCGGTGCGGCTGCCGGACACCGCCCAGGCGTTACTGCCCTCGAACTGCGGCAGGCCGGCATCCAGCAGCGCGGCGTGGCTCAGCTCGGCGATGGCGTTGAGGTCCTGCCAGTCGCCAGCGGCGAGGTGCTGACCGACCACGCCTTGCGGGTGCCAGTCGAGGTCAAAGGCCTTGAGGTAATCGGCGCCCAGCTGATCGCGGATATGCGTCAGCACCGGCTCGGTGCGGAAGGCGGCAGCAAAGCTGTAGGCCATATAGCCGGCGACGCTGAGGGTATCGGCGACATTGAACGGGCGTTTTTCGATGCCCAGCACATCGAACTCGATCGGTGCCGGGTGGCTGGCCTGATAGTGGTTCACGCCATCCAGATAAGCCTGCAGCGCTTTGCTGGCCGGGGCATTCAGGTCCAGCTTGGCGGCGTAGCGGTCGGCGTGTTCGCGGATGCCCAGGGTGCGGAACAGGCGGTCGGTGTCGACCAGTTTGCTGCCGAGCACTTCGGCCAGTTCGCCACGGGCCAGGCGGCGAAGGATTTCCATCTGAAACAGACGGTCCTGGGCATGCACATAGCCCAGCGCGCGGTACATATCGGCTTCGTTCTGCGCCTGGATATGCGGCACACCGCGCTCGTCGTAATCCACCGTGACCGGCGCTTGCAAGCCGCTCAGTGACAGTTCGCCGGCGCGTTGCGGCTGCTTGCTGTCGATATACCAGTAAGCGCCGGCGGCGCTGGCGGCCACAATCAGGGCAAGGGCAGTCAGGGTGCGTTTCATCTGGGAATCCTTGTTATTGGTTTTATCAGGCTGCGCTGGACAGCACACGTAGGTTGGCGTTGAGCGCAGCGAAGCCCAACCAGCCGTCCTGTTATTGGCATTACACAGCCTGCTTATCAGCCCTGCCATTGTGCGGGCTGCTGCGTGGTGCGGCATTGACCAAACAGCGCAAGAGTGAAAGTCTTTGGTCAATTCGAGAGACCTTTATGCAACACGATCCGCACAACAGCATCGCCAGCGCACTGACCCATTCCTCCACCCTGCGCCGCCTGCTTTATGAGGCCCTGGCCGCGCTGGGGCTGGACCCGACCGACACCTATCGCCAGGCCTATCAGGGCGTGGTGCTGGCGCCGCCGCTGCTCAATGCCCGTGAGGATCACGACAACGCGCCGCGCTTCTGGGGGGCGCTGGCCGGCATCAGTGGTGATGTGGATATCGGCCTGCACCTCGGCGAGCGGATGCAGCCACGGCCGATGGATGTGGTGGGTTACCTGCTGCTGGCCAGCCGCGATCTGGGCCAGGCGCTAGAGAGCTTTGTGCGCTTTCAGCACATTCTTTCCGGCGGATTTGCCGCGCGCCTGGAGCTGGAAGGCGAGCAGGCGCGGCTGATCTTCGACCTCAATTACCGTGGCGTCGGCTCGTTGCGCCAGCAGATGGAGTGCCTGGCGCTGTTGCTGCAGAAGATGCTCGCCAGCGTCAACGACAGCGGCTTTGCGCTCGACGGCGTGGAGTTTCGCCACCCGGCCCCACGCCGGCTCAGCGAGCATCGCCGGCTGTTCGGCCTGCTGCCGCGTTTTGCCCAGGCGCATGACGCGCTGATCTTCCCGCGCGCCTGGCTCAGCCGCCCCTCGCGCAGCGCCAACCCGCGGCTGTTCGCGGTGCTCTGGGCGCAGGCGGAAGTGGAACTGGCCGAGCTGGAAGAAAACCAGCTGCTCAACCGCGTGCGCTACTGGCTGGAGGTCAACCTGGGTGTGCAGCTATGCGACCTGCCGCGTTGCGCCACCGCCCTGGGTTACAGCGTCAGCGGGCTGCAGCGGGCGCTGGCCGAACAGCAGCAGAGCTTTCGCCAGTTGCATGATGAAGTGCGCCGCCTGCGTGCGCAGACTCTGCTCGACAGCGGCCTGGCCATCCGTGAAGTGGCGCGCGCCTGCGGTTTTGCCGAGCTGTCACCGTTCTACCGCGCGTTCAAGCGCTGGCAGGGTGCGACGCCGCAGGGCTTTCGCCGACAGTCGGTTGTTGGGATGACGGCGGCAGACTGATCTAGCCTTTCCACACAGGCCAGAGGTAGTGCTTATGTGGCGAGTGATCGTGAGTGGAGTGTGGGTGCTGCTGGGGCTGCCCTGTCTGGCCGCGCAGCCGGTGCAGATCTGTCTGGGCGACAGCAACGAGTGGCCGCCCTACACCTACTGGCAGCGGGTCGATGGCGAGGTGGATCGCAACCACCTGACCGGCTCGGCCAGCACCCTGGTGCTGACGGCGCTGCAGCGTCAGGGCTTGACGTATGACGTGCACTACATGCCTTGGGCGCGGGTGCAGCAGGAGCTGGCGGATTTTGCCAGCAAGGGCCGCTGCGAACTGACCTGGGATGCCAGCTACAACGCCGAGCGCGCGGCCTACGCGCATTACAGTGCGCGCCTCTACGAAACGCGCCTTGGGCTGTTCTATTCCGCTCAGCGCTTTGCCGAAGTGCCGTTGCCGGCCTTGCTGCAGAACCTGCAACCGTATCGGGTGTGCGGGGTGATCGGCTACAACTATCAGCCGTTTGGCGTGGGTGAGCCGATCAAGCGCTTCCCCAGCGTCCAGCAGAATCTGGATATGCTGCAGCGTCAGCGCTGCGACTTTTTCCCCAGTGAGATCGAGCCGTTGTATGGCGGTTTGGCGTTGGGTATCTATCAGGGCCATGAGCAACTGCGCCATGTGCCGCTGGTCGCCACCAAGGCGTTCTTTCTACTGGTCAGCAAGGGCTCGCCGCGCGGTGAAAGTCTGGTCAGAGAATTTGATCGGCAGCTCGAACAGTTGCAGGCCAGTGGTGAGGCGCAGCAGATCTTTCAGCGCTTTACCCCGGATGGCCTGAGATAGTCAGTGGCTCTGCCAGTCGCAGAAACAGCCCACCGCCAGGGTGTTACTGGCATTGACCGGGCGTTCGGCAATCAGCGCCTGCAGAATCGGCTCGATAAAGCTGTTGCTGGAGGTGCACACGGCGCCTTCACTGTAGGGGCCGAAGTAGGCCAGCTGACCCTGGCGATCCCAGATTGCTACCGCCGGGCTGGCGGGAATCTGCGCACTGCCCGTCAGCTCAGGCAGTGGTTGCAGGGCGCTCAGGGTGCTGGGCAGTTGGCCGCTGCTGCCAGGTTTTTGCACGGCATAAAAGCGCACGTCCTGGGGGGTGAAACGTTCGATCAGCTCGGCCAGGTGTTGCTGGTTGCCGACATTGCACGGGCAGGCTGGGTCCCAGAAATGCACCAGGCGGATTGGTCCGGGGCCGGCTAGCTCATCGGGCAGACGCAGTTGTTCGCCGTAGAACAGCGCGGTCTGCTCGCTGAAGCTGCGCAGGTAGCGCGCTTCATACCACCAGTAGGCGGCCAGCATGGCGGCGGCCCAGAGCAGAATCAGCAGGCTGGCGAGCAGGGTCTTGCGCGTGGGTCGAGTCATGATGAGTTTTCGCTGAACAGGCGCGCAGCTTGCCATGACTGGCGCGACAGCTGAATATCCGCAACCTGATGACGTCGGCCCGGATGGCCGGAACTTCCCCGCATGAATGATGGAAAGCCAATGCCTGAGCCGTTCCAGCCGGAAAACCTGCTTGCCAGTCTGCGACCCTTGGCCGCAGCCGTTGACCTGTCTGCGGGCGAGCAGGCTTATCGGCAGTTCTACGGTTTCAGCGACACCTGGGCGGCACGCAGCCGTATGGGCACGCTGCAGGCGGCGGGCTACCAGATCGCCGTACAGGCCTGGTGGCCGGAGCAGCCGCGCGCCACGCTGGTGCTGCTGCATGGCTATTACGACCACGTTGGCCTGTATCGCCATGTAATCCAGTGGGCGCTGGGTATGGGCTTTGCGGTGCTGGCTTTCGACCTGCCTGGGCACGGCCTGTCCAGCGGTGCGCGCGCCAGCATCGGCGCGTTCAGCGAGTATCAAGCGGTGTTGCAGGCGGTATTGGCTGAAGCAGCTGCGCTAGAGCTGCCACAGCCCTGGCACCTGTGCGGACAAAGCACCGGCGGGGCGATCCTGATCGACTACCTGCTGACCGGCAGCCCGGGCGCGGCAATCGGCGAAACCATCCTGCTGGCGCCGCTGGTGCGGCCGCGTGCCTGGGGTTGGTCGCAGTTCAGTTACCGCATCATGAAACGCTTTGTCAGCGAGATTCCCCGGCGTTTCAGCGTCAATTCCAGCGATGCCGAGTTTATCGACTTCGTTCATCACCAGGACCCGTTGCAGCCACGCAACCTGCCGACCGCCTGGGTGGGTGCGCTCAGCCAGTGGGTGCCGCATATCGAAGCCGCGCCACGCAGTACACGCAGCCCGTTGATCATTCAGGGGGAGGCCGACATGACGGTGGCCTGGCGCTACAACCTGCGGGTGCTGCAGGACAAGTTCGCCGCCCCGCAGATTCTGCGTCTGCCCGAGGCGCGGCACCACCTGGCCAACGAAGCGCCAGCCTTGCGCCAGCGCTATTTCGAGTTTCTCAGCCAGCGGTTGAGCTAATCAGATACCACGCGGCGCCGGAGCCAGACTGGCGCTGCTCTGACCAACCGCCAAGCCGCTGCGGATGGCTGCCAGCGCTGCCTGGTAGTAGCTCTTGCCGCTTTCTGACTGGGCAAAGCTGACAAACTCTTCCAGCTCCGGGTCGCTCAGCTCGCGGTAGACGTGCAGCAGGGTGTTATCCAGATCCGCGCCGATCTGCTCCATCAAGCGCTGGCGTTGGCCATTGAGCATGGCCTGGGCGCTGTCGCCACCGAGCAGGCCGGGGAGCATCTGGCTAAGGCTGTCGGCGGCGACACCGGCCAGGGCCAGGCTGACTTCGGCACCGGCTTCCCGCGCCGGTAGCGCCTGGGCCAGATGGCGAATCAGCAGGCGGCGGGTGGCGCTGGCCTCACTGCGCGGCAGACCGTTGGCGTAGCGCGCCAGTTGATCGTTGCGGGTGGCGAGCAGCTCGGCATCGACAATCTTGCGGCCCAGGGGCGACTGGAAGAACTGCAGCGCGCTGGCCGGATTGCCGAGGTTATTCCGCAGGCCCTGTTGCGCACGTTGATCCACCGCCGCGGCGGCAAAGCGCTGGTTGCTGTTGTTGACCAGCGCCTGATACACCGCGGGCGGCAGGCTGCTGCGGTAGCGTTCCTGGGCGGCCTGCAGGGCGTCGCTGAAGTGCATGCGCTGTTGCGGCCAGCCGGCCGCCTGATACAACTGCAGGTAATCGTCAGCCAGGACAGGCAGGCTAAGCAGCAGGGCCAGTACAACGGAAAGGGCGCGCATAGGGACTCCATTCAGGGGCGGCTATTTTCTGCGGCATGCTGACGCTTGTCGAGGCTCGGCAGGGCGCTGGTAGAATCGCCGGCATGACGACCGATACCCACAGCGCACTTCTGACCCGCATCGTTGACGACCTGGCCGAACAGGGTTGGTCGCTACAGCCGCAGTTTATTGCTTCCTCTCTGACCCTCGAACTGGCCGAAGAGTGCCGTAACCGTGCCGCACAAGGTGCATTGGCGCCCGCCGGCGTCGGCCGTGGCGCGCAGCAGCAGGTGCGCGAAGGGGTGCGCGGTGACCATATTCAGTGGCTGGAGGTGGGGCAGGCGGATGCTTGTGATCAGTACCTGCAGATCGTTGATGAGCTGCGGCTGGCGCTGAACCAGTGCCTGTACCTGGGGCTGGAGGATTTTGAGGGGCACTTTGCCCTGTATCCGCCGGGGGCGTTCTATCAGAAGCACGTAGACCGTTTTCGCGACGATGATCGTCGCGCAGTGTCGGCGGTGTTCTATCTCAATGAAGATTGGCAGGCCGAACAGGGCGGCGCGCTGCGTTTGTATTTGCCGAACGGCGAGACCCGTGATGTGTTGCCGCAGGCGGGCAGCCTGCTGCTGTTTCTATCCGCCGACATGCCCCATGAGGTCTTGCCGGCCAACCGTGATCGACTGTCGCTGACCGGCTGGTTTCGTCGCCGGGGTAATGGGCCGCTGTAACGCTACTCAGTGGCCCCAGACCTTAAAGGTGCCACGCAGATCAGTGATATCGCGCATCTCGATGCTGCCCAGGCGGCTTTCGCCCACATACATATCGGCGGCGAGGCGTACGCGAATGCGCTGGGCCGGGATGCCGCTGGCCACCAACTGTTCGTTGATGGTTGTGAGGTCGGGCAAGGTCAGTTGCAGTTGCTGCTGACCGCTACCATTGGTCACCACGTCGATCTTCAGCGTGGGCAGGTTGACGCCGAAAAATGGCAGGGTCAGGCCCAGTTGCGCGGCACCGAAGGCGAAGCTGCCGCCAGAGCCGTTCGGGCAACTGGCGGGCGTGGTGCAGCCGTTGTCGATTTTCACATTGCGCAGCGAGGCGCTGCCGCCATCGTCATTCCAGCTGACCCGACCAATCGTCGCCAGCACATCGGTGCGGATGCTGATGCCGGCCTGACCGCTGATTTCGCTCAGGCTTTGGTTGTCCATCGGCAGCAGGGCCGCCTGGCTTGGCAGGGTGCAGACCGCAAGGCTGGCGGCGAGTGACAGGGCAAGGGTGCGAAGTGGGCGATGCATGGAGGTGTCCTCGACTAGAGTGCCGAGAGTCTGTGCCGGGCCTGGCGTGCGCGCTATCGGAGCGCGTTGCTTCCCGCCGAAGGATAGGCCGGCACCGTGCGCGAAGTGGCTGCCCTGCGTGATGTGCTTGGCAATTTGCTGGGTGGCCCGTCCCTTTGATCGGCGGCCAGGCCAGGCGGTAACCTGGCCGTGTTACGGCAAGTGACCAATGAGTGTGAGTGATGCAGAAGATTCTGGTGAGCCGCTGCCTGCTGGGCCAGCGCGTGCGTTATGACGGCGGCGCCCACGGCCCGTTCAACCTGCTGGAGCGTTGGCAGCGGGAAGGCCGCATTGTGCCGCTGTGCCCGGAAGTGGCTGGCGGCCTGCCGACGCCGCGTGCGCCGGCGGAAATTGCCGGTGGCCAGGGCGCGCAGGTACTCGATGGACTGCTACCAGTGCTGACGGTGGAGGGCGAGGATGTCACGGCGGCTTTTGTTGAGGGTGCTCAGCAGGCTCTGGCCCTGGTGGCGCAGCATGGCATCCGCCTGGCACTGCTCAAGGCACGCAGTCCCTCATGCGGTAACCGGGAGACTTATGACGGCAGCTTCAGTGGCACCAAAGTCACCGGTGAAGGAGTGACCGCAGCGGCTTTGCGCCGCGCTGGGGTGCAGGTGTTTAGCGAAGAAGAGCTGCCGGCTGCGGAAGCTGCGTTGCGCGAATTAGAAACCTGATCCGCCTCCCACAGGGTTGCGGCGTCACCATAGAAAAAGGGAGGCCGAAGCCTCCCTTTTTCGTTGTCGCAGTGCTTAGAACAGCACGCGGCTACGGATGGTGCCTTTAACGTGCTGCAGCTTCTCCAGCGCCAGGTCGGAGTACTCGGCGTCGACGTCGATGACCACGTAGCCAACCTTGTCGTTGGTCTGCAGGAACTGGCCAGAGATGTTGATGCCGTTCTCGGCGAATACGTTGTTGATCTCGCTCATCACGCCCGGGATGTTGGCGTGGATATGCAGCAAGCGGTGTTTGCCCGGGTGCGCCGGCAGGGCCACTTCGGGGAAGTTGACCGAAGACACCGAGGTGCCGTTGTCGCTGTATTTGACCAGCTTCTCGGCCACTTCCAGGCCGATGTTGGCCTGGGCTTCGGCAGTCGAGCCGCCGATATGCGGCGTCAGGATCACGCGATCCAGGCCACGCAGCGGGCTTTCGAATTCTTCGTCGTTGGACTTCGGCTCGACCGGGAACACGTCGATGGCGGCGCCGATCAGGTGCTCGTCCTTGATTGCGGCAGCCAGGTGCTCCAGCTCGACCACGGTGCCTCGTGCGGCGTTGATCAGAATGCCGCCTTTTTTCATCGCGCGGATTTCCTTCTCGCCGATCATCCACTGGGTGGATGGCAGCTCAGGCACGTGCAGCGACACGATGTCGCACATGCCCAGCAGGTCATGCAGCTTGGCGATCTGGGTGGCGTTGCCCAGCGGCAGCTTGGTCACGGTGTCGTAGAAGAACACCTGCATGCCCATGGCTTCGGCGAGTACCGAGAGCTGGGTGCCGATCGAGCCGTAACCGACGATACCCAGCTTCTTGCCGCGGATTTCGAAGGAGTTGGCTGCCGATTTGATCCAGCCACCACGGTGGCAGGAGGCGTTTTTCTCGGGGATGCCGCGCAGCAGCAGGATGGCCTGGGCCAGTACCAGCTCGGCCACCGAGCGGGTGTTCGAATACGGTGCGTTGAACACGGCGATACCGCGCTCGCGGGCGGCGTCGAGGTCAACCTGGTTGGTGCCGATGCAGAAGCAGCCCACAGCCACCAGGCGCTTGGCGCAGTCAAAGACTTCGGCGGTCAGCTGGGTGCGCGAACGGATACCGATAAAGTGCGCGTCGGCGATCTTTTCTTTCAGTTCGTCGTCGGAGAGTGCGCCCTTGAGGTACTCGATGTTGGTGTAACCAGCGGCCTTCAGGGTGTCCACTGCATTCTGGTGGACGCCTTCAAGAAGAAGGAACTTGATCTTGCTCTTGTCGAGAGAGGTCTTGCTCATCGGAGTACCTGTTGTCCCACAAATAGTGTCAGGGAAGAGGCCGAGCGCCGCCGGCCGCAGCCCGCAGATCGGCGCGGGGGCACGATTCACGGGGTGCGTATGCTAGCATACGAGCCCCGCGAAACACCTACCCTGGCAGATGAAGCGTGCTCAGGGTGACCATGAATCGTTTGAGAGTTCCGTAGATGACCAACCCTGCGCTGATCGAAGAGCTGAAGACCCTGGTTGAGCCCGGCAAAGTGCTGACCGATGCCGATTCCCTCAACGCCTACGGCAAGGACTGGACCAAGCACTTCGCCCCAGCGCCGCTGGCAATTGCCTTCCCCAAGAGCATCGAGCAGGTCCAGGCCATTGTCCGCTGGGCCAATCAGCACAAGGTGGCGCTGGTGCCGTCCGGTGGCCGTACCGGCTTGTCCGCCGGAGCCGTGGCGGCCAATGGTGAAGTGGTGGTGGCCTTCGACTACATGAACCAGATTCTCGACTTCAACGAATTCGACCGCACCGCCGTGTGCCAGCCGGGCGTAGTGACCAAGCAGCTGCAGATGTTTGCCGAGGACAAAGGGCTGTATTACCCGGTGGACTTCGCCTCGGCCGGCTCCAGCCAGATCGGCGGCAATATCGGCACCAATGCCGGCGGGATCAAGGTGATTCGCTACGGCATGACCCGTAACTGGGTGGCTGGGTTGAAGGTTGTCACCGGCACCGGCGAGCTGCTGGAGCTGAACAAGGACCTGATCAAGAACGCCACCGGCTACGACATGCGCCAGCTATTTATTGGCGCCGAAGGCACTCTGGGCTTCGTTGTTGAAGCGACTATGCGCCTGGATCGTGCGCCAAAGAACCTCACCGCGATGGTCCTCGGTACCCCGGACTTCGACTCGATCATGCCAGTGCTGCACGCCTTCCAGAACAAGCTGGATTTGACTGCTTTCGAATTCTTCTCCGACAAGGCTCTGGCCAAGATCATGGCCCGTGGCGACGTGCCGCCGGCCTTTGAAACCGATTGCCCGTTCTATGCCCTACTGGAATTCGAAGCCACCACCGAGGAAGTCGCCGAAGCGGCCCTGGCCACCTTCGAGCATTGCGTCGAGCAGGGCTGGGTGCTGGATGGGGTGATGAGCCAGAGCGAACAGCAGTTGCAGAACTTGTGGAAACTGCGCGAGTACATCTCGGAAACCATCAGCCACTGGACGCCCTACAAGAACGATATTTCGGTTACCGTCTCCAAGGTGCCGGCTTTCCTGCACGACATCGACCGCATCGTCGGCGAACACTATCCGGACTTCGAAATCGTCTGGTTCGGCCATATCGGTGACGGCAACCTGCACCTGAATATCCTCAAGCCGGAGAACCTGTCCAAGGACGAGTTCTTCGCCAAGTGCGCCACGGTCAACAAGTGGGTGTTCGAGACCGTGCAGAAGTACAACGGCTCGATCAGCGCCGAACACGGCGTGGGCATGACCAAACGCGATTACCTGACCTACAGCCGCTCGGAAGCCGAGATTGGTTATATGAAGGCGATCAAGCAGGTATTCGATCCGAACGGGATTATGAATCCGGGCAAGATCTTCGCGCTCTGATTGACCTCGATTTTCTGTAGCCCGGATAAGCTCCGGCGCAATCCGGGGTCGCGGCACATCCGGATTGCGCTGCGCTTATCCAGGCTACGCGATCGTGCTTTGGTCGCAACGACGGCCGGCCCTAAAGCGGGCATGATCGCCGGGCGGGTGCAGCCCGCCATTCTCAGGCGGCGGGTTTCACCCGCCCTACACGGCACGCTCCCATAAAGAGCAGCGCAACGCATTCCCATAAGGAGTTGCCCATGAGCTACCAGCATCAGTATGTCGATGGCACCCATATCCACTTCCCCATGGGCAAAGTGGTGTGCATCGGCCGTAACTACGCCGAGCATGCCAAAGAACTGAACAACCCGGTACCGACCGAGCCCTTGCTGTTTATCAAGGCCGGCAGCTGTGTGGTGCCGCTGGATGACGGCTTTACCCTGGTTGAGGGTAAGGGCGATGTGCATTACGAGGCGGAAATCGCCGTGCTGATTGGCAAGCCGCTGTCGCGTACGCCAAATGCCGAAGAAGTACGTGATGCCATTTCCGGCTTCGCTCCGGCGTTGGACCTGACCCTGCGCGACCTGCAGGCCACGCTCAAGGCCAAGGGCTATCCTTGGGAAACTGCCAAATCCTTCGACGGTGCCTGCGTGCTGGCGCCTTTTGTGCCTGGTGATGCCTTTGAAGACCTTGCCGATATCGGCATTCGCCTGGCGATCAACGGTGAAGTACGGCAGGACGGCAACAGCCGTGACATGCTCAACCCGATTCTGCCGATGATCCAGCATATCTGCGGCCACTTCAGCCTGCAGCCGGGTGATGTGATTCTCACGGGTACGCCGGTGGGCGTTGGCCCGCTGCACAAGGGTGATGAGCTGGTGCTGGAGCTGGTCGGGCATAGCCGCTTCAGCAGTCGCGCCCTTTAGTCCGCAGCCTACTTTGGAGAGGCACCTGGAGGTGCCTCTGGTCTGGCGGCTTAACAGAAACTTAAGCGTTGCTCTCTAGTCTGATAGCCATCGTTCTTATGGGTTGTGTGCGATGTCGATCTGGATTGCCCGGCTGGTGCGCCTGCGCTGGCTGATCGTGCTGCTGTGCCTGTCGTTGATTGGTGTTCTGGTGGCGAGCTATCGCCACTGGGATGACCGCGTGTCCTTCTGGTTTCAACAGCAGCAGATAGGAGCTGTCGAGCAGCAGGCGAGCATCTGGTTGCCAGGCTATAAGGCGGTGCTGCAAGGCAAACCGCTGCAGGGTCTGGAAGAGGACGAAGTGTCCGGGCTGACCTACAGCGCCGAGAGCGACACCCTGTTTACCGTAACCGGCAAATACCCGCAGCTGATCGAGTTGACCCTGGATGGTCAGGTGCTGCGGCGTATCGATCTGCATGGTTTTGCCAATCCGGAAGGGGTGGAGATGCTCTCCGATGGTCGTCTGGCGATTATCGATGAGCGCCGCCGTACGTTGACCACTTTCAAGCTGGGCGCGTTGACCCGCAGTCTGGAGTTTGCCGAGTTGGCATCCTTCGACCTTGGTTTTGCCGATGCCGGCAACAAGGGCTTCGAAGGCATTGCCTGGGATTCGCGCAATGAGCGCGTACTGCTGGGCAAGGAGCGCGGTCCGCTGGGCCTGTTCAGCCTGCCGTTTCCCGGTGAGGATGGCGCGGCTGGAACCCTTGAGCCGTTGAGTTCCGGGCATCTGTTTCTGCGTGATATTTCCTCGCTGACTTACGACGTCCGCACCGGTCATGCCCTGGTGCTCTCCGATGAGTCGCGACTGTTGCTGGAGGTTGATGAGCAGGGTGAGCCGGTCAGCTTTATCAGCCTGGCGCGTGGCATGAATGGCCTGCATCAGGGCATCGGTCAGGCTGAAGGGGTGACCATGGATGCGGCCGGCAATATCTACATCGTCAGTGAGCCCAACCTGTTCTATGTGTTGCGCAAGGAACCGGTAGCGGCGGATTAAGCTTGGCTTAAGCGTCGATTAAGCCTGGCTTCAGCTAGGCCCATTAGGCTAACCCCATCAACTTACTGATAGAGGGTTACCCCATGAAACGTCTGACTATTGCCCTGTTACTGGCGCCACTGTTCTCCACCGCTGCCATGGCCACCGGTTACACCGGCCCTGGCGCCACCACTCAGGTCACCACCGTGGCAGCTGCACTGGATGCCGCCGATGACACCCCGGTGGTGCTGCAGGGGCAGATCGTCAAGCGTCTGCAGGATGAGCTGTATGAGTTCAAGGACGCCAGCGGCACCATCCATGTCGAGATCGATGATGAGCATTGGCCAGCCCAGGCTATTTCCGAAACCGCCACGGTGAAGATCACTGGCGAAGTTGATCGCGACCTGATGAGCCGCGAGATCGATGTCGAGTACCTCGAACTGGTCAAGTAAATCGCCCCATCATGTGCCCATGTCAGCCCGAAGCCCTGCTTCGGGCTGACGCCGTTGTGCCACCCGTTAGTGTTGAGAGTGAAGCGCCATGCGAGATCATTTCACCTTGAAGCGCCTGCTGCTTGGCTTTGCCGTGCTGGCGTTGCTGCTGCTTGGTTTGTTCGCCCAGGAATACCGCCTGTTTGAGCGGGCCTGGTTCAATCTGCAGCAGTCGGGCAAAAGCCTGGCAGCGGAGCGCGACATACTGCTGTCGGGCTATCAGGTGGAGATCGAAGCCAAGGTGATCGAGGGGCTGGATGATGATGTCTCGGCGCTGACCTACGACCCGGATCGCAACAGCCTGTTTACCGTGACCAATCAGAAGGCGCAGTTGATCGAGCTGTCGCTCGATGGCGAATTGCTGCGACGTATCGACCTGCATGGTTTTGGCGATGCGGAGGCGGTCGAGTACATCAGCCCGGGCCTGTATGTGATCAGCGATGAGCGTCGGCAGCGGCTGATCAAGGTGTGGGTCGATGACAGCACCACTGAGTTGCATGCCGATCAGGCGCAGCAGTTCTCCCTC
This sequence comes from Pseudomonas cimarronensis, assembly GCF_049331905.1. Lineage (GTDB taxonomy): Bacteria > Pseudomonadota > Gammaproteobacteria > Pseudomonadales > Pseudomonadaceae > Aquipseudomonas. The sequence continues at coordinate 397,116 of NZ_CP186283.1, read as the reverse complement.
AGCATCGGCCGCAATGGCAACAAAGGTTTTGAGGGGCTGGCCTACGACTCGGCCGGGCAGCGCCTGTTTGTTGCCAAGGAGCGCGACCCGATGCGCATCTATGAAATCCACGGTTTCCCGCAGCGTGATCCACAGCAACCCTTCGCCGTGCATGTGGTGGATGATCAGCAGCGCGATGCCGGGTTGTTTGTGCGCGATCTCTCCAGCCTGCAGTTTGATGAGCGCAGCGGCCATCTGCTGGCGCTGTCCGATGAGTCACGTCTGGTGCTGGAATTGAATGTCGAGGGCAAGCCGATCAGCAGCCTGTCGCTGTTGGCCGGGCGCAATGGCCTGACCCGCAGCGTGCCCCAGGGCGAGGGCATCGCCATGGATAACCAGGGTGTGTTGTATCTGGTCAGCGAGCCCAACCTGTTTTATCGCTTCAAGAAACCAGGCGCCTAGCTGGTGGGGCGAGCGCTGCGGCCGTTGGCTGCAGCAGGCGCGCGGTTTTCCATTCAAAGCCCAGGGTCAGGCCGATAGCCGCGCAGGCCAGGCCGCCGGCCAGCCCCCACCATACGCCTGCTGCGCCCCAGCCCAGGGGAAATGCCAGCGCCCAGGCCAGCGGCGCGCCAACGGCCCAGTAGCAGCCGAGGCCGACCCAGAAGGTGGTCTTGGCGTCCTTGAGACCGCGAATTGCACCCATGGCGATGGTCTGGATGCCATCGAAGAACTCGAACCAGGCGGCAATCGCCAGCAGTGCCACGGCCAGGCTGACCACCTCGGCATAGGCGCTGTCGCTGTGGTCGAGGAACAGCCCGACCACCCAGTGCGGCGCCAGCCAGAACAGGCAGGCGAAACCCAGCATGCACAGCGCGCCGAGGCCCAGGCCCAGGCGCCCAGCCTGGCGCGCCTGCAGCAGGCGGCCGGCACCGAAGTGCTGGCCGATACGGAAGGTCACTGCGTAGGAAATCCCTACCGGCACCATAAAGGCCACGTACACCGACATGATCGCGATCTGGTGTGCGGCCAGCTGGGTGCTGCCCAGCGCGCCCATGCACAGCGCGGCAAAGGCAAACAGCCCGGACTCTACCGCATAGGTGCCGCCAATCGGCAGGCCCAGGCGCAGCAGCTCTTTCAGCTCGGCCCACACCGGCCGCAACAAGCCGCGCCACAGCGGATAAGGGCTGTAGGCGCTGTGCTGCAGCACATGCCAGGCCAGCAGCAGCGCCATGACGTTCATCACCACGGCAGTGACCAGACCGATGCCGGCCAGGCCCAGTGGCGGCAGGCCGAACCAGCCCTTGATCAAGGCATAGTTGAGGATGAAGTTGGCCAGCGCCCCGCCAATGCTGATGGCCATCACCGGACCTGGGCGGCCGATGGCGCTGGTAAAGCCACGCAGCGCCATAAAACTCATATAGCCGGGCAGGGCAAACACCAGGGTGGAGAGAAACTGCATAGCGCCGCAGACGTTCTCCGGCTGCTGGCCGAAATACAGCAGCGCCGGGCCGAGGTTCCACAGCGCCAGACCGGCCAGTAGCGCCAGGCCCCAGCCGAGCCACAAGCCGTTCTGCGTCAGCCCGGTCACTCCGGCCGCATCCTGTGCGCCATGACGGATCGCCACCAGGTTGCCGACCGAGGCAATCACCCCCACGCAGAAGATCGACACAAAGGAATAGCTGGCCGCGCCCAGACCGCCAGCCGCCAGGGTTGCAGGGCCGAGCAGGCCCATCATCACGGTGTCGGTAAACACCATCAGTACATGCGCCAGTTGTGCAGCAATCAGCGGCCCGGCGAGTTTCAGAATGGCGCGCAGTTCGCTGCGAAGGGATTGCGGCATGATGAGTTCTACTCAGTTAGAAGGCTTGCTCGGGTGATCCGCGCAGGCAGAGAATGCACCTATTCTCATAAGCCAGCCGTGGCAGCACAAAAGGATAATAGCGATGACAGTCATGACTATTACTCATGGATTGCAGTCATGAGCCAGCGCTTGCCACCGCTCTATGCGCTGCGCGCGTTTGAAGCCGCCGCCCGGCATGCGTCCTTTACCCGCGCCGCCGAAGAGTTGGCGATTACCCAGAGTGCGGTCAGCCGGCATGTGCGCACTTTGGAAGAGCACTTCGCCTGCCGCCTGTTCGAGCGTCGCGGTCGCAGCCTGCAACTCACCGAAACCGCACGCATGCTGCTGCCGGGGCTGCGTGATGGTTTCGAGGCGCTGGAGCGTGCCTGCAACACCCTGCGTGTCGACGACGCGGTGCTGCGCCTGAAAGCGCCCTCGACCCTGACCATGCGCTGGTTGCTCGCGCGCCTGTCGCGCTATCGCCTGAGCAGCGCCAGTGAGGTGCAACTGACCAGCGCCTGGATGGACGTGGATAAGGTGGACTTTCTGCATGAGCCGTTCGACTGCGCGGTATTGCTGAGCCAGGGCGATTTTCCTGAGGAATGGGAAAGCACCGAGCTGTTTGCCGAGTGGCTGATTCCGGTCTGCGCGCCTGAAGCCTTGAGCGAACAACCTTGGGATCTGCCGCGTCTGCAAGCCGCCGAACTGCTGCATCCCACCCCGGACCGCCGCGACTGGCGGCAATGGCTGCAGGCCATGGGCCTGGCCGATCAGGTGCCGCTCAAGGGTGGCCAGGTGTTCGATACTCTGGAGCTGGGCATGGTGGCCGCTGCGCGTGGCTATGGCGTGTCGATTGGCGATCTGGTGATGGTTGCCGAGGATGTCGCCCAGGGCCGACTCGGCCTGCCTTGGCTCAGCGCGGTGCCCAGTGGCTGCAGCTATTACCTGGTATGGCCCAAGGCGCGCCGTGGTCAGGAACGTTTTCGTCGTTTGCGCGATTATCTGGTGGCGGATGTGGCGGCGATGCAGTTGCCTGCGGTTGAGCGGGTGGGCAATCGGGTGCGTTAGCACGACAGCGCATAAGGCGTAAAAAATATTGGACTATCGTTTGCCAGCTTTATCAGATTAATGCTTTTAAAACAGTGGCTTGCTTCGTTTGTTCGGCTTAGTTGCCTGCTGCTTGCGGTCTGATTTCTTAACAATATAAGCGTATTTGTTTGACATATTTTACGGCTTTGGCAGACTGGCTCCAGGGTTGCGACTGCCAGATGAGTGTTTCTCGCGCATCTGATGCCGCTGCGGCGGCCAGCTAGACAGGCGCAATCAGCCGTAAAACAGAAGGTGCGCGACAACCGTCAGCCCTTCTGCACAACAACGGCAGCCAATCCCGGCTGCCCCAAGGTGATGTATGTCCAACAACAATACGAAACAGCGCTCCGGCGCGCGTAAACCGGTTGTCCTGATGTCCATGGGCGCGCAAGAGCGCAAAGGGCATGCCTATCAAGTCATGACCCACAAATACATAACCCCCCTGGTCGAACTGTCGGGCTGTGTGCCGCTGCTGGCGCCCAGTTGCTGCGGTGCCGACGACATCGACCAGTACCTGTCGATGGTCGATGGCGTATACCTGACCGGTGCGGGCAGCAATATCGATCCGGCCTTCTACGGCCAGGAAAACCTGACCCCAACCAAGGGCCAGGATAAAGACCGTGATCTGTTTGATATTCCACTGATTCGCGCTGCCCTGGCCCGTGGCCTGCCACTGTTTGCGATCTGCCGTGGCATGCAGGAAATCAACGTGGCCCTGGGCGGCAATATCCACCAGAAGGTCTATGAAGTACCGGGCATGAATGACCATCGCGAAGACACCAGCGCGCCGGTGGACGTGCAGTATGCCGACAGCCACAGCGTGCGTGCGGTGCCGGGTAGCTGGTTTGCCGAGTTGATGGGCGAGGCCGATTTCCCGGTCAATTCGCTGCACGGTCAGGCCCTGGACAAGCTGGGTGAAGGTATCGAGGCGCTGGCCCATGCCGAGGATGGTCTGGTTGAGGCGATTCATCTGCCGGGCGCCGAGCAATTCACCCTGGCCGTGCAATGGCATCCGGAGTGGCAGGCGGCGCAGAACCCGCACTCGGTGAAAATCTTCAAGGCATTCGGTGATGCCTGTCGTGAACAGGCCGCTCGACGCGACCAGTAAGAGCCCCAGCTCTATATAAAGCAGCCCCGCATGCGGGGCTTCTTTATGGCTGCGATTCAGGCGCCGCTGATGCTGGGGCGGTATTGCAGGGCTTCACCCAGGTGGGTGCGGCTGATATGCGCGGCACTGTCCAGGTCGGCCAGGGTACGCGCCACTTTCAGCACCCGGTGTGCCGCCCGTAAGCTCAGGCCCAGGCGCTCGCAGGCATTTTCCAGCCATGCGCGGTCTTCGTCTTGCAGGCTGCAATGCTGCTGCACGCCGTTAAGATCCAGATGGGCATTGGCGCAGCCTTGGCGATCCAATTGTGCCTGGCGCGCCTGTATCACCAGGGTGGCCAGCTCAGCGCTGCTGGGGCCGGCGTCGGTGTTGGCATCCAGCCGGGTGGTTTCCCGTGGCACGCTGAGGTGCAGGTCGATGCGGTCGAGCAGCGGGCCGGAAAGTTTGCCGCGGTAGCGCTGAATCTGTTCAGTGGAACAGCGGCAGCGCCCGGAAGGATCACCGAGATGCCCACAGGGACACGGATTCATCGCCGCCACCAGTTGAAAGCGTGCGGGGAAGCGCACCTTGTCGCGTGCCCGAGCAATCACGATCTGCCCGCTTTCCAGGGGCTCACGCAGCACCTCCAACACCTTGCGATCAAACTCGGGGAGCTCATCGAGGAATAAAACGCCGTGATGGGCCAAGGTGATTTCCCCGGGTTGCGGGCGACTGCCGCCGCCGACCAATGCCGGGCCGGATGCGCTGTGATGAGGCGTTCTAAAGGGCCTCTGCGGCCAGGCGCTTAGCGGTGTATGGCTGGCCACCGAGTGGATGGCTGCCACTTCCAGCGCTTCCTGCTCATTCAGCGGCGGCAGTAGGCCGGGCAGGCGGCTGGCCAGCAGGGTTTTGCCGGTGCCGGGCGGCCCGGTAAACAACAGGTTGTGTGAGCCGGCTGCGGCTACCAGCAACGCGCGTTTGGCGGCGATCTGGCCCTGCACTTCGGCGAGGTCAGGGTAGGGCAGGGTCTGGCGTAGCAGGCCCTGAGCTTGATACGGCGCAAGCGGCGTCTGGTTATTGAGGTGGGCGGCGACTTCCAGCAGGTGTTCGACGGCTATCACTGTCAGCCCGGAGGCCAGGCTGGCTTCCTCGGCATTGGCCTTGGGCACCAGCAAGGTGCGCCCAGCTGCACGTGCGGCCAGGGCTGCGGGTAAGACGCCCTGTACTGGGCGAATCGCTCCGGACAGCGCCAGTTCGCCCAGGCATTCCAGCTGCTCCAGTGCGCTGGCCGGCACCTGGCCGCTGGCGGCGAGAATGCCCAGGGCAATCGCCAGGTCAAAACGCCCGCCGTCTTTCGGCAGATCAGCCGGGGCCAGATTCAAGGTAATGCGTCTGGGGGGAAATTCGAACGCGCAATTGAGGATGGCGCTGCGCACGCGATCCTTGCTTTCCTTGACTGCAGTTTCCGGCAGGCCGACCAGGGCCAGCGACGGCAGGCCGTTGGCCAGATGGGCTTCGACGGTGACGGCGGGGGCTTCAACCCCCACCTGGGCGCGGCTGTGGACTATGGCCAGGGACATCGATCACTCCTTGATCGGCAGATTCACCCGCAGTGGACGTTACTCGCGTGTGGCTGGGGCGTCTGCGCTGCGTGCTTCCATTTCCGCAACCTTGGCTTCCAGCGCTTCCAGGCGTGCGCGGGTGCGGGCCAGCACGACCATCTGGCTGTCGAATTCGTCGCGGCTGACCAGGTCGAGTTTGCTGAAGGCGCTTTGCAGCAGCACCTTGAATTGCGCTTCGAATTCGCTGCGTGGCAGCGGCGCATCGCCGTTGAACAGACGTGAGGCGTGGGTAGTCAGGGCGTCTAGCAGGGCTTTGGGTGGCAGCATGGTGAGGTTCCGTTTGCAGGTCGCGGCAGTGTAGCACGCACGTTCAGTGCACCTGCCGGTGCGACTGAAGCAGGCTGTAGTCGCGACTGCACGGTTTTCGCGCGTCCTGCGTCAGGCGTGTGCACTGTTGTTGTGCGTGGCATGTCTGCGGATGTCTGCCTGATACCTGCATTTGCCGGGTAACTGCATGAAATAAATCGCTTTTCGCCAATCTGGCAAGGTTTCTGCTTTGTCTCTTGCGACGCATGCACCGATGCAGTTCCGGTGCGTTAGATGAAGCGGGGAAGTGCTTCGTCGGGAGCGGTTGGTGAGCATCGGTGCTGCTGGATCAGGGCGTCGATGCATTACAAAAGCCAGGCACTGCGCTTAGACTTGGCCCGGGTTCGAAATTCCTGGGGCATGTCCACCATACACGGGAGAGAGTTACATGAAGCTAGTCACTGCCATCATCAAGCCGTTCAAGCTGGACGACGTCCGTGAGTCACTGTCGGAGATCGGCGTGCAGGGCATCACTGTTACTGAAGTCAAAGGCTTCGGTCGCCAGAAGGGCCATACCGAGCTGTACCGCGGTGCTGAATACGTGGTCGATTTCTTGCCAAAAGTGAAAATCGACGTGGCCATCGCTGACGATCAACTCGATCGCGTGATCGAGGCCATCACCAAAGCTGCCAATACCGGCAAGATCGGCGACGGCAAGATTTTCGTTGTAAACCTGGAACAGGCCATCCGCATCCGTACCGGCGAAACCGGCACCGACGCAGTTTAAGCCTCCGAACCCCCACGCCCCAGGAGTTAAACCATGACTCTGCGAAAAATCGCAGGGCTAGGAGCCCTTTTGTCTCTTGTTTTCCCAGGCCTGGCCTTGGCGGACGAGGCTGTGTTGAACAGCGGTGACACAGCATGGATGCTGACTGCCACTGCGCTGGTGCTGTTCATGACCATCCCTGGTCTGGCGCTGTTCTATGCCGGCATGGTGCGTTCGAAGAACGTGCTCTCGGTGATGATGCAGTGCTTTGCCATCACCGGTCTGATCAGCATCCTCTGGGTGGTCTACGGCTACAGCCTGGCTTTCGACACCACTGGCATGGAGAAGGGCGTCACCAACCTCAACTCCTTTGTTGGCGGTCTGAACAAGGCCTTCCTCAGCGGTTTGACGCCCGATAGCCTGGTTGGCGCCTTCCCGGAAAGCGTGTTCATCGTCTTCCAGATGACCTTTGCCATCATCACCCCGGCCCTGATCGTCGGTGCCTTCGCCGAGCGCATGAAGTTCTCCGCGATGCTGATCTTCATGGCTGTGTGGTTCACCCTGGTATATGCACCGATGTGCCATATGGTCTGGTCCGGTGACGGCGCCTTCCTGTGGGACGAGGGCGTGCTGGACTTCGCAGGCGGCACCGTGGTGCACATCAACGCTGGTATCGCCGGTCTGGTGGCCTGCCTGGTGCTGGGCAAGCGTAAGGGTTACCCCACCACTGCCATGGCTCCGCACAATCTGGGTTACACCCTGATCGGCGCGGCCATGCTGTGGATCGGTTGGTTCGGCTTCAACGCCGGCTCGGCTATCGCCGCCAACGGCACTGCCGGTATGGCCATGCTGGTCACTCAGATTGCGACTGCTGCCGCTGCTTTGGGCTGGATGTTCGCCGAGTGGGTTACTCACGGTAAGCCGAGTGCCCTGGGCATCGCTTCCGGCGTGGTCGCGGGTCTGGTGGCCATTACCCCGGCTGCCGGCACCGCTGGCCCGATGGGCGCTCTGGTGATCGGTCTGGCCTCTGGGGTGATCTGCTTCTTCTGCGCCACCAGTCTCAAGCGCAAGCTGGGCTACGACGACTCCCTGGACGCCTTCGGCGTGCATGGTGTCGGCGGCATCGTCGGCGCCATCCTCACCGGCGTATTCGCTGCTCCGGTACTGGGCGGTTTCGGTGCGGTGGAAGACATCGGCGGCCAGGTCTGGATTCAGATCGTCGGTGTGCTGGTCACTGTGGTCTACACCGGCATCGTCACCTTCGTGATCCTCAAGGTACTGGATCTGGTGATGGGCCTGCGGGTCAGTGAAGAAGCCGAGTCGGTCGGCCTTGACCTCTCTGAGCACAACGAGCGCGGCTACAACCTGTAAGCACACGGAGTGCGCCCGGAGCCAACCCGGGCGCCTTAACCGAACAGCGCTATGAAAGCGCGACGGCAAGAGGTGAACCATGGACAACACAGCATTGACTGCATTGCAGTACGGTTTTGACACATTCTACTTTCTGGTTTGCGGCGCGCTGGTGATGTGGATGGCGGCAGGTTTCGCCATGCTCGAATCCGGCCTGGTGCGCGCCAAGAACACCACTGAAATTCTCACCAAGAACATCGCCCTGTACGCAGTGGCGAGCATCATGTACCTGGTGATCGGTTACCACATCATGTACTCCAGCCCGGAAGGCGGCATCCTGCCAAGCCTGGGTTTCCTGATTGGTGACGAGAACAGCGTTGAGTCGGTTCTCGCCGGCGGTGACGATGCGCCTTACTACTCGGCTCGTTCGGACTTCTTCTTCCAGGTGGTGTTTGCCGCGACCTGCATGTCGATTGTTTCCGGTGCCGTGGCTGAGCGCATGAAGCTGTTTGCCTTCCTGGCATTCGCCGTGGTCATGACCGGTTTCATCTACCCGGTACAAGGCTTCTGGAAATGGGGCTCGGGCTTCCTCAATGAAGCGGGCTTCCTCGACTTCGCCGGTTCCGGTGTGGTGCACATGGCTGGCGCTACTGCTGCCCTGGCTGGCGTACTGCTGCTGGGCGCGCGTAAAGGCAAGTACGGCCCGAATGGCCAGGTCAACGCCATTCCGGGTGCCAACCTGCCGATGGCAGCGCTGGGTACCTTTATCCTGTGGATGGGCTGGTTCGGCTTCAACGGCGGCTCGCAGCTGAAGATGAGCACCATCGAAGACGCCAACGCCGTGGCTCAGGTGTTTGTTAACACCAATATGGCCGCTGCCGGTGGTCTGGTTGCTGCGCTGATCGTAGCGCGCATCCTGTTCGGCAAGGCTGACCTGACCATGGCCCTCAACGGTGCCCTGGCTGGTCTGGTGGCCATCACCGCTGAACCGCTGACCCCGACTGCCCTGCAAGCCACCCTGATCGGTGGTGTGGGTGGCGTGCTGGTGGTGTTCTCGATCCTCGGTCTGGACAAGCTCAAGCTCGACGATCCAGTCGGTGCCATCTCCGTTCACGGTGTGGTCGGTATCTGGGGCCTGTTGGCGGTCTGCCTGACCAATAGCGACGCCAGCCTGGGTGCGCAGCTGCTGGGTATTGGTTCGATCTTCGCCTGGGTCTTCGTCTGCAGCCTGATCGTCTGGTCCATCATCAAGCTGGTGATCGGTCTGCGTGTCAGCGAAGAAGAAGAGTACGAAGGTGTAGATATCGCCGAGTGCGGTATGGAAGCCTACCCGGAATTCACCAAGCGCTGAGTTTCCTGGCTTTACACAAGGGCGCCTTCGGGCGCCCTTTGTTTTTTATGGGGCGCCGAACAATCTTTGCCTTGGCTGAGCTTATCCTGGCAAAACAGGCTTTGGTGCGGTTGTGATGCACCGGCAACAGCCCCTAGAATGCGCGCCGTTGAGCGCAGATCGCCGATGCGCAGCGCTCAGCCACAGCCAGACCCCTGGAATTTTTATCAGCGACGTTAGAAAGCTGACGCAGCTGGGCTATAACTACTCTGCTTTTCGCAAGTCATGAGGTTGGAACATGAGCGACGAAGATCTGGAACACGACGAATTAGAAAGCGCTGACGAAGACGAAGGCGAAGAACTGGCTGCCGCCGATGACGGCGACAGCGGTGATGATGGCGACGGTGACGACGAGATCGCCCCGGCCAGCAAAAGCAAGAAGGCCAAGGCCGCTGTCGACGTCGAAGAACTGCCGAGCATCGAAGCCAAGCAGAAAGAGCGTGACGCCCTGGCCCGTGCCATGGAAGAGTTTCTGGCGCGTGGCGGCAAGGTGCAGGAGGTCGAGGCCAATGTGGTCGCCGATCCACCCAAGAAGCCGGACAGCAAATACGGCAGCCGCCCCATCTAGGCCGCTGACGTAAACACAAAGCCCGCAGATTGATGATCTGCGGGCTTTTTAATGCCGCGATTTTTTCGACGGATTACGCCCAGCTGTGCAGCAGCACCGGCAGTTCGGCCAGGCTCCGGATTTCCGCATCCGGGCGGTTGTCCGCGACCCAGGCCTTGCCCTGGGGGTTGAACCAGATCGCCCGTAGCCCCGCCGCTTGCGCCCCGGCAATGTCGTCGCTGGGGTGGTCGCCGATATGCACGGCATGCTCGGCGGCGATACCGGCGCGTTTCAGTGCTTCGCTGAACGGCTTAGGGTCAGGCTTGCCGACGCCCAGTTCTTCCGCGCAGAGGGCGAACTGGAAGTAGTCGGCCAGGCCCAGGCGACGCACGTCGGCATTGCCGTTGGTAATCACCCCGAGCTGGAAGCGACTGGCCAGGGCCTCAAGCGTGGGGTGTACCTCGGCGAACAGTTCGACCTGATGGCGCGCGGCGAGAAACACCTGAAAGCCGGCCTCGGCCAGCACCTGCGCTTCGTCGTGCGGGTAGCCGGCATTCTCCAGGGCATGAAAGAGGATGCGCCGGCGCAGCTCGCTCAGACGATGTTTGAGCATTGGCTCGGCCTGCAGCAGGGTGGCGCGAATCGACCACAGATGCTCCACCGGCACGCCGCCGAGGCGTGGTGCGTGCAGGGCCAGCCAGTTACGCAGCGCCGCTTCGGCGTCCTGCATCACCGGGGTGACATCCCACAGGGTGTCGTCGAGGTCGAAGGTGATCAGCTGAATACTCATTCTGTGCTGCCTTTGCGTTTGGCCCGAGGGTGAGCCTGGTCATAGACCGTGGCCAGGTGCTGGAAATCCAGATGGGTGTAGACCTGGGTGGTGGCGATATCGGCATGGCCGAGCAACTCCTGCACCGCGCGCAGGTCCTGTGACGATTCGAGCATATGACTGGCAAAGCTGTGGCGCAGCATGTGCGGGTGCAGGTGCTGGCCCAGCTCGCGTACACCGGCCTGGCGCACGCGCAGTTGCACTGCGCGCGGGCCAATGCGTCGGCCTTGCTGGCTGATAAAGACGGCGCCATCGGCCGGGTTGGCCAGGGCGCGCAGTGGCAGCCACTGCTCCATCGCTTCACGTGCCATGCGGCCGATGGGCAGTTCACGGGTCTTGTTGCCCTTGCCGATGACGCGCACCAGGCCGGCGGGCAGGTCGAGGCCATCAAGGTTGAGGCTGACCAGCTCGGACAGGCGCAGCCCGGAGGAATAGAACAGCTCCAGCATGGCCTGGTCGCGGCGGGCGATAAAGTCATCTTCCAGGGCGCCGTCGAGCAGTTGCGCGGTGCGGTCGGCATCCAAGGTTTTCGGCAGGCGCCGCTCGCCCTTGGGCGGCCTCAGGCCGCTGGCCGGGTCGCTGTCGCAGTGGCCTTCACGAATCAGGTAACGATAGAGGCCGCGGGTGGCCGAAAGCAGGCGCGCCAGGCTGCGGCTGGACTGTCCCTGCATATGCAGGCGGCCGATCATCCGGCGCAGGCGCGCGGTATCGAGCGCGTTCCAGCTGTCGATCTGCTCCTGGTTGCAGAACGCCAACAGCGTGCTCAGGTCCTGGCGGTAGCCGATCAGGGTATGGGAGGAAAGCTGGCGCTCACTGCGCAAGTGTTCGAGGTAGGCGTCCAGGAGGTCTTGCATGGAAGCTCCCTGCGATACGGTCGGTGCGGGGTAGAGCGCTAGCGTACCGAGCGCAACGGTGTGGCAAAGCCGGGTACGACGCGCGCCAGCACTTCGGCGATATAACCGAGGAACAGCGTGCCCAGCGAGCTTTTGTAATGCTGCGGGTCGGCACTGCCAATCGCCAGCACGCCATGCAGGCCCTGGTGGCTGATGCTGACCACAGCGGCCGAGCCCACCTGAGCACCGTCTTCGTTGCCAAAGAGGAAGTTCAGCTCATGCTCACGCAGTACGCCGCAGATGGTTTTGCCGCCGGCCAACAGGCCGCCGATGGCCTGATGTGCTTCGGCACTGCTGACCGAGCGGCCAACCGGCAGTGGTGCATCGCAAAACAGGATCAGGCTGACAAAGGGCACCTGAAACTCGCGGCGCAGGCTGTCTTCGACACAGCTGACCACTTCTTCCAGGCTGCTGGCGTCGAGCAGATCGAGCACCAGGCGGCGGGTCTTGTCGAACAGCCGGTCATTGTCGCGGGCTACGTCCATCAGTTGCGAGAGGCGGTGACGCATCTCGATGTTGCGCTCGCGCAGCAGTTTCACCTGGCGCTCGACCAACGACACGGTATCGCCGCGCTGGTGCGGAATGCGCAGCTCGGGGATCAGTTCGTCGTGGTCAATAAAGAATTCCGGGTGCAGGCGCAGGTAGGCGGCAACCGTTTCCGAATCCAGTGGCTTGGGTGAATCCTGCTTGTCGGTCATACGCGCTGCTCAGTCATAAGCGGACTTGTCCTTCGTACACCCGTACGGCGGGTCCGGTCATCATAACGGGCTGCCCCGGACCTGCCCACTCGATGCTCAGTTTGCCGCCTGGTAGTTCGATCTGCAGCGGGGAATCCATCCAGCCCTGGCTGATCGCCGCCACGGCCGCGGCGCAGGCGCCGGTACCACAGGCCTGGGTTTCCCCGGCGCCGCGTTCCCAGACGCGCAACTTGGCGTGCTTGCGGTCGAGCACCTGGAGGAAGCCGACATTCACACGCTGCGGAAAACGCGGGTGGTGTTCGAGTTTCGGCCCGAGGCTGTGCACCGGGGCTTGCTCGACGCTGTCGACGCGCAGCACGGCATGCGGGTTGCCCATGGACACGGCGGCCAATTCAACGCTCTGGCCATCGACTTCGACCGGGTAGCTGAGCGCCTGCTGTTCGGCCTGGAAGGGGATCTGCGTCGGGCTCAGGCGCGGTGCGCCCATGTTGACGCTGATCTGCCCGTCGTTGCGCACGTCCAGTTCGATGATGCCGCCCTTGGTTTCCACGCGGATCTGTTTCTTCACCGTCAGGCGCTTGTCCAGCACAAAGCGGGCAAAGCAGCGCGCGCCATTGCCGCACTGCTCCACTTCCGAGCCGTCGGCGTTGAAGATGCGGTAGCGAAAGTCCACGTCCGGGTTACTCGGTGGCTCGACAATCAGCAGCTGATCGAAGCCCACGCCGGTGTGGCGATCGCCCCAGGCCTTGGCGTTCTTCGGCTGGATATGCGCGTGCTGGCTGACCAGGTCGAGGACCATAAAGTCATTGCCGAGGCCGTGCATCTTGGTAAAGCGCAATAGCATCAGACTTACTCCGGCAGGCGGCTTTCGCCCGCAAAGAGTTCGCTGAGCGTCTCACGGCGACGCACTTCGAAGGCGTGTTCACCATCTACCATCACCTCGGCGGCGCGGCCGCGGGTGTTGTAGTTGGAGCTCATGACAAAACCGTAGGCACCGGCCGAGCGCACGGCCAGCAAGTCGCCTTCGGCCAGGACCAGCTGGCGATCCTTGGCGAGGAAGTCGCCGGTCTCGCAGATCGGCCCGACGATGTCGTAGTTACGCGTCGCGCCAGCGCGCGGCTGCACGGGCACCACGTCCATCCAGGCCTGGTACAGCGCCGGGCGGATCAGGTCGTTCATCGCCGCATCGACGATGGCGAAATCCTTGTGTTCGGTGTGCTTGAGGTATTCCACCTGGGTCAGCAGCACGCCGGCGTTGGCGACGATGTAGCGACCCGGTTCAAATACCAGGGCCAGGTCACGACCGGCCAGGCGCTCACGCACGGCGGCGATGTACTCGCCGGCCAGTGGCGGCTGTTCGTCGCGGTACTGCACGCCGAGGCCGCCACCCAGATCCAGGTGCTTGATGCGGATGCCGCGTGTGGCCAAACGGTCAACCAGTACCAGCAGGCGATCCAGGGCATCGAGAAACGGCGCCAGGGCCGTCAGCTGTGAGCCGATATGGCAATCGACACCGACGATCTGCAGGTTCGGCAACTCGGCGGCGCGGGCATACACCGCTTCAGCCTGCTCGATGTCGATGCCGAACTTGTTTTCTTTCAGACCGGTGGAAATGTACGGGTGGGTACCCGCGTCGACGTCCGGGTTGACCCGCAGCGAAATCGCCGCCGTCTTGCCCAGCTCGGCAGCCACCACTTGCAGGCGCTCCAGCTCTTCGGTGGATTCGACGTTGAAGCAGTGCACGCCGACTTCCAGGGCGCGGCGCATGTCGTCACGGCTTTTGCCGACGCCGGAGAAGACGATCTTGCTTGCTTCGCCACCCGCCGCCAGGACGCGCTCCAGCTCACCGCGGGAAACGATATCGAAGCCGGCGCCGAGGCGCGCCAGGACATTCAGCACGCCGATGTTGGAGTTGGCTTTGACGGCAAAGCACACCAGATGCGGCATGCCCTGCAGGGCATCGGCATAGGTGCGGTATTGCGTCTCGATGTGCGCACGCGAGTAAACGTAGGTCGGCGTACCGAAGCGTTGGGCGATGGCGGACAAGGCCACGCCTTCCGCGAACAGCTGACCGTCGCGGTAGTTGAAGGCGTTCATAGCTGGCCCTTATTCGGTTTGCGCAGGCGCTGGCTGACTTTCTTCCGGCAGGTACAGCGGGCCTTTCTGGCCGCAGCCCGCGAGCAGGGTGCTGACGGCAAGCATCGCGATAAAGGCAGTAAACAACCGCTTCATGGTGAAATCCTTGTAATAAAGCATGATTGCGCCGGAGTATACCGACCCCCCGACGCCTTGCCTATGCGCCAGGGTTCCCGTCTGGCGGGGCTTTGCCTGTATCTTTGGCAGGGTCTTTGCGCCTACCACCCGCGTTCAGGAGCCCGGATGGACACCCCTGTAGTGGTCAACAGTTCGGTTTCAGTCGCCTACCTGCAAGGGTTGCTCGACTACCTCGCCCGTCAGGGGCTCGATACGCACGCGCTGCTTGAGCGCGTGCAACTCAGCCCGCAGATTCTGACCCAGCGCGATCAGCGCGTGGCTGCCAGCACTTACCTGGAGCTGCTCGGCCATGGTGTGCAACTGACCGGCGACGAGCAGCTGGGCCTGCACCTGGGCGAAGCCGTGCGGCCGGGTTACTACGGGGTGCTGGGCTACCTGATCATGAGCTGCGCGACCCTCGCGGATGCCCTGCATCGCCAGGCACGTTACGCCGCGTTGGTGGGTAATCTGGGACAGGTTGATCTGGCCGACGAGCCGCCACGTGAAGGGCTGGAGCCACAGGTGACACATAGCTGGCAGCCCTTGCTGCCCCAGCAGAAACGTCAGCTGTGCGAGGAAACCATGGCCGGCTGGGTGACCTTTGGCCACTGGATCACCGGGTTGGATATTCCGCCGACCGAGGTGCGCTTTCAGCATGCGGCACCCGCCGATACCTCGGAGTACCAGCGCATCTTTCGCTGCCCGGTGCTGTTTGATCAGGCCGATAATGCCCTGGTTTTCTCCAAGCGCCTGTTGGCTACTCCCTTGGGACAGGCCGATGCGCAGGTGCAGGTGATGCTGGATGCCTATGCTGATCGCCTGCTCGGAGAAATCCGGCAGAGCAGCAGCGTGCTCGATCGCGCGCGCCTGGAATTGTCCCGGCAGTTGCCAGAGGCAGGCGCTGATTTGCAGCAAATCGCCGCGCGTTTGGCGCTCAGTCCGCGTACCCTGCAGCGGCGTTTGCGCGAGGCCGGGTTATCCTTCAACCAGTTGGTGGATGAAACCCGCCAGCAACTGGTGCTGAATTACCTGCGCGACCCAGCGCTGGAGCTGGCGGAAATCGCCTTCCTGGTTGGTTTCAGTGAGCCCGGCTCACTGGCCCGCGCGTTTCGCCGTTGGACGGGGCAAAGCCCCGGCGAATATCGCCGCTATTTACAAGACCATTAAGCAGCGCAGCTCAAGCCGCTGATTTTTTTGAGGTAAGCCGTAATGAGTTTGACCGAAGCCCGCTTTCACGATCTGGTCGATGCCACCCAGCAGGCGGTGGAAGATATTTTCGATGACAGCGACCTGGATCTGGATCTGGAGAATTCCGGCGGAGTGCTGACCGTGCGGTTTGAGAACGGCAGTCAGCTGATCTTCAGTCGTCAAGAGCCGCTGCGTCAGCTGTGGCTGGCGGCGCGCTCCGGTGGTTTCCACTTTGATTACGACCAGGCCAGCGAGCGCTGGATCTGTGACAGCAGCGACGAGCAGCTGGGCGAAATGCTGGCGCGCATCACCCTTGAACAATCCGGTGCCGACCTTGAGTTCGAAGAGCTCTGAGCCGGTCGGCGTGCAGGTTGTCTCGCCCTGCCGTCGCCAGTGTTGTCTGGATGATCAGGATATCTGTCTGGGCTGTGGCCGCACGCTGCAGGAAATTCTCGACTGGAGCAAAGCCGACACACCGCGCCAGCGCGCGATCTGCGCGGCGGCCGAGGCCCGCCTGCAGCAGCGTAACGGCATGCCTTGACCGGGCGGTCTTGTTTATTTGAGTGGCTGTGGTACGGTCATCCCACGACTTGCCAAACCCCATCTTCGTGATGGGGTTTTGCTTTTTTCAGCATCCGTAAAGGGGATATACCCGCACCATGACCAGCACACCTTCGCTCACCATCACCCGTCTTGATCTGCAGCGCCTGGAGCACCTGCTCGACAGCCTGGATGAATTCGGCCCCGGCGCTGCGGCCTTGCAGGCCGAACTCGATCGCGCCGATGTGGTTGGCCATGACGAAGTGCCGGCTGGAGTGGTGACTATGAACTCGCGCGTGCATTGCCGTGAAGAGAGCAGTGGCAAGGACTACCACTTGACTTTGGTGTACCCACAGGATGCCGGCGGTGAAGGCTGCGTGTCCGTGCTGGCGCCGGTTGGCACTGCGCTGCTGGGCTTGTCTGTGGGCCAGCATATCGACTGGGCCGGGCCGAATGGCAAAGTGCTCAAGCTGACCCTGCTGGCGGTGGAATATCAGCCGGAAGCGGCGGGCGAGTACAGCCGCGCCTGATGCTGCGCGTCAGGCCTTCTGCAAGGCCTGATTCAGCGCCGCTTCCAGGCGGCTCTTGTAGCGCAGGTAATGCACACTCTGCATATGCCCTTCGCCGAGTACCGCCGACAGGTCGAGGTCGGTGATGTAGCAGGGGTAGCGCGCGCCATCGCGGCGTTGCGCGAGGATGTGTTGGGCGACGGCGGCGAACAGATCGCCGGCGTACTCCAGTTCGGAAAACTCGCGGTGGTTGCAGTACAGGGTGACGTGCGAACGCTTGTGCCCGGGTGTGCCGGCGGGTCGCCGCTGGCCGAGATCAAGGCGCTCGCCGGGGGCCATGCGCTGGCCATCCGCCGGCTCGACGATGGCCTGCACGTCATAGAACGGATGGCTGATCGGTGACAGCGGCGGTGGCCGCCGCTCCAGGCGCTGGGCGCGCAGCGGCGCATCCGGCAGCACCTGGTAATACAGCACCTCCAGTGGCTGATGCGCTGGCAGGTTATCCAACGGTAGCAGGGCGTTACGCCGGTACAGCACCGATTGCAGAAAGCGTTGCAGCGGGGTCAGCAGGCTCTGCTCATCGCGATAGGGCATCTGCTGACGCCACAGCGCATTGTGCTCATCGAGCACGCTCAGCTCGGCCAGGGCGCTGGCTTCGTTCAGCCGGTAGAACACCTGAATACACTGCGGCCGGCCGAGTGGCAGGATCAGCGCCAGGTCTTCACCCTCCAGGGCGCTGCGGTCCAGATGCAGCTCACTGTAGCCGGGCAGCTCCTCGCCCAGGTGATCAATCAGTGTGGGCAGGTCTTTCAGGCTGGTGTGGCTGACATTGCCGGGTTTCAGCTCAAGCAGGTGATAGTGCTGCTTGATCTGCAGCAGGTAGCGGTTGGCCTGTTCGCTGCTGAAACTGCCGAGGGTTTCGCGGAACAGTTCCTCGACCCGTTCGGCAATCGCCGTGGCACGGTTGCGGCAGAAGCAGCGGACCCGCAGGTTGGGTTTGCGGCCCAAGGCTGGCAGGGCGTTGAGGAAGTCGCGCAGGCAGTCGAGCAGTGCATGCGGGCCGTCATAGCGGGTCACCAGCAGCTCGTTCCAGCTGTTCAGGGTGACCTGGTCGATGGTCAGAATCAGGTTCTCGCGCACCCCGGAATAGCCCAACGCATCGGTACGCTCGGTGGTCATGTGCATGTTCATCTGGCTGAACTGCTTGAGCGGGTCGACGCCGACGTTGACCAGCAGCAGCACCTCTTTGGGCACGCTGGCGCTGAGTAGCGCGGCTTCATCGACCGCCGGCAAGGGCAGCGGCACCACCTGCTGCAGGCTGCTGAGCAGGTTGGACAGCTCGAATTCGCTGAGGTCGCTGCTGCCTGGGTGCAGCGACAGCCGTGTGCTGTTGTCGATCACGCCATTGCGCTGGCACCAGGCGAGCAGTTCGACCAGTTCGCGCGAGCGCTTGAGCGGGGAGAAGTCTTCCAAATCCTGGGCGCTGACACTGCCGTTATAAAGCGCCCAGAGGTTTTCATTGGGTTCGTCCGGGTTGGGGCTTTGCGCCAGGGTCAGGGTGTCTTCAGCCAGATCCGGGGCAATGCCCGGGTTGATGAATTCGATCTTGCCGGCCTTGCGCTCGAAAGCGGCATACAGACGGCGGCCGAGGATGCCCAGGTCGCGGCTGTTGAGCGAGCTGCCGGCGTGTTCGCTGCGGGCGAATTCGGAGAGAAAGCGGTAGCTGTAGGTCAGTTCGTTGACCAGCATGCGCCGCTCGGCGCTGACCTGACGCACCTTCCACTGGCTGCGGCTGTCGAGCATTGCCAGCTGGCGGCTGTCCCAGTTCCAGTCGCGGGTCAGGCGCTCCAGCAGCAGGCGCTGCCAGCTCTTGCGCTGGTTACGCGGTGGGCGGCTGAGCTTCTTGTCGACCTTGAGGTACAGGCAGCGACGAATCAGCTCCAGACGCTCAGACTCGCCACGGGCCTTGAGGTATTCCTCCAGGCGGCGGTACACCACGATATAGGGGTCGAGCTCATCGACATCCAGGCGATTGGCAAACACCGCCTGTTTGAAGCGCAGCGACAGGCATTCGACCTTGGGGTGTTCGCTGGCGTACACCTCAGTGAGCAGCAGCTTGAGCACCGACTTGTAGGGCGACTCGATGCCCTTGAACAGTTGCCACATGCCGGCGCCGATAAATTCCTCCGGCGGAATGCGCGCCAGGTGGCCGAGGTCGAGCACGTCTTCTGCGCGGATAAAGCGCTTGGCCAGCAGGGTGCTGGTGTAGTGCTGATAGCGCGATTCTTCATACACCGGCACCAGCCACCACAGTGGCGTGCGTCCGCCGAGCCAGATGGCGGTGCGGTAGAACTCATCGAGCAGCAGGTAGTGCTGGGTGGTGCCGCAGTCATCGGAAGTCAGTTGTGCTTCGCGCTCACCCTGGGTGAAGCGCAGTGGGTCGATCAGAAAGAAATGCGCCTCCGCCCCCAGGGTGGCCGCCCAGCTCTCCAGCAGCGCGCACTTTTTGTTCAGCTCATGCAGTTGCTGCGGGCTCAGGTCGCTGGCGTGGCAGACCCACAGGTCCATGTCGCTCTGTTCGGCCTGGGCCACGGTGCCCAGGCTGCCCATCAGGAACAGGCCGTGGATCGGCAGTGCCTGTTTGCCGCGATACGGTTTGTAGGCGAACGAGCGGGTCAGGCGCTGCACTTCGGCAAGCAGCTCGTCATCCGGCTCGAAGCCGCTGAGGCCGGCCGGGGTCAGCCCGGAGACATAGCCTGGCAGCAGCGGGTGATTGACGTGGAACAGCAGCGGCAACAGCTTGAGGACCAGCTGCTGGCGCGTTGACAGCGCCTGCATGGCACGTTGCAGACGACTCTGATTGAGTTTGAGGAAGCGCGCGCGCAGCTGGGTGAGGACCTTGCGATCGATACCGTCTTCAATGTCCGGGCGAATTTCCTGAGTGCGCGTCATGCTCATGCTCGCTGCGAAGATGAGGCAAGCCTACCAGTTGCCTCGGCTCTTGGAACCTGTTGATCAGCGTGCACAGAACCCTGGGTGCAGCGCCAGGCTGGCAGCACTCAGATGGGCGTCATGAGCATGGCGCGGGTCTGAATGCTGCAGCCAGGGTGCTGTGGTTACGAATCGCTTTGGTGCAGCAGGGCGGACAGTTCTGTGCAGTATCTGCTGCTATATCGCCCGGCATGGGCCTGGCTGAAGGGTGGGTTTAAGTCAGCAAGGCGCTTTTCGGGGCGAGGATGGTCAACAGGCCTTGGGCGTGTTCGGCGGCATCAATCCCCAGGCTGGTCAGGTAACCACCGTCGGACTGACTGATCAGGCCTTTCTCATACAGCCGGGTGATCGCCCCCTGAGCCTTGAATGAAGCATTGTTGTGCACCTTGAGCCCTTCCTGATGGTTGCTCAGGTTGTACAGGGCGAGGATTTCCAGCTCGTCGATCAGGTCGGAAGTAAAGGCTTTCATAGTGACTCCGTCTTGTTGTTATGGCTTTTCCAGCAGTGTAGTGGGCTGTTCCGGCGCTTGCCGAGTCAGGTGTTGCCAGCGCGCGATAATTTTCTGGTAGGTGCCGTCCTGTCGGATCTGGCGCATGCCCTGGTCGAAGTGTTCTAGCAGCATCGGGGTCTGCGGATGATGGCGCGAGAACGTCAGATACAGCTGCGGCTGGTGCACGGTGGCCACGGCGACGAACTGCTCGGCTAATTCCGGGTGCTGGTCGAGCAGCGCTTGGGTGGTGCCGCGAAAGGCCACCACATAATCGACGCGGCTGTGCTGCAGCATGAGAAAACCATTGAGGTCGCGGCGCACCGGCACGCGCAGGATGTCCTTGCGGGTATCGAAGGACTCGCCGTAGGTGTAGCCGATGGTCACCGCCACACGCTTGCCGGCCAGGGTATTGAGGTCCGCCAGAGGAGCTGCGCCTTTACGGGCCCAGAGCAGGATGTCGTCGCTGAACAGCATTTCTTCGGGCAGCAGAAATTGTTCTTCGATGCGTGAGTCGGGGGTGGTGTTGAAACAGGCCGCGAGGACGCCGGAGCGGGCCAGCTCCATGCAACGTGAATAGGGGTAGGCAGTGAGCTCGATGGCGGTGTCGCTGCTGGCGAAAGCCGCACGGACGATATCTGCCGACATCCCTACGATATGTCCGTCACGCCAGGCGGTGTAGGGGTACCAGTCATCCTCGGCGCCGATGCGCGGCAGGTCAGCATGCGTCATCCCGGCGCCAGCCAGTGCGCAGAGCAGGGTGAGCAGAAGGCTGACTTGCTTCAGCGAACGCGTCATCGGTGCTGCGCCTTGTGGGTCAGATGGTCAGACAGTAGCAATCTGCCTGCCCAGCTGAACAGTGGCCTGGGTCAAGTACGGCTCAGTTTTCTTGCG
This sequence comes from Pseudomonas cimarronensis, assembly GCF_049331905.1. Classification (GTDB taxonomy): domain Bacteria; phylum Pseudomonadota; class Gammaproteobacteria; order Pseudomonadales; family Pseudomonadaceae; genus Aquipseudomonas. The sequence continues at coordinate 375,921 of NZ_CP186283.1, read as the reverse complement.
GTAGCTCAGGCAGGGCGCGCAGGCCTTGCTCATAGCGGGCCAGGTCAAACGGGCGGTCATCGCGCAGCATGGCGTCGATTTCATCGGCCAGCACCAGGGCCATCAGTTCAAGGATCTCGTCGCGCTGGTAACCGACCAGCGTCAGTTTGTTCAGCACTGCCTGGACAAACGCCGGTTCACCGGCTTCTAGCTGATTTTCGATGGCCTGGGTCAGGGTGTCCTGGGCGAAATCTTCGTCTTCTTGCTCGCTCATATGTTTCTCCAAAAGGGTTAGCCCTGGGCAAAATCCAGCAGGGCCTGGCCGGTCAGGCGGTAGGTGGTCCATTCGTCTTGCGGTTTGGCACCGAAGGCTTCATAGAATTCGATGGCGGGCGTGTTCCAGTCCAGCACAGCCCACTCGAAGCGACCACAGCCCTTGGCCACAGCCAGTTGCGCCAGATGCCGCAGCAGGGCTTTGCCCGCGCCAACGCCGCGTGTCTCCGGGCTGATATAGAGGTCTTCCAGGTACAGCCCGTGTTTGCCCAGCCAGGTCGAGTAATTGAAGAAGTACACGGCGTAGCCAATCGGCTGGCCGTCATACTCGCAGATCAGCGCTTGGGCACTGCTGCCAGGCCCGAACAGGCTCGCTTCAATCCCGGCGGCATCGGTTTTCACCTCATGCTCGGCTTTCTCGTAGATCGCCAGATCGGTGATAAAGCGCAGGATCAGAGCGGCGTCTGCTGCGGTGGCGGGGCGGATGTTCAGAGTCATGGATACTTAGCCATAGAGAAAAACCAGAGCAGTCAGCGGCAGACCGACCACGCAAAGAAAACCGAAGGCGCTGACCCAGCTGCTGCGTGGGCCCATCGGGTCGGATATACGCAGCGGCAGGCGCGGATAGCGGCCCAGCGTCAGTAGACGCAGCACCAGCCAGCCGCTGGTGTAGAAGAGGTAGCTGAACACCAGCTCCAGTGCGACTTCCGCCAGGACAGCCAGGCCGCGTAGCAACAGCTCGAACATGGGACATCCCTTTCCCTTGGTGAGCTGACGATCAGCGCGTCGCCAGCAGTTCCCTGCCGCGCACAACCGCTGCGCGTACCTGGTTCGGCGCGGTGCCGCCGATATGGTTGCGGGCGTTGACCGAGCCTTCCAGGGTCAGCACGGCAAACACGTCCTGTTCGATCTGCTCGCTGAACTGGCGCAGTTCTTCCAGGCTCATTTCGGCCAGGTCTTTGCCGGACTCGACGCCGTATTTCACCGCATGGCCGACGATCTCGTGGCAATCGCGGAACGGCAGGCCCTTGCGTACCAGGTAGTCGGCCAGGTCAGTGGCGGTGGAGAAACCGCGCAGCGCCGCCTCACGCATGATGGCGTGCTTGGGTTTGATCGCCGGGATCATGTCGGCAAAGGCGCGCAGCGAGTCGCGCAGGGTGTCGGCGGCGTCGAACAGTGGTTCTTTGTCTTCCTGGTTGTCCTTGTTGTAGGCCAGCGGCTGGCCTTTCATTAGGGTCAGCAGGCCCATCAATGCGCCGAATACCCGGCCGGTCTTGCCGCGTACCAGTTCCGGTACGTCGGGGTTTTTCTTCTGCGGCATGATCGAGCTGCCGGTGCAGAAGCGGTCAGGCAGATCGATAAACTGGAACTGCGCTGAAGTCCACAGCACCAACTCTTCGGAAAAGCGCGACAGGTGCATCATCGCCAGCGAGGCGGCGGCGCAGAATTCGATGGCGAAGTCGCGATCGGACACACCATCCAGCGAGTTGCCGCCAACCGCGTCGAAACCCAGTAATTGTGCGGTGATCTCGCGCTGGATCGGGTAGGTGGTGCCGGCCAATGCCGCGCTGCCGAGTGGCATGCGGTTGGTGCGCTTGCGGCAATCGACCAGGCGCTCGTAGTCGCGCGTCAGCATTTCGAACCAGGCCAAAAGGTGATGGCCAAAGGTTACCGGTTGCGCGGTTTGCAGGTGGGTAAAGCCGGGCATGATGGTGTCCGCTTCACGCTCGGCCTGCTCCAGTAAGCCCTGCTGCAGGCGCGTGATCTCGGCCAGGATCAGGTCGATCTCGTCACGCAGCCACAGGCGGATATCGGTGGCCACCTGATCGTTACGCGAGCGGCCGGTGTGCAGCTTCTTGCCGGTGACGCCGATGCGGTCGGTCAGGCGCGCTTCGATGTTCATATGCACGTCTTCCAGATCGACGCGCCAGTCGAACTGGCCGGCTTCGATCTCGCCCTGAATCTGCGTCAGGCCGGCAATGATGCTGTCGCGCTCGGCCTCACTGAGTACACCGACCTTGGCCAGCATGCTGGCGTGGGCGATGGAGCCCATGATGTCGTGGCGGTACAGGCGCTTGTCGAATTCGACGGAGGCGGTAAAGCGGGCAACAAAGGCATCGACGGGTTCGCTGAAGCGGCCGCCCCAGGATTGGTTGGTTTTTTCAGTGCTCATGGGCTTCGCTCGGCTGGTGCGCTAAAACGGGCTGGCCACGCTGGGGCGGCCGGCAAGACGGAAAAGTACGCCGATAATAACAGGCTGGCTGGCAAATTCGCCGCGTCACGTTGTCGGCGGTCACAGCTAGGCTGCAGTAGAGCAATGTTGCGCCGTTCACAGATTTATCGCGGCGGGCGCATTTCGGTGCTTTATTTTGCCCGGTCGCAGCTGTCTATCTTGCTGCTGGGGCGGCTCACGCGGAAACTGCGGCGATGAAAATAAAAAGCCTGTTATCAGAAAAACAACCACCACTGGTCGATGACTTTTTCGTGCCCGAGCTTTGCCAGCCAGACGCGCTGCTGAGCATGGTGCTGCTGGCTGAGTTGCTGGTGCTGGTGCTGGTGTTGTCCGAGCCGATGCTGCCGGGTTTCGACTGGGTGCGCCTGGCGCTGACGTCGCTGTTCGTGCAATGGATCGTGCTGCTCTCGGCGGCGGTGCTGTGTCGCCTGCGCCCGTTGATGGCGCGCATGCCTGCAGCTACTGCCGGCGCTTTGTGTTGCGCGATTGTGGTCGCGCTGAGTCTGATCTGTACCGCCGTAGCCGACTACTACGAGCTGGGCGGGCCGTTGCCGCGCACCGGCGAGGTCAACCTGTACCTGCGCCATGCCCTGATCAGCCTGATCATGTCGGCACTGCTGTTGCGCTACTTCTACCTGCAGAGCCAGTGGCGCAAGCAGGAACAAGCGGAGCTACGCGCGCGTATCGAGTCCCTGCAGGCACGCATACGTCCGCATTTTTTGTTCAACAGCCTGAACAGCATTGCCAGTCTGGTGGTGGTCGACCCATACAAGGCCGAGCAGGCGGTGCTGGATCTCTCCGACCTGTTCCGCGCCAGTCTGGCCAAGCCCGGCAGCCTGGTGCCCTGGCGCGAGGAGCTGGAGCTGGCACAACGATATTTATCGATTGAGCGCTATCGGCTCGGCGAGCGTCTACAGTTGCAGTGGGAGATTGTCGATGTGCCGGATGATCTGCCGATTCCACAACTGACGCTGCAACCCTTACTGGAAAACGCCTTGATCTACGGCATTCAGCCGCGTATCGAGGGCGGTCTGGTGCGGGTCGAGGCGAGTTATCACGAGGGGGTATTCCAGCTGTGCGTGAGCAATCCATACGAACAACTAGGCGAGGAGCCGCCGTCGCGCGGCACGCATCAGGCGCTGAGCAATATCGACGCGCGGCTGGTGGCACTTTTCGGGCCGCGGGCCAGTCTCAGCGTAGAGCGCCGTGACGGACGCCACTTCACTTGTCTACGCTATCCTTGTGCGAGACCCAAGCAGGAAGCCCGTGCATTATGAATGTCCTGATTGTCGATGATGAACCCCTGGCCCGAGAGCGCCTGAGCCGTATGGTGGGCGATCTTGATGGCTATCGCGTGCTTGAACCCGCAGCCAGCAACGGCGAGGAGGCCCTGAGCCTGATCGACAGCTTGAAGCCGGACGTGGTGTTGCTGGATATCCGCATGCCGGGCCTGGATGGCCTGCAAGTGGCCGCCAAGCTGTGTGAGCGTGAAGCGCCTCCGGCGGTGATCTTCTGTACTGCGCATGACGAATTTGCCCTGGAAGCCTTCCAGGTCAGCGCCGTGGGCTATCTGGTCAAACCGGTGCGGGCGGAAAGCCTCAGCGAAGCGCTAAAAAAGGCCGAGCGGCCCAATCGTGTGCAACTGGCGGCGTTGACTCGCCCGGCGGCAGACAGTGGCGGTGGCCCGCGCAGTCATATCAGTGCACGCACCCGCAAAGGCATCGAGCTGATTCCGCTGGATCAGGTGATCTACTTTATTGCCGACCACAAATACGTGACCTTGCGCCATGCCGGCGGCGAAGTGCTGCTGGATGAGCCGTTGAAAGCCTTGGAAGACGAGTTTGGTGATCGCTTTGTGCGCATTCACCGCAATGCGCTGGTCGCCCGTGAGCGTATCGAGCGCCTGCAACGTACGCCGCTTGGGCATTTCCAGCTGTTCCTCAAGGGTATGAACGAGGAAGCACTGATTGTCAGCCGCCGGCATGTGGCCGGGGTGCGTAAGCTGATGCACAACCTCTAAGGCCTCGGGCAACCCGGATGACTCCGGGTTGCAGGCCTGATCCGGGCCAGCCTGTTATTATCCCCGGCAGTTCGTTTTCTGGAATTGCCCATGTCTCGCGAAATCCGCATTGCCACCCGTAAAAGTGCCCTGGCCCTGTGGCAGGCCGAACACGTCAAAGCCCGTCTGGAACAGGCGCACCCTGGCCTCAAGGTCAGCCTGGTGCCGATGGTCAGTCGTGGCGACAAGTTGCTTGACGCACCGCTGGCGAAAATTGGCGGCAAGGGCCTGTTCGTCAAGGAACTGGAAACCGCGCTGCTGGAGAACCAGGCCGACATCGCCGTGCATTCGATGAAGGATGTACCGATGGACTTCCCCGAAGGCCTGGGCCTGTACTGCATCTGCGAGCGCGAAGACCCGCGCGATGCTTTCGTTTCCAACACCTACACCAGCCTCGACGCGTTGCCGGCTGGCAGTGTGGTCGGCACCTCCAGCCTGCGCCGTCAGGCCCAACTGCTGGCGCGCCGCCCGGATCTGCAGATCCAGTTCCTGCGTGGCAACGTCAATACCCGTTTGGCCAAGCTGGATGCCGGCGAGTACGACGCCATCATCCTCGCCGCTGCCGGACTGATTCGTTTGGGCTTTGCAGAGCGTATTCGTTCTTCGATCAGTGCTGAAGACAGCCTGCCGGCCGGTGGTCAGGGCGCGGTTGGCATCGAATGCCGCACGGCTGACAGTGAAATTCACGCCCTGCTGGCGCCGCTGCATCACCGCGATACCGCGCTGCGAGTGACCGCCGAGCGTGCGTTGAACAAACACCTGAACGGCGGCTGCCAGGTGCCGATCGCCTGTTATGCGGTGCTGGAAGGCGAACAACTTTGGCTGCGCGGCCTGGTTGGTCAACCCGACGGTTCACAATTGCTGCGCGCCGAACAGCGTGCGCCCGTGGCGGCTGCCGAGCAGCTGGGCGTACAGGTCGCCGAAGCGCTGCTGGCGCAGGGTGCGGCGGCCATTCTGCAAGCGGTCTATGGCGAGGCTGCTGGCGAGTGAATGGTTGGCGGCTGCTGCTGACCCGTCCGACTGAAGAGTCGAGCGCGCTGGCGGCCACCCTGGCCCAGCAGGGCATCTTCAGCAGCAGCCTGCCGCTGTTGGCCATCGAGGCGCTGCCCGAAACAGCCGAACAGTGCAGTGCATTGACCCGCTTGCCGCAATACAGCGCAGTGATCGTGGTCAGCAAGCCGGCAGCGCGTTTGGCGCTGGCTCGCTTGAGCGCTGCGCAGATCGCCATACCCGAGACGCAGCCCTGGTTCAGCGTCGGTGCCGCCACGGCGCAGGTTCTGCTTGAGCGGCACCCGTGCGTGCATTACCCCGAACTGGGCGATGACAGTGAAGCCCTGCTGGCTCTGCCACAGTTTCAGCGGGCACTGGCCGTTGAGATGCCGCAGGTGTTGATCCTGCGCGGCGAGAGTGGCCGAGAGTTACTCGCCGAGCGCTTGCGCGGCCAAGGCGTGCAGGTGGACTATCTGCCACTGTATCGCCGGGTGCTGCCGGATTACCTGCCAGCGGCGCTGATCGAGCAGGTTCGGGCTGAACGCCTGAACGCCCTGGTGGTCAGCAGTGGGCAGGGTTTTGTGCATCTGCACAAGCTGGCGGGCAACGACTGGCCCGAGCTGGCCCGGCTACCCTTGTTTGTACCCAGCCCGCGCGTTGCCGAGATGGCCCGTGCGGCGGGTGCCCACTCTGTTGTGGATTGTCGCGGTGCGAGTGCCGCGGCGTTGCTGGCAGCGTTGCAGGCGCAACCTGTCGCCGATCTCTGACGCGAAGGATGGATACGTGAGCGAAGCAACTACTCCGAAAGACCAAGACCCACAAGAGCACGAGCAGACGCTGCAGCAAAGCGCGGCAGAGCTGCCGAGCACGCCGCCATCTGCGCCGGGCAAGCCGGCTGGGCGCGGCAACGGTCTGGCGTTGTTGGCCTTGCTGGTGGCCGCCGCAGGCGCTGGGGCAGGTGGTTGGGGCCTGTGGCAGTTACAGGCGCTGGAGGCCCGTGAGCAACAGCAGCAGAGCCAGCAGCAAAGCCAGTTGCAGAGTGCTCGCGACCAGGCGCAGAACTTGGCGCAGACGGCTGAAGCGCTGCAACAGCGTCTTGATCAACTGCCCACTGTCGAGGAGCTGGAAAGCCGGCGTCGTCTGCTCGCCCAATTACAGGGCGATCAGCAAGTGCTCAATCAGCGCCTGGAAACCGTGCTCGGTGCCAGTCGTCAGGATTGGCGCCTGGCTGAGGCTGAGCACCTGCTGCGCCTGGCCAGCTTGCGCCTGTCTGCGTTGCAGGACATCAACAGCGCTACCGCTCTGGTTCAGGCTGCTGATGAAATCCTTCACGAACAAGATGATCCGGCGGCATTTGCCGCCCGTGAGCAACTGGCCAAGAGCCTGGAAGCGTTGCGTTCGACCCTCAACCCTGACCGTACCGGGCTGTTCCTGCAACTCGGTGCCTTGCGCGAGCAAGTGGCCCAACTCAATGCCCTGGCACCGAGCTTCAGCGGCGAGGGTGGCGTGCTCAGCGAGCTGGCCGACGCAGGGGTGGTCGAGCAGCAGTGGTGGCAGCGGGGTTTGCAGACTTTGTCGGAGTACTTCCGCATCGACTTCAACGCCGACCGCAATATCCGCCCTTTGTTAACGGGGCAGAGTCTGACTCAGGTACGTCTGGCCCTCAGTCTGGCGTTGGAGCAGGCGCAGTGGGGTGCCTTGCACGGCCAGGCGGCGGTGTATCAGCAGGCCCTGCAGCAGGCTCGCGAGGTGCTGGATGCGCACTTTGATGTCGACAATCCCAATAGCCGCGCTTTGCGCGCGCGGATTGACGAGCTGGCGCAGCAACCGATTGCCGTGACGCCACCGGATCTGAGCCCTGCGTTAAATGCCGTACAGGCCTACCTGCAAGCCAAGCAGGCCGCGCGTTTGCAGCAGAGTGGCGAAGCGCCACCTGCGGCAGCGGCGAATGATGATGTCGAGGCTTCATTGCAGGAGGCCCTGCAATGAAGCGCCTGTACTGGTTGCTGCTGATTCTGGCGCTGGTTGCCGGCGTTGCCAGTCTGTTGCTGTTCGGCCTGCCGCTGGCCGAGCACAAGGGCTATGTGCTGATTGCTTTCCAGGGCTTCCGTTATGAGTCCAGCCTGTGGGCGTTTGTCGCCCTGGTTCTGGTGCTCTGGTTGCTGGTGTATCTGCTGCGCTGGAGCCTGAGGGCCTTGGTAACGTCAGGCAGCTTGCTCAACCCCTGGTCGCGTCTGCACAGCCGCCGGCGCGTGCGTCTGGCCTCCGAGCAGGGTTTTCTCGACCTGGCAGAAGGTCGCTGGGCACGTGCGCTGCGTCATCTGAAACAGGCCGCCAGCAGCTCACCGCAGCCGCTCAGTTACTACCTGGGTGCGGCGCGGGCAGCCAATCAGCTAGGGCATTACGAGGACAGTGACGGGCTGCTCGAACAGGCCCTCAACCGTCAACCGCAGGCGGAGCTGGCAATTGCCCTGCAACATGCTGAGCTGCAACTGGCGCGTGGGCAGACCGATGCGGCGCTGGATACCCTGCAAGCCATGCGCTCGCGTCATCCGCACCATCACCTGGTGTTACGCCAGTTGCAGCAGCTGTACCTGCAGTCGGGCGACTGGTCGGCGCTGCTCGGCCTGCTGCCGGACCTGCGCAAGGAAAAGGCCCTGGGCAATGCCGAATTGAGCGAGCTGGAGCGTCAGGCCTGGCGCGGCCGCTTGCTTCAGGCGGGACAAGCCGGTGGGGATGCGCAAACAGCGCTGACGACACTGCAGCAGGCCTGGCAGGCCATGTCGGCGGCGCAGCATCAGCAGCCGGAATTGCTGGCGGTGTATGCCGAGCAATTGCGTCAGCTGGGGGCTGAAGGCGAAGCGGAAGAACTGCTGCGCCAGTACCTCAAGCAGCACTACGATGTTGCGCTGGTGCGCTTGTACGGCTTGTTGCGCGGGCGTGACCTGAACAAGCAACTGCAGACAGCCGAGGGCTGGTTGAAGCAGCATCCGCAGGATGCCGGGTTGCTGCTGACACTGGGCCGCCTGTGTCTGCACAGCCAGCTGTGGGGCAAGGCCAGGGATTACCTGGAAAACAGCCTGACTTTCCAGCGTCATCCGGAAACCTGCAGCGAGCTGGCTCGCCTGCTGGCACAGCTGGGCGAGCTGGAGCGCAGCAACAGTTTGTATCAGGAAGGTCTGCGTCTGCTGGATGCACGCCTGTGTCCGGTGGCCCTGTCGGCGGTAAATGCGCTCGAGCAATGAGGTGTCTATGCGAAAGCTGTTGCTGTTGTGTCTGCTGAGTGTGTTGGCCGGGTGTGCCGGCCCGCAGGTAAGTGATTATGCCCGTGAGCAGCCGAATCTTGAGTTGAGTGACTACTTCAACGGCGAGCTTGAGGCCTGGGGCATGTTCCAGAACCGCTCCGGTGAAGTGGTCAAGCGCTTTCATGTGGCCATGACCGGCACTTGGGACGGTGATGTGGGCGTACTCGATGAGCGCTTCACCTACAGCGACGGCAGCACCGAGCGGCGCGTCTGGACATTACGCAAGCAGGCCGACGGCAGTTGGCGTGGCACGGCGGATGATGTGGTTGGTGAAGCGATCGGTGAGGTGGCCGGGAACGCCTTGCACTGGCGTTATCAGCTGCGGCTGAAGGTCGATGATTCAACCTATGTGGTTGATTTTGATGACTGGATGTTCCTGATGGACGATCGGGTCATGCTCAACCGGGCGCGTATGTCGAAGTGGGGCGTCGATCTTGGCCAGGTGACCCTGAGTTTTTACAAGCCCGCAGGGGCAAACAAGGCGGACTGATCACCAGTTAAACGCTTGTATGAAATTTTCTCCCGGGCTGCCTTGAAGGCTAAAGCCCGCGGGAATAATCTGGCTCGCGAGTACCGCCGGAAAGTTGCCGTTTCACGGTTGTCTTCCCAAACCTTGCTGCGACTGACAAAAAAATGTCTCCGGCAGGCGAACAACACTAATAGCAATAGGGAAGTAGAGGTCATCATGCTTGAGAGTTGTCAGAACGCCCAAGAACGCTGGGGTGGAGTTCACCTGCTGATTGACCGCTGGCTGCAAGAGCGCAAGGAGCTGGTGCAGGCCTACGCCGCCATCAACGGCTCAGTGCAGGCGCCGAGTGCCAACGGCGAAGCCCTGCAGCTCTTCTGTGAAATTCTCGTCGACTATGTGTCTGCCGGGCATTTCGAAGTCTACGAGCAGCTGACCAGCGAAGCCAAAGCCTTTGGTGACCAGCGTGGTCTGGAGCTGGCCAAGCAGATCTACCCGCGCATCGAGGTGATCACCGAGGTGGCGCTGGCCTTCAATGACCGTTGCGACAACGGCGACTGCCACGACTCCGTATCCCTGCTCGATGAATTGAAACGCCTGGGTCAGCTGCTGCACGAGCGTTTCGAGCTGGAGGACTGCCTGATCGAAGTCCTGCACAACGCACATCAGGGGCAAGCCGCGCCCGCCCTCTGATGGACTGACGATTACTCCTTGGTGTCGAGCAGCTCCAGCTCGAACACCAGGGGCGAGTAGGGCGGAATCAAATCTCCGGCACCTTCCTCGCCATAGGCCTGCGCCGACGGAATCACCAAGCGCCATTGCGCCCCCACCGGCATCTCCTGCAAGGCACTGCGCCACCCTGCGATCACGCTGTCCAAACGAAACCACTGCGGGCTCTGGCTTTCATCAAACTGGCTGCCATCGGCCAGGTAACCGATGTAGCGCACCTGAATGCGGTCTTTCGGTCCCGGTTTGCGCCCACTGCCGGCACGCAGTTCCTGGATCAGCACACCATTCTTCAGCACGCGGATACCAGCCTTGGCCTTCTCGCCGGCAAGAAAGCGCTTTTCTGCAGCCTTGGCTTTTTCGATGCGTTCCGGGGCAGCGGCCAGGTTTTCTTCATGTTCGGCCAGCAGGCTTTCGATGCGTTTTTCATCCAATGCCAGGGGCTCGTTACGGTAGGCCTGACGCAGCCCATCGAGCAGCGCCTGCAGTTGCAGGTCGGGCACTTCGTCGCGCAGTCGTTCACCCAGTTTTACACCCAGGCTGTAGGCCAGGTCGTGTGAGTGGTCATCGGCCTGGGCCAGGGGGGCAAGCAGGCAAATTAGCAGCAGGGTCAAGCGGGGCATGGGTGTTCTCCGGCCGAGGGTGGCCCGATTATGCCAGCCAAGTGCTCAAGCTCAAGGCGTGAGGTGGCAAGGCGAGCAGAAGGAGGTCTAGTATGAGCGCCAACTTCATCCGCCAGGAGGCGCGTCATGTCGGCTACAAAGAATGCAAAGAAGAAGTCAGTGAGTACGCCGCTGCACCTGTTGCAGCAACTTTCCAGCAGCCTGCTTGAGCACCTGGAGGACGCGTGCACGCGCGCTCTGGTTGATGCCGAGCAACTGCTCGCCAAGCTGGAGAAACAGCGTGGCAAGGCCCAGGAAAAACTGCACAAGGCCCGCAGCAAGATGCAGGACGCGGCCGTCGCCGGCAAGGCCAAGGCGCAAGCCAAAGCCAAGGATGCCGTAGCTGAGCTGGAGCAACTGCTCGATACCCTGAAAGACCGTCAGAGCGAAACTCGCAGCTATATTGCCAACCTCAAGCGCGATGCCCAGGAAAGCCTGAAACTGGCTCAGGGCGTTGGCAAGGTTAAAGAAGCCGTAGGCAAAGCGCTGGACAGCCGCTCGGCCAAGGCCGCTGTAGTAAAACCGGCTGCCAAGCCGGCCGCGACCAAGGCGCCGGCCAAACCCGCTGCCAAAGCACCCGCCAAGGCCGCAAGCAAAGCGCCCGCCGCGGGCAAGCCAGTCGCTAAACCCGCAGCGAAGAAGCCCGCAGCCAAGCCCGCTGCGAGCAAGCCGGCGGCTCAGCCCAGCAAGGCCGTGGCTAAACCGGCGGTAAAAAAGGCTCTAGCGGTTAAGCCCGCCAGCAAGCCTGCGGCCAAGCCGGCTGCAAAACCTGCCGCGAAACCCGTGACGAAGCCCGCTGCGAAAAAACCAGCTGCCACTCCTGTTGCTAAACCAGCAGTTGTAAATGCGCCGGTTGCCGATGCACCTGCTGCATCTGCTGGCAGCACCCCGCCAAGCGCTGTTTAAGCGCTGAGTTGCGCCGCCGCGATGCGCAGTGTTTGCAGCGCATCGCGGTTGCCTGGCTGGGGCACCAGGCGTTCCAGCCAGTTCAGCGGCGCATCGGCCTTGCTGCACTGCCAATCTTGAGTACACGCCGCCAGACGCTCCAGCTGCTCGCGCTCCGCCTCCAGTTCAAGCTGTTTGATCTGTTCACGTAACTGCTTCAGGGCGTTATCGCTCTGCGCCTGCTCACGCCAGCTCTGACGCAATTGGCGCAGCGGTATCACCACCTGCTGTTGCCAGGGCTGTGCCAAGGCGAGCAATGCCTGAATGTGCTCGTCGCGGCAGGTAACTTGTCGGCGTTCCAGCCAGGCGGCGCATAACAGCAGGCACACGTCCGCTCCTTGCGTTTGCAGCAGCAGGCACGCGGCCTCGACGCCAGGACGTTGATACAGGGCTTGGGCAAACCGCCACAGGTCAGTAGGCATGGTGCTTTCCGGGCTTATCAAAAAGGACTCTGGTAGACTCCGCCGCCATTATGATCCGACTCCAAAACCTGACTTTACAGCGTGGCCCTCAGCGTCTGCTAGAAGACGCCGAGATGACCCTGCACCCCGGCCACAAAGCCGGCCTGATCGGCGCCAATGGCGCCGGCAAATCCAGCCTGTTTGCCCTGTTGCGTGGCGAGCTGAGTGCCGACGCGGGCGATTGTCTGATCCCCGCCGACTGGCGCGTGGCGCACATGCGCCAGGAGATCGAGGCCGTTGAGCGTCAGGCAGTCGATTATGTGCTCGATGGCGACGTGCGTCTGCGCCGGGTGCAGGCCGAACTGGCGGTAGCCGAAGCCGCGCATGACGGCGCCGCCGTGGCGCGCTTGCACACCGAGCTCGACACCCTCGACGGCTACAGCGCCGATGCCCGTGCGCGCAAGTTGCTCGCCGGTCTGGGTTTCGACAGTGCGCAGATGGACCGTCGCGTTGGCGACTTCTCCGGTGGCTGGCGCATGCGCCTGAATCTGGCGCAGGCGCTGATGTGTCCGTCCGACCTGCTGCTGCTCGACGAACCGACCAACCACCTCGATCTCGACGCGATTCTCTGGCTGGAAGGCTGGCTGAAAGGTTACCCGGGTACCTTGCTGCTGATTTCTCATGACCGCGATTTCCTGGATGCCGTAGTGGACCACGTTGCCCACCTCGATCAGCAGAAGCTGACCCTGTATCGCGGCGGCTATTCGGCCTTCGAGCGCACTCGTGCCGAGCGTCTGGCGCAGCAGCAGCAGGCGTACGAGAAGCAGCAGGCGCAACGTGCGCACATGGAAAAGTACATTGCCCGCTTCAAGGCCCAGGCCACCAAGGCACGCCAGGCGCAGAGCCGGATCAAGGCCCTGGAGCGCATGGAAGAGCTGTCGGCGGCGCATGTCGATTCGCCCTTCGACTTCAGCTTCCGCGAGGCCGACAAGATTTCCAGCCCGCTGCTCAGTCTGAGCGAAGGCCGCCTGGGTTACGGCGACAAGGTGGTGCTGGAGAAGGTCAAACTGAGCCTCGCCCCCGGCGCGCGTCTGGGCCTGCTCGGGCCGAACGGCGCAGGCAAATCGACCCTGATCAAGAACCTGTCGAACGAGCTGCAACCGATCAGCGGTCATCTGCAACGTGGCGAGAATCTGGTGGTCGGCTACTTTGCCCAGCATCAGCTCGATGCCCTGGATGACCACGCCAGCCCGCTGCTGCATTTACAGCGCCTGGCGCCGACCGAGCGTGAGCAGACCCTGCGCGACTTCCTTGGTGGTTTCGATTTCCGTGGCCCGCGTTGTGACGAGCCGGTGCAGAACTTCTCTGGTGGCGAGAAAGCCCGTCTGGCCCTGGCGCTGATCGCCTGGGGCAAGCCCAATCTCTTGCTGCTCGATGAGCCGACTAACCACCTTGATCTGGAAATGCGCCTGGCCCTGACCATGGCCCTGCAGGAATTTTCCGGCGCCGTGGTGGTGGTGTCCCACGATCGTCACCTGCTCAAGAGCACCACCGACGAATTCCTTCTGGTCGCCGATGGCCAGGTGCAGCCGTTCGACGGTGACCTGGACGATTACGCCCGCTGGCTGGTGGACTACCGCGCGCGGCAGGCGCCGGCCAGCAGCAGCGAGAGCAACCCGGACAAAACCGACAAGCGCGTGCAGCGTCAGGCTGCTGCGGCCCTGCGCCAACAGTTGGCACCGCACAAGCGTGAAGCCGACAAGCTGGAGAAAGAGCTGGGCCAGCTGCACGAGAAACTTGCCGCCGTTGAGGCCCGCTTGGGTGACAGCGACATCTACGAAGCCGCGCGCAAGGATGATCTGCGTGATGCTCTGGCCGAGCAGGCCAAGCTGAAAAGCCGCGAAGCTGATCTGGAAGAGCGCTGGATGCTCGCGCTGGAAACCCTCGAAGCGCTGCAGGCCGAGCTGGAGGCTGCCAGTTGAACATCACCCTGCCGACCCTCGAATGGCTGATGACCTGGAAGGAGCCGCTGCTGCGCACCGGCCAGGTACTGCTGATCCTGCTGTTGGCCTGGCTGCTGCAGCGCATCCTCACCCGTGGCATTACCCGTCTGGGCAATCGTTATCCGCAGTTGCCAGCCGAATTATTGATGCCGCTGCGGGGTTTGCTGCGTTGGTTGATCCTCGGTAGCGCGTTTATGTTGGTGCTGGAGCGCCTGGGGGTTTCCGCACAGGTGCTGTGGGGCGCGCTGACCGGTTTTGTGGCCGTGGCGGCGATTGCCTTCTTCGCCATCTGGAGCGTGTTGTCCAACATGTTCTGCGCGCTGCTGATCTTCGCCATGGGCCCGTTTCGCATCGGCGACTGCGTCGAGGTGCTTGAGAGCGCCGACAAGCCCGGGGTGCGCGGCCGCGTGGTGGCGATCAACCTGTTCTACACCACCCTGGAAGACCTCAGTGGTGATGCGCCCGGCGCCTGGGTGCAGATTCCCAATAGCCTGTTTTTTCAGAAAGCCGTCCGCCGCTGGCGTAATGGCGAACTCCCTACGCCGCGTAATAAAGAGGTTTAAGCAATTATGGAATGGCTGGCCAGCCCGGAACTCTGGGTCGCGTTTCTGACCCTGACTGCCCTGGAAATTGTCCTGGGCATCGACAACATCATCTTTATCTCGATTCTGGTCAGTCGTCTGCCCAAGCATCAGCAACCCAAGGCGCGCTTCTTCGGTCTGGCTCTGGCGATGGGTACGCGAATCCTGCTGCTGCTGTCGATCAGCTGGGTGATGCGCCTGACGGCCGACCTGTTCCATGTGTTCGACCAGGGCTTCTCCGGGCGCGACCTGATCCTGTTCTTCGGTGGCCTGTTCCTGCTGTGGAAGAGCACGGCAGAAATCTTCCACAGTCTGGAAGGCGAGGAAGAAACCCAGGCCGTCGGCGGCAAGACCTATGGCTTTATGGGCATCATCGTGCAGATCGCAATCATCGACATCGTGTTCTCCCTGGATTCGGTGATCACCGCTGTCGGCCTGGTCGACAACGTGCCGGTGATGGTCGCGGCAATCGTTATCTCGGTATTTGTGATGATGCTGTCGGCTGGCACCATCAGCGCGTTTATCGACAAGCACCCGAGCCTGAAAATCCTCGCGCTGTCGTTCCTCATCGTGGTGGGTACTGTGCTGATCGCCGAGGCCTTCGAGGTGCATGTGCCGAAGGGTTATGTGTACTTCGCCATGGCCTTCTCGCTGGCGGTAGAGGCCATCAATATCCGCATGCGGGTGGCCCGTGCACGGGCGCGCAAAGAAGCAGAGCTGGAGCCGGTGCAGCTGCGTAAAGGCTCGCCGGACTGATTCAGCGGCTGGGCGAGTCACCCAACAAGGGGTAGGCTAGTGGCCTACCCCTTTTTTATTCCGCTGTTTGTAATGGAGAAGTGCCATGGCACTGGAAACCTGGCTTGCGTTTTTTGTGGCCTGTTGGGTCATCAGCCTGTCGCCGGGTGCCGGGGCGATTGCCTCGATGTCGGCCGGGCTGCAATACGGCTTTGTGCGCGGCTACTGGAATGCTCTGGGCCTGCAACTGGGTCTGGCCTTGCAGATCGCCATTGTGGCCGCCGGAGTCGGGGCGATTCTGGCAGCGTCGGAATTGGCCTTCAGCCTGATCAAGTGGTTTGGCGTGGTCTATCTGGTGTACCTCGGCTATCGCCAGTGGCAGGCGCTGCCCAGCGATATGACGGCGCAGACCGAACGGCCCATCGGCCGTCCGCTGACCCTGGTGCTGCGCGGTTTTCTGGTCAACTTCAGCAACCCCAAGGCGATTGTCTTTATGCTCGCGGTGCTGCCGCAGTTCCTTAACCCGCAAGCCCCGTTGCTGAGCCAGTATCTGGTGATGGGCGTAACCATGATCTGTGTCGATCTGATCGTCATGGCCGGCTATACCGGTTTGGCTGCTCGGGTGCTGGGCGCGCTGCGTTCACCGCGTCAGCAGAAGCTGATGAACCGCACCTTTGGTGCGCTGTTTGTCGGCGCGGCGGCACTGCTGGCCAGCGTGCGTCGCGCGCCGGTCTGATCTTCGCCGGTATCGCTACCAGGGAATCGGCTGGCCATCCCAGCCCCAGAACGTGCCGGTCTGCGCCGGGCCATGCTGCTCAATCTGCGCCAGCAGGCATTCGGCGGAGTAGTTTGGGGTAAACAGCTTGTCGGCCGGCACATTGGCCTGAAAGGGTTTCGACAGTTCGGTGTCGGTGGTGCCAGGGTGCAGGCTGAGTACGCAGCTGTTGGGGTTGAGCCGGCTCAGCTCGATGCTCGCGGTGTGCAGCAACTGGTTCAGCGCGGCCTTGCTGGCGCGGTAGCTGTACCAGCCGCCGAGGCGGTTGTCGCCAATCGACCCGACCCGAGCCGACAGCGCCGCCACCGTGCACGGGTGCCGGCCACGGAGCAGCGGTAGCAGGTGCTTGAGCATTAGAATCGGTGCAAAGCTGTTGCGCTGAAAGGTCGCCAACAACCCCTCAAGGCTGATCTGGTTCAGGCCTTTCTCGGCCTTCGCCGCACCGTCCTGCAGTACGCCCACCGTGCACAGCAGCAGATGCAGGCGTGGAATGCTCGCACGCAGTTGAGTGGCCAGCTTTGCCAGTGCCTGTTCATCGCACACATCCACATCCAGACAGCGCAAGCGTTGCCCGTAGTGTGCTTGCAACTCCAGCAGGCCTTGCGCTTTGCTGGCCTGGCGGGCGATGGCCCACACCTCGGCCACCTCCGCGCGCGCCAGCAACTGCGTTGTCAGGGCCAGGCCGATCCCGCGGCTGGCGCCACAGACCACTGCATGGGCTGGTTCTTCCAAGCGTTGCCAAAAACTCATCGCATCACTCCTGCGCCGTTGCGACGATCCGTCGCGGGCTATGGTCGATCAGTGGTTGAGGAAAGTCGTTAGGAGGGTAACAATCGAATGTCATCCATTCGTATTTGGGATCAACTCCTATATGACTTCCGTATTGCGTTACTTCAGTTGGTTGCTGGTGCCCGTTCTGGCCCTGTGCAGCCTGACTGTTATGGCCGAGCCCCTTGAGGGCGCGGCGCAAGCTCTGCATCTGCTCGGTTACCTGGGCGCTGACTACCCGGCCACCGTGGCCAATGGTCAGGTGATCGACTCCAGTGAATACCGTGAGCAGCTGGAGTTTATGACTGTACTGCAAGGTCTGATCGTTGCGCTGCCAGCGCGCAGCGAACAGGCTGAACTGGAGCAGGGCGTGGCTAATCTGCGTCAGGGCATTGAACAGCGTATCGACGGCGGCCAGGTCGCTCAGCAGGCGCGGCAGTTGGCCGCGACCCTGGCCAGCGCTTATGGCGTCAGCCAGACCCCGGCCATCACCCCTGACCCCAGCCGTGGCGCGCCGCTGTTCGCCCAGCATTGCAGCGTCTGCCATGGCGCCAGCGGTGCCGGCGACGGGCCGGCGGGTATCGGCCTGGAGCCACCGCCGGCCAACCTGCGCGACCAGGCGCGACTCAATCGCCTGAGCCTGTATGACCTGTTCAATACCATTGGCCTGGGCATCGACGGCACGGACATGGCGGCTTTTGCCGATCAACTGGATGAGCGTCAGCGCTGGGACCTGGCCAGTTATATCGTCGGCTTCAGCGCCGAGCCGGTTGCTGCCGGTTCGCCGTTCACGATGGCTGTGTTGGCCGGTACAACCCCGGATGAAGTAGCGGCAGCACAGGGCGAGGAGGCGGCTGCACGCTTCCGTGCCCAGCGTGCTCAGCCACCGGTGCAGCAGCGCGGCCCGCTGCAATTGATCGAACACACCCGTACGACCCTGGAGCATAGCCTGGTGGCTTACCGCGCCGGTGAGCACGAACAGGCCTATGACCTGTCCGTCGGCGCTTATCTGGAGGGTTTCGAGCTGGTCGAAAGCGCCCTGGATAACCTCGACTCGGTGCAGCGCAAGACCACTGAGCGGGCGCTGATGGCCTACCGTCAGGCGCTGCAGGATGGTTTGTCGGTGCCGCAGGCGGCGCAGCGGCTGGAGCGGGCCAAGGCCGAGCTGGCGACCTCGGCCGCCTTGCTCGATGGCGATGGTCTGTCGAGTTCGCTGAGCTTCTTTTCCAGCCTGCTGATCCTGCTGCGTGAAGGGTTGGAGGCGATTCTGGTGCTGGCGGCGATTCTGGCTTTCCTGCGTAACACCGGTCAGCAGCAGGCGGTGCGCAGCGTGCACATCGGCTGGGGACTGGCGCTGCTGGCCGGGGTGGCTACTTGGGCACTGGCGGCGTACCTGATCGACGTCAGCGGCGCGCAGCGTGAACTGCTGGAAGGTGTGACGGCGTTGTTTGCCAGCGTGATGGTGCTCTGGCTCGGGGTGTGGATGCATGACCGCCGGCATGCGGCGGCCTGGCAGGATTACATCAAGAGCAGCCTGGTCGGTGGCGGCGGTCGTTTCGGCTTTGCCGTGCTGGCGTTCTTCTCGGTGTACCGCGAGCTGTTCGAGGTCATCCTGTTCTATGAAACCCTCTGGTTGCAGGCCGGCCCGCAAGGCCACGGCATGGTCCTGGCCGGTGCTGCGGCGGCGCTGGTGCTGCTGCTTGGGTTGGCCTGGGTGATCCTGCGCGGCTCACGCAAACTACCGCTGGCCACCTTCTTTGGTGCCAATGCCGTGCTGCTCTGTGTGCTCTCGGTGGTGTTCGCTGGCCACGGTGTAGCGGCGTTGCAGGAAGCCGGGGTGCTGGGTACGCGGCCGGTGGCATTCTTCGAGTTTGACTGGCTGGGTATTCACGACGATGCCTACAGCCTGGCGGCCCAGGCCACTGCGCTGGCGGCTATTGCGCTGCTTTATGGCCGCAGCTGGCTGGGCGAGCGGCGGCGTCTGGCTCAGGCTTGATGCACCGCTGTTGCCGGCATGGCTTACCATGCCGGCTTTGTTGCCTGTGGAGAATGCTGGGTGATGCGAGTCTGGATTGATGCCGATGCCTGCCCCAAGGCAGCCAAGGATCAGGTGGTGAAGTTCGCCCTGAAGCGGCGCTTCGAGGTGCTGCTGGTAGCGGGGCAGGCGCAGATCAAACCGACTTATAGCTGTGTGCGGTTGATCGTGGTGCCCAGTGGCCCGGATGCGGCGGATGACTACCTGGTGGAGCATGCGCTGCCGGGCGAGTTGGTGATTTGCAGCGACGTGCCGCTGGCCGATCGCCTGGTGAAGAAGGGCGTGGCCGCACTTGATCCACGTGGTCGCGAGTTTGACGAGCGCAACATGGGCGACAAACTGGCCGTGCGTAACCTGTTTACCGAGCTGCGGGAACTGGGCCAGGTCGGCGGCGGTCAGCCACCCTATGGCGAGCGAGACAAGCAGGCGTTTGCCAATTCGCTGGATCGCATTCTCACCCGCTTGCAGCGCAAATAGCGTTTAACCGCACAGATAGGTGCCAGTGCCGACAGCCACCAGGGTGCCGTCGTCGCTGTGCAGTTCGCTGCGTACCACCGCCACCTTGTTGCCGGTACGCAGCAGCACGGCGCTGGCAGTAAAGCGCTGGCCACGGCCGGGGCGCAGGTAGTCGATCCGCAGGTCGATGGTGCCAAGTTTGGACAGCCGCGCCATGCGCTCGGCGCTGGACAGGTGCTGGTGCTTGTCGAACGCGCCGATCAGCGCCATGGCGCCGCCGCAGACGTCCAGCAGTGAAGAAATCACCCCGCCATGCAGGATCCCGTGGACGAAGTTTCCGATCAGCTCGGGCTTCATCGGCAGGTGCATGGTCACGCGTTGGGTGCTCAGTTCATCCAGTTCGATACCAAGCATCTGATTGAACGGTATGCGCTGAAAGAAGCTGCTGACCGCTTGCTGCAGTTCGGCGGTGAGCTCGAAAGGTGGGTTGCTCATGGAGGTCGTGCCTGGGCGAAGGGATGTTCAAGCTGCCGCACTCTGGCTGATCTGGCCAGTGGCGCGGCTGGAGTGCCGCGCGCATTGGCTGATATGTCGGGCTGATTCAGCCGAATAACAGGTCGTTGAAAAACGTAAGCGAGGCAGGCAAGACAAGGCGCTACGTTAGTAACAGCCTCCGGCTGGTCAAAACGGCCGAGGAAGCGGAGTTTACTGGTTGTAAATGAGCATTCCGAGGCCGTTTTTAACGCAGTATTGCCAACGTAGGTAGTTTTTCAGCGATTTGTCAGGCCGGGTGGCTGAGTTCCAGCACCCGATCCACCAGCTTGTTGATCCCTGCTGCTGCTTCACTGATCGACTGGGCGGACATATAAGCCGGGGTGGTTACCAGCTTGCGTTCGGCGTCTTCGACAATCTCGCTGACTTCACACTCGTGGTGTTCGGCACCCATCTGTACCAGGGTCGCGGCGGTTTCGTGGTCTTTGCCGATGGTGCAGATCACGCCGCTGCCGAAGATCTTCGCCGCCAGTGCCGGGGCAATGCACATCAGGCCCACCGGTTTGCCAGCATTGACGAAGGCTTGGGTGGCGCTCAGTACATCCGCCTGTACCGTACAGTTAGCGCCGCTGATGGCGAAGTCGGAAAGGTTTTTCGCCACACCGAAACCGCCCGGCAGGATCAGTGCATCGAAGTCGCCGACATGCAGCTCCTTGACGTCCTTGATCTTGCCGCGGGCGATGCGCGCCGACTCGACCAGTACGTTGCGCGTATCGTCCATTTCGTCGCCGCTGTAGTGATCGACCACATGCAGCTGCGGCACGTTGGGGGCAAAGCACTGCACCTGGGCGCCACGCTGATCGAGGCGCAGCAGGGTCAGCACACTCTCATGGATTTCTGCGCCGTCGTAGACGCCACAGCCGGAAAGAATCACCGCGACTTTCTTGTTCATCAAGTTCTCCTGAATTGCCAGCTGTATCGGGTTGAGTCATGTCCTTTGAGCCTTAGCTCTGATGTCGCCATATGCCACTTAGGTTGGCATGGCGCGCCGCGAGACGCGTGCAGCGCTGGGCTAGGATTCATTCAGCAATCCTAGCCGTTAGCCGCGTGCTGCGATATGGCCTATGCCACAGGTGAAACCATGAATTATATCCTCTACGCCGTGCCGTTCTTCTTTGCCCTGATCGCCCTTGAGCTGTTACTCGATCATTGGCGCGGGGTCAGCACCTACCGCTTCTCCGATGCGCTCAACAGCCTCAGTGCCGGCGTGCTGTCGACCACCGTGGGCCTGCTGACCAAGGCCGTTGGGTTGCTCACCTACACACTGGCCTGGCAGCACTTCGGTGTGTTCGAGTTATCGGCCAGCAGCCTGTGGGTTTGGCTGTTTGCCTTTGTCTTCTACGACTTCTGCTACTACTGGAACCACCGCCTGGGTCACGAGCGCAATGTGCTCTGGGCGGCGCATTCGGTGCATCACCAGAGTGAGGACTACAACCTCTCCACGGCGTTGCGGCAGACCAGCACCGGCTTCATCTTCGGCTGGATTTTCTACTTGCCGATGGCGCTGATCGGTGTGCCGCCGCTGGTATTCCTCACCGTGGCGGCACTCAACCTGCTGTATCAGTTCTGGGTGCACACCCGGCATATCCCCAAACTGGGCTGGTTCGAGTGGTTCTTTATCACGCCGTCCAACCACCGCGTACACCATGCGCAGAATGCTGTGTATATGGATCGCAATTACGGCGGCGTGTTCATTCTCTGGGATCGCCTGTTCGGCACCTTTCAGGAAGAGCTGGACGAAGAACCGGTGATCTTTGGCGTGACCACGCCGCTGGCCAGCTGGAACCCGCTTTGGGCCAATGCGCAGTTCTATGTGGCGCTGTGGCGTGATGCCGTGCGGGCCGAGTCCTGGTGGGACAAGCTGCGCATCTGGTTTATGCGCACCGGCTGGCGTCCGGCCGATGTCGCGGCCAAGTACCCGCAAACCAAACCGGACCTTAGCCAGTTCGTCAAATTCGACGTGCCGCTGAGCCTGGCGCAGAAGCTCTATGCCTGTGTGCAGTTCAGCCTGTATGTGGTGGCCGGCACCGTGCTGCTGGGCCTGGGCGACACACTGAGCCTGGCGCAGGCGCTGCTGGGCATCGCCTGGATGGCCGTGGGGCTGACGATCATCGGCAGCTGGCTGGAAAACCGGCCGACGGCTAAGCGTCTGGAAGTACTGCGTCTGCTGCTCAACCTGCCGGCGGTCTGGCTGGCCCTGCAGCTTGGTCTGTTGACCGCCCAGCCACTGCTCTGGGCGCTGCTGCTGGGCTACAGCTTACTTAGCCTGGGCGCGCTGTTCTGGACCCCGCGCGGGCAGGCTGCTGTGCCAGCCTAAACCTAATTCTTGGCTGGACCTTACAACGGTGGACAGGCGCATGCCTGTCCACCGTTGTGCTTTTCGGGGCGGGGAAACGGCTGTGGCGTATACGCGTGCAACATATCTTCGCCACAGTTGCGGCGCTATGCTTGCTGAGCTTGCGGCAAGCGGTCGCAGCGCTGTCGTGCGTTGTCATACTTTGGTCATAATGGCCGCTTATAACTGTCACACTCGCCCGTTGCTACGGGCTTCGGAGCCTGCCGTGAGCTTTACCCCCGCCAACCGCCTGTTTCCCGCCACTCGCCTGCGTCGCAACCGCCGTGATGATTTTTCCCGGCGTCTGGTGCGGGAAAACCGCCTGAGTGTCGATGACCTGATCCTGCCGGTGTTCGTCCTCGATGGCGAAAACCGCCGCGAAGCAATTGCCTCGATGCCAGGCGTCGAGCGTCTGTCCATCGACCTGCTGCTCAAGGAAGCCGAGCACTGGGTCGCCCTGGGCATTCCCGCGCTGGCGCTGTTCCCGGTGACGCCGCTGGAGAAGAAATCCCTGCTGGCTGAAGAAGCCTGGAACCCGGACGGCATCGCTCAGCGCGCAATTCGTGCGCTGCGCGCGAAATTCCCCGAGCTGGGCGTGATCAGTGACGTGGCACTGGACCCGTTCACCACTCACGGCCAGGATGGCATCCTCGATGAGTCCGGCTATGTGCAGAACGACATCACCGTCGATGCGCTGGTCAAACAAGCGCTATCACACGCCGAAGCCGGTGCTCAGGTGGTCGCACCTTCGGACATGATGGACGGCCGCGTGCAGGCGATTCGTGAAGCGCTGGAGCTGGCTGATCACAACAATGTGCGGATCATGGCTTACTCGGCCAAGTACGCCAGCGCCTACTACGGCCCGTTCCGCGACGCGGTGGGTTCAGCGGCGAATCTGGGCAAGGCCAACAAGGCCAGCTACCAGATGGACCCGGCCAATGGCGACGAAGCGCTGCATGAGGTGGCCGCCGATCTGGCCGAAGGCGCCGATATGGTCATGGTCAAACCAGGCATGCCCTATCTGGACATCCTCTGGCGGGTCAAAACGGAATTCAAGGTGCCGACCTTTGTCTATCAGGTCAGTGGTGAGTACGCCATGCACATGGCGGCGATCCAGAATGGTTGGTTGGGCGAGGCGGTGATTCTCGAATCACTGACTGCCTTCAAACGTGCGGGTGCCGATGGCATCCTGACGTATTTCGCCGTGCGCGCGGCAGAACTGCTGAAGCAGGGGCAGTAGGCCCCACAGGAACTCCAGATGAACACCGAAGGACTCAGTACCCCTGAATTGCAAGACGCCCAGCCGGTCGTCGATGAGGTTGTAGCCGTGGAAACCCCTGTCATCGAGGCCCCAGCGCCGGTCGTACCTGCGCCTGTGGTGATCCATAACCTGGATGACAGCAGCCTGTATATCCACCGCGAGCTGTCTCAGCTGCAATTCAATATCCGCGTGCTGGAGCAGGCGCTGGATGAGTCCTATCCGCTGCTGGAGCGTCTGAAGTTCCTGCTGATCTTCTCCAGCAACCTCGACGAGTTCTTCGAGATCCGCGTCGCCGGCCTGAAGAAACAGATCAACTTCGCCCGTGAACAGGCCGGTGCTGACGGTCTGCAGCCGCATCAGGCGCTGGCGCGGATCAGCGAGCTGGTGCACGAGCAGGTCGAACGCCAGTACGCGATCCTCAATGACACGCTGTTCCCGGCGCTGGCCAAGCACAATGTCAACTTCATCCGTCGCCGTTACTGGACCGCCAAACTCAAGGCCTGGGTGCGGCGTTATTTCCGCGACGAGATCGCGCCGATCATCACCCCGATCGGCCTCGATCCGACGCACCCGTTCCCGCTGCTGGTGAACAAGAGCCTGAACTTTATCGTCGAACTGGAGGGTGTCGACGCCTTCGGTCGCGATTCCGGTCTGGCGATTATCCCGGCCCCGCGTCTGCTGCCACGGGTCATCAAGGTGCCGGAGGATGTCGGCGGCCCTGGCGACAACTTCGTGTTCCTCTCCTCGATGATCCACGCCCATGCCGATGACCTGTTCCAGGGCATGAAGGTCAAGGGCTGCTACCAGTTCCGCCTGACCCGAAACGCCGACCTCTCGGTGGACACCGAAGACGTCGAAGACCTGGCCCGTGCCCTGCGTGGTGAGCTGTTCAGTCGCCGTTATGGCGATGCGGTGCGCCTGGAGGTGGTCGATACCTGCCCACGGCCGCTGCTCGATTACCTGCTCAAGCAGTTCAACCTGAGCGAAAGCGAGCTGTATCGGGTCAATGGGCCGGTCAACCTGACCCGGCTGTTCAGCATTACCGGTCTGGAAAGCCACCCGGAGTTGCAGTACACGCCGTTTACTCCAGTGATCCCCAAACCGCTGCAGAACGCCGAGAACATCTTCAGCGTGGTGAGTAAGCAGGACATTCTGCTGCTGCACCCGTTCGAGTCGTTTACTCCGGTGGTCGATCTGTTGCGTCAGGCCGCGAAAGACCCGCATGTACTGGCCATCAAGCAGACGCTGTACCGCTCCGGGGCCAACTCGGAAATCGTCGACGCATTGGTGGAAGCAGCGCGAAACGGCAAGGAAGTGACAGCGGTAATTGAGCTGCGCGCGCGCTTCGACGAGGAATCCAACCTGGCCCTGGCCAGCCGCTTGCAGGCTGCCGGCGCGGTGGTGATCTACGGTGTGGTCGGCTTCAAGACACACTCGAAAATGATGCTGATCCTGCGTCGCGAAAACGGCGAAATTCGCCGTTATGCGCACCTCGGTACCGGTAACTACCATGCCGGTAACGCGCGCCTGTACACCGACTACAGCCTGCTGACCGCCGACGTCGCGCTCGGTGAAGACGTATCCAAGCTGTTCAGCCAACTGATCGGCATGGGCAAGACCCTGCGCATGAAGAAGTTGCTGCACGCGCCGTTCACCCTGAAGAAAACTCTGCTCGACCTGATCGCCAAGGAAACCGCGGCGGCGGCCGAGGGCAAACCGGCGCAGATCATCGCCAAGTTCAACTCGTTGACCGACCCGAAGATCATTCGCGCGTTGTACAAGGCCAGCCAGACCGGGGTGAAGATCGATCTGGTGGTGCGCGGCATGTGCTGCCTGCGCCCGGGCATCGCCGGGGTCTCGCACAATATTCAGGTGCGCTCGATCATTGGCCGCTTTCTCGAGCACACGCGGGTTTATTACTTCCTCAATGGCGGCGACGAGCTGATCTACCTGTCCAGTGCCGACTGGATGGAGCGCAACCTCGACAAGCGCGTCGAGACCTGCTTCCCGGTGGAAGGCAAGAAGCTGATTCTGCGGGTGAAAAAGGAGCTGGAAAGCTACCTGACCGACAACACTCAGGCCTGGGTGTTGCAGCCGGACGGCCGCTACCTGCGTACCAGCCCGAGCGGTAACCAGAACCCGCGTAGTGCGCAGGCCGGCCTGCTGGAGAAGCTGACTGCGCCGTTGATCACCGCCCGCTAAGCAAGGCTGCGGATAACCCTCTCCCACGTACGGGGGAGGGTGCGTCGGGTGGGAAGGGTTGGTTAGCTTACGACCAGTTCAATCGCGATGCGCTTGAGCCACTCGGCTTCCTGGGTGAAGTCGGCCTGGGTCAGCGGGTTGCTCTCCAGCCAGCCTTCGGGAAACTGAATCTCCAGACGCTGTTCAGCCGCCTTGAGCTGCACGTTGGGCATTTCCTGAGTGCCACGGATGTGATGGAACAGGATGGCAAAACGCAGCAGCACGCACAGGCGGATCAGCTTGGTGCCTTCGGCGCCGAACTCGGCGAATTTGTCCTTGGGGATATTGCGCCGGTGGCCGCGCACCAGCAGTGCGAGCATCTGCTGATCCTGGCGCGAGAAGCCGGACAGGTCCGAGTGCTCGACCAGGTAAGCGCCGTGTTTGTGGTACTGGTAGTGGGCGATGTCCAGACCCACTTCATGCACCTTGGCCGCCCAGCTGAGCAGCTCGCGGTGCCAGTCGTCTTCCAGCTGCCAGTCTTTGGCCACCTTCTCCAGCGCCGAGAGCGCCTTGCTTTCGACACGCGCGGCTTGTTCCAGGTCGACGTGATAACGCTCCATCAGCGAGCTCAGGGTGCGTTCACGCACGTCTTCATGCTGATGACGACCGAGCAGGTCGTACAGCACGCCTTCACGCAGCGCGCCTTCGGAATGGCTCATGCGCTGGATATCGCAGGCATCGAAGATCGCTTCAAGAATCGCCAGGCCAGCAGGGAAAATGCCCCGGCGATCAGGCTTGATGCCGTCGAGGTCGAGCTTTTCCGCCTCGCCGATCTTGAACATCTTGCGCTTGAGCCAGGCCAGGCCCTGGGTGTTGACCTCGCCTGTACCCAGGCCGGCGGCTTGAATGGCCAGGCCGATGGCCTTGATGGTACCGGATGCGCCCACTGCATCTTCCCAACCCAGGCGGCGCAGGGCGTGCTCGATGCCCATGATCTCCAACCGCGCCGCCGTGTAGGCCTGGGCGTAACGTGCCGGGGTAATCTTGCCGTCCTTGAAAAAACGCTGGGTGAAACTGACGCAGCCCATCTGCAGGCTTTCGCGCAGCAGCGGCTCGAAGCGCTGACCGATGATGAATTCGGTGCTGCCGCCGCCGATGTCGGCGACCAGGCGTTTGCCGGGGGTGTCGGCGATGCTGTGTGATACGCCGAGGTAGATCAGCCGCGCTTCTTCGCGGCCGGAGATGACTTCAACCGGATGACCGAGAATATCCTCGGCGCGGCGGATAAATTCGCTGCGGTTACGCGCTTCGCGCAGGGCGTTGGTGCCCACCACGCGCACTGCGCCTTCCGGCAGGCTGGCGGTCAACTGGGCGAAGCGGCGCAGGCAGTCAAGACCACGCTGCATGGCCTCTTCACTGAGCAGGCGTTGTTCATCGATACCGGCTGCCAGTTGTACCTTGTCGCCGAGGCGTTCGAGGATGCGGATCTCGCCATGATCGGCTTTGGCCAGCACCATATGGAAGCTGTTGGAGCCCAGGTCGATAGCTGCAATCAAAGGAAAAGACTCGGCAGGGGTATACGGCATGGCAGGACCATCTCAATGCGGAACCGCGTCATCGTGCCACGATAGCCTGGCCCCGCCAACGCATACTGATGTCGCAGGTCTGTTGCCAGCGCGCGATTGCTGGGCCTAGACGGCAGCAACGCAGGGTTTGCCGACTGTCTGAATAAATTGTGACAGCGCTGCAGGCACGGCTGTTTTGCAGGCACGCCATAGAGAAGCTCAATTGCCACCGCCTTCCTGTGTGGGAAAAGCCGGGCTATGATGTCGGCCATCTTTAAGCTTGCGAACCCGGAGACTTTCCATGAGCGAATTCATCACCAACGTCAGCGATGCCAGCTTCGACCAGGATGTTCTGCAGGCCGAAGGGCCGGTGCTGGTCGACTACTGGGCTGAGTGGTGCGGCCCATGCAAGATGATCGCCCCGGTGCTCGATGAGATCGCTCAGACCTATCAGGGCAAACTGAAAGTCTGCAAGCTGAACATCGACGAAAACCAGGACACCCCGC
This sequence comes from Pseudomonas cimarronensis, assembly GCF_049331905.1. Classification (GTDB taxonomy): domain Bacteria; phylum Pseudomonadota; class Gammaproteobacteria; order Pseudomonadales; family Pseudomonadaceae; genus Aquipseudomonas. The sequence continues at coordinate 348,129 of NZ_CP186283.1, read as the reverse complement.
CGAAGTTCGGTGTGCGTGGTATCCCGACCCTGATGCTGTTCAAGAACGGCAATGTCGAAGCCACCAAGGTCGGCGCACTGTCCAAGTCGCAGCTGGCGGCGTTTCTCGACAGCAATATCTGAGTCGTATCCTGTGCTAAAAGCCCTGCCAATTGCGGGGCTTTTTTCTGCCCGGGGCGCTAGACGTACGAATAAAGCCGGTGTTACATTCGGCCTCGCTGCATTTTCTATGTAGCCCCCTGCAAGCCGTCGCCGACGGATTCCTCCGCGAATACCCTCGATACACACGGGCGATCAAATCGCCGCTCAGTGGCACGGCCTCCCAAGCTTATTAGCTTATTTCCCTCCCTCATGATTACGTCATTCCTATGAATCTGACCGAACTCAAGCAAAAGCCGATCACCGAACTGCTGGAACTCGCCGAACAGCTGGGCCTGGAAAACATGGCCCGTTCGCGCAAGCAGGACGTGATTTTCTCGCTGTTGAAAAAACACGCTAAAAGCGGTGAGGAAATCTCCGGTGATGGCGTGCTGGAGATTCTCCAGGACGGTTTCGGCTTTCTCCGCTCTGCGGATGCCTCGTACCTCGCTGGCCCCGATGACATCTACGTCTCGCCGAGCCAGATCCGCCGCTTCAACCTGCGTACCGGCGACACCATCGTTGGCAAAATCCGCCCACCGAAAGAAGGCGAGCGTTACTTCGCCCTGCTCAAGGTCGATACGATCAACTTTGATCGTCCGGAAAACGCCAAGAACAAGATTCTGTTTGAAAACCTGACGCCGCTGTTCCCCAACAAGCGTCTGGTGATGGAAGCCGGTAACGGCTCCACCGAGGACATCACCGGCCGGGTGATCGACCTCTGCGCACCGATTGGCAAGGGCCAGCGCGGCCTGATTGTCGCCCCGCCGAAAGCCGGTAAGACCATCATGCTGCAGAACATCGCGGCGAACATTGCGCGCAACAACCCCGAGTGCCACCTGATCGTTCTGCTGATCGACGAGCGCCCGGAAGAAGTGACCGAAATGCAGCGCACCGTGCGCGGCGAAGTGGTCGCCTCGACCTTCGACGAGCCGCCGACCCGCCACGTGCAGGTTGCTGAAATGGTCATCGAGAAGGCCAAGCGCCTGGTTGAGCACAAGAAGGACGTGGTCATCCTGCTCGACTCCATCACCCGTCTGGCGCGCGCCTACAACACCGTGATCCCAAGCTCCGGCAAGGTGCTCACCGGTGGTGTTGATGCTCATGCTCTGGAGAAGCCGAAGCGTTTCTTCGGCGCTGCGCGGAACATCGAAGAAGGCGGCTCGCTGACCATCATCGCCACCGCGCTGGTGGAAACCGGCTCGAAGATGGATGAGGTGATTTACGAAGAGTTCAAAGGCACCGGCAACATGGAGCTGCCGCTGGACCGTCGTATCGCCGAGAAGCGTGTGTTCCCTGCGATCAACATCAACCGCGCCGGTACTCGTCGCGAAGAGTTGCTGACCGCCGATGACGAACTGCAGCGCATGTGGATTCTGCGCAAGCTGCTGCACCCGATGGACGAGATTGCTGCCATCGAGTTCCTCACCGACAAGCTGAAAGCGACCAAGACCAACGACGAGTTCTTCCAGTCGATGAAGCGCAAGTAAGGCGTCCTTCGCCTTGCAACAAAAGCCGGGTAAGCCCGGCTTTTGTGTTCCTGGGTATTGGCTTTCCCTTCTGAAAGCCCGACTTCGGCGCTAAACTTTGCGGCCGACTCTTGCCTGTCCGACACGAGGCTTCAGCATGCAGTATCGCGACCTGCGCGACTTTATCCGTGAACTGGAAAAGCGTGGCGAACTCAAGCGCATCCAGACCCCGGTATCGCCGGTTCTGGACATGACCGAAATCTGCGACCGCACCCTGCGCAAGGGCGGCCCGGCGCTGCTGTTCGAAAAGCCCACGGGCTTCGACGTGCCAGTGCTCGGCAACCTGTTCGGCACGCCCAAACGCGTGGCGCTGGGCATGGGCGCCGAAGAGGTGTCCGAGTTGCGCGAGATCGGCAAGCTGCTGGCCTTTCTCAAAGAGCCGGAGCCGCCCAAGGGGCTCAAGGATGCCTGGAGCAAGCTGCCGATCTTCAAGAAGGTCATTTCCATGGCGTCCAAGGTGGTCAAGGACGCGCCCTGTCAGGAAGTGATCGAGGAAGGCGAGGACGTCGACCTGAGCAAGCTGCCGGTGCAGACCTGCTGGCCGGGCGACGTGGCGCCTTTGATCACCTGGGGCCTGACCATCACCAAGGGCCCGAACAAGGAACGCCAGAACCTCGGCATCTACCGCCAGCAGGTGATTGGCCGCAACAAAGTGATCATGCGCTGGCTCAGCCACCGTGGCGGCGCGCTGGATTACCGCGAGTGGTGCCAGAAGTATCCGGACAAGCCTTACCCGGTTTGCGTTGCGCTGGGCGCCGACCCTGCGACCATTCTCGGCGCTGTCACGCCAGTGCCGGATACGCTCTCCGAATATGCCTTCGCCGGCTTGCTGCGTGGTCACCGCACCGAGCTGATCAAGGCGCGTGGCAGCGACCTGCAGGTGCCGGCCAGTGCCGAGATCGTACTGGAGGGCGTGATCCATCCGGGCGAAACCGCACCGGAAGGCCCCTACGGCGATCACACCGGCTACTACAACGAGGTCGATACCTTCCCGGTGTTTACCGTTGAACGCATCACCCGTCGACAAAAGCCGATCTATCACAGCACCTACACCGGTCGGCCGCCTGATGAGCCGGCGATTCTCGGCGTGGCGCTGAATGAAGTGTTCGTGCCGATCCTGCAGAAGCAGTTCCCCGAGATCACCGACTTCTACCTGCCGCCGGAAGGCTGTTCTTATCGCATGGCGGTGGTGACCATGAAGAAGCAGTACCCTGGCCACGCCAAGCGCGTAATGCTCGGTGTGTGGTCGTTCCTGCGACAGTTCATGTATACCAAGTTCGTTATCGTCACCGACGACGATATCAACGCACGGGACTGGAACGACGTGATCTGGGCAATTACCACGCGCATGGACCCCAAACGCGACACGGTGATGATCGACAACACGCCAATCGACTACCTCGACTTTGCCTCGCCGATTTCCGGCCTTGGCTCGAAGATGGGGCTGGATGCCACCCATAAATGGCCTGGGGAAACCAACCGCGAGTGGGGCCGGGCTATCGTTCAGGATGAAGCGGTCAAACAGCGCGTCGATGCGCTGTGGTCTGAGCTGGGAATTGATTGATGAAAGTCACCCTGAACCCTTCGGGTGCTGTACTGGACGTGCAGCCGCGCGAGCGCATTCTCGATGCAGCGCGGCGTCTGGGTTACGACTGCCCGCAGAGTTGTCGCAATGGCAACTGCCATATCTGTGCGGCGCTGCTGGTTGAAGGTCGTGTGCAGCAGGGCGGGGTCGAGCTAAGTCAGGGTGAGCTGTTCACCTGCCTGGCCGAGCCACTGCAGGACTGTGTGCTGCACTGGGATGGCGTGCTTGCGCCGGGCGAATTGCCGGTGCGTGAACTGGCCTGCCAGGTGGTCAGCTGTGACGAGCAGGGCGGCGATGTGTTCCGTTTACGCCTGCAAGCGCCGGCCGGCAAAGCGCCGCGTTACCACGCCGGGCAATACCTGCTGTTGCAACGTGATGGCGACGATTACGCGGCCTTCTCCCTGGCCTCGGCGCCGCATCGTGGGCGTGAGCTGGAGCTGCATGTGCTGGCCCGTGATGAGGCCACGGTGGCGCTGATTGCCCAGTTGCGCCGCAGCGGCTTGGTGCGGGTAAAACTGCCGTTCGGTGATACTCACCTGGCCGAGTTGCCGGATGGGCCGCTGGTGTTGATCGCCGCCGGCACCGGCATGGCGCAGATGCACAGCCTGATCGAACATTGCCGCGCTGCGGGTTTTGCCCATCCGGTGCACCTGTACTGGGGCGCACGTCGCCCGGAGGACTTCTACGAGCTGGAGCATTGGGCACAGTGGCAGCAGGTACCCAACCTGTTCCTGCATCAGGTGGTCAGTGATCAGTGTGGTTGGGCGGGCCGTTGCGGTCTGTTGCATGAAGCCGTGCGCGAAGACTTCCCCGACCTCAAGGCCTTGCACGTCTATGCCAGCGGTTCACCGGCGATGGTCTACGCCACCCTGGATGCGCTGGTAGACGCCGGAATGGACGCCCACCAGATGCGCGCCGACGTTTTCGCCTACGCGCCGCGCAGTTAAACCCCGACCGGCATGCTGGCCGGGGTGACTGTCAGTAACGCCAGCCTGCATTGATCAGCAGCAGATTGTCGTTATTGCCGGGCTGGTTCTGGTAGTCGGCAATATGCAGCAGGCTGCCCTTGAAGCTGAGCTGCCAGGCCGGCAGCTCATAGCGCATAAACAGCTCGTACTCCATGTGTCGCCCGCCTGCTTTGAGGTCCATGTCCACCTTGTTCCAGCTGACGCTGTTGTCGGCGTTCAGGCGTGTGGGCATCTGTAGCGTGGTCTGCCCGTCGCGCAGGCGCAGTGGTTGGTAGACCAGTGCGCCGTACTGCAGCTGTGGATTGCTCTCGCCAAGTACGCCAAGGGTAAAACTGTCGCTGCGCAGTCGTCCGGACTCGATCCAGCTTGCGCCGTCCAGCCGGCTTAAACCGCTGTTGTAACGTGCGAACAGTTGCCACTGTTCGTTCAGTGGCAGGTTCAGGTTGAGCCCGCCAAACCAGGTGCGGGTTTGCCCCTGGCCAATCCAGGCGTCGCCCTGGCTGCCCAGCAGGCGCTGCTGCTCATTCAGCAGGCCCAGTTGCAGGCTGGCCTGTAGGCCGTTGTCAGCGCGGTAAGCCCATTCTGTCTGCAGGCTGTGTTGCTGCTCGCCGCTGGCGCGGTCGCTGAAGCGCTCACTGGCTTTGCTGGTTTGTACCTGTACGGCGCTGTGCCAGTTGTCGTCGAGTTGCCAATGCAGGCCGGCACCGCTGGCCAGGCTATCCAGGCTCAGATAGGGGTTGTTGAAGGCGCGGGTCATGCTGCTGTTGTGCAGGTTGGGCTGCATGCGCAGCAGTCCCTGGCTCCAGGATGTATCGGTATTCAGGCTGGCGCTGATGGCGCTTCCCTGCCCAAGGTTCTGCCAGGCCTGTACATTGCCCAGTGCGCCCAGGCCGCTGCCCTGGTGCGCAGCGCTGTAGCGCAGTTGTAGCCCATTGCCGGCATCAATCTGTTGGCTGCTGTGTTCCTGTTCCAAGCGTTGCAAGTAGCTGCCGGTATCTATGCGGCTGCGGGCCTCTTGTGACTCCTGTTGCAGAACGCTGGCGTTGACCATGAACGGTGCGTCCAGGCTGTCCTTGAGCACCAGGTCGACCTTGCCCAGTGACGCCCTGAGTGCATTGCCCAGGGCCGGGCTTTCGCGCAGGCGGGCCTGGTCGAGGGTCATGACTTCGCCGCTGCTGGCCTCGATCAACAGTCCGCCAATCGGGTTGCTGGCTGCTTGCAGGTCAAGCAGGCCTTGGCCGTAAGTAGCGCTGTCGGCGTAGATCCCGCTCTTGTTGGCCGAGACCAGGGTGCGCTCGGTGATCTGTGCGGCGCTGAGGGTCGGGAACAAGTCCATCAGCAATGCCAGCGCGCCGGAAACATGGGGAGCAGCCATGGAGGTACCACTCTTGTAGCCGTAACCATCGCCGGGCACGCTGGAGTACACCCAACTGCCGGGCGCGGCCAGGCACCAGGCCTGGGCATCGCCGCAACGGTGCGAACCATCGGAAATCCGCCCATCCTCGCGGATATTCACCACCGCCAGCCACTGCCCCTGCAGCTCTGGGGCGATGACTGGCAAGGCGGCGTACAGGCTGCTGTCGCCAGCGATGCGGGTATCGCCCGTGGTGTTGTTGCCGGCGGCAAAGACGAAGACGATGCCGGCCTGTTGCGCTTCGCGGTACAGGGTGGCTACCGAGTTGCGGTAGTAGTTACGCTCATTGGCATCGAGATCGGCCAGCGTACGTGAGCGGTAGCCGCCCTCGGCGACATTCACCCGTTGCCCCCAGCTGTTATTGGATATGCGCGCGCCCAGTTCAATCTGCCGGCGCAGGGCGTCACGGGTGTCCAAGGTTTCGCTGCCCTGCACGCCGTCATGCAGATACTTGATCGGCAGAATCCGTGCGTCCGGGGCCACGCCATGCATACCCTGGCCGTTGCGGGCTGCGGCGATGGTGCCGGCGACATGGGTGCCGTGGCTATCGCCATCGGTCATGCGCGGGCCGTCTGTACGCACCAGATCACCGCCGGGGGCAATGTTGCTGCGCAGGTCCGGGTGGTCGATATCGACCCCGGTATCGACTACGGCCACGGTCACGCCGGCGCCTGTGGCACCGCGCGCATAAGCGTATTCAGCCTTGATGGTGCTCAGGCCCCAACTGGCGTTGAACTCGGCAGTTCGAAACTGGGCAGGATCAACAGGTTGTGGCGCCGGTCCAGGCTGCGGCTCTGGTGCAGGCGGAACCGGTGGAGCTGGTTCGGGCTCTGGCGCGGGCGGCTGAGGCTCCGGTGCTGGAGGTACTGGTTCTGGCGCGGGTGGTACGGGCGGTGCGGGCTCGGGAGCAGGAGGCGCGGGCTCCGGCGCAGGCGGTTGTGGCTCAGGTGCAGGTGGCACAGGGGCTGGAGCTGGTGGTTGTGGTGCAGGTGCTGGCGCGGGTGGATTTGCCGGTTGCGCGCTGTTGCCCGGGGTGCTGCTGGAGCCGCCAGAAGACTGGTTTGCGGCAATGGCACCGGCCAGTACGGTGCCGGCGATCAGCAGTTGGTTGCTGCGTTGGGCAAACCAGCTGATGCGCTCTTCCTGGCTGGCATTGGCCAAATCGGCCAGCAGTGATTGGCGTTCGGCGCTGGCTTCCTCGGCGAGATAACGCATCAGTTGCTCGCGGTATTCCGGGAAGATCTCCAGCATCGGCACTAATTGCGAAGGCAGTACCGCGTTCGGCAGTTCATAGATGCGGATGAACTCGCGCTGGATTTCGGCCGGCAGCTCTGCTGGAGGTAGCGGTGTGGCCCAGGCTGCGCTGCTCAGGCTGAGGCTGATCGCCAGGGCGAATAGTCCGGGTTTGCTGTGTTGTGCAATGCGCGAGAAAGTCATGCCGGTGATCCGCTAAAAAAGCGGCGGATTCTAGGCAGCGAGAGAAATGTGGCTGTGCGCTGGGTCGCGCTATCGCAGGGCTGGTCTAGGCCATATCAGTTTTTGTGCGCCAAGCATGCGCTGGCGCACAAGATGACCGGCAGGTTCTGCAAACCGGGCGGCTGTATGCCCGGCTGCCGGTGCTGGGTGTTTAACGCACCTGTACCACGACCTTGCCCACGGCCTTGCGCTGGCCGAGGGTGTTGATCGCCTCGCCCGCCTGGGCCAGCGGGAAGGTCTGCGACACCAGCGGCTTGAGCTTGCCTGCGGCGTGCCAGGCAAACAGCTGCTGGAAGTTGGCGGCGTTGTCCTGCGGTTGGCGCTGGGCGAACGCGCCCCAGAATACGCCGACCACGGCCGCGCCCTTGAGCAGGGTCAGGTTGACCGGCAGTTCGGGGATGCGCCCGCTGGCAAAGCCCACCACCAGCAGACGGCCATTCCAGGCGATGGAGCGGATGGCCGCGTCGAATAGGTCGCCGCCCACCGGGTCATAGATCACGTCGGCGCCCTGGCCGCCGGTCAGGTGCTTCACTTCGTCCTTCAGGCTGCTTTCGTTGTAGTTGATCAGTTCGTCAGCGCCTGCGGCCTTGGCTACTTCGAGTTTCTCCGCGCTGCTGGCCGCGGCGATCACTTTGGCGCCCATGGCTTTGCCGATTTCCACAGCCGCTAGGCCGACACCACCGGATGCGCCGAGCACCAGTAGGGTTTCCCCCGGTTGCAGGTTGGCGCGCTGCTTGAGGGCATGCATCGAGGTGCCGTAGGTCATGCCGAAGGCGGCGGCGCTGGCAAAATCCATGCTCGCCGGGATCGGCATGACGTTGTAGCCGGGCACTGCCACTTCTTCGGCAAAGCTGCCCCAGCCGGTCAGGGCCATAACCCGATCGCCGACCTTCAGGTGGCTGACTTTTTCACCGACGGCTGTGACCACACCAGCGGCTTCGCCACCCGGCGAGAACGGGAAGGGCGGTTTGAACTGGTACTTGCCTTCGATAATCAGGGTGTCGGGGAAGTTGACTCCGGCGGCATGGACTTCGAGCAGCACTTCGTTCTTCTTCGCTTCGGGGCTGGCGATTTCTTCCAGTACCAGGGTTTCGGCGGGGCCGAAGGCTTTGCACAGCACGGCTTTCATCGGGCTTTTCCTCTGCGGTTGATGGCCATGCAGTGTAGGTGTGAGGGCGCCACGGTCAACGAGCATGGCTGTGCCTGATAGCCATGCATAAGCCTGGGGCTTGGGCCGCTGCCTGAGTGTGGCTATGCTAGGGGCTGAACTCTTGAGGAATACCGCCTGTGAAAGCCTGGATCGCATTGCTGTTGGCCCTGTCCCTGCCCTTGACGGTGCATGCATCGGAAGACAAAGAAGCCAAGGAAGGGGCGGCGGCCCCCGTGGTGTCCTACGTCACCCTGGTGCCGGCGCTGGTGGGTAACTTCGGTGAGGGCCCCAAACTCAAGTTCTACAAGGCGGATCTGTCTCTGCGGGTCACCGGCGCGGACGTAGAAGCCAAGGTCAAGCACCATGAGCCGCTGATCCGTAATCAGCTGGTCATGCTGTTCTCGCAGCAGACCGAGCCGGCCATGGCTGCACCCGGTGCCCGCGAAACGCTGCGCGCCGAGGCCCTTAAACAGGTGCAGGAAATCCTCACCCAGGAAGAAGGCAAGCCACTGGTGGAAGATTTACTGTTCAACAATCTGATTATTCAGTGAGTCTGCGTTGCGCTGTTTCAGCGCAACGCGAGAACGGCAGCCCATTCCTCAGCCCCAACCGGCATCACCGAAAGGCGACTGCCTTTCTGCACCAGCGGCAGTTCCAGCAGGGCGCTCTGGGCTTTCAACTGGGCCAGCGGGATAACTCGTTTGAAGGCCTCGACAAAAGCCACATCAATCGCACTCCAGGGATTCTTGGCGGCGCTGGCCTTGGCGTCGAAGTAGTGACTGTCAGGCTCCAGGGCCGTTGGGTCGGGGTAGTGCGCCGAGACGATGCGGGCTATCCCGGCAATGCCCGGTTCCGGGCAGCTGGAATGGTAGAAAAAGAACAGATCACCTGGCTGCATGCTGCGCACGAAGTTGCGCGCCTGGTAATTGCGCACCCCATCCCAGCGTGCTTGCTCCAGCCGTTGCAGGTCGTGGATGGATAATTCGTCGGGTTCTGACTTCATTAGCCAATAAGGCATGAACTTTGCTCCTGTGGGTCAGTCCAGTAACGGGCGGGGCTTAACGCACGGTGTTTGCCAGGTTGGGTTGTCGCCCGAGTGGCTGTGCGGATGGCCGCCGTTATGGGCTCTATAACAATAATTGCTGCGGGAACACCGCGCGCATGCCTTGAAGGGGGAGGCATTGAATGAAACGTAAACCAGATGTGTTGTGGGTATTGGTGATTCTGTTCAGCCTCGGCGTAGTAACCACGGGTTACACCCAGAGCCTGTGGGAGCGCCAGCCGGCGCCGGTAGTGCAGCCTAAAGTGGCAGGCTAAACCGGTTATGTACCGCAGGGAGCGCGGTACCGCTGCAACCCGTCAATACCACGCCTTGTCCGTCACGGTGCCTCGCAGGGGCACGTCCCAACTGGCCATGCTCAGTCGTTCGACCTGCTGGCACTCATGCGCCAGGCCCAATAGCGTCGGTTTGTGCCAATTTTTGCGCAGTGCACGGTAGGCCAGGCTGCGGTCATAAAACCCTCCGCCCATGCCCAGGCGCGCGCCGTGGCGGTCGAAACCGACCAGCGGCAGTAATACCAGATCCAGAGTCCAGACCTTGCGCTGCTGCTTGCGGTTGCGCCGTGGCTCGTCAATGCCGAAGCGGTTTTTCTGCAAGCGTTCACCAGGGCGAATACGCTGAAACACCATCTTGCTGCGTGGCCAGGGGCTGAGTACCGGCAGGTAGGTTGTCTTGCCACGCTGTTGTGCTGCACGCAGCAGTGGGCGCGGGTCGATCTCGCCATCATTGGGCAGGTACAGGGCAATCTGCGTCGCGCGGCGAAACAGCGGGTGCTGGGCGAGCTGCCGGTACAGACCGTGTGCAGCCTTGCGCTGAGCCTGTCGACCAAGCGCGCGACGCTGGGCGCGCAGGTGCCGGCGCAGTTGCGCACGACTCAGTGCGGAGGTATCGGTCATGGGTTTGAGCAGGCGCTGTTGCCACGGTTGGGCAACAGGCTGGAAAGGGTGACTCCCCGACGTGCCGCTGTCGGTTTAGCCCTTGAACCCGAAAGTTCAAGGTGGAGGTTGCAGGAGGCGTTAAGGCTTTCCGTCAGGCGGACATGCACACCGGCCTCAACATGCAACCCCCGGGTTTGTGCGTATCGGCTCAGGGACATCACCAACTGGCGCACACTCCAGGGAGCGGTGGCCAGTATACCCGAAAGCGTCTGCGCGTAATCAGCTGCCTTGCTCATCAGCATCCCGTGCCAGAGCGCTGTCGACCCGGTTGAGCAGGCTGCGTACCTGTTCGCGGTTGGCGCCGGCCTGCTGATCAAGGTGTTGCTGTTTATGTAGCAGGTCGTGGGTGATATTCAGGGCAGCCATCACGGCAACGCGGTCGGCACCGATCACTTTTCCGCTTGAGCGAATCTCGCGCATCTTGCCGTCCAGGTAACGTGCGGCGCTTTCCAGATTGCTGCGTTCATCGCTCGGGCAGGCGATGCAATATTCTTTGTCCAGAATCTGGACGGTCAAGGTATTCGACTGGGTCATTAATCCTGCTCCAGGGCTTTGAGGCGCGAAATCATGGATTCGACCTTGTGCCGGGCCATTTCGTTCTTTTCAATTAAGTGCGCGCGCTCTTCGCGCCAGGCCTTTTCGCTCGTCAGAAGCTGTCGGTTTTGCGCTTTGAGCTGCTCGACGCGCTGGATAAGCAGATCCAGCTTGGTCGTGAGGGCATGCAGATCGGCGTCTTCCATGGGTTCTCTACTCGCGGGTATATGAGCGGGACGGACAAACGGAAAATAGCGGTTTTCAGTCGTCTTCGACAGTGCCGGGCAGTGCACGACGTTGTTGTGCGGCAGTCTGGGCAGTGTGAGGCAGATTGCGCTGCCAGAGGTTGATGAGTTTCACCCGTCGTGCAAGTCATGCGCGCTCCGTCGAGCACCTTGCATAGTCTTGGCGCGCTTGCCGGTGCTAGGATACAAGGCCTCCATTCTAGTGATTGCGCAGCGTTGCGCCTAGTTATCTATGCCTACCTCGAACTCCCCGTATTCCGCTTTTGCCGCCCTGCTCGCCAGCAACGGCCACCCCGTTTCCCCGGCCGAACTGCATGGCCTGCTGCTTGGCCGTAGCTGTGCTGGTGCCGGCTTTGACATCGACCCCTGGCTGGTGGATGCCGCCGAGCTGCTCGGCGCTGCCCCTGAAGACACCGTGCGCCAAGCGCTGATCGGCCTGCAGGAAATGGTCAAGAACGAGCTGTCCAGCAATGACGTCACTGTGGTGTTGCTGCTGCCCAGCGACGATGCGCCGCTTAGCGAGCGCGCTGTGGCTCTGGGACAATGGTGCCAGGGCTTCCTCGGCGGCTTTGGCCTGACTGCCCGTGACAGCGCCCTGAGCGCGGAAGCCATGGAAGTGCTGCAGGATCTCTCGGCGATTTCTCAGGTGCAGAACGCCCTGGATGAGTCCGACGATGGCGAGAACGACTACATGGAAGTGATGGAATACCTGCGTGTGGCGCCATTGCTGCTGTTCAGCGAGTGCGCCAAGCCAGTGGTTGCCGCGACGAAGCCGTCGCTGCATTGATCTTCCTGTAACCGCAACCGGACTTAATCTGCCCATGATCAGCATCCCCAAGTCGGAATACGCCCGTCGGCGCAAGGCGCTGATGGCGCAGATGGAACCCAACAGCATCGCGATTCTGCCGGCGGCGCCGGTGTATATCCGCAACCGCGATGTTGAGCATATCTACCGCCAGGACAGCGACTTCCAGTACCTCTCCGGCTTTCCCGAGCCGGAGGCGGTAATCGCGCTGATTCCCGGACGCGAGCATGGCGAGTACGTGTTGTTCTGCCGCGAGCGTGACCCGCTACGTGAGCTGTGGGATGGCCTGCGCGCTGGTCAGGATGGTGCGATCAGTCAGTACGGCGCGGATGACGCATTCCCGATTGGTGATATCGACGACATTCTGCCGGGGCTGATCGAAGGCCGTGATCGGGTCTATTCCTCCATGGGCACCAACCATGAGTTCGACCGTCAGCTGATGGAGTGGATCAACGTGATCCGCTCCAAGGCGCGTCAGGGCGCGACGCCGCCGAACGAGTTCATCACCCTTGAGCACCTGCTGCATGACCTGCGCCTCTATAAGTCAGCGGCTGAGGTCAAGGTGATGAAAGAGGCGGCGGAGATCAGCGCGCGCGCGCATGTGCGCGCCATGCAGGCCAGCCGTGCCGGTCTGTTCGAGTACCACCTGGAAGCCGAGCTGGATTACGAGTTCCGCAAGGGTGGGGCAAAGATGCCGGCCTATGGCAGCATCGTCGCGGCCGGCAAGAACGCCTGCATCCTGCATTACCGCGAGAATGACGCGCCGCTGAAAGACGGTGACCTGGTGCTGATCGACGCCGGTTGCGAGATCGACTGCTACGCCAGTGACATCACCCGCACCTTTCCGGTCAGTGGCACCTTCTCGCCGGAACAGAAGGCGATCTACGAACTGGTGCTGGCGGCGCAGGAAGCGGCTTTCAAGGAAATTGCTCCCGGTAAACACTGGAACCAGGCCCATGAGGCCACTGTGCAGGTCATCACTGCCGGGCTGGTGGAGCTGGGGCTGCTCAGCGGCGATGTCGATGAGCTGATTGCCGCTGAAGCCTACAAACCTTTTTACATGCACCGCGCCGGTCACTGGCTGGGCATGGATGTGCACGACGTCGGTGAGTACAAGGTTGGCGGCGAATGGCGTGAGCTGGAAGTCGGCATGGCCATGACCGTCGAGCCGGGCATTTATATCGCCGTGGACAATCAGGACGTGGCGAAGAAGTGGCGCGGTATTGGCGTGCGCATCGAAGACGACGTGGTGGTGACCAAGACCGGCTGCGAAATTCTCACTGGCGGCGTGCCGAAAACCGTCGCCGAGATCGAAGCGCTGATGGCTGCCGCACGCAGCGTGGCGGCCTAGCGCATGTCACGCGTCGACATTGCGATTATTGGCGGTGGCCTGGTCGGCGCGAGCCTGGCCGTGGCCCTGCAGGCCGAGGCCAAGCAGCGCGGCTGGCGTATTTGCCTGATTGAACCCTTCACTCCGGGCAACGGTTATCAGCCCAGCTATGACGCACGTTCGACTGCGTTGTCGTTCGGCTCGCAGCAGATTTATCAGCGTCTCGGCCTGTGGCAGCAGATCAGCCAGCGTGCCGAGCCGATCAAGCAGATTCATGTTTCCGACCGTGGCCGTTTCGCTGCCGCGCGCCTGAGCGCCGAGGAAGAAGGCGTGCCGGCACTGGGTTACGTGGTGGAAAACGCCTGGCTCGGCGAATGCCTGTGGCAGGCCCTGGATCAACAGGTGGTGAGCTGGCGCAGCCCGGCCCTGGTCACGCGGATGCAGGCCCTGGCCGATGGCTATCGGCTGACTTTGGATGACGGCAGTGAGTTGGAATGCAGCCTGGCGATTCTCGCTGAAGGTGGCCGCTCCGGGCTGCGTGAGCAACTGGGCATCGCCGTCAGCAACACGCCTTATGGCCAGAGCGCGCTGATCGCCAACGTCAGCCCGCAAGAGGCGCACAACGGCCTGGCCTTCGAGCGCTTTACCGAAGAAGGGCCGATGGCCCTGCTGCCGCTGGCGGATAACCGCTGCGCGCTGGTCTGGACCCGTGCCAGCCTGGAAGCCGAACGCCTGTCGACGCTGGACGATGCGGCGTTTCTCGCCGAGTTGCAGCAGGCTTTCGGCTACCGCCTGGGCAGTTTGCGCCAGGTTGGTGCGCGGCACCTGTATCCGCTGGCGCTGACCGCGGCCAAGGAGCAGGTGCGTCAGCATCTGGTGGTGCTCGGCAATGCCGCGCACAGCCTGCATCCGATTGCCGGGCAGGGCTACAACCTGTCGCTGCGCGACACCCTGGTGCTGGCCGAAACCCTGCTGGCCAGCAACGCGCCCTTGGGCGATCTGGCCACCCTGCAGCGCTACCTGAGCAGTCAGCAGCTGGATCAACAGCTGACGGTGGGCTTTTCCGACCAGGTCACCCGCCTGTTCAGCACGGGTCAGCCGTTGTTGGCGGCCGGGCGCAACCTCGGCCTGCTCGGCCTCGATCTATTACCCCCGGCGAAACGCTGGTTCGCCCGCCAGGCCATGGGCCTTGGCACCCGTTCGGAGCATTGATGCATGTCGGCAAACAAACTGGCGCGCAAGGCGCGGCTGCTGCGCTGGGCGATGAACCTGTATCCGCCCTACCTGGGGGCCGGCGTGCGGGTGCGGCAGATCAGCGCGGACTTCCGTCAGGTGCAGGTGAAGATGGGCCTGGGCTGGTATAACCGCAACTACGTCGGCACCCAGTTTGGCGGAAGCCTGTATTCGATGACTGACCCGTTTTTCATGCTGATGATCATGGAAAACCTCGGGGGCGATTTTATTGTCTGGGACAAGGCCGCGCGCATCGACTTTATCGCCCCCGGTAAAGGTCCGGTGTACGCCGATTTCAGCATTGATGAACACCTGCTCGACGACATCCGTCAGCACACGGCAAATGGCGATAAGTACCACCCTGAGCTGCATGTGGAAGTGCGCGATGGCAGCGGCACGCTGGTGGCACGGGTGCACAAGACTCTTTATGTGCGGCTGAAACCGCGCGCTCGGCAGGCAGCTTGAACAAGGAATATGTGATGCAAGCGGATCTGATCATCGTAGGTGCTGGCATGGTGGGCAGCGCCCTGGCGCTGGCCCTGCAGGATCAGGGGCTGGACATCATCCTGCTGGATGGCAGCCCGCTGAGTGTCAAACCCTTCGACGCCGCTTCGGCCTTTGAGCCGCGCGTCAGTGCGTTATCGGTGGCCAGCCAGCGCATTCTTGAGCGTCTGGGTGTGTGGGATGGCATCGCCGCACGGCGCGCCTGCCCTTATGCCGAGATGCAGGTATGGGACGGCTCGGGCACCGGGCAGATCCATTTCAGCGCCGCCAGCGTGCACGCCGAAGCGCTCGGCCATATCGTCGAGAACCGCGTGGTGCAGGACGCCTTGCTTGAACGTCTGCACGACAGCCCGATTGGCCTGTTGCCTGGGGCGCGCCTGGAGCAGCTGCGCCGCTCTGGTGACGGCTGGTTGCTCAGCCTGAGCGACGGCCGTGAGCTGCGCGCGCCGCTGATTATCGCTGCCGACGGCGCCAACTCGGCGGTGCGGCGTCTGGCCGGTTGCGCCACCCGTGAATGGGATTATCTGCACCACGCCATCGTTACCAGTGTGCGTTGCAGCAAGCCGCATCAGGCCACCGCCTGGCAGCGCTTTACCGATGACGGCCCGCTGGCTTTCCTGCCGCTGGCTGGCCCCGAAGGTGAGCACTGGTGCTCGATTGTCTGGTCGGTAACGCCCACCGAAGCCGAACGCTTGATGGCCCTGGATGACGCGGGCTTTCGCCGGGCCCTGGGTTTTGCCTTCGAGCATCGCTTGGGCGACATCCTCCAGGCCGATCCGCGTCTGTGCATTCCGCTGCGTCAGCGCCACGCCAAGCGTTATGTCGAGGACGGCCTGGCGCTGATCGGTGATGCCGCGCACAGCATCCATCCGCTGGCCGGGCAGGGCGTCAATCTGGGCTTCCTTGATGTCGCCGTACTGGCCGAAGTGCTGCTGCACGCCGCACAACGCGGCGAGCGTCTGAGCGATGTGAAAGTGCTGAGCCGTTACGAGCGTCGGCGCATGCCGCACAACCTGGCGATGATGGCGGCGATGGAGGGCTTCGAGCGGCTGTTCCAGGCCGATCCGCTGCCGGTGCGTTGGTTGCGCAACAGCGGCCTCAACTGGGTGGACGAGCTGCCGGAAGCCAAGGCGCTGTTCGTGCGCCAGGCCCTGGGTTTGTCTGGCGACCTGCCCGATTTGGCGCGGGTTTAGCTAGTTCACCTTAATGCGCTATGCATTAAGGCGAATGCAATCCTGTCTGAAAGCGCCGCGCGCGACGAACTTTTCCGTTAAATCCACCGTGCTTGCCTGTGCTAAGACGATGCAGATAGCGCTACTTTTAGTTCATATCCGACGTCGCGCTCGGCGTGGCTAATGGGTTTGTCCAGCGAACAATTACGGCTCGTCACCATCAAAACGTGCCTCAGTCGCAGCTGGTTGCCTCACCAAGATTGGTCAAATACAGCCTGCATTAGGGCGTTATTGCCGATCCCTCACCGTCTGTTGTGGAGTGTGTAGGACGCACACAGGTGGATGCACTCCCGTTTAATTGCCCCACATACGGATCAGACGCTGGATGCATTCGTTAGTCTGGATGGCCAGATCCCGGTAGCGCTCTTCCTGGCCGATATACAGGGGTACGGCCTTGAGCTTGGCGATCAGTTCGCGCTGGTCGGCGTCGCGGATCTGGCTCTGGATCCAGCCTACGGCGGCATGGCGTACGCCGCGGGTCACCGGCAATACCTGATGCAGATCTCCGCAGGGATAGAGCAGCAGACTGCCGGCTGACAGTTTGAACTGGTAGGTCTGGCCACGGCTGAGAATCTGCAGTTCGCCACCCTCATAGCTGGCCGGGTCTTCGAGAAACAGGGTGTAGGCCACATCACCGCGCACGCCATTGAGGTAGGCCGAATCGCTGTGCAGGCCATAGGCCATGCCAGGCTCGAAACGATTGATCAGTGGCCTCCCCACATGCAGGGGCATGGCGAAGGCCTGCAGTTCGGGCAGTTCGAACAGGCGCTGGGCAATGGCATCAAGCAGCGCGGCATGCTCCTGCTGAGGTAGCTGCAGGTTGTGCTTGGCGGCTCGGGCCAAGCCGGTAGCGCTGTCCTTGCCGTCATTGAAGTGGGCGCTGGCCAGTACCTTTCGCACCTGCTCCAGCAGGGCAGGGGGCAGCACATCATTAAGGATCAGTTGATGCACGGAGCTATTCCTCAGGGGCGTGCGCCAAGCGGTGCTGGCACGAAGGTATCACTTTGCTATTATCGGACGGTTTTAATCACCACCCAACCCTAGCTGTCAGTCCGTGCTTCAGGAAGCCTCCAGATGAACAAGAATTACAAGCTGGTTTTTAACCCCACCCTTGGTGCCTTGCAGGTGGCCCCTGAAACCGCTGGCAGTGCGGGCAAAGGCGGCTCGACGGCTGCCGGGGCACGGTTGCTGACACCGTTGGCGGGGGCGCTCGTGGTGGCACTGCTGGGCACGAGTCAGCAGGCCGTGGCCACCCCAGCAACCTGCAATCTGAGCGGGCAGACCAGCTTTTCTGGCACCTGCCAGGGGATGGACGGTGCGGATGGTGCGATTGGTCTGAAGGGTTTTGATGGCCCTTCTTTTCAAGCAATTCCAGGCGGTGTAGGCAGCGATGGCGATGAAGGTTTAGAAGGGGCTGCTGCATTTTCAGGTGCCGGTTTCACTCTCAATAATACCGGTTCGATAACTGGCGGTAACGGTGGTAACGGTGGTAACGGTGGTGAAGGGGGAAGAGGTGGAGTTTTGCCTGGCGATGGATTGGCGTCAGATGTTGGAGGCGTAGGCGGTAACGGCGGTGATGGTGGTGATGGTGGTGATGGCGGTGATGGCATCACTGGAAGTGGCTTTATTCTTTACAATTCAGGCTTTATTAGTGGTGGTACCCCTGGTCTTGGTGGGGCAGGTGGAATTGGTGGAAATGGTGGGGCCTTTGGCGCTGCTTCAGGTCAGAATGGTGACGCTGGAGATGCCGGCGTGGTGGGTGGTGTTGGTGTTATTAGTACAGGCGGCGCCACCATTTACAACAGTGGGACTATCAGTGGTGGCTCAGGTGCCAATGCTATTGAGCTGACCGGGGCAGACAATAAATTGGTGTTGCGCTCTGGCTCGAGCATCATCGGCGGTGTTCAGGCCGGTAGCGCTACCGTGCAAGTGGGTGATACCGGCGCGCTCTACATTTCCTCGCATATCACTGGCGA
Organism: Pseudomonas cimarronensis; assembly: GCF_049331905.1. Lineage (GTDB taxonomy): Bacteria > Pseudomonadota > Gammaproteobacteria > Pseudomonadales > Pseudomonadaceae > Aquipseudomonas. The sequence continues at coordinate 330,013 of NZ_CP186283.1, read as the reverse complement.
TTTCACCCTGGGCAGTGGTGGCTTATTCAGTATTGCGGCGACTTCCGATGACAATGAGAGTGGCTATGGCAAGTTGATCGTCAGCGGCACTGCCAACGTCACCGGCAGTTCGGCCTACGTCAATGTGGCGTCGGTCAATACATTAGCCGATGGTCAGACCCTGGTCGGTGTGCTGCAGTCTAGTGGCCTAACAGGCAACTTTACTCAGGTGAGTGATAACAGTGCCTTGTTCGATTTTCTAAGCCAAGTCAACGGTAACAACATTGACTTTGATATTGTGCGCGCGGCCAATACCAGCGTCACCAGTTCGGCCCAGGCCAATAGCAATAACCCGGCTTTTGGCGCGGCGCGGGTGCTGGACCAGGTTATCGCCAGCGGTGGCGGCACGCCGGGCATGCAGCAGGTGGTGACCAATCTGGGCCAGTTGGCAACCGAACAGCAGGTTTCCGATGCCGCCAGCCAGACTCTGCCCTTGCTAGTCGGCAGCTCCCAGGCCGCCGCTAATAATTCTGCCAATGCCGTAGGTAATGTGCTGCAGGGCCGTATCAAGGGCCAGGCCTCGGGTGAGGCGCTGCTGAGTGAGGGCGAGCTGTGGCTGCAGCCCTTCGGTACCTGGGCCAGCCAGGATAAGCGTGATGGCGTAGCCGGCTTCGATGTGGATACCCACGGCCTGGTATTTGGCGGCGATGCGTCGCTTAGCTCGCGCAGCCGTGTCGGTCTGGCCATTGCCTATGCCAATAGCCGCGTGGATGGTGATTCCAAAGCGGCGCCCAATAGCGCCGAGATGGATCTGTATCAGCTGATCGGCTACGGCAGCTACGACCTGGATGCCGCCACCCAGCTGAGCTGGCAGCTCGACTATGGCCAGGGCCGCACCGATGGCAAGCGCCAGATCCTGTTTATGGGCACCACGGCCAAGTCCAACTACACCAGCCATATCGCCCATGCTGGCATTGCTCTAAGCCATGACTACGCAATCAGCCAAGCCACCACGCTGACCCCGGCTCTACGCGCCGACTACAGCTGGATTCGTGACGAGAGCTATCGGGAGACGGGGGCCGATGCGCTTAACCTGGACGTGGACAGCCGCACGACCGACAGCCTGATCCTGGGGCTGGATGGCGAGTTGGTGCATGCCTTCGATGCGCGCCTGCAGGCCACGGCGAAGCTGGGTGTGGGGTATGACGTGCTCAACGAGCAGGCCAGCATCACCAGCGCCTATGCCGGTGCACCGGGCCTGGGCTTTGTTACCAAAGGCCTGAAGCCCAGCCCCTGGCTGGCACGCGCTGGAATGGGTCTGACCTATCGCGTCAGCGACAGCGCTGAGCTAAGTGCCAACTACGATGCCGAATACCGCGAGGACTTCCTTAGCCATTCGGCTTCGCTGACCGCACGCTGGGCGTTCTAAGCCCAGCCCGTTGCCCGGGGTGTTGACTACAGTGTCACGCCCTGGGCCCTGTTCTGAGGTCTGGGGCGCGATGCCCTCTGACGATTGCCGGGTACAGCGGTGTATTTGGCGCTAACTTAGAGCATATCGTTTTTACCGACTTATCTTTCGGGTGCTTGCCCATGTCCGCGTTTCGACGGGTTTGTTGCGTATTGCTGCTGATACCGCTATTGGCAGGTTGCGTCGGCCTGGAGTCTGTGGCCGAGCGTACTGCCCATGCCGATGCGCTGGCGGCAGCCAAGGGTTGGCAGCGATTGCAGCTACCAGTGGTGAGCATGGAGTTGGTGAGCTATGTGCCGCGTTCGCCTGAGCCTGCACCAGTGCTCACGGTCTATATCGAGGGCGATGGTCTGGCCTGGGTCAGCAGTAATCGTCCTTCGCTCAACCCGACCCCGCGTAATCCTCTGGCTCTGCAACTGGCCCTGGCCCAGCCCCAGGGCAATGCTGCCTATCTGGCGCGGCCTTGCCAGTACCTGCAGGCTTCGCCAGGTGCCTGCCAGCAGGGCTACTGGACCGACGCGCGCTTTGCCGAAACGGTGATTGCCGCCAGTGATGCCGCCCTTGATCAGCTCAAGCAGCGCTTTGCCGCCCAGGAACTGCAACTGATTGGTTATTCCGGTGGCGCTGCCGTGGCGACCCTGCTGGCCGCCAGGCGTGATGATGTGGTGGGTCTGATCACGGTGGCCGGCAATTTGGATCACCAGCATTGGGCTGAGCTACTGCGCCTTAGCCCGCTGCAGCGTTCGTTAAACCCGGCGCAGGTGCGTGATCGGTTGCGAGGATTGCCACAGTGGCATCTGGCGGGTGGGCGTGACCGGGTGATTCCCCCCATCATTGCCCAGCAGTTCGTAGCCGGTCTGCCGGAGCCCGCTCTGGCCAGGGTTCAGGTGCTGGATGGGTTTGATCACAACTGTTGCTGGGTGGCGCAGTGGCCACGCCTGTGGTCCGAGCCAGCTCCATAAGTCGCAGAGCGCAGTCTATTCGCCAGTAGCGAGCGTGCATAAAAAGCCCGGCACTAGGCCGGGCGGAAAACTGCGCAGGGAGCTGCACAGGGAGTTGCTGTCAGGTCATGCCCAGCCAGTTTGGCAGTGCCATGGAAACGGCTGGCACGTAGGTGATGATCATCAGGAAGCTCAGCAAGAGCATCAGCCATGGCCAGGCCGCCTTGACCACCGCGGTCAGTGGCATACCGGTCACTGCCGAGGTGACGAACAGGTTGAGCCCCACTGGCGGGGTGATCAGGCCGATTTCCATGTTCACCACCATGATGATGCCCAGGTGGATCGGGTCGATGCCCAGTTGCACGGCAATCGGGAAGAGGATTGGCGCGAGGATCAGGATGATCGCCGACGGCTCCATAAAGGCGCCTGCCACCAGCAGCACGATGTTTACCACCAACAGGAACTGCCAGGGTTGCAGGCCCATCTCGATCACCCAGGCAGTGATGGTCTGGGGAATCTGCTCAGTGGTCAGTACGTGCGCGAAGAGCATGGCGTTGGCGATGATGAACATCAGCATGATGGTCAGCTTGCCGGAGTCCAGCAGCACCTTGGGGCACTCGCGGATGGTCAGGTCCTTGTACACGAACAGCGCGACGAAGCCGGCATAGACTGCGGCCACGGCGGCAGCTTCAGTCGGGGTGAACATGCCGGTGTAGATACCGCCGAGGATGATCACCATCAACAGCAGTCCCCACACGGCCTTGCGTGCCGCCGTGATGAACTCACGGAAGGTGGCGCGCGGCATGGCTGGCAGGTTCATCTTCCGTGCGACGATATAGATCGCCACCATCAGCGCTACACCCAGCAGCAGACCCGGCACTACACCGGCCATAAACAACTTGCCCACCGATTGCTCGGTGGCAGCGGCGTACACCACCATGACGATCGACGGCGGAATCAGGATGCCCAGGGTACCGGCGTTACACACGATACCGGCGCCGAATGCCTGCGGGTAACCCGAGCGCACCATCCCGGCGATGGCAATCGAACCCACTGCAGCGACGGTGGCAGGGGACGAGCCGGACAGCGCGGCGAACAGCATGCACGCCATGACTGCGGAGATCGCCAGGCCACCACGGATATGGCCGACGCAGGCATTGGCAAAGTCGATCAGGCGTTTGGCCACGCCGCCGGTGGTCATGAATGCACCGGAGAGCAGGAAGAACGGGATCGCCAGCAGGGTGTAGTGCTCACTGGTTTCGAACAGCTTGATCGCCAGCGAACGCACCGAGTCCGGGCTGAACAGCATGATGGTCACGGAGCCAGCCAGGCCCAGGGAGGCGGCAATCGGCACGCCGATAAACATCAGCAGGAACAGCAGGAAGAAGAGGAACAGGATGGTCATGGTTTGTGCTCCTCGTGCTCATTGATCTTCAGGGCGTCAGCGGCTTCATCGGCCAGGCCCAGGCCGGTCTGCTGGTTGCGCAGGATGCGTACGAGGATTTCGGCAAAGCGGATAAACACCATGGCATAGCCGAACGGCACAATCAGGGTGATATGCCATTGCATGATGCCGAAGTGTCCGAGGTCTTCTGCACCGATGCCGGCATTGAACAGGGTGTGTACCCAGTCGAAGCTGGCCACGGCAATCAGCCCCGCGTAGCCCAGGCAGGCCAGGCAGGCAATGATGCCGATGATGCGTTGCACGGGTTTACTGGCCAGTTTGACCAGCGCGTCGACGCCAATATGCCCGGCGGTGCGTACGCCATAGGCCAGGCCGAAGAAAATCAACCAGGCGAACAAGGCCTTGGTCAGGGCAATGCTCCAGGTCATCGACTGGGCCATGCCGAGAATGCTGTCGCCAATGGCGAAGAACAACTCACTGCTGCCTTCCCAGCGATCGGCCAGGTTGTAGAACAGTGTGTAGAGGTTATTGAGGATCACGTAGACGAAGGTCACCAGCGTCATGGTGGCCAGCAGGAAGGCAATAAACGCTTCCTCGAAGTGGTCCCAGACGCGCCGCAAGGCGTTCATCATTAGAGTCTCCAGAGTGGTGGGCGGTACACCCGGGCAGCGAGCCCGGGTGTTCAGTGCAGGTGTACGGGCCGTCAGTTGACCCGTTGTGCCTTACTGGTTGGCCGCGTCGGCTGCCTTGATCAGGTCAGCGCCGATTTCTGCTTCGAACTTGCTCCACACCGGCTTCATGGCATCGCGCCATTGGTTACGCTGCTCAGGGGTCAGGGTAATGATTTCGGTGGTTTTGGCTTCGAGGATGCGCTGCTTGTCGCCTTCGTTGAGGGCGTCAGCCTGCTTGTTCACTTCGGCAGTCACTTCCACGATGATCTTGTCCAGCTCGCTGCGCACATCGGCAGGCAGGCCGTTCCAGAACTTGGTGTTGGTGATCAGCATGTAATCCAGCACACCGTGGTTGGATTCGGTGATGAACTTCTGCACTTCATGCATTTTCTGGCTGTAGATGTTCGAGTAAGGGTTCTCGGCACCGTTGACCACGCCAGTCTGCAGGCCCTGGTACACCTCGGCGAAGCTCATCTTGCGCGGGTTGGCGCGCACGGCCTTGAACTGCTCTTCCAGTACGGCGGAAGCCTGTACGCGGAACTTCAGACCACGGGCGTCTTTTGGCTCACGCAGTGCCTTGTTCGCCGACAGCTGCTTGAGGCCGTTGTGCCAGTAGGCCAGACCGGTGATGTTTTTCTCTTCCATGGATTTCAGCAGTGCCTGACCTTCCGGGCTCAGCTGGAAGCGGTCGACGGCGGCCATGTCGTTGAACAGGAACGGCAGGTCGAAAATCTGGATCTGCTTGGTGTAATGCTCGAATTTGGCCAGCGACGGGGCGATCAGTTGCACGTCGCCGAGCAGCAGCGCTTCCATTTCCTTGCCGTCGCCAAACAGCGAGGAGTTCGGGTACACCTCGACCTTGACCTTGTCGCCCAGACGCTCTTCGGCGAGCTTCTTGAACAGCACGGCGCCCTGGCCTTTCGGGGTGTGGTCGGCAACCACATGGGAGAACTTGATGACGATCGGGTCGGCGGCCTGGGCCATACCGGCGATGCTCAGAGACAGGGCGCAAGCCAGCGCCTTGGCAGTCAGTTTGAACATGGAGTCTTTCCTCTTGTTTTTGTAATGCGTGATGCGCTTTAGCGCGGCATGTCGGGCGATCAGGCTCAAGTCTAGGCGGCCTGCCAGAAAGTGACGGGCGCTGGGCAGCGATTGCCTCAACCAGTGCGTGTGTGAGTCGCCTGCAAGAGGCTAGAGCAACCGCCATGCCAGCCTGTGACCGATTGCCGCTGGTCAGGCTGGAGGGCAGGTGTGACGGGGGCTGGCGCTGTTTTGGAAGCAGGCTGGCGGCTTGCGAGAGCCGCCGCTGGAGAAGGTTTTGGCGGGTTTCCGCCAGTTACTCGGAGTGGTCTGGCGAGCTTCCGCCAGCGTCGGCGAAACTCAGGCCATGCTTGCGCAATTTGTCGTGCAGGGTTTTGCGCGGCACACCCAGCGCTTCGGCCAGGCTGCGCAGCGAACTGTGCGAGCGGCTCAGCTCGGCGCTGATCAGGCTGCGCTCGAAGGCTTCCACCTGGGCATTCAAACCGCCGCTGTTGCCGTCCTCATCGGGCTGTGGCGCCGCAGCCTGGGCCTGCAGGTCGAGGTCCAGTTCCAGGCCCAGGGCAAAGCGCTCGGCGGCGTTCTGCAACTCGCGCACGTTACCTGGCCAGGGGTGGCGCAGCAGGGCGGCTCGTTGCCCGGGTTGCAGGCTACGTTCGGCCAGGCCATGGCGGCTGCTGGCGGCTTCGGCAAAGTGCTGGAACAGCAGCAGGGCATCTTCACCGCGCTCGCGCAGGGCCGGGATACGTAGCGGGGCGACATTCAGGCGGTAATACAGGTCGGCGCGGAAGCGCCCCTGGTCGGCGGCCTGGCGCAGGTCTTCCTTGGTCGCCGCGATCACCCGGATGTCCAACGGGATCAGCTGATTGCCACCGAGGCGTTCGACCACGCGCTCCTGCAGCAGGCGCAGCAGCTTGACCTGGACGTCCAGGGTCATGCTCTCGATTTCATCGAGAAACAGGGTGCCGCCATTGGCGAATTCGAACTTGCCGATGCGGCGTTTCTGCGCGCCGGTAAAGGCCCCTTGCTCGTGGCCGAACAACTCGCTTTCCACCACCGATTCCGCCAGGGCGCCAGCGTTGATCGCCACGAACGGGCCGTTGCGGCGGCTGGACAGATCGTGCAGGGCGCGCGCCACCACTTCCTTGCCGGCACCGGTTTCGCCGAGGATCAGCACATCGCTGTTGATTCCAGCCAGGGCGCCGATCTGCTCGCGCAGGCGTTGCATGGCTGGGGATTGGCCGACCAAGCGCGCCGACAGGGTATGGCGATCCGCCAGGGCCATGCGCAGGCTGCGGTTATCCAGGACCAGGCGGCGCACTTCGAGGGCGCGGCGCACGCTATCGAGCAGGTCATCGCTGGCGAAGGGTTTCTCGAGAAAGTCATAGGCGCCGGCGCGCATGGCTTGCACAGCCAGCGGCACATCGCCGTGGCCGGTGATCAACAGCACGGGCAGCTCCGGGTCCTGTTCCTGCAGTTGTTGCAGCAGTTGCAGGCCGTCGATACCGGGCATGCGGATATCGCTGACCACCACGCCGGGCCAGTCGCGCTCAATGCGCGCAGCCACGCCATGGGCATCGGCCAGGGTGCTGACCTTGAGCCCCGCCAGGTCGAGGGTCTGGCTCAATGCCTGACGCAGGTGCGGGTCGTCATCGATCAACAGCACCTGGGTGCGGGAATCGATCATGCTCATACGACAAAGTCCTCTGGCGACTGGGTTTTGATGCCCTGATCCGCCGCGCGCAGGCGCAGGGTCAGCTGGGCGCCGCCGTCGGGGTGGTTGGCGAACAGCAGTTCACCGCCCAGGGCGCGCATCAGGGTATCGCAAATGGCCAGGCCAAGGCCGAGGCCCTGGGCGCTGGTCTTGGTGGTAAAAAAGGGTTCTCGGGCACGTTGCAGGGCTTCCTGGCTGAAGCCGGGGCCGTTGTCGCGCAGGTGCAGGTCAACCCCGCTGCTGGTGACTTCCGCGCTCAGCCACAGGCGGCGCGGTTGTGGTACTTCGCTCAAGGCATCGAGGGCATTGGCCAGCAGGTTGCCGAGCACCTGGCGCAGGCGGGTTTCCCCGGCCTGCACCCACAGGGTGGCATCCGGCAGGTCGCGGATCAGTTCGACCTGCATGGCCTGGCGGCGCTTGGCCAGCAGCGCCAGGGCGTCATCGATGGCCGGTTGCAGGGCCACGCTTTCCGGGGCGTGGCGGTCGCGACGGGCAAAGGCACGCAGGTGGGCGATGATCGAGGCCATGCGTTCGGTGAGCTGGCTGATCAGCTTGAGGTTGCCACGGGCGTCCTCGTTGCGTTGGTGATCGAGCAGTACGCCGGCGTTGTCGGCATAGCTGCGGATGGCCGCCAGCGGTTGATTGAGCTCATGGCTGATGCTCGCACTCATGGTGCCGAGGGCCGAGAGTTTGCTGGCTTGCACCAGTTCATCCTGGGCTTGCACCAGCTCCTGCTGGGCCTGTTCGCGTTCCAGCACTTCCTGCTTCAGTCGGCTGTTCAGGCGTTCCAGGTCGAGGGTACGTTCCAGCACGCGTTGTTCCAGTTGCTGACGCGCCTGGCTGTCGAGGGCGATGCGTTCCAGGTAGTGGCGGCGGCGCTGCATAAGCAGGCCGAGCAGCAGCATCAACAGCAGCAGAATGCCGCCGCCAGCGACCAGGGCAGTGCGCACCGGGCGGTCGAGCAGGCTGCGCGGGGCGAGGATGCTGACGGTCCAGCCGGTTTCCTTGAGTTCGCGGTCCTGGCGGATCCAGTTCTGCGCATCGAGCTTGATCGGCGGTGGCGCCTGGGTCGGGTACGGCAGGTTGGCGGCAATCGCGGCGCGCTCCGCGGCATCCAGTGGACGGCTGGCGGTAAACCGCCACTGGCTGTTGGAGGTGAGAATCACCACGCCATTGCTGTCGGTCACCAGTAACTGCTCCGGGGTATTACCCCACAGGGTTTCGGTGTGGTCGAGGTCGACCTTGACCACCAGTGCGCCGAGGTTGCGCTCTCCATCGCGCACGGCTGCGGCGAAGTAGTAGCCACGCTTGCCGGAGGTGGTGCCGAGACCGAAGAAGCGCCCCGGGCGGCCGGCGATGGCCTCGCGGAAATACGGGCGGAAGGCGAAATTGCGCTCGACAAAGGAGTCGGCCTGCTCCCAGTTGGAGGCGGCCAGGGTCTTGCCGTTGGGGTCCATCAGGTAGATCACGTCGGCGCCGGTCTGCGCGCTGACTTGATCCAACAGGCGGTTGGCGCTGTCGCGGGCGCTCTGCCGGTCGGGCTGTTGCAGGGCCAGGCGCAGGGCGGGTAAGTCGCCGAGAATCGGCGGTAGCACCTCATAGCGCCGCAGTGTGCCGAGTAGGTTGGCCACATACAGGTCGAGGGTCTGGCGGTTCTGTTCGATCAGCACGCCGCTGTAGTAGCGCTCGGCCAGTTGCTGCAAGGGCCACAGCAGCGGTGTCAGCAGCAGTGCCAGAAGGGCCAGGCTGCGCCAGCGCGGGCGGCGGGGGTGCGGAGTGGCGGTGGGCATGCGGGTACTCGGCTAGGTGTCTTGGTGGGTGGTTATGCAATAAGCGGGCAAGCTCGCCGATATGGGTCAATACTCAAATCGTTCGGCATCGCCCTGGAGTAATGGTGCCGGCTGCTTGCGCCCTGCATGGACGGCTGCGCTTTAGTCCCTGGAGGTGTCCGATGTTGGCTCAATTGACGGTAAGGGCGAGGTTGTTGTTATTGGCGGTGGTGCCATTGCTGGTGCTGATTGTGGTCATCGGCATGGCGTTGTCCAATGCCAGCAAGCTTAACGCCAGCTTTGATGAGTTGTTCGGTGATCGCATGCAGCCGATCAGCCAGCTCAAGGTGGTATCGGATGCTTACGCAGTGGCGATGGTCGATGCGTTGCACAAATACCGCGCCGAGGTCTTCGACGAGAACCAGTTGCGCAAGGCGTTCAGCGAGGCCCGTCAGCGCGGCGACCAGGCCTGGGCTGCCTATATCGCCACCAAACTGACGCGCGAGGAAAGCGCCCGGGTCGAGCGCACCAGGCCGCACTTCCAGCGCGTGCAGCAACTGGTGGAACAGTACCTGGGCCAGGTCGCCAATGGTCAGCTGCGCGCTGCGCCGGCAGACACGTTCAACCGCACGCTGTATGACGCTTTCGATCCGCTGAGCGGCGAACTGGATGGCCTGATCGGGTTGCAGTTGAGCGAAGGAGAGGCGCTTGGCGAGCGTACTCACGCGCAGTATGAATCGATCCGAACGACCTTTATCGTCATCGGGGTTATTGCGCTGTTGCTGGTGCTGGTCGCCGCGCTGGTGATCAGCCTGTCGATCATTCGGCCGCTGTCCAGCCTGCGTGGGTTGATCAGCGAGGTGCAGCAATCTTCCAACCTGACTTTACGTGCCGATGCCGCTGGCCGTGATGAGGTGGCCGATACGGCGCGTGCGTTCAACCTGTTGCTGGAACATCAGCAGGCGTTGATTCGTCATTTGACCGATACCGCCACGCAACTGGCGGCAGCGTCCGAGGAAATGAGCGCGATCAGCGCCCAGGTCAGCCAGGCAGCCGCCGCGCAGGGCGATCAGACCAGCATGGTGGCCACCGCCGTGCACCAGATGAGCGTGGCCGTGCAGGAGGTGGCGCGTAACGCCCAGGCCACGGCAAGCAATGCGGCGGATGCGAACAAGGAGGCGCGCCAGGGCAGCGAGCTGGTGCAGTCCAACCTCACATCGATTCAGGGCCTGTCCAGCTCGGTGGAAAAAGCCGGTGAGGTGATCGACACCCTGCACAGCCAGAGTGATGAGATCAGCAAGGTGCTGGGTGTTATCCAGAGCATTGCCGAACAGACCAACCTGCTTGCGCTCAACGCCGCCATCGAGGCGGCGCGCGCCGGTGAGGCCGGGCGCGGCTTTGCCGTGGTGGCCGATGAGGTGCGCAGCCTGGCCAGCAACACGCAGAAAGCCACCGAATCGATTCGCAGCATGATCGATGCCCTGCAAGGCGGAGCGCGCAGTGCGGTCAGCGCCATGCAGCTATCGCGCGAGCAGGCGCAGAACAGCGTCAGCCATGCCCGTGAAGCGGGTGAGGTGCTCAATCATATTGCCCATGCCATTGAGGGGATTGCCGACGGCAATGTGCAGATTTCCGCCGCCACCGAGGAGCAGACGGCGGTGGCTAATGAGATCAGCCAGAACATCAGCAGCCTTAACGACAGCATTGGTGAGGTGGTCAACGGCGCCGAGCAGAGTTCGCTGGCCAGTCGTGATCTGGCGCAACTGGCCAGCGGTTTACAGCAGCAGATTCAGCGCTTTACCGCTTAGCTGCGGGCCAGGCACTGCTCCAGCGCGGCTTGCCAATCCGGTAGCTGGACGTGCCAGTCCTGCTGCAGGCGGCTGCAGTCCAGTCGTGAGTTGAGCGGGCGCCGCGCCGGGGTTGGATAGGCGCTGCTGGGAATAGGTTGTAGCGTCGCCACGCGTTTTCCCTGGTTACTCAGGTGCGCGGCAATTGCGCTGGCGAAACCGAACCAGCTGGTTTCGCCCTGGGCGGTCAGGTGATAGACGCCACACGGACCGGCCTGGCCGCTGCGCCACTGCTCAATTAGCTGCGCGGTGGCCTGGGCAATGGTGCCGGCCCAGGTCGGCGCGCCAATCTGGTCGTTCACCACGGACAGGCTTTCACGTTCCTGCAGCAGGCGTTGCATGGTCAGCAGAAAGTTTTTGCCGTGCTGCGAATAGACCCAGCTGGTGCGCAGAATCAGGTGCATGCCGCCCACGGCCTGAATCGCTTTCTCGCCCGCCAGTTTGCTGCGGCCATAAACGCAGAGCGGATGGGTGGCGTCGCTTTCGCGGTAGGGCGCGGTGTGGTTGCCTTCGAACACATAATCGGTGGAGTAGTGGATCAACGGAACACCCAGCTCAGCGGCGGCTTCAGCGAGGATGCCGGGTGCCGTGGCGTTGATCGCGAAGGCTAACTCCGGCTCGCTCTCAGCCTGATCCACCGCGGTGTGCGCGGCGGCATTGATGATCAACTCGGGGCGCAGATTTTGTACGTGCTGGCGGATCAGCGCGGGCTGAGCCAGATCCAGCTGTTCGCGGCCCAGTACCGTCAACTCGCCTGCGCCTTGCAGGGCGCGTTGCAGTTCCTGGCTGACCTGGCCGTGTTGGCCGAGCAGAAGCATCTTCATGGGAAGACCTGCGCATCGGCAAAGCTGAGTCCGGCCTGATCCTTGGCGGATAGCTGCGGCGCGCCATCCAGCGGCCAGTCGATGGCCAGGGTCGGGTCATTCCAGCGGATGCAGCGCTCATGTTCCGGCGCGTAGTAATCGGTGGTCTTGTAGAGAAATTCGGCGAACTCGCTAAGCACTAGAAAGCCATGGGCAAAACCTTCGGGTATCCACAACTGGCGCTTGTTTTTGGCGGACAATAAGGTGCCTACCCATTTGCCGAAAGTCGGCGAGCTACGGCGTAAATCTACTGTTACGTCATAGACTTCACCGGCAGTAACCCGCACCAGTTTGCCCTGTGCCTGCTGCACCTGATAGTGCAGGCCGCGCAACACGCCGCGCTGCGAGCGCGAATGGTTGTCCTGAACGAATTCTCGCTGCAAGCCGGTGGCTTCGGTAAAAGTACGGGCGTTGAAACTCTCGAAGAAAAATCCGCGCTGATCGCCAAACACCTTGGATTCGAGGATGATCACACCGGGCAGCTCGGTGCTGATCGTCTGCATGCTTACTCCTCGGCCAGTTTGAACAGGTACTGGCCGTAGCCAGTCTTTCCGAAAATAGTGGCCTGAGTCAGCAGTTGCTGGCGATCGATCCAGCCCTGCTGAAAGGCGATTTCTTCCAGGCAGGCGATTTTCAGGCCCTGGCGCTGTTCAATGGTTTGCACGTATTGCGAGGCGTCCAGCAGGCTGTCGTGGGTGCCGGTGTCGAGCCAGGCAAAGCCGCGGCCGAAGCGCTCGACCCTAAGATCGCCACGCTGCAGATACGCGTTGTTGACGTCGGTGATTTCCAGCTCGCCGCGTGCCGAGGGTGTGACCGCCTTGGCGATCCTGACCACGTCGTTGTCATAGAAGTACAGACCGGTCACCGCGTAACTGGATTTCGGCACGGTCGGCTTTTCTTCAATGGAGATGGCCTTGCCCTGAGCATCGAATTCAACCACACCAAAACGTTGCGGATCACTGACCCAATAGCCGAACACCGTCGCTCCTGAAGGTTCGGCGGCGGCGCGCAGGAGTTTTCCGGTGAAATACTGGCCATGGAAGATATTGTCGCCAAGGATCAGGCACACCGAATCCGTACCGATAAACGCTTCACCGAGAATAAAGGCCTGGGCCAGACCATTTGGCGAGGGCTGCTCGCAGTATTCAAAGTGCACGCCGAACTGGCTGCCATCGCCAAGCATCTTGCGAAAATTTGGCAGATCCTGCGGGGTGGAAATAATCAGGATTTCGCGAATTCCGGCTAGCATCAGCACCGAGATCGGGTAATAGATCATCGGCTTGTCATAGATCGGCAGCAGTTGCTTGGACACGCCCAGGGTAATCGGGTGCAGGCGGCTGCCGGAGCCACCGGCGAGAATGATGCCTTTCATTGTGCTGCTCCTTGCAGTGTGCCGAGGCGTTCGCGTTGGTAGCTGCCATCCTGCACGCGGCGGCACCAGTCGAGGTTGTTCAGGTACCAGTGCACGGTCTTGCGCAGGCCGCTGGCGAAGGTTTCCTCGGGTTTCCAGCCCAGCTCGCGTTCGATCTTGCTGGCATCGATGGCGTAGCGCAGGTCATGCCCTGGGCGGTCGCTGACAAAGCTGATCTGCTCTTTATATGAGCCGTTCTGTCGCGGGGCCAGTTCGTCCAGTAGCGCACAGATGCTTTCCACAACATGCAGGTTCTTCTGTTCGTTATGCCCGCCAATATTGTAGGTCTCGCCGACCTTGCCTTCGCTCACGACCTTTAACAGCGCGCGGGCATGGTCTTCCACATACAGCCAGTCGCGTACCTGCTGGCCATTGCCGTAAACCGGGAGTGGTTTGCCATCCAAGGCATTGAGGATCACCAGCGGGATGAGTTTTTCCGGGAAGTGGTAAGGGCCGTAATTGTTCGAGCAGTTGGTCAGCAGTACCGGCAAGCCATAGGTGCGCTGCCAGGCGCGCACCAGATGATCGGACGCGGCCTTGCTCGCCGAGTAAGGCGAGCTGGGTGCGTAGGGCGTGTTCTCGGTGAACAGATCATCCACGCCATGCAGGTCGCCATACACCTCGTCAGTGGAAATATGGTGAAAGCGAAACGCTGTCTTGCGCACCGGTTCCAGTTGCATCCAGTAACTGCGTGTGGCTTCGAGCAGCGCATAGGTGCCGACGATATTGGTCTGGATAAACGCCGCCGGGCCGTCGATGGAGCGGTCGACATGCGACTCGGCCGCCAGGTGCATGATCGCATCTGGCTGAAATTCAGCCAGTGCCTTGCTGACGGCCGTGCTGTCGGCAATATCCGCCTGCACAAAGCGATAGCGTGGGTTAGCGGCAACGCTGGCCAACGACTCAAGATTGCCGGCATAGGTCAGCTTGTCGAGGTTGAGCACCTGATGCTCGGTGTGATTCAGCAGATGGCGAATCAGTGCCGAACCGATAAAGCCGGCTCCGCCGGTAATAAGGATACGCACAGGCCTATACCTTCCGTTGCTCAGGTGGTCGTTGAACGGTGCGGACAGTGTTACAAGCCCCGCCATGTGGAGCAAGCTGCAGTATTTTTTCGGCAAAAAAAACCCGCATCGCTGCGGGCTTTCTTTATATGGTGCCGGCACCAGGAATCGAACCCGGGACCTACTGATTACAAGTCAGTTGCTCTACCAGCTGAGCTATACCGGCCTTTGAGGGTCGCCATTATATCCATTCATCTGGCCGAGTAAAGCCGTATGAGCGTAGTTCTGTGCAGGCATTGTTATCAGTAGCTAAATCGTTATGCACATAAGCAGGGCATCTGGTACGGGCGTGCGCAAACTTTGTGCGCTGGTTCGCTGTATTCGCTAAGGATATGTTTTTTAAGGAAATATTTTTAGATCAAAAAATAGTCAGCGGTTTGCTGGTGTGTATTGTCGGGCGTTTGCGCGATTTGCTCAGAATCTGTCAACAGAGTTATCCACAGCATCTGTGGGCAACTGATGCTGGCGTTCGGCCAGTAACAGCAGGTTGCGCGGGCTCTGTTCGGTTGTGCAGAAGGTGCCTAGGCGCACGGTGTAGCCTTGCTCGTGCAGAAACAGGGCGCGGTCGAGCAGTAGCCAGAGTTCCAGTGGTCGGCGGAATAATCCACGCAGTAGTTCAAGGTTGCGCACCTCGGCCAGGCGCTGCCAGCCACTGCGTTCAAGCTGCTGCCAATCCTGCGCCAGTGGTGTGGGCAGCTGCTTGAGTGCAGCTAAGTCTTGGCAGTAATCGGCAAAGGGCTTGTCCAGCCAGGCGGGCGGCAGGGAGGGCGTCGGTAAGTATTCATCGACGCCGCGTAGCTGGCGCTGCAGCAAATCGAAGGCCAGACGGCGGGCCATGGATTGATCACGCTGGCGGCGTACCCGCGCGCCGGCGGTGACGGTTTCACTCAGGGGCAGGCCGAGGTCGTCGATGGACAGTTGTAGCATCGAGGCCTGGGCGCTTGCCGACAGTGGTTGATAACTCGCAGTGCTGATGCGGTTGTAGCAGCAGGGCGCTACGGCGAGTTGCTGGCAGCCGGCTTGGCTGGCCAGTTGCAGCAGGCGTGTATGCAGCTCGCCGCAGGCATGCAGGGCCACGGGGGTGTGTTGCGCCTGCAGTTGCATCATGGCGTCGTCGGCCAGCACATCCTGCTCAATATGCTGGGCGGCGATGCCGAGTTTATGGCTGAGCTGCTGGCCGCTGCTGACCAACTGTGGGTTGTATTCCAGGCAGGTCAGCTTGCCGCCGCCATGTGCAAGCATCCGCCCGAGGTGGCCCTTGCCGGCGCACCAGTCCAGCCAGTGTTGCGGTTTTTGGATAAAGCTCAGGCTGCGGGCGAACGCGTCGATCTGCTGCCACTTGCGCCCCGGTACATCGCTGCTAAAGCGCGCGGGTAATGCCTGCGCAGGTGACTGTGGCAGTTCACCGAGCTGGTTTAGCTCGTGAGCCTGGGCGGCCAGTTGCGGGAAGGGCGCAGGTGCTTGCAGCAGGTACGGCCGGTTATGCGCGGCTTCGGCATGCTCCAGGCTTTGTGCTCGGAGCCAGGCGGCCAGTTGTGGATGCTCGGTTTCCCAGGGCAGTGCCGGGTAATGCACAAAGGGCCGTGGTCGCCACAGCGCCTGGTGTTCGATAAGAAAGCGGTCGAGCGCCTGAAAGCGCTGCAGCAAGGTAGCGTCTTGCAAAATTTGGGCGGGAGTAGTGGTTGGCATGATGGCAGTGCCTGAGGGCGTGAGCCCTCAGGCAATCAGCGGCCCTGGCAGGCGTCGACGCGTAGCCAGCGTTCCAGCAGTTTGAAGCCGCGCACCAGCAGGAAGGCGATCAGCAGGTAGAACATCCCCGCTGCAAAGAAGATTTCCACCGGCAGGTAGGTGCGAGCGATGATCGTGCGAGCCATGCCCGTCAGCTCCAGCAGGGTCACGGTGCTGGCCAGGGCGCTGGCCTTAAGCATCAGAATCACTTCATTGCTGTAGGCCGGCAAGCCAATGCGTGCGGCGCGCGGCAGGATGATGTAGAACATCGCCTGGGCGCGTGACATGCCCAGTGCGCGGGCTGCTTCGATCTCGCCCGGTGGCACGGCCTGGATCGCGCCACGCAGAATTTCGGCAATATAGGCCGCCGTGTGCAGGGTCATGGTCAGAACGGCGCACCAGTAAGGGTCGCGCAGGTAGGGCCAGAGTGGGCCCTGGCGTACCGCATCGAACTGCGCCAGGCCGTAATAGACCAGAAACAACTGAACCAACAGCGGCGTGCCACGAAAGAAGAAGATGTAGCCGTAAGGCAGTGCGCGTACATACCAATGCTTGGACGCGCGGGCGATGCCCATTGGCAGCGCCAGGATCAGTCCGGCGATAACTGCGATGGCCACCAGTTCCAGGGTCAGCAGGGCGCCTTCTGACAGGCGTGGCAGCCACTTGATGATCACTTCCCAGTTCATGAGGCGCTCCTGATAAAGCCACGGCTGGCGCGTTTTTCAAGGAAGTGCATGCCAATCATCGCGAGGATGGTCAGGCCCAGGTAGATAAAGGCCGCCACCAGGTAGAAGGTGAAGGGTTCCTTGCTGGCGGTTACGGCGATTTGCGAGCGGCGCATAATCTCTTCCAGGCCGATCACCGAGACCAGTGCGGTGTCCTTCATCAGGATCATAAACAGGTTGCCCAGGCCGGGCAGGGCGATGCGCCACATCTGCGGCAGGATCAGCCGCCAGAAGATTCGCGGTTTGGACATGCCCAAGGCCTGGCCGGCTTCGCGGTGGCCTTTCGGAATGGCCAGGATGGCCCCACGAAACACCTCGGTGGCGTAGGCGCCAAAGCAGATGCCGAGAGCAATGGTGCCGGCGGCAAAGGCGTTCAGCTCAAGGCTTTCTACGCCCAGCAGGTCGGCCAGGTTGCGCATCAGCTGCACGGTGCCGAAATAGATCAGCAACACCCAGAGCAGTTCGGGGATGCCGCGCACGATGGTCGAATAGGTGCCGCCAAGCCATTGCAGCGGCTTGTACGGGGAAGTCTTGGCGAGGGCGCCGAGCAAGCCGAGCACCAGACCCAGGCACAGCGCGCTAAGCGCCAGCTTGATGGTCATCAGGGTGCCAGCAGCCAGGGCCGGGCCGAATCCGTAGAGATCGAAATTCATAGGGGCTCAGAAGCCTGCGCCGCCCAGGCGGGCGACGCAGTGCCGGCAGCTTAGTAGATGCTGAACGGGAAGTACTTGTCGTTGATCTTCTTGTAGGTGCCGTCAGCCACGATCTCGGCCAGAGCGGCGTTCAGCTTGTCACGCAGGGCGTCGCCCTTGCGCACGGCAATGCCGATCTTGTCGTTGTCGAAGACCGGGTCGCCCTTGAACTCGAAGCTCTTGCCAGCGTCGCTCTTCAGCCATTCCCAGTTAACGAAGGTATCCGCCAGCACGCCATCCAGGCGGCCCGAGGACAGGTCGAGGTAGGCGTTTTCCTGGGTATCGTACAGCTTGATATCAACCACACCATTGAGGTTGTCTTCCAGCCAGGTGCCGGCGATGGTCGCACGCTGCGCGCCGATCACTTTGCCTTTCAGGCTGGCTTTGTCAGTTTTGAAATCGCCGCCTTTTGGCGCGATGAACTGCAGTTTGTTGGTGTAGTAGGGGTTGGTGAAATCCACGGCGGCCTGGCGCTCTTCGGTGATCGACATGGAGGCGATCAGGAAGTCGAATTTCTTCGCGTTCAGCGCCGGGATGATGCCGTCCCAGTCAGAGGTGACCACTTCGCACTCGACCTTCATCTTGGCGCACAGGGCTTGGCCAATCTCCACGTCGAAACCACCGACCTGGCCGCTGGCGTCGATCAGGTTGAAGGGTGGGTAAGCACCCTCGGTGCCCAGTTTCAGTTTGTCAGCAGCGACGGCGCTGGTGCCGAAGGCCAGGGTGGCGGCCGCGGCCAGCAGGATCTTCTTATAGTTCTGCATGCGTAGTTGCTCCGTGTTTTCAGTGATTGCTGGACATAAATTGTTTGCAGCGCGCCGAGTTCGGGTTGTCGAACACCTGCTCCGGGGAGCCCTGTTCTTCGACCAGGCCCTGGTGCAGGAACACCACCTCGCTGGACACCTGGCGAGCAAAGTTCATCTCGTGGGTGACCAGCAGCATGGTGCGGCCTTCTTCGGCGAGTGCGCGGATCACATTAAGCACTTCTTGTACCATCTCCGGGTCGAGGGCCGAGGTCGGCTCATCGAACAGGATGACTTTCGGCTGCATGGCCAGGGTGCGGGCAATCGCTGCGCGCTGCTGCTGACCGCCAGAAAGCTGATTGGGGAACACGTGGCGCTTGTCGGCAATGCCGACCTTGGCCAGCAGCGCTTCGGCCATCTCGATGGCTTCGGCCTTGCTCTTGCCGAGCACACGGCGGGGCGCCTCGATGATGTTGTCGAGCACGCTCATGTGCGGCCATAGATTGAAATTCTGAAAGACAAAGCCGATCTCGCTGCGCAAGCGATTGATCTGGCGATTGTCGGCGGCGATCAGGTCGCCATTCTTCGCAGGCTTCAGCTTGAGTTCTTCGCCGGCGACGATGATCTGCCCCTTGTGCGGGTTTTCCAGCAGGTTGATGCAGCGCAGAAAGGTCGATTTGCCGGAGCCGGAAGAACCGAGGATGGAAATCACATCGCCGTCGCGAGCGGTGAGGGAGATGCCCTTGAGCACCTCAAGGTCGCCGTAGCGTTTATGCAGGTCGCGTATTTCCAGCGCGGGCGTGGCCTCGGCCATGGACTGTCCTCTTATTCTTCGGGTGCGCTCAGGCGTTGCGTGGCCTTCCTGGCGAGGCGTCAAGCTAGCATAGCGTTTCGCTGACCGCCAAGCCGTTTACCGGGCGTGCCTGGTTGCTGGGGGTGCAGGTGTCGCCTGGCTGCAGTTGGCTGTCGCGCGTGCACAATTTCTGCGGCGGTTACCGGGCTTATAAGTCGCTGTACGCAGAATTTCAGGCATTAAAAAACCCCAAGGAATTTAACTTCGCTTGGGGTTTTTCGGTATTCATGGTGCCCAGGGACGGAATCGAACCGCCGACACGGGGATTTTCAATCCCCTGCTCTACCGACTGAGCTACCTGGGCCAACGGGGCGCTATTAGACGGATTTGAAGGGGGGGTGTCAAGCGCGAGTTTGAAAAATATTTAAATATTTCGGGCGCTTAGGTTCGGGCGAGGGTTTTGGGGCGGGTGTACAGGTGGTTGGGTAGCCCGGATAAGCTTTGGCGCAATCCGGGAGGGCGGCGCCCCGGATTGCAGCGCGTGCCGCGCTTTATCCGGGCTACGGGTTAGCCGTGTAGGGTGGTGGGCGTGGGAGGGGCTTTAGCCGTGACCGTTGCTAGGGCATTTCGCCGCTAAAGCGGAATGCCGCCCAGCGCCTCCCACGCTTATGCAGGGTTATTCGCTTGGTGGCACGTAACCTTCAGCCTGGGCGTATTCCTCACCGGAGAGGAATTTGTCCATCTCGGTCTGGAGGAATTTGCGGTCTTCGGCGTTCATCATGTTCAGGCGGCGTTCGTTGATCAGCAGGGTCTGGTGCTTCTGCCATTCGTCCCAGGCTTGCTTGGAGACGTTGTTGAAGATGTCCTCACCTTTGGCGCCCGGATACGGTGGGCGTTCCAGGCCGGGGAGTTCTTGCTTGTGTTTGCGGCACTGTACGGTGCGGGTCATGGCGTTTCTCCAGTATTTGCTGCGAGTGCATCGGCCGCGCGCTTCAGTAGTTTCTTCACGGGGGCGGCAAGGCCCAGGCGCGGCGGGGTGGCGAGGTTATACCAGAGCCAGTCGGCCTCGGCCACGGCGGCTGGCGCAGCGTCGACCTGCACCAGCCAGGGCTCGATGGCCAGCTGGAAGTGGCTGAAGGTGTGAGTCAGGCCGCTCAGCTCGCGTTGTGCGCCGAGTTGCAAACCGTGTTGGCTGGCCAGTGCGGTGATGGCCGTGGGCTCATCTAACTCAGGCAGACTCCACAAGCCGCCCCAAAGACCGTTGGATGGGCGACGGTAGAGCAGCACCTCGCCATTACGGTTGGTGAAGATCGGCATCAGCGTGCGTTTTTGCGGCAGCGCCTTGCGCGGTTTGGGGATTGGGTAGCGGATTTCCAGGCCGAGCAGGTGCGCCTGACAGCCGCTCTGCAGCGGGCAGAGCAGGCAGCTGGGTTTGCTGCGGGTACACAGGGTGGCGCCCAGGTCCATCATCGCCTGGGTGTAGTGGTTGACCCGGGCGTGTGGGGTAAAACGCTCGGCCACATCCCACAGTTGTTTCGCCACCTTCGGCTCGCCGGGATAGCCTTCCTGGGCCACGTAGCGCGCCAGTACGCGTTTGACGTTGCCGTCGAGGATCGGCGCACGCAGGCCCATGCTCAGGCTGGCGATGGCGCCGGCGGTGGAGCGGCCGATACCGGGAAGTTCGGTGAGCTGGTCGACATCACGGGGGAACTCGCCGGCATGTTCGCGCACAACAATCTGCGCGGTTTTCTGCAGGTTGCGTGCGCGGGTGTAGTAACCGAGGCCCGTCCACAGGTGCAGTACTTCATCTTCCGGTGCAGCGGCCAGGTCATTGACCGTCGGCAAGGCTGCCATAAACCGGTCGAAATAGCCGAGCACGGTACTGACCTGGGTCTGCTGCAGCATGATCTCCGAGACCCACACGCGGTATGGCGTGATGCCCTGTTGCCAGGGCAGGTCCTTGCGTCCGTGGCTGTCGTACCAGTGCAGTACTGCGTCGGAAAACTGCTCGGGGCTCATCGGTTGAACAGGCCCTTGAGTGCGTCTTTCAGCTCGGGGCTGACTTTGTCTCCGAGTTTTTCTTCGATCTTCTCATTGAGTTTGTTGCCGGCCAGTTTGGCGGCGACTTTGCCCAGGCCGTCCTGATCCAGGCGGCAGGCTTTGCCACCCATCTCCAGCGGGCCACGGCAGCGCACCGGCCATTCGATGCCGACATAGCGCTCGTTGACCTGGCAGGCCGGGTCGGGCATTTCGCGCTGGTCACCCTCAATGGTGATGCCGACGCGGTAATCCAGGCCGAGGATGCGCAGGTCCAGATCGCCATTGCCGCTGACCGCCAGGCCAGGAATGCGGGCCTTGAGGTCGGGGTTGTGGGCTACACCATTGCGCAGGGTCAGGCTGCCTTGCAGGGTTTCGAAGGGCGTGTCCTTGCCGCGCGGGTCGCTGCTCAGGGATTTACGGTTGAGCGTGGCGATACCACGGCACAGCTGCTGTTCCAGGTTGGCATCAACCAGTACGCCGTCATTCAGCATAAAGCTGGCATCGCCCGTCAGCCCTTCAACCCAGGCGCGCTGGCTGTTGCCGCTGGTGCTCAGGTTGGCCTTGAGGTCCAGCAGGCCTTTGACCGGCGAGGGCTGGTCGGGCTTTTTCAGGAAGGGTTCGACCGGTATGCCGTTGACGTTCTTGCGTACGCTAAGCAGTGGGATGGCTGGGCGCACATCGATGCTGGCTTGGGCGTCGAAGCTGCCGGTGCCGATATTGCCGCGCACATCCTGCAAGGTCAGCAGGCCGCCCTTGCTCTGCGCCTTGGTGCTGAAGTTGTTGATCACCTGCTGCTGCGCAGTGAGCTGATCCAGGCTGAGATTGAGTTGCATATCGAGCTTGCGCAGTGTCTCGATGGGCAGCACTTCGCTGCTGCTCCAGGCTTGCTGGGTCGGTGCGTCGGGTAATGGTGTGCTGCCACTGTGCCCGGCGCTGGCGACGCTGGCTTTGACCTCGGCTTTGCGGGCGGCGCCAGCGTCCTTGGCATCTTTGGCGGGCGCGGGCAGGTAACGGTCGAGGTTCAGTTGGTCGCCCTTGAGTTGTACGCGCAGGGCTTGCTTGGCGAAATCGGCCACCGCCAGCTGGCCGCTGAAGTGGCTGTCGTCCAGGGTCAGCTTGAGGTCTTCGAACGTCAGGCTGTTGTCAGTACCGCTGAGGCGGGTGACCAGTTCGAACTGGCTGAGGGTCTTGTCGTCGGCCATTGGTGGCAGCTTCTGGCCAATGGTGGCGAGGAACTCACGCAGATTGAGCGGTGCGATGGACAGGCCGCCGCTGAGTTTTGGCTGTTTGTCGAGGTCGCGCACTTTCAACTCGCCAAGGGCGCGCAGCTGGTTGCCGGAGAGTTTCAGGCTGTTCCATTCGGCGACCTGGGCGGCCAGGTCGACCAGCAGCTGGCCCTGTGCCGAATAGGTCAGGGTCTGGCCGTCGAAGGGTTCGCCGGAGACTTCGCCGGAGAACTTGGCGTCTTCCAGTTGGTAGCGTTTCAGTACGCGGTCGAAGCGCAGCTCGCCCTGCAGCTCGCTGCGGGCGCGCAGCACCGGTTTGTTGAGACCGAAGAAGGCGCTGAGTTTGATCGGGACGCCCGCGCCTTCGCGGATTGCGCCGGTGGTCAGCTGGATGCTTTCGGCACTGAATTGCTGGCCTTTCTGCGCGTCGTGGTAGTCGATGCGTGCACTGTTGACGATCAGGCTGTCGATATCCAGTTTTAGCGGTTGGTCGCTGCTGGCGGTTGCATCGTTGCTGTTTTGGCTCGGTTCGCTGTCGTTAGCGGCAGGTGGTTTTGCGCTGGGCGCGGCGCTGGTATTGGCCGGTTTGCCGACATTTTCCCAGTTGCTGTGGCCCTTTTCATCGCGCTGCAAGTTGAGGTTGAGGCCGTCGATGCGGATATCGCTCATTTGCACTTCTTTGCGCAGCAGCGGTAGCACGCGCACCGACAGGCCGAGCAGGCGCAGATCGGCGAA
Source organism: Pseudomonas cimarronensis (assembly GCF_049331905.1). Lineage (GTDB taxonomy): Bacteria > Pseudomonadota > Gammaproteobacteria > Pseudomonadales > Pseudomonadaceae > Aquipseudomonas. The sequence goes on along the minus strand of NZ_CP186283.1, from coordinate 307,161 downwards.
GGGTTTGTCCGGTGTGCTGAGGCTGGCCAGGCTGGCGTCGGTCAGCTCCAGACCGAGCCAGGGGAACAGGCTCCAGCCGATATCGCCTTTAAGAGTCAGCTCCAGGTTGGCCTTGTCACGGGCTAACTGGCGGATTTCGTCTTTATAGTCGTTGGGATCGAACAGGTGGGTGAGTGCAAAGCCCAGTGCCACGATGATCAGCAAGAGGCCGAGAAAAAAAAGGCCGAGGATTTTGCCGAGCGCTTTCATGTGCGAATCCTTGTTTCGAAGCAAGAGGGTGAAGAGCAGCCATCTGAGCCGGCGAGTATAGCGCCGGCGCTTTTACCTGGGCCGCAGACAGTCCCGTTTGCCGGGTGATTTTGCAAGCGGCTTTTGCAGGCAGTGGGCGCGATAGGCCCTTGCTGGGGCTGTTATGAGGGCGGCGCCTGACGGTTTGGTCTGGGCCTTTGGATCGGCAAGTCGGCGGCCGGTTCCCTGCGACAGGCGAGTTTCCCCAGGCGCTGCAAGTGTTTGCATCGGTTGGCCGCTAACCGATAGTGCGTGCCTCTGATCGCCGCCGGTAGCCGCCCAGGCGGATGCCCGCCTATAATGCTGGCCTTTTTCCGTGGGCAATTTCTGGAGCTGGTGATGGCCGAACGTACGGCATCCGTCGAGCGCAATACCCTGGAGACCCAGATCAAGGTCTCGATCAACCTGGATGGGACTGGCAAGGCCAAGTTTGATATTGGCGTGCCGTTCCTTGAGCACATGCTCGATCAGATTGCCCGTCACGGCCTGATCGACCTGGATATCCAGTGCAAGGGCGACCTGCATATCGACGACCACCACACCGTGGAAGACGTCGGCATCACTCTTGGCCAGGCCTTTACCCAGGCCGTCGGCGACAAGAAGGGCATGACCCGTTACGGCCATTCCTATGTGCCGCTGGATGAAGCATTGTCGCGCGTGGTGATCGACTTCTCCGGTCGTCCGGGCCTGCAGATGCACGTGCCGTTCACCCGCGCCGTGGTGGGCGGTTTCGATGTGGACCTGTTCCAGGAGTTCTTCCAGGGCTTCGTCAACCATGCTCTGGTGTCGCTGCATATCGACAACCTGCGTGGCACCAACACCCACCACCAGATCGAAACGGTGTTCAAGGCTTTCGGCCGCGCGCTGCGCATGGCCGTGACGCTGGATGAGCGCATGGCCGGGCAAATGCCGTCGACCAAGGGCTGCCTGTAAATGCAGACGGTTGCAGTAATCGACTATGGCATGGGCAACCTGCATTCGGTGGCCAAGGCCTTGGAGCACGTGGGCGCCGGCAAGGTGCTGGTGACCAGCGATGCCCAGGTGATTCGCGAAGCCGATCGGGTGGTGTTTCCCGGCGTCGGCGCGATCCGCGACTGCATGGCCGAGATCAAGCGCCTGGGCTTCGACAGCCTGGTGCGGGAGGTCAGTGCCGACCGGCCGTTTCTCGGCATCTGCGTGGGTATGCAGGCGCTGCTGGAGCGTAGCGAAGAGAACGATGGCGTCGACTGCATCGGCCTGTTCCCTGGTCAGGTGCGTTTCTTCGGCAAGGACATGGTTGAAGACGGCGAGCCGCTGAAGGTGCCGCACATGGGCTGGAACGAGGTGGCGCAGTCGGTCAAGCATCCGCTATGGCACAACATTCCGGACCTGGCGCGCTTTTACTTTGTGCACAGCTATTACATCGAGGCCGGTAACCCCAAGCAGGTGGTCGGTCGCGGCCATTACGGCAAGGATTTCGCCGCGGCGCTGGCCGAAGGTTCGCGCTTTGCCGTGCAGTTCCACCCGGAAAAGAGCCACACCCACGGCCTGCAATTGCTGCAGAACTTCGTCGCCTGGGATGGCCGCTGGTAAATGAGCCGGGGCAAGGCGAAACCGCCGATCATGACCTTGAGTGCCGAGCAGGAGCGTGAAGCCTGTCTGGTGCTCAAGCGTTTTATGGCCGAGCGCTTTGAGCTGGAACTGGGCAGTTTCGAGGCCGCTGAGGTGCTCGAACTGTTTGCCCGCGAGATTGCGCCGCACTACTACAACCGGGCGATTTTCGATGTGCAGACTCACCTGAAAGAACGGTTCGAGAGCATCGAAAGCGACCTCTGGGCGCTCGAAAAGAGCTGACCCACCGAATTCACACGACTTGAGCAGGTTCAACCGATGCTGATTATCCCCGCTATCGATCTGAAGGACGGCGCCTGCGTGCGTCTGCGCCAGGGCCGCATGGAAGACTCCACGGTGTTTTCCGATGACCCGGTGAGTATGGCTGCCAAATGGGTCGAGGGCGGCTGCCGTCGTCTGCACCTGGTTGACCTCAATGGCGCCTTCGAAGGTCAGCCGGTCAACGGCGAAGTGGTCACGGCCATCGCCAAGCGTTACCCGACTCTGCCGATCCAGATCGGCGGCGGCATCCGTACCCTGGAAACCATCGAACACTACGTGCGTGCCGGCGTCAGCTACGTGATCATCGGCACCAAGGCGGTAAAAGATCCGCAGTTCGTCACCGATGCCTGCAAAGCCTTCCCCGGTAAGGTCATTGTCGGCCTGGACGCCAAAGATGGCTTCGTCGCCACCGACGGCTGGGCGGAAGTCTCAACCGTGCAGGCCACCGACCTGGCCAAGCGTTTCGAGGCTGATGGTGTGTCGGCCATCGTTTATACCGACATCGCCAAAGACGGCATGATGCAAGGCTGCAACGTTGAAGCCACCGCTGCCCTGGCGGCGGCCAGCCGCATTCCGGTGATCGCTTCCGGCGGTATCCATAACCTGGGTGATATCGAGAAGCTGCTGCTGGCGCGTTCGCCCGGCATCATCGGCGCGATTACCGGCCGGGCCATCTACGAAGGCACCCTGGATGTTGCTGAGGCCCAGGCCTTCTGCGATTCCTACAAGGGCTGAGGACAAACTTATGGCGCTGGCTAAACGCATTATCCCCTGCCTCGACGTGGACAACGGCCGCGTGGTCAAGGGCGTGCAGTTCGAGAACATCCGCGACGCCGGCGACCCGGTGGAAATTGCCCGTCGTTACGACGAACAGGGTGCTGACGAGATTACCTTTCTCGACATCACTGCCAGCGTCGACGGCCGCGACACCACGCTGCATACCGTCGAACGCATGGCCAGCCAGGTGTTTATCCCGCTGACCGTCGGCGGCGGCGTGCGTACCGTGCAGGACATCCGCAACCTGCTGAATGCCGGTGCGGACAAGGTGTCGATCAACACTGCCGCAGTGTTTACCCCGGAGTTTGTCGGCGAGGCTGCTTCACGCTTCGGCTCGCAGTGCATCGTCGTCGCCATTGATGCGAAGAAAGTCTCCAAGCCGGGTGAAGCCCCGCGTTGGGAAATCTTCACCCACGGCGGACGCAAGCCCACCGGCCTGGACGCAGTGCTCTGGGCCAAGAAGATGGAAGACCTCGGTGCCGGTGAAATCCTCCTGACCAGCATGGATCAGGACGGCGTGAAGAGCGGCTACGACCTCGGCGTGACCCGCGCCATCAGTGAAATGGTCGGCATCCCGGTGATCGCCTCCGGCGGCGTCGGCAACCTGCAACACCTGGCCGACGGCATTATCGAAGGCAAAGCGGCTGCCGTACTGGCGGCGAGCATCTTCCACTTCGGTGAATACACCGTGCCGGAAGCCAAGGCCTATATGGCCGCTCGCGGCATCGTCGTCCGTTAGAGCCTGTTTCGGATTTGCTGCGCGTCGGCGATCCTGCGTTAAAAACAGCCCCGGCAAGCCGCTTGCGGCTAACGCGCTTTAGCGCGACCCGAAGGGCGAGTGCAACGAGTAATGCTCATTTACAGCCGTAAACTGCGCTTCCTCGGCTGTTTTTGCCTTGTCTCGCTCTAGCTCGCGGCATCCGAAACAAGCTCTTAAACCTCGCTGGCCGGCAGCCTTGCTGGCCACTGCTGCGGGCGAGTCGACAGCAAAATGTCGATCCGCCCGCTAAAATCAGTCTGTCCGCGCCTGGGGTCGATGCTGTCGGCATGCCTTTCGGCCGTTTCTCATTCCTTTAGTGGTCTTGCCCATACACGGAGTTCTTATGTCCGCTATCCGGCTATTCATTGCGCTATGGCTGTTGTCGGCCGTCAGCCTGGTGCGTGCGGAGCCTCTGGTTCTGCTTACTGAAAACCTGCCGCCGTTCAGCATGGCGGCCAGTGGTGGCAATTTTGCCAAAGATGCTGATGTGCAGGGCATCAGCAGTGACACGGTGCGTGCGCTGTGCAGTAAGGCGCAGCAGGAGTGTCAGCTGATTCTGCGTTTTCCCTGGGACCGCCTGTATAAGCAGACCCTCGATAGCAAAGGCTATGGCCTGTTCTCCACCATCCGTACGCCGGAGCGTGAGGCGCTGTTCAAGTGGGTAGGGCCGATTGCAGTCAGCGATTGGGTGCTGCTGGCCAAGGCCGATAGCACGATTACCCTCGATAGCCTGGATCAGGCGGGTGCCTACAAGATCGGTGGTTACCGCAATGATGCGATTTCGCAGTTCCTGATCGACCGCGGCGTGACGGTGCAAACCAGCCTGCAGGACAAGGAAAACCTCAACAAGCTGGAAAAGGGGTTGATCGACCTGTGGGCCACTGATGATGTGGGCGGGCGTTATATGGCCAAGCAGTCGAGCCTGGGAGCACTGAAGGTGGTGCACCGTTTCAACAGTGCCGATCTCTATCTGGCGCTAAACAGGGAAACCCCGGACGAGCTGGTGCAGAAGTTGCAAAAAGCCCTTGATGATATGCGCGCTCAAGGTGAGCTTGGCACGATCAAGAACGGTTACCTGTAAGCACAGCGTGGCCCATGCCAGCGGCCACCCCAGGCTGGGCTAAGTCTGCAGTGCTGAGTATGCTTGCATGCTCAGCCCAACTATTGATGTGAGACATCATGCTTAAACAATTGCTAGTCGCCCTTGCCGGCACTCTTATGGTGCTCGCGGGCAGTGCCCGGGCCGAAGTTGACCCGAATTACCGCGTGGTGCTGCTGACCGAGAACTTCCCGCCGTACAACATGGCGATCAACGGCAAGAACTTTGCCCAGGAAGACAACATTGACGGTATTGCCGTGGACATCATCCGCGAGATGTTCAAGCGCGCCGGCATCCAATACAACATGACCCTGCGCTTCCCCTGGGACCGCATCTACAAGCTGGCGCTGGAAAAGCCGGGTTACGGGGTGTTCGTCACTGCGCGCCTGCCCGAGCGTGAGGCGCTGTTCAAATGGGTTGGCCCGATCGGTCCGGACGACTGGGTGCTGCTCGGCAAGGCCGACAGCAGCATTACCCTGAACAGCCTGGACGAAGCCAAACAGTACAAGGTCGGCGCCTACAAGGGCGATGCGATTGCCGAGCATCTGCTGGAGAAAGGCCTGGAGCCGATCACCGCGCTGCGTGACACGGAAAATGCCAGAAAGCTAATGGCTGGGCAGATTGACCTGTGGGCCACTGGTGACCCTGCAGGTCGTTACCTGGCCAAACAGGAAGGTATCTCCGGGCTGAAGACCATCCTGCGTTTCGATAGCGCCGAGTTGTACCTGGCGCTGAACAAGGATGTGCCGGATGAGGTTGTACAGAAGCTGCAAGCCGAGCTGGACAAGATGCGCAGTGAAGGCTTTGTCGACGACATCCTCAACAACTACCTGTAAACCGCAGGCAGTCGTAACACGCAAGACCAGCGAGCTGGCCACAAGCCGGCTTGCGACCATGGATGGTTGACGCCGCGTACCATACGTCGCCGGGTACCTGCCCGAGCAAGGATGCCGCTAGCCATAATCACAATTCATGCGAGCGGAATGACCTATGTTGAAAACCCTGAAAGCCGGCCTGTTGTTCGGGCTTGTTCTGAGTGCCTGTGCAGCCCGTGCAGAGCTGCCAGCCGATTACAAAGTGGTGTTGCTGACGGAGAACTTCCCGCCGTTCAACATGGCGGTGGATGACAAAAACTTTGCCCGTGACGACGGTATCGACGGCATCAGTGCCGAGATCGTGCGGGCGATGTTCAAGCGTGCCGGCATCAACTACACCCTGACTCTGCGTTTCCCTTGGGATCGCCTGTATCGCCTTACCCTGGACAAGCCAAACTACGGTCTGTTTTCCACCACGTTCACGCCCGAGCGCCAGCCGCTGTTCAAGTGGGTGGGGCCGTTGGCGAAAACCGGTTGGGTGCTGTTGGCTGCACCGGGTAATAACCTGAGCGTCGCCAACCTCAAGGACGCCGCGCAGTATCAGATCGGTGCCTACAAGAACGACGCGGTCAGTCAGCATCTGGAAAGCCAGGGCCTGACACCAACCAATGCCCTGCGCGACCAGGAAAACATCAAGAAGCTGCTCAGCGGCAAGATCGACCTGTGGGCTACCACTGATCCGGTGGGGCGCTATCTGGCCAAGCAGGAGGGTGTCAGTGGTCTGAATACCGCGCTGCGTTTTAATGAGGCCGAGTTGTACCTGGCGCTGAACAAGGACACCCCGGATGAGGTGGTGCAGCGTTTGCAGAAGGCGCTGGATGAACTGCGCGCTGAAGGCTTTATCGACGAGATGACCAATAACTACCTGTAGCTTCAGGCGTTATTAAAAAGCCCGGCCTTGAGTGATCAAGGTCGGGCTTTTTCTTGCTGCAGTTTTACCGGTATGCCTGCACCTGCAGGCGCATCCCTAGTCGCCGCGGGTAACGCTTAGGCCTTTGAGCAGGTTGAGGGCCTGGCTCAGTTGGTAGTCATCATCCTGTGGGCGTGCCGGCGCAGTGACTTTGCCCTTGCTTGGCTTGTCGGCACCGCCGTTGCCATTGCCCAGGTGACCTTGCAGGTCGGCTTCCTTGATACCGCTTTCATCCTGTTCGCGGGTCAGTTTGGCACGCGCCACTTCGATGTCCGGAACGATGCCTTGGGCCTGGATCGAGCGGCCGTTGGGGGTGAAATACAGCGCGGTGGTGAGTTTCAGCGCGCGGTCGTTATTCAGCGGCAGCACGGTTTGCACCGAGCCTTTGCCGAAGCTGTCGGTGCCCATCAGTACGCCACGTTTATGGTCTTGCAGAGCACCTGCGACAATTTCCGACGCCGAGGCGCTGCCGCCGTTGATCAGCACCACCAGCGGTACACCTTCGCTGGCGTCGGCCGGGTCGGCATTGAAACGCAGCTCGGAATTGGCGATACGCCCCTCGGTGTAGACGATCAGGCCTTTCTTGAGGAAGTGGTCAGTCACTTCCACCGCTGCCTGCAGCACGCCGCCTGGGTTATTGCGCAGGTCGAGCACAATGCCGCGCAGCTTCTTGCCGTTGTCCTTGCGCAGCTTGGCCAGGGCCTTGCCCACCTCCTCGCCGCTGTTGACCTGGAACTGGGTGATGCGGATATAGCCGTAACCATCATCCAGCAGCTGGCTCTTCACGCTCTTGACCTTGATCACGGCGCGGGTCAGTTCGATGTCGAAGGGCTTGCCGCCTTCGCGCACCAGGGTCAGTTCGATGTCGCTGCCAGCTTTGCCGCGCATCTTCTCCACGGCTTCCATCAACGACAGGCCCTTAGTGGGCTGACCGTCGATCTTGACGATCAGGTCGCCTGGCTGGATGCCCGCTGCAGACGCCGGGGTGTCATCAATCGGCGAGACCACCTTGAGGAAACCGTCCTCGGTGCCCAGTTCAAGGCCTAACCCGCCGAACTCGCCGCTGGTGCTTTCCTGCAGGTCACGAAAGGCTTCCGGTTCCAGATACGCTGAGTGCGGATCGAGGTTGCTGAGCATGCCCTTGATCGCGTTTTCCAGCAGGGTCTTGTCGCTGACCGGCTCGACATAGGCGGATTTGATGCGATCCATCACCTCGGCAAAGGTGCGCAGGTCATCCAGCGGCAGGGGCGCGCTGTCGCTGGCCGTGGCAGGTAATTCAGCTGGTGCGGCCAGGGCGACCGTGCTGCCCAGCAGGGACATTGCCAGTGCTAGAGCGGTGAGGCGAAACAGATGCGGCATGTCGAACTTACTCCAGTCCTGAATCGGTAATAGCAGCACTTATCCTTGTGCGCGGCACCATTGCGCGGGGTCGATCGGGCGGCCCTGCTGGCGAATTGCAAAATACAGTGCAGGGGTGTCCTGGCCGCCGCTGGTGCCAACGGTGGCAATCGCTTCGCCCGCCTTGACCACGTCGCCGGCATCCTTGAGCAGGCTCTGGTTATGCCCATAGAGGCTCAGGTAGCCGTTGCCATGGTCGAGAATGACCAGAAGCCCGGCGCCGCGCAACCAGTCGGCGAACACCACGCGGCCACCGTGTACCGCATGTACCTGGCTACCGGCAGCCGCGCCGATCAGCACGCCATCCCATTTGGTGCGTGCGTCACCGCCACGCGGGGTGCCGTAGCGTGCCACCAGACGACCGTTGACCGGCCAGGGCAATTGCCCGCGGGCTTTGGCGAATGGGCCGCCGAAGCTGGCGCCGGCACTGACCAATGGACCGCTGTTGTTCGCTTTGGTGCCGCTGCGCGGCTGTTCGCGCTCGGCCAGCAGGGCTTGCTGGCGCGCCGCTTCAGCTTCGCGAGCCTGGCGGGCGAGGGTTTCCTCGATGGTTTTCAGCACGCGGGCCAGGTTGGCCTGTTCCTGCTCGCGGGCCTTGAGCTTCTGGTCGCGGGCGGAAAATTCCTTGTTCAGCTTGGCCAATGCCAGCTGACGCTCTTTGCGCACACTGGCGAGTTGCTCGCGACGGCCATCCAGGGCGCTTTTCTGCTCCAGCAGCTGGTTCTGCTGGTTGGCGATGTCGATTTCGACATTGGCCAGTTGCCGCAGGGTTTCGTTGAAGGTGGCCAGCTGCTCCATGCGCGCTTCGCTGAGGTAGTCGTAGTAGGTCAGGGTGCGCGAGAATTTTTCCGGGTTCTGCTGGTTGAGCAGCAGCTTGACGTACTCCTGGCGGCCGCTCTGATAAGCAGCGCGGGCCTGGATGCCGATCAGGCGTTGTTGTTCAAGGCGCGCGCCCTCGAGTTTTTTTTTCTCACCATCGAGCCGCTGGATCTCGTCTTCGCTCTTTTTCAGGTCCTGCTGCAAACCTTTGACCTGCTTCTCCAGCTGGCCCATTTCGCTTTCGGTCTTTTTCAGCGCCTGTTGCACGCCGGATTTCTCCTGCTGCAGCTTTTCCAGCAGTTGTTTCAGCTCGGCGACGTCAGCGCGCGCGGCATCCAGTTGCTTCTGCGCATCGGCCTTCTCGTCGGCGATCGCAGGCGTGAGCAGGAGGGTCAGGAAAACAAGGGCGAGGGCACGAAACATGGGGCGGGCAGCACCTGAATTAAGAACCTGCCTAGTATGCCTAAAAAATGGCCGGGAGCCATTTTTAACGTCGCACAGCGACGGCCCGCAGGGGGCCGCCATGGATGGCGTGGCTATAAAAAATGGCCGGGAGCCATTTTAACGTTGTGTATGTAGCGGCCCGCAGGCCAGGCCTTGCGCCTGGCTGCGGACAGTTGCTCAGTTGAGCTCGACGATGCTGGTGCCGGTCATTTCCGCCGGCACCGGCAGGCCCATCAGGGTCAGCAGGGTCGGGGCCACGTCGGCGAGCACACCGCCGGCACGGATGGTCGCCGGGCGCTTGCCAACATAGATGAACGGCACCGGCTCGCAGGTGTGCGCGGTGTGCGCCTGGCCGGTGCTTTCATCTGCCATCTGCTCGACGTTGCCGTGGTCGGCGGTGATCAGCGCTTCGCCGCCAACTTTTTCCAGCGCGGCAACGATACGGCCGACGCAGCTGTCCAGGCATTCCACCGCCGCCACAGCAGCGGAAAACACGCCGGTATGGCCGACCATGTCGCCGTTGGCGTAGTTGACGACGATCAAGTCGTAACGCTGGTTTTCGATGGCGTCGACGATCTTGTCGGTGACTTCCGGTGCGCTCATCTGCGGCTGCAGGTCGTAGGTGGCGACATTCGGTGACGGAATCAGGATGCGTTCTTCGCCCGCAAAGGGCTCTTCACGGCCACCGGAGAAGAAGAAAGTGACGTGGGCGTATTTTTCGGTTTCGGCGATGCGCAGCTGGGTCTTGCCGTTGTTCGCCAGGTACTCGCCAAGCACGTTGGTCAGGGCTTCCGGCTTGTAGGCGCTGGGCGTGGGGATGCTCGCGGCGTACTGGGTGAGCATGACGAAACCGGCCAGTTGCGGCACGCGCTTGCGCTCGAACTCCTTGAAGCCCGGCTCGACAAAAGCGCGGGTCAGTTCGCGGGCGCGGTCGGCGCGGAAGTTCATAAACACTACGGCGTCGCCGTCTTCCATGCGAACCGGCTCGCCGATGGTGGTGGCCTTGACGAACTCGTCGCTCTCACCCCGTGCATAGGCGGCTTCCAGGCCTTGCACTGCGCTAGCTGCGCTGAACTGACCGTAGCCGTCGACCAGCAGTTCATAGGCCTGTTCGACACGTTCCCAGCGGTTGTCGCGGTCCATGGCGAAGTAACGGCCGCTGAGGCTGGCGATACGACCCTTGCCGAGTTTGGCGAAGGTGGCGTCGAGTAGCTCGATGGACGGCTGGGCGCTCTTGGGTGGGGTGTCGCGGCCGTCGAGGAAGGCGTGCAGGTAAATTTTTTCCGCGCCGCGCTGAGCGGCCAGTTCTGCCATGGCCACCAGATGGTCCTGATGGCTGTGCACGCCACCGTCGGAGAGCAGGCCCAGGATGTGCACGGCTTTGCCGGCGCTGACGGCGTTATCTACTGCCGATGTGATGGTTGGGTTGCTGAAGAACTCGCCATCGCGAATGGCTTTGGTCACCCGGGTGAAGTCCTGGTACACCACGCGGCCGGCGCCGAGGTTCATGTGGCCGACCTCGGAGTTGCCCATCTGCCCGTCCGGCAAACCGACATCCATGCCTGAGCCCGAGATCAAACCGTGCGGCTGGGTGGCGCGCAGGTGGTCATAGACCGGCGTGTTGGCGGCCATGATGGCGTTGGACTCGGGGCTGTCACTGTGGCCGAAGCCATCGAGGATGATCAGTACCAGGGGTTTGGGCGTGGCGCTCATAAAGCTGGCTCGCTCTGGGTCGATGGGCGGGAAACAAAGGAGGGGCATTTTACGGCCAAGTGCGGCAAACGTCACCGCCGGGCGGGGTTTGGCCGACCTGTGTGGCTGTGTATACTGGCCGGCATTTTACCGTCCCGGAACCGCACAATGCTTGCCAACTTGATTGAATTTGCCACTACCCACTATGTACTGAGTGGGTTGTTCGTGACGCTGCTGGCGCTGCTGATCTTCACCGAGACGCGCAAGGGCGGGCAGAGCCTGAGCACCCGCGAGCTGACGGCACTGGTCAACAGTGAGCAGGGCGTGGTGCTGGACATCCGCGGGCAGAAGGATTTTTCCGCTGGGCATATCGTCGGCGCGCTGAATATCCCGTTTGAAAAATTCGCCGCGCGCATGGTTGAGCTGGACAAGCACAAGGCCAAGACCATCATCGTGGTCGATGCCATGGGCCAGCACAGCGGCGGCATCTGCCGTGACCTGAAAAAGGCTGGTTTCACCGCCGCCAAACTGTCCGGCGGGATTGCCAGCTGGCGTGGCGACAACCTGCCGCTGGTGAAGTGAGATGCAACCTGTCGTCATCTATTCCAGTGACTGGTGCCCTTACTGCATCCGTGCCAAGCAACTGCTGACCCATAAAGGTGTGGCTTTCAACGAGATCAAGGTTGATGGCCAGCCGGATGTCCGTGCGGAAATGACCCGCAAGGCGGGGCGCACCTCGGTGCCGCAGATCTGGATCGGTGACCGCCACGTCGGCGGTTGCGATGACCTCTACGCCTTGGAGCGCGCCGGTAAGCTCGACGCGTTGCTCAAGGCTTAACCCCTGTTTATTCAGTACCTAACGAGAAGAAGGCTTTGCCATGACAGAACAAGCTAGCAACGGCGCCGCTCAGGGCGAACAGAACCCGCAATTCTCCCTGCAGCGTATCTATGTACGTGACCTGTCCTTCGAAGCGCCGAAGAGCCCGGAAATTTTCCGTCAGGAGTGGGCTCCTAGCGTTGCCATGGACCTCAACACCCGCCAGAAAGCCTTGGACGGTGATTTCCACGAAGTGGTGCTGACGATCTCCGTTACCGTGAAAACCGGCGAAGAAACCGCCTTTATCGCTGAAGTGCAGCAGGCCGGTATCTTCCTGATCAAGGGCCTGGATGCCGCGTCCATGAGTCACACCCTGGGTGCGTTCTGCCCGAACATCCTCTTCCCCTATGCCCGCGAAACCCTGGACAGCCTGGTGGTGCGTGGCTCGTTCCCGGCCCTGATGCTCGCTCCGGTGAACTTCGATGCCCTCTACGCGCAGGAGCTGCAGCGCATGCAGCAGGCCGCGCAGGCGGAAGTGGCGCACTGAGTTGCACGCCACTGAAAACTAAAAAAAGCGCCTGCGGGCGCTTTTTTATTACCTGTTGTTTTGCGCGTGTTCAGTCCATGGCGAAGTCGAGCTGGCGCCAGGCTTCATACACCACCACGGCGACGGCATTGGACAGGTTCAGGCTGCGATTGCCCGGGCGCATGGGCATGCGCAGGCGTTGAGCATCGGCGATCTGGTCTAGGATTTCCTGAGGCAGGCCGCGACTTTCTGGGCCAAAGAGCAGCATGTCACCCCGGCGAAACTGCATTTGTGCGTAGTTGTGGCTAGCCTTGGTAGTGAATGCCAGGATTCTGTCGCAGCCGGTTTGTGTTATACAGTCCGCCAACGATTGATGGCGTTTTAATGTCGCATATTCGTGATAGTCCAGTCCGGCGCGGCGTAAGCGCTTGTCATCCAGCTCGAAACCCAGGGGTTCGATCAGGTGCAGATGACAGCCGGTGTTTGCGCACAAGCGAATGATGTTGCCGGTATTCGGGGGGATTTCCGGCTGAAACAACACGACATGGAACATTGATCAGGCTCAGGGCTAGGACTCGGGCGCTATTCTACAGTGTGTCGCAGGCAGGTGTTGCCTGCGCTGCAATGGGTGGGGGAATGTGCAGTTGGCGTGGTTTGCGAAAAGAAAAATAAAAGCCGCCAATGGTTTGCTGGGTATCGAAACCAGCCCTGAAGGTATTGCCCTGGCGCGGGTGCTGCGTGAGCCGGGTCAGCCTCCGCGTCTGCTGGAGTGCCAGTTCCATGAGGCCGCCAGTGCCGAACAACCGGCGTTGCTCAAGCGCCTGGTTCATGAACTGGGCTTTACCGGCATGCCGGTCAATCTGCTGTTGCACCCCGCTACTTACCAGATGCTCCTGCTCGACAGCCCCGATGTACCGGCCACTGAGTTGCGCGATGCGATGCGCTGGCGGGTCAAGGAACTGATCAGTGAGCCGGTCGACAGCGTTGTCGTCGATGCCTTCAACCTGCCTGAGGATGCCTACCGTGGGCGTTCGCGCATGGCTTACTGCGCGGTCCTGAACAAGGCGCGGATGCTGGCCTGGAGCGCGATGTGCGATGAGGCCGGGCTGTGTCTGGGTAGTATCGACGTCACTGAAATGGCATTCCGCAACCTGGGCCTGTTGGCCGGCAGCGAAGGCATGAGCCTGGCGCTGCTGCGCCTGCGTTCCAGCGAAGGGCTGATTGCCGTGCAGCATGGCGCTGACCTGTATATGGCGCGGCGCATCGAACAGGGTCTGGAGCAGGCCGATCAGGAATTTTCGGCGATGACCCTGGAGATCCAGCGCTCCCTCGATTATTACGAGAGCCAGCTGGGCAAGGGTTATATCAACCGGCTGCTGTTGTTGCCGATGAAGCGCAATGGGGCGGCGGCCCTGCAGGCGCTGTCCAGCGGCCTGGCGGTCAAGCTGCAGGCGCTGGATCTGCGTGAACTGTTTCCGGGGCAGGCCAGCGCCGAGCTGTCCGAGCAGGAGCAGGCCTATTGCATGGGTGCCGTCGGTGCAGCCCTGCGGCAGGAGGCCGGCTGATGCAGAACCTCAACCTGTTCCAGGTCGAACGCACACAGCAAAGCGGGCCGCAGCGGGCACAGATGCTGCTGGGCCTGGGTGTCGTGCTGCTGCTGTGTCTGGCGCATGCGAGCTGGCAAGCCTGGCAGCTGCATCAGGGCGCGCAGCGTCTGGCTCAGGTGCAGGCACAGGCGCAGGAGGAAGAGGCCGCGCTGGCGACGGCGCGTGGCAGTTTTGTCGAGCCGAAGCTGGATGAGCGTTTGCCCGAAGAACTGACGGCCCGCGAACGGGATAACCGTGAATTACAGCGGCTGATTGCCTACCTGCAACTGCTCGGCAGTCAGCGCAGTGCGGGCTTTGTCGCCCCGCTGACGGCGCTGACCGAGCAGCACCCGCAAAGTGGCCTGTGGCTGAGCGGCATCAGCTTGCGTGAAGGCGGTCGGCAGATACGCCTGCAAGGGCGCAGCCAGGATCAGGAGCTGTTGCCGCAGTATCTGCAGCGTCTGGGGCAGAGTGCGGTCTTCAGTGGCCGTGAATTCGCCCGTTTCGACGTGCAGCGCGGTGATGATCAGTTGCTGCACTTCGACCTCTCGTCCCAGCTGAAAGATAAGGAGGCCGGCAATGAATAAGTGGTTGCAGCGCTGGCAGGGCATGGCCCCGCGCGAGCGCTGGCTGGCCTATGGCGTGGGTCTGGGCCTGCTCTTCGTGCTTTACGTGCTGCTGATCGGTGACCCGCTCAGCGTACGTCTGGCCAAGCAGCAGAGCAGCTGGCAACTGGCTGAGGCGCAGCGGCTGGAAGCGGCGAGCGCGCGGGAGGAACTCAAGCGGCGCGCCGCTGCTGATCCTAATCGACAATACCGCGACGCGTTGCTGGCGGCAGCGACCAGTCGCGACGCGCTGATCCTGCAGATTGATCAGCACACCGATGAGCTGGTGACGCCGCAGAAAATGCAGACGGTGTTGCAGGAGCTGTTGCGCAAACAGCCGCAACTTCGGGTACTGGGCATGAGCAGCTTCAGCGAGCCGGTGCAGCTGGCCAGTGCCGAGCCGGTTGCGGGCGCCACGGCGAGCGAGGAGAAACCCGCCCCAGCCGCTGTGACCCTCTACCGCCATGGCCTGGAATTGCAGCTGGAGGGCGGCTACTTCGACCTGCTGAGTTACCTGCAGGCGGTGAAGGCCAGTGGCTGGCAGCTGAACTGGGACAGCCTGGATTATCAGGTTGGTGAGGCGGGGCCGGGTAAGGCCAGCATCCGCCTGAAACTCTATACCTTGAGTCGGCATGCGGGGTGGGTCGGTGTCTAGAGTCCTGTTTCTCAGCCTGTTGCTCAGTGGCGCGGCACTGGCCGGCAATCCGGGCATCGATCCGACCCAGCCGCCCCGCGAATTGCAGCCTGCCGTTGCCGCCAGCGGCGACCGCCCGCTGGTGCTGCAGGCCATTGTGCGCGGTGCCCAGGGCAGCCGCGCAATCATTGCCGGGCAAAGCCTACGGGTCGGCGAGCGCTATGCCGATGCCCGGGTGCTGGCCATCCATGCGCAATCCGTATTGATCGAACGTCAGGGCCAGCAACAGCTGCTGCGCCTGGCTGAACCCGTTATGCAACCGAGCCGATGATGCCCATGATCAGATTTTTGCCCAGTGTCTGCCTGTTGAGCCTGAGCTGCCTGCTCGTGGCCTGCCAGACCTTCAAGGATGGCGACGCGCAACTTTATGAGCAAAGCAGCAAGTTGCTGGATGACAGCCTCAAGCAGGCCCAGGCCACGCCCAAGGTGATGCCGCCGCTGGCTGTGCAGGCGGCGTTGATCCCGCCGCTGGGCAGTGGTTTCAGCAGCGGCCCGCGTTTTGATGTGGCGGCCAAGGACATGCCGGCGCGTGACTTCTTCCTCAGCCTGATGGACGGTGCCGGGCAGAACCTGGTGGTGCATCCGGATGTCACCGGTACCATCACTTTCAGCCTGCGCCGGGTCACTCTCGATGAAGTGCTGGCGGCCGTACGTGACAGTTATGGCTATGACTTCCGCCGTACCAGCTACGGCTATCAGATCCTGCCTAACCAGGTGATCACCCGCAGCTACGACATCAACTACCTCAACCTGCAGCGCATCGGTCAGACCGATACTAGGGTCAGCTCCGGACAGGTGGAAAGCACCAACAACAATAATTCCGGCAACAACACCACCAGTAACACGGGGGCTGGCAACAGCAACACCGTGACCACGCTGAACGCCAGTCAGGTCAGCACCTCCAGCAATGTCGACTTCTGGAATGAAGTGCGCCAGGTGGTCGAAATGATCGTGGCCGGCGACAGCAACAGCAGCGTGATGATCAACCCGCAGGCCAGCCTGCTGGTGGTGCGCGCACACAGCGCTGCCCAGGAGAACGTCGCGCGGTTCCTTGAGCAGGCGCAGCTCAACCTGCAACGCCAGGTGATTCTGGAAACCAAGATTCTTGAGGTGCAGCTGTCCGATGGCTTCCAGGCCGGGATCAGCTGGGATCAGCTTGGCGGTGATGTCAGCAGTAACCTGGGTGGCGCCGCGCTGAGTGGCCCGACCGGCATCGACGGGGTATTTGGCATTGCCCTGACCTTGGGTGACTTCACCGGCCTGATCGAGCTGCTGGAAACCCAGGGCGAAGTGCGCGTGCTGTCCAGCCCGCGGATTTCCACGCTGAATAATCAGAAGGCGGTGATCAAGGTTGGCACTGACGAGTTCTTTGTCACCAATGTGTCGTCCACCGGCTCCACCGCCACCGTGGGTGGGGTTACTGAACCTACCCAGGACATCACCCTGACGCCGTTCTTCTCCGGTATCTCCCTGGATGTAACCCCGCAGATCGATCAGAACGACACCGTGACCCTGCATGTGCGGCCGACCGTCAGCCGTGTGCGTGACCAAAACAAGACCATCGCCCTGGGCCAGGACAATGTATTCAACCTGCCGCTGGCCCTGTCCACCACGCGTCAGTCCGACTCCATCGTGCGTGCCCGCAGTGGCCAGGTGGTGGTGATCGGTGGTCTGTTGCAGAACAACAACGAAAACACCGATGCGAGCATTCCCTGGGCTAGCACCCTGCCGATTGTCGGCAACCTGTTCAAGCAACAGCGCAAGGCGCTGCAGCAGAGCGAGCTGGTGATTCTCATGCGGCCGCAGGTGGTCAGTGATGAGGTCTGGCTGAACGAGCTGCGCAAGAGTGCACAAACTTTCAAGGAGCTGAGATAGGCCGATGTATGAAGCCTTCTTTGGTCTGCACGAAAAACCCTTCGCGCTGACCCCGAACACCGGTTTCCTGGTGCAGCTGGCGCCCTATCAGGCGTGCCTCAACCTGCTGCGCGTGGCACTCGGTGAGGGCGAAGGCTTTATCAAGGTCACCGGCGAAGTGGGCACGGGTAAAACCCTGCTCTGTCGTACGCTGCTCAATGAGCTGGATGATGCTCGCTATCAGCTGGCTTACCTGCCCAACCCCGGCATGAGCCCGGTGGGCTTGCGTCAGGCCCTGGCGCGCGAGCTGGGCATTGACGGCATTGAGGAACTGGATACCCAGGCCGTACTCGATGCCCTGCACCGGCGTCTGATCGAGCTGGCTGCTGCCGGCAAAAGCACGGTGTTGCTGATCGACGAAGCCCAGGCGCTGCCTACTGCCACCCTCGAGGCCCTGCGCCTGCTGACCAACCTGGAAACCGAGCAGGCCAAGCTGCTGCAAGTGGTGCTGTTCGGCCAGCCCGAACTGGATGCAACCCTGGCCCGCCCGGAGTTTCGCCAGCTGCGCCAGCGCATCACCTTTTCCTACCAGCTGCGTGCGCTGGACGAGAAAGACACCAGCCGTTACCTGAGTGAACGCCTGGCTGTCGCCGGTTATCGCGGCGAGCCGCTGTTTGATACAGCCGCCGTACGTCGTCTGGTGCGGGGCAGCGGAGGGATTCCACGGCTGCTGAACATCCTCGCGCACAAGGCACTGATGGTCGCCTTCGGTGAAGGTGCGCGGCAGGTGCGGGTCAGCCATGTCAAACGTGCGCAACTGGATACCGAAGGGGCGCAACCGTTCCTGCACCGCCGTTCACCCTGGCTGGGCTGGAGTATGGCGGCCGGAGCCTTGTCGATTGTTCTGGTGCTGGGGGCCTGGCCCTGGCTGGAGCACTGGCGGGAGTGGCTGCCATGAGCCTGGTCAACGACATGCTGCGTGACCTGGAAACGCGTCGCGCCGCGCCCAACGAACGTGTGCAGCTCGAAGGCTTGTACGCCGTGGATGAAGAGGCCGCTGCCCGCCGCGACCGTTTCGAGCGCATGCGTCGAGGCTCCATCTGGTTTATGGCGGTGATTCTGATTGGCGTGCTGGTCGGCCTGATGATCGGCCGCGTGGTCAAGGGTGTGCCGGATCTGGCCACCGTTACCCGCCCTGTGGCACCTGCGCCGGTTGTGCAACTGCCGGTACAGGTGCTCGATGTTCTGCCGCAGCATGATGCCCGTGGGCTGGTGTTGCAGCTCCTGCTGGACCGCAGCGTAACCTACCAGCGCAGTGAGGAAAGCGGTGCCGTCAGCCTGCGCCTGAAGGACACCCAGCTGGTCGGTGAGCCGCAACAGAGCCGTGTGCAGCGTGACGGGCGCAGCCTGTCCTGGCGCGTGGAAAACAAGGGTGCGGATGTACAGATTCTGCTGGTTGGCCTGGGTGACAGCCTGGATGTCCGCGATCGCCTGGAGGCTGCCGGTGATCGCTGGATGCTCTGGGTGGAAGTGCCGCTGAACACGGCGGTCGCGGTAGACGATGCGCCCCTGGCGCTGGAAAACCTGCCGCTTGCCGAGGCTGCGCCGGCACCGGTCGAGGCACCTATGCCGGCCTGGGTCAGCGCACCGCTGCCTGCGCCTGCCGCAGCACCGCCGGCCGCCGCTCAGCCGGCGCCAGCGGCCAGCGCCCCGCAGGTGAAGATTGCCACCCATCAGCCCGATCCTCTGACGCTGGCGCGGCAGGCCCTGCAGGACGGTGACAACGCGCGGGCGATCAGCCTGCTGGAACCCCTGCACAAGAGCCGCGGACAGGACCCGGACGTGTTGCGCTGGCTGGCCCGTGCCTACCTGGCTGCCGGCGACCAGCAGCGTCTGCTTACGTGGTTGCCGGCGCAGCTGGCGCAACTGCCCGATGACAGCGAGCTGCGCCTGTTGCTGGCGCGTGCGCAGCTACAGGCGGGTGATACCGAGGGCGCGGTGGCGACCCTGGAGCAGAACCCGCCGCGACTGGAGCAGGAGCCCACGTACTTTGCCCTGCTGGCGGCCAGCTACCAGCAGACCGGGCAGTGGCAGAACAGCGCTGAGCTGTACCGCCGCATGGTTGCCTTGCGCCCCAGCCAGTCAACCTGGCAACTGGGCCTGGCGATTGCTCTGGAGCAGCTTGACCAACCGGCCGAAGCAGGCCGCCATTACCGCCAGGCCCTTCAGGGGCAGGGCCTGGACGACAGCGCCCGGCGCTTTGCCAGTGAACGCGCCAAGGCGCTGGGAGGCCGTTGATGGCTGAAAGTGATATTCGTCAGCGCAAGGTGCGCTTGGGTGACCTGCTGATCCAGGCCGGTCTGCTCAGCGATGCCCAGCTGCAACTGGCACTGCAGGATCAGAAACGCACCGGCTCCAAGCTGGGGCGCACGGTGGTCGACATGGGCTTCGTTGATGAGGTGCGTCTGCTCACCGCCTTGTCCGAGCAGATGAAGATTCCGTTTATCGACCTCAAGCATTTCAAGTTCGACCAGGAACTGGTGCAGCGCTTGCCGGAGGCCATGGCCCGCAGGTTCCGCGCGCTGGTGCTGTCACGCGACGGCGATGGCCTGCTGGTGGGCATGTCCGATCCGCTCGATCTGTTTGCCCTGGACGAGATGGATCGCATCCTCAAAGTCCGCGTGCGCCCGGCGGTGGTGCGCGAGGCGGAGTTGCTGGCGACGCTGGATACGGTGTACCGCCGCACCAGTGAGATCGCCTCGATTGCCGGCGAGCTGGAAGGTGAGCTCAAGGACAGCGACTTCGACCTGTCCAAGTTGGGTGCCGACAGCAACACCGAAGCCCCGGTGGTGCGCCTGCTGCAAACCCTGTTTGAAGACGCCGTGCAGATGAAAGCCTCGGACATCCACATCGAACCGGATGAGGGCGTGGTGCGCATTCGTCAGCGCATCGACGGCGTGCTCAGCGAACAGGTGATGAAAGAGGCGCGCGTGGCCTCGGCCCTGGTGATGCGCCTGAAGATCATGTCCGGGCTGGATATTTCCGAGAAACGCCTGCCCCAGGACGGCCGGTTCAATATCCGCGTCAAGGGCCACAACATCGATGTGCGGGTTTCGACCATGCCGGTGCAGTACGGTGAGTCGGTGGTCATGCGTCTGCTCGACCAGACCGGCGGGGTGTCCACCCTGGAAGCCAGCGGCATGCCGCCGGACATGCTGGTGCGCTTTCGCCGCCTGCTGCAACGTCCGTTCGGCCTGGTGCTGGTCACCGGGCCTACCGGCTCCGGTAAAACCACCACGCTGTATGCCGGGCTGGCCGAGCTGAACAGCCCGGAGAAGAAGATCATCACCGTTGAAGACCCGGTGGAATACCGCCTGCCGCGCATCAACCAGGTGCAGGTCAACGCCAAGATCGACCTGAGCTTTGCCCGCGTGTTGCGCGCCGCGTTGCGTCAGGACCCGGACATCGTGCTGATCGGTGAGATGCGTGACCAGGAAACCGCCGAGATCGGCCTGCGCGCTGCACTCACCGGTCACCTGGTGCTCTCGACCCTGCACACCAACGATGCGCTGACCTCGGCCATGCGCCTGATCGACATGGGCGCCGAGCCGTTTCTCGTCGCCACTTCGCTGAATGCCGTGCTGGCTCAGCGTCTGGTTCGGCGGGTGTGCGAGAACTGCATGCAGGAGCACACCCCTGACGCCCGCCAGCTGGTCTGGCTGGAAAGCCTCTACAAGGCCCCGCTGCTCGGGCGCAGCTTCAAGCGCGGGGCGGGTTGTCATCAGTGTCACAACACCGGGTATGCCGGCCGGGTGGGCGTTTATGAGCTGCTGGAAATGGACGACGGCATGATCGCCGCACTGCGCCGCAATGATCCCCAGGGCTTTGCCGAGGCCGCGCAGGCTAGTGCCAATTACCGACCACTGGCCGCTTGCGCGCTGGATTACGCCCTGGCCGGGGTGACCAGTGTGGAAGAAGTGCTGAAGGTCTGCGCCACCCTCACCGATGAAGGGGTGGTCTGATGCGTAGGGCTAGCGCCTGGTACCGGGAGGTTGTGCGGTGAGCCAGTTTCACTTCACCGGCCGCGACGCCCAGGGCAGCAAGGTCAGCGGCAGCCGCGAAGCCGGCTCGGCGGACAGCCTGGCCAGCGAACTGCTGGCTGAACGCATTACCCCGCTGACCATCGAGGAGCAAGCCCAGGCCAGCGACAACGACGTATTCGCCCAGCTCAAGGAAAGCCTGCGGCGCAAACATGTCGATCTGGAAGAGCTGATTATCTTCTGCCGGCAGATGTACAGCCTGAGCAAGGCCGGCGTGCCGATCATCCGTGCGATTGGCGGCCTGGCTGAATCCAGCCGCAACCTCTACCTGCGTGAAGTGCTGCAGGCGGTGCGCAGTGATCTGGAAGGCGGGCAGGGCATGGCCGTGGCGCTCAACGCCCACCCCAAAGTATTCAACACCCTGTTTGTCAGCATGATCAGCGTCGGTGAAAACACCGGCCAGCTTGATCAGGCCTTCCGCCAGTTGTCGGTGTATCTGGAGCTGGAGCGCGAAACCCGCAAACGCATCAAACAGGCCACCCGTTACCCGCTGTTCGTGCTGTCGGCCATGGCGGTGGCGCTGGTGGTGATCAACCTGTTCGTGATCCCGGCGTTTGCCAAGGTGTTTGCCCAGTTCAAGGCGGATCTGCCCTGGGCCACGCAGATCCTGATCGGCACCTCGCAGTTCTTCCAGGATTTCTGGTGGCTGCTGGCGCTGCTGTTCGGTGGCAGCCTGTTTGGCTTTTTCAAATGGATCGAGACCGATGCCGGTGCCCTGAAATGGGACCAGATCAAACTGCGCCTGCCGATTGTCGGCGGGATTTTCGAGCGGATCGCTCTGGCGCGCTTCACCCGCACCTTCGCGATGATGTACCGCGCCGGCGTGCCGCTGTTGCAGACCCTGTCGATCAACAGCGCCAGCGTGGGCAACCGCTATATCGGCCAGGCGATTCTGGCCATGCGTGAAGGCATTGAACGCGGCGAGGCGTTGACCCGTACAGCCTCTGCCAGCGGCCTGTTTACCCCGTTGGTGTTGCAAATGATGGCCGTGGGTGAAGAAACCGGCGCACTGGACGACCTGTTTGTCGAGGTGGCGGATTTCTACGAGCAGGAAGTGGATTACGACCTCAAGCAGCTGGCCGATGCCATCGAGCCTATTCTGATTGTGGCCATGGGCATCATGGTGCTGGTGTTGGCGTTGGGTGTATTCCTGCCGATGTGGGAGCTGGCCTCGGCGGCCAAGGGTGGCCGTTGAGCGGTGAATACCAGCTGCAAGGGCGCGTGCGCCTGGCGCGTCGGCTCGGCTGGATGCTGACTGGTCTGATGCTGCTGGCGGTGCTGTTGGCCCTGGCCTGGCAGATCGTCCAGGTCAGTGAACGCCGTGCGCAGCAGGCCACCCGTGAGCATCTGGCCAGCAGCCTGGCGAGCCTCACGGCCGAGCAACTGGCGCAGGGCCGTTTGCTGACGCGCGGCATGCTGGTCGGTAATCCGTTCCTGTTGCTGCGCTGGCAACAGGACAACTACTGCGGCGAGCTGGCGCGTGGTGACACGCCCACCCGTGGCTGCTGGTACTGGTTGGCTGAGCCCGGTTGGGTGCTGTACCGCTGGCGCTTCAGTTACGGATGGGCAAAAGACTCGACCGAGCTGCAAGCCTATCGGGTGCAGGCGGTTTCTCAGGCTACAGCGACAGGTGCACACTGGCAGGGCAGAGGTCTGGCCCTTGAACTTCAGGCAGTACCCCAGGCGCAGATTGCCGCGCAGGGGTTGATTGAGTAGGAGAGCGCCATGCAACACAACCGGGGTTTCACCCTGATCGAACTGGTGGTGGTCATCGTCATCCTTGGCGTGCTCGCTGCGGTGGCCTTGCCGCGCTTTATCAACGTCACCAAGGATGCCCACGAAGCCGCCGTGCGCGGTGCCGGTGGGGCGCTGGCCTCGGCCGTGCTGCTGGTGCGCGCGCAGTGGGAAGTCAACCGCGGCAATGGCAACGACACCACGCCCAATACCGATGTGGTCGGCTTTGGCGACGGTACGGTGGACGTGAATGCCCAGGGCTGGCCGGTCGGCACCGCCGACGTCCTCAACTGCGTGCAGGTGTGGAATGCCATCCTGCAGGGCTCGGCACCGCGCGTCGGCACCGCCTCGACCCCGGCCAACCCGGTAGATTACATCGCCTCAGCCGCCGGCGCGGTCTGCACCTACACCTACCAGCTGGATGACCTCAACGACAGCATCGTCTATGACTCCAGCAACGGCACTGTGACCACCAACTTTGATCGCACCACCCCTTAACCCCTTTACTGCAATGAGGAAGTACCGATGAAGAAGCAACAAAGCGGTTTTACCCTGATCGAGCTGATTATGGTGATTGTGATTCTGGGCATTCTGGCGGCGTTTGCGTTACCGCGGTTTGCGGATTTCAGTGGGCAGGCACGTTTTGCTTCAATTAACGGTGCATTGGGCTCTGTTCGCTCTGCTAGTGCAATTGTGCACTCTGCTGCTATCGCAGCTGGACAGACCGGTGCCAATGGCTCTGTTACCCTTGAAGGGCAAGCGATTGCCCTGGTAAATGGCTATGCAACAACTGCATCTATCTTGACTGCAGCGCAGTTGAGTAATGATTTTGATACCACCACTACTGCTGGGACCATTACCTTGGGTGATTGCTCGTTCACCTATGCAGGTGCTGCCAATGCGGGTGACGGTGCTGTTATCTCTGCCATTACTGGCGGTAATGGTGATGCGGCAGCGAACCCGCCGGTTCCGGTTACCAGCTGCGGACCATAATCCTGATGCGTGGCTTTACCCTGATCGAGTTGCTGATGGTCATTGTGTTGATCGGCATTCTCGCCGCCGTGGTGGGGCCGCGTTTCTTTGATCGACAGGTGTTCGATGAGCGCCTGTTTTTTGAAGAAAGCCTGGCTGCGGTGCGTTACGGGCAGAAGCTGGCAGTGGCCAGTGGCTGCCCGATTCGCACCCAGATCAATAACGCGGGCTATGCGCTGACCTATGCGCAGGCCTGTGGCCCGTTGGCCGCCGGTAGTGCAGTGGCCAACCCGTCGGGTGGTAACTATGCCGCCAGCAAGCCGGAGAGCGTGACGATGACGACTGCTCTGGATATCACCTTCAATTCCCTGGGTGGCGCTGCCGGTGCGGCTAACACTGCCAATCTGGGCAACGGTACCTTTGTTTTGAGCGTCAACCCGGTTACCGGCTTTATCGGGACCACACCGTGAACGGGCGAGAGTCTGTGCGGGGTGGCCGCTGGTCTCGGCAGCGTGGGATGACGCTGGTCGAGTTGGTGATCACCATTGTGGTGATCGGCATTGCCGCCGCCGCGATGTTTTCAGCCATGGCCAGTATTACCGGCCGCTCGGCCGACCCGATGCTGCGTCAGCAGAGCTTGGCCTTGGCCGAGGCCTATCTGGAAGCCATCAGTGCTCGTGCTTATGCCAACTTACCGGCCGCTGCACAGGCCGCGCAAGCGGCACAGGACATCAATGGCAATACGATTTTGCCGGGTTATCAGGTAGCTGTCGGCGTCGATACCACGGTGACGCTGAATGGAACACCGGCAACCCGCATCCGCGTTACGGTCAGTGATCCGGGCGGGCAAACCCTAAGCCTCGACGGTTTCAGGACTAACTACAACTGATGCGCCGGCCAGCCTACATTCGATCAGCGGCCCGTGCGCCTGTGCCGGTGGCTTATACCGGCCACGGCTTTACCCTGGTTGAGCTGGTGATGGTGATCGCCCTCTCGGGTTTAGTGGCAGTAATGATTAGCACGGTGATGTCGCGGCCGATGCAGGGCTTTGTCGACCAGAGCCGCCGCGCCGAACTGGTCGATCTGGCCGCCACGGCGGTCAATCGCATGGCCCGCGACGTGCGCCTGGCAGTGCCCAACTCGGTGCGTATCAATGGCGGTGCGCTGGAGTTGTTGCGGGCACCGTCGGGTGGGCGTTATCGCGCCAATCTGGCGGGCGGTGTGCTTCAGGATCCGCCAGTGTGCGTTGTTTCGCCCTGCGCCATTCCCTTTGCCGGGCCGCTATTGCTACCGCCTAATGAATTGGTATTACCGGCTGACTTGTGGATGGTGATCTACAACGTTGGCAGCGCCGGGGCTGGCAATAACGTCTGGACGCCGGCGGCAGGCGCCCCCTCGGTGATCAGCCCACGAGTCAGCATCAGCGTGCAGGGCTCTGAGCTGCGTCTGACGGGAGCCGCCATTAATGGCTTTCGCTTCCGTTATGCCTCACCGCAGCACCGTTTCTTCCTTGCCGATCAGGTGGTGGGCTATCGCTGCGCCAATGGCCGGTTATGGCGTGGCGAATTTGACTCGCTGGCGGCCAACTATGACTACAGCGCTGCGGCGACCGTGGTCGATCAGGTGGATTGCGCCAACAGCAGTTTCACCTACACGCCGGGCACCAATATTCGCAGTGGTCTGGTGACGATTCGGCTGACGCTGAGTGCCAACGGCGAATCCATCAGCCTCTTGCAGCAGGTTCATGTCGACAATGCGCCCTGAACGAAATGAGGCCGGCTTTGGCCTGGTGGCGGCAATGTTTCTGATCATCATCGTGGCGTTGGTGATCGCCGCGATGGCACGTCTGGCGGTGACCCAGAATGCCACCACCAGCCTGGCCATCCAGCAGGCGCGGGCCTACCAGGCGGCGCGCGCGGGGATTGAGTACGGCATTGTCCGGGTGTTGGCTGACCAGGGCTGTGCGAGTTTCGCACTCGATGGTTTTCAGGTTGCGGTGACCTGCACACCATCGGCAGCGGTGGATATTCCCGAAGAAGACCGCCTGGCTGTGCAGTTCTTCAGCATTACGGCCCGAGCCGAGGCTGGTCAGCCGGGTAACCCGGACTATGCCTATCGGGAGATAACCTCGGTGGTGGAGCGCCCATGAATATGTACCTGCGTTGCGTGGTTGTCGGGCTGCTGCTGTTTAGCGGCAATGCGCTGGCAGTCAATTACACCCTGCCGAGCGCGACATTTTCTCCTTGTCAGGGCACCTGGACGGCTGGCAGTAACACCTGTAGTGGCCAGATCAGCTTTGCCAGCGGCGATACGCTGACCAGCAGCAGTGCGCTGACCCTGAGCGCCGATGGTGGTTTCGCCCTGCGTGGCAATACCATCGGTACGGCCAGCAACCCGATTACCCTGCAGGCCTCCTACAACCAGATCACCACTATCGCGCCGCATAGCGCGACCACCATCAACGGTAATGTCCGAAACGGCAGCGCGGCCATCACCCTGACCAACGTCACCATTAACGGCTTTATTGAAACGGCCAGCGGCAGCGTCACGCTGACAAACTCCAGCGTCTCGGGCAACGTCACGGGCACCGGTAATGGCAGCCTGAGCACTACCAATGTTGGCGGCAATGTGAGCTTTACCAACGGTTTGAGCGTCACGGGCGGCACCTTGTCCGGCTCGGCGAGTACCAATGGCAATGCATCCTTTACCAACACCACGGTGATCGGCGCCGCCACCGCAACCAACGGCATTACCGCCAGCAACAGCAATTTCAGTGGCACCATTACGGCCACCAACGGTGTCTCGTCCTTCTCGGGCGGCACCATCAATGCAAACATCAACGGTAACTGCTGCAAGATCACCATCAGCGGTGCCTATGTCACCGGCAATATCAGCTCCAGCAATGAGCTGGAGATCAACAACAGCACGATCACGGGTACTGTCAGCAACAGCAACACCATTACCCTCAACAACAGCACGGTGTACGGCAATGTCACGGGCGGCGGCTGGAACAGCTCCATCAGCGGCACCGGTAGCAGCAAGGTCTATGGCACCTGTTCGCCCAGCGTGACCACCCCGAGCAACTTGTGTGATGGCAGCCCGATCTCCAGCTGTTTTACCGACAGCTTCGACCGCGCCAGCCTGGGCACCGACAACTGGGCGGTGACCAGCCGTAACGGCAGTTTTGGTGTGCCCAGAACAGTGGGTAACCGCATGCGCCTGACGGATAACACCGGCAATGTGGCCACGGGGGCCACCCTGCAGCGTCTGTTGCCGGCCACTGGCAACTTTGTTCAGGTGCAGTTCAAGTACTACGCCTATAACGGCAACGGTGCCGATGGCGTGGCGGTGATTTTTTCCGATGCCTCGATCACGCCGCAGCCGGGCGGTTATGGCGGTTCACTCGGCTATGCGCAGTTGAACGGCACCAGTGGCTTTGCCGGTGGCTGGCTGGGGATTGCCCTAGATGAATACGGCAACTTCTCCAATCCGACGGAAACACGCATTGGCGGCCCCGGTTTACGCCGGGACTCGGTGTCCATTCGTGGCTCCGGCAGCGGCACCTCGAACTACCCTTACCTGGCAGGCACGGCAGCCAATCTCAATCCGGGTGTTGATGTGTCTGGCGCCACACCCGGGCCAGGGCATATCTACCGGATCACGCTGGACAGCCGCACGACGGGCAGCACACTGGTCTCGGTCGAGCGCAACACTGGCTCCGGTTTCAGCACCCTGATCGCACCCTTCAATGCCATGGCGAACGCTAACCAGGCGGCTTTGCCCAGCGACTTCTTCGTGTCATTGACCGGCTCCACTGGCGGTTCGAACAATATCCACGAACTGGATGACTTTCAGGTCTGCGCCACGCGGATCAACCCGATTGGTCAGCAGATTGACCACTTCGAATTTAGCTATGCCGGCCAGGCACTGACCTGTAATCCCCAGCCCGTGACGGTAAAGGCTTGCCTGAATGCCAGTTGCAGCAGCCTGTATACCGACCCGGTGAGCGTAACCTTGTCACCTACCACGGGTTGGAGCGCTGTGGCTCCTGCCACCTTGAGCGGTGGCAATGTTGTCAATTTTTCAGGCGGTTCTGCTGCGCTCCAATTACGCAGTGGCGCCGGTCAGGTGGTGATCGGTGAGACCACTTCTCTACCTGCAGCGCGGCCGCTGACACAGCGGGTGTGTTCGACCAGTGGTTGCAGGATCACGTTCAGCGACAGTGGCTTTCTTCTCAACGTCCCACATATGGTTGCTGGCAAACCTGTAGCGGCAACTATTCAGGCGGTGCGCAAGGCTGATAATGCTGCTGTTTGTGTCCCAGGCTTTGCCAATGTCACGCGTACAGTGGGGTTCAATGCTGTGTACGACAACCCAGCCACAGGTACTCGAGCTGTGGTGGTCAATGGGGTTAGCGTCGCTACAGCACCAGCGAGCCCCCCAAGTACGACGCCACCCACCGGGATCAGCCTGTCTTTCGACGCTAATGGGCGCGCCACTCCGAACCTGCAAGTGCGCTATGACGATGCTGGCCTGATGACACTGGCTGCCAGCTATACCGATACGACGGCCAACCCAGGAAGTAGCGGTCATCGGATGGTCGGTTCCACGCAGTTTATTGCACGTCCTGTTGGCCTCTGTGTTTACAGCGATACGGCCAACAGTGAGTGCGTTGCGGGCGACGCCAGTTGTTCGAAGTTTGTGGCAGCGGGCGACCCTTTCCGTTTGCGCGTAGGGGGCGTTGCTTGGCAGTCGGATACTGACAGTGACTTATGCACAGGTAATCTGAAAACGCCAAACTACCAACAGGTAGGAATGCCATTGCAGCCGGCGATTATCCTTAGCCATGCACTGATAGCGCCAAGTGGAGGCAGTCCTGGCAGTTTGGGTGAGACAGCGTTCGATATCGTCGCAGCTGATGCCGGTGAGAAAATTTTCACTACTCAGAGTATCTCCGAGGTCGGGGTTTTCACCATTACCGCGACGCCACCGACCAGCTATCTTGGAGGGCCGGGTGTAGGTAACAGCGACGGCTCGGTCGACAACTCGCGCGAAGTCGTTAGTACCAGCGCCAATATTGGCCGTTTCTATCCGGCGAGCTTCCTGCTGGACGACCCCAGCGTGAGCCCTGCGTGTAACAATTTCACCTATGCCGGATTGGTAGGTAAGGTCGGACCTCCGTTGCAGTTGGCCAAGACGGGGCAGCCGTTCTCCGTGAGTGGTGGGTTATCGGCGCGTAATCGCGCAGGTGATGTAACGACCAACTATGTGGGTAGTTTCGTCAAGCTGTTGGGCAGTGGCATTGTCTATACCGACTCAGGTGATAAGGGGGTGATTGCGTTTGGCAGCAGCAATATGAGCGCCGATCCAGCTGCCAACAAGCGCGGCTACCTCAATTACGTCACGACCAATATGACATACAGCTTTAATGAGCTTCGCGAGCCCTACAGGATGGCCACTCAGGTGGCTGCAACGGATAGCGATGGCGTCACCGGCAGTGTGGTCGATAAGGTGCCAAACCCCGTTACTGGTGAGCCAGATGAGCAGCAATTGCCGGATTTCCGTGTAGGGCAGGCTCGCATCGGAAATGCTCATGGTTCCGAGTTGGAGAACCTCGCTTTGCCGTTTTCTGTGGCTTATTTCGACGGCAATGGTTTCGCACCTAATCCCTTGGATAGCTGTACGGAGTTCACGCCCGCTGAACTGGAAGACTACCAACGCTCAGGGACGGGTAATGGGAGCCCCGCACTAGTCGATCAGCCCTATAAGGCATTGGCTGGTCGCGGTGAATACATATTGACGGCACCTGGTGAGAACAGTGCAGGTAGTCAGTGGGTGACTTTTGGCAATCCCGCACCCGAGTGGTTGCAATTCGACTGGAGCGAGGATGGTGTGTTGGACAACCCTAGCGGCCTCGCCACTTTCGGCATCTACAAAGGTGCTGCGCCACTGATCTTCCGGCGCGAGGTCTATCGCTAGCCGGGGCGGAAAGCAAAAAGGCCACCTGTTTAGGTGGCCTTTTTGTCTGCGGTGTAAAAGAGGGGAATCCCCGGCCTGCCTGTACCAAGGTCCCCAAAACTGGGATTACTTGAGTCTATGCAGGCTGTGTGCCAGTTTTATTACGTCGGCTGCAGGCCTCGTAAATGCTGGCTTTCAGGGTTTTTTAATGGTGGCGATGGGTACGTTGCCAATCCCGTGGATGAACCGCCGCTGTGCATTGGTGCGAGAGCGGTGCATTGCTCTGGAGCATTTTCGGCAGGTTTGCATGGGCCAAAGAAAACCGCTGCTAAGGACGCATGCCCGTCCGTTAAGCGATGTGCTGCCCATGGAATACTGAGATATGTAGGCGCGGGTTTTGCCTGCGCATCGCACGCATGGCGTGCTCCTACAGGTGAGCGGTGGGTGATGCGTGCCGCAGGTCAAGTCCGCGTAACCGATGTCGCGGTTACGCGGTCGCCATAACGCGTTAACAGGCCTTAGTCGTCGCCATCCTCGTCATCGGCGCTGTCGACGTTCATGCCCAGTTCCTTGATCTTGCGGGTCAAGGTATTGCGGCCCCAGCCCAGCAGCACGGCGGCATCGCGGCGGCGGCCGGCGGTGTACTTGAGCGCGGTTTCGATCATGATCCGTTCGAACGCCGGCACGGCAGAGTCCAGCAGGCTGGACTGGCCACGGCCCAGGGCCTGGTCGGCCCATTGGCGCAGCGCCTGTTCCCAGTTGCTCACCGGTGCACTTTCTTGCGGTTGGCTGAGCAGCTCCGGCGGCAGGTCGTCGATGTGCACTTCACGGCCGGAGGCCATGACGGTGATCCAGCGGCAGGTGTTTTCCAGCTGGCGCACGTTGCCCGGCCACGGCAGTTGTTGCAGGTAGTCTTCGGTTTCGCTTTTCAGCAGCTTGGGTTCTACCGCCAGTTCCAGCGCGGCGCGGCTGAGGAAGTGCCGGGCCAGGGTGGGGATGTCTTCACGGCGATCCGACAGGCGCGGGATGTGGATGCGGATCACGTTGAGGCGGTGGAACAGGTCTTCACGGAACTTGCCGGCTTGCACCAGGCTTTCCAGATTCTGGTGGGTGGCGGCGATGATGCGTACATCGACCTTCACCGGGGTATGCCCGCCAACCCGGTAGAACTCGCCATCCGCCAGTACGCGCAGCAGGCGAGTCTGGGTGTCGGCCGGCATATCGCCGATTTCATCAAGAAACAGCGTGCCGCCGTCGGCCTGCTCGAAACGACCACGGCGCTGGTTGGCCGCGCCGGTAAAGGCGCCTTTTTCATGGCCGAACAGCTCGGACTCCATCAGGTCTTTCGGAATCGCCGCCATGTTCAGCGCGATAAACGGCGAGGCCGCGCGCGGGCTGTGGCGGTGCAGGGCATGGGCGACCAGTTCTTTACCGGTACCGGATTCGCCGTTGATCAGCACGGTGATGTTGGAGTGCGACAGACGGCCGATGGCGCGAAACACCTCTTGCATCGCCGGCGCTTCGCCGATGATTTCCGGGGTGCGCGGCTGCTCGACGGGGGCGGCCAGGCTTTGCTGCTCCTGGGCGTGCTGGTTGGCGCGCTTGACCAGGGACACGGCTTCATCAACGTCAAACGGTTTGGGCAGGTATTCGAAGGCGCCGCCCTGGTAGGAGGCCACCGCGCTGTCCAGATCGGAATGCGCGGTCATGATGATCACTGGCAGGCGCGGGTACAGCTCGCGGATACGTGCCAGCAGATCGAGGCCACTGGCGCCGGGCATGCGGATATCGGAGATGATGACATCGGGTTGTTGGCGGCTCAGACGGGCGAGTACACCGTCGGCGCTGTCGAAGCTCTGGGTGGTCATGCCTTCCTGTTGCAGGGCCTTTTCCAGCACCCAGCGGATGGAGCGGTCGTCATCGACAATCCAGACGGTTTCACTGCGGCTCATGACGGCGTTACTCCTTGTTCCAGCGGCAGGAAGATCGAGAACACGGTGTGGCCAGGGTGGCTCTCGCACTCGATCAGGCCTTGATGCTGACTGATGATGTTCTGGGTAATGGCCAGGCCCAGGCCTGTGCCATCGGCACGCCCGCTGACCATGGGGTAGAAGATGGTTTCCTGCAGCTCGGGCGGAATGCCAGGGCCGTTGTCGATGATCTCGATCTTGGTCACCAGGCGATGGCGCGTATGGCCAATGGTGAACTGGCGCAGGGTACGGGTACGCAGGGTGATGCGGCCCAGACGCAGATCACTTTGCGCAGCCAGGGCCTGCATGGCGTTGCGCACGATATTCAGCACGGCCTGAATCATCTGTTCACGGTCGATCAGCACGTCCGGAATGCTCGGGTCATAGTCGCGCACCAAAATGATGCTACCCTGGCTTTCCGCCTCCACCAGGCTGCCGACCCGCTCCAGTACTTCGTGCACGTTGGTCAGCGCCAGGGAGGGCAGCTTGTTCGAGCCGAGCATGCGGTCGACCAGATTTCTTAACCGGTCGGCCTCCTCGATGATCACGTTGGTGTAATCCTTCAGGCTTTCTTCCGGCAGCTCGCGAGCCAACAGCTGGGCCGCGCCACGGATGCCACCGAGCGGATTCTTGATCTCGTGAGCCAGGCCGCGCACCAGCATCTTGGTGGTTTCCTGCTTGGACAGCTGCGCCTCTTCCTTGGTGATGCGCAGCAGACGGTCGCGCGGGTGCACTTCCAGCAGCAGCAGGGTCTCGCCACGGTTAAGCACTGGGGTGACGGCGTAGTCGACAGTCAGCGTCTGACCGCTGATCGAGGTCAGTACGGCTTCACGCTTGTTGAACGGATGAGCGTGCTCGACGGCCTGGCGCAGTGCGCTGAGTGCCTCGCTGGATTCGGTAAACAGCTCGCTGATGAATTGCCCGTGACTGCGTTGACCACTGACGGCCAGGAGCATCTCCGCTGCCGGGTTCATGTACTCAAGACGCAGGTCGTCGTTGAGCAGCAGCGTGGCAGTGGTCAGGTTGTCCAGCAGCAGGCGGTGCAGCGCGTCATTGATGATCATATGGAATGTCGCAGGCCCTTGGGTTCCGGCAATGCCGCTGGAAAATGCAAGAAGCAAACCAAAGCCCCGAAAAGAAGCGTGTTTGCCTATGGAATGTCGCGAATAGGCTGCTTTTCAGCGCAGCAGGGCGCTGTGGCGCGACCCAAAACAGGGAGAGTATAGAAATGCAGCGCACCTGATTGCACCTTGTTGGTGCGTCAGGGTTTTTGTCGCTGTATTGGCGCACTCATTCGCCGCGTTCAGCCTGCTGCAACCGGTGGCTGGATGGCGCTGCTATCAGAGGAAGGGTACGAAAGGGATGTCTTTCTTTTCCGGCGGTTTGTCCTTGAGCGGACACTCCGGGCGTACGCCGTAGTCGGCCTTCTTGCAGGGGTTGACCATGCGCTTCTGCGCCAGGGAGATGCGCAGCATATGGAAGGGTTGGCTGGGCGTGCGCTCGATGATGCGGCCTTGCGAGTCGATGATCTCGACTGCCAGCTGATGGGTGCCGCGGTCGATATTTTCCAGCGGGAATACCGGACTGCTGCCCACTTCGCCGACCTGTACGCCATCCAGCAGCAGGCGGTAGCTGTGCTGTGGGTAGAGATTGGGCTCGCTGTTGACGCTGACGATCAGGTTGCCGGCGCTGTCGCGGATGGTGGCATCCGGTTGTGGCACCAGAATGCGCAGCAGGCTGTAGCGCAGCCCAGGTTCTGGTGGTGCAGCCATGACCGGTGCAGTCGGCACCGGCGTGGCCGGCATGGCGTTGCTTGGCGCCAGTTCGACGCGTTCGGCATTGCCGGACTTGGGCTTGTCGGTAAACACCCGGTTACCGTCGGCATCAATGTAGGTATAGACCTGTGCCAGGCTGGGCAGAGCGAGCAGCATCAGGCTGCACAACAGCAGAGTACGCATAGGTCAGGTGGCTGGCTTCGGCTTGGGTTTGGGGGGCGGCGGTCGCAGTGCCGGGCTGCTGGTATTCACCCGTTGCACGGTGAAGGTCACCGTGGGGCTCTGCTGGATGGGCTTGCCTGCACTCAGCACTTCCACTGCCAGGCTGTGTTCGCCGCGGTCGGCGTTGCTCACCTGCAGGCGTGGCGCGTTGCTGAGCTGGCCATGGGGTTTGCCGTCCAGCAGTAAACGCAGCAGGTGGTTGCTGGCCAGGCGCGGTTCAATTGCCACGTCGACAGTGAAGGTGCCGTTATTGGCGCGCAGTGCTTCATCGCTGGGCAAGCCGGTGAGTTGCAGGTTGCTGTAGGGGGCTGCTGCCGTGCCGCTGTCGGTCGGTGTGCTGGGCGCTGGGGCGGCGGGTACGGCCATGGTCACGCTATTGGTTTTGGGCAGTTCGACGTTCTGCGTCGCCTGGCCTTCCGGCGGCTGGTCGGTGAATACCGTATTGCCGTTGGCGTCGGTGTATTTGTAGATATGCGCGCCGGCCGGCAATGCCAGGCCCAGCAGCAGGCAGATAAGTAGAGGGCGCATGCCTGACTCTCCTTAATAAGGTGCCCTAAGCCTTGCACCGGTCGCGCGCGCTGGCAAGCGCCGAGCAGCGACATTGTGATACGGGAGGTGAAAGCGTGAATGTTCCGCAAGGTGCGCGCAGCACAACCTGCGGGTGCAGGCCGATAGTGCGCAGCTATAAAAAAGCCCCGCCAGGCAGGGCCGGGCAGGGCTTTCGAACGCACCGCAGGGCGGCGCGAGTCTGGCTTAGACGCTGTAGTACAGGTCGTATTCCAGTGGGTGTACGAAGGTGCGTACTTTGATTTCTTCTTCGGATTTCAGCTCGATGTAGGCATCGATGAAGTCGTCGGAGAACACGCCGCCTTTGGTCAGGAACGCACGGCCCTTGTCCAGCTCTTCCAGGGCTTCTTTCAGGCTGCCGCACACTTGCGGGATCAGCTTGCCTTCTTCTGGTGGCAGGTCGTACAGGTTCTTGTCGGCAGCATCGCCAGGGTGGATCTTGTTCTGGATACCGTCGATACCGGCCATCAGCAGCGCAGCGAAGGCCAGGTACGGGTTGGCAGCCGGATCCGGGAAGCGCGCTTCGATACGGCGAGCTTTCGGGCTGGAAACGTATGGGATACGGATCGAAGCCGAACGGTTACGCGCCGAGTAAGCCAGCATGACCGGAGCTTCGAAACCTGGGACCAGACGCTTGTAGGAGTTGGTCGACGGGTTGGTGAAGCCGTTCAGGGCCTTACCGTGCTTGATGATGCCGCCGATGAAGTACAGAGCGGTATCGGACAGGCCGGCATAGCCTTCGCCGGAGAAGGTGTTCTTGCCATCTTTGGAGATGGACATGTGTACGTGCATACCCGAACCGTTGTCGCCGTACAGCGGCTTCGGCATGAAGGTAGCGGTTTTGCCGTAGGCATCGGCCACGTTGTGTACGCAGTACTTCAGGGTCTGAACTTCGTCAGCCTTGGCAACCAGGGTGTTGAACTTCACACCGATTTCGTTCTGGCCGGCAGTCGCCACTTCGTGGTGGTGAACTTCGATGACCAGGCCCATTTCTTCCATGGCATTACACATGGCAGTACGGATTTCGTGGTCGTGGTCGCACGGCGGAACTGGGAAGTAACCACCTTTGACGGCTGGGCGGTGGCCCTTGTTGCCGCCTTCGACGTCCTGGTCAGTCATCCAGGAGCCTTGCTCGGAGTAGATCTTGAACATCGAGCCGGAGATGTCCGACTTGAACTTGACCTGGTCGAAGATGAAGAACTCAGGCTCCGGGCCGACGAATACGGTGTCGCCGATGCCGGTGGTTTTCAGGAACTCTTCAGCGCGCTTGGCGATCGAGCGTGGGTCACGATCGTAGCCTTGCATGGTGCTCGGCTCGATGATGTCACAGACGATGATCAGGGTCGGCTCTTCGGTGAACGGATCCAGTACGGCGGTTTCGTCAACCGGCAGCAGGATCATGTCGGAGGCTTCGATGCCTTTCCAGCCATGGATGGAGGAGCCGTCGAACATCTTGCCATGCTCGAAGAAGTCTTCGTCCAGCGCGTCGCGTGCCGGCATGGTCACGTGGTGCTGTTTGCCCTTGGTGTCGGTGAAGCGCAGGTCAACCCACTTCACGTCGTGTTCTTTAATCAGTTGAATCGACTTCGACATGCTGTCCTCCAGGTGGATAAGGCTCGAATTGTGAGCCCTCAATAGTACGGTACGGCCGCCGGCATACTCCGCCAGGGCATCCTGCCTCACAAGGGAGCAAATTGCATGCCAGTGCACAGGAATGGGTGTAAGCCCTGAAACTCAGGGCTGGCGGGGGCTGCGCAGCGCTGCTCAGGAAATATTTGCACCGTTATAGGGCGTGCAATTTGTGGCGCGCTCTTTAATGGTGCGTGTTTTTGTGTTGTGAGGATTTTTGATCAAAGCTTGAGCAATTTCCGCTATAATCCGCGCCCCTGTTTTTTGGCCGCCTCGGCACGCAGCGTTTTCATGAAACTGATCGTTAAAGTCTTCCCGGAAATCACCATTAAAAGTCGGCCGGTGCGTAAGCACTTTATCCGGCAGCTGGCGAAGAATATTCGTTCGGTTTTGCGTGAGTTCGATCCACAGCTGCAGGTCAGCGGTGTGTGGGACAACCTGGAAGTCGAAACCCAGATCAGTGAGCCAAAAACCCTGCAGGCGATGATTGAGCGCCTGAGCTGCACGCCAGGTATCACCCACTTCTTGCAAGTCGATGAATACCCGCTGGGTGATTTCGACGATGTGCTGGAAAAGTGCAAGCTGCACTTCGCCGATCAGCTGCCGGGCAAGATCTTCGCCGTGCGCTGCAAGCGTGCCGGCAAGCACGCCTTCAGCTCCATGGATGTCGAGCGCTATGTCGGCAGTCAGCTGCGTCAGCAGTGCGGCGCGGCCGGCATCTCGCTGAAAGATCCCGACGTTATTGTGCGTATGGAAATCCGCGACCAGCGTCTGTTCGTCATTCATCACCAGCACGAAGGCCTGGGCGGTTACCCGCTGGGTTCGCTGGAGCAGACCCTGGTGCTGATGAGCGGCGGCTTCGACTCCACCGTGGCGGCCTATCAGATGATGCGCCGCGGTCTGGTGACCCACTTCTGCTTCTTCAATCTTGGCGGTCGTGCCCACGAACTGGGCGTGATGGAAGTGGCGCACTATTTGTGGGAGAAGTTCGGCAGTTCGCAGCGCGTGCTGTTTATCAGCGTGCCGTTCGAGGAAGTGCTCGGCGAGATTCTCGGCAAGGTCGACAACAGCCAGATGGGCGTGATCCTCAAGCGCATGATGCTGCGCGCCGCCACCCGCATGGCCGAGCAGTTGCAGCTCAATGCCCTGGTGACGGGTGAGGCGATTTCCCAGGTCTCCAGCCAGACCCTGCCCAACCTCTCGGTGATCGACTCGGCCACCGACATGCTGGTGCTGCGTCCGCTGATCGCCAGCCATAAACAAGACATCATCGACACCGCCACGCAGATCGGCACTGCCGAGTTCGCCAAACACATGCCCGAATACTGCGGCGTGATTTCGGTGAACCCGACCACGCGCGCCAAGAAAGACCGCATCGAACACGAAGAGCGGCAGTTCGACATGGCTATCCTCGAGCGCGCACTGCAACGCGCCACCTTGCTGCCGATCGACAAGGTGATCGACGAGTTGGGCAAGGACGTCAAGGTCGAGGAAGTCAGCGAAGCCCTGGCCGGGCACGTGATCATCGACATCCGCCACCCGGATAGCGCCGAAGAGCAGCCGCTGGAGCTGCCCGGTATCGAAGTACAAGCGTTGCCGTTCTATGCCCTGAACAGCCGCTTCAAGGAGCTGGATGCCGCGCGCCAATACCTGCTGTATTGCGACAAAGGCATCATGAGCCGTTTGCATGCCCACCACCTGCTCAGCGAGGGGCATGCCAATGTGCGCGTTTATCGTCCGACATAAAACGCCCGGGTTGAATGGCGGCAGTATTCGCCATCGCCCTCCCGACCAACGGGCCAGCTGACACCGCGTTTCTTAATACTCGCCGCCTAGACTAAGCGGCAAACCGAATCCTCTGATCGAGATACACACGTGATCGAAAATCTACGCAACATCGCCATCATTGCCCACGTTGACCATGGTAAGACCACCCTGGTAGACGCCCTTCTTCGTCAGTCCGGTACCCTGGACCGCAGCGAGCTCAACGACGAGCGCGTGATGGACAGCAACGACCAGGAAAAAGAGCGCGGCATTACCATTCTGGCGAAAAACACCGCCATCAAATGGAGCGGTTACAACATCAACATCGTCGACACCCCCGGTCACGCCGACTTCGGCGGCGAGGTTGAGCGTGTAATGTCGATGGTTGACTCGGTGCTGCTGGTGGTTGACGCCCAGGATGGCCCGATGCCGCAAACCCGCTTCGTGACCAAGAAGGCCTTCGAAGCCGGCCTGCGTCCGATCGTGGTAATCAACAAGATCGACCGTCCAGGCGCGCGTCCGGACTGGGTTATGGACCAGATTTTCGACCTGTTCGACAACCTCGGCGCCACTGAAGAGCAGCTGGACTTCCAGGTCGTCTACGCCTCGGCCCTGAACGGCATTGCCGGTCTGGACCACACTGACATGGCCGAAGACATGACCCCGCTGTACCAGGCCATCGTTGACCACGTACCGGCTCCAGCCGTTGACGTTGACGGCCCGTTCCAGATGCAAATCTCGGCACTGGACTACAACAGCTTCCTCGGCATTATCGGCGTGGGTCGTATCGCCCGTGGTCGCGTTAAGCCGAATACCCCGGTTACTGCCATCGATGTCGACGGCAAGAAGCGTAACGGCCGTATCCTCAAGCTGATGGGCCACCACGGTCTGCGTCGCGTGGATGTTGAAGAAGCCACCGCCGGTGACATCGTCTGCGTCAGCGGGATGGACGAGCTGTTCATCTCCGACACCCTGTGTGACCAGAACCACGTTGAAGCGATGAAGCCGCTGACCGTTGACGAGCCGACCGTTTCCATGACCTTCCAGGTCAACGACTCGCCGTTCTGCGGCAAGGAAGGCAAGTTCGTCACCAGCCGCAACATCAAAGAGCGTCTGGACAAAGAGCTGCTGTACAACGTGGCCCTGCGCGTTGAAGAAGGCGACAGCGCCGACAAGTTCAAGGTCTCCGGCCGTGGTGAGCTGCACCTCTCGGTACTGATCGAAACCATGCGTCGTGAAGGCTTCGAAATGGGCGTTGGCCGTCCTGAAGTGATCATCCGTGAGGTCAATGGCGTCAAGCAGGAACCGTACGAGAACGTCACCATCGACATCCCTGAAGAATCCCAGGGCAAGGTCATGGAAGAAATGGGTCTGCGTAAAGGCGACCTGAGCAACATGGTGCCGGACGGCAAAGGTCGCGTACGCCTGGAATACAACATCCCGGCCCGTGGTCTGATCGGCTTCCGTAACGCCTTCCTGACCCTGACCAACGGTGCAGGCATCCTGACCTCGATCTTCGACCGTTACGACGTGATGAAGTCGGGCCACATGTCCGGCCGCCAGAACGGCGTACTGGTATCGATCGATACCGGCAAGGCACTGACCTATTCCCTGGAAACCCTGCAGGCGCGAGGCAAGCTGTTCGTCGAGCACGGCCAGGAAATCTACAACGGTCAGATCATCGGCCTGAACAGCCGCGACAACGACCTGGGTGTCAACCCAACCAAGGGCAAGAAGCTCGACAACATGCGTGCTTCCGGTAAAGACGAAACCATCGCCCTGGTGCCGCCAGTGCGCTTCACCCTGGAGCAGGCCCTGGAGTTCATCCAGGACGACGAACTGTGTGAAGTCACGCCGAAGTCGATCCGTCTGCGTAAGAAGATCCTCGACGAAGGCGAGCGCACCCGCGCTGCCAAAAAAGCCAACAAGGCCTGATGCTTAGCAACTAGCCTCGGCTGTAAATGAAAAGCCCCGCCAGAGCGATCTGGCGGGGCTTTTTGTTGCTGCGTGGATGATTGAGCTTCGCAATTGGCCGGGTTTTCTGTAGGGCCGCGCGCGGCAGTAAGCGGTGGTCAGGCGTTCAGGATGAATGTCTGGTTCTGTGTACTAGCTCACGCGTCTTACGGCTGATGGCACGTCGCCATGTGTTTTAATGCGCGCCGCATTTTTGCTTCTGTTGATTCGCTATTCAAAGGACTGAAGGCATGGCACTTCGTATTAGCCCATTATGGCCTGCCATTTCTGGCTGCCACCCTGCAGGTCGTCGCTGCGCGACGTTAAAAATGGCTCCCGGCCATTTTTTGGTCATCTGGCTGATGTGTTCCCTTATCCCCGCCGTATCGCTGGCACAAACGCCAGGTGATCGTGACCTTATCCGCGAACGTCAGGAGCGTCTGCTGCAAGAGCAGGAACGCCGCCTTGATGAGCTGCGTCAACTGCCTGGCAAGACCGAGCAATTGCCTACGCAACCGGCCGCTGAAGACGAGCGTTGCTTTGCCATCAAGCAAATCAATTTGGTCGGGGCCACACTGCTCAGTCCGGCGGATCAAGCCAGTATCCTCAAGCCCTACAGCGGGCAATGCCTAGGCGTCGGTCAGCTTAACCAGCTGCTTAAGGACATCACCAATCACTATCTCGGTCGTGGATATGTCACCACGCGCGCCTACCTGCCGCAGCAGGACCTGGCCAGCGGTACGCTGCAGGTCACCGTGGTCGAGGGCCAGCTTGAAGGGTTGAACAGCTCGGAGCTGGCCTCGGATCGCGAGCTTGCCATGAGTTTTCCCGGCACACCCGAACGTGTACTGAATCTGCGTGAGTTGGAGCAGTTGGTCGAGCAGCTCAACCGCCTGCCGTCGCGTCAGGCACAACTTGAGCTGGTGCCAGGCGAGCAGGTTGGTGGCAGCCGCGTGCAGCTGCAGGGGCAGCGCAGCAAGCCGTGGCGTGTCAGCCTGGCACGGCATAACGATGGTCAGCGCAGCACCGGTGAACAGCAGTGGGGCCTGGGCCTGGACTGGGACAGCCCGCTTGGCCTGGCCGATCAACTGAACCTGCGTGCCGGTCGTGATGCAGTCAGTGACAGCTTCCGCCATTCGCACAACCAGAGCCTCAGCTACAGCCTGCCGTATGGCTGGTGGACCTTCAATTACAGCTACAGCCAGAGCTACTACCGCACCGAAAGCGATGCCAATGGGTTTGCCTTCGACACTGATGGCGACAGCAAAACCCACGCCCTGCGTGGCGAGCGTGTATTGCACCGCGATAGCGTGAGTAAAACGGCGGCCAGCATTGGCGTCAGCCACCTGCGCAGCAACAACTTTATTCTCGGCAATCTGATAGATGTCTCCAGCCATCGTCTGTCTGAAGCACAACTGGGCTTCAACCATGGTCGGCGTATTGGCAGCGCCTTCGTCAACGCCGACATCGGCTGGCAGCACGGCACAGGAGCCTTCGATGCGCAGCGCAGTGGCAGCCCTCAAAGTGGCCAGCCGGTGGCGCGTTACAACAAATACAGCCTGACCCTGAGCTACCTGCAGCCGTTCCAGCTGTGGGGTGAGTCGTTCAGCTTTGACAGCCTGGCTAACGGCCAGCGCAGTGAAGATGTGCTGTTCAGTCCGCAACGCATCAGCGTCGGCGGCCTCAGCTCGGTGCGCGGCTTCAAGGAACAATCGCTGTCCGGCGACAGTGGCGCCTACTGGCGTAACCAGGTGCGCTGGCGCAAGGCGGTGAGCTGGCAACCGCTGCAGCCCTTTGTCAGTGAGTACGGCGTGGCATTTGCCTACGACATGGGTGTGATCAGCGGCGGGCGTTACAACCCGGACCAGCACGGTCGCCTCTCCGGCAATGCCATCGAGCTGAGTGCCCGTGGTCAGCATCTGGCTGCTTCGGTGACCTTCGCCCGCTCGCTGGAACGCCCAGATGCCATCGAGCACGGTGAGCGTCCGGTGTATTTCCGGGTCGACCTGTTCTTCTGATTTTCCTGATTTCTGATTTATCGCCCTACGGGTTGGAGTTATTACATGGACGTTCGCACGCCTTTTTTCCAAAACATTGCCTGTGTCCTGATCGGGGTCATGTTCCTCAACCCGATCGTCGCCACGGCGGCCGAGTTGGCGCTGGATGCCCAGGCCGGCGGCAACGCGGCCGTGACTCAGGCCGCCAATGGCGTGCCCATGATCAATATCGCCACGCCCAATGGCAGCGGCCTGTCGCATAACAAATTCACTGACTTCAACGTCAGCCAGCAGGGGCTGATCCTTAACAACAGCGCCCAGGCTGTGGTGCAAACCCAGCTGGGTGGTTACGTGATGGGTAACCCCAACCTCAAAGGTGGGGCGGCCAGTGTAATTCTCAACGAAGTCAACGGCGGTAGCCCCAGCCAGCTCAAGGGCTACACCGAAGTGGCCGGCAAGTCCGCAGCGGTCATCGTTGCCAACCCGCATGGCATCAGCTGTGACGGCTGCGGCTTTATCAATACCCCGCGCGTGACCCTTAGCACCGGCAAGCCAGTGGTAGAAGGTGGCCGTCTGGATCGCTTTGATGTCGAGGGTGGGCAGATCAGCATCGAAGGCGATGGCCTCAATGCACGTAATGTCAGCCAGTTTGACCTGATCACCCGCAGTGCGCAGATCAACGCCGAGTTGCATGCCAACCAACTGAATGTGATTACCGGGCGCAACGAGGTTGACGCTGCCAGCCTCAGCACCACAGCTAAGGCCGATGACGGTAGCGCAAAACCGCAACTGGCCATCGACAGCTCGGCCCTGGGCGGCATGTACGCCGGGGCAATTCGCCTGGTCGGTACTGAAGCCGGTGTGGGCGTGAAACTGGCCGGTGATATGGCCGCCAGTGCCGGTGATATCCAGATCGACGCCAACGGCCAACTGAGCATGGCGCGCACCGCCGCCGGTCGTGACCTGCAACTCAAGGCCGATAACATCGAACTGAATGCCGATACCTTCGCCGGGCGCAATGCCATGGTTGAAGCCAGTGGCCAGACGCTGGTCAAGGAAAGCCTGGCAGCCGGCCAGCAACTGATTGCCAAGGGCGGCGAGTTGCTTAACCAAGGCGTGGTCGAGGTGGGTGTGCGTGCCGATGGCAGCCTGAACAACACGGCCACGCTGAGCCTGCAAACCAGCACGGTGAAAAACCCCGGCACCATTACCTCCCACGGCAGCCTGAACACTGATGTGCAGAGCCTGGATAACCGTACCGGCAAGCTGCTCAGTGCCGGTGACGTAACGCTCAAAGCGCAGACACTGGCAAACCAGGGCGGGCGTATCGTTGCGCAGAAAAGCCTCGACCTGACTGCTGCCCAACTGAACAACCAGGGTGGTGAAGTCCTGGCACAGCAGGCGATTAAGGTCACGGCGGCCAACCTGGATAACCAGAGCGGCACCCTGGCTGGTGGTGCGCTTGACCTGCAGCTCAGCGCGAATCTGAATAACCAGGATGGCTTGATTGAATCTGCCGGCGATCTGCAACTGGCTGCCGATACCCTGAGCAACAACGGCGGCAAACTGCGCGCCCTGGGTGGCGAAGACGAAAGCCGGTTTGTTCTGGGTGGCCTGTTCAATAATGATGCCGGCTTGGTCGAGATTGGCAGTGGTGCATTTACCCTGAGCAGCGTTGGCCTGAGCAACCAGGGCGGCACGGTGCGTCACACTGGCAATCAGGGTTTTAACCTTGATCTGGGTGACGTCGGCCTCGCTGGCGGCAGCTTCAGCACAGCAGGCGAGTTGACCGTGCAGGCCGATACCTGGAGCAACAGCAGCCAGTTGCAGGCCGAACGCTTGACCCTGGCTATCGACGAGTTCACCCAGACAGCTAGCGGTAAATTGTTGTCACGTCAGAGCATCGTGGCCACTGGCGATAACTGGATCAACCACGGCAGCATCGAAACCGATGGCGAGCTTGAGCTTGAGTTGGCTGGTAGCTACAGCGGCAACGGTTCGTTGCTCAGCCAGGGAGACCTGTTGTTCACCGCTGACAGTGCCA
Organism: Pseudomonas cimarronensis; assembly: GCF_049331905.1. Taxonomy (GTDB): domain Bacteria; phylum Pseudomonadota; class Gammaproteobacteria; order Pseudomonadales; family Pseudomonadaceae; genus Aquipseudomonas. Next base: position 263,460 of record NZ_CP186283.1, on the reverse strand, counting down.
ACCTGGGGGCTGCAGCCAAGGTACTCAGTGGCGGTCAGGCAGATTTCACCCTGGGTTCCAGCTTCGAAAACCGTGGGGTGATCAGTGCGGCCAATGCACTGCTGCTGAGTGCAACTAGCCTCAATAACTTCGGCACCATTGGTGCTGGTGCGGCATTGCTGGCGCAAGCCACCAGCCTGCGAAATGAGGGTGGTCTGCTGTTCAGTGGCAGCCAGATGCAGTTGCGTGGCGATAGCTTGGTCAACCAGCGCGGTGACCTGTACAGCGTCGGTAACTTCAGCTTTGCCGCGCTTGACCCAACTGATCAGGCTGCGCACTTCAGCAACGTATCCGGCACGCTGGAAAGCGAAGCGGATGTGAGCATCAGCGCCAAAGTCATCAAGAATGTTCGCGAAAGTCTGGATATCGTCACCCGCAAGGTGGCCGCGCAGTTCTATGACCAGGACTGCACCGACTGTAGTGGCGACAAGGAGAACGTGCGTTACCGCCTTCGGGAGATTGAGCGTACCGAAGCCCTCAATGTCAGCCCACAAAGCAGTCTGCTTGCAGGCGGCAATTTGTTGCTGCGTAGCGATGATCTGGCCAACCACTCCAGTTTGATCTCGGCCAACGGCCATGTGCAGATTGATACCACGCGCTTCGATAACAAAGGCGCGCAGACTGGCGAATACCTGATTACTCGGCGGGCTACTAGCGAGCGTGAGAAATCGGTGGGTTTCATCATCAGTGCGGTCAACAACTTCAACGCGCAGAACTGGCCAAACGCCAGCCCCAACATCAATGCGCAGCTCAACAATATTCTCAGCAACTACCTGCCCAGCCATACCGCGCCCAATAGCACTTTTACCCCGGATGCCGTACAGGCCTACGCCGCCATTATTCAGGCTGGTGGTGATGTACAGATCAATGCCAGTGAGCAACTGAACAGCGGCGTGATTCGCCCCTCATTCACCTATATCGCTGGCGGCAGCCGCGACCCTGGTACCAGTGCACCAGGCTCCTCAATTGCCACCGTCGTAACCCTTAATCCTCAGTTGCCGCCTGATCTTACCCAGCAGGCGGTCGATCCGCTGGCATTGCCGGGCTTCAGTCTGCCGCAGGGACAGAATGGCCTGTTCAGCCTCAGCACCAACCCTGGCCATCCCTATCTGATCGAGACCAACCCGGTCTTCGCCAGCCTGAAAAACTTCCTCAATTCCGACTACATGCTCGGTAACCTGGGCTACGACCCACAGACCGCTCAGAAGCGGCTGGGTGATGGCTTCTATGAGCAGCGGCTGATCCGTGAAGCGGTGATCGCTCGTACCGGGCAACGCTACCTGGCCGGACTGGACAGCGACGAAGCGCAGTTCAGGTACCTGATGGACAACGCCATCGCCAGTAAAGAGGCCCTTAATCTCAGTCTGGGCGTCAGCCTGACGGCCGAGCAAGTGGCTGCACTGACCCACGATCTGGTGTGGATGGAAGAGCGCGAAGTGGCCGGGCAGAAAGTGCTGGTGCCGGTGCTCTACCTGGCCCAGGCCGAAGGTCGCCTGGCTCCAAATGGTGCACTGATTCAGGGTCGCGATGTGGCGCTGATCTCCGGCGGTAGCCTCACTAACCAGGGCACTCTGCGCGCCAGCAACAACCTCACTGCCACAGCCAGCACTATCGGCAACAGCGGATTGATGCAGGCCGGCGAGCGCCTGTCGCTGTTGGCCACTGACAGCATTCGCAATGCCCAGGGCGGGATTATCGCGGGTAAGGATGTCACGGCGATTGCTCTGACCGGCGATATCGTCAACGAGCGCACCATCACCCGTCACGAGTCAGGCAAGCGCGGTTATCAGCACCAGCAGGACTTCGTCGACAGCGCCGCGCGTATCGAAGCCAGTGGCGACCTGACTCTGGCTGCCGGTCGCGATATCCAGAATATCGGCAGTGCGCTCAAGGCCGGTGGCGATATGCAGCTGGATGCCGGCCGTGATCTGGTGATCGCCTCGGCGCAAGAACATGACCTGACCACCCGCAAGGACCGCAAAGGCAATAGCCGCCGTGAGCAGATCACCCAGTACGGCAGTGAAGTCGAAGCCGGAGGCAATATTGAGCTGAGCGCCGAGCGCGACCTGGCAGTGATCGCCAGCCGCGTCAGCGCCGAGAAAGACCTGCTGCTGGATGCAGGTGGCGATGTGCTGATCGCTGCTGCCGCCAATGAAAGCCACTACGAGTCGCACCGCAAGAGCGGTGGCAAGAAGGTCGATATCGTCGACAGCCAAGTGCGTCAGCAAGCTGCCGAGCTGACGGCAGGCGGCAACCTGACCGTACTGGCCGGCAACGACCTGACGGCGGTTGCCAGCAAACTCAAGGCCGGTGATGAAGCCTACCTGTATGCCGGCAACCAGCTGTCACTGCTGGCCGCGCAAAACAGCGACTACTCGTTGTACGACATGAGCAAAAAAGGTGGTTGGGGTAGCAAGGCCACCCAGCGGGATGAAGTGACCACGATCCGCAACGTTGGCACCAGCATCACGGCGGGTGGTGACCTGACCCTGGTCAGCGAGGGTGACCAGCTGTATCAGCGTGCCCGCCTGGAAAGCGGCAATGACCTGACCCTGGACAGCGGTGGCAGCATCACCTTTGAGGCGGTTAAAGATCTGGATCAAGAGAGTCATGAGAAGAGCAAAAACAGCTGGGCTTGGACGTCTGCCGAGGGTAAGGGCACGACCGATGAGACCTTGCTGCAAAGCCAGTTGATCGCGAAGGGGGAGCTCGTTATCCAGGCCGTTGATGGCTTGAATATCGATATCAAGCAGGTCAATAAACAGAGCATTGACCAGACTATTAATGCGATGGTTGCCGCTGATCCGGAGCTGGCTTGGTTGAAGGAGATGGAGCAGCGCGGTGATGTGGACTGGCGCCAGGTGAAGGAGGTGCATGATTCCTTCAAGTACAGCCATTCGGGATTGGGCGGCGCGGCGATGATCATTATCGCGATCATCGTGACTTACCTGACGGCGGGGGCTGCAAGCGGCGCGATAGGTTCTATGGCGGGTGCCGGGGCAGGCAGTGGCTCGGCCATGGCGGCTGCCGGCTCTTCGGCTATGGTCAGTGCGGGTACTGCTGTAGGTACCGCCAGTGCTGGTTGGGCCAACGTCGCTTTAACCGCCGTTGCCACTTCGGCAGCCAGCAATGCGGCTATCAGCACCATCAACAACCGGGGTAACTTGGGTGCGGTGGTCAAGGATGTGACCTCCAGCGACAACCTCAAAGGCTACGCCACCTCGGCCATAACCGCAGGCGTTACCGCTGGCGTGCTGGACAGTGCCTTTGGCGTAACCGGCGACAACGTCAACAAGGTCACCAAGGGCTTCGACCTGAGCAAGCCCAGTGAACTGGCCAAATTTGGTACTTACCTTGGTGCACAGGGCGCGGTTCATGCGGTGACCCAGACCGCCGTTCAAGGCGGCAGCCTTGGCGATAACCTGCAAAGCGCGCTGACCGGCCAGGTGCAGCACCTACTGCAGGCTGGTGTTTTCAATGCGGTGGGTGATTTTGCCGGCGGCAGGTGGGTGGAAGGCGTCGACTGGGCGGACGGCAGCCCGGAAAAGATCGCCCTGCATGCTGTGGTGGGTGGGTTGCTCAGCGAAGCGACCGGTGGTGACTTCAAGACCGGCGCATTGACTGCTGGTGCCAACGAGTTGCTGATCGAACAACTGTCGGGTGTGATCAAGGGCGACAAAGGTCTGGAACTGGTAGTCTCGCAAATCATCGGTGTGGCGGCGGCCACGGCGACCGGTGGCGACCCGGCCAAGGCGGCGGAGCTGGCGAAGAATGCGACGGCGTATAACAGGCAGTTGCATCCAGATGAAGTCAAGCTGATCCGCAAACAGGCTGATGATCTGGCCAAAGAAGCCGGGATTAGCCCAGCCGAAGCAGAGCGCCGCCTTGCAGAAGCAATGGCCTTCTATGTGGATAAAGACTGGCAGGAAAAGATATCTTCCAGTGGAGTCGTCTTTGATGAGGCAACTCTGAAGCATCTGGGTATGGCGCTAGCACCGCTTGCCACTCGATACGCACCACAGGATCGAGGCGATGTGCCGGTCCAAGCGGAGGGTAAAACCTACAGTGCGACAGAAACGCTTAAGCTTTTGCAGAATTACCAGCTGCATCATGCGGATTTCTATTTGTCGCTGGTCAATGCGGAGTATCTGCTAACGGCTGATCGCGAAGGTTGGGAGCAGAAGGAGTTCTATGAGCGTAACCTTAACTATCGGCAATGGAACGGGCTCGCTGACCTATCTGGTGCGCTGCAAGGCACTGGTGCCGCAGTTGGCAATGCAGTGCAGAATACTTATGAGCTAGGCCGTGATGTTGTAACCAGTCCAATATCGACCAGTGAGCGAATTGTCCTGGGACTACTGCAAAGCGCTGCCAATCCTCAAGAAGTATGGACGGCATTCAGCCAGGCAAAAGCCGATGCAGAGGCCCAGAGCTATCTATACCGTTTGCAGGGCAATCCCGAGGCAGCAGCACGGGTCGAGATGACATGGTCGACCGAGTTTGCTTTGAGTTTTGCCGCCACTAGTCGAGCAGGACAGATTGGTAAGGTCGATACAGGTCCCAAACCCGTAGAAACTACGAAGCCAGATACCTTTCCGAAACCGGAAAACTGGAAACCGTCGCCGCCTGAAAAAGTCAGCAGCATTGAAGATCTTTTCGGGCAAACGTTTGAAAGTATCAAACTGTCGCACCTCCCCAATTGGAAGACCGGCTCACTTGTAAATGATGGCAAGCTCGGCGAGCAACTGGCCCTGCAAACACTCAACGAGAAAACCGGCCTCAATTTCAAACCTCTCCAAAACGGTAGCAACCACGGCTGCGATGGCTGCGCGGTGGCGATCAATGGCGATACGATTACCGTAGTTGTGATGGATGCGAAGTCTTCGGTGAATGGCGTGGATGGGGCAAAAGTTCCTCTGGGGGATCCGGGTACGCGATTGGATGGGTGGCTGCGAAATAAATCAATTGCCGATTCAGATCCTGCTTTGCGTGACGCTCTGCGAGCAGCGCTGCTTTCTGAAAACGTCAAAGTCCAAGGCGTGACCGTCAAAGTCGGTCTGCCAGCACCGAGTAAAACCGGTCAAGCAGAAATTAAGGTTGAACCATGGCCCAAGAAATAATTCAGTGCGAGCGTTCGGGCGTAAACCCGAAATGGCCCTCCTACAAAAGTGTGCTGGGGCGTATAGCCAAGGGGCCACACGTCTCAGATGAATACGAATTGAATGGCATCCGTGAATATGTTGAGCGCGGCGATGCATTTGCTAAGCCCTCAATGCCTGTTCCAAATAGAAACAATGCTACTCGTAGCAATGCCGAATGGATGGCCGTCACGCGCGCCCACGAGGTATTGGCAACCGCTCCAGATAATCCGCAATGGCTTGAGGAGTTGGCCCATTGGATGCGCTATTACCAAGTTGGTATCAAACAACTGTTTTTCTGGGCGGGCCAGTTCGACATTCTGGCCAAAGCAGTAGGCAATGACCGACGCCAACAAAACTACAGCATCCAAACCGCCACCAACATGATGGCCGCCATGGCTGTTCTGGGCTGGAAAGATGCCGTCATTCACCAAGGCTATTTGACGCACGCAGCCCTCAACCGTGGGCACCAACTAGTGATCGAATACGAAAATGAACACCGCCGCGCCCAAGCTTTCATGTTGCGCGTGTTTGCCGACTGGGTGGGCGATGTATCGCACACATGGCCTGCGTATGGCTACGACGAACCCATTTACGAAGCATTGTTAGCAAACTGGCGCACTTCCAACCCTGACGACCTGATGCCTTGCCTTCTGGCCGCGTGTGACCGCCATACTTGGCAAACCGGCAAAGAGAGCCAGAAAAACTCCTACGACTTCAACCAGGACTGGCACTTGGAGCGCGTGCCGGTGGAAATCCTCTACATCCTGCGGCTGCGACAGTGGGAGGGTTTAGCCAATCCGCAGAAGATCGATCACCCGCTGATGGCAGCGCCGTTTGACCAATTGCCGTCCGAGCAGCCAATGCCTGAGTTAGATGCGTTGATGCAAGGTGTGCTTAAGCGCGCACGGGAAGACTGGCCGCAATATGACCAAGTGCTGTCGCTGGCAGCATTGAAGAGCTGAAGAAAAAGGGCGGTTGTAGGAACTGAGCACAACACGGTTACAAGTGCGGAGCTAATGGGGCGGAGTGAATAAACCTTGATCAGCTAATTGGGTTGTTGAATAAGAGAAAAGGAGAAAGATTTATTTTCCACCTGAAGTCGACTGCAATGCAGTTGGGGTGCTCAATAAGATATTTAAACTCTGGTCAGTCGGTGGTTAAAAATAAATTATTCCGACCCTTTTAACTTTAGCTCTATTGTTAATCGCTATTTTTTGGATTGTTATATCAAGGATCGTGTTGAGGGTTTATGAAAAAGCTAGCTGCTTTGGTTTTGGCTTTTGGTCTGCAAGGGTGTGTCAAGGACATGCCGCCGATGACTGATACGTCTAATGCGGCCAAGATTGTTTATACGAAAATATCTTTTGCTCCAGGTGAAAGACAATCATTGTGGGTTTTTGATAACGCTCGATTTGAAAAAGTGCAGGCATGGGGCGGCTAATAGAGCATGGGAATTCTGCGAGGCAGTCGGCGTCGGTATATGTTCCGGCAGGCGCGCGAAAGTATTTTAAAGCCACTTATCTTCTTGCGCTGTCGGCGGCATACGGCGGCTATCCTTCAGTTTCTCAATGCTCTGCAGGCATCAGTTTTATCCCTGAGGTTAATAGGGTTTACACGCTTACACAGCAGCCATCTACTGCGGGTTGTACGATTACGCTAATTGATGAGCAAGGTAATATCCCTGTAACTCTGCAGAATCATGGTTTTTTGAAAGACTAGGGTGCGGATATGGCCCATATAAATGGGTATGGCTTTTGCTCTGCCAGGGTTGCTTAGCAGGTATGGCAAAGGAGCATTGCCCTGCATAAAGAGCGCCCCACCACGTATCTTTTGGACGGTACTTTGCTAACGGTGTGCAGTGATGCCGAAGGCGAGCGCACCCGCGCTGCCAAAAAAGCCAACAAGGCTTGATGCGTAGCAACTAGCCTCGGCTGTAAATGAAAAGCCCCGCCAGAGCGATCTGGCGGGGCTTTTTTCCAGGTAAGCGCAGGCTTAGGCAGTCGTTAGCACATAAGCTTTTCCAGGCGGCTGGCAAGGCTGATGGCCAGCTTGCGCCGCCAGGGCGCGCTGTCTGGGTTGGCCAGCACGCGGTCTTCGTGCACGAAGCTCTGGATGATCGCGTTGTAGCCAAGCCAGCGCAGGGGTTCCGGCTCCCAGCGCGGCAGGCGCTTGAGCGGCTGGTCGCCGAGCACCCAGGGCTGGCGGGTCAGCTCGCTGTGCTGGTTGAGAATCAGGTCGGCCAGGGTGCGCCCGCCGAGGTTGCTGGCGCCCACGCCTTCGCCGCCGTAACCGCCAGACAAGGCGATGCCGTTGCTGCGGTCCACCAGCATGTGCGGACGAAAGCGCCGTGCCATGCCCAGGTTGCCGCCCCAGGCATGGGTGATGCGCACCTGCTTTAGTTGCGGGAACAGTTCGCCGAACAGGTAGCGGCGCAGGTCGCGCTCGTTCTCGCTGAGGTTGAAATCGGTGCGCAGGCGGCCGCCAAAGCGGTAACCGCCACGTGCACCGAATACCAGGCGGTCGTCGGCGCTGCGCTGGCCGTAGGTCACCTGGCGGCTGTTCTCGCTAAAGGCCTGGCCGCGCTCCAGGCCGATGCCGGCCCAGACTTCCTTGGGCAGCGGCTCGGTGGCCACCAGCAGGCTCTGTACCGGTAGCTGATGCTTGCCCAGCGGCGGCAGGCTGGCAGCGTAACCTTCCACGGCTGGGACGATCCAGTCAGCGCGTACGCTGCCAGTGGCGGTGCGCACCAGGCCGGTTTGCCAGTCGGTCACCCGGCTCTGCTCATACAGCTCGACACCCATGGCGGCCACGCAGCGCGCCAGGCCGCGCACCAGTTTGGCGGGCTGAATGGTCGCGCAGTGCGGGGTGTAGATGGCGCCAAAGGCGTTGGCCAGCTGCAACTGCTTGCCCAGGTCGAAGGGCGTTAGCCAGCGGTAGTCGGTTTCGTCCAGGCCCTGAGCGCGCAGCTCGGCCAACTGGTTTTGCAGGCTGTGCAATTGCTCGGGATAGCGCGCGGCGCAATACAGCACACCGCCTTTGCGGTAGTCGCAGGCGATCTGTTCACGCTGCAACACGCTGGCCACTTCATCGGGGATGCCATGCAGCAGGGCCAGGGCGCTGTGCCGCTGTGCATTGGGCAGATTGGCGAGCAGACGCTCCTGACCGAGCAGATTGCCCATCAGCCAGCCGCCGTTGCGTCCGGATGCGCCGAAGCCGGCAATCTCGCCTTCGAGGATGACGATACGCAGCTGCGGGGCCTGGCGCTTGAGGTAGTAGGCGGTCCACAGGCCGGTGTAGCCCGCACCGATGATCGCCACATCGGCGTGCAGGTCTTCGCTCAGGGGCGGGCGCGGGGTAAGCGTTTTGCCCAGTTGGTCCATCCACAGGCTGGTGGTATGCCATTGCTGCATCTGGGTTGGCCTATTGCGGGTAATAGCCTTCAGCGTAACCCAGTACAGCGCTAGTGGAACTTAACTCTTTGGTTTGTATGCGCAATAGCCTGGGCGCGGGCCGATCTTCGGGTGATTGCGGCAGGTATCCGGGCGCTTCTCGTAGATGGTGCACAGGCGGGTTTTACGGTCGAGGTAGTAGCAGTCGTTGTTGCTCATGCGGGTCAGGGTGAAGATGCCCGACTTCTGATGGAAGCGTTCGACGATGCCCTCCTTTTGCAAGCGCTTGGCGATGTTCTTCAGCGGCTCGCTGCGTTCGAATTCATCGACCACGCCGATGCGTATCAGGTCATTCAGCCGCGCCTCGACCGGCAACGTGCAGCAGCTGGACATGCAGCTGTGGCACATGTCAGCGGTGTATTTGGCCCAGGTTTCCAGGCGGTCGAGTTCGGCGGCGGCAATCAGGTTGTTTTTCATCGGCGCTGGCAGGCATCAGTTGTGCGGCGCGCGATGATAGCGGCCTGGCGGCGTTTGTGAATGACTATCTGCCGGCTGGTCATCATTTGTGCGGCAGCGTCGCCTCGAATTTCTTGTTGTGCTGTGATGCGTGCGGCATTCGTCTCTCTGGGTATGCACCGGTCGGGCTCCTATACTGCTGCGCAGTTTGCGCCGGGTGCCGGGCAACAGGATGTTCGGGTTTAGCTGAATAGGAACGCGCTGCATGCAATGGATTTTCATGCTGGTCGGTTTGCTGCTTGGGGCCTTGGCGGATGAGACGCTGACGGCCTCGCTGCTTGGTGCGCTGATAGGGCTGGGTGTGGGCCAGGCCCTCAAATTGCAGGGGCTGGAGCGCGAGAATGCGGCGCTGACGGCCCAGCTCAAGGCCTTTTCGCTGCGTTTCGAACAAGGCACCACGGCGCTGTATGAGCGTCTGCTCAAGCTGGAACAGGGCGCTACGCCCGCCCCCGCGGCACCCCCTGAGGTGGAACCGCTCAGCACTGTTGTCGAACCTGAACCCGAGCCTGAGCCGATTGCCGCTGCCCAGGCGGCTGAACCCGAACTGGACTGGACCCTGGACTTTGTTCTGCCCGAGCCCGAGCAGGCGCCTGCTGCGGTCATGCAGACCGCCGAGCCGTCGGCTGCTGAGCCAATAACGCCGCGCCCGACAACGCCGAAAAAACCGCCAGAGCCGCGTCAGCCTTCGCCGATCGAACGGGCTATCGACCTCGCCCAAGGCTGGCTGCTGGGCGGCAATACGGTGCTGCGCGTCGGTGTGGTGCTGCTGTTTCTCGGTCTGGCTTTCCTGCTGCGCTACGCCACCGAAGGCGTGGTGGTGCCGGTGGAGTTGCGCTATGCCGGGGTGGCTGCCAGTGCCGTGGCGTTGCTGGGCCTGGGTTGGTGGCTGCGCCTGCGTAACCCGAACTATGCCTTGATGCTGCAAGGCACCGGGATCGCCGTGCTGTATCTGACGGTGTTTGCCGCGATGCGCCTGCATCCGTTGCTCGACCCCGGTATGGCGCTGGGCCTGTTGGTGCTGGTGACGGTGTTCTCGGCGATCCTCGCGGTGCAACAGAATGCCCTGGGCCTGGCGGCTGCAGCGGCGTTGGGTGGTTTCGCCGCGCCGATCCTGACCAGCACAGGCAGTGGCAACCATGTGGCGCTGTTCAGTTATTTCGCCCTGCTTAATGCCGGGATTTTTGCCATCGCCTGGTTCAAGGCCTGGCGGCTGCTCAACCTGATCGGTTTTGTCGGCACCTTTGGCATCGGCTTCGCCTGGGGCATCCGCTCCTATAAGCCAGAGCTGCTGTGGAGCACCGAGCCGTTCCTGATTCTGTTCTTCCTGATGTATGTGGCCATCGGCCTGTTGTTTGCCCGGCGCAAGCTGCGTGAAGCCCTGGATGCGCCCGAGAACCCTGATGAACTGCTGCGCTGGGCGGCACGCAAAGGCGACTACATCGACGCCACCGTGCTGTTCGGCCCGCCGCTGGTGGGCTTTGGTTTGCAGTTTGCGCTGGTGCAACACATCGAGTTTGCCGCAGCGTTCAGTGCGCTGGCGCTGGGCTTGTTCTATCTGGTGCTGGCGCGGCTGTTGGTCGGTCGCACGGGCGATCGCGCGGCGTTACTGGTGGAAACCTGCCTGGCGCTGGGTGTGGTGTTCGGCAGTCTGGCGATTCCCTTGGGCCTGGATGCGCGCTGGACTTCGGCCGCCTGGGCGGTGGAAGGCGCGGGCATCTTCTGGCTCGGCCTGCGCCAGCAACGCAGTCTGGCACGGGCATTCGCCCTGCTGCTGCAGGTGGGGGCGGCGCTGGCATTTGTCATCGGCTTGCGTGGCGGCGAGTTGACCCTGCTGGACGGCGCACCGCTGGGCGCGTTGATGCTCGGTGTAGCTTTGCTGTTCAGTTACTGGCAGCTACGCCAGAACACCGCGCTGGCCAGTCGTTGGGAGATGTGCGGCCTGCCGGTGCTGGCTTGCGCCGGCCTGGCCTTCCTCTATCTGATTGCGCCGCTGCTGTTTGCCGCCCAGGGCACGGCGATCAGCTGGGCGCTGGCCGGCGTGCTGACCCTGTGGCTGGGTTTGCGTATTCAGGCGCGCAGCTTTCTGTTCAGCGCCTTTGCCGTGCAATTACTCGGCGGTGTGGTGTTTATGCTGGACATGGCCGGCAATGCAGCCACTGGCATGGGCGGCTTCTCTGCCGGCTGGCAGGGCTTGTTGACCTCTTCCCTGATCGGTTTCGGCCTGATCGCCGGCATGTTGCTGGCCGCGCGCGACCCGCAGGTGGGTAATGACCGTCGTCTGCTGCGCGGGCTGTCTGTGGTGCTGCTGGTGGGGCTGGTGTTCCTCAATCTGGCGGTGCTGTTCGTCCTGCCGTGGGCCACGGCGAGCGCGGTGTGGGGCGGCAGCGGCCTGCTGATCATTTGGCTCAGCTTGCACTTGCAGCAGCGCGCCAGCTTTATCTTCGGTCTGCTGTTGCAGGTGCTGGCCGGGCTGGTGTTCCTTGCAGTCAGCCCGCTGCTGTTCGGCCAGCTGTCGGCCGAGGGTATTCGGCCACTGGCCCACGTGGATTTCTGGACGCCGCTGGTGCTCGGTGTGGCCGCCTTGGTCGGCGCCTGGCGTTTGCAGCAGCTGGCGCGTCGCGAAACGCCCAGTACGCTGGGTAATGTCAGCTTGTTGGGCCTGGCGCAGTTGCTGCTGGTGTGGGGCGCAGCCTGGTGGGCCGTGGCGTTGAGCAGCGAAGTGCTGCGCTTTGTGACGCCTGAGTGGCAGAGCAGTGCCTTGCTTGTGGTGTTGGCGGCCAGTGTCGCCCTGGCAGCATTTCTCGCGCCGCGCACCCGCTGGGCCGAACTGGCGTTGCTGTGCTGCCTGTTGACGCCGCTGGCCGGTGTGGTGCTGCTGCACGCCTGGCACCTGCACTATCACCCGGCTGCGCAGTTCGGCTGGCTGGCCTGGACACTGCTGTTTGCTGTGCACTTCTGGGCACTGCGGCGTCTGGCGGCACAGTTGCCAGCGGGGGCGCTGAGTGCCGCCCATGTGCTCGGCTGCTGGTTGTTGCTGGGCGTACTGGCGCTGGAGTTGCGTTACCTGCTGCTGGCTATGTCGGAGCATTACAATGCCTGGCGCTGGCTGGGCTGGGCGCTGCTGCCAAGTGCCTACCTGTGGCTGATGGCATTGCCGCGTCGCTGGCCTTGGCCGCTGGCGGCCTATCCACGGGAATACCGCTTGCTGGCAGCGGCCCCACTGGCGTTGCTGATGCTCGGCTGGTTCTGGCTGGCCAACGTCGCCAGCGCCGGGGATGCCGAGCCGCTGGCCTACCTGCCGCTGCTCAATCCGTTGGAGCTGGGCCTGCTGTTTGCTCTGGGCGCGGTGTTCGCCTGGGCACGGATGGGCCTGGCCGAGCTGGGCGTAGCAAGCGTGCGCAGCCAGTGGCTGACCCAGGCTGTGGCGGGGGCTTCGCTGTTCGCTCTGCTGACCGCCATGGTCATGCGCACCGCCCATCATTGGGGTGGCGTGCCCTATCAGCTGGATGCGTTGCTCGATTCGATGCTGGTGCAGGCCGGTCTGTCGATTGTCTGGACGCTGATCGCCCTGCCGTTGATGGTATTTGGCAACCGCCGTGGGCAGCGTGAACTGTGGCTGATCGGTGCGGCATTGATCGCGCTGGTGGTGGCCAAGCTGTTCTTTGTTGAGCTGGGTAATCGCGGTGGCCTGGAGCGCATCGTGTCGTTTATTGGTGTGGGTGTATTGCTGTTGGTGGTGGGCTATTTCGCCCCGCTGCCGGCACGCAAGGCGGATGCGGATCAGCCGCAGGAGCAAGCATGATCAGTCGTTTTATCCCAGGCGCATGCTGCGCTGCGTTTCTCGGCCTGCTGTGCAGCGCGTCAGTCCTGGCGCATGAGCAACCGGGCGACTATGCCGTGCAGTTACCGCTGAGCCTGAGCGGGGAAGGTCCCTGGTATCGCCTGGATGTGCCGATGGCGCTGCATTTCGCTGCGCGTTATGGCGATTTGCGCGACCTGAGGGTGTTCAACGGCGAAGGCCAGGCCCTGGCTTATGCCCTGGTGGCGGGGCAGGGCGAGTCGCGCGACAGCCAGCAGGAACAGGCAGTGAAGTGGTTTCCGCTGTACGCCGAACAGGGCGACAGCAGTGCCGCGCCAAGCCTGCGGGTGCAGCGCAGCACCAGCGGCACCTTGATCGAGCTGCGCGATGAGCCGGATGCAGCCGCCAAGCCGGCGCTGCTGCGTGGCTGGCTGCTGGATGCCAGTGCATTGGATGAGCCGCTGGTGCGCCTGCAGCTTGATTGGGAAGGTGGTCAGGAGGGTTTTCAGCGTTTCAGCATCGAGGCCAGTGATGATCTGCAAGACTGGCAACCCTGGGGCAGCGGTCAGCTGGCGCGCTTGTCATTTGGCGATGAGCGTGTCGAGCAGCGTCAGGTTGAGCTGCCGGGGCGCAAGGCGCGCTACTTGCGCCTGCTCTGGCAGAGCCCGCAACAGGCACCGCAGCTGAAGGCTGCAAGTCTGCGCAGTCAGCGCAGCGACCGCGTGCCCGCACCGCTGGTATGGTCGCAGCCGCTGGCGGCGACGCGCAGCCCGGATGGCGAATACCAGTGGCAACTGCCCCTGGCTTTGCCGTTGGAGCGCTTGCACATCGAACTCAGCCAGGCCAATAGCCTGGCGCCGATTCGTGTCAGCGGTCGCAGTGAAGCCAAGGGCGCTTGGCAATCGCTTGCGCAGGGGCTGCTTTATAGGTTGCCGGAGAATGGCGTGGAAATCCGTCAGGACGAATTGCCGTTGCCCGGTTGGGCGGCGCAGCAGTTACGCCTGCAGGTGGATGAGCGAGGCGGCGGTCTGGGCAGTGAGCCGCCGCAAATCAAGGTTGCAGTGCGCGCCACCCAGCTGGTGTTCCTCCAGCGTGGCAGCCCACCCTATCGCTTGGCCCTGGGGCGTTTGGGCGCCGAGTCGGCCGCGCTGCCGTTGACGACGCTGATCCCCGGTTATCAGCCGCAGCGTCTGCAACAGTTGGGTACAGCCGAGGCGCAGTTGCCGGCTGACAGCATCGAGCAACAGGAGCAGGCCGCCGCCAGCGACAGCAATTGGAAACGCTGGGGTTTGTGGCTGGTTTTACTGGTTGGGGTAGGCTTATTGGCACTGATGGCGGCTAGCCTGTTGCGTCGGCCGCGCGCTGAATAGCAGCGCTCAGGCGAAATAAAGGCCAGCTGCCTAACGATTTTTGCAGTATGGTTGGCACCTTCAACTGATTAACGTTTGAGGTCAGGAAGGCCCTTGCGTATCTCTATTACGACCCCTGTTTGGGCGGTTTCTGTGCGTTTGCCCGGCTGCTTTGGCCCGTACGCACAGCTATTTTCTGCGGCAGTACCCGCCCGATGAATGCCTGCGGTAATTCTGCCTGGGCGTTGAGCGGCCCCGTGATCCTGACCTGTGTGGTCTGTCTCGGTGTGCTGCTGCTGGCCCGTTGGGTGACCCGGCAGCGCTATTTCCCGGGGCGCGAGAGCTTTATCGTGCTGCACCTGGCCAGCCTCTGGTGGATGGCGGCAGCGAGCCTGGAAATGGCCGCGCAGGGGCCGCAGTGCAAGGTGTTCTGGGCGACCATGGCCTGGCCGGGGATTCTTGTGGTGCCGACCTTCTGGGCGGTGTTTCTCTGGCAATACGTCAACAGCGTGCGTCAGCCGCTGCCGCTGCGCAGTACCTTGGGTCTCAGTGTGATACCGCTGCTGATCTGGCTGATGGCGCTGAGCAACCCCTGGCACGGCCTGTTCTATGGCGAGGGTACGGCGCCGCTGAGCGATGCGCCGGGCGCGCCGATTCGCTATGAGCATGGCCCGCTGTTCTATGCCGCAGCGGCTTATATCTATCTGTTTATGATGTTCTGCATGGGCGTGGTGCTGCGTGCTGCCATCGTCAGCTATGGCGTGCATCGGCGGCATTACCTGGCCTTTGTCTTCGTCACGGCGGTGCCTTGGGTCGCCAATATCAGCTACGTGGTGTTCGGCTGGATGCTGTTCGGCTTCGACCCAACGCCCTTCAGTTTCGCCTTTACCCTGGTGGCGTTTGCCTGGCTGATTGTCGGCGTGCGTCTGTTCGACCTGCTGCCGGTGGCCCGCCATCTGCTGCTGGATGCCCTGATCGATCCGGTGTTGGTGGTCGATGCACAGTTGCGCGTGATTGAAGCCAACCCGGCGGCCCTGAAACTCGCCAGCCTGCGCAGTGGCTGGCAAGGGCGGCCGCTGGCGGACTGGCCGATTCTCGGCCCTGACCTGCAGCAACTGCTCAGCGAGCAGGGCGCCAGTGAACAGGAGTGTCTGCTGACCCTGGCCAACTCGGCGCGCTATTTTGAAGTGCGCATCCGCGCCATCGAGCGGGTGACCCACCGCGGCACCCTGGTGCTAGGACAGATGCTGTATTTGCGTGATGTCACCCAGCGCCATCTCAGTGAGCTGAAACTGGCCGAAGCCCTGGCCCTCAGCGAGGAACGCCTACGTACCATCACCAGTCTGCATGAGCAGCTGCAGGAGCAGGCACTGTGTGACCCGCTCACTGGCCTGTACAACCGCCGTTATCTCGATGAGTTCTTTGCCCGTGAGTTGGCCGTGGCGCAACGTGAACGCACGCCCATCGCGCTGGCGCTGATCGATCTGGATCACTTCAAGCAGCTCAACGACGAGCACGGCCATCTAGAAGGCGACGACGTGCTCAAGGGCGTGGCCCAGCACCTGCTGGAAAACCTGCGCAGCTCGGACGCGGTGTTCCGTATCGGTGGTGAAGAGTTCCTGCTGATCCTGCCGCGCGCCGATGCCCTTGAGGCGCGTAGCCGTCTGGAGAGTATTTGCCGCGACCTGGCGGCACACCCGTTGCCCACCCGTGGCGGCGCGCGCTATGTCACCCTGTCGGCCGGCCTGGCGTTGTGGCCCGAGCAGGGGCTGGTGCTGGATGAGCTGTTGCAGGCCGCCGATGCCGCGCTGTACCGGGCCAAGCATGAAGGCCGCAATCGGGTTTGCAGCCTGGCCTGAGGCCACGTACAGGTCGCTGCGTGTCGGGCCTGCTGCGTTAGCAACCGATGTTTTGTGACTGGGCAGTATCCTTCCATCCAGTGCTAAGGCGCTTTTTCTGCCAAAGGGGTAAACTGCGCGCGATTTTTCTTCCTTCCCGGAGCCATCCATGTCCCGCGTTACCCTCAGCCGCTATCTGATCGAGCAGACCCGCAGCCACAATACCCCGGCCGATCTGCGTTTCCTTATCGAAGTGGTCGCACGCGCCTGTAAGGAAATCAGCCATCAGGTGTCCAAGGGCGCGCTGGGTGGTGTCCTGGGCAGCATGGGCACCGAGAACGTACAGGGTGAAGTGCAGAAGAAACTCGATGTGATCTCCAACGAGATTCTGCTGGAAGCCAACGAATGGGGCGGTCACCTGGCCGGCATGGCGTCCGAAGAAATGGACAACGCCTACCAGATCCCTGGCAAGTACCCGAAGGGTGCCTACCTGCTGGTATTCGACCCGCTGGACGGCTCCAGCAACATCGACGTCAACGTCTCGGTCGGCACCATCTTCTCGGTGCTGCGCTGCCCGGACCGTAACGGTGCCGAAGGCGACCTGGGTGAGGAAGCTTTCCTCCAGCCAGGCACTCAACAAGTGGCAGCCGGTTATGCCATCTACGGCCCGCAGACCATGTTGATGCTGACCCTCGGCGAAGGCGTCAAAGGCTTTACCCTGGATCGCGAACTGGGCAGCTTCGTGCTCACCCACGACGACATCAAGGTGCCGGAAGCGACCAAGGAATTCGCCATCAACATGTCCAACCAGCGCCACTGGGAAGCACCTGTGCAGCGTTATGTGTCCGAGTTGCTGGCTGGCGAGGAAGGCCCGCTGGGCAAGAACTACAACATGCGCTGGATTGCTTCGATGGTCGCAGACGTGCACCGCATCCTCACCCGTGGTGGCGTATTTATGTACCCGCGCGACAGCCGCGAGCCAGGCAAGGCCGGCAAGCTGCGTCTGATGTACGAGGCCAATCCGATGTCGATGATCATCGAGCAGGCTGGCGGCGTGGCCACCAACGGCACCCAGCGCATTCTCGACATCCAGCCGGAAAGCCTGCACCAGCGCGTGCCGGTATTCCTCGGCTCGAAAGAAGAAGTGCTGCGTATCAGCGCTTACCACCGCGAGTAACCGATGCAGCCCTGGCAGCCGTTGCTCGACTGGTGGTTTGGTGCCTCCGGTGCGCCGGCCGCCGAGGTGGCGGCCAGCCGCAGCGCCCTGTGGTTCGGCAAGCAGGACAGCCAGGATCACCAGGCCCGAGAGCGGTTTGGTGAGCAGGTCGAGCAGGCCCTGGCAGGCCAGTTGAGTGCCTGGCAGGCTGAGCCCGAAGGCTGGCTGGCACACCTGCTGTTGCTCGATCAGCTGCCGCGCATGATCTTTCGTGATACGCCGCGCGCCTTTGCCGGCGACCGGCTGGCGCGCCCACTGGCGTTGCATGGTCTGGCGCAAGGCTGGGATCAGGCATTGCCACCGATCCAGCGGGTGTTTGCCTACCTGGTGCTGGAACATGCCGAAGACCTGCAGCTGCAGAATCAGGCCGTGCAGCTTTTTCAGGCCTTGCTTGAGCAGGCTGCAAGCGCCGAGCGCGAGCTGTTTGCCGGCTATCTGGATTATGCTGAGCGCCATCAGCGGGTCATCGCCCGCTTTGCCCGGTTTCCCCATCGCAATCAAATTCTCGGGCGCAGCAGCAGTGCTGAGGAATCTGCCTTTCTGCTGGAACCAGGCTCACGCTTCTAGCGTCGAAGCAGGCAGGCTCGGTATGGCTATGCCAAGCTGGTCTTGGCCACTTTCTCAGGAGTATTCCCATGTCTTTGCGTGTCGTCGCACTACTCGCCGGTTGCCTGCTGCTGGTCGCCTGCAACAAGGTCAATCAGGACAACTACGCCCAGCTCAAACCCGGCATGAGCAAGGATGAAGTCGAACGCCTGCTCGGCGGCCCTGATGAGTGTGCCGGCGCGCTGGGCATGTCCAGCTGCACCTGGGGCGATGAGCAGCGCTTTATCAGCGTGCAGTACGCGGGCGACAAGGTGCTGATGTTTTCCGGCAAGGGTTTGCAGTAATGCGCCTGCTGGCGGCGTTGGCCGCAGCGTCGCTGCTGGTGGGCTGCGCCAATTCCGGCACGGGCGTGGTGCCACCGAAGACGGTTGAGCGTGTCGACCTGCAGCGTTATCAGGGCACCTGGTATGAGCAGGCGCGTTTGCCGATGTTCTTCCAGCGCAAGTGTGCGCAGTCCGAGGCGCTCTATGAGCTGCAGGAAGGCGGAACGCTTGGCGTGACCAATCGCTGCCGGACCTTCGATGGTGAGATGCAGGAGGTCAAGGGGCAGGCCGTGGCGCAGGTGCCGGGCGAGACCAATAAACTCTGGGTGCGTTTCGACAACTGGGCCAGCAGCCTGCTGCCGGGGCTGACCAAGGGCGAGTACTGGGTGCTCTATCTGGACGATGGCTACCAGGCCGCGCTGGTTGGGCATCCCAATCGCAAGTACCTCTGGTTGCTGACCCGTGATCAGGACGCCAGCACGAGGCATCTTGCGACGCTACTTGAAGAGGCGCGCAGCCGTGGTTATGACACCCGTGAGCTGATCTGGCGCCGCACGGCTGCCGAGATGGCCCTGCCGCGTTAAGCGCCGCTTATTTCTTGGCTTTCGGGCTCTGCAGGCGGATATGCAAGCGGGTGTCCGCCGTGCCGTGTTCGAACTGGCTGTCGCGCGGTGAGGGTTTGCCGTTGACCAGTGGTGGATTGGCTGAGAAACCTACCGGCTCCAGCGGGATGCCGCGTCGCCCCTGATCGAGCTGGTCGTTGCCATTGCTGTCCTGGTACAGCTGGATGGCATAGCGTCCGGGCGGTAGATCGGCCAGGCGCAACTGGGCGTCGTCACTGTGTTGCTGGCGCAGTGGCTGTTCGGGCCAGCGCCGCTGTTGGCCGTCGACCAGTGCGGCATGCACCCGGCCGTTGGCCTGTATGCCCTCGACTGTGACCAGGATGTCGCCGGCCTGGGCCGGCGAGCCGACCAGTAGCAGCAAAAGGCCAGCCTGATAGCCGGCCTTCTTTACGGTTTGAAGAATTCTCTGTGGCATAATCCGGGCATTTCGCAGGAAGTGGCTGGCGATGCGTCAGGTCTTGATCGTTCATTTTTCGCAAACCGGCCAGCTAGACAGGTTGGCGCAGTCCGTGTGTGCACCGCTGCAGCAGCAGGCGGATATTCAGCTGGATTTTCTGCCGCTGCAACCTGCGCAACCTTACCCGTTTCCCTGGCCGTTTCTCGATTTTTTCCGGATTTTTCCGGAAACCGTGCTGATGCGCCCGCAGCCGTTGCTGCCCCTGGCGGTGGATGCGAGCAAGCGTTATGACCTGGTGATCCTCGCCTATCAGGTGTGGTTCCTCTCGCCGTCGCAGCCTATGACTGCTTTCCTTGCTTCCCCCGAGGCGGCGCAGTTGCTCAAGGGCACGCCGGTGGTAACGCTGATCGGTTGCCGCAATATGTGGCTGATGGCCCAGGAGAAGGTCAAGAACCGGCTCACTGAATTGGGCGCGCGGTTGGTAGACAATATCGCCCTGACCGATGCCTGCGGCACGGCGGCGAGTTTTCTGGCGACGCCTTTGTGGATGTTTACCGGGCGGCAGAAGCCCTACAACTGGGTGCCGCGCGCCGGTATTGATGAGGCGGAAATTGTCGCCGCCAGCCGTTTTGGCCAGGCCATGGTGCAGCGGCTGACGGCGGACAGTCTGCCGATTGCGCAGCCGATGCTCCGCGGCCTGGGTGCGGTGAAGATTGATGAAAAGCTGATCGCCAGCGAGAAAGTCGGCAACCGCAGCTTTCAGCTATGGAGCCGCTTGCTGGCCGCTTTAGGCCCGCAGCAAAGCCGCCGACGTGGCGCTGGGCTGGTGGTGTATATCCTGTTTCTGTTGTGTCTGATCGTCACCGTGGTGCCGCTCAGTGCCCTGCTTAAAAAACTGCTGGCCCCTCTGTTCAAGGAGCGAACGCAGCGTGAAAAGGCCTACTTTGCCGGCCCGTCTGGCGAGTGAAGTGACCCGAGGAAGTCCCGTGGTACAACCTGTATTTATCAATCGCATCAGCGCCTTCCTGCCCCATGAGCCGGTCGACAACGAGCAGATGGAAGCGCGCTTGGGCCTGGTCGGCGGCAAGCCTTCGCGCGCGCGCAAGCTGATCCTGCGCAGCAACGGCATTCAGCAGCGCCACTATGTCATCGACCCGCAGACGGGCGAGCCGAGCATGAGCAATGCCCAGGTCAGCGCGGCAGCGATTCGCGGCCTGTTTGGCGGCGATTTCCAGCTGGAAAATCTCGATTGCCTGGTCGCCAGCAGCGCCTCGCCGGATCAGGTCATGCCTGGCCATGCGGTGATGGTGCAAGGCGAGCTGGGTAATCCGCCATGCGAGGTGGTGACTACCGCCGGTATCTGCCTGTGCGGCATGACGGCGTTGAAATACGCCTGGATGAGCGTGGCCAGCGGCGAAAGCCGTAACGCGGTGGCCTGTGGTTCGGAAGTCGCCTCGACACTGATGCAGGCGAGCAATTTCAACGCCGAATACGAAAGCCGCCTCGACGAGCTGGAAACCCACCCGGAGATCGCCTTCGAGAAGGATTTTCTGCGCTGGATGCTCTCCGATGGCGCCGGTGCCGTATTGCTGCAGGGGCAGCCGAACCCTACGGGGCTGAGCCTGCGTATCGACTGGATCGACATTTTCTCCTTTGCCGATCAGATGCCGCCGTGCATGTACGCCGGTGCGGAAATGGTCGATGGCCAGCTGCAGGGCTGGAGCCGCTATGACGGCGGCGAGCGCAACCGCCGCTCGCTGATGGCGATCAAGCAGGACGTCAAGCTGCTCAACGACAACATCGTCAAATACACCGTCGAAGAGACCCTGGCGCGGATCCTGGTGCGCCGTGAGTTGCACGCCGATGCGGTCGACTATTTCCTTCCGCACTATTCCTCGGAGTTCTTCCGCGAGCGTCTGGCTGTGGGGCTGGCCAATGCAGGCTTGCCGATCCCGCAGGAACGCTGGTTTACCAACCTGACCAGCAAGGGCAACACCGGGGCGGCGTCGATCTTTATCATGCTTGATGAGTTGTTCAAGTCCGGCAGCCTGCGCAGCGGTCAGCGTCTGCTCTGCTATGTGCCGGAAAGCGGGCGTTTCTCCAGCGCCTTTATGCATCTGACAGTGGTTGGCCAGGACGGTGATAGCGCATGAAGCTCGATGAGGTTCCCCAGGATCACAGCTCCACTTACGGGGGGCACAGCAAGCTGGTCTACGCAGTGGATGCCACTGGCCATTACCAGGGCGCGCAGAGCGATGGCTGGGAGCCGGAAGCCTTCGCAACCCAGCTTGCCGTGGCCGAGTTGCAGGAGCAGGAAGCCGAGGCCGCAGCGGGTTGGCTGCGCGGTGAGCTGTCGCCGCTGAAGTGCCTGATGTACCGCTACCGCCTGGATGAGCCGGCGCTGGCGCAGATCACCGGGCTGTGGCAATGGCGCATTCGCCGGCATTTTCGTCCGGCGATTTACAAGAAGCTGTCGACGGCCATTCTGGCTCGCTACGCCGAGGCCTTCGGCCTGCCTGTCGCGCAATTGATTACTTACCAGAAGGACTTGGCATGAGCCGTTTTCAGCATCAACAGAGTGCCCACTGCGAAAGCGGGGTGATGGCCAGTCTGTTGACCCATGCCGGGCTGCCGATGAGCGAGCCGATGGCCTTCGGTCTGGCGTCGGGCTTGGCATTTGCCTACCTGCCGATCGTCAAGCTCAGTGGTATGCCGCTGATTGCTTACCGCATGCCGCCCAAGCACCTGATCAAGACCCTGAGCAAACGTCTGGGGGCGAAGCTGCACACGCGCACCTTCAGTGATCCCGAGCAGGGCCGCCGGGAACTGGACGCTGCGCTGGACAGCGGGCGCCTGGCCGGGCTGCAAAGCTCGGTGTTCTGGCTGCCGTATTTTCCGCCGGAGATGCGTTTTCACTTCAACGCACACAACCTGCTGGCCTATGGCCGTGAGGGCAATGAGTACCTGATCAGCGATCCGGTGTTTGAAGAGCCGGTGCGCTGCGCCGCCGAAGACTTGCAGAAGGCGCGTTTTGCCAAGGGCGCGCTGGCCGCCAAGGGGCTGATGTACTGGCTTGATGATGTGCCGCTGGAGCAGGACTGGAGCAAGCTGATCCGCCAGAGCGTGCTGTCCACCACGCGGATTCTCGATGGCATGCCGCTGCCGTGGATCGGTATTCGCGGCATTCAGCATCTGGCGGGGCAGATCGACAAACTCGATCCGGCGCAAAGCAAATACAACCGCCTGTACCTGACCCATATCGTGC
Organism: Pseudomonas cimarronensis; assembly: GCF_049331905.1. Classification (GTDB taxonomy): domain Bacteria; phylum Pseudomonadota; class Gammaproteobacteria; order Pseudomonadales; family Pseudomonadaceae; genus Aquipseudomonas. The sequence continues at coordinate 241,019 of NZ_CP186283.1, read as the reverse complement.
GTATGCAGGAAGAGATCGGCACGGGTGGTGCGGGTTTCCGCTTTATGTACGCGAGTTTTCTGCAGGCGGCGGGCGAGAAGCTGGGTGATAGCAACCTGCAGGACGCCTCGGCACAGCTGACTGCCATCGGCGACCACTGGCGCCAGTTCGCCTCGGCCTGCGTGCGCGCCAGCCGCAACAAGGGCGAGACACCAAACTTCGCCCCCATCGCCGACAGCCTGCGCAGCATTGCTCTGCAAGAGCGCGGTTTGATGAAAGAACTGGCGGCTTGGAGCAAGCGCAAGTAACGGCGTAGGGTGGATCGCGCTTTATCGATCCACCGATCAACACCCCTGGTGGATGAAAACGGCGTTATCCACCCTACAGATTGATCCGCTGCACCTCTGTGCCAGCGCTTAGCTTGGCAAAACTGTTGGCGTACGCGCCAGCAGTTGGCCCTTCCAGCAGCAGCGCCTGCAAACAGAAATCCCCGCGCTCGTCGCAGACCAGCAGCAATGCCTGCTCAATCAAGCCTTCCTGCAAATCCAGATTGGCCAGGGCCTGCAGCTGCGCCCAGACCTGCTCGCTAGCACCGATAAACAGGTTCGGCCCGTCGATGCCCAGTTGCTGGGCGATATGAAAGCCGGCGGCGTTGCTCACGCTGTTCACAAACTCGAAAGGCTTGGGCTGCTTGTGCTGCACGCATACCGCCTCCAGCAGCGCGCCCATGGTGGCCCGCGCTGGGTGCATCGAGGCCAGGTACAGGCCGCAGTTGTTGCGCACCTGGCTTCTCAGCGGCGCGGCGGCGAGCAGGCATTGCAGGATCAGGCGGTCGATACGCCTTGGCGGGTTGTCCAGCCACTGGCCCAGGGCCGCTTTAAGCTCTTTATCGCTGGTGGCGGCCAGGCCGTGGACTTCACTGGCGGCGATCACTGGCATGCTGTTTCTCCCGCCGTGCAGCCTTGCAGTACCAGGCTGGCGTTATTGCCGCCAAAGCCGAAAAAGTTGGCTAGCAGCAGGCTGTCGGCCGCCAGAGACTGCGGCTCTGCGCGCAGTGGAAGCATGGCTTGGCTGGCGTAGCGCACGCCGGGTAGCGGGCCGTTTTGCAGGGCCTTGAGCAGCAGCAGGCTTTCACTCAGGCCGCAGGCGCCCAGGGTATGCCCGAGCCAGGGTTTGAGCAGGCTCAGGGCCGGCATGCGTTCGCCATACAGCAGGCGCATGCCGTTGCCTTCGGCTTCATCGTTGGCGCTGGTGGCGGTGCCGTGCAGTTTCACCAGGTCGATCTGTTCGGCGTTGCAGTCGGCGCTGCGCAGGGCCTGCTGCATGACCCAATGGATATGACTGCCATCTTCGCGGGTGGTGGTCAGGCTGCTGGTGTCGCAGGCGCTAAAGCCGCCGAGTAAACGCGCCAGTGGTGCGTCACCCGGCTCGCGACCAAGCAGCACCGCGGCATAGGCTTCGCCCAGCACCAGGCCGTCGCGTTCGGGGTGAAACGGGCGGTACTGGCCACTGGGGCTGGTCAGCATCAGCGCGCCAAAGCCCTGCATGGCGATGGCGCTGGGCGTCTCAAAGCTCAGTACCAGGGCGCGAGCGTACTGGCCGGCATTGATCAGTCTGGCGCCGTAGAGCAGGCCGTTGGCGGCGCTGGTGCAGGCGGTGTTCAGGGTAAAGGCGGCGGCAAAGCCCCAGCGCTGGCGCAGTTGCTTGGCGAGCAGATCTAGCGGCGTGGAATCTTCCGGGTGAAAGCCCTGCTGCTGGCGGGTCAGCGCCTCCAGTGCGTTGATATCCAGGCTGGTGCTGGCGACGATCAACAGGCAGTCGTCGAGGGCCTGGGGGGGGGCACCGAGGGTTTCGCTCAGCAGACGATCCAGACGCTGGCTCAGGCTTTCGCCAGTGTTCGCTGCGTACAGATAATTGCGTGGTTCATGCACTTCATGCAGCACAAAGGGCTCGCCCTGGGGCGGCTGACCTGTTTGCAGGGCTTGGGCGGCGCTATGTAAGTCGTCACCTAGGGCGCAGTGCAGGGCGGCGCGTTGCAGGTAAACCGGGGTCACTGCTGCTGCCTGATATAGGCGGCGATGCTGGCGATAGTGCCGAGGATGCGGCGGCCGTCTTTCGCACCCTCGATGCGTACTCCGTAGTGCTGCTGCAGCGCCAGGGACACTTGCAGGGCGTCGAGGCTGTCCATGGCGATGCGGCTCTTGGCACCGAACAGCGGTTCGTCATCACTGATGCTCTGCCAGTCGATGTCGTCTTCCTTGTCGCACTCGCGAATCAGCAGTTGTTTGAGTTGTTGTTCTAGTAGTGAGTGGTCCATTGCGTGCGCTGTACTCGTCGGGTGAACAGAAGCAGCCCGGCTACCCCGCACAGCGCTGCAAACAGCAGCAGGCGTGCGCAGTAGGGGGCGATGTCGGCCAGTGAGCCGTGGCCCACCAGCAGGGTGAGAAAGGCATCCAGTGCCCAGCTCATCGGGGAGATTTCCGCCAGTTGGGCCATGGCCGCCGGCATCACGCTTTTCGGCACCATGATGCCGCCAATCGCGGCCAGCAGAATATTGATCCCGCCTCCGAGCAGTAGCGCCTGTTCGCTGCTGCGCGCCAGTGCAGCGAGCAACAGGCCCAGGCTGCTGGTGGCCAGGGCCACACTGATGGCCAGCAGCGGATAAGCCAGCGCGCTGCCGGGCAGGCTGAGGGCCGGCAGGCCGAGCAGCGGCAGCCCGTAGATGCCAATGCCGAGCAGCAGGACGAACTGCAACAGGTTGATGGCGAAGTACGGCAGCAGCTTGCTCAACACCAGGGTGCCGAGGTTCAGTCCCAGGCAGCGCAGGCGCAGTAGAGTGCCACTCTGTTGCTCACGTTGAAAGCCGCCGGCCATGGGCAGCACGACGAAGAACATGCCGAAGATCAGCCAGGCCGGCACGCTCAGTTGGGTGGCATTGGCGCGACCGCTGAGGTCGCCGCTGGCCAGTTGTTCCTGCTCATCAATCTGGCTCTGGGTGCGCTGCTGCACCAGGTGCAGGCGCTCAGCCCGGCTCAGCTCGGCGTCGATCACGCCGCTGTCTTCCAGATAGGCCAGCAGGCGGGTTTGCGCCAGGGCGATGCTCACGGCGCTGTGCAGGCGCTGGCGCGAGAGTTTGTCGAACTGTGCGGGGAAACTCAGGCTCGGCCCCTGATGCGGGCTGTCCATCAGGGTGGCCGCGAAGTCCTCCGGCAGCCGCACCTGGGCCAGCGGCTCGTCGCTATGTGCGAGCAGCGTGCTGTCCGCCAGTTGCGCCTGCAAGGCATCGTGGAAGAACTGGCTGGCGTCGTCCTGCGGGGCTTCGACGATCAGGCGCAGCGCTGGCGGTTTGTCCTGCATGTAGCTGGACATGGCCCCGGCCATCAGCAGCAGAAACAGGGTCGGCATGATAAACAGCACCGCCAACGCGTGCGGGTCGCGCAGCAGCAACAGCACTTCCTTGCGCGCCAATGCCAGGAGCCCTGCCCATAGCTTCATAGCCGGCCTCCGTTCAAGCGCAGATAGAGCTGTTCCAGCGACGGACGACCAAAGCGCAGCAGGTTGGGCAGGCCATTCTGGGCGGTGACAAATTCGCTGATGGCCAGCAGTTGCTGGCCATTCAGTGCTGCGATACGCAGACCCTTGGGCAATACCTCGGCCGTCAGTTGCAGGCTCTCGAGCAGCTGGTTAAGCCCGGCAGGTGCCGCGTTCGGCCATTCCAGCAGCAGGCCGTGGTCGTCGCCGAGCAGCTGGCGCTTGTCCAGGTCCAGGCGTACCTGGCCTTCATGCAGCAGCAGGATGCGCTGGGCCACCCGTTCAACTTCTTCCAGGTAATGGCTGGTGTAGATCACCGCCTTGCCCTCGGCGGTCAGCTGCTCCACGGCTGCCAGCAAGTGTTGCCGATTGGTGGCATCGACGCCCACGGTGGCTTCGTCGAACAGATAGACGTCAGCTGGTTGCAGCAGGCCGATGGCGAAATTCAAGCGGCGCTGTTCGCCCCCGGAGAGTTGCTCACTGCGCCGCGTCAGCTTGTCGTCCAGGGCGCAGATGTCGATGCATTGCTGCAGACGCTGGCGGCGCTGATTGCCGCGCAGGCGATACAGGTCGGCAAACAGGTCGAGGTTTTCGCCCACCTTGAGCCCGGCATAGAAGGCCAGCTGTTGCGGCACCAGGCCGAGCCTGGGTTGGCCTTGCCAATGCAGTTCGCCCTGTTGTAGCGCCAGCACGCCACTGAGCAGCGAGAGCAGGGTGGTCTTGCCGGCGCCATTGCTGCCGAGCAGGCCCAGGCATTCGCCGGCCTGCAACTGCAGGTCGATGCCTTGCAGTGCGGCGCGGTTGGCGCCTGGATAGCGGTGCGTGACCTGGCGCAGTTCAAGCATGAATCAGCACCAGCAGCAGTTTGCCGTCGAGCAGCAGGTGGTCGTCGCTGAGGATACTGAAGGCATACAGCGCCCCGGCCGGGCTTAGCGCTTCCTGTTTGGCACTGACCTGCAGGGCGCCACTGCGCTGCGTCGGTTCATGGTGCAGCTGCGACTGCGAGAGCTTGCCGACCAGGGCCATTTCAATGGCACTGGCATCGCCGTATAAGGCACCATGCGCGGCGCACAACTGTGCGGCGGCTTCAAACAGCAGGCAAGGCGAGGCGTCGGGGCCAAAGTTCTCGAGAAAGCGCCAGGCGCTCAGGCCCTGGATGCTCAGTGGGTCATGCGCCAACAGGCCATCCAGCCAGAGAGCGGGACCTTGGTGAGGCAGCAGGCTGTGCAGTTGCGTGCGATCCATTGCGGGCGGCCGAGAGAAAGACGCCGGCAGTGTAACAGAGGGCCTGCAAGTCGCGCAGCGCCTGGCTTTGACAGATGGCAGACGGAATAGGGGAGCGCTATGGCGTGGGTGCAGGCAGTGGCTTTTGGGTTGGGGACGCTGATTCTGCTGGCGCTGTCCTGGCAGGCGTTGCGGCGGCCGAAGTCCCATGGTTTTTACCGGTTCTTTGCCTGGGAGGCGATTCTTGGCTTGCTGGTGCTCAATGGCCCGCTGTGGTTTGTTGACCGTTTTGCCCCCCACCAACTGGCGTCCTGGGCGTTGCTGTTTGCCTCGCTGCTGGTGCTGTTTCCCGGGCTTTATCAATTACGTCGTATGGGACGCCCGAATGAGCAGCGTCAGGATGCCGAGCTGTTCGCCTTTGAACGCACCTCGCAGCTGGTGACCAGCGGCATCTACAGCCATATCCGCCACCCGCTGTACGCCTCGCTGTTACTGCTGGCCTGGGGCGTGGCCTGCAAGCAACCCAATGGCCTGAGCTGGAACCTGGCGCTGCTGGCCAGCCTGGTGCTCTGGCTGACCGCCAAATGCGATGAAACCGAGTGCCTGGCGCAGTTCGGTGAGGCGTACCGCGACTATATGCAGCGCAGCAAGATGTTTATCCCCTGGGTGATATAACGCTATTCAACCGTTGAATAGGCTTTCTATTCACCCGTATGGGTGAGGGGCGTGTACGCGGGTTCTCATTAGTCTCCTTCGCTTGCCTGTGTGGGCATCACAATAAGAAGGGGAACCCCATGAGTCATCCATTGAAAGCCTTGAGCGTTGCTGTACTGCTGGCGAGCCTGTCTGCAGCGGCACAAGCCATGCCTTATTCGCAGCTAATCATCTTTGGCGATTCCTTGAGCGACAGTGGGCAGTTTCCAGATCTGGGTAGCCCTTTACTGGGGGGGAATCCGACTGGCGGGGTGCGCTTCACCAATCGTACTGGGCCGAACTACCTAGGCAATAACACCGAGTACTTCGATACTGTTGCCACCCAGCGTTTGGCGTCCCTACTCGGCCTGCAGGCGTTGCCCTCGACACCCATTCTGCCGCAAATACTGACTGGTAACGCCGATGGCACCAACTATGCCGTGGGCGGCTACCGTACCGACCAGATCCTGAGTTCGATCACCGCGACCAATGGTTCGGTGGTGGATGCTGGCGGCGGTATCAGCCGTACCCGTAACGGGTATCTGGTGGATGTGCCACGTGTTGATCCCGATGCGCTGTTCTACGTCAACGGTGGCGGTAACGATGTGCTGCAGTTTGTTGTGACGGACCAGGCGAGCGCTGCGGCGGCAGCGGCCGATTTGGTTGCCGGGGTGGCGGCTCTGCAGGCTGCTGGTGCACGCACCATTATCGTCTCCGATCTCCCGGATGTTGGCTTGACGCCTGCGGGTTTCGCCACCGGCTTCCGTGCGGCCTGGTCGAATGCATCGGGGCTGCTCAACGATGAGCTGGGTACTCAGTTGGCTGCATTGGGCGGCAACGTCATTCGCCTGAATTTCCGTGGGTTGCTTTCCGAGGTGAAGGCTGATCTGGCCTCTTTCGGCTTCGACCCCTTGGTGGCGCAGACTGATGTCTGCTTCAGCGGCAGTAGTTGCCTGGCTGATCCGACCTGGGGCATCACTGGGCTCACGCCTAACCCTGACCGCTTGATGTTCAATGACGGGGTGCACCCGACTGCAGCCGTGCAACAGATCAGTGCGGACTATATTTTTTCGATATTGGGTGCGCCCTGGGAAGTGTCCCTACTACCGGAAATTGCGATGGCTAGCCTGAATGCCCATCAGCAGCAATTGCGCAGTGAGTGGCAGACGGATCGTGGCCTTTGGCAGGCTCAGGGCCAGTGGCGTAGTTTTGTCTCGGCCAGCGGTATGCGCCAGGAGTTTCAGCGTGATGCTGCCACGAGTGGTGGCGACAGTGATGGCTTGGGCGTACACCTGGGTGGCAGTTACCGTTTCGATGAAAACTGGCGCTTCGGCCTCTCGCTGGGTGTCCAGAATCAGCAATTGGAGAGCGACAACGATTCCGAGTACGACCTGCGCAGCTATTTGCTCAGCGCCTTTTCCCAGTACCAAAAAGAGCGTCTGTGGGCTGATGCCAGTCTTAGTCTGGGGCAGCTGGACTACAGTGATCTCAACCGTCAGTTTGCTCTGGGGATTGCCGAGCGCCGCGAGAAAGGCGATACCGATGGCAAGCTCTATGCGCTGTCTGCGCGGATAGGCTATGACCTCGCCAATGCCGGCACTGACTGGCGTGTCAGCCCATTTATCAGTGCCGATCTGGCACGGGTGGATGTGGATGGTTATGCCGAGCAGGGCAACAGTTCCACGGCACTCAACTTTGGTGATCAGCAGCGTGACAGTCGCCGCTTGGGTGTAGGCCTGCAGCTTAATTATCAATTCAGCAGCAGCACCCAGCTGTATGCCGAGGTCGCCCGTGAACGCGAGTTCGAGGACGATCAGCGTGACTTGAAAATGGGGCTTAACTCCGTATCGGGCAATCAATTCGAGCTACAGGGGCATACGCCAGCCAATGGGCAGACCTTGGCCAGCCTCGGGGTACAGCATGTGCTCGGCAATGAGTTAAAGCTGAGCGCGGGCTACAACTTCCGTGGCACTACAGACCGCCAGCACGGCATTAACCTTGGGCTCAGCTGGGATTGGTAGTGCTCTTAGCCGCTCGCAGCCGGTCTGCGGGCGGCTATTGCCAGCTCAGCCGCGCCAGCTTCCATTCATCACCTTCCAGCCACCATTCCAGTTTTACCCCGTAGTGGCGCGCGCTGTCGGGGATCAGGCCTTCGGCGCCGGTAAGGCCGACCTGGGCGTCGGTATGGCCTTTCTCGCGGTAGGTGGTATCGAGGTAGCTGCTCTTGCTCAGGGCCAGCACCTTGATGTTCTTATGGCGCATAAACAGCAGCAACATGGTGCGCTGCGCCCACTCGCGGTCGAACTCACCTTGGGCCGAGAACTGTGGGTGCAACTGATCGAGTACCGCGTTGGTGCTTTTGGCCTCCAGGTTGTCCTGCAGTTGTTGTACGGCTGCTTCCAGGGCTGCCTGTGGATCATCCTTGGCGCCGCAGCCGGCGAGCAGGGTACAAAACATCAGCAAAGCCAAAGCAAATATCCGGGTTGGCATGCTCAACTCCTGTTTCATGGTTATGATGCCGGGCAGAGTGTTGGTCGTGAGCGGAAGGCCGTCAACGCTACGCATCTATTCAGGAGCATGCCATGCAGACCTTGTATCCGGAGATTAAACCCTACGCCCGTCATGAGCTGGCGGTGCAGGCGCCGCACGTGCTGTATGTTGACGAAAGCGGTTCGCCGGATGGTCTGCCCGTGGTGTTTATCCACGGCGGCCCAGGTGCTGGTTGCGACGCGGCCAGCCGGCGCTATTTCGACCCCAACCTGTACCGCATCGTCACCTTCGATCAGCGCGGCTGTGGCCGTTCCACCCCGCACGCCAGTCTGGACAACAACACCACCCAGGCGTTGATCGCCGACATGGAGCAGATCCGCGAGCACCTCGGTATCGACAAATGGGTGCTGTTCGGCGGCTCCTGGGGCTCGACCCTGGCCCTGGCTTACGCCCAGGCCCATCCGCAGCGGGTGCATGGACTGATTCTGCGCGGCATCTTCCTGTGTCGCCCGCAGGAAATTCAGTGGTTTTACCAGGAAGGTGCCAGCCGGCTGTTCCCCGATTACTGGGAAGACTACCTCGCACCGATTCCTGCGGATGAGTGCGGTGATCTGGTGCAGGCCTTCTATAAGCGCCTGACCGGCCCGGACCAGATTGCCCAGATGCATGCCGCCAAAGCCTGGTCGACCTGGGAAGGTCGCACCGCCACCCTGCGCCCCAATCCGCAGGTGGTCGACCGTTTCAGTGATGCGCACCGTGCGCTGTCGATTGCCCGCATCGAGTGCCATTACTTCGTTAACAACGCCTTCCTCGAAACCGATCAGCTGCTGCGCGATATGCCGAAGATCGCCCATCTGCCGGGCGTGATCGTGCATGGTCGCTATGACGTGATCTGCCCGTTGGACAATGCCTGGGCGCTGCATCAGGCCTGGCCGAACAGCGAGTTGCAGATCATCCGTGATGCCGGTCACTCGGCGGCCGAGAGTGGCATTACCGATGCCCTGGTGCGTGCCGCGGACGAATTGGCACGGCGTCTGCTCAATCTGTCTCCGGATGAAGCATGAAGGCACTGATCCAGCGGGTGCGTGGCGCCCGAGTTGAAGTGGCGGGCGACGTAGTGGGTACGATTGATCAGGGCCTGCTGGCGCTGGTCGGCGTCGAGCCGCAGGACACCCCGGCCAGTGTCGAGAAAATCCTGCACAAGCTGCTCAACTACCGCGTGTTCAGCGATGCCGCTGGCAAGATGAACCTGTCACTCAGCGATGTCGGTGGTGGGCTGTTGCTGGTCTCGCAATTTACCCTGGCCGCCGATACCAAGAGCGGCCTACGCCCGAGCTTTTCCAGTGCCGCGCCGCCGGCGCTGGGCGCGGAACTGTTCGACCTGCTGGTTGCTCAGGCCCGCGCCAAACACCCGCAGGTTGCCACCGGCCAGTTCGGCGCCGACATGCAGGTGCATCTGGTCAATGATGGGCCGGTAACCTTTCTGCTGGAGAGCTAGCGCGAGAGGGCTTCGGCGACAAAATCCAGACGATCCTGGCCGAAGTGCATCTCGCTGCCGATAAAGAAGGTCGGTGCGCCAAACACACCGCGTTTGACGGCCTCTTCGGTGGTGGCCTTGAGGCGTTCCTTTACTCCTTCATCGTTGACCAGGCGCTCGAACTCGGCCGGGTCGAAGCCAGCGGCGCTAAGCACTTCGGCGACGACTTCGGGCTTGCTGAGGTTTTTCTGCTGTGTCCACAGTGCTTCGAACATCGCCTGCACATAGCGCTCAAAGCGTTCGTCGTTCTGGTAACCGGCTGCGCCGCGCATCAGCGTCAGGGTGTTGATTGGGAAGCTAGGGTTAAAGGTCATGAGCACGCCATAGCGGCTGGCAAAGCGCGCCAGGTCCTTGAGCATCCAGGCGCCCTTGCTTGGGATCATGACCGGCGACTGGTTACCGGTGGCCTTGAATACGCCACCGAGCAACATCGGTCGCCAGATAAGCTGCGCGCCGGCTTCGCGGGCGATTCGCGGTACCTGGGTCCAGGCCAGGTAGCTGGCTGGGCTGCCGAAATCGAAAAAGAATTCCAGGGTTTTGCTCATTGCATGCTCCTTCGGGAGATCTTGTTATGGGGCGAGCGCGCAGTTGTTAGAACGTCTCAGACCACGGTCGCAGGTCCAGCTCATGCACCCAGCAATCGCGAGGCTGGCAATGGATCTGCCAGTAGGTGTCCGCGATGTGCTCGGGATTGAGAATACCGTCCTGATCCTTGAGCTGGTACAGCTGCGGGAAGGTGTCGCGAATAAAGGCCGTGTCGATGGCCCCGTCGATAATCGGGTGGGCGACATGGATGCCCTTGGGGCCGAGTTCGCGGGCCATGCTCTGGGCCAGGGCGCGCAGGGCGAACTTGGCACTGGCGAAGGCGGAGAAATTCGCCCGGCCGCGCAACGAGGCGGTGGCGCCGGTAAAGATGATCGTGCCCTGGCCGCGCGGCAGCATGACCTTGGCCGCTTCACGGCCGGTGAGAAAACCGGCCAGCGCGGCCATTTCCCAGACCTTGCGGTACACCCGCTCGGTGGTCTCGGTGATGGAGAACTGCACATTTGCGCCGATATTGAAGATCACCGCATGCAGCGGGCCGACCTCGCGCTCGATGGTGCTGAACAGCTCGATCACTTGTTCTTCGATCCGTGCATCGCAACCAAAGGCGCGGGCGCTGCCACCGGCCGCTTCAATATCCGCTACCAGCGGGCCGAGCTTGTCGGCATTGCGCCGCGCCACGCAGGCCACATAGCCCTCGCGGGCGAAGCGTTTGGCGATGGCGCCGCCGGTGGCATCCCCCGCACCGACTACCAGAATTGCTTTGCGTTCTGTCATTGCAGTCTCCGTTAGTTCTATTTTGGAACTGATGTCGATAGTCGGTTCCATTTTGGAACCTGTCAAGCTATGGTGAGCCATCGCTGTTGGAGGTTGGCCTATGCGTTGGGAAGAACTTGAGCAGCAACCCTGCTCTTTGGCCCGCACCCTGTCGGTGGTGGGGGATCGCTGGACGCTGCTGGTACTGCGTGAGAGTTTTCTCGGCATTCGCCGTTTCGACGAGTTCGAGAAACGCCTGGGGATTACCCGTCATGTGCTGGCCGAACGCCTGAAAAAACTGGTTGAAGCGGGTGTGTTGGACAAGGTGGCTTATCAGCAGCGGCCAGTGCGCGAGGAATATTGCCTAAGCGCCAAAGGCCGTGATCTGTATCCCGTCATCATGGCGCTGGTGCATTGGGGGGATCGCCATATGAGCGGTGCCGAGGGCGCGCCGATTAGGCATATCCACCGCACCTGCGGCCAGCCGATGCATGGCGTACTGGTGTGTTCGGACTGTGGTGAGCCGCTGCAGCCGAGGGATGTACAGTTGGAGGAAGCGCCGGCGCTCAAGGGTCAGTTGCTGCCGGCGCATTGGCACGAAAAGCAGGCTTTGTAGGAGCACGCCATGCGTGCGAGCGATTTCCAGATATAGCCATTCGCGGGCATGGCCCGCTCCTACGGAATCAGGTGTTTGCTTAGAACAGTCGCGCCAGCAAGGCTGTCACCGCAGTTTCCACCCGCAGAATCCGCGCACCCAGTTGCACCGGTTGCAGGCCAGCTGCGGTGAGCTTTTCCACTTCATAGGGGATCCAGCCGCCTTCCGGGCCGATGGCCAATGTGACGGCCTGTTCGACGGCCCGTGGGCACGCGGGGTAGTCACCGGGGTGCCCAACCAGGCCGAGGGTGCCGGCGGCAATACCCGGCAGCTGGTCTTCGACAAAGGGCTTAAAGCGCTTTTCGATAATGACTTCCGGTAGCACGGTATCGCGGGCCTGTTCCAGACCGAGGATCAGCTGTTCGCGAATGGCGGCAGGCTCGAGAAACGGTGTTTGCCAGAAGCTCTTTTCTACCCGGTAGCTGTTGAGCAGCACCAGCCGTGACACGCCCATGCTGCTGACGGTTTGCAGCACGCGGCGCAGCATCTTGGGTCGAGGCAGGGCGAGCAGCAGGGTCAGCGGCAGTTTCTCTGGCGGCGGCTGATCGAGTTGTACAGACAGCTCGGCTTCTTGTTCATCCAGGCGCAGCAGTTGGCCGCTGCCCATCAGGCCATTCAGACGGCCGACGCGCAGGCTGTCGCCCGCTTCGGCGCGGTGCACGTCATGCAGGTGCTTGAGGCGGCGGCCGCTGAGCAGCACGCGGTCGGCGGCGATAAAGTCGCCGTCTTCCAGAAGCAGCAGGTTCACGGTTGCGCGGCAGGTGGCTGGTCGTTGGAAGGGCTGTCGCTGTCCGCTTCAGCCGCAGCGTCTTCATCGGCGCGGCGCTTGATCAGGCCGCCGCACAGCAGGCCGGCTTCGAACAGCAGCCACATGGGGACGGCCAGCAGGGTTTGCGAGAACACGTCCGGCGGAGTCAGTACCATGCCGACGACGAAGCAGCCGACAATCACATAGGGTCGGCTTTTACGCAGGGTGGCAACATCGACCACGCCAACCCAGATCAGCAAAAAGGTCGCGATGGGGATCTCGAAGGCCACGCCGAAGGCGAAGAACAGGGTCAGCACGAAGTCCAGGTACTGACCGATGTCGGTCATCATTGCCACGCCTTCCGGGGTCACGCTGGCGAAGAAGCCGAACATGATCGGGAACACCACGAAGTAGGCGAAGGCCATGCCTGCATAGAACAGCAGGATGCTGGAAATCAGCAATGGAACGGCAATGCGCTTCTCGTGCTTGTACAGCCCCGGCGCGATAAAGCCCCAGATCTGGTGCAGGATGATCGGGATGGCGAGAAACAGCGCGACCATCAGGGTCAGCTTGAAGGGCGTCAGGAACGGTGAGGCCACCCCGGTGGCGATCATCGTTGCGCCTTCCGGCAAGTAGGCGCGCAGCGGCGCGGCGACCAGCGCGTAGATGTCCTGGGAGAAGTAGAACAGCCCGGCAAACAGCGCGAATACCGCTGCCACAATACGCAACAGTCGCGTGCGCAGTTCGGTCAGGTGGGAGACCAGGGGCATTTCCTGATCGCTGTCCGGTCGTTGGCTCATGGCTGCGGGCTTTTATCCTGGCGGGTGCTATCGGTGGCTGCCGACTCGGCGGCGGGTGTCGCGGCGGTGCTCGGTTCGCTGACGCTACTGAGCGGCGCGTTGAGGCTTTGCTTCATCGCGTTCATTTCCCGCTCCAGTTCGAGAATCTGCTCGTTATGCAGCTGGCGACGGATTTCGTCCGCGCCAATCTCGCGCTCGACCTCAGCCTTGATCGCGCTGAAGCTGCGCTTGATCCGGCCGATCCACAAACCGGCCGTGCGCACTGCGCCGGGCAGGCGATCAGGCCCCAGTACCACCAGAGCGACGATGCCGACCAGCAGCAGCTCGGTAAAGCCGATATCGAACATGGCTTAGTCTTTTTTCGCCGGTTCTTCGACCTTGCGTGCCTGGGCGTCGATGGTCTGGCCTTTAGGCTCTTCTGCTACCGGAGCCGGTTTCTCGGCATCGGCGTTATCCATGGATTTGCGGAAGCCCTTGATGGCATCGCCGAGGTCAGAACCCAGGCTCTTGATGCGCTTGGTGCCGAACAGCATGACCACGATCAGCAGGATGATCAGGAGTTGCCAGATGCTAATGCCACCGAATCCCATAACGCGTACTCCGTAACTAAAAGTGGTTGATCAGTTTTGCGAGCGTGCGGCTTTTTCCGCATGCCCGGAGAGGCCAAAGCGCCGGTCCAGTTCGTCCAATACCGCCTGCGGATGCTGGCCGAGGGCGGCAAGCATAACCAGGCTGTGGAACCACAGGTCGGCGGTTTCATAGATCACATCGCTGCAGTCGCCGCTGACGGCAGCATCCTTGGCGGCGAGGATGGTTTCCACCGACTCCTCACCGACCTTTTCCAGAATCTTGTTCAAGCCCTTGTGGTACAGGCTGGCGACATAGGAGCTGTCGGCGGCGGCGCCTTTGCGCGACTCCAGCACCTCGGCCAGACGGTTCAGGGTATCAGTCATGGCCGTGCCACTCATGCCCGCGTTACTCATGACTGCCTCCTGCGCTGTAGATGGCGTGCGGGTCTTTCAACACCGCTTCGACGGTTTTCCAGGCGCCGTTCTCGAACACCCGGTAGAAGCAGCTCTCGCGGCCGGTATGGCAGGCGATGCCGCCCAGTTGCTCAACCATCAGGATGATCACATCAGCGTCGCAGTCCAGGCGCATTTCGTGCAGTTTCTGCACATGCCCGGATTCTTCGCCCTTGCGCCAGAGTTTGCCACGCGAGCGCGACCAGTAGATGGCGCGCTGCTCGGCGGCAGTCAGGGCCAGGGCCTCACGGTTCATCCAGGCCATCATCAGCACGCGGCCGGTTTGGTGGTCCTGAGCGATGGCCGGCACCAGGCCGTCGCTGTTCCAGTTGATGTCGTCGAGCCAGTCAGTCATTGCATGTTCCGCCCATCTCGGGCCGCTTGATTCAGAAAGCTAGTGTGCCAGTGCCTACCCGGTGTGGCTATCGGCGCAGCACCAGATAAAGGCCGCCTGCCAGCATCAGCCAGCTGGGCCAGGCCACCAGGCTCAGCGCCAGGCCCTGGGTGGCAGCCCCGGCGATAAGCGCCGCGCCGAGCAAACGAGCCGGCCATTGGCGCGCGGTCGCAGGCGGTGTCTGGCGACTGGCCGCTGGCTGGTTAAGGCGCTCCAGCGCATCGCGGGCAATCTGCGACAGGTGCGGCACCTGTTCTGCCTGCAATTGCAGGTTGCGCAGCAGGTGCAGCGGGCTGATGCGCTCACGCATCCAGCGTTCGAGGAATGGTTGTGCGGTGCTCCACAGATCCAGGTCCGGGTACAGCTGGCGGCCCAGGCCTTCGATATTCAGCAGGGTTTTCTGCAGCAGCACCAGCTGCGGCTGCACTTCCATATTGAAGCGCCGCGCAGTCTGGAACAGGCGCAGCAGCACCTGGCCGAAGGAGATGTCCTTCAGCGGTTTTTCGAAGATCGGTTCGCACACGGTGCGGATCGCCGCCTCGAAGTCATTGACCTGGGTTTCTGCCGGCACCCAGCCCGAGTCGATATGCAGCTGCGCCACACGGCGGTAATCACGCTTGAAGAAGGCGATCAGGTTGCGCGCCAGGTAGTCCTGATCTTCGGCGGTGAGGCTGCCGATGATGCCGCAGTCAATCGCAATGTACTGCGGGTTCCACGGCGTGCGGGTACTGACGAAGATATTGCCGGGGTGCATATCGGCGTGGAAGAAGCTGTCGCGGAACACTTGGGTGAAGAAGATTTCCACGCCGCGCTCGGCCAGCAGTTTCATGTCGGTGCGCTGGTCGGCCAGGGTGGCCAGGTCAGTGACTTGAATGCCGTAGATGCGCTCCATCACCAGCACTTTCGGTCGGCAATAATCCCAATAGACCTGCGGCACATAGAGCAGTGGCGAACCGTCGAAGTTGCGCCGCAGCTGGCTGGCGTTGGCTGCTTCGCGCAGCAGGTCGAGTTCGTCGATGATGGTTTTCTGGTAGTCGCTGACCACTTCCACCGGGCGCAGGCGACGGGCGTCGGCAGAGGCGCGTTCGGCCAGCTTGGCCAGCAGGAACAGCCAGGCGATGTCCTGCTCTATCACCGGTTTCAGGCCCGGGCGGATCACCTTGACCACCACTTCTTCGCCACTTTTCAGCTGCGCGGCATGCACCTGGGCCACCGAGGCGGATGCCAGGGGCTGGGTGTCAAAACGGGCAAAGACTTCACCGACCTTGGCCCCCAGCTGCGACTCGATGCGCGCCACTGCCTGTTCGGGGTCGAAGGGCGGTACCTGATCCTGCAGCTTGGCCAGTTCATCGGCGATGTCGGGTGGCAGCAGGTCGCGGCGGGTGGAAAGCACCTGGCCGAACTTGATAAAGATCGGCCCCAGCTCTTCCAGCGCCAGGCGCAGGCGCGCACCCCGCGACAGCGCCAGTGGGCGTCGTGGCAGCCAGCGCCAGGGCAGTGCGTAGCGCAACAGGCGCGCCCAGAAGGGCAGTGGCAGGTTGAGCAGCAGGTCATCCAGTTGATAGCGGACAACCACGCGTTGAATACGCAGCAGGCGACGCAGGGCTAGCAGCTTCATGCGGTGGGCTTATGGCGTTGGACGAGGCGCTCGATGCGCGCGTCGAGTCGATCAAGGGACAGCTTCAGCTGATCCAGTTCGGCGAAGCGCGCATCGGCTTCGCGCTGGCCAACCAGGCTGCGGGATTCTTCGCTGAGGTAATCGGCCAGGTTCAGACGCAGGCTGTCGAGGGCCTGGCTGGTCCAGTTTGCCCGGCTGCGCAGGTGGCCGCCGAGCAACTGGCTGCCGACCGGACCTAGCCAGCGCGACAGTTCGTATTCCCAGTCCAGCTCGAGATCCTGAAGGATGCCGGCCAGTTCCAGCAGGGCGGCGCTGTCGCCGTCCAAGGTGACGTCCGGGCTGTGCAGGATGCTGGTCTTGTCCTTGCTGGTGGCCAGACGCAGCAAGCTGGCGGCGGATGCGCGCAACTGGCAATCGGCCTCGCCAGCCCACTGCGCAGCCAGTTGCAGGCCACCAGCGCTAGGCAGAATAAACAGCTGCAGATTCGGTGCCGCGCATTCCACCGCAATCACCCGGCCACTCAGGCGAGCCAGGCGTGGCAGCGCAGTGCTGTCCATGGCCAGTACGCGATTGAGGCCGAGTTCGACCCCAGCCAGCAGCCCGGTGAGCAGCATCAGGGCTTGATGCCGCGATGCAGGGCGACGATGCCGCCGGTCATGTTGTGGAAGGTCACGCGCTCGAAGCCGGCTTCGACCATCATCGCCTTGAGGGTGTCCTGATCCGGGTGCATGCGGATCGACTCGGCCAGGTAGCGGTAGCTGTCGGCGTCGTTGGTGATCAGCTTGCCGGCCAGCGGCATGAACTTGAACGAGTAAGCATCGTAGAACTTCGACAGCAGCGGGCTGGACGGTTTGGAGAACTCCAGAATCAGCAAGCGGCCGCCGGGCTTGAGCACGCGCAGCATCGAGCGGATGGCATCGTCCTTGTGCGTCACGTTGCGCAGGCCGAAGGCGATGGTCACCACGTCGAAGTGGTTATCCGGGAACGGCAGTTTTTCCGCATCAGCTTGAACAAAGCTGACGTTGCCGGCCACGCCCTTGTCGAGCAGACGGTCGCGGCCCACCTTGAGCATGGATTCGTTGATATCGGCCAGTACGACCTCGCCAGTCGGGCCGACCAGGCTGGAGAACTTGCGGGTCAGGTCGCCCGTGCCACCGGCGATATCCAGCACCCGGTTACCGCTGCGCACACCCGACAGTTCGATGGTGAAACGCTTCCACAGGCGGTGCATGCCGCCGGACAGCACGTCGTTCATCAGGTCATATTTGGCGGCCACCGAATGGAACACCTCGGCGACTTTCTCCGCCTTCTGGCTTTCCGGCACGCTCTGGAAACCAAAGTGCGTGGTGGGTTCGCTGTCGCTGCTGTTGCGCGGGTCGTTCATCTTGCCCTTTCCTAAAACAGAGAGGCTGCATCCAAAGTGGCGCCCATTCTAAACCCAAAAAGCCCCGCTGGGTTTGGGCCGTGCGGCGGCAAACCACAAAGTTGTGCCGTGGCCTGAGTACTGACGTTGCGTGCAGCTTGCGCCTTGCAGCCTTGCTATAGTCGCAGCGACTTAAGGTCGCAGTTAACGGCGAGGAGAAATGCCATGGCCAAGATCACCATTGAACGTCCCCATTCCCTGGGTCGCGAAGTTGCCCGCGAAAAAGCCGAGCAACTGGCCGAGCGCCTGGCAAGAGAATACGACGTGCGTTATCGCTGGAACGGCGACAGCCTGGAGTTCAAGCGCAGCGGCGCCGATGGCCGCATTGATGTGCATGACGACAGCGTACGTGTGCAGCTCAGCCTGGGGCTGTTGTTGTCGGCCATGAGCGGCACCATCAAGCGCGAGATCGAAGAAGTGTTGGACAAGAATCTGCAGGCCTGAGGCGCTGTTTAAAATTGCCTTGGGCAGTTTTTGATCGTCTGCCATCCCTGGCGACCACCCAGCGGGCCGTCGCTGCGCGACGTTAAAAACTGCTCCAGGCAGTTTTTTCTTACGCTTAGTATGCGGTTTCTAATTTTCATCGATACCGTGCACCTAAGCCTGCATCCGTGGGCGTTTCCTCGAAACACTTAGAGTGAGGTGCACCATGTCGAAAGTTGCCGTTAAAAAGAAAGCCGTTGTTGAAGAAACCAGCAGCGTGCTGAGCGACGCCAAAGTCTACGCTCGCAAAATCTGGCTGGCGGGTCTGGGCGCATACGCCAAAGCCGGTCAGGAAGGTTCCGAGTACTTCAAAGAGCTCGTGAAGAGCGGCGAAGGCGTTGAAAAACAAGGCAAAAAACTGGTCAACGAACAAGTTGAAGCGGCTAACAGCCAAATCGACAGCGTAAAAACCACTGTCACCAGCAATGTCAGCAGCGTGAAAAACAAGGTTGAAGTGCAACTCGACAAGATCGAAAAAGCCTTCGACAACCGTGTTGCCAGCGCCCTGAACCGCATTGGCATTCCGTCCAAGCAGGATGTTGAAGCGCTCTCTGCTAAGCTGGATGAGCTGAGCGCGTTGCTCGAGCACGTCGCGCGTACCAAGTAAGGAGAGCAGGATGGCTGTCAAAAAGAAAACCGAAAAGCAAACCACTTCCTGGATCGGCGAAGTAGAAAAATACTCGCGTCAAATCTGGCTGGCTGGTTTGGGTGCCTACTCCAAGGTCAGCAAGGACGGCAACAAGCTGTTCGATACGCTGGTCAAGGACGGCGAGAAAGCTGAGAAATTGGCCAAGACTGAAGTCGACAAACAAGTCGGCGCGGTGAAGTCCACTGTGGGTTCGAAAGTGGACACTGCCAAATCGAAAGTCGATGAAGTCAAAGACAAGGCGATTGGCAAGTGGGGCGAGCTGGAAGAAGCCTTCGACAAGCGTTTGAACAATGCCATTTCGCGTCTCGGCGTACCGAGCCGCAATGAAGTGAAAGCGCTTAACGCCAAAGTGGAAAGCCTGACCAAGCAGATCGAGCAACTGACCGGTGTTTCGGTCAAGTCGGTCAAGCCTGCAGTCAAGAAAGTAGCCGCCAAGCCTGCTGCTAAACCCGCTGCCAAGCCGGCCGCCAAAGCTGCCGCCAAGCCCGCTGCGAAACCGGCTGCCAAGCCAGCAGCTAAACCGGCCGCCAAGGCTGCAGCCAAACCAGCGGCTAAACCCGCTGCAAAAGCTGCCGCCAAGCCTGCTGCTAAACCAGCCGCGAAACCGGCTGCCAAGCCAGCAGCTAAGCCGGCCGCCAAGCCAGCAGCAGCCAAGCCCGCTGCTGCTCCGGTAGCCGCTGCTGCACCTGCTCCGGCCGCTGCACCTGCTGCACCCGTGACACCTGCTACCCAGTCGTAAGACGCGCAGCAGTCAACGCAAACGCCCGGCCTAGTGCCGGGCGTTTGCGTTTGTCTGGGTCAGTCTTCCAGGTAGCGCTGGGCCAGGTGTTCAGCCGCGTATCGTGACTCTTCTGCCAGGTGCGGAGCGACCAGCATCATCACCTGGTACACCACCAGGCGACTCTCGCCTTCGCGGCCGAGGATGCGTTGATAGTCCAGTGAAAACAGCAGGGTCAGGGTGATCTGCTCGACCAGTTGGCCCAGTGACTGCGTATCGCTGCGTAACTGGCCATCGATCTGCAGTTGTGCGAGTAGCTCGGCCAGCGCGCGTTTCAGGTTGTTGAGCCAGTGACGCATACCGCGCTCCAGCTTCGGCAAGCGGCTGGTCAGGTTGGACAGGTCCTGGAACAGGAAGCGGTAGTGCGCCAGGCGCTCGACGATCAGGTGCAGAAACAGCCAGTAATCCTCCACGTCCAGCTGCACATCCTCGGGTGGCGAGAGCAGCGGCGCGAGTTCCGCCTGAAAGCGATCGAACAAGCCGAGGATCAGCGGTTCCTTGCCGTGGAAGTGGTAGTACAGGTTGCCCGGGCTGATACCCAGCTCGTTGGCTATTTCCAGGGTGGAAACATTGGGTTCGCCCTTCTGATTGAACAGCAGGAGGGCGCATTCGAGGATTCTGTCGCGGGTTTTCATCCGGTCTTCTTATTCTGGCCGCGGGAGTGGTGAAGATACCTGGCCGCAACAGGTTGCGGCCAGTTTGATCATGCGAGTACTTCAGCGTACGTGCACGTAGGTGCCCGGTGCGGCTTCCATCGCGGGATGGTTCTGGTTGCCCAGGGCCAGCAGGGTGTCTTTCTGCTCGCCTGAGCGCTCCTGCATCCATTTCAGCCATACCGGCCACCAGCTGCCTTGCACGTGCTCGGCATCGTGGTACCAGGCGCGCGGATCGCCGCTGAGCTTGGGGTTCTCCAGGTAATTGGATTTCGGATTACCCGGTGGGTTGAGAATGCTCTGGATATGCCCGCTGTTGGACAGAATAAAGCGCCGGTTGCCGCCCAGCAGCAGGGTCGAGCGATACACCGCGTCCCAGGGGGTGATGTGGTCGTTGATCCCGGCGACGCTGAAGCTGTCGACCGTGACCTTCTGCAGGTCCACCGGCGTGCCACAGACTTCCAGACCGCGCGGGTGGGTCAGCGGGTTGTGCTTGAAGAAGTCGATCAGGTCGCCATGCAGGGCGGCCGGCAGGCGGGTGTTGTCGTTATTCCAGTAAAGGATGTCGAAGGCCGGCGGTTGTTTGCCGAGCAGGTAGTTGTTGATCCAGTAATTCCAGATCAGGTCGTTGGGGCGCATCCAGGCGAACACCCGCGCCATGTCGCGGCCATCCAGCACACCTTGCTGGTAGGAGCGACGCTTGGCGGCTTCGAGGGTCAGCTCATCGGCAAACAGCATGGCCGGGCTGTCGATCTGGCTGTCGAGCAAGCTGACCATGTAGGTGGCACTGGCCACCTTGCGCAGCTGGCGTTTGGCCTGCAGATGGCCTTGCAGGGCTGCGATGGTCAGGCCGCCGGCACAGGCGCCGAGCAGGTTGACGTCTTTACTGCCAGTGATGTCGCGGCAGGCGTCGATGGCCGCTTCCAGCGCTTCGACATAACTCGACAGGCCCCATTCACGGTGCCGAGGATCGGGGTTGCGCCAGCTGATGACAAAGGTTTGCAGACCGTTCTTCAGGGCGTATTGGACGAAGCTCTTCTCGCTGGAGAGGTCGAAGATATAGAACTTGTTGATTTGCGGCGGCACGATCAGCAGCGGCTTGGCGTACTGCTTTTCACTCATCGGTTTGTACTGGATCAGCTCCAGCAACTCGTTGCGAAACACCACAGCTCCGCTGGTGGTGGCCAGGTTACGGCCGACCTCGAAAGCGTGCTTGCTGACCTGGCTGGGCATGCCGTCGTTGTTCACCAGGTCATCGAACAGGTGCGTCACGCCCTTGAACAGGCTACTGCCGCCGCTGTTGAACAGTTCCTTGATCACCTGCGGATTGAGCAGGGTGTTGCTGGGCGCAAGGGCGTCGCCGAGCAAGGTGGCGACAAAGCGTGCGCGGGCACGGTCATCGGCGTCCAGGTTGCTCTCGTCGATCCAGCTGTTCAGCTGCTTCTGGCAGGCCAGGTAGGCTTGCAGGCCGCGGCTGTAGAGCGGGTTGTCACGCCAGGTGGGGTCGGCGAAGCGCGGGTCTTGCGGGTTGACCTTGAATGGCTTGTCGCCGAGTAGCACACGCCCCAGCTGTCCGCCCAGGGCCAGCGCATGGCGGGCGCTGTGGATGGGTTGCTTGACCCCTTGTAGGGCCAGGCTGCGCAGAGTGGAGAACAGATCGCGGCCGCGTAGACCAACCACTGCGTTCTGGGCATTCATCACGCTGCTGCGTACGGGCAGGGCGCGTTTGGCGGGTTGGTCTCGCATGGGGCAACACTCCGTCGTCAAACCGTGAGACTTCAAGGTTGATGGATAAGCAGCAAGGCTTATACCAACGCGCGCGCAAGGTGCGTTCCAGACTGCCGCGCGCCAAGTCTCAGGTAATACAACGTGCCCGGAAACGGGTCAAGCACTGTACTGCCGGCACAGCCTCTGTGCGTGTAACCAGGCGTCCTGCCCAGCGGTGGTGCGTTTAGCCGTTGCTACGTGCCGCCGTGGGTTGCGGATGCATCACGGCGCGTTGCCGTTCCTCTTCGAGGAACTTCATGATGATCGGTGCCACGGCCTCGGCGCGAGTCACCAAGAACAGGTGGCCGTCATCGATCACGTGCAGTTCCGAGTTGGGAATCCGCCAGGCCAGCAGACGCATATTCACCAGCGGGATCAGCGGGTCGTCGTCGCCGGCCATGACCAGCGTCGGTTGGCGAATCTTGTGCAGCCAGTGGATGCTGGTCCAACCCAAGCCAGCAAACAGCTGCCAGTAGTAGCCCATCTTGCCGCCCGAACGGACTTTACTGGCATGCGCCAGGGCCAGTTTCGGGTCGCGGCGGAAGGCGCCGCCGTAGATTTCCGGGGCGATCTGTACGCCATAGGAGGGCTGTACATAGCGGCGTGGGCTGGCCATGCACCAGAGCACCTTGGGTTTGCCGGGGATCATTACCGCGCCGGCCGAGGTGGCGGCAAGAATCAGTTTCTTGCAGCGCTCTGGGTAGTCGTGGGCGAACTGCTGCGCCAGCGCACCACCCCAGGACACGCCAATTGCATTGACCTGGCCGTAGTCGAGGTAATCGAGCATGCGCGCGGCCAGTTTGGCCAAACCCGGGAAACGGTACGGTGTGCTGGGTGTGGACGAGCCGCCGACGCCGGGGACGTCGAATGCGATGACCTCCAGGCCCGGATCAAGCGCCCGCACGAATGGCATGACCAGCTCCAGGTTGGCCCCGATGCCGTTGAAGATCAGCAGTGGGGTCATTTTGCCGTTGCCGGGGCGAACGGCCGTGCGGATGGTCTGGCCGTCCAGTTCGATGGTGCGGAATGTGAAAGGTAGCGACATGCGCAGAAGCCCTATCAGTTAAAACGCTGGATCAGACCCTCCGGGTCTTTTCCAGAAACGCCAGGGCGAGCCTGGTTCGCCACGCCCGGTCAAATGACCCGGCGGGCGAGCGACACCTCCAGTGTCGCGGGCAGTGATGCGCAGTGCGCAGTGTTCAACGTTCGTGAACGTAGGTGCCAGGCGCTGCTTCGCCGGCCGGGTATTTCTTGTTGCCGAGTTGGGTCGGGGCCTTTTTGTTGGCGCCGGAACGTTCGGCCAGCCAGGTTTGCCAATGCAGCCACCAGGAGTCGGCGTGCTTGGTGGAGGTGGCTTGCCAGGTTTTCGGGTCTGCATGCAACTCGGTGTTGGTCATGTAGCGTGCTTTCGGGTTGCCCGGCGGGTTGAGAATGCTCTGGATGTGCCCGCTGTTGGACAGCACGAACTCGACGTTGCCGCCAAACAACTTGGCCGACTTGTAGCACGACTCCCACGGCGTGATGTGGTCAGTGGTGCCGGCCACGCAGTACAGATCGCTGGTGACTTGCTTGAGGTCGATCGGCGTGCCGCAGACTTCCAGGGCATTGGCGCGGATCAACGGGTTGGACTTGAACATCTCGATAAACTCGCCATGCAGCGCAGCCGGCAGGCGGGTGGTGTCGTTGTTCCAGTAGAGAATGTCGAACACCGGTGGCTCGTTGCCGAGCAGGTAGTTGTTGACCCAGTAGTTCCAGATCAGGTCGTTGGGGCGCATCCAGGCGAAGACTTTCGCCATGTCGCTGCCTTCCAGCACGCCGGCCTGGTAGGAGCGGCGCTTGGCCAGCTCCAGGCTCTTCTCGTCGGCGAACAGCGCTACGTCGGTTTCCAGGCGGTTATCCAGCACGCTGACCAGCAGGGTCAGTGCATGCACCTTCTTCTCACCCAGCGCGGCGTAGTGGCCGAGCAGCGAGGTGGTGGTCAGGCCGCCGGAGCAGGCACCGAGCATGTTGACGTCCTTGCTGCCGGTGACGGCGGTAACCACGTCGATGGCTTCTTTCAGGGCTTCGATATAGGTCGACAGGCCCCACTCACGGTGCGCCTTGGTCGGGTTGCGCCAACTCACCACGAAGGTTTGTACGCCGTTGCGCAGCAGGAAGCGCGCCACGCTCTTTTCCGGCGACAGGTCGAAGACGTAGAACTTGTTGATCTGTGGTGGTACTACCAGCAGCGGGCGTTCGTGCACCTGCTCGGTGATCGGCTTGTACTGGATCAGTTCCAGCAGGTCGTTGCGGAAGATCACCGCACCGTCGCTGGTGGCGAGGTTCTTGCCGACCTCGAAGGCATTCATGTTGACCTGGCTGGGCATGCCGCCGTTGTGGACGATGTCCTTGGCCAGGTGCGAGAGACCATCGAGCAGGCTCTTGCCGCCGGTCTCGAAGAAGCGTTTTACCGCCGCCGGGTTGGCCATGCTGTTGGTTGGGGCCATGGCTTCGGTCATCAGGTTGATCACGAAGTGACCGCGGCTGGCATCTTGCTCGGACAGGTTGCTGTGCTCGACCCAGTCATGCAGCTCCTTGCGCCAGGCCAGGTAGGTCTGCAGGTAGCGGCGGTACAGCGGATTCTGGCTCCAGGCCGGGTCGGCAAAGCGCCGATCGCCTTCGGCGGGGGTGAGGTCGGATTGACCGAGCATCACGTTCTTCAGTTCGAGGCTGAAGTGGGCAAGGTGTTTGGCGCTGTGCAGCGGTTGCTTGATGGCTTGCTTGAGCACGATACGCGCCGAGCTGAGCAGGTCTTTCCCACGGATGCCGATGACCGGGTTAAGACCCAGGGTGTTCTCGGAGGCCTGGTGTTTCAGGTCATCATTATTCTTATCTGTCATCTACAACGCTCCATTGTCCTGAGACGAAATACCGGCATACGGCTGTGCACGGCGACACAGGGCTAAGGGCCAGGTATTGCCCGGATTACCAAGGGCGGATCGCTCCGCAATCTTTCCTGCAACTGGCCTGGCCAGAAACAGGAAAACTTCCAACTACTTGGTTACCCGAGTTTGTGAATTTGTGCAAGCTGGCCGCTATCTTGGCCGAATGCACGACAAGTATGCAGAGAAGGATTAGAAAATGCGCTCTAACCGGCCAGGAGCAACGGCCTAGAGGGGTTGCTGCGCTGCGGCAGATTGTCGCCCGGCAGGTTCGTCCTGAGGAAAAAACCGAGGCTGCATGGGGCTGTACCTGACAGGCCGCACGTGGGCATCAGAGCAGCAGGCGTACCACGCTCTCGCTAGGGTCGCGGGATTTGCCGGCGGCGGCCAAGGCGGTCAGGTAATCGTTCCACAGCTCGTTTTGCCGGATGGCCAGCTGTTCCAGATAGTCCCAGCTGAACAGACCGCTGTCGTGGCCATCATCGAAGGTCAGCTTGAGGGCGTAATTGCCTGCGGGCTCGATCTTGCTCAGGCCTACGCCGAGCTTGCCGGTTTGCAGGATCGGCTTGCCATGGCCTTGCACTTCGGCCGAGGGCGAATGCACGCGCAGAAACTCGGCGGACAGGGTGTAACGCTCGTCCGCCCCGTAATGCAGCTCCAGGGTTTTCGAGGCTTTGTGCAGTTTGATCGCGGTGGGGATACGCATGGGCGGGTTCCGCAGGAAATGTAGGAGCGAGCTTGCTCGCGATCATGCCAAATCGCGAGCAAGCTCGCTCCTACAGACTGCTGTTAAAAACTGTTTACGATCTTGCGAGCTAGAGCCATGCAAGGCGCTACGTTAGTAACAGCCTTTGGCTGGTCAAAACGGCGAGGAAGCGCAGTGTACGAGTTGTACATGAGCATTACTCGTTTCACTCGCCCCTTCGGGACCGCACTAAGGTGCGTTAGCCGCAAGCGGCTTTCCGAACCTGTTTTTAACGCCGCAGGGCCGACGCGCAGCAGATCGTAGGCAGGTTTTTAGAGGATATAGCGCGACAGGTCTTCGTCCTGCGCCAGCTCGCCGAGGTGGCTGTTGACGTAGGCGGCGTCGATCACGATGGGCGCGCCATTCTGCTGCCCGGCCAGGTCGCCGGCGCTGAAGGAGACTTCTTCCAGCAGGCGTTCGAGCAGGGTGTGCAGGCGGCGAGCGCCAATGTTCTCGGTCTTCTCATTGACCTGCCAGGCGATCTCGGCGATGCGTTTGATGCCGTCCTGGGCGAACTGGATGCCCAGGCCTTCGGTGTGCAGCAGCGCGGCGTATTGTTCGGTCAGCGAGGCATGCGGTTCGCTGAGGATGCGCTCGAAGTCCTGCGGGGTCAGGGCTTTCAGCTCCACGCGAATCGGCAGGCGGCCTTGCAGTTCGGGCACCAGGTCGCTCGGCTTGCTCAGGTGGAAGGCGCCGGAAGCGATAAACAGGATGTGGTCGGTCTTCACCATGCCCAGCTTGGTGTTCACCGTGCAGCCTTCGATCAGCGGCAGCAGGTCGCGCTGCACGCCTTCACGGGATACATCGGCGCCACCGGTGTTGCCGCGTTTGGCCACCTTGTCGATCTCGTCGATAAACACGATGCCATTCTGCTCCACGGCTTCCAGGGCCTGGGCCTTGAGTTCTTCCTCGTTGACCAGGCGCGCGGCTTCTTCATCGCGCACCATTTTCAGGGCTTCCTTGACCTTGAGCTTGCGGCTCTTGCGCTTGCCTTTGCCCATGTTGGAAAACAGGCTCTGCAGCTGGTTGGTCATCTCTTCCATGCCCGGTGGGGTCATGATTTCGATGCCGGCCGGCGCGTCAGCGACTTCGATCTCGATGTCCTTGTCGTCCAGCTGGCCTTCACGCAGGCGTTTGCGGAACAGCTGACGGGTGTTGGAGTCGCTGCTCGGTGCGGCTTCTTCGTTGAAGCCGGTGCGGGCCGGCGGCAGCAGGGCATCGAGAATGCGCTCTTCGGCGGCGTCCTCGGCGCGGTGGCGGACCTTGATCATCTCCTGCTCACGCAGCATCTTGATCGCCGCATCGGCGAGGTCACGGATGATCGACTCGACATCGCGGCCGACATAGCCGACTTCGGTGAACTTGGTCGCTTCCACCTTGATAAACGGGGCATTGGCCAGCTTGGCCAGACGCCGGGCAATTTCGGTTTTGCCGACGCCGGTGGGGCCGATCATCAGGATGTTCTTCGGTGTTACTTCCTGGCGCAGCTCGGCGGGCAGCTGCATGCGCCGCCAGCGGTTGCGCAGGGCAATGGCCACGGCGCGTTTGGCGTCGTCCTGGCCGATGATGTGGCGGTTGAGTTCGGAAACGATCTCGCGGGGCGTCATGGACATGCGGGGGTACTCCAGAGGAGAGCGCGCTTATTCAGCGCAGTCTTCTTCCTCGATAGTTAAATTCTGGTTGGTGAACACGCAGATAGAGCCGGCAATGTTCAGCGCGGTTTCGGTGATTTCGCGGGCGCTCAAGTCGGTTTTCTGCAGCAGGGCCATGGCTGCGGCCTGGGCGAAACCACCGCCGGAGCCCATGGCGATCAGACCGTGTTCGGGCTCAACCACGTCACCGTTGCCGGTGATGATCAAGGATGCGTCCTTGTTGGCCACCGCCAGCATGGCTTCCAGGCGGCTCAGCGAACGATCGGTACGCCAGTCTTTGGCCAGCTCGACGGCGGCGCGGATCAGATGGCCCTGGTGTTTTTCCAGTTGGCCTTCGAAGCGCTCGAACAGGGTAAAGGCGTCGGCAGTGGCACCGGCAAAGCCGGCCAGCACCTGGCCGTGGTAGAGGCGACGGACTTTTTTCGCGTTGCCTTTCATCACGGTATTGCCTAGGGACACCTGGCCGTCGCCGCCCATGACGACTTTGCCGTTGCGGCGCACTGAAACGATGGTGGTCAAGGGGAGAGTCTCCACGCAGCGGGGCGAAAGTGCCCAATGCCGAATGAAGTGGGGGCTGTGCGCGCCTGCTTCAAGCCCTGCGGTAGCCAGTGTCCGACAAATAGTCGGCAGAACTTGCCGCAGGGCCCGCCAGGCCTGGGTTTTATTGCACCTGGCGCTGCTGTAACAACAGATTGCTGAAGCCGCTGCCGGCCAGGGATTTCTGCGCCTGACCGAGCTGCTCGCGGGTGGCGAACGGGCCGACCAGTACACGGTGCCAGGTTTCCTCGCGCACCGTGCCGGATTCCACCTGCACGTTCTGCCCGAGCAGGATGATCTGCGCGCGCAGGGCGTCGGCATCGTCCTTGCGACGGAACGAGCCCGCCTGGAGGAAAAACTGCGAGCTGACCGGTCCTTTGGCGACCACTGGCGGCGGTGGCGGCACCTGGCCGTTGAGCGCGGCCTCGGCACGGGCGGCGTCGATCTTCGCGGCTTCTTCCGGGCTGACCGGTTTCTGCTCAGGCACGGCCGGCGGTTGTTCGATGGCCTGTGGCGGCAGGATCACTTCCGACTCCGGTAGCAGGGTGTAGAAGTCGTACTTGGGTTTGGCCGGCTCGCTGTTGGCGGGCTTGTTGGCCGGTGGTTTGGTGGCCTGGTTGGCGCGCGCCTGTTCGACCTTGCTGCGCTTGATCTCGTCGCGGCCGGGCTCCAGGCTGAACAGAAACACCATAAAGCCGCCGATCACCAGCCCGCAGACCAGCCAGAACCAGCCCGGCACCGGCTTTTTCGCCGGAGCCTGGTAGCGGCTGGCACCGCGCTTGGCGGCGGGCTTCTTCTTGGCGGCCACTTACATGCGCTCCAGGGTTTCCAGACCGAGCAGCTGCAGGCCCTGCTTGAGGGTGCGGCCGGTGAGGGCCGCCAGGCGCAGGCGGCTGTTGCGCACGCCTTCGTCCTCGGCAGCGAGGATCGGGCAGTTTTCGTAGAAGCTGGAGAACAGCCCGGCAAGGTCATACAGGTAGGCGCAGAGCAGGTGCGGTTCGCCCTTGTCGGCCACGCCGCCGAGCACTTCGGCGAACTGTGCGAGCTTGCCGGCCAGGTCGATTTCCTGGGCAGCCTGCAGGTCCAGTTGGCCGTCCAGTTGGTCGAAGCCCTTGCCCACTTTGCGCAGCACGCTGGCCACACGGGTGTAGGCGTACAGCAGGTACGGCGCGGTGTTGCCTTCGAAGCTCAGCATCAGCTCGAAGTTGAAGCGGTAATCGCTGGTGCGATGCTTGGACAGGTCGGCGTATTTCACCGCACTGATGCCCACGGCGCGGGCGATCTGGCGCAGCTCGGCTTCATCCAGCTCGGGGTTTTTGCCTTTGACCAGGGTGTAGGCGCGCTCCTCGGCTTCATCGAGCAGGTCGACCAGCTTCACGGTGCCGCCGTCGCGGGTCTTGAATGGGCGGCCGTCGGCGCCGTTCATGGTGCCGAAACCCATATGCTCCATCTGCAGGCTGGCCGGGACGAAACCAGCCAGGCGCGCAGCGGCGAAGACCATCTGGAAGTGTAGGGCCTGGCGCTGGTCGACGAAGTACAGCACGCGGTCGGCTTTCAATACGTTGGCGCGGTAGCGGGTGGCAGCCAGGTCGGTGGTGGCGTACAGGTAGCCGCCACCAGCCTTCTGCACGATCAGCGGCAGCGGGTTGCCTTCGGCGTTCTTGAACTCGTCCATAAACACGCATTGCGCGCCGTTGTCTTCGGTCAGCAGGCCTTTGGCCTTGAGGTCGGCGACCACATTGGCCAGGTCGTCGTTGTAGGCGCTCTCGCCCTTGACGTCGGCCATGTTCAGTTTCACCCCCAGGCGGTCATACAGCGCCTGGCAGTGACTCAGGGAAATATCGTTGAAGCGGTGCCACAGGCGCAGGCACTCGGCATCGCCAGCTTGCAGTTGCACCACCAGTTCACGGGCGCGCTCGGCGAACTCCGGGGAGTCGTCGAAGCGCTTCTTCGCCGCGCGGTAGAAGCCTTCCAGGTCGGCCAACTCGCTTTCGGCGGCCGCCGGGTTTTCCTGCATATAGGCCAGCAGCATGCCGAACTGGGTGCCCCAGTCGCCCACGTGGTTCTGCCGGATCACCTCGTCGCCGAGGAATTCCAGAACCCGCGCCACGCCGTCACCGATGATGGTCGAGCGCAGGTGACCAACGTGCATCTCTTTGGCCAGGTTGGGGGCGGACAGATCAACCACCACGCGCTGCGCCGGGCCGGCTTTGCGTACACCCAGCTTGGCGTCGGCCAGCAGCGTGTCCAGGCGCGCGGCCAGGGTCTGGGTGTTCTGGAAGAAGTTGAGAAAGCCCGGGCCGGCGATTTCGACCTTGCTGATACCGGCGTCAGCCGGCAGCGCAGCGATCAGCTTCTCGGCCAGGTCGCGCGGTTTCATGCCGGCCGGCTTGGCCAGCATCATGGCGATGTTGCTGGCGAAATCGCCGTTGGCCTTGTCTTTGGTGTTCTCCACCTGAATGGCCGGAGTCAGGCCCTCCGGCAGCACGCCGTCGGCAGTGAGGCGGGTCAGGGCTTGCTGAATCAGGTGGCGAATGCTGTCTTTCATGGTCTGCTCGGTCGGCCGATGGCGGCGGCGCACAATGGCGCTGGTTGAAAACTGCGCATTATCGACGTGCTTCGCCTGCAGCATCAAGCCGCCTGTGGTTGCACCGGGCTAAAGGTCGGCGTTCTGGGTGGCCAATCACGCCGCGTCCGGCCTGACTAGAGGCTGTGCTCAAGCAAAGATTGCGGCGGATTTTGCTAACTCGTAGGGGCGGCCTTGGCCGCGATGTTTTTCTGTCGACCTTCGCGGGCAAGCCCGCTCCTACAAGAGCTACACGCTCTGAGCACTAGTCCCGGATAGGTTGTTAAGCGGAGCGTTGTGCGGTGCCGCGTACGGCCGCATTACCGGCGACGAAATACGGCGCCGTGCTACGTGGCAGTGGGGCGCGGCCGCGGATTTTGTCGGCGATCTTCTCGGCCATCATGATGGTCGGCGCATTCAGATTACCGGTAACGATCAGCGGCATGATCGAGGCATCCACCACCCGTAGGCCGTCGATGCCATGTACCCGGCCCTGGCCGTCGACCACCGCCATAGCGTCTTCACCCATCTTGCAGGAACACGACGGATGGTAGGCCGTTTCTGCATGTTCGCGGATAAAGGCGTCCAGTTCGGCGTCGGTTTGCAGCTCGGCGCCGGGGCTGATCTCGCGACCGCGGTACGGGTCCAGCGCGGCCTGCGCCATGATTTCGCGGGTGATGCGGATGCCGTCGCGGAACTCGCGCCAATCCTGCTCGTGCGCCATGTAGTTGAACAGGATGCTCGGGTGCTGGCGTGGGTCTTTGGATTTGATCTGGATACGGCCACGACTCGGTGAGCGCATGGAGCCCATGTGCGCCTGGAAACCGTGCTCCTTCACCGCGTTGCTGCCGTTGTAGTTAATTGCCACCGGCAGGAAGTGGTACTGGATATTCGGCCATTCGAACTCGCTGCTTGAGCGGATAAAGCCGCCGGCCTCGAACTGGTTGCTGGCGCCGATGCCCTTGCCGAGGAACAGCCAGTTGGCGCCGATCATCGGCTGGTTCCACCATTGCAGCGCCGGGTACAGCGACACTGGCTGCTTGCAGGCGTATTGCAGGTACACCTCCAGGTGGTCCTGCAGGTTCTGGCCGACGCCGGGCAGATCGTGCACCAGCGGGATGTCCAGCTCGCGTAGCAGCGCCGCCGGGCCGACGCCGGAGCGTTGCAGCACCTGCGGCGAGGCAATCGCGCCGCTGCACAGCAGCACTTCGCGGCGCGCGTTAACGGTGATTGGCGTGTCGTTGTCGCCCAGCAGATAAGCCACACCAGTGGCGCGCTTGCCGCTGAACAGAATGCGGTCGGTGAGGGCGTGGGTAACGATGGTCAGGTTCGGCCGCTGGCGGGCCTGATCGAGGTAGCCGCGTGCAGTGCTGGAGCGGCGGCCCTTGGGCGTGACGGTGCGGTCCATCGGGCCGAAGCCTTCCTGCTGGTAGCCGTTGAGGTCGTCGGTACGCGGGTAACCGGCCTGCACGCCGGCTTCGATCATGGCGTGGAACAGCGGGTTATTGCCGTTTTTCGGCGTCGTCACGCTCACCGGGCCGTCGCCGCCGTGGTAGGCATTGGCACCGATATCGCGGGTTTCCGCCTTGCGGAAATATGGCAGGCAATCCAGGTAGCTCCAGTCTTCCAGGCCCTTTTCCTCGGCCCAGCCGTCGTAATCCATGGCGTTGCCGCGGATGTAGCACATGCCGTTGATCAGCGATGAGCCGCCCAGGCCCTTGCCGCGCCCGCACTCCATACGGCGGTTGTTCATATGCGGCTCGGGGTCGGTCAGGTAGGCCCAGTTGTAGCGCCGGCCTTGCAGCGGGAAGGCCAGGGCGGCGGGCATCTGGGTGCGGAAATCCAGGCGGTAGTCCGGGCCGCCGGCTTCCAGCAGCAGCACGCTGACGTCGGCGTCCTCGGTCAGGCGGGTGGCCAGCACGTTACCGGCCGAGCCGGCGCCGATGATGATGTAGTCGAATTCCTGGGGCATAAAAGCTCCTGTAGCCCGGATGCACTCCGGGGAAAACGCGGTGACTGTTCCCGGATTGCATCCGGGCTACGGGGCGGCGATTCAATTCGTGGTAGGGGTCGGGCGGCGTTCCGCTTTAGCCGCGAAAGGTGTCGCGGCTAAAGCCCCTCCCACAACACAGTGGTCAGAACACCGAGGTGTAGCCGCCCAGCTCAACCTGTACCGATTTGATCCGCGTGTAGTGCGCCAGGGTGGTCAGGCCGTTTTCGCGGCCGACGCCGGACTGTTTGTAACCGCCAACTGGCATTTCTGCTGGCGACTCGCCCCAGGTGTTGATCCAGCAGATGCCGGCTTCCAGCTTGTGGATCACGCGGTGCGCGCGGTTCAGGTCGCGGGTCACCACGCCAGCGGCCAGGCCGTATTCGGTGGCGTTGGCGCGGCGGATCACTTCCTCTTCGCTGTCGTAGATCAGAATGCTCATCACCGGGCCGAAGATTTCTTCACGGACGATGGTCATGTAGTCCTTGCAGTCGGTGAACACCGTCGGCGCGACATAGGCGCCCTTGGCGTAGTCGCCCTCGGTCACGCGGTTGCCGCCGATCAGCAGGCGTGCGCCTTCGCTGCGGCCTTTGTCGATATAACCGAGCACGCTTTCCATATGTGCCGCGCTGACCAGCGGGCCGAAGTTGGTGGCCTCGGCAAGTGGATCGCCGAGGCGGATGCGTTTGACCCGCTCCAGCACCTTGGCCTCGAAGCGCGCCTGCAACATGCGCGGCACGAACACGCGGGTGCCGTTGGTGCAGACCTGGCCGGAGCTGTAGAAGTTGGCCATCACCGCGATGTCGGCGGCGCGGTCGAGGTCGGCGTCCTCGAACACGATCAGCGGCGACTTGCCGCCCAGCTCCATGGTCACTTCCTTGAGCGACGAACTGGAGGCGCTGGCCATGACCTTCTTGCCGGTGACGGTGCCGCCGGTAAAGGAAATCTTCTCGATGCCCGGGTGCTCGGTCAGCCACTGGCCAACTTCACGGCCGCTGCCGGTCAGCACGTTGAACACGCCATCGGGCAGGCCGGCGGCGGTGTAAATCTCGGCGAGTTTCAGCGCGCTTAACGAGGTGACTTCGCTAGGTTTGAAGATCATCGCGTTGCCAGCGGCCAGGGCCGGGGCGGATTTCCACAGGGCGATCTGGATCGGGTAGTTCCACGCGCCGATGCCGGCAACTACGCCCAGCGGCTCGCGGCGGGTGTAGACGAAACTGGTGTCGCGCAGCGGGATCTGCTCGCCTTCGATGGCTGGAATCAGCCCGGCGTAATACTCCAGCACGTCCGCGCCGGTGACGATATCGACGTAGCGGGTTTCGCTCAGCGGCTTGCCGGTGTCGAGGGTTTCAAGCTCGGCCAGCTCATCGTTGCGCTCGCGCAGAATATCCACGGCCTTGCGCAGGATGCGCGAGCGCTGCATGGCGGTCATCGCGGCCCACACCTTCTGGCCTTCGCTGGCGCTGGCCACGGCCAATTCCACGTCCGCCTGGCTGGCGCGCTGCACCTTGGCCAGCACTTCACCGTTGGCCGGGTTGATGCTCTCAAACGTCTGGCCACTGCTGGCCGCTACATAACGGCCACCGATATAAAGCTGCTGTTCGTCGAAGCGGGGCATGGCGCGTTCCTCGTGGGCGGTGGGCGACGCGAGCCGCCTGGCGCAAGTCGTCGGTGTAGGCAATATAGACGCAAGGCTAAATTATCTTAATTGAACGATCAATCAATAAAAACGACAGTGCGCAGCCAAACACGACACGCCGGGCGTGTAGGCGGTGGTATTGAGGTTGTTTGAGGCTATGCGCCAATCAAGTGCTCGCCAGCCGTGCTGGCTGGGTCTGCGGGGTATGTAGGAGCGGCCTTGGCCGCGATGTTATTCGAGTTACCGCGAATCGCGGGCAAGCCCGCTCCTACAAAAGCTGAGCATTGCTACGGCAGTCCACTCAGCTAGCGCCTCGGCGGAAGGTGCGCGAGGTTTACTGCGCCTTGGCCAATTGCAGATCAAGGTATTCGTAAGCGATCTCAATCGCCTGGCGGGTGTCGAAGCCTTCGCCGGACAGCGCACCGCGCAGCCACAACCCATCGATCAACGCCGCCAGGCCACGGGCTGCGCTGCGCGCCTGATCCTGCGGCAACACCCGGCGGAATTGCCCGCACAGGTTGGAATACAGGCGGTGGTCGTTGACCCGCTGCAAACGCCGCAGCGCCGGCTGGTGCATGCTGGTGGCCCAGAACGCCAGCCAGGTTTTCATCGCCGGGCCGTTGACCTGGCTGTCATCGAAGTTGCCTTCAATCATCGCCCGCAGGTGCTCGCGTGGCTGGTCCGGCGGCAGGCTGGCGCGGCGTTCGCGCACGGCATCGCTGAGCGCCTGCATCAGGTGGCGCATGGTGGCGTCGAGCAGGCCGTTCTTGTCGCGGAAATAGTGACTGATGATGCCGTTGGAGACCCCGGCGATCCGCGCGATATAGGCGATGCTGGCATCGCTCATGCCGACCTGATCCACTGCTTCAAGGGTCGCCGCGATCAATTGCGAGCGGCGGATCGGTTGCATTCCAACCTTGGGCATCGGCTTCTCCGTCGATAGGGGGCGTCCCCGGAATGCGCGCAGTCTAGGCCGGTTATTGTTGAGCGATCAATCAAACATGACGTTCCAGGGATGACCTGTCGGTCAGGGATATGCCCCGCTGCCGAGCGCTTTACGGCTGCTTTTCCGCCTGATGCGAGGTGCTGTGCTCGGCCGTTGCGCCGGAGCGGGCAATCAGCTCG
Organism: Pseudomonas cimarronensis; assembly: GCF_049331905.1. Taxonomy (GTDB): domain Bacteria; phylum Pseudomonadota; class Gammaproteobacteria; order Pseudomonadales; family Pseudomonadaceae; genus Aquipseudomonas. Next base: position 206,101 of record NZ_CP186283.1, on the reverse strand, counting down.
GTGGGCGGCACGCTAAAGCGAAAATCACAATACGCCGCGCCGCCGGCGAGGGTTTGCCTGCGTTGCAGCGTCACGCCCCAATCGCTGGCCATACGGTAATCCAGGCTGCACGCGGCAAAATGGGTCAGCTCTGGTGCACCCTGCTCGCGCAGGTAACTGGCCAGCGGGCACACCTGCACATCAAAGGCCACGCCCGCGACGGCGGGCAGGGTGGTGCGGCGAAACGGGCGGGTAAACACCAGGTTGAACAGCGCATCGAGCAGCCACTGGATACGTGTTTGCAGACGGCGGCTGCGCAGGTGCGACAGCTTGAAGGCCAGGGCGCTGGCCGGGGCGAAGATCTGCCAGTTGATCTGCTCGATCCACTCGCCGGCCTGCTGCGGGGCTATGCCGTGCTCCTGCAAGGCGCGGTACAGCGCGTAATCCCACTGCATATAACGCAGCAGCAACTTCACCCCAGGCGAGTGGCGCACCCGCAAGCCTTGCAACTCACGCTGTATTTCCAGGGTTCTGAGCCACACCGCTGCCGCTGTAATCGCCGGCAAACAGCTACCCAGCTGCACCTGCGCTGCTTGGCGAAAGGCCATCGACGGCAGATAAACCCGCAGCAGGGCGAGGGGCTTCATTGGCTCTCTTTGGCTCTGGCGATGGCCGCATTCAGCGCGGCCTTGGCCTGCGGGCTGTTCTTCCAGCAGGTGCTGCCGAGCATGGCAGCTACCATCTCGGCGATATCCTCGGCCCGGTACGTGGCCAATTGCGCCAGGGAGTCGATGCCCAGCTCCTCGAAGCGCTTGATCACCGTGGGGCCAACGCCCTTGATGGCGAGCAGGCTGAGGCGTTCGGTTGGGTTAAAAGCCATGCTGTGACGTCCTGTCCGCTGGTTGTGGGCGTTAGCGCGGGTCAACATCGGCGATTAGCGCCAGCAAATCGGTCACGCCGATATCCTGACCGGCCTGGAACAACAACGTGCTGGCCTGGCCGCGATGGTGAGTCTGGTGATTGAAGAAATGCAGCATCAGGCCGGCATAGGGGCGCTGCGCTGGTACTCCCTTCATATTGCCGTAGGCCAGCACATATTCCAGGTCTGCCTCGCTCAGCGCCGCCACCCAGTCGCTGATATGCCCATCCAGCCGGCTGCGCAGCGTCTGCAACGGCGCGAAGGTGTCGAATAGCAGCTGATCCAGCGCCGACGGCCGCTGTAAATCGCTGATCGCCGCGCGCAGCTCTGTGCAGGCCGGGTGCTCGGCAAAGCGCTTGAGCCAGATGATATCGGCCACCGCAATATGGTTAAGCGTGGCGAGGATGGACGGGAAAAACGCCCCGCGATCCTCACTCAGCGCCTGCGGCGACAGTTGGCCGGCGGCCGCGTAGAGCTTGTCATTTATCCACGCGTTATAGCGGGCCATTAACTGGAAGTGGGCGAGCTGGGACATGGTGCTTAACTCGGCAAATAAAGGTTCAGTCAGGCATCAAATACCGGACGGAAGAAGGTGCGCTCGTAGCTGATGATGCACTGAGTCTCTTCCGCATATTTGAAGGCCGCCAGGCACTCGGCGTCGGCAAAGGATTTCAGCCGATACTGCTCATACTCCGCCAGGCTGGGGAAGCTGAACATCGCCAGGCCGATATTGTTGGCACCCTCGGACGGCAGAAAGTAACCGTGGTGCGTGCCGCCAAACTTCGCCACCAGGGCAATCCACAACTTGCCGTAATGCTCGAATTCCTTGAGTTTGCGCGGGTCGAGCACATAGCGGATGTGGCAGGTGATCATGCTGGTCCCTCAATGTTTGGAATGGCAGGTGCGGGCGGTTAGGCAAGGTAAACCTGTCGCCTTTATTTCTCTAGCGTGGGCACCAGGTGAACCAGCACCGGCAAGTGATCCGAACCCAGCTGTGGGCCTACCTTACGCGCTGCTACGGCCCAATGCTGCGTGACCAGTACATGGTCGATAGGCAGCCCGAGCACGCCCTGCAAAACGGCTGGCCAAGTCGCGGCCAAACCGCTGGCACGGCGTAAACCCAATTGCGCCAGCCCGCTAAAGGCCGACGACCAGGGTGTGGCATTCAGGTCGCCGGCTAAAACCGTCGGTATGCCGCTGGCTGTGGCGTGCCTGGCCAGGGCCGCGAGCTTGGCGTTGCGCACGCTGTGATACTGCGGTGCGAGCGGCGGCATCGGGTGCAGGGCGATAATCCCAACCGGCTGACCGTGCCAATGCAGTAGCGCCTCGATATGGGCAATCCCCTGCGCATCCTCGATTACCTCGATCTGCTGCAGTGGGTGGCGAGACAGCACGGCGATGCCAAAGGGGCTGTCTTCGGCAACGATGTGTTGAAAGGGATAATCGCGCAGCGTGCGCAAGCCTTGCGCATAGGCCGGGGAAACCTCCAGCAGCACCAGCACATCCGGCTTTTCCTGGGCCAACCATGCGGCCAGTGCCTTGATGTTGCGACTATGCAGATGGACGTTGGCACTGGCCACGGCCAACACCTGAGCCTGCGGCTCGCCAGTCGGTGCCGGCGCGGATGCCGTCAGCCAGGGTAACGGCAACGCCAACAACAAAACGGCCCAGCGCTTATCGCGGCAACAAGCCAGTCCGGCAAACACCACGAGCCCCAACAAGAACAGCCACTGCCAATGGCTGGCCAGATCGATCAGCCAGGCCAGCGTGCCCGTTACGCCAGCGAGCAGGTGTGAGAGCAGCGGCAGCAGCAGGCCGAGTAGGCACAGCAGCGCCAGCATATAAATGCGGCGGGCCCGGATAGCGCTTTGGGCTGGCTTGGATCTATCAGATTTATCCAAGGGCTTGTCGTGCCTACACAAACCAGAATTCAACCTCATCGGTCTCGACCTCAAAGACAGCCGAGTGCTCAACGTGTGCAGGTACGTGATACCACTCGCCGACGCCAACCCGGATCGTCTGGTTGTTCAGCGTCAGGATCAACTCGCCACGTGTGATCACGCCATGGTTATCGGTGTCATGGGTATGCGGCGGGATGGAGGTGCCAGCAGGGTAGGAGGCGAACAGAACGGTGCTGTCTTTGGCCTCAAGCTTATAGGCGTCAAAGCGGCCATCGAATAAGGGCAGTTGCTTGATCCGGTTTGGGTATTGGCCTGGCATATGAAAGTTCTTCCTTGTAGTCCATTGCGGCTTATTGAATTTATGGCTGTGTTTCGTCTTGGGTTTGAGCGGTCGAGTCCGACTCCGTTGGTTCGGACGCAACATTAGCTGCTTCTTGGCTGGCTTCAGCGGCCAGCTTTAAACGGTCGGCTTTGCTGATATAGGTGGATTTCTTCTTAGGTGCTTTTTTCGCGTTGGCCTTTTTGGCATGCGCTTCGAGTAGCTGTTTGATTTTCTTGCGGCGGTTCATTTTTTAGGGCCGGGTTGGTGAATAGGGAATACGAAAAGCGCTTTTGCCGAACAACCTAGCGGTTGCTGACGCATTGGTTCAGCTTGGCTCGCGCTGCCAAGCCATCGGTCCAGTCGATATCTGCAACCGCACGCCCACCCATCTCCACGATGAAATGCTCAACATCCAGCATGGTGTTCAGCGCCGCTTCAATGTTTGGCACCGTCAGGCCAATCGCGCCGGCCGGAATATTCGGTACTGAAAAATTCAACGCGTTTACCGACTGCGCTTGGTACTTCGACTGTTTAAGCGTCACCGCTACAGTTTGCGTGTCCGATGGCCTGGGAATATCTGCGCTCCAGAAGATCAGCATGCCACCCTGATAGGCTTTTCCGGGGCCGACAATACTGACCGCGCCGGCCTCTTTGCTCCACATGGCAACGCAATTGTCTCCGGGGGCCGAATCTTTCTTACCCTGAAAGATTTTCCATTCGCCCTGCTTGTAGCGTTGGTATTCCGGGTCCGCTTCCAGCTTTTGCAAGTTTGCTTCGGCTTCCTGCATCAGCTTTTGGAGTTCTACGTTTCTGGCCGCCTGTTCGTTGATGGCGATGCTCATGGCGTCGTAACTGGGCGGGCCGGGGTCAGCAAAAATATTGCAGCCGTCACATCGATAACCGCCCACATACCCACCGCCAGCGCTATAAACCCCACCAGCATCAGACCCTCCACCGGTGGCCACACACAAAGGAACAGCGGCAACGCCATGCGAGCCACCGCCAACGCCAATTTGCTGCTCACCAGGCCCAGGGCCACCCGGGCACGGATAGTTCGCCAATGCGGGTTGCGCGATCAAACCAGCCGCAGCAAGTACAAAAAATAGATAAATTTTCATCATGTTTTTAAGACTCCAGTCATTTTAAGGGACTGTTGCAGACGCTGAGTTGAAGGGTGGCCTAAGCCTGATTACACAAAAGTTTGCTTCCTCCCTCGCGCAGGCAAACGTGCGTTGATACGGGTGTGCACAATACAAAAAATATAAAGCACAAATTTTGGTTAAAGGGCGGGCTTTAGCCCGGCCCAGTGAGTGCAGCGAACGATTTGAACCAGTTGTTAGGGCTTGTAACCGCTAATATTGCCAACTACATCGTATATATGAATTCTTTCATCCTTGCTCATGTCTCCCGGGTTCGAACCTGCCTCACCTTCAGGTACAGGCATACCAAAATAATCTCGATAATGGCGAATCCAATATTCATGAATTTCGCCAGTTTCGGTATCGCGGAAGCTCATTGGAGACTCTTTGAAGAAATAATCTCCTTCATTTGCATGTTTAAACATATCTACAAGAAGCTCGCTGCAGTACAGAGCGGCTTGGTCTGGTAAGTATCGGTGGTCATATGGGATGTTTCTTTGTGAAAGGCCATAGTCTAAGGCCTTTTCAATCATGTGATTGTATTCGGGTTTTAGGCGGGAAATTATATATCTCGGATTTTTAAACTCATCCCAAGATCTTTTGATAAAGATATTTATGTTGGTCAGTCTGACTTCTGGAGGGAATGCTTCTAGTACAAACTTTCCTAGCTCGTTTTCAATGATTATTCCAACATGATTGACTCTGGCCCCTTTGTAACCCTCTGTCACTGCTGAAATAGCGTTGGTGGCAGATCCCAGTTGGGTGAAAATAATATCTCCGGTTTTCATATTTCCTCCTGGCTTGGAAAAAGCCCTAACGTTTGGTTAAGGGGCGGGCTTTAGCCCGTCCCAGTGAGCGAAGCGAGCGATTTGAACCACTTGTTAGGCGTTCTAAAGGACACGAGTAACTGCCAACAATAGGTGAGGTCGTGTGGTTTGAAGTGCAGACTCAAGTTCTGAATACTTCGTTACCGTCAACGCGACGCAGGCAATTTCCTTTCCGTGCAAAGTTTCATATGCACATAAGCGCGCAAGGCCAGTAGCTTTCGTGTTCTTACGGTGCTGGTGAATTCGTGCGCCGAGCATTTTGTCTTTGCCCCAATAAAGTGGGTAAATATCTACCTCCAGCGGCTTCCATTCTTGAACGCTGTTGAGGCGGGTGGTTCTCTTTTGCTGGGCTTCTGCAAAGACAGCATTACGTTCTAATTCGTTAAGGCGAACACAGAACCCATAAACTGCACCTGGAAAATTAAGCGTTTCTGTATTTGTGGAAGTATTTGTAAAGATTCCCTCGGCAACAACTTGTTGTATCTGCTTGTTTTTAGCAGTCGTTTCCATGAAGGTTCTCAGTACATTTTGCATCTCATGACCTGTGTATACGCCTAACGTTTGGTTAAGGGGCGGGCTTTAGCCCGTCCCAGAGAGCGAAGCGAACGTTTTGAACCTTTTGTTAGGCTCATGAACGCGCGAATTTTATGATTCTTGGAAAGGCTACGAACCACCAAAGATAGCCAAGAATACCGTTTGTGAGAATGACATGAATGGCTTCTGACCAAGCGATAGTGAGGCCGAGTGAAATCCCTATTTCAGTGAAATTATCCCAGAACGGATTTACAAAATTTAAAAGACCTGCAGGGAAATTTATGAGTATGAAACCTATTAGCGCGAAATCTACTGCGTGATTTGTCTCATTTGGAGATGTATAAGCCTCATAAGCAACAATGTAGCTTATTGCTGAAAACAGAAGTATCCATAGCGACGCAAGTATAGTTTTCATGAGCCTAACGTTTGGTTAAGGGGCGGGCTTTAGCCCGTCCCAGTGAGCGAAGCGAGCGATTTGAACCGTTTGTTAGGTGTCGGCCGCCAAGTTGTGTCTGTTCTTTTGCTCTTTAAGGGTTTTGATATTTTTTGGCGTCATACACAGCATGCAGACGAGAGATGTATGTATAAGTATTGACGGGAAAATGCCGACTAGAAACATGAGGAAATCGATTTCTCTTCCGTGTGTTATAAATTTAATGGCGCTAATTAGGTTCCATGGTATAGCTCTTGAGGAAAACAGAAAGCAAACAAACGCAGCGACTGTTGCTAAACACGCTAAATTAATAATTGATGTGGTCTTTTTTCGGCTATTGAGCGTTAGCGCTGAGATGGCGAAAGGTGCTGAAATAAGAAAAGCCCAAGAAAGACTTTCGCCTAGTGACGATTCACAATTTCGTGCCCCAATACATGACCCAATAGCACCGAATACACCAAGTCCGACACTTAAAGCGGTAAGGCTAAGAATGATGCGGATTAGTATGAGCATGTGAGCACCTAACTATTAATTATGCGACATACCAATGTCGCGTTTTCCTGTCGCATAACGCCATCCTATCTACTGCATCCTGTCTATGTCCCACGCACAATGCCGCGAAGGTGCAGAAAGCGGCCGAGGTTAGGCGACAGTTTGGCTAGGCCCAACCCTATCCACCCCCATCTCCCCCTGTCTAGAACATTCTCCGCCGTCATTTCGCAGGCATAAAAAAGCGGGCCGTAGCCCGCTTATATATAGAAGTGGTGCCGTGGCTTATTTAAGCCACTCGGCGACGCGCTCTGGGTTTTTGCTGATCCAGTCTTTGGCGGCGTCTTCTGGTTTGGCGCCGTCGCGGATGGCGAGCATGACGGCGCCGACTTCTTCACCGCTCCAGGAGAATTTCTTCAGGAAGGCCGCAGCTTCTGGGGCTTTGCTGGTGAGGCTGGGGTTGGCCACGGTGTCGACGTGTTCGTCATCGCCGAAGACTTTTTTCGGGTCTTCGAGGAAGCGCAGGTTCCATTTGGCGAACATCCAGTGCGGGATCCAGCCGGTGACGACGATGGCTTGTTTGTTTTTCTCGGCGCGGGTCAGGGCGGTGGCCATGGCCGGGCCGGAGCTTGGCATCAGTTTGATGTCTGCCAGGGCGTATTCCTTGATCGCGTCTTCGGTGCGGCGCATCACGCCGGCGCCAGCGTCGATGCCAGTGATTTTGCCGTCGAAGTCTTTAGCGTAGGTTTGCAGGTCGGCGATGGTTTTGGCTTCTACGTAGTCCGGCACGATCAGGCCGATTTTCGCGCCGGCGTAGTTGGTGCCGAGCACTTCGACCTTGTCTTTGAGTTTTGCAAAGTATTCGCCGTGGGTGGCGGGCAGCCAGGCAGAGAGGGTGGCGTCGAGGTCGCCACGTGCTACGCCTTGCCACATGATGGCCGGTTCTACGGGCTTGAGGGCTACGGTGTAGCCGAGTTTGCTTTGCAGGATTTCCCCGGCGACATGGGTGGCGGCGACGCTGTCGTCCCAGCCGTTGACGTAGCCGATGTTCAGGGTGGGTTTTTCCGCCGCCATGGCGCTGCTCATGCCGAGGGCCAGGGCGGCGACGCCGAGGCTTTGCAGGCAGCGGTTCTTCAGGTTTCGCATAGGGTGTGCTCCGTCAGTGAGAGTGGCAGTTCAGTGAGTTACTGGCGCGTTCTTCTTGCGGGCCTAGCTGGGTTGGTACTGCTTTGCGTGGTTATGGCTTGCTTGAGAGGGCTTGTGCATTGCCCCTCTCCCCAGCCCTCTCCCCAAAGGGGCGAGGGAGTGGGCCGGTGTTGCTCGGGCGTGATGCGTTAAATTCGGGCCGCAAAAGACCAAGCGATGGCCGTGTGGCCTCGCTGGCTGAGTTGCTAAATAGGTGAATCCACTAACCGCGCCGCCCGCAGATAAAGGGGGCGGCGCGGGGTTTGGCTTACAGGCCTAGGTGTTTTTTCACCGCTGCAACGCCGTCCTGGCCGTCGTAGGTGGTCACGCCGGCCAGCCACTGGTCGAGGATCGCCGGGTTGGCTTTGATCCACTCTTTGGCGACTTCGGTCGGGTTCTGTTTATCCAGAACCTTTTCCATCAACTGGCTTTCGATTTCCACGGTGAACTGCAGGTTGTTCAGCAGTTTGCCGACGTTGGCGCAGCGCGCTTCGTAATCTGGCGGCACGACGGTGTAGACCTTGGCGGCGCCGAAGTCCGGGCCGAACACGTCATCGCCACCTTCCAGGTAGGTGATGTCGAACTGGGTGTTCATCGGGTGCGGTGCCCAGCCGAGGAACACGGCGGGTTCGTTCTTCTTAACCGCACGTTGTAGTTGAACCAGCATGCCGGCTTCGCTGGACTCGACCATCTTGAAGTCGCCGAGGCCGAACTGGTTGCTTTTGATCATGCCTTCGATCAGCAGGTTGCCGTCGTTGCCAGGTTCGATGCCGAAGATCTTGCCGCCCAGCTGGTCCTTGAACTTGGCGATGTCGGCAAAGCTTTTCAGCCCGGCTTCTGCGGCGTAGGTCGGCACGGCGAGGGTGTATTTGGCGCCTTCAAGGTTGGCCTTGGGCAGTACTTTGACGCCGCCATCCTTGGTGAAGGGCTCAATCACCGGGTCCATCGAGGGCGCCCAGTAGCCGAGGAAGACGTCGATCTGGCCTTTCTGCACGCCGGTAAAGGCGATGGGCACGGAGGCCATGATCTTGCGGGTCTGGTAGCCCAGGCCTTCGCTGAGGGTCATGGCCACGCCGGTGGTGGCGGCGATGTCGGCCCAGCCGATTTCGGCGAAGCGCACCATCTTGCAACTCTCCGGCTCCTGCGCCCAGGCGCTTTGCAACATGGCCACGGAGAGCAGGCCGACACCTGCGAGCTGTTTAATCGTTTTCATCTGCGACTCCCTGTGATGGCAAAAGCTAAGGCTTACTGACGTTGAAGTTTGCCGCTGAACCAGCCGAACACGCTGCGGCGCTTGGCGGTTTGCGGGGTCCCGAAACTTTCCGTGATGCGGTCGAGAATGATCGCCAGCAACACCACGGCCATGCCGCTTTCAAAACCCAGGCCGATGTCCAGGCGCTGGATACTCGCCAGTACGTCGTTGCCCAGGCCGCCGGCGCCGACCATCGAGGCGATGATCACCATCGACAGGGCCATCATGATGGTCTGGTTGACCCCGGCCATGATCGACGGCATGGCATTGGGCAGCTGGACTTTGAACAGTAGCTGACGCGGGGTGCAGCCGAAGGATTGGCCGGCTTCGATGATCTCTTTATTCACCTGGCGGATGCCCAGGTTGGTCAGGCGCACCGCTGGGGGCATGGCGAAGATCACCGTGGCGATGATCCCCGGCACACGGCCGAGGCCGAAGAGCATGGCGGCGGGGATCAGGTAAACGAACGCCGGCATGGTCTGCATAAAGTCGAGAATCGGCCGGATGATGGTCGCCACTCGCTCGCTGCGCGCCGCCCAGATGCCCAGCGGTACGCCGAGCAAGAGGCTGATCAGGGTGGCGGAGAAGGTCAGGCCGAGGGTGACCACGGTCTGCTCCCAGAAGCCGGTCATGACGATCAGAATAAAGGCCACGGCGGTGAAGATGGCGAACTTGTAGCTGATGCGCCACAGGCCGAGGCCGACGAAGATGGCGATCAGCAGCCAGGCCGGTGGCAGCATCAGCAGCCATTCGATGCCTTCGGAGAAGCCGTTGACCACCGCGCCGATGCTGTCGAAGCCATCGCTATAGTTGTCCAGCAGGTGCTGCACCACGTCGTTGACCCAGCTGCCCAGGTCGAGTTTTTTCTCACTCATGGAACTCTCCCTGCAGGCGGGTCAGCAGCCGGCCTTTGCTGATGGCGCCGCTGTAACGGCCATTGCTGTCGACCACCGGGATCGGCCCTTCGTTGTCCACCAGGCGTTCAATCACCTGATCCAGCGGCAGGTCTTCGGGAACCGGTTTGATCGATTTCAGGACGCTGCTGTCGAGGCCGCAGGTGGTGCCGCCTTCGACCAGCAGGGCGATCTTCTCCAGGCTGATGGAGCCCTGGAAGGTGTTTTGCTCGTCGACGATAAAGGCGTAGTGCTTGTCCAGCGCCTGCAGTTCCTGGCAGACCTTCTGCGCGTCCGGTGCTTTGCCGTTGTGCACGTAGAGCGGCACGCTGTCGGCCATCAGCTGGCCGGCGGTGAGGTAGCGGTTGGTGTCGACGGTGTTGAAGAAGTTGCGCACGTAATCGTTGGCGGGGTTGTCGATCAGCTCCTGCGGGGTGCCGACCTGAACCAGTTTGCCGCCTTCCATGATGCCGATGCGGGTGCCGATGCGCATGGCTTCTTCGATGTCGTGGGAGACGAAGATGATGGTGCGGCGGTCGGTCTTTTGCAGCTCCAGCAGCACGTCCTGCATCTCGCGGCGCTTGAGCGGGTCAAGGGCGGAAAACGCCTCGTCCATGATGATCATTGACGGGTCGACCGCCAGGGCGCGGGCCAGGCCGACGCGCTGTTGCATGCCGCCGGACAGTTCATGCGGCATCTTGTGCGCAAAGCTGTCCAGGCCGACTTGCTTGAGTACCTGCATGGCGCGCTCTTCACGCGCCTTTTTGCTCTTGCCGGCCACTTCCAGGCCGAACGCGGCGTTGTCCAGCACGCTGCGCGAGGGCATCAGGGCGAAGGACTGGAAGACCATGCTCATGTCGCGGCGGCGCAGGTCGATAAGCTCCGCCTTGGGCATCTTGGCGACGTTCTGCCCATCGATGTAGACGTTGCCGGCACTGGGTTCAACCAGGCGGTTGATCAGGCGGATCAGAGTGGACTTGCCGGAGCCGGAGAGGCCCATCAGCACGAAAATTTCACCTTCCTCGACGCTGAAGGACACGTCGCTGACGCCGATAACTGCGCCTTTTTCCGCAAGAATTCGTTCCTTGCTCCATCCCTCTTTGAGGAGGTCTATGGCTTCCTGTGGCTCTGCGCCGAACACCTTGTAGAGGTTTTCGACGACGATTTTTCCAGACTGCATGGGATGATTCCCCTTCAGTAGACATCCAGATCAGTGCTGCGGAACCGGGCCTACGCCAGCTGGCGTACGTACGGTGATGCCGACTGTTCTTGCCTGTGTGGGTTTACTGGGTTCCGGGGTCGGGGACGTGTCTTGCCGAACAGCACCGCCGAGGTACTCAGGCACAACCGCTGCAACGCTCCAGTTGCCTTGCGGGCAATGGACGCTACGGGGGTGTACTGTCGAGTCAACCTTGCTGTGCCGTGCTGCAAACCGCGTTCCAAACCCTCTGGCAGTGTTACGAAGCCCCATCCTTGGGTTTTACACACCTCGACCCGAGGTGCGCGTACATCCGAAATTTCTTGTTGGGCTGGCGCCCATTCGGGACAAGCCAGCGCTTATATATTCTTCGGTCCGGGGCTGTGGGCGCCCGGTCTGTCGACCCTGCTAAGGCGACAGCGACGAAATCGGCTGACTCAACGATATAGTCTTCGGCCTGTCGCAATTGTCGGTTTGCGACTCTGACGTGTTGCGCGGCGACAGACTCTTTAAAAACCATAACAGACTTTTTTGCCCCTTGGCCAAGGCTGCAAGCCACAGCGGCCGTGGTTTGCAGCGTTTCAAATGGCCACAGGCGCGATGAGCTGGGGGCTGCGCGCTGTTCGAAAAAAATGACAAATTAATTTCCACCGGCAAGGTTTTCGGCGGTTTTTATTGATTGACCGTTCAATCGTGTGACGCCTTCCAGCCAGCTCGCCCGCGTCTGCGGATTGGCCTTCAACCAGGCTTTGGCTTCGCGCCGTGGGTTGGTGTTTTTGTTGAGAATGGCGCCCATCAGGTAGCTTTCCATCTCAAGGCTGAAGCGCAGATTTTTCAGCAATTGGGTGACATTCGGGCACTCCTCGGCCAGGCCGGCGCGCACGTTGGTGTACACCGTGGCGCCGCCGTAGTTGGGGCCGAAGAACTCATCGCCGCCGTCCAGGTAATGCATCTGCAGCTGGTTGTTCATCGGGTGCGGCGCCCAGCCGAGAAACACCACCCATTGCTTGAGGTGCTCAGCGCGTTTGACCTGGGCCAGCATGCCGTTCTCGCTGGATTCCACCAGGCTGAAGTCCTGTAGGCCAAAAGCGTTCTTGTCGATCATCTGCTGGATCAGCTTGTTACCGTCATTGCCTGGCTCAATTCCATAGAGTTTGCCGCCAAGTTCTTTACTAAAGCGCGCAAGATCGGCGAAGTTCTTTACGCCGCCATCATGCGCGGCCTGGTTCACCGCCAGGGTGTATTTGGCGCCGATGAGGTTGGCTCCGAGGGTTTTTACCGAGCCGTTGGCGGCGTAGGGCTTGATGTCGTTTTCCATGCTCGGCATCCAGTTGCCGAGGAATACATCAATCTTGCCGTCCTGCATGGCTTTGTAGGTGTCGGGCACGGACAGGCGCTTAACCTGGGTGCGGTAGCCCAGCTCGCTGAATACCTGGCGGGTGACAGCGGTGGTGACGGTGATGTCGGTCCAGCCGACATCGGCGAAGCGAATCAGTCCGCACTGCGCTGGCTCTGCGGCCTGGGTCAGCAGTGGGGTGGTGCAGAAGGTGGCGGCCAGCAGCCAGCGTTTGTTGCGTGTCATCAAGCCTCTCCCGGTTGCAGTGACAGGGCGCGCGTACCAGCGCGCAGTCGGGCCACGGGTGGCAGGCGAATGCATCTGGCCGGTCCATGGGCGCGGCGATCATGCCGATAGATTTCCTTCGCTGCCTATGCGTGAAGTCGCAAGTAGAACGCTGCTGTCGTGATTGGCTGTGGGCACGCGCATGCCGATAGATGCGCATCGACGATCCGCCGTGCGGGTCCGTCGCTGACGGATTTAGGCATGGGCGGGTCGGTGTGGGGCGACGGTGGCGTGGGGAAATCCTGATCATGCCTGCATGTAGCAATCGTGCAGGAGAGTGGTGTGGCTATCAGCGTGTTTGACCTGTTCAAGATCGGCATCGGGCCGTCCAGTTCGCATACCGTCGGGCCGATGCGCGCGGCGGCGCTGTTTAGCGGCGCACTGGCCGAGCGGTACTTGCTGGAACGCACGGCACGTTTGCAGGTGCGCCTGTACGGTTCGCTGTCGGCTACCGGTGTTGGCCACGGCAGCGACCGCGCGGTGATCATGGGGTTGATGGGCGAGTGGCCGGATCAGGTCGACCCCGCGAGCATCGAATCACGCATTGCTGAGCTGTTGGCCAGCGGCCAGTTGTTGCTGGGCGGGCGTGTCAGCATCGCCTTCGACTGGGCGCGCGACATGCAGCTGCTCGACGAGAACCTGCCCTATCACCCCAACGCCATGACCCTCAGTGCCTTTGCCGCCGATGGCAACCTGCTGCACGAAAACACCTATTACTCGGTGGGCGGCGGTTTTGTTGTGGACGCCGAGCAGGCCGCCAGCGGTCAGCTGGATCAGGACCACACCGTGCTGCCCTATGACTTCGACAGCGCCGAGCAGTTGTTGCAGCTGTGCCAGCGCAATGGCCTGCGCGTCTCCGAACTGATGATGGCCAACGAGAAGGCCTGGCGCAGTGAGGCGGAGATCCGCAGCGGGCTGATGCGCCTGTGGCAGGCGATGCGTGAATGTGTCGAGCACGGTCTGCGCCACGAAGGCATTCTGCCGGGCGGGCTGAATGTGAAACGCCGCGCCGCCAAGCTGCACCGCAGCTTGCAGGAAATGAGCAAACCCAACGTGATCGGCTCCACCCTCAGCGGCATGGAGTGGGTCAACCTGTTTGCCCTGGCGGTTAATGAGGAAAACGCCGCCGGCGGGCGCATGGTCACCGCGCCGACCAATGGCGCGGCGGGGATCATCCCGGCGGTGCTGCATTACTACGTGCGCTTCAGCCCGGCGGTCAGTGAAGCCAATGTGGTGGATTACCTGCTGGCCGCCGCCGCCATCGGCATTCTGTGCAAGAAGAATGCATCCATCTCCGGCGCCGAGGTTGGCTGCCAGGGTGAGGTCGGATCGGCGTGCGCCATGGCGGCGGCGGGGCTGGCGGAGATTCTCGGGGCGACGCCTGAGCAGGTGGAAAACGCCGCCGAGATCGGTCTGGAGCATAACCTCGGCCTGACCTGCGACCCGGTCGGTGGCCTGGTGCAGGTGCCGTGCATCGAGCGCAACGCGATTGCCGCAGTAAAGGCGATCAACGCCGCGCAGATGGCCCTGCGTGGCGACGGCGAGCACTTTATTTCGCTGGACCGGGTGATCCGCACCATGCGTGATACCGGTGCCGATATGCATGACAAGTACAAGGAAACCTCGCGTGGCGGGCTGGCCGTCAGCGCGGTCGAATGTTGAGTCAGCGCGCTTACCCCATAGGCTGAGCGACCAATCCGGTGCATGGTCTGCGTCGCGCCCGCTTATGGTGCGCGGCCTCTTGTCCGGCTTGATCAGGGTGGCGCAATGCCACCTTTGAGCGCCTGACCGTTGGTCCGTTACCGCGCTGCTTTTACCCTGCGTAGCGGGGTGACAGGGCACGGCTCTGGCAGTGCTACCGAAATGCTCAAACGCCCGTCAGCCGGGCGCTTGCGGTCGTAATCAGAATGCTTCTGTCGCTCCTGCCAACGCCTAGTGGCACTAGCCCTGGGAAATAGCCGATATTTTTAATTGAACGACCAATCAATTTAGGCACGGCCTTTGCGTTAGTCGGCCTGTCAGTCTGGTGCCGTGCAGTCCCAGAACCATAAGAAGAGCCACCGTATCGAGGGGCTCACTACCGTGCTTTGCTTCGCGTGAGGGTTCACCTGATGTCACAGTTCACTCAAGGGGCACAACCCCAGAGCCGTGCTCCGCAATCCATCGGCTTTCTCCTGCTCGACAACTTCACCCTGATTTCCCTGGCGTCTGCCGTCGAGCCGCTGCGCATGGCCAACCAGCTGTCCGGCAAGGAGCTTTACCGTTGGCACACCCTCAGCCAGAGCGGCCTGCCGGTCAGCGCCAGCGATGGTTTGCAGATCACCCCGGACGCCGGCTTGAGCAACGCGCCGCGCCTGGATGCGGTGATCGTCTGCGGCGGCGTGGACATTCAGCACAGCGTGACCCGCGAGCATGTGCAGTGGCTGCAAAGCCAGGCGCGCCATGGTGCGCAACTGGGCGCGGTGTGCACCGGCAGCTGGGCGCTGGCCAAGGCCGGGCTGCTCGATGGTTTCGATTGCAGCGTGCACTGGGAATGTTTGGCCTCGATGCAGGAAGCCTTCCCCCGTGCCGGCGTCAGCACTCGCCTGTTCTCGATTGACCGTAACCGCCACACCAGCTCCGGCGGCACCGCGCCGATGGACATGATGCTGCACGTGATTGGCCGCGAGCATGGCCGCGAACTGGCAGCGGCGATTTCCGAGATGTTTATCTACGAGCGCATTCGCAACGAGCAGGATCACCAGCGCGTGCCGCTCAAGCACATGCTCGGCACCAACCAGCCGAAGCTGCAGGAAATTGTCGCGTTGATGGAGGCGAACCTGGAAGAGCCAATCGACCTCGATCAGCTGGCGCTGTATGTCGATGTATCGCGCCGTCAGCTGGAGCGCCTGTTCCAGAAATACCTGCACTGCTCACCGTCGCGCTACTACCTCAAACTGCGATTGATTCGCGCGCGGCAGCTGCTCAAGCAGACCAGCATGTCGATCATCGAAGTGGCGTCGGTGTGCGGTTTCGTCTCCACGCCGCACTTCTCCAAGTGCTACCGCGAATACTTCGGCATCCCGCCGCGTGACGAGCGCGCCGGCCAGCAGGGGAGTAATGTGGTGGCGCTGCTGCCAATGCCGGAAGACCTGATGCGTCCATCGCCATCCTCGGCCATGGCCGCGCTGACCCGGGCGCAGGGGGAGTCGACCTTTGCCAGTGTCAGGTTGTAAGTGATCGGTGGGAGGCGCTTTAGCGGCGAGCTTTTGCTTACAGCCGTCGCGGCTACGACTGCATGGATGCAGGAGGTAGGGCGAAGCAGGATGCCAGAGCCGAAAGCCCCTCCCACGGGATTGGTAGCACCAAACTAAAACGCCGCACCAGCCTTGAGGGCGAGTGCGGCGTTTAGCCGTATGTCGTGTGCGGTTTGGGGGCTTAGTAATCGATGGACACATCACCCTTGGGCACGCTGCAGCACGAGAGGATATAGCCCTCGGCGACGTCTTCGTCGGTGATCCCGCCGTTGTGTTCCATGCTCACTTCGCCTGAGGTTTTCATCACCTTGCAGGTGCCGCAGATGCCCATGCCGCAGGCCTTGGGGATATGCAGGCCAAGCTTGGCCGCGGCGGCGTGGACGGTTTCGCCCGGGTCGACGCGGATGCTTTTGCCGGTGCTGGTGAATGCCACCTGATGCTGCTCGGCGGCGGGTACAGCTGGGGCTTCGGCGGCTTCGGCGGCCAGCTCCTTGACCTCTGCGCGCACTTGCGGCGGCGTCGGGCCGAAGGCTTCTTCGTGGTAGTGCTGCATATCGAACTGGTTGGCTTCAAGCAGGCGCTTGACCGCGCTCATATAGGGCGTCGGGCCGCAGCAGAAGATTTCCCGGTCCAGGTAATCCGGGGCGATCAGTTCCAGCATCTTCTGGTTGAGGTAGCCGCGATAACCGGCCCAGGCCTCGCCCAGGCCGTGCTTTTCGCAGATTACGTGCAGGCTGAAGTTGCTGATCCGCGCGGCCATGTGTTCCAGCTCGCGGTGGTAGATGATGTCCTTCGGCGAACGCGCGCTGTGCACAAATACCATGTCGACATTGGCGTTGGTGTCGTAGAACCAGCGCGCCATCGACATCACCGGCGTGATGCCGACACCGCCGCTGAGGAACAGCACCTTGTCCGCCGGAAAATCGATGGCATTGAACAGCCCGACCGGGCCGTGCACCGGCAGTTCCTGGCCTTCCTGCAGGTTGTCGTGCAACCAGTTGGAGACTTTGCCGCCCGGCACCCGCTTGATGGTGATGGAGAAGCTGTAGGGCACCGACGGCGAGCTGGAAATGGTGTAGGAGCGCATCACCGGCTGGCCGTCGATTTCCAGCTCCAGGGTGACGAACTGCCCCGGTTTGAAGAAGAACAGCACGGGCTGGTCGGCCATAAAACAGAACGTGCGCACGTCCCAGGTTTCCTGGATGACTTTGACGCAGCGCACCATATGCCGACCGTTGCTCCAGGTCTGCGTGGTCACCGGGTTGAGGAAGTCGTTCGTCGTCATGGACGTCTCTCCGCATGGCCGGACATCGGCCTTGTATGGGGCGATTGTGCGTACTGGTGTTGCCGCTCATTTATCTGCCAGCGACATTTACATGCTTATCGCGACCTGCCGCACAGGCCTTGGTTTGCCGCGTCGGAAACGGACGTGGGTATGTCGCCCATAGACAAGGTTTCGCCCTCGCCCAGCGCCACACTCGCAGCCAGCCGAAGCAAAAGGTCACGAGCGAATTCCACGTTCATTCAGGCGCCATCGGCAGGCGCAGAACGGGGCAATGACGCCACCTTGCGTGATACCGACTAGCCACTTTATTGCGGCAACTCGCCGAGCGAGTCGCCATTGAGGAGTTACCGATGGACGTCACTTCTACCCTGAGCCTGGGCGACCCGCTGGAGCCTGCACGCAAGGCTACTGCCGAGATGCTGCAGACCCGCGAGCGCACCTTCTCGCTGCCGCAGCCGTTCTATAACGATGAGCGCCTGTTCAAGATCGACATGCAGGAGATCTTCCACAAGGAATGGCTGATCGCCGGCATGACTTGCGAGATCCCGGCCAAGGGCAACTTCCTCACCCTGCAGCTCGGCGACAACCCGATCATGGTGATTCGTGGCGCCGACGGTGTGGTGCATGCGTTCCATAACGTCTGCCGTCACCGCGGCTCGCGCCTGTGCACCAGCGAAAAGGGCAAGGTGGCCAAGCTGGTCTGCCCTTATCACCAGTGGACCTACGAGCTGGATGGTCGCCTGCTGTTCGCCGGCACCGAAATGGGCGCGGATTTCGATCTCAAGGACTACAGCCTCAAGCCGGTCAACTGCAAGGTGGCGGGCGGCTACATCTTTATCTCCCTGGCGGAAAACCCGCCGGCCATCGACGACTTCCTCAGCACCCTGGCTCACTACATGGAGCCGTACGACATGGAAAACACCAAGGTGGCGGTGCAGACCACCTTGATGGAAAAAGCCAACTGGAAGCTGGTGCTGGAGAACAACCGCGAGTGCTACCACTGCAACGGTTCGCACCCGGAATTGCTCAATACCCTGCTGGAGTGGGATGACGTCACCGACCCGCGCGCCACCCAGGCGTTCAAGGATCAGGTGGCGGAATGCACGGGTCGTTGGGACAAGGACAATATTCCCTACGCCCACGCCAGCTTCGGCCTGCGCAACCGTATTGTGCGCATGCCGCTGCTCAAGGGCACCGTATCCATGACCATGGACGGCAAGCAGGGCTGCAAGAAACTCATGGGCCGCATCACCGACCCGGATCTGGGTTCGATGCGCATCCTGCACCTGCCGCATTCGTGGAACCACTGCATGGGCGATCACATGATCGTCTTCACCGTCTGGCCGATCAGCGCCCAGGAAACCATGGTCACCACCAAGTGGCTGGTGCACAAGGATGCCGTGGAAGGCGTCGATTACGACGTCGCCCGCCTGCGTCAGGTGTGGGACGCCACCAACGATCAGGACCGTCGCCTGGCTGAAGAAAACCAGCGCGGTATCAACTCCACCGCTTACCAGCCCGGTCCGTACTCGAAAACCTACGAGTTTGGCGTGGTCAACTTTATCGACTGGTACAGCGAGCGCGTGCTGCACAACCTTGGCGCGGCGCCGGCGCCATACCTGCGTCAGGTCGGCGCTGAGTAAGCCGACGTGACGTTTGGTCTGTGGCTGTTGCTTGGCCTGACTGCTTACGGTCTGCTGGCGGCGCGGCGCAGGCCTGCGACCTCTGCATCACACTGAGACCCACCTCAAGGGTCACCTTGGCCTCTGCCGGACACCCCGGGCAGGGGCTTTTTTTATTTCCCTGCCTCCCTCCATGGCTAAGGCTAGTGACCTGTGGGAGGGGCTTTATCCGAGACATATCCGCCTGCGACCCGGCTTTGACGCTTTCGGCAATACCCCAGTCGTTTTTGCACCGGGTCGCCCGAGCCCCCGGGGATATGCTCAGTCCAAAGCGCCAACAACGGGTTTGGCGACACCGATAAGGGGGACTGCCTGATGAGCCCAGCCGAATTACACGCCGACAGCATCGTTATTGACGGGCTGATCATCGCCAAGTGGAACCGCGAACTGTTCGAGGACATGCGCAAAGGCGGCCTGACCGCTGCCAACTGCACCGTGTCGGTGTGGGAAGGCTTCCAGGCCACGGTGAACAATATCGCCGCCAGCCAGAAGCTGATCCGCGAGAACAGCGACCTGGTGATGCCGGTGCGCACCACCGCTGACATCCGCACCGCCAAGGCGCAGGGCAAGACCGGCATCCTCTTCGGCTTCCAGAACGCCCATGCGTTTGAAGATCAGATCGGCTATGTCGAGGTGTTCAAGCAGCTCGGCGTGGGCATTGTGCAGATGTGCTACAACACCCAGAACCTGGTTGGCACCGGCTGCTACGAGCGCGACGGCGGGCTGTCCGGTTTCGGCCGCGAGATCGTCGCCGAGATGAACCGCGTCGGCATCATGTGCGACCTCTCCCATGTGGGCTCGAAGACTTCCGAGGAAGTCATCCTCGAATCGAAAAAACCGGTCACCTATTCCCACTGCCTGCCTTCCGGCCTGAAAGAGCACCCGCGCAACAAGTCCGATGCCGAACTGAAATTTATCGCCGATCACGGCGGCTTTGTCGGCGTGACCATGTTTGCGCCGTTCCTGGCCAAGGGCATCGACTCGACCATCGACGACTACGCCGAAGCCATCGAATACGTGATGAACATCGTCGGCGAAGACGCCATCGGCATTGGCACCGACTTCACCCAGGGCCACGGCCAGGATTTCTTCGAGTACCTGACCCACGACAAGGGCTACGCCCGCCGTCTGACCAGCTTCGGCAAGATCATCAACCCGCTGGGCATCCGCACTGTCGGCGAATTCCCCAACCTCACCGAGACCTTGCTGGGGCGCGGCCATTCCGAGCGCGTGGTGCGCAAGATCATGGGCGAGAACTGGGTACGGGTTTTGAAAGACGTCTGGGGCGAGTGATGAATACCTCCGGAGCCTACTGCGCCCACCGATAGCTGCGTCGCGTCCTCGCGACAAGCTCGCCGTACATGCGTACTGCTCTCGCTTGTCGCTGCGGGTCTCCTTGCTCTCGGCGTGCTCGCTACGGCTCCACAGGCATTCATCGGCACCTTTCAAATATGCAAGACAACGAATTCTGGAGCACTGAACACATGGCCACCCACGCACCCGAAATGCCTATCCAGGTCGATGACGAAACCGGCGTCTGGACCACTGACGCGCTGCCGATGCTCTATGTGCCGCGGCATTTCTTCGTCAACAACCACATCGGTATTGAAGAGGTACTGGGCGCTGAGGCCTATGCCGAGATTCTCTACAAGGCCGGCTACAAGTCCGCCTGGCACTGGTGCGAGAAAGAGGCCGAGTGCCACGGGCTGTCAGGCGTGGCGGTGTTCGAGCACTACATGAAGCGCCTGTCGCAACGCGGCTGGGGCCTGTTCGAGATCGAAGCCATCGACCTGGCTGCCGGCACCTGCTCGGTTCGCCTCAAACACTCGGCCTTTGTCTACGTCTACGGCAAATGCGGGCGCAAGGTCGACTACATGTTCACCGGCTGGTTTGCCGGTGCCATGGACCAGATTCTCCAGGCCCAGGGCAGCGCTATCCGCACCGTGGCCGAGCAGGTCTATGGCGGCTCCGAAGAGGGTCACGACGATGGCCTGTTTGTGGTCAAGCCACGCTAAAAATTCAACCGTGAGAGAAAACGTAGCGAGCGAAGGGTAGGCAAGGCGGAGGCTGAAGCGAAAAGCGGAGTTTACTGCTGTAAATGAGCATTTTCGCTTCAGCCTCCAACGCCGCATAACCGAGCGCAGTAGTTTTCAGAGGATGCCCCATGGCTTTCGAAGCAATGTTCCAGCCGATCCAGATCGGCAAGCTGACCATCCGCAACCGTGTGCTCAGCACCGCGCACGCCGAGGTATATGCCACCGACGGCGGCATGACCACCGAGCGCTATGTGCAGTACTACGAAGAGAAGGCCAAGGGCGGCATCGGCCTGGCGATCTGTGGCGGCTCCTCGGTGGTGGCCATCGACAGCCCGCAGCAGTGGTGGAGTTCGGTCAACCTGTCCACCGACCGGATCATTCCGCACTTCCAGAATCTCGCCGACGCCATGCACAAGCACGGCGCCAAGATCATGATCCAGATTACCCATATGGGCCGTCGCTCACGTTGGGACGGTTTCCACTGGCCGACCCTGATGTCGCCGTCCGGCATCCGCGAGCCGGTGCACCGCGCCACCTGCAAGACCATCGAGGTCGAGGAAATCTGGCGGGTGATCGGCAACTACGCACAGGCTGCACGCCGCGCCAAAGAAGGCGGCCTGGACGGCGTTGAGCTGTCCGCCGTGCACCAGCACATGATCGACCAGTTCTGGTCGCCACGCGTGAACAAGCGCACCGACGAATGGGGCGGCACCTTCGAGGGCCGCATGAAGTTCGGCCTGGAAGTGATCAAGGCCGTGCGCAAGGAAGTCGGTGACGACTTCTGCGTCGGCATGCGCATCTGCGGCGACGAGTTCCACCCGGACGGTCTGTCGCACGAGGACATGAAGCAGATCGCGGCCTACTACGACGCCACCGGCATGATCGACTTTATCGGCGTCGTCGGCTCGGGCTGCGACACCCACAACACCCTGGCCAACGTCATCCCCAACATGAGCTACCCGCCGGAGCCGTTCCTGCACCTGGCGGCCGGGATCAAGGAAGTGGTTAAGGTGCCGGTGCTGCACGCGCAGAACATCAAGGACCCCAACCAGGCCACGCGGATTCTCGAAGGCGGCTATGTCGATATGGTCGGCATGACCCGCGCGCATATTGCCGACCCGCACCTGATCGCCAAGATCAAGATGGGCCAGGTCGACCAGATCAAGCAGTGCGTCGGTGCCAACTACTGCATCGACCGCCAGTACCAAGGTCTGGATGTGCTGTGCATCCAGAACGCCGCGACCAGCCGTGAATACATGGGCCTGCCACATATCATCGAGAAAACCAGCGGGCCGAAGCGCAAGGTGGTGATCGTTGGCGGTGGCCCGGCCGGGATGGAAGCCGCACGTGTGGCCGCCGAGCGTGGCCATGACGTAACGCTTTTTGAAAAGAAAGATGCATTGGGTGGGCAGATCAGCCTGGCCGCCAAAGCGCCGCAGCGTGACCAGATGGCCGGCATCACCCGCTGGTTCCAGCTGGAGCTGGCGCGCCTGAACATCGATCTGCGTCTGGGCACCGGTGCGGACGAGGCGAGCATCCTGGACCTGCGCCCGGACATCGTGGTGCTGGCCAACGGTGGTCATCCGTTTATCGAGCAGAACGAACACTGGGGTGCGGCCGAAGGCCTGGTGGTGAGTAGTTGGGACATCCTCGACGGCAAGGTCGCGCCGGGCAATAACGTGTTGGTGTACGACACCATCTGCGAGTTCACCGGCATGTCGGTGGCCGACTTTATCGCCGAGAAGGGCGCGAAAGTGGAGATCGTCACCGACGACATCAAACCGGGCGTGGCCATTGGCGGCACCAGCTTCCCGACCTATTACCGCAGCCTGTACCCGAAAGAAGTGATCATGACCGGCGACCTGATGCTGGAGAAGGTCTACCGCGAAGGCGACAAGCTGGTGGCAGTACTGGAGAACGAATACACCGGCGCGAAAGAAGAGCGGGTGGTCGACCAAGTGGTGGTGGAGAACGGCGTGCGTCCGGATGAGCGCCTGTACTACGCGCTCAAGGACGGCTCACGCAACAAGGGCCAGATTGATGTGGAAGCGCTTTTTGCGATCAAGCCACAGCCTTGTTTAGCTGAGAAGGGTGACGGCTACCTGCTGTTCCGCATCGGCGACTGCGTGGCCCAGCGCAACACCCATGCGGCGATCTACGACGCGCTGCGGTTGTGCAAGGACTTCTGACCTAAACGCTGAACCCTGTAGGAGCGAGCTTGCTCGCGATGGCTGACTGGCATTCGACATCGTCGTCGACGGTCACACCCTGATCGCGAGCAAGCTCGCTCCTACATAAACCATGGCCAGCCTGCGTCTTTTGCGTTTCGATGAGTTCGATAGGAGCCTTCATGTTGAACACCCTTTTGCCGCTGCTGCTCTTCGCCGCTCTGGCCCTTGCGGTTATCGGCGCAGCGAAGCGCTTTCTGATGTGGCGCCGTGGCCGTCCGGCTCAGGTCGATTGGCTGGGCGGGCTGCTGGCCATGCCGCGCCGTTATATGGTTGATCTGCACCATGTGGTGGCGCGCGATAAATACATTGCTAACACCCACGTGGCCACGGCGGGCGGCTTTGTCCTGGCGGCTGTGCTGGCGATTCTGGTGCACGGCTTTGGCCTGCACAGCCGCATCCTCGGTTTCGCCCTGCTGGCGGCTACCGCGCTGATGTTCGGCGGCGCGTTGTTTGTCGCCAAACGCCGCCTCGACCCGCCATCGCGCTTGTCGAAAGGCCCGTGGATGCGCCTGCCGAAAAGTCTGCTGATGTTTGCCGGCAGCTTCTTTATCGCCACGCTTCCTGTTGCCGGCATCCTGCCGGAAGGCTTTGGTGGTTGGGTGCTGGCGCTGCTGCTGACCGTCGGCGTGGC
Source organism: Pseudomonas cimarronensis (assembly GCF_049331905.1). Lineage (GTDB taxonomy): Bacteria > Pseudomonadota > Gammaproteobacteria > Pseudomonadales > Pseudomonadaceae > Aquipseudomonas. The sequence goes on along the minus strand of NZ_CP186283.1, from coordinate 182,308 downwards.
CTGGGGCGTGTCCGAGTTGTTCTTCGGCATGACCTGGGGCGGGCCGATGAAGCACGCCTTCGCCGGTGCCCTGCACCTGGCCTGGCACCGCCGCAGTGAGCGCTTTGGTGGCGGCCGTTCGACCGGCCTCAAAGCGCTAAATCTGGACGATCCTAAAGCCCCGCTGGGCGTGGAAAAGCCTACGGATTTCACCTGGAACCAGTTGCTCGGTTTCGATGCCTGCGTGCAGTGCGGCAAGTGCGAGGCGGCCTGCCCGGCCTTCGCCGCCGGCCAGCCGCTGAACCCGAAGAAGCTGATTCAGGACATGGTGGTCGGCCTGGCCGGTGGCAGTGATGCCAACTTTGCCGGTTCGCCTTACCCAGGAAAACCAGTGGGCGAGCACAGCGGCGGCCCGCACTTGCCCATCGTCAATCTGCAGGGCAAAGCCCTGGTCGATGCCGAGACGCTGTGGTCGTGTACCACTTGCCGTGCCTGCGTCGAGGAGTGCCCGATGATGATCGAGCACGTCGATGCCATCGTCGATATGCGCCGCCATCTGACCTTGGAAAAAGGCGCGACGCCGAACAAGGGCGCCGAGGTGCTGGACAATCTGATCGCCACCGATAACCCCGGCGGCTTCAACCCCGGCGGTCGACTGAACTGGGCAGCCGATTTGAACCTGCCGCTGATGAGCGACAAACAGAACGTCGATGTGCTGTTCTGGGTTGGCGATGGCGCCTTCGATATGCGCAACCAGCGCACCCTGCGCGCATTTGTCAAAGTGCTGAAAGCCGCCAAGGTCGACTTCGCCGTGCTCGGGCTGGAAGAGCGCGACAGTGGCGACGTGGCCCGGCGTCTGGGTGATGAAGCGACCTTCCAGTTGCTGGCAAAACGCAATATCGCCACCCTGGCCAAGTACCAGTTCAAGCGCATCGTCACCTGCGACCCGCATAGCTTCCACGTGCTGAAAAACGAATACGGCGAGCTGGGCGGCCGCTATTCGGTGCTGCACCACAGCACCTATATGGATGAGCTGATCAGCGGCCAGAAACTCAACCTCGGCACCCACAAGGGCGGCTCGGTTACCTACCACGACCCGTGCTACCTGGGCCGCTACAACGGTGAATATGAGGCCCCACGCGCTGTGCTGAACGCCATCGGCATTGAAGTGAAAGAGATGCAGCGCTCCGGCTTCCGCTCCCGTTGCTGCGGCGGTGGCGGCGGCGCGCCGATCACCGATATCCCCGGCAAGCAGCGTATCCCCGATATGCGCATGGTCGATATCAAGGAAACCGCCGCCGAACTGGTCGCAGTAGGTTGCCCGCAGTGCACGGCGATGCTCGAAGGCGTGGTCGGCCCGCGGCCTGAGGTCAAGGATATTGCCGAGCTGGTGGCTGAGGTATTGATCGAGGGCGTGGTCGAGGCGAAGCAGCCTGCACCGGTAAAACCTCAGCTGGCGGAGGTGCACTGATGAAGGCACACGCCGGTTGTAGGTTGGCGTTGAGCGCAGCGAAGCCCAACAGAACGCGCGTAGCGCGCGGCTCTATCTGCTCTCTCGCGCACGCTTGTTGGGCTTCGCCGCTGCGCGTCTCAACCCAACCTACGTTTCGTCCACGCCTCGCGGAGTCCTGTGTATGAGCGACCTTATCCGCCGTGATCCACGGGCCGAATGGATCGCCCGCAATCGCCTGCACCCGCTGCATACCGCTGCACAGCCGGCGGTGGCCAGTTGGCTGAGCGCCGCTGGAGTGCTGCGCAAGAATCCGCATGCGGTCGGATTTGTCGGCCCCAACGGCATTAAACGCATCGACCGTTCCGGCGCGCAGCAAGGCGGCGCGGCCAAGCGTTCGACGGCCAGTGCCGTGGTGCAATTGCCGCTGCATGTGGTCGAGCAACCGGCGTTCTATATCGCCGTGGTGCCGGATATGCTCGGCGGCCGCCTGAGTGCACATGACAAGGACCTGTTCGGCCTGGCGCACAAGCTGGCCGGCAGCGACGGTGCGGTGGTCGCGGTGATCTTTGGTGAGCACAAGGAAAGCGCCTTCGACAGCAATGGCGTCGACCGCCTGCTGCAGTTCGCCGGTGACGATTTCGACGGCTATTCCCCTGAAGCGCGGGTGCTGGCCCTCGGCGCAGTGGAAAGGCAACTGTCGCCGCGCCATTGGCTGCTGCCTGACAGCCGCAGCGGTGGTGGTGAACTGGGCCGCCGCCTGGCCGCCAAGCTCGGCGAGCGCCCGGCTACGCGGGTCTGGCAGGTGGCCGAGGGCATGGCCAGTGGGCGTGCGGGTGCCGGCCGGGAAGATTTGGTGCAACAAGCGCCACGGCTGATTCTGGCGGCGGTGGAATGCGCCGAACCGGTCAGCGAAACCCGCCATGAAGTGCGGCCGCTGGCGCTCAGTGAAGCGCTGGTCAGCCACTTGCCACGGATTCAGGATTTGGGCGCGGTGGCAGTCGACCCGGCGCAGATACCCATGGCCGAGGCCGAATTTATTCTCTCTGGCGGCAACGGCGTGAAGGACTGGGCGCTGTTCCACCAGGCCGCCGCCGCACTGGGTGCGACCGAAGGCGCGTCGCGGGTGGCGGTGGACGATGGCTTTATGGGCCGCGAACGTCAGGTTGGCGCGTCCGGCATCTGGGTCACGGCGCGGGTCTATGTGGCCGTAGGGATTTCCGGGGCGATCCAGCACCTGCAAGGCATCGGTGCCTGCGACAAGGTGGTGGCGATCAACCTCGACCCGACCTGCGACATGATCAAACGCGCTGATCTGTCGGTGATCGGTGAGTCCGCTGCGATTCTGCAGGCGTTGATCGAGCGGGTCGCCGCCCACCGTCAGGGAGGCGCCCGCGATGCTGCCTAAAACGGGGTTCGCAAAAATCTGTGGGAGAGGCTTTAGCCGCGAACGGCCTTCGCGGCTAAAGCCCCTCCCACAGGTATATCCAGTCCAGCGGCGTAGCCCGGATGAAATCCGGGGTTACCACCATCTTTCCCGGATTGCATCCGGGCTACGGGGGATGCATGACTGACTTGAATATCGTCGCGCTGGTTTCAGTCGGGGCGCATCCTACGTCTGGCCGGCCACGCCGCGCCGAGCAGGACGCCCGCGCGGTCGAGCTGGGCTTGCGCCTGGCCGGTGAGCGCTTGCAGGTGCTGCATGCCGGCGATCCGCAGCAGGAAGCATTGCGTGCTTACCTGGGCATGGGCCTTGCGCAGATCAAAATTCTCGAACAACCGGCACACAGCGATGCGCTACCGGTGCTGGCCGACTACCTGAGTGATTCCAGCGCGCAGCTGGTGTTGACCGGCAGTCAGGCGGAAACCGGCGAAGGCTCTGGCATGCTGCCTTACCTGCTGGCGGAACAGCTCGGCTGGCCGCTGGTGGTCGGGCTGGCGGCGGTGGAACAGGTCAGCAATGGTGTGGCTCAGGTGCTGCAAGCCCTGCCGCGCGGTCAGCGCCGGCGTTTGCAGGTGCGTCTGCCGTTTGTCGCCAGCGTCGACAATGCTGCGCCCGTCGCCCGGCAAAGCGCCTTCGGTCCGGCACGCCGTGGTCTGTTGACCGCCGAGGAGGTGGAATTGGTTGCCGATCCGCTGTTTGCCAGCGCCCAGCTGCAACCGGCCAAGCCCCGGCCCAAGCGCCTCAAGGTGATCAAGGCCAAGACCGGCGCCGAACGCATGAAAGCCGCCACCGCCAAAGCGTCGGGCGGCGGTGGGCAGGTGCTCAAGGATGTCTCGCCGCAAGCGGGCGCGGAGGCTATCTTCAAGTTGCTGTTGGAAGAAGGCGTGCTGCGCTAGCACGCCACCAGAGGAGGAATTGACCATGATGCACGCCGACCTGATCGATCAGGAGGACCTACGCGAACGCCTGGTGGCGCTGGGGCTGTCGATTCCACCCGGCGTCACCGCCGAGCAGGCGTGCGAGCATGCCGTCAGCGGCTTGAGTCCGGAGCGCGCGCTGGCCCTGCGGCGACTGGTAGAGGAGTTATTGGGTGGCAGCGCCACGCTGCTGCCGAATGTGCGCGAGGCAATCTCGCGCACCTTGCTGCCGGCGCTGGTGCCGCGCTAGAACCGGCTCAAGGTCTGCTGCGCGTCGGCCCTGCTGCGTTAAAAGCAGGTTCGGAATGCTCATGTACAAAAGTACACTCCGCGTCCTCACCTGCTTTTGCCTTGCATGGCTCTAGCTCGAGAGCCCTTGAGCAGGTTCTAGTTCGTTGCTGTCATCGCCTGGCGAATATCCTCCGCCAGCTGGCGCACCCGCGCTTCGTCGGTGTCCCAGGAGCACATAAAGCGTGCGCCGCCGGCTCCGATAAAGGTGTAGAAGCGCCAGCCCTGGCCGCGCAGGATTTCCAGCGCCGGTTCTGACATCTGCAAAAACACGCCGTTGGCCTGCACCGGGAACATCAGGCTGACCCCCGGAATATCGTTGACCAACTCGGCGAGCAGTTGCGCGCAGCGGTTGGCGTGCTGGGCGTATTTCAGCCAGGCGTCGTTCTGCAGAATGCCGACCCAGGGCGCGGACAGGTAGCGCATCTTCGAGGCCAGCTGACCGGCCTGTTTGCAGCGGTAGTCGAAGTCTTCCGCCAGATCCTTGTTGAAGAACAGGATCGCCTCACCCACTGCCATGCCGTTCTTGGTGCCGCCAAAACACAGTACATCCACGCCAGCCTTCCAGGTCAGCTCGGCCGGGCTGCAGCCGAGAGAGGCGCAGGCGTTGGAGAAGCGCGCGCCGTCCATATGCAGGTGCAGGCCCAGCTCGCCGCACACCTCACTGATCGCCCGGACTTCCTCGGGGCTGTAAACGGTGCCGACTTCCGTGGCTTGGGTCAGGGTCACGACCCGTGGTTTGGGGTAGTGGATGTCCTGGCGTTTGAGGGCGATGTCGCGGATCGCTTCAGGGGTGAGTTTGCCGTTCTCGGTTTTGGCCAGCAGCAGCTTGGAGCCGTTGGAGAAGAACTCCGGCGCGCCGCACTCGTCGGTTTCGACGTGGGCGGTCTCCGAGCAGATCACGCTGTGGTAGCTCTGGCAAAGCGACGCCAGGGCCAGGGAGTTGGCCGCCGTACCGTTGAAGGCGAAGAACACTTCGCAGTCGGTTTCAAACAGGCGGCGGAAATGGTCGGCGGCGCGTGCGGTCCATTCGTCGTCGCCATAGGCGCGCTGATGGCCCTGATTGGCTTCGGCCATGGCTGCCCAGGCTTCCGGGCAGATACCGGAGTAGTTGTCGCTGGCGAATTGTTGCGAGAGATCGGGCATGGGAGCTTCCTTGTAGGCGCTAACGCTAAGCCGTTTGGGATGCTTCTACTGTATCTGCGGTCACGCCCGCGTGCAGATACGGTGGCGACATCCTCTGCCATGCAGGCGAAGCCGCAACGCTACCTGTGCGTTTGCGACGCGTGCATGTCGCAAACGCAATCCCCCGTGGCGTGCCTAGGCATCTGGCGCTGCAGGGCGAGTCATACCATCGCTAGCAACTGGGGTTCGTTCCCCGATCGACCAGATGCGCCGCAGCGGCTGCCGTAGGAGATTCGCGATGTTCAGCAAGCACGACCAGATTCAGGGTTACGACGATGAATTGCTCCGCGCCATGGACGCTGAAGAAGCGCGTCAGGAGCATCATATCGAGCTGATCGCCTCGGAAAACTACACCAGCAAGCGCGTGATGCAGGCCCAGGGCAGCGGCCTGACCAACAAGTACGCCGAAGGCTATCCGGGCAAGCGTTACTACGGTGGCTGCGAGCATGTCGACGTGGTCGAGCAGCTGGCGATTGACCGTGCCAAGGCGCTATTCGGTGCCGATTACGCCAACGTCCAGCCGCACTCCGGCTCGTCGGCCAACAGCGCGGTGTACCTGGCGTTGATCAATGCCGGCGACACCATCCTCGGCATGAGCCTGGCCCACGGTGGCCACCTGACCCACGGCGCCAAGGTGTCGTCCTCCGGCAAGCTGTACAACGCCGTGCAGTACGGCATCGACACCGCCACCGGCCTGATCGATTACGACGAAGTCGAGCGCCTGGCCGTCGAGCACAAACCGAAGATGATCGTCGCCGGTTTCTCGGCTTATTCGAAAACCCTGGATTTCCCGCGTTTCCGCGCCATTGCCGACAAAGTCGGGGCGCTGCTGTTTGTCGACATGGCCCACGTCGCCGGCCTGGTCGCCGCCGGCCTGTACCCCAACCCGATTCCCTTTGCCGATGTGGTCACCACCACCACCCACAAAACCCTGCGCGGCCCGCGTGGCGGCTTGATCCTGGCCAAGGCCAATCCTGATATCGAGAAGAAGCTCAACGCTGCCGTGTTCCCCGGCGCTCAGGGTGGCCCGTTGATGCATGTGATCGCCGCCAAGGCAGTGTGCTTCAAGGAAGCCATGGAGCCGAGCTTCAAGGACTACCAAGCGCAGGTGATCAAAAATGCCCAGGCCATGGCCAAGGTGTTTATCCAGCGCGGCTACGACGTGGTCTCCGGCGGCACCGACAACCACCTGTTCCTGGTCAGCCTGATCCGCCAGGGCCTGACCGGTAAAGACGCCGATGCCGCCCTGGGCCGCGCCGGCATCACGGTCAACAAGAACGCCGTGCCGAACGACCCGCAGTCGCCGTTCGTCACCTCGGGCCTGCGTATCGGCACCCCGGCGATTACCACCCGCGGTTTCAAGGAAGCACAGAGCATCGAGCTGGCCGGGTGGATCTGCAACATCCTCGACCACCTTGGCGATGCCGATGTGGAGGCGCAGGTGGCGACTCTGGCCGCTGGCCTGTGTGCTGACTATCCCGTTTATCGCTGATTGATCCCTCTCCCTCGGGAGAGGGTGCCCGAAGGGCGGGAGAGGGCAGCCACCCTCTCCCCTAGCCCCTCTCCCAGGGGGAGAGGGGAACAGAATTCAGGAGCACCTTTATGCAACGTTATTCCGGCTTCGGCCTGTTCAAGCACGCGTTCAGCCACCACGAAAACTGGCAGCGCATGTGGCGCAACCCAACGCCCAAGCCGGTGTACGACGTGATCATCGTCGGCGGTGGCGGCCACGGTTTGGCCACGGCCTATTACCTGGCGAAAGAGTTCGGCGTGAAGAACGTCGCGGTGATCGAGAAGGGCTGGTTGGGCGGCGGCAACACCGCGCGCAACACCACCATCGTGCGTTCCAACTACCTGTGGGATGAGTCGGCGCACCTGTATGAGCACGCGATGAAGCTGTGGGAAGGCCTGTCCCAGGACCTCAACTACAACGTCATGTTCAGCCAGCGCGGTGTCTACAACCTGTGCCATACGCTGCAGGACATGCGCGACTCCGAGCGCCGCGTCAGCGCCAACCGCCTCAACGGTGTGGATGGCGAACTGCTGGATGCCAAGCAGGTGGCCGCAGAGATTCCCTACCTGGATTGCAGCAAGAACACCCGCTACCCGGTGATGGGCTCCACCGTGCAGCGCCGTGGCGGCGTCGCCCGTCACGACGCCGTGGCCTGGGGCTACGCCCGCGCCGCCGATGCCTTGGGCGTGGACCTGATCCAGCAGACTGAGGTGATCGGTTTTCGCAAGGAAAACGGCGTGTGCATCGGCGTGGAAACCAATAAGGGCTTTATCGGCGGCAAGCGCGTCGGTGTGGTCACCGCCGGTAACTCCGGGCATATGGCTGGCCTGGCGGGCTTCCGCCTGCCGCTGGAATCGCACCCGTTGCAGGCGCTGGTGTCGGAGCCGATCAAGCCGATTATCGACAGCGTGATCATGTCCAACGCCGTGCACGGCTATATCAGCCAGTCCGACAAAGGCGACCTGGTCATCGGTGCCGGTATCGACGGCTACAACGGCTACGGCCAGCGCGGCTCCTACGGCACCATCGAACACACCCTGCAGGCCATCGTCGAGATGTTCCCGGTGCTCTCGCGGGTACGCATGAACCGTCAGTGGGGCGGCATCGTCGACACCTCGCCGGACGCCTGCCCGATCATTTCCAAGACCCCGGTGCCGAACCTGTTCTTCAACTGCGGCTGGGGCACCGGCGGCTTCAAGGCCACGCCGGGCTCGGGCCACGTGTTCGCCGCGAGCCTGGCCAAAGGCGAAATGCACCCGCTGGCCAAACCGTTCGCCATGGACCGTTTCCACACCGGCGCATTGATCGACGAGCACGGCGCTGCTGCCGTGGCTCACTAAGAGGGCTTACCCATGTTGCATATCTTCTGCCCTCACTGCGGCGAACTGCGCTCCGAAGAGGAATTCCACGCCAAGGGCCAGGCGCATATTCCGCGCCCGCTGGATCCGGCTGCCTGCACCGATGCCGAGTGGGGCGAATACCTGTTCTTCCGCGATAACCCGCGCGGTATCCACCACGAGCTGTGGGTGCATTCGGCCGGTTGCCGCAAGTACTTCAACGCCACCCGTCACACGGTGACTTACGAAATTCTCGAAACCTACAAGATCGGCGAGAAGCCCAGCGTCACCGCTGCCGGCACTGCCGAGAAAAAGGCCATCGACCAAGGAGTAACGGCATGAGCCAGGTCAATCGTCTTGCTACTGGCGGCCGCGTTAACCGCAGCCAGCCCCTGACATTCAGCTTCAACGGGCAGAGCTATCAAGGCTTTGCCGGTGACACCCTGGCCGCCGCCTTGCTGGCCAATGGCGTGGATATCGTCGGGCGCAGCTTCAAGTATTCGCGGCCGCGCGGCATCGTTGCGGCGGGCGCGGAAGAGCCGAACGCCGTGCTGCAGATCGGCAGCAGCGAAGCGGCGCAAATCCCCAACGTGCGTGCCACCCAGCAGGCGCTGTATGCCGGCCTGGTCGCCAGCAGCACCAATGGCTGGCCGAGCGTCAATACCGACCTGATGGGCATTCTCGGCAAGGTCGGCGGCAAGATGATGCCGCCGGGGTTCTACTACAAGACCTTTATGTACCCGCAGAACCTCTGGCTGACCTACGAAAAATACATCCGCAAGGCCGCAGGGCTTGGTCGTGCGCCGACCGCCGTGGACCCGGACAGCTACGACTACATGAACCAGCATTGCGACGTGCTGGTGGTCGGTGCCGGCCCGGCAGGCCTGGCCGCAGCCCTGGCGGCTGCGCGCAGCGGGGCGCGGGTAATTCTCGCCGATGAGCAGGAAGAGTTCGGCGGCAGCCTGCTCAGCACCCGCGAAACCCTCGATGGCAAACCGGCCGCCGACTGGGCCGCGCAGGTGATTGCCGAGCTGTCCGGCATGCCTGAAGTCACCCTGTTGCCGCGCTCCACGGTCAACGGCTACCACGACCACAACTTCCTCACCATTCACCAGCGCCTGACCGATCACCTCGGTGAAGTCGCGCCGATAGGGATGGTGCGTCAGCGTATGCACCGCGTCCGCGCCACGCGTGTAGTGCTGGCCACCGGCGCCCACGAGCGGCCGCTGGTGTACGCCAACAACGACATACCGGGCAATATGCTTGCCGATGCGGTGTCCACCTACGTGCGCCGTTATGGCGTGGCGCCGGGCAAGCAGCTGGTGCTGTCGACTAACAACGATTACGCCTACCGCGTGGTGCTCGACTGGCTGGATGCCGGCCTGCAAGTGGTGGCGGTGGCTGATGCCCGCAGCAACCCGCGCGGCAGCTGGGTGGAAGAAGCGCGCAAGCGTGGCGTGCGCATCCTCACCGGCAGCGCCGTGGTGGAAGCCGCTGGCAGCAAGCGTGTCAGTGCTGCGCGCATCTGCGCCATCGATGTGCAGAGCCATAAGGTCAGCAGCCCGGGCGAAGTGCTCGACTGCGATCTGATCGTCAGCTCCGGCGGTTACAGCCCGGTGGTACACCTGGCCTCGCACCTGGGCGGTAAGCCGACCTGGCGGGAAGATATTCTGGCCTTTGTGCCGGGCGAGGGCGGCTTCCAGAAGCGTCTGTGCGCCGGTGCAGTGAACGGTGTGTTCAGCCTGGGTGATGCCCTGGCCGATGGTTTCGAGGCGGGTGTGTCGGCGGCTGCCGAAGCCGGTTTCAAGGCGGTCTCCGCCAGCCTGCCGCAGGTCGCTGTGCGCATGGAAGAGCCGTCCCTGGCGCTGTTCCAGGTGCCGCATGACAAGCCAACGGCGCGTGCGCCCAAGCAGTTTGTCGACCTGCAGAACGACGTCACCGCTGCCGGTATCGAGCTGGCGACGCGTGAAGGCTTTGAGTCGGTCGAGCACGTCAAGCGCTACACCGCCCTGGGCTTCGGCACCGATCAGGGCAAGCTGGGCAATATCAACGGTCTGGCGATTGCTGCCCGTTCGCTGGGCATCAGCATCCCGCAGATGGGTACTACCATGTTCCGCCCGAACTACACGCCGGTGACCTTCGGGGCGGTGGCGGGTCGTCACTGTGGCGCGCTGTTCGAGCCCAAGCGTTACACCGCGATGCAAAGCTGGCACCTGCAAAACGGTGCCGAGTTCGAGGACGTGGGTCAGTGGAAGCGCCCGTGGTACTTCCCTAAAGCCGGTGAAGACCTGCACGCCGCCGTAGCCCGTGAGTGCCTGGCCGTGCGCAACGCGGTCGGCATTCTCGATGCCTCGACGCTGGGCAAGATCGATATTCAAGGCCCGGATGCCCGCGAGTTTCTCAACCGCGTCTACACCAACGCCTGGACCAAGCTGGATGTGGGCAAGGCGCGCTACGGCCTGATGTGCAAGGAAGACGGCATGGTTTTCGACGACGGTGTGACCGCCTGCCTGGCTGACAACCACTTCCTGATGACCACCACCACCGGCGGTGCCGCGCGGGTGATGGAATGGCTGGAGATTTACCACCAGACCGAGTGGCCGGAGCTGAAGGTGTACTTCACTTCGGTCACCGACCACTGGGCGACCATGACCCTGTCCGGCCCAAACAGCCGCAAGCTGCTGGCCGAGGTCACCGACATCGATCTGGACAATGATGCCTTCCCCTTTATGACCTGGAAGGAAGGCCTGGTCGGCGGTGTGCCGGCGCGGGTGTTCCGCATCTCCTTCACCGGCGAGCTGAGCTACGAAGTCAACGTGCAGGCCGACTACGCCCTGGGCGTGTGGGAAAAGATCATCGAAGCCGGCAAGAAGCATGGCCTGACGCCTTACGGCACCGAGACCATGCACGTGCTGCGCGCCGAGAAGGGCTTCATCATCGTCGGCCAGGACACCGACGGTTCGGTCACCCCGGACGACCTCAACATGGGCTGGTGTGTCGGCCGCACCAAACCGTTCTCGTGGATCGGCTGGCGCGGCATGAACCGCGAAGACAGCCTGCGCGAAGACCGCAAACAATTGGTCGGGCTCAAACCCGTCGATCCCAACAAGGTGCTGCCGGAAGGCGCGCAACTGGTGTTCGACCCGAAACAGAGCATCCCGATGCAGATGGTCGGCCACGTCACCTCCAGCTACATGAGCGCGGCGCTGGGTTATTCCTTCGCCATGGGCGTGGTCAAGGGCGGCCTCAAACGCATGGGTGAGCGGGTGTTCGCACCGCTGGCCGATGGCAGCCTGATCGAAGCCGAAATCGTCAGCTCCGTGTTCTATGACCCGAAAGGGGATCGCCAGAATGTCTAATTTGATCAACGTTTATCAGCAACGCCCGGCTGCGGCACATGCCGAGTCGCCACTGTTCCATGCCGGCCTTGAACAGCTGGCGGGTAAAGGCTCGGCCAGTGCCGGGGTGACGGTGCGCGAGAAGAAGCTGCTCGGGCACCTGACCCTGCGTGGCGACGCCAAGGACCCGGCGTTTGCCGGTGGTGTGCACAAGGCCCTGGGCCTGGAGCTGCCGGTGGCGCTGACTTTGGTGGCGGCCGGCGACACCTCGCTGCAATGGCTGGCGCCGGATGAGTGGCTGCTGATTGTGCCGAGCGGTAGCGAGTTCGCGGTCGAGCAGAAACTGCGTGAAGCGCTGGATGGCCAGCACATCTCAATCGTCAACGTCAGCGGCGGGCAAACCCTGCTGGAACTGAGCGGGCCGAAGGTGCGCGAAGTGCTGATGAAGTCCACCAGCTACGACGTGCACCCAAGCAACTTCCCGGTGGGCAAGGCCGTGGGTACCCACTTCGCCAAGTCGCAACTGGTGATCCGTCACACTGGCGAAGACACCTGGGAACTGCTGATCCGCCGCAGCTTCTCCGACTACTTCTGGCTGTGGCTGCAGGACGCCAGTGCCGAGTATGGGTTGGCGGTCGAGGCCTGACGAGCGTGGGAGAAAGTAGGGTGGACGACGCTTTTCTCGTCCGCCGTGGGGCAGAAATGGTGGATGGGTGAAGCGTCATCCACCCTACTCAACTGACGCCAACACACATCTTGTGGGAGGGGCTTTAGCCGCGACTTTACCCGTGACCAACGCCTGTCGCGGCTAAAGCCCCTCCCACGAGTTCCACCGAGGTACTGACCATGAGCCGCACCCCCGATACCTGGATTCTCACTGCCCACTGTCCGAGCGTGCTCGGTACGGTGGATGCGGTGACGCGCTTTCTGTTCGAGCAGCGCTGCTACGTCACCGAGCACCATTCCTTCGATGATCGACTGTCGGCGCGCTTCTTTATCCGTGTGGAATTTCGCCAGCCGGATGACTTTGACGAGCAGGCCTTTCGCGCTGGTCTGAACGAGCGCTTGAGCGTCTTCGGCATGCAGGTCGAACTGACCCCGCCGGGCTACCGCGCCAAGGTGGTGCTGATGGTCAGCAAGGCTGATCACTGCCTCAACGACCTCCTGTATCGCCAGCGTATCGGCCACCTGACCATGGATGTGGTGGCGGTGGTGTCCAACCACCCGGATCTGGAACCGCTGGCACGTTGGCACGACATCCCCTACTACCACTTCCCGCTCGACCCGGCAGACAAACCGGCGCAGGAGCGCAAGGTGCTGCAGGTGATCGAGGACAGCGGTGCCGAACTGGTGGTGCTCGCCCGCTATATGCAGGTGCTGTCGCCCGAGCTGTGCCGCAAGCTGGATGGCTGGGCGATCAATATTCACCACTCGCTGCTGCCCGGTTTCAAGGGCGCCAAACCCTATCACCAGGCCTACGAGAAGGGCGTCAAGCTGGTCGGCGCCACCGCGCATTACATCAACAACGACCTCGACGAGGGGCCGATCATTACCCAGGGCGTAGAGCCGGTGGACCATGCCCACTACCCCGAAGACCTGATCGCCAAGGGCCGCGATATCGAGTGCCAGACCCTGGCCAAGGCCATCGGCTATCACCTTGAACGCCGCGTCTTCCTCAATGACGGTCGCACGGTGGTGCTGCACGCCTAAGCCACAGCGCTGGAAATTCCCGCTACGGGTGGATCACCGACTGCCAAACCCTCGGCCCACCCGGCAACAGACTCAAACGCTCCAGTACAAGGCCGCGCGACCGTTGGCCGCGCCTTTGTATTCACAACAAGAAAGGAGAAATACGTATGTCTGGTAATCGTGGCGTCGTCTATCTCGGCGCTGGCAAGGTCGAAGTGCAGAAAATCGACTATCCGAAAATGCAGGACCCGCGCGGTCGCAAGATCGAACACGGGGTCATCCTGCGTGTGGTCTCTACCAATATCTGCGGCTCCGACCAGCATATGGTGCGCGGCCGTACCACCGCTCAGGTCGGCCTGGTGCTGGGCCATGAGATCACCGGTGAGGTGATCGAAAAGGGCAGCGACGTGGAGCACCTGAAGATCGGTGATCTGGTCTCGGTGCCGTTCAACGTTGCCTGCGGGCGCTGCCGCAGCTGCAAGGAAATGCACACCGGCGTGTGCCTGACGGTCAACCCGGCGCGTGCCGGCGGTGCCTACGGCTATGTCGACATGGGCGACTGGACCGGCGGCCAGGCCGAGTATGTGCTGGTGCCTTACGCTGACTTCAACCTGCTGAAACTGCCGGATCGCGACAAGGCCATGGAGAAGATCCGCGACCTGACCTGCCTCTCCGACATCCTGCCCACCGGTTATCACGGGGCTGTGACTGCTGGAGTGGGGCCGGGCAGCAGCGTGTATATCGCCGGGGCCGGCCCGGTGGGTCTGGCGGCCGCCGCCTCGGCGCGTTTGCTCGGCGCTGCGGTGGTGATCGTCGGTGACGTCAACCCGGTGCGTCTGGCCCATGCCAAGGCTCAGGGTTTCGAGATTGCCGACCTTTCCCAGGACACCCCGCTGCACGAGCAGATTGCTGCGCTCCTGGGCGAGCCGGAAGTTGATTGCGCCGTCGACGCGGTGGGCTTCGAGGCCCGTGGCCATGGTCACGCAGGCGTTCAGCACGAAGCGCCGGCCACGGTGCTCAACTCGCTGATGGGCGTGGTGCGTGTAGCCGGCAAGATCGGTATTCCCGGGCTGTATGTCACCGAAGACCCGGGCGCGGTGGACGCGGCGGCGAAGATCGGCAGCCTGAGCATCCGCTTCGGCCTCGGCTGGGCCAAATCCCACAGCTTCCACACCGGCCAGACCCCGGTGATGAAGTACAACCGTCAGCTGATGCAGGCGATCATGTGGGACCGCATCAATATCGCTGAAGTGGTGGGTGTGCAGGTGATCAGTCTGGACGACGCGCCGCGTGGTTACGGCGAGTTCGATGCCGGTGTGCCGAAGAAGTTTGTGATTGATCCGCACAAGCTGTTCAGCGCCGCCTGACAGCCATGAGGCATCTGGGCGGGCACGCAGGTGTCCGCCTTCTGGCTGTCGCGTTGTGCCCGCAAAAGTGGCTAAAGTAAGTGCACGGCACCGCTGTTCAGTGCGCACTTTCCAGGGTCGGATTTCATGCGGGTAATCGTTTTAACCCTCAGTTTGTTGTGCACTACAGGCCTGGTGTCGGCGGCTGACTGGTTCCCAGTCGAAGTTCAGGCCGATGGCCGCACCCAGCTCTATCAGCCCCTGCCAAAAGCCGCCAAACCCTGGCGAATCTGTGCCTTGTTGCCCCATGGCAAAGACCGCTACTGGTGGGGCGTGGCCTGGGGCCTGGATGAAGAGGCCACCCGCCAAGGCGTTCGCCTCGGTATCTATGAAGCCGGTGGCTATGAAAATCCGCAGGTGCAGGCGCAGCAGCTCGAGCAGTGCCGGCAACTGGATGCGGATGCCTACATCATTGCCGCGATCAACGCTCAGGCGCTCTGCGGCGCCATCGCCACCCTGGTCGAGCAGGATAAACCGGTGGTGGAACTGGTGAACGGCAACGATTGCCCCGGTTTGAGTGCCAATTCGAATGTGGACTTTGCCGACATGTTGCGTGCGGTGCAGGGCTATATCGAACAGCATCGCCCTGCCGGGCCATACAGTCTGGGCTGGTTGCCGGGGCCGCAAGGGGCGGGCTGGGTCGAGGATCTGGAGCGGGCGCTGCGTGAGGCGCAGCAGGCCGGGCGTATGCGCGTGGAACATGCTGGCTATGCCCCGGTGGATCGCGCCAGTCAGGCGCAATTGGTGCGCGAGCTGCTCAGGCAGCATCCGCACCTCGACTACTTGTTGGGTAACGCCGAGGCGGCCGGTTTTGCCGCCCAGCTGGTGCAGACCTCCGGGCAGAACTACCGGGCGCAGGTACTGGCCACCTACACCACTGAGCGGATTATCGAGCAGATTCGCGACGGCTTTATTGTTGCCGCGCCCACCGACTCACCGGTTTTGCAGGCGCGCATCGCGGTCGATCTGGCCGTGCGTGTGCTGGAAGATCAGCCGCATGCGCGGCAGGTCAGCCCGATGATCCAGATGCTCGATCAGGCCAGCCTGCCGCAGTTCGACATCAGCCGCCTGATGCCGCCGCCGGAGCACTGGATGATCCGCCGCGACCTGCCGCAGTAACAGGGTGGTCACGCGTGCGTTGAGCGGTTCAGCTCGGCGCGAATCTGCGCAATCCGCGCATCCTTGTCTTCCCAGAGGCTGGTCACCCAGTTCTGCACAAACTGGCGGAACACCGGATCGTTCTCGTAATCGCCCTGCCACAGTGCAGGGTCCAGCTCGCGGGTCTGGATATCGACGATCACTTTGTCCACCTGACCGCTGATCAATGCCCAGAAACCGGGAATGCGCGCGCCGGGGTAGACCAGGGTCACGTCCAGCACTTTATCCAGCTGCTCTCCCAGTGCCGCCAGCACAAAGGCCACGCCGCCGGCCTTGGGCTTGAGCAGGTACTGGAAGGGCGAACCCTGTTGCGCCTGCTTGGCCGGGGTGAAACGGGTGCCTTCGAGGTAGTTGACCACGGTCACCGGCAGGTCCTTGAACTTCTCGCAGGCCTGTTTGGTGATTTCCAGGTCCTTGCCCTGCATGTGCGGGTGTTTGGCGAGAAACGCTTTGGAATAGCGCTTCATAAAGGGGTAATCCAGCGCCCAGAACGCCAGGCCGAGGAACGGCACCCAGATCAGCTCCTGTTTGAGGAAGAACTTGAAGTACGGCGTCTTGCGGTTGAAGGCCTGCACCAGCGCCGGAATATCGACCCACGACTGGTGGTTGCTGATGACCAGGTAGGAGGTGCTCTGGCGCAGGTCAGCATTGCCGCGAATGTCCCAGTGCACCGGCAGCAGGCTGGCAAAAATCAGCTTGTTGATTTCCGCCCAGCTTTCCGCCACCCACATCACTCCGCGCGAGCTGGCGGTTTTCAGGGCCTTGCCCGGCAGAACGAATTTGCCTAGGGCGATCAGCAGCAGCGGGCCGATCAGAATCAGCGTATTGAGCAACAGCAGAACGATGACGCTGAGGCCGGTTAACAGGCGGCGCATGGCAGCTCCTTGTGGCGCGCGGGTGCGGCAATGATAAGCAGTCGTGACAAGGCTTCCAAGCCGTTTGCCCTGGACCGATGTCCTATTGCCATTAGCTTGGCGGCAGGCAGACAATACAAGTCGTAAGGTCATCTATGCTGATGACAGTCCCCGGTTTTTGTCCTCTTTTGAGTGCAATCCATGTTGAAGTGCATCGCTGTATCCGACGTGCGTGTCGGTATGTTTATCCACGAGTTTTGTGGCGCATGGATGGACCACCCGTTCTGGAAATCCAAGTTTCTCCTCAAGTCTGAAAAAGACCTGCAGCGAATCCAGGCCAGCAGCATCGGTGAACTGTGGATCGATGTCAGCAAGGGCCTGGATGTCGAGGTCGGCACCGTCAGTGTCACTCCCGAAGAAGTCGCAGCAGAAGCGGAAGCCAGTCTGCTGGCTGCTGTGCAGAGCCCGCCTGTCAGCCTGGCGGTGTCGATGGACGATGAGGTGCAGCGCGCGGCCAAGCTCTGCGAGCGCTCCAAGGCGGCGGTAGTCAGCATGTTTGCCGATGCGCGCATGGGCCAGGCGTTGCAGTTCGAGCAGGCCGGCGAGTTGGTCGAGGAAATCTCCGATTCGATCATGCGTCACCCCAATGCCTTGATCAGCCTGGCGCGGCTGAAAAATGCCGATGAATACACCTATATGCATTCGGTGGCGGTCTGCGCCCTGATGATTGCCCTGGCGCGCCAGCTGGACCTCAATGAAGCCCAGGTGCGTGAAGCCGGGCTGGCCGGGCTGCTGCATGACATTGGCAAAATGGCAATTCCCAATGAGGTACTGAACAAGCCCGGCAAGCTCACCGACAACGAATTCGCCAGCGTGCGCAATCACCCCGAAGCCGGCTCGCGCATGTTGCTGGAAAGCAAGCAGGTCAGCGCGCTGGTGCTGGATGTGTGCCTGCATCACCACGAAAAGATGGATGGTACGGGCTACCCGCATCGCCTGGAGGGTGAGCAGATCAGCCTGTATGCGCGCATGGGGGCGGTGTGTGACGTGTATGACGCGATTACCTCGGATCGCCCATACAAGCGCGGCTGGGACCCGGCCGAGTCGATCCGCAAGATGGCCGAATGGAAGGGCCATTTTGACCCCGTGATATTCCAGGCCTTTGTCAAAACCGTGGGCATCTACCCGGTGGGTTCGCTGGTGCGCCTGGAGAGCGGGCGTATCGGTGTGGTCATGGAGCAGCAGGCCAAGTCCCTGCTGGCCCCCAGAGTGAAAGTATTCTTCTCGGCCAAGTCGAAAACCCCGATTCCACAGGAAGTCCTCGACCTGAGCAAACTGGCGGGGCGCGACAAGATCGTCGCCCGTGAGTCTGCCGAAGAGTGGGGCTTTCGCAATGTCGAGGAACTCTGGAGCGGTATTTCCCGCTAGGTTTTCTCCGCGCTTGTGCAAGGGCCGACGGGCTAACAGGTCGTGGCCCGTTGGCTCATCTATGCTCTTTACACATTAGCGTCGGCAGGCTCGCTGCTCGGGCGTGCTTCTTGCTTCAAGTTTTGCTTTGGTGCGCCCCGCCGTGGGCGCGCCCCACAGGTTGAGGTGTGTATGACTGGAGTACTCAAACCGGGTGTGCGGCTGCTTGAACGATTCAGCTTCGCACGCAAGTTTCAGCTGGTATTTATTCTGTTTGCCCTGCCATTGGGTTTTTCCTTGTGGGTGATCAGCAGCAATTATCTGGCCCGACTCACGTCCATCGACCATGAGCTGGAGGGGCTCAGCGCCTTGCAAGGCATGGCCGATGTGCAGCAGGCGTTGATCGAGCAACGTACCCTGCTGTCACGCTGGAAGGGCACCGAGAAGGCGGCCGAAGGCCTGCTGCGTGAGCGTGCGGATGAGCTTGGCAGCGTCCTGCAGGGGCTCGAAGCACCGCTCAAGTCACCGCTGTTTGGTGACCAGGCGCGCCAGCATCTGCAGAGCCTGCTGGCCGGCAGTGATCAACTCAGTGTCGAGTCGCTGGGCAAACTAGCCCTGCCTGATGCCCTCGAACGTTACCAAAAGAATCTGCTGAGCCTGCTCGCCCTGCGTGAGCAGGTGGCCACCGACAGCGGTTTGATCCTCGATCCGCAGCTCGACACCTACCTGATGATGGAGCAGTTGACTTACACCTTGCCGCGCTTGCTTGAACAGCTGGGCAGTTTTGCCAGCCAGGGCTATGGCGCGGTGGTGTCGCAGCATTTCACCCTGCAGAGCCGGGTGGCGATTCGCGATCTGCGGCGCAATCTGGATGAGTCGCGCAGCCAGTTGCTTAAGGCGCAGTCGACCCTCGGGCTTGAAGCCCCGCGTGCCATGCGCCAGTTACAAGGGCCCTATGAGGAGGCACTGCAAGGTTACGAAGCCTTTCTGGCGGGCATTGATCGCGACATGTTCGAAGCCAGCCCCATGAGCCTGACCCCGGAGCAGTTTGTGCAACGCGTGGCGCAGTTGGAAGGGCAGCTGCTGGGTTTGCAGCGCGCGCTCTACCAGCAATTCGCCGCCAGCCTGGGTGAGTACCGGCAGGATGCATTGCAGGCAATGATCCAGTCGATCGGCGTGTTCAGCCTGCTGACCCTGCTGGCGCTGTATGTGTTGTTCTGCCTTAACGCCTCGATTCGCCGCAGCACCGCCGGGATCATTGAGGCTGCCGAAGGTCTGCGCGATGGCGACTTGCGCGTGCGCATGCAGGTGCATGGTGACGACGACCTGGCGAGTATTGCCATGGCGCTGAATACAGCTGTTGGCCAGCTGCGCGACTCCATGCAGGTGGTCAACCAGCAGAGCCAGCAACTGGGTGGCACCGTGCAGCTGCTCAATGGTGAAGCACGCAATGCCCTGGAATCGGTGGAGCAGCAACAGGCGCAGATGAGCCAGATTGCCGCCGCCGCCACCGAAATGGCGTCGACCGCGCAAAGCGTGGCGCAGAGTTGCGAGCAGGCCGCCATGGAAGCCAGCCAGACCCGCGAGATTGCCAGCCAGAGCAACCAGCGCAGTGCGCGCACCAGTCAGAGCATGCGTCAGCTCAGCAGCCGCCTGGGCGATAGCGCCAGCACGCTGCAGCAGCTGCGTGGCCAGACCGAGCAGATCACCCGCGTGGTGGATGTGATCAAGGGCATCGCCGAACAGACCAACCTGCTCGCGCTCAACGCCGCCATCGAAGCAGCGCGTGCCGGTGATCAGGGGCGCGGCTTTGCCGTGGTCGCCGATGAGGTGCGTTCGCTGTCGCAACGCACGCAGAACTCCACGGCGGAAATTGCTGAAACCGTGGCCAACCTGCACCGCGTGGTCGGCCAGTCGGTGACGCAGATGGAAGACGCCGTGCGCCAGGCCGAAGGCGATGTCGGCAGCGTGCTGGCCATGGGCGAAGACCTCAATGCCATCGTCGAGTCGGTGCAGCTGGTGACTGATCGTCTGGCGCAGATTGCCACTGCTGCCGAGCAACAGGCCGCCACCGCCGATGAAGTCAGCGGCAATATCCAGCAGGTCGATCACGCGGCCAGCACCTTGCTGGAAGGCGCGCAGGCCGTGAGCAATGCCGCCGAACAGTTGCGTCAGGGCAGTCAGGTGCTGGAGCAAAATACCGCGCGCTTCAAACTCGACTGACGGCTCGTGGCTATCTGCAGGTTGGGTTGAGTCGCGCAGCGGCGAAGCCCAACGATATGGCCGCCACCTGTTGGGCTTCGCTGCGCTCAACGCCAACCTACGCGTCGAGCTGCACCAGCGGCATGCTTGACGCTGGCAGCGGCCTGCCGCAGGCTCCCCGCCGAGTTGCCACGAGCAGGACGCCAATGCCGCATATTCTGATTGTCGAAGACGAAGCCGCGATCGCCGACACCCTGATCTTCGCCCTGCAGAGCGAAGGTTTTACCACCACCTGGCTAAGCCTGGCCGAGCAGGCCTTGGTCGAACAGCAGCGTAATCCCGCTGATCTGCTGATTCTCGATGTCGGCCTGCCGGATATCAGCGGCTTCGAGGCCTGCAAGCGCCTGCGGCGCTTTTCCGAGGTGCCGGTGATCTTTCTTACCGCGCGCAGCGAGGAAATCGACCGCGTGGTGGGGCTGGAAATCGGCGCCGACGATTACGTGGTCAAACCCTTCAGTCCGCGTGAAGTGGCCGCACGGGTCAAGGCCATTCTCAAACGCATGGCCCCGCGTGAAGCTGCTGCTGTGGCGACGGCTCAGGGGCCGTTTCAGGTGGATCACGAGCGGGTACAGATCCACTATCACGGCCAGTTGTTGAGCCTGACTCGACACGAATTCCGCCTGCTGCAAAGCCTGCTGGCACAGCCGGAGCGGGTGTTCTCCCGCGAGCAGTTGCTCGACGGCCTGGGCGTGGCCGCCGATGTCGGTTACGAGCGCACTATCGACAGCCATATCAAAAGCCTGCGCGCCAAGCTGCGTCAGGTGGCCGCTGCGGCTGAGCCGATCCAGACCCATCGAGGTCTGGGTTACAGCTATTCGCCGAGGCACGCCTGATGCCCTTGGGAATACGCATCTTCCTGGTGTACTTCCTGTTTGTTGGCCTGGCCGGCTGGTTTGTCCTGAGCACGGTGATGGACGAAATCCGCCCGGGCGTACGCCAGAGCACCGAGGAAACCCTGGTCGACACGGCCAACCTGCTGGCCGAGATTCTGCGTGACGAGGTCAAGGCCGGTCGCCTGCAGCAGAGCCGCCTGCCCGCGTTGCTGCAAGCCTACGGTCAGCGCCAACCGCAGGCGCAGATCTGGGGCGTGGAGAAGACTCAGGTCAACCACCGCATCTATGTCACCGACGCCAAGGGTATCGTCCTGCTCGACTCCAGCGGTGCGGCGGTGGGCCAGGACTATTCACGCTGGAACGATGTACTGCGCACCCTGCGCGGTGAGTACGGTGCGCGCTCGACCAAGGAAGACCCGAATGATCCGGATTCCTCGGTGATGTATGTGGCCGCGCCGATCATGGACGGCGCGCAGATCATCGGCGTGGTCTCGGTGGCCAAGCCCAATCGCACCTTGCAGCCCTATATCGAACGGTCTGAGCAACGCCTGGCCTGGCTTGGCGGCGGGCTGATCGTGCTCGGTCTGCTGATCGGTGCGCTGCTGTCCTGGTGGCTCAGCGCCGCGCTGCGCAAATTGACTCGTTACGCCCAAACGGTCAGCGCCGGGCAGCGTGCTGAACTGCCCAGTGTGCGCGGTGGCGAGCTGGCGCAGCTGGCCGAAGCCATCGAACGCATGCGCACCGAGCTGGAAGGCAAGGCCTATGTTGAACGCTATGTGCACACCCTGACCCATGAGCTGAAAAGCCCGCTGGCGGCGATTCGCGGCGCGGCGGAATTGCTCGATGGCCAGATGCCCGTTGAACAGCGCCAGCGCTTTGTCGCCAATATCGAGCAGGAAAGCGCGCGTATGCAGCAACTGATCGAACGTTTGCTGCACCTGGCCCAGGTCGAACAGCGTCAGGGGCTGGAGGAGCAGGTCGCGGTGCCGTTACAGGCGCTGGTCGCGTCGCTGCTACAGGCGCAAATGGCGCGAATAGAAGCCGCAGCATTGCAGGTCGAGAATAGGATTGAAGCCGGCCTCGCGCTCAGTGGTGAGCGTTTTCTGTTGCGCCAGGCACTGGCCAACCTGCTCGACAATGCTCTGGATTTCACCCCGCCGCAGGGGGCGCTGCGTTTCACGGCTGAGCGCGTCGGCGAGCAGATCGAATTGCGTCTGTTCAACCAGGGCGAGCCGATACCGGATTACGCCCTGGCGCGCTTGAGTGAACGGTTCTATTCCTTGCCGCGCCCCGGTAGTGGACGCAAGAGCACCGGTTTGGGGCTGAATTTTGTCGAGGAGGTGGTGCAACTGCATGGCGGCGAACTGCATATCGGCAATGTCACTGGCGGGGTAGAGGTGCGCCTGCGTCTGCCGGCGACAAGCCGTGGTTAGCGCTGCCGCTTGGCCTGCTCCTTGCTGAGGCCTGTGGCTATGCAAGGTTGCGTAACCGCCAGGCAGATGCTCTGATCCGATTGTCGGGTTGGCTATGCTCATGGCAACAACCCCCGTGCGACCTTTACTGCCAACAAGACCAGAATGGAGTCATTGCATGAAAACCGTAGCCGAGATACTCAGGGGCAAGCCACATGCCGCGATCTACAGCGTCAGCCCGGATACCACGGTGCTCGACGCAGTCAAATTGCTGGCCGAGAAAGGCATCGGTGCGCTGGTGGTATTGGACAAGGGTCGCCTGGTCGGCATCGTCAGTGAGCGTGACTACGCACGCAAGATCGAGCTGCTGCAGCGCTCGGCGTTCAGCACCAAGATCAGCGAAATTATGACAGCAGATGTCCTGACTGTCGGGCCGCGTGACACTTCGCAGCACTGCATGCAGCTGATGACCGATCGCCATCTACGGCATTTGCCGGTATTGGCCGAAGGCGAGTTGATTGGTCTGCTGTCCATCGGCGACCTGGTTAAACACACCATCGCCGAACAGGCCAGCCTGATCCAGCAGCTGGAACAGTACATTCGCGGTGAGTAGCTAGGCTAAGGGCGCTGTGCTGTTCTTGCCCAGCGCCCTTAGCACTAGATAGAGCAGTGGCCCGACCGACACGAAAATCGCCGTCAGGGCGAAGAATGGCAGCAGGTAGGTCAGCGATTTGCCCCGCGCTTTGCCGTCGCGGTACATCCATACACAGGCCAGTGCCGCGAGGATATACAGGTCGATCACCACCTGAGCGGTGTCAGCACTGGACATCAGTTGCAGGCCGAATTGCAGCAGCGATTGTTCGGCATTCAGCATCACATAGAGGGTGTAGGTGCTGAAGGTCAGCAGGGTGATCAGCGGCAGTGCGAGCTTGTTCATGTTCCATCCTTGGCGTGGTTTTTATTCGGGCAGATTGTTCTGCGCGCTAGCGGACAGGCAGGCCATGGCGGCTGCGGCGTTTTCCAGCAGGCAGGTGTAATGGGCTTGGCCGGCGCAGCGGGTAAAAGCGGTGACCACCGGTAACTGCTGCTCTAGGTAAGCGGGCATGGCAATCGGCGCCCAGTTGTCGGCCTCGCCATGCCACAGGTTGACCGCCGCCGTGACGTCACGCAGTTCCGCAGCCCAAGGCTCGACATACAGGCGGATATCCCGTGCATAGTTGTCGATGCCGTGCTGAAAGCAGTCGCGCTGGATCGCTTTCAGCCAGTCCAATGTGGCGCTCTGGCGCAGAAGCTCGCGGTCATTACCGCCCGCGCCAGCGAACAGCAGGTTGAGCAGCAGGCGCGGACTGACCTTTGCCAGCAACGCCTGGTAGCTGGCAAAGGCGCGAAAGAACCTTGGGGAATGCTGCGCCCAGGTAAAGGTATAACGCCCGGCGCCCATGCCGACGCGGTTGCTGGCCACTTCCCAAGGTGCGGCGGCCGAGAGCAGGTGAACGGCAGTTACCTGTGTGCCCAGGCGTGCGGCCACGCGCAAGGCCAGGCAGGCGCCGATTGAGAACCCAAGCAGATGAATCGGCTGACCTGCAGCGTGCTGCGTGACCTGTTGCGCCAGCTGTTGCAGGTAGTCCTCGCTGTCGAGTTCGTGCGGTAGGTGGCGCGCCACCACCAGCAGCTTGATGCCCTGCGCCAGGGCTGCCTGATGCAGCATCGCCGCTTCGACCGCTGCACCCGGCACACCATGGAAATAGAACAGCGGGCGCCCTTCAGGACTGCCGTATAGCTTGGGACTCATGTGCGGACCCCTACCACCAGCCGTTATCGTTGAGCAGCATTTTCTTGTAGTAATCGAGGTTGGCGCGGGTGGCGAATACCGCGCTGATGCCATAGCCCAGGGCATTGGCGATGCGGCCGTAGCCAAGGTAGTCGAGGCCGATACCGAGCAGGATGACCACGGCTGCGCAGACGACAAACAGTGCCAGACCCTTTTTCCACATCCCTTTGATGGCGTAGTAGATCGGCCCGAAGAAGAACGCCAGAAAGTTGAAACTGAAGGCCTTGCGCCGCTCGGCAGCGGGCAGCTCCTTGAACCGCGGCATTTTCACGCCGCCGGCATGGTGAATCGCGCTGAAGCGCGCCTTCCATTTCTCCGAGATGGGCAATGCGGCGATCTGTGCATCGGACACCTGCGCCTGAGGGTCGCTGACGCTGGCTTGCGGGGTGGCGTAGGGGTTGGTTTCTGACATGGCCGTTCATCCATAAATTGGCGGTCTTCGGCACGCTACGCATTTCCCCTGGGGCTGTCCATGGGCCGTTGGGTCGCACGCACAGAGTCTCCACAGAGTCTTCACCTCGGCTCCATAAAGCCACCACCTGCGCCGCCCAGACTCTGCCTACCTAAACCGTAGCGGAGAGTTGCATCATGAGCCGTATCCTGGGTTTCAAGCTGGGCGCGATTGCCCTGCTGATTTTGTTATTACTGATTCCACTGTCGATGATCGGCGGGCTGGTGAGCGAGCGGCAGTACCAACGTGCCGAGGTGCTGCAGGACATCGCGCGCAGTTCCAGCTACCGCCAGCAGCTCACCGGACCGATTCTGGTGATGCCTTACACCAAGGTGTGGCACCAGTGGAAAACCCACGCCAAGACCGGCGAGCGTTACCTGGAGGAGCAGAAGAGCCGCGGCCGCCTGTACTTCCTGCCGGAGCGCTTTGTGCTCAATGGCCACGTTGCCACCGAGGAGCGTGCACGCGGCATCTACAAGGCGCTGCTGTACCGCAGCGATAACCAGATCAGTGGTGCCTTCAAGCTGCCGGCGCGCCTGGGGTTGGGCGAAGAACTGGGCCTGTATCAGTTCGACCGGCCGTTTCTCTCGGTGGGTATCAGTGATATCCGCGGGATCAGCAATGACCTGCAGCTGCGCTTCAACGGCATGAACCTGAGCTTTGCCCCCGGTAGCGCCGAGGAGCGTTTCGGCGCCGGTGTGCATGCGCCGCTGCCGGTGTTGGATACCCAGGGTGGGCAAACCCTGGAGTTTGCCTTCGACCTGAAGCTGCAGGGCACCGAGCAGCTGAGTATCAGTCCGGTAGGCCGTGATAGCCGGGTTGAGCTGACGTCCGGCTGGCCGCACCCGAGCTTTGTCGGTGAGTACCTGCCGAGCAGCCGTGAAGTGTCGGCCAAGGGCTTCAAGGCGCACTGGCAGACCAGCTTCTTCGCCACCAACCTGGAAGAGGCGCTGGATGACTGTGTACGCGGTGACAGCTGCAATGCGCTGACTGCCCGCAACTTCGGTGTGAGCTTTGTCGACCCGGTGGACCAGTACCTGAAAACCGAGCGGGCGATCAAATACGCGCTGTTGTTTATCGGCCTGACCTTCGCCGTGTTCTTCCTCTTTGAAGTACTCAAACGCATGGCCGTGCACCCGGTGCAGTACGCCCTGGTGGGCATGTCGCTGGCGTTGTTCTACCTGTTGCTGCTGTCGCTGTCCGAGCACCTGAGTTTTGCCCTGGCCTATGGCATTGCCGCCACCGCCTGCGTGCTGCTGATCGGTTTCTACGTCAGTTACGTGCTGCACAGCGCACTGCGCGGGGTGGGCTTTGCTGCGTTGCTGGCGCTGCTCTACGGCATGTTGTTCGGCCTGCTCGGGGCCGAGGACTACGCCCTGCTGATGGGCTCGGTGCTGGTGTTCGGCGTGCTCGCCGGGGTGATGGTGCTGACCCGCAAACTCGACTGGTATGGCGTCGGCCGTCTACCGCTGGCCAGCTCTGCGAGTCCGGCCAGCGACCTTTGACAACGCGCGGCGCAGGCCCCGTCTGCGCCGCTTTATTTACCGATAAGGGAGTTGAACATGATGCGTTTACTGATGCAGTTCTCTGCGTGTTTCGCCCTGGGCCTGGCGGTGGCGTTTATGGTGCTGCTGGGGCTGATGTTCTGCGGCCAGTTCGACCTGATCAAGGGCCTGCAGCTAACCGGCCAACCTATGGCGCAGCTGAGTCTGGTGCTGTTGCCGGATGCCTTCTGGGACGGCCTGACCGGGCAAGCCAATGCCACACAAAATCAGGCCGTGCAGTCGTTCCTCAGCCTGTGCACGGCGCTGGGCCAAGTTGGCCTGCTGTTGGCGCTGGGCTTCTTTCGCCTGTGGTATGTGCGATGAGCGGGCATATCGGGTTGCGCGAAGAGTCGCGCGCCGGACACCTGCTGGCGCGGCGGATTGCCCGCCTGTTTGCGGTTGCGGCGAACCAGCCGGCAACGCGCACAACGGGCCAATCTGCCGCAGTGGGCGATGCGCAGCGCGGTCTGGATAACGGCGCGCTTGAGCGGTGTGGTGCAGGTGTTTATCGAGGGGGTTGAGCGGGGCGCGCCTGTTATGTCATTCGACTAACGTCCTAGCGCTGACCCCAGCCTTGCTATGCGGCTAGCTAACCTATTGTTATACAAGGATAAAAATTTTCTTCCGGAGTGCGTTCAGGCGGCTAATACCAATGTCTAGCTGTCGGCCGGTGCTGGCCTGCTGCTAGCTTGAAGCTGCATCAGAATAACAATAACCGGAGGCGTCTATGACTTCTGAAAAATCAAATACCGCAGCCTATTGGAAAGCCAATGTGCGGCTCATCACCTGGAGCCTGATCGTCTGGGCGCTGGTTTCCTTTGGCTTCGCCATGATCTTGCGTCCACTGGTCGCAGGGATCTCCGTTGGCGGCTCCGACCTCGGATTCTGGTTTGCTCAGCAAGGTTCCATCCTGGTCTTTATCGGGCTCATTTTTCACTACGCGTGGAGACTGAACAAACTCGATAAAGAATTCGGCGTCGAGGAGTAGGTCCATGAGCCAGTTCATGATCAACATGTTGTTCGTGGGGGCGTCTTTCGCGCTCTATATCGGCATCGCCATCTGGGCGCGTGCCGGTTCCACCAAAGAGTTCTACGTTGCCGGCGGTGGTGTCCATCCGGTCACTAACGGTATGGCGACTGCCGCTGACTGGATGTCTGCTGCTTCCTTTATTTCCATGGCCGGCCTGATCGCCGCTGGCGGTTATGCCAACTCGTCCTTCCTGATGGGCTGGACGGGTGGCTATGTACTGCTGGCGATGCTGCTGGCGCCCTACCTGCGCAAATTCGGCAAGTTCACCGTGCCGGACTTCATCGGTGACCGCTTCTACAGCCGTGGTGCACGTCTGACTGCGGTGATCTGCCTGGTGATCATCTCCGTGACCTACGTGATCGGCCAGATGGCCGGTGCCGGTGTGGCCTTCTCGCGTTTCCTCGAGGTGAGCAACTCCACCGGTATCTGGATCGCCGCGGCCGTGGTGTTCGCGTACGCCGTATTCGGTGGCATGAAGGGCATCACCTACACCCAGGTGGCGCAGTACGTGGTGCTGATCATTGCCTACACCATTCCGGCCATCTTTATTTCCCTGCAGCTGACCGGTAACCCGGTTCCGCCGCTGGGCCTGTTCGGTGACCATGTCGATTCCGGCCTGCCACTGCTGCAGAAGCTCGACGAAGTTGTACGCGACCTGGGCTTTGCCGCCTACACCGCAGACACCACCAGCAAGCTGAACATGGTGCTGTTCACCATGTCGCTGATGATCGGTACTGCCGGTCTGCCGCACGTGATCATTCGCTTCTTCACCGTACCGAAAGTGGCTGACGCGCGTTGGTCCGCTGGCTGGACCCTGATCTTTATCGCACTGCTGTACCTCACTGCTCCGGCCGTTGCCTCGATGGCGCGTCTGAATCTGGTCACCACCATTTATCCGGAAGGTGCATCTGCCCCGGCCCTGGCCTATGAAGAGCGTCCGGAGTGGGTCAAGACCTGGGAACAGACCGGTCTGATCAAATGGGAAGACAAGAACGCTGACGGTCGCATCCAGATGTACAACGATGCCGCACCGGCCTTCACCCCAACCGCCGAAACGCGCGGCTGGAAGGGTAACGAGCTGACCGTGAACAACGACATCCTAGTGCTGGCCAACCCGGAGATCGCCAACCTGCCTGGCTGGGTGGTCGGTCTGATCGCGGCGGGCGCCATTGCGGCGGCACTGTCGACGGCGGCTGGTTTGTTGCTGGCGATTTCTTCGGCGATCAGTCATGACCTGATCAAGACCCTGATCAATCCGAAGATCAGCGAGAAGAACGAGATGCGCGCTGCACGGCTATCGATGGCGGCTGCAATTCTCTTGGCGACTTATCTGGGGTTGAATCCGCCTGGGTTCGCCGCGCAGGTGGTGGCACTGGCCTTCGGTATCGCTGCGGCGACGCTGTTCCCGGTGCTGATGATGGGGATCTTCTCCAAGCGCATGAACGACAAGGGTGCGATCTGCGGCATGGTTGCCGGCCTGGTGGTGACGCTGCTGTATATCTTCACCTACCTCGGCTGGTTCTTCATTCCCGAAACCAACATGCTGCCTAACACCCCGGACCAGTGGTTTATGGGCATCTCCCCGGCTTCCTTTGGCTCCATCGGCGCCCTGATCAACTTCGCCGTGGCCTACGGCGTATCGATGGTCACCGTCGCTCCGCCCAAGGAAATCCAGGACCTGGTGGAAAGTGTACGGACCCCCAAAGGTGCTGGTGCCGCGCTGAGCCACTAAGCATAATCCGGACCTGATTTAGGGTCTTACCGACGGGCCTCCATTGGAGGCCCGTCTTTTTTCGGGAACAAGCCTATGTTGTGGACCTTGCTGGCCATTGTGGTATCCGGCCTTGGTGCTGCCGGTATTGCCCTGCTGTTGCGCAAACTCACGCGCAACAGGCTGCCGCGCTGGATCATTCCGCTGTTTGGTGGGCTGGGTATGCTTGGCTACCAGATTTATTACGAATACTCCTGGTTTGACCATCAGGTGCAGCGTCAGCCGGCTGAGGCCGTGCTGGTGGCCAGTGAGTCAGGCGAGGTGTTCTGGCGCCCCTGGAGTTATGTCTGGCCGATGACCACGGCCTTTACCGTGCTCGATAGCAAAAGCCTGGTGCACCAGGAAGCGGACGGCAACCGCCTGGCGGTTTTCAACCTGTACCGTTTTGAGAAGCAGCATATCGATCACGTCAGTTTTCAGCCGCATCTGCTCAACTGCAGCAGCGCCGAGTTGCTGCCGCTAGATGAACAGAGCAAGCCGCAACTGGCTCAGCTCAAGCGCATTGCCACTGACGACGTGCTCTATCTGCGGGCCTGCAAGTAAGCGGTGGGCCAACGCGCTGTGCCGCAGGTGTCTGTGGCGCGCGTGCCAACGTACCGGCTAGCTACCTGCGCAGCAGTGGCCAGCTTCCGAGTGCGGCCGGGATGCCCAGGCCGAGCCAGGCCGCGGCGTCCCAACCACCATCACCCAATAGCGCACTGATCAGGCCGATGGCGCTGAGCAGGCCGATCAGCAGCGGCAGGGCGAAGGTCGATTGACGCCAGTTCATGCTGCAGCCTCCGTGCGTTCACGCGCTGTCGCCGGGCTACGCCGGCGTACCCACCAGAGGTACAGGCCGCTGCCGAGCACGATGATGGTCAGCACATCCAGCACCGCCCAGAGCACTTTCATCGGCATGCCGCCGTAGTCGCCAAAGTGCAGCGGCTGCGACATCGACAGTGCATCCATATACCAGGGCCGTTGGCCGATGGCGGTGACGTCCAGGCTGCGCGCATCAATCAGCACCGGCGTCCACAGGTGGGCGGTGAGGTGCGTGTTGCCCTTCATAAACACGCTGTAATGGTGCTCGCTGGAAAAGCGCGTGCCGGGAAAGGCGATAAAGTCCGGCTGCATTTCCGGCGTGGCTTGCGCGGCAATCGTCAGCACCTGATTGACCGGCGCACGCTCGGTTAGCGGCGGCGCATCGCGGTAGGGCGCGACCATCGCGGCCAGGGCTTCGGTGCGCCAGGCGCTGATCAGCAGGTCGGCGCAGGCGCTGATTACTCCGGTCACGCCCACCACCAGTGCCCAGGTCAGGGTGACGATACCGATCAGGTTGTGCAGGTCGAGCCAGCGTGTGCGGGTGGCCTTCTCCCGACGCACTTCGGCGAATTTCAGTCTGCGCATAAACGGCGCGTAGAGCACCACACCGGAGATGATCGCCACCACGAACAGCAAACCCATAAACGCCAGCAACAGCTTGCCCGGCAGGCCGGCGAACATGTCCACGTGCAAACGCAGAATGACCATCAGCAGGCCGCCGTTGGCCGCTGGCATCGCCACTGCCTCGCCACTGCGGGCATCGAGCATAAAAGTGTGCGAGGAGTTCGGCTCGGTGCCAGCGGTGGCCGCGGTAATCGCCACTACACCGTTGGGCTCATCCTCCTCGAAACCGAAGTACTGCACCACTTCGCCCGGTCTATGCCGCTCGGCGGCCTCGACCAGTTGCTGCAGGCTCAGGTGTGGTGTGTCGGCGGGCAGCTCACGCAGTTCGGGCGCTTCGCCGAGCAGGTGCTCCAGCTCGTGGTGGAAGATCAGCGGCAGCCCGGTGAGGGCCAGCATCAGCAGAAATAAAGTGCAGATCAGGCTGGTCCAGGTGTGCACGGCGGACCAGCGGCGGATGGTGGTGCTTTTCATAGGCTTTTCCAAAAGCCGAAGGCCGCCCATTGGGCGGCCTCGATGGCGCGCGGGTTAAGACTCAGTGGGTTACCACTTGTACGAGGCGCTGGCGACTACGCTACGTTGGTCGCCGTAATAGCAGTAGTAGCTGTCGCAGGTAGAGATGTAGTCCTTGTTCAACAGGTTGGTGGCGTTGAGCGCCAGCGATGCGCCGCTGAGGCTGTTGTACAGGCGCCCGAGGTCGTAGTGCACGGCGGCATCGAACACGGTGTAGGACTTGGCGAAGCCAAGCTCGGAGTTGGCTTGGTCACCGAAGGTGTTGCCGGTGTAGCGAGCGCCAGCGGCGATGCCGAAACCGTCGAGTACGCCGTTGTGCCAGGTGTAGTCGGCCCACAGCGAGGCCTGGCGATTGGGCATCAGCTGCAGGCGCTTGCCCTTGAACTCACCGTCTTGCACTTCAGACTTCGCCTGCGTGTAGGAGGCGACCACCTTCAGGTTGTCGGTGACGTTGCCCACGGCTTCCAGTTCCAGACCCTTGACCTTCACTTCGCCGGTCTGGCTGGTGACGGCTACGCCCCCGATGCGGTTGGTGACCGACACGTTCTGCTGGGTCAGGTCGTAGATGGCCGCGCTCAGCAGGATGTCGCTGCCGGTTGGCTGGTATTTCACGCCCAGTTCCCACTGCTTGCCTTCGGTCGGCTTGTACGACTCGGTCGGCGAGGCAGTGGCGTTGCTGGTCGGCTGGAACGACTCGGCGTACGACAGGTAGGGGGTGAAGCCCGACTCGAATACGTAGCTGAGGGCCGCGTTGCCACTGAAGGCCTTGTCGCGCTCGGTGTTGGTGGCGCCGTTCTTGTTGAGGAAGGTGGTGCCGGTGTGCACCCAGTCTTCGCGGCCGCCAAGGGTCAGACGCCATTGGTCGAGGGCCATCTGATCCTGGACGTAGAGGCCGGTCTGGTGGGACTTCTGGTTGTAGTCGTAGAACGCCAGGGCGCGCGACGGGCGGGTGATCGGCTGGCCATAGACCGGGTTGTTGACGTTGATGGCCGGCGCGGTACCGAAGACTGACATGTAGTTGGTGTCGATGCGCTGGTGGTCGAGGCCGAGCAGCAGGGTGTGGTTGATCTCACCAGTGGCGAAGTCGGCCTGGAAGTTGTTGTCCACCGCGAACTGACTGATGTCTTCCTCAGTGTTGGTGGTGCCGCGGCCGATGTTGCCGTCGTTGTCCATCAGGGTCCAGGGGTAGGAGCCAACGGTGACGGTCTGGAACGACAGGTCGGACTTGGTGTAGCGCAGATTCTGGCGGAACTGCCAGACGTCGTTGAAACGATGCTCGAAGGCGTAGCCCAGCGCGTAGTAAGTGCGGTCGTAGTAGTCGTAGTCAGGATCGCCCAGGTTCTTGTGGTGGGAAATCTTGCCAAACGGCATGTCGATCTTGGTGCCCTGGATTGGGCGGAACTGGCTGGTGGTGCCGGTATCGTCGCGGGTGAACTGCGACAGCAGGGTCAGGCTGGTATCGGGGTCGATATTCCAGGTCAGGCTGGGTGCGATGTTGTAGCGCTTGTTGTCGACCTTATCGATCTGGGTGCCGCTGTCGCGTACCACGCCGCTCAGGCCATAGAGGAACTGGCCCTGCTCGTCGAGCGTGCCGGTGCTGGCGAAGTTGATCTGGCGATGGTTGTCGCTGCCGTACTGCACTTCGATCTCATGGGCGGTCTCGGCGTTCGGGCGACGGCTGACCATATCCAGCAGGCCGCCGGGCGGCGTCTGGCCATAGACCGACGACGCCGGGCCGCGAAGCAGGGCCAGGCGGTCGAGGTTCCAGGTTTCTGGTTTCGGGTTGGCGTATACGCCACGGGGCAGCGGCAGGCCGTCGAGGAAGTGGGTCGGCTCGAAGCCGCGCACGCGCATCCAGTCGTAGCGGGTGTCGCTGCCAAAGCTGCTGGAGACGATGCCCGGCATGTATTTCACTGCGTCATCGAGGCTGTGCACGCCACGATCCTGCATCTGCTCGCGGGTGGCCACCGAGATCGAGCGCGGTGCTTCCAGCAGGGGGGTGTCGGTCTTGCTGCCGGCTGCAGTGCGTGA
This sequence comes from Pseudomonas cimarronensis, assembly GCF_049331905.1. Taxonomy (GTDB): domain Bacteria; phylum Pseudomonadota; class Gammaproteobacteria; order Pseudomonadales; family Pseudomonadaceae; genus Aquipseudomonas. The sequence goes on along the minus strand of NZ_CP186283.1, from coordinate 149,243 downwards.
GGCCAGGTAGCCGGGCGCAGGGCCCCAGGCGCTTTCCACATTCTGCGCGGCGGTCACCGTAACGTCCGGCAAGGCCACAGCGGCTTGCGGCACGGGCGCCAGGCTGTAGCTGCCGGCGCTGTTCTGTTGCAGCTGCAGGCCGCTGCCTTGCAGCGCCTGGTGCAGGGCGTCGAGGGCGTCGTAATCACCTGTCACCGGGGCCGATTGCTTGCCTGCGGTCAGCGCCGGGTCGATGCTCAGGACGATGCCAGCCTGGCTGGCGATTTGCGTCAGGGTGCTGGCCAGGGGGGCGGCTGGCAGCTGGTAGCTATCCGCCAGGGCCGCTGTGCAGACGCTGGCGAGGCTGATGGCAGCGGCCAGCAGGCCGGGGCGAAACAGGGGCAGGGCGCGGGTCATTACGAAACTCTCCTAAGCGGGAATGCATCTCAATGACCTGTTGCCGAAGCAGAATGGAAAAGTGACAGGGCTGTTTGAAATTATTTTTTAGCGAGATTTTAAGGCGCTGCTGTCGATCCCTGAGCGGGTGCCGGTTCTTTGTGGGAGGGGCTTTAGCCCCTGTCCACCTGGTTGTTAGCCGGCCGCTTACTGCGCAGCAGGTACAACCTTGGTCCACCAGTTGCCAACGCGTTCGATTTTCACCGGCAAACTCGGCGGTAGCGCCGCCAGGGCCTTGTCGCTGTCGTGCAGGGGGAAGCTGCCGCTGATGCGCAGGTCGGTCAGGCTCGGGTCGAGGCCCAGGTAGCCGCTGCGGTATTCGCCGAGGGCGTTGAGCAGGTCTTCCAGGCGCAGGTTGTCGGCCACCAGCATGCCGTGGCTCCAGGCCGCCGCGCTAAGTGGCGCAGGCAGCACGCTGCCAAGGCGTTGGCGTTGCATCAGCACTTGTTCGCCGCTGTGGATAATCCGTTCGCTGTTGCCTTCGGCCGGCTGTGCGGCGACGGCCGACTGCAGCACGGTCAGGCGTGTGCTGGTGCCTTCGCGGCGCACCAGAAAGCGTGTGCCGAGGGCGCGCAGGCTGCCGTGCTCAGTCAGCACCACGAAGGGGCGCGAATCACCGTGCGCGGTCTGCACGAGGATTTCACCGCTGTGCAGGCGCACCGCGCGCTGGCTGTCGCTGAATTGGATATCCACAGCGCTGGCGCTGTTCAGGCGCACCAGGCTGTGGTCGCTGAGCAGCAGCTCGCGCTGTTCGCCACGGCCGGTGTGTTCATCGGCCAGGTAATCGCCAAGCGGGCGTTGCTGCGCCAACAGGCCGAGCGCCAGGGCGCTGCTCAGCAGCAGGCCGAGTGCGGTGCCGCCCATACGCCGTAGACTTCTGCTGCGCGCACTGTGCAGCAAGGCCTGGCGTGCCGGCGCTGCGGCAGCCGAAGCCAGGCGGATATCCAGGCCATTGAGTTGCTGCCAGACCCGCGCATGTTCGGGATGCGCCGCCAGCCATGCGGCGAATGCATGCTGTTGTTCCGCGCTGATTGTGTCGGAGTCCAGGCACAGTTGCCATTCGATGGCGGCATCCAGCACCTGGGCTGATACCGCGCTCATTGCGGTTCTCCGTAGAGGGCGATGTAGCACTGGCGCAGGCCCTGGGCCAGATACTGGCGTACGCGGGAGACGGAAACGCCGAGGCGCTCGGCGATTTCCGCGTGGCCCATACCATCCAGGCGGTTATGCAGAAAGGCCGCGCGGGCGTTGCTCGACAGCTGGCCGAGCAGGCGGTCGATCTCGCGCAGCGCATCCAGGGCCAGCGCCTGTTCTTCGGCGCTGGGTTGCACGTCGTGCGGTTGCTGGCCGAGTTCTTCCAGGTAAGCCCGTTCCAGCGCGCTGCGGCGGAAGTGATCGATCAGCAGCCCTTTGGCGATGGTGGTCAGCAACGCGCGCGGCTCGCGAGCCTGGTCCAGATCGCTGCGGCCAAGCAGGCGGACAAAGGTGTCCTGGCTGAGGTCTTCGGCGCGTTCCGGGCTGTACAGGCTTTTGCGCAGCCAGCCGAGCAGCCAGTCACGGTGATCGCGATAGAACAGACCGACAACTTGCTGGTGAGTGGAATCGCCGGCCGACACGCGGACCTCGCAATAGGAGATAGGAAACAAATCAAGAATTATTCGCATATGATGACAGCGCCGCCCCCTGCGCTGCAATCAGCCGATGCGCTGCCGCGATGGGTGGTTGCGCGTGCCCTGCCAGCGCCATGACATAGATGCAGATCAATAGCCGCTGACCGCCTGCGCGCTAGAGTGACCGGCCTTGTTGGCTGAGCGTTTTATCCATGGCACCGACTCCGCGTTATCCCGAGCTGCTCTCGCCAGCCGGCACCCTGAAAAATATGCGTTACGCCTTCGCCTATGGCGCCGATGCGGTGTACGCCGGGCAGCCGCGCTACAGCCTGCGGGTGCGCAATAACGAGTTCGATCACGCCAATCTTGAGGCGGGCATCCGCGAGGCCCATGCCCAGGGCAAGCAGTTCTATGTGGTGGTCAATATCGCGCCGCATAACGCCAAGCTGAAGACCTTTCTGCGCGACCTGCTGCCGGTGGTGCTGATGGGCCCGGATGCGCTGATCATGTCCGACCCCGGTTTGATCATGCTGGTGCGCGAGCACTTCCCACAGATGCCGATTCACCTGTCGGTGCAGGCCAATGCGGTGAACTGGGCCAGCGTGCAGTTCTGGAAGCAACAGGGCCTCTCACGGGTGATTCTGTCGCGCGAGCTGTCGCTGGAGGAAATTGGCGAAATCCGCAATGAAGTGCCGGACATGGAGCTGGAAGTTTTCGTCCACGGCGCCTTGTGCATGGCCTATTCCGGGCGCTGCCTGCTGTCGGGCTATATCAACAAGCGCGATCCCAATCAGGGCAGCTGCACCAACGCCTGCCGCTGGCAATACTCAGCCAAGCCGGCGGTCGAGAGCGAATTGGGCGATGTGGTGCAGCTGGTCGAGCCGACTCTGGGTGTGGGCGCGCCGACCGAGCAGCTGTTTCTGCTGGAAGACGCCAGCCGGCCGGGCGAGCAAATGGCTGCCTACGAGGACGAGCACGGCACCTACATCATGAACTCCAAAGACCTGCGCGCGGTGCAGCATGTCGAGCGCCTGGTGCGTATGGGCGTGCATTCGTTGAAGATCGAGGGGCGCACCAAGTCCCACTACTATGTGGCGCGCACCGCCCAGGTGTACCGCAAGGCGATTGATGATGCGCTGGCGGGCAAACCCTTCGACAAGAGCCTGATGGGCACTCTGGAGTCGCTCGCTCATCGCGGTTACACCGAGGGCTTTCTGCGCCGTCATGTGCACGACGAGTATCAGAACTACGAGCGCGGCAGCTCGGTGTCGGATCAGCAGCAGTTTGTCGGTGAGCTGACCGGCGAACGCCGTGGTGAGCTGGCTGAAGTGCGGGTAAAGAACCGCTTTGCCGTGGGCGATGGGTTGGAGCTGATGACGCCCCAGGGCAATCTGCGCTTTACCCTGAACCAGCTGGAAAACCGCCAGGGCCACGGCATGGCGGTCGCCCCGGGCGACGGTCACGTGCTCTATCTGCCGGTACCGCCAGAGGTGCAGCTGGAATATGGCTTGTTGATGCGCGATCTGTAGGCGCATGACATGTGTGCGATCTGGTTGATCGCAGGTTCGCGGGCATGGCCCGCTCCTACAGAGCTGGTTGGTAAAAGTGCTCTTACATCGAATGCGCGCGCTGACGGCGGCGGCTGTTGAGTTGCTGCAACAGCGCCGGCAGGCTGTCGAGCTGCTGCTGACGCGCCTTGCTGAACAGGATCAGCGCCAGCTCGGCAGTCACCAGGGCATCGGCGCTGGCGTGGTGACGTTGCTGCACCTGCAGGCCGAAATAGCGGGTCCAGTCGTCCAGCCCTGCGTGGGGCAGATTGGCTTTGGGGCAGACCAGTGGGGCGATCTCGGCGACATCAAAGAAGGCATGGCGCAAGCGATAGCCCAGGCTTTGCTTGAGCGCGCGAGCGAGCATGCGCTGGTCGAATTCGGCATGAAAGGCCAGCAGCGGGCTGTCGCCGACAAACTCCATAAAATTTAGCAGCGCTTCAGCGGGTTCCACGCCATTGGCGATCTCGCTGGGGGCGATGCCGTGAATCAGGGTGCTGGCGCTGGCCTGATGATCCGGGCGCTGCAGGGTGCATTCGAACTGTTGGCCAAGGTCGATGGCGCCGTTGTTGATCACCACCGCGCCAATCGACAGCACCTGATCACGGCGCATGTTCAGGCCACTGGTCTCCAGGTCGAGGATAACCAAGCGCTGCTGCTGCAGCGGACGCTCATCCAATGCGCATGGCTCGGCCAGTTGGCTGCGCCGCTGCAGCTGCAGTTGCGTCAGGGCCGGGCCGCGCCCGCTAAACCAGGTGAACTTGCTCATAGTTGGTACCTCGTAGCCAGGCTGCTCTGCAGCCGCTGCGCCTGGCGGAAGGACTCGCGCAGAATGCGTCGGTCGAGGTGGTTGAGGTGATCAGGGTCGACCCGGTTGGAGTAGGGCTGACCATTGCGTGCCTGCAGCTGATGCTGCTGCAGCCGCGCTTGCTGGATGTAATGGTAAGCCTCTTCGTAGGCTGCGCCATCCTGGGCATCGATCACCCCCTGGCGGATCAGTGCACGCAGCCGATCCAGGGTGCCTACGGCCGCTACACCCTGGGCCAGGGCCAGTAGGCGCGCGCCGTCGACAAAGGGTGTCAGGCCCTGCACCTTGAGATCCAGGGTGTCCTTTTCGGCCCCCTTGCTGGCCACCACGAAGTCTCGGAACACCCCCACCGGCGGGCGCTGGCGCAGGGCATTCTCTGCCAGCATGCGCTGGAACAGGCTATTGCCAGCCACCTGCAGCAACAAGCCCTGGCGCAGCTGCTCGCAGCCCTGCGGCTCGCCCCACACTGCGCGCAGGTCGAAATAGATACTGGAGGCCAGCAGGTTTTCCGGCGTGGCTTCCTGCACGAAGCTGCTGAAGCGCCGCGCCCACTCCTGGCGTGACAGGCACAGCTCGGGGTTGCCGGCCATGATATTGCCCTTGCACAGGGTAAAGCCGCACTGCGCCAGACGCTGGTTGATCTCCTGGGCCAGCGGCAGCAGGCGCGCGCGAATGGCGGCGGCCTCGGTTGCGTCGGCGGCTTCGAAGAGAATGCCGTTGTCCTGATCGGTGTGCAGGGTCTGTTCGCTGCGGCCTTCGCTGCCGAATACCAGCCAGGTGAACGGCACACCAGGGTCGCCCATATCCTCCAGGGTCAGTTCGATTACCCGGCATACGGTGTGATCGTTGAGCAGGGTGATCAGCTGGGTGATCTGCGTCGAGCTGGCGCCGTGAGCGAGCATACTGTCGACCAGTTGCCGCACATCGCTGCGCAGCGCCGCCAGGGTTTCCACCCGTCCGGCGTGGCGAATGGTGCGCGCCAGATGCACCAGGTCGACGCGCTGCAGGCTGAACAGATCGCGCTCGGAAATCACCCCACACAGCTGCTCGTTCTCCACCAGGCAGACGTGGGCGATATGCCGCTCGGTCATGGCGATGGCGGCGTCGAAGGCGCTGGCATCCGGTGGCAGATGGAAGGGCGACTGAGTCATCAGGCGGTCGATGGGCTGGGTCAGATCGACGCCATCGGCCACCACGCGGCGCAGGTCGCGCAGGGTGAAAATACCCTGTGGTTTCAGGGCCGGGTCGACAATCACGATGCTGCCGACCTGCTGTTCATGCATCAGCTGCACGGCATCACGCAGCGGCATGTCCGGGGCGCAGCTGATCGGGTTGCGCATGGCCAGCTCAGCGAGGCGGGTGTCGAGCGAATACTGCGCGCCGAGGGTTTCCACCGCGCGCATCTGCACCTGCTGGTTGACCTGATCGAGCAGGCTGCTGACCCCGCGCAGGGCGAAGTCACGCAGCGGGTTGGACAGCGAGAACAGCTTGATAAACGCCGGCTTGTTCAGCAGCAGGCAGAAGGTGTCCTCGGCGGCCAGGTGCTCGGTACGGGTGGCGCGTTCGCCGATCAGCGCGGCCAACGGGAAGCATTCGCCGGTGGTGATCTCGAAGGTGGTTTCCGTGCCGCGCCGCGCCGAATGCGGGCGCTCGCCATGCACGCGGCCCTGTTTGACGATAAAGAAGTGCTCAACCGGGCCGTCGGTCGGCTTGATGATGGTTTCACCTTCGCCATAAAAGCGCAGCTGACAGTTCTCCACCAGATACGCCAGGTGGGCGGTATCCATCTGGTTGAACGGCGGGAATTTCTGCAGGAAGGCCATGGTGCCATGGATGTTCTGCAGCACCGCCGTCTTGCCTGCTTGGGCGAATGCGTCCGCTGTACTCATGGGCGGCCTCACAGTTTTCTGAGTATCCATGGTCGGCTGATGCGGCCGCCGGCGCCATTGGACGTAAGTCTAGATACCGTTTATCCCAGTAGCGTCAAAAAAACTTTCTTCATCAGATCAAAGGCTTATGAATCTGCCTGAGTTGCTGTTGGCGTTTCGTCAGTAAAGCGTCAGAAAAATGGTTTTGCTGTGGCATAATGCGCGCCGATGTCAAAAAAATGCCTTTGCACAGCCTGTGCCTTGTTGTAACCCAGTCAATACAGGGACGTAGTCCGTGACCTTAGATGTAAAGACCAGTCGCGTAGCTGTAAGCGCGACTCGCCGCTTGATCTGTGAAAAAACCAGCCTGTTGTGTTCCGCCTTGTTGTTCAGCGCCTGGGTGCAGGGCCAGCCGGCCTATGACGCCCTGCTCGAGCGTGCGCGTAGCGGTGACTACCAGCCGGCTTTGAGCTTTCTGCGCGCGCAGCAGGCCAACTGGCAATCGCCGCGTTACCTGAATGATCACCTGCTGATTGCCGGTTGGGCCGGTGAGGACGCAGAAGTGGTTGCGCTGTATGAGCAGCAGGCAAGCGTACAGATGCTCTCGGCCGATTCTCTGGCCGTTGTCGCGCGTGCTTACCGCAACCTGCGCCAGTGGCCGGCCGCCCTGGCGGTTTATCGGCAGGGGCTGGCGCGCTTTGCCGACCACCAGGGGCTGCTGCTCGGCCAGGTCATGACCCTGGCCGATGTCGGGCAGCACGCTGCGGCGATTGCTCAGGGCCAGGCGCTGGTGAATCAGGCCACGGAGGATGCCGAACGCCGCCTGGTGCTCGGCTATGCCTACCTGAGCGCGGGTCAGCGCTATGCCGCGCTGCATGAAATCGACCGCGCCCATGACCTGGCTCCGGGCCGCGCCGATGTGGCTCGCGAGTACCTGCTGAGCCTGCAGCGTGCCGGCTTGCCACAGCAGGCCCTGGCCCTGAATCAGCGCTACTCGGGCCTGCTGGACGCGGCCCAGGTGCGTCAGTTGCAGGGCGATGTGCTCGCTGAGCAGGTGCGTCTGGCGGACATGGCCACGCGCAGTGAAGGCGAGCGCTTTCAGATCGCCGACCGCGCCCTGACCGAGGCCGAGCAGTTGTTGCAGCGTTGGGCCGGGCAGCCCGAAGCCGAGGCGGACAGTCGGCGCGTACGCATCGACCGCCTGGGCGCGTTGCATGCACGGGTGCGGATGAGCGAGGTGCTGGCGCAGTACCAGCAGTTACAGGCTGAGCAGGTCAGCCTGCCGAGCTATGCGCTGCGTTGGGTGGCCTCCGCCATGCTCTACCTGCGTCAGCCCGAGCAGGCCGCTGAACTCTACCGTCAGGTCCTGGCCAGCGAAAACGACAAGCACCCCGAGTGGCTGGAAGATCAGCGCAGCCTGTTCTACGCCCTGGTGGAAAGTGAACAGCTGGACGCCGCGCAGCAACAGGCCGAGCAACTGGCTGCGCAGCAGCCACCACGCCTGTACCTGCTCGGCAATCCCGAGCCGGAGCCCAATGCGCGCTGGCTGGAAGCTCAGGCGTTGCGTGCCACTGCTTACCTGCAGGTGAATGACACCCCCGCCGCTGAGCAGGCCTACGCGCAACTGGCCGACAATGCGCCGAACAACAGCGCCCTGCGCACCGCGCGCGCCGGCTTGTACCTCGCGCGTGGCTGGCCGCGGCGCGCCGAGGATGAGTTGAAAGTGGTGGAAAGCACCGCCCCGCGCAACCTTGCCCTGGAGGTCGAGCAAGGCCTGGCCGCGCTGGAGTTGCAGGAATGGCGGCAGCTGGATCTGCTCGCTGATGATGTGATCCAGCGTTACCCGGAAAGCCTGCAAGCGCAACGGCTGCAGCGTTTGCGCCAGGTGCATCATATGGCTGAGCTGCAAGTTTCCGGCTATCGCGGCCTGGGCTCGGGCAGCAGTGTCTCCGGCGGTAATGACCTGGGCATCGACACCACCCTGTACAGCGCGCCCTTGCAGGATGACTGGCGGCTGTTTGTCGGCGGTGGTTATGCCACCGGTGATTTCGAGGAGGGGCGCGGCCAGCACCGCTGGCTTCGCACCGGCGCTGAATGGCGGGTACGCAACCACACCGTCGAGGCCGAGCTGTCGCGCCATGACTTCGGGCATGGCAACCCGCTGGGTTTGCGCCTGAGTGGCAGCCACGATATCGACGACCACTGGCAGTACGGCTGGTCGGCGCAGCATCTGTCTAGCGATACGCCGTTGCGTGCGTTGAATGCCGATATCACGGCCGACAGCCTGAGTGGCTACCTGCGCTGGCGCGGTGATGAGCGACGCGAGTGGCGTGCGTCGGTCAATACCGCGCATTTCAGTGATGGCAACAACCGCTATGGCCTGCTGCTTGATGGCAGCCAGCGCTTCTACACCGCACCGACCTGGCAGGCCGACCTGGGCCTGGAACTGGGCGTAAGCGGCAACAGTGGCTCGGATGAAGTGCCGTACTTCAATCCCGAGGCCGAGTTCAGTGTGCTGCCCAGCGTAAAGCTGTCGCACACCCTGTATCGGCGTTACCAGACGGTCTGGAGTCAGCAGGCTGAACTGGGCGCGGGCAGCAACAGCCAGCGCGGCTACGGCACTGATGCCGTCGGCCTGATCAGTTACGGCCAGCGCCTGCGTTTCGCCGACCGCTTCGACGGCGGCCTGGCCATCTCCGCCCTGAGCCGTGCTTACGACGGTGAGCGCGAGCAGGAAGTGCGCGTGCTGTTCGACGTCAATTACCGCTTTTAAGGATTTCCCCCATGGGCTTTTTTTCCCGCTGCGGCCTGCTCGGGCTGGTCGCTTTGTTGCTCGGCGCTTGCGCCGTTTCCGCTCCGCCCTTCACGCCGCCGCAGCAGCGGATGCAGGCGGCAGGTGAAAGCCCGTGGCCGCAGGGCAAGGTGCTGGCGCTGGCCTATCACGACGTGGAGGATGCCGATGCCAGCCAGGCCTATATGTCGGTGCGCACCGCCAACCTGATCGAACAGCTGGCCTGGCTCAAGGCCAACGGTTACCAGGCGGTGTCAGTGGATCAACTGCTGGCGGCCCGTCAGGGTGGCCCGGCGCTGCCGGATAAGGCCGTGCTGTTGAGTTTTGATGACGGTTACAGCAGTTTTTACACCCGCGTTCTGCCGATCCTAAAAGCCTATCAGTGGCCTGCCGTACTGGCCCCGGTGGGCGTCTGGATGGACACGCCGGCCGATCGTCCGGTGGATTTCGGCGGCCTGCCAGTGGCGCGTGAGCGTTTTGTAACCTGGGCGCAAATCCATGAAATTGCCGCCAGCGGTTTGGTGGAGATTGCTGCGCACACGGATGCGCTGCACTACGGCGCCTTGGCCAACCCCCAGGGCAATGTGCAGCCGGCCGCGGTGACGCGTTTGTACGACCCGCAGCAGAAACGCTATGAAAGCGACGCCGAGTACAGCGCGCGCATCGGCCAGGATGTGGCGCGCATCAGCGCCAAGATCGAGGCTGCCAGCGGCCGTGCGCCGCGCGTCTGGGTCTGGCCTTATGGTGCGGCCAGCGGCACGGCGTTGAAGATCGTCGGTGACAATGGCTACGAGCTGGCGCTGACCCTGGAAGATGGCCTGAGCGCCTTCGCCAGCCTGCAGGACGGGCCGCGTTTTCTGCTCAATGGCGACCCGGACACCAGCCGCTTTGCCGCTGCCATCAGCGCGGTGGAAGAAGCAGAGCTGATGCGCGTGGCGCATGTTGACCTGGATTATGTCTACGACGCCGATCCACAGCAGATGGATGCCAATCTCGGCAAACTGGTGCAGCGGATTGCCGACCTGCGCATTACCACGGTGTTTCTGCAGGCCTATGCCGACCCCGAGGGCGATGGCCTGGTCAAGTCGCTGTACTTCCCCAACCGTCACTTGCCGGTGCGCGCCGACCTGTTCAACCGCGTGGCCTGGCAGTTGCGCACCCGCGCTAAAGTCGAGGTATTCGCCTGGATGCCGGTGCTCAGCTTTGATCTGGCTGCCAGCCTGCCACGGGTGCAGCGCTGGTCGGCGGATGGCACGCCTGCAGTGGATGCCGAGCAGTACCGCCGCCTGTCGCCGTTCGATCCGACGGTGCGCCAGCAGATCGGCGAGATTTATGAAGACCTGGCGCGGCACGCCAACTTCTTCGGCGTGCTCTACCACGACGATGCCCTGCTGTCGGATTTCGAAGATGCCAGCCCGGCGGCATTGGCGGCTTATCGCGCCGCTGGCCTGCCGGGTGATATCGCCCTGTTGCGCGGCGACGAGGACACCCTGCAACGCTGGACGCGCTTCAAGAGCCGCTACCTGATCGACTTTACCAACGAGCTGACGGCCAAGGTCCGTGCCATTCGTGGACCGCAGGTGAAGACGGCGCGCAACATGTACGCCCAGCCGATCATCAACCCTTACAGCGAAACCTGGTTCGCGCAGAACCTCGACGACTTCCTCGCCAGCTACGACTGGACCGCGCCGATGGCCATGCCCTTTATGGAAGGCGTCGAGCAGGCGCAGGCCGATGCCTGGCTGGACAACTTGGTGCAGCAGGTTGCTCAGCGCCCCGGCGCGTTGCAGCGCACGGTGTTCGAGTTGCAGGCGCGTGATTGGCGCAGTGGCAGTGCCGGGCCGATCGACAGCCAACTGCTTGCCCAGTGGATGCGTCGCCTGCAATGGAATGGCGTGCGCAACTACGGCTACTACCCCGACGACTTCATCAATGACCAGCCGCGCGTGCAGAGCATTCGTCCGGCGTTCTCCAATGCCTGGTATCCGTTGCCATGATTGACCGTATCTATGCCCTGCTGATTCTGCTGCTGGTGCTTGGCGCGCCGGTGGGCGTGGCGCTGAGCCTGACCGGGGATGTGCTGCTGGACTTCGTGTTCTTTTATCCGCTGTTTATGTCAGCGCTGTGGATCACCGGTGGCTGTTATTTCTGGCTGCACTGGGAGCGCCACTGGCCTTGGTCCAATACCGGCGAGGTGATGCCGCCGGAACTGGCCGGCGAGCCGTTGGTGTCGATCCTGATCCCGTGCTTCAACGAAGGCGAGCACGCGCGTGAAACCATCGGTGCGGCGTTGGCGCAACGCTATCGGTCGATTGAAGTGATCGCCATCAATGACGGTTCCAGCGACAACACCGGTGCCGTGTTGGATCAGTTGGCTGCCGAAGAGCCGCGCCTGCGTGTGCTGCACCTGGCGCAGAACCAGGGCAAGGCAGTGGCCCTGCGCATGGGCGCACTGGCGGCGCGCAGCGAGTACCTGGTGTGCATCGACGGCGATGCCCTGCTGGATCAGGACGCTGCCGCTTATCTGGTGGCGCCGCTGATCGACAACCCACGGGTGGGCGCAGTCACCGGCAACCCGCGTATTCGCACCCGCTCGACCCTGGTCGGGCGCATCCAGGTCGGTGAGTTCTCCTCGATCATCGGCCTGATCAAGCGCACCCAGCGGGTTTACGGCCGGGTGTTTACCGTCTCCGGGGTCATCGCCGCGTTTCGCCGCAGCGCGCTGGATCGCATCGGCTACTGGAGCGCCGACATGATCACCGAAGACATTGACGTCAGCTGGAAGCTGCAACTCGATCACTGGTCGATCTTCTACGAACCGCGTGCGCTGTGCTGGATTCTGATGCCGGAAACCCTGCGCGGTTTGTGGAAGCAACGCCTGCGCTGGGCCCAGGGTGGTGCTGAAGTGCTGCTGAAAAACGTCGGCAGCATCTGGGTCTGGCGCTTTCGCTACATGTGGCCGCTGCTGATCGAGTTCTGCCTGTCGGCTGTCTGGGCCTTCACCTTTGCCCTGTCGATTCTGCTCTGGCTGGCGGGGCAGGTGGTTGAGCTGCCGGCCAACCTGCAAGTCACCAGCATGATGCCGCCGGCCTTTACCGGGCTGGTGCTGGCCTGTGTGTGCCTGGTGCAGTTCAGCCTCAGCCTGCTGATCGAGCGTCGCTATGAGCAAGGGCTGGCACGCTCGCTGTTCTGGATCATCTGGTACCCGCTGGCGTTCTGGATGCTCACCCTGTTTACCACCCTGGTCAGCTTTCCCAAGGTCATGCTCAAACGCCGCCAGCAACGCGCGCGCTGGGTCAGCCCGGATCGCGGCATCAAACGGAGTGCCTCATGAGCCTGCTGATTCGTACGCAACAAAAATGGCTGCCGCGCAGCATCGACGCCCTGCTGACGCTGATTGCTTGGATAGGGTTCGGTTATCTGCTGGTGCAGGGGGTGGCTGCGGTAATCGCCAATGATCAGCAGGGCCCACGGTTGTCGCTGGGCACGGAATTTCTGCTGACCCTGGACACCCTGCTGATCTATTTGCTGGTGGCGCTGCTGATCGGCGCCGTGCTCCTGGTCTGGGCCAAATACAACGAGCAGCGCGCCAGCGGCTATGAGCGTCGCGAGCGCATGCCGGATATCTGTGAAGTGGGCCTGTCGACGAACTTTCAGGTGTCGCTGGCGGTTCTCGATTGCCTGCAGAACCAGCAGGTGCTGATCCTGCATAACCATGAGCATGGCGCGCTGGCGGCCATCGAGTTTCCTGGGACGGCGTTGCGTCTGCCCGCTCATGCCGCCGAGCAGGCCTTGCAGGATGCCGAGTTCAGCACGGCTGTAGCGGGTGGTGAATTGCTAAGCAGCTAACTGCGCCAGGCGCGCCCTTGCAGTGGCGCTCACTCACTGCGACTGGAGCCATAAGCTGGGCTAGAGTGAAATGCACATCAGCAGTGGAGTTGTGCATGCGCATTGCAATCGGCATGGCGTTGTACCTGAGTGGCGTCGCGTTGGCTGGCGAACCACTGGCCAACGCGATGGCGGAGTTACAGCCCAGTTCCCTCAGCCGTGATGCACAGCAGGCTGAGTTGCAATGGTTTATCGAGGCCGCCCGCCCGTTTCAGGGTGTGCAGATTCGGGTGATCGCCGAGCGCATCGACACACACTGGTATGAGGCCAATGTGTTGGCGCCGCTGTTCAGTCAGCTCACCGGTATCCGGGTGATCCATGAGGTCAGTGGTGAGGATGATGTGGTCAACAAGCTGCGCGCCCAGCAGCAGACCGGTTTGTCGTTGTATGACGCCTACATCAGTGATAGCGACCTGCTCGGCCAGCATTTTCGCGAGGGTCAGGTGCTGGAGCTCTCGGCATTCATGCACGGCGAAGGGGCGGCGGTAACCCTGCCCAGTCTGGATCTGGCTGATTTTATCGGCCTGCCTTTTGTCACCGCACCGGACGGCAAGCTTTACCAGCTGCCTGATCAACAGTTCGCCAATCTCTACTGGTATCGCCAGGACTGGTTCGCCCGGCCCGAGCTGCGCAAAGCTTTCCGTGAACGTTATGGCTATGAGCTGGACGTGCCGCAGAACTGGTCGGCCTATGAGGACATTGCGGCGTTTTTCAGCGAGCAGGTGCGCGAAATCGATGGCCAGCGGGTCTACGGCCATATGGATTACGGTGCCTTCGATCCGTCCCTGGGCTGGCGTTTATCCGATGCCTGGCTGGGGATGGCCGGAGTGGCCGATACGGGCTTGCCTAATGGCTTGCCGGTGGACGACTGGGGCATTCGCGTCGAAGGCTGTCGCCCTGCTGGGGCCAGTATGAGCCGTGGCGGTGCGCTGGACAGCCCGGCGGCGGTCTATGCCTTGCGGCAATATATCGACTGGCTGAAACGCTATGCGCCGCCCGAGGCGCAGCAGATGACCTTCAACCAGGCCGGCAATGTCGCGGCCGAGGGCCAAATTGCCCAGCAGATCTTCTGGTACACCGCTTTTACCGCCGATTACACCCGGCCGGGCAGTGCCATGCTGGATGCCGACGGCAAGCCAAAATGGCGGGTCGCGCCTTCGCCACGCGGTGCCTACTGGCGGGCAGGTATGAAGTCCGGCTATCAGGATGTCGGGGCCTGGACCCTGCTCAAGGCCACGCCGCTGAAGCAGCGGCAGGCTGCCTGGCTGTATGCGCAGTTCGTGGTGTCCAAGTCGGTTTCCTTGCGCAAGACCCTGGTTGGGCTGACGCCCATCCGCCGCTCCGATCTTGAGTCCCCCGCGTTGCTCGATGCGGCACCGAGGCTCGGCGGTCTGGTTGAGTTTTATCGCAGCCCGGCCGCGCAGCGTTGGACGCCCACCGGGGCCAATGTGCCGGATTACAGTGGCATGGCCAGCCACTGGTGGCGGCAGCTGTATCCGGCACTCAGTGGTCAGCTCAGCGCCAGTCAGGCCATGGGCAACCTGGCGGCAGCCCTGGATCAGCACTTACAACAACTCGGCGCGCGGCAACAGCATGCCTGCGCCCCACAGATGAATCCTCAAGGTGATCCGGCCGACTGGTTAAGCAAACCCGGCGCGCCCTGGCCGGCGCTGGCCGAGGAGCGCCCAGCGGGGCGTACCTTGCCTTATCAGGAGGCCCTGCGTGCCTGGGATTAGAGTGTGGGTCATCACCTTGTGGTTTTTCAGCCTGCCTTTGCATGCGCAGGTGCTGCTATTTGCCTGGGAGCGGCCGCCGTTAGTCACCCAGGGGACAGATGGGCAGGGGACGGGCTTGGTGCCGGAGTTGGCAGCGGAGCTGTTTCGCCGCGCCGAGAGCAGCTATGAATTGCGTTTCATGCCTTTGCAACGGGCGTTACGCCAGGTGCAGAAGCAGCCCAATAGCTGTGCTCTGCTGGTGGAACGGCAACAGGAGCGTGAACCGGGTTATGTGTGGATCGGGCCGATGCTGATCTCCCGGCTAGGCCTGTATGCCCAGGCGACGGATGAGTTGCAGTTGTTCAGCCTGCAGCAGGCCCGTGGGTTGAGCATCCTCAGTCATCAAGGCTCTGGGGCGGGCGAGTATCTGCAAAGTGCCGGTTTGCAGGTGATCTATTCGAATAACGAGGCGCTCAACCTGAGCATGCTGCAACGCCAGCGTGCACGGCTATGGGCCACCAGCGCGGCGGTGGCGCGGTCGCGTGCTGTCGACCCGGTGTTGCGCGAGGTGCTGCCGTTTCTGACGCTGATGGAAGATATCGCCTGCCACCCGCAGTTCGATCCCGCGCTGTTGCAGCGCCTGCAGATGGAGTTGCAGGCGATGTATGTCGAAGGCTGGGTGCAGGCCCTGTACCAGCGTTATGAACTCAGCCTTTATTGAGGCTGATACCGTTCATGGGGGAACCGCGATCCACAAAAAAACCGCCCTGATGGGCGGTTTTTTATACCTGAGCAGGCCTTACGGCAGGGTAAACAACACCTTGACCGAGTCATTCACCGCTGCCGCATCGACATAGCCGATGGCATCGGCTTCGGCAGCGACCTTGGCGACCACGTCGGCGTCACCGGCCACGCTTGGCAGGGGTTGGCCCTTGCCGGTGAACACCAGGCCGGACCAGTAGGACTTCAGCTGTGACTCGTTCTTGTTGGTCACGGCGCTGTAGAACTTGTCCTTGGTGGCGGACCAGTCCTTGTGGTCAACGCCCTTCATGGACTTGTCCTTGCCCAGAAAGATGTTGCCGACTTCGGCCTGGCTCGGGGCCTTGGCCGCGCCCGGGTTGACGATAACCGCGACTTCAGCCTGGGCCAGCGCGCTCACGCTGAGGCACACGGCGGCGCAGAGCGTTTGAATGGAATGCTTCATCAATGCTCTCCTCAGAATACGAAGTCGACGCCGACGCTGATGATGTCACCGTCAAAATTGCGGGCTGGGCTGCCGAGGGCACCGTTGGAGCTGTCAGACAGGGCGTTGTCGAAGGCTTCCTGGGCGCTACGGATGAATACGCCGTCATAGCCGCCGGAGGTGTCGACGCGTTTGTATTCGCTTTTCAGCACCACGTTGGGCAGCAGGTTGTAGTTCAGACCCAGAGTCCAGGAACTCTGCCGGCCGGCATCGTCATCCAGTTGGGCGTAGGTGACGTGGGTGAGGAACTCGCCGAAGCGGCGGCCGCCCATCAGGTAGAACGCATCGATGGTGCCGCTGTTGTCCGCTTCAATGCTGCGCGAGGTCCATTCGTTGCTGGTCAGCCAGGTGCCGTTGTCGTACTGGTAGCCGATGGAGGTGAACTTACCCTTCTGCTTATCAATGGTCTGGAAGCGCTGAACGCCCGGGCCATTCAAACCGAGGAAAGGGATGTTCGGGCGGTTGACGAAGTCTTCGATCTTGGTGCTGATATCCGCTTCTACATACCCTACGCGCAGGGTGCCGAAGTCATTGGTGGCCAGGCTGATATTGGCGCCAAAGACTTTCTCGTAGTCGATGTCGTGCATCTCATCGAAGGCGAAGATGTCACGGTTCTTGGCTTGACCGCCGGCGACTTGGAAGGCGACTGAACCGTAGGACAGCGGTACGGTATACACCGCATCCACGCCTTCGTAGTTGGACAGCTGAACCTGGCTGTAGACCTCGTCAGGCAGGCGCAGCCAGGGGTAGCTGAAGCCTACGTCGATGCTTTCCGAATACATGTAAACCGGGGTGCGCAGGCGGCCGACGCGCAGCATCAGGTTGTCGGTGGTCTGCCAGGACAGGTACAGCCACTCGATATTGGCCTGCCAGTCATCCTGCGCCGGCTTGGCAGTGACTTGTGCGGTGATGCCCAGGGTGTCGGTCAGGCCGTACTGGATCTGAGCGCCAAACTTGGACAGTTGATCGCCGCGCCAGGAATCGGTGGTTTGACCGGTAATGCCGTAACTGCGGCCATCATCTTCACCCCCAAGGTGGGTGATACCGACCGTGCCGAACGTGTTGAAGCGGTGTTCGCCTTGCTCCAGCGCGAAGGCTGGGGCAGTGGCCAGGCAGATGGCCAAGGGAAGCAGACGGACTTTAAACATGCAGTGATGCTCCTGTGTTCAGGTTAAACGCGGAATTGGGCGGTCGCCGCGCGCAGATGATCCCCTGTGCTGACCAACTGTTCGCCGAGACGAGCGGTGGCTTCTGCACCTTGAGCGGTTGCTTGTGCGTCCTGCTGCAACACTTGTGTGTCTTGCTGGATGGAACTGGAAAGGCCGATTTGTTCCTGGGTGAACTGGGCGATACCGGCATTCAGCTGGTTGATATGGCCGACGGCTCCGGCAATGGCTTCGAGGATTTGCGTGGCCTGTACCGAGCGCTCGATACTCGCCTGGGCTTTTTCTCCATTGGCGGTCATGACGCTGAGCACGCCGTTGGCGCTGTTCTGCAGGCGCAGGATGATGTTCTGAATTTCGGTGGTGGACGCCGCGGTTTTTGAGGCCAGGTTACGCACTTCATCAGCCACCACGGCAAAACCACGGCCCTGCTCGCCGGCACGGGCGGCTTCGATGGCGGCGTTGAGTGCCAGCAGGTTGGTCTGTTCGGCGATGCTGCGAATCACGGTCAGGACTGAGCCGACCTGCTGGGTTTCCTCTTCCAGCTGCTGCATGGCACTGACGGCACCCATCACGCTGCTACCCAGGTCACTGATACTGCTCGACAGGCTGCCGATGTTCTTGCGCGCCTGATCAGCCTGTTGCGAGGCTGCTCCGGCTTCTTCGGAGGCCTGTTGCGAGCGGTGGGCGACTTCCTGAATGCTGTTGGTCATGGTCAGGATATCGCGGCTGATCGAGTCGGTATGGCCCTGCTGGGAGCGGGCGTTTTCCTCGGCCCCTTGGGTCAGCCGGTAAAGCTCTTGGGACATGCCAGCCAGCGGGCTGGCGGCATCGATGATCTGCCGGATGGTGCCCTGCAACTTGTCGATAAAGCTGTTGAACAGCTGAATCATTTCGCCGATTTCGTCGTTGGAGTCGACATTTACCCGGCGAGTCAGGTCGCCATCACCGCGGGCGATGGCCTGCAGTGAAGTGATCACGCCGCGCACGTTGGCCATGGTGCCGCGAATCACCAGCACCGAGGCGATGCTGATCAGCAGCACCAGAATGGCCGACAGGGCAAAGCCGACGCGGGTGGTGGTGGCGTTATCGGTGCGGGTTTGCGCCAGGGTTTCCTGGAAGTCCTGATAGGCATGGGCGCGGAACGCATCACCGAGTTTTTGCGCCTCGCCCAGGTCGCTGGCCATGCGCCCCAGGTTGGGTGCAAGGTCTTCAAAGCTGGCGCTGCCTTTGATCAGCTGTTCCGAGGCGGGCAGGGCGTTGTCGGCATAACGCTGGATTGCGTTGCGCCAGGCATCCAGTTCCTGCCGACGGTTGGTCTGGGTCACCAGGCTCTGCAGGTTCTGCTGCATGCTGGCAATGTCGGCCAGCACCTTGCGTGCTTCGTCGAGGGTTTCCAGTTCACCAGCGGCTACGGCGCTATTGAGCAGGCCGGGTAGGCGCGAGTACTGGAAGATCACCGCATCGGCTTTTTCCAGGGTCGGGAAACTATGGGTTTCCAGCGTGACCAGGCGCACATCGTTGTTTGCCAGTTGCAGCGAGGTGTAGCCCACATACAGCAGCAGACCCAGCAGCGCGATGGCAGGCAGCAGCAAGAATTTCAGCGTCAGCGAGAGATTTTTCAACATGGCAGAGGTACCCAAAGAGGGGCGCGGAGTATACCGAGTTCACATAGTGGCGTAATGCCGCTATTCGGTCATTATTCGGTCATATTGTGCGTTATGGCCTGTTATGTTTTCGGCGGACCTGCCTATTCCTATAGCCAATAAAGCGGGCTTGCGCCTTAAATTGTTGGACAAACTGCGAGGCGTTTGCCTGATGCAGGTCATGAGTACCTGCACTTTGCTGGCGCGAGCCAATAAAAAACCGCCCCGAAAGGCGGTTTTTATGGGGCTACAGCTGCGGGTTACAGGCCGTTGGCGGCTTTGAACTCGCGGCGGCGGCGGTGCAGGACTGGCTCGGTGTAGCCGTTCGGCTGCTTGGCGCCTTCGACCACCAGTTCCAGGGCAGCCTGGAAGGCGATGTTGCTGTCGAAGTTCGGTGCCAGCGGACGGTACAGCGGGTCAGCGGCGTTCTGACGGTCAACCACCGGCGCCATGCGCTTGAGGCTGGCGACGATCTGCTCTTCAGTGGCGATGCCATGACGCAGCCAGTTGGCCAGCAGTTGGCTGGAGATGCGCAGGGTGGCTCGGTCTTCCATCAGACCGACGTCGTTGATGTCGGGTACCTTGGAGCAGCCGACGCCCTGGTCGATCCAGCGCACCACGTAGCCGAGGATGCCCTGAGCGTTGTTGTCCAGTTCGTTCTGGATCTCCTCGGCCGACCAGTTGGTGTCCTTGGCCAGCGGGATGCTCAGGATGTCGTCCAGCGAGGCGCGCTCGCGCTTGGCCAGTTCGGCCTGACGGGCGAACACGTCGACCTTGTGGTAGTGCAGCGCGTGCAGGGTGGCGGCAGTCGGCGATGGAACCCAGGCGGTGTTGGCACCGGCCAGTGGGTGCATGACTTTCTGCTCGACCATCGCGGCCATTAGGTCGGGCATGGCCCACATGCCTTTGCCGATCTGCGCACGACCTTGCAGGCCAGTGGCCAGGCCGATATCGACGTTCCAGTTTTCGTAGGCGCTGATCCACTTCTCGGCTTTCATGGCGGCCTTACGCACGACGGCGCCGGCTTCCATGGAGGTGTGGATCTCGTCACCGGTACGGTCGAGGAAGCCGGTGTTGATGAACACCACGCGCTCGCTGGCGGCCTTGATGCAGGCTTTCAGGTTGACGGTGGTGCGGCGCTCTTCGTCCATGATGCCGACTTTCAGGGTGTTGCGAGTCAGACCGAGGACGTCTTCAACGCGACCGAAGATTTCGGTGGTGAAGGCGACTTCTTCCGGGCCGTGCATTTTCGGTTTAACGATATAAACCGAGCCGGTGCGGGTGTTCTTACGGCTGGTATTGCCATTCAGGTTGTGCACCGCGATCAGGCTGGTGAACAGCGCGTCCTGGATGCCTTCCGGAATCTCGTTGCCCTGGGCATCGAGAATCGCCGGGTTGGTCATCAGGTGGCCGACGTTGCGCACGAACAGCAGGCTGCGGCCGTGCAGGGTCAGCTCGCTGCCGTCCGCCTTGGTGTAGACGCGGTCCGGGTTCATGGTGCGGGTGAAGGTCTGGCCACCTTTGGCGACTTCTTCTGCCAGATCGCCCTTCATCAGGCCGAGCCAGTTTTTGTAGACCACGACCTTGTCGTCGGCATCGACGGCAGCAACCGAGTCTTCGCAGTCCATGATGGTGGTCAGGGCCGCTTCCATCAGCACGTCTTTGACGCCGGCGGCGTCGGTGCTGCCGATCGGGCTGGAGGCGTCGATCTGGATTTCGAAGTGCAGGCCGTTGTGCTTGAGCAGCACGGCGTGCGGCGCGGCAGCGTCGCCCTGGAAAGCGATAAACTGCGCGGCGTTTTTCAGGCCGGCTTCGCTACCGTTGTTCAGGCTTACAGCCAACTGGCCGTTCTTCACGACATAAGCAGTCGCGTCAACGTGGGAGGCACCTTCCAGCGGTGCGGCTTCGTCAAGGAAGGCGCGGGCGAAGGCGATCACTTTGTCACCACGGACCTTGTTGTAGCCGCGGCCTTTCTCGGCGCCGCCTTCTTCGCTGATCACATCGGTGCCATACAGCGCGTCGTACAGCGAGCCCCAGCGGGCGTTGGAGGCGTTCAGGGCGAAGCGCGCGTTCATCACCGGTACGACCAGCTGTGGGCCGGCCAGGCGGGCGATTTCTTCGTCGACGTTCTGTGTGGTGGCCTGGAAGTCTGCCGGTTCCGGCAGCAGGTAACCGATTTCTTCGAGGAAGGCTTTGTAGGCTGCCGCGTCATGGGCCTGGCCTGCACGGGCCTGGTGCCAGCCGTCGATCTGCGCCTGAATCGCATCGCGTTTGGCGAGCAGCGCACGGTTTTTCGGGGCCAGGTCATTGATGACCGCTTCGGCACCTGCCCAGAACTTGTCGGCAGCAATGCCGGTACCGGGGATGGCTTCGTTATTCACGAAGTCGAACAGCACTTTGGCAACCTGCAGGCTGCCTACTTGAACGCGTTCAGTCATCACTTGCCTCACTCTGCTCAGCTCTACTCAATAACCGCGTCGTACATGGAAAATCAGTCATGTAGTCCGAGGCGCGGCATACTACATCAAGATCCCGGGAAAATCAGTGGGTGCGCGTCGCTCTGCGACCAAGAAGTGCTTTGCAGTCACTACATGCGGCTTTTTGTCGCGATAATTTTTGAATATTGTTTCATATAAATCGAAAAACAGTACACAGTTTATTGCCTCGATTTCCCGTTAACTGAGCCGCGAGCGCCTGCCTATACTGCTGCGACGTCGTTATGGAGCGTGAGACCCATGCATATACAGACAGCTACGGCTGCCGACCTGTCGCCGCTGAGCGAGTTGTTTGGCGCTTACCTGGCGTTTTATGAAGTGGCCAAACCGCAGGCGCAGGTGGAGGCGTTCCTTGCTACGCGCTTGCAACAGGGTGACTCGGTCATTCTGTTGGCCCGCGATGCCAAGGGTGTTGCGCTGGGTTTTGTTCAGCTCTACGCCTTTTTCTCCTCGCTGGCTCTGCAGCCGGCCTGGCTGCTCAGCGATCTCTACGTCAGCCCGCAGGTACGCCGGCAGGGCGTTGGCGAGGCGCTGATGAATGCTGCGCGCACGCACGCCGAAGCTACTGGTGCATGCGGTTTGCAGTTGGAGACGGCAAAGAGCAATCTGCCAGGACAAGCCCTCTACGAACGCCTGGGTTATGTGCGTGATGAGGTGTTTTATACCTACTGGCTGGCACTGAAGTGAGCCGCGGATAAGGAGTTGCACATGGATCATCTGGTATTGACGGTTATTGCCGAGGATCAGCCGGGGCTGGTCGAGCGCATCGCCCAGTGCATCAGCGAGCACGGCGGCAACTGGCTGGAGAGCCGCATGTCACGTATGGCCGGGCAGTTCGCCGGGATTCTGCGCGTTGATGTACCGCTGGCTGCACACGCCGGCCTGGTCACGGCGCTGGAAGCCTTGCAGGCGCAGGGTATCCGCGTGCAGGTCGCCGCTGGCGGCAGTCAGCTCGCGGGTAGCTGGCGGGCGATTCGCCTGGAGTTGGTGGGCAATGATCGCGCAGGCATCGTGCGCGACATCACCCGTCTTCTCAGCAGCCACGGGGTCAATGTCGAGAGCTTGAGCACCGAAGTGGTGCCGGCGCCGATGAGTGGCGAGTTGCTGTTCCAGGCCCAGGCCCTGCTGGGCGTGCCGCAGAGCCTGACACTGGAGCAACTGCAGAGCCAACTGGAAACCCTGGCCGATGACCTGATGGTTGAGCTAAAGCTGCACGTCGAGGAGTAAGAACCTGTTCACGATCTGCTGCGCGTCGGCCCTACTGCGTTAAAAACAGGCTCGGAATGCTCATTTACAGCTCGTAGACTCCGCTTCCTCGCCTGTTTTTGCCTTGTATGGCTCTAGCTCGCGAGATCGTGAGCAGGTTCTAAGCCCAGCTTTATCCACGATGCATGTGGATAACTCTGTGCGTAGCATGAGGAGCCCCGGAGCACCGCCTAGTGCCCCGGGGCTTTTTTCTAAGTGCTTATTTTTTAAGCACTTAGCGGCGTGTTGTGCACAGCGGCCGGGGATGCTTCTGTGTATAAGCCGGGGGCAACTGGCTGCAGGCCAATGACTTCAGGCGTTACCGGTGTCTGGTTGTTTTTTAGTCAGGTTGGCGTTTGCGCAGGCTTAGCCACGCATCGACGCTGTAGATCGCCAGTCCCGTCCAGATGCAGATAAAGGCCAGCAGCTTGCTCGGGTCGAAATGCTCACCGAACAGGAAGACGGCCTGCAGCAGCACCAGCGTGGGTGCCAGGTACTGCAGAAAACCCAGGGTGGTATAGGGCAAGTGGCGGGCGGCGGCGTTGAAGCACACCAGCGGTACCAGGGTGATCGGGCCGGCGGCGATCAGCCAGAGCGCTTCCGGCGTGCTCCAGAAATCAGCCTGGGTACTCATCGCTGCGGGGTGCAGCAGCAACCAGCCGAGCGCCAGCGGCAGCAGTAGCCAGGTTTCCACCACCAGACCAGGCAGGGCGGCCACCGGCGCCTGTTTGCGGATAATCCCGTAGAAGCCAAAGGTCAGCGCCAATACCAGCGACACCCAGGGAATGCTGCCGACCTGCCACAACTGTTGCAGCACGCCCAGTGCGGCCAGGGCTACAGCCAGCCACTGCAGACGACGCAGGCGTTCACCGAGAATCAGCATGCCCAGCAGCACGTTGACCAGCGGGTTGATGTAGTAGCCCAGGCTGGCTTCGAGCATGCGCTCGTTATTTACCGCCCACACATACACCAGCCAGTTGCTGGCGATCAGCACGCCACTCAGGGCCAGCACGGCAAAGCGTTTGGGGTTATTCAGCAGCTCGCTCAGCCAGCCGGGATGCTTCCACACCAGCAGCAACAGCGCGCCGAACAGCGCCGACCAGAGTGCACGATGGACGATGATTTCCAGCGCCGGGACGCTCTGGATGGCTTTGAAGTAGAGCGGGAACAGGCCCCAGATGATGTAGGCGGTCAGGCCGAGAATATACCCGCGACGCGGGTTGGCGGTGGCCATGCTGGGTCCTTGCTTAGGCGGCTAACTAATGAGCGGTGATTCTAGACGGCACGACCTGAGGTTGTCCGGGCAGGCAGGATTTTATTCAAGCCAAAACCCCACTTGCCTGTAACAAAGACGTTACGGGCGCTGGGCGAACTGTAGTGGTCAGCCCGCTAGCTCGATTACGTCCGGGCTCCTTAGGGGAGGCGTTAGAACAGCTTTAGCGGCTCTTCATCCAGCGCGGACAGTTGCTCACGCAGGATCAGGATCTGCTCGCCCCAGTAGCGTTCGCTGCCAAACCAGGGAAAGCTCATGGGGAAGGCCGGGTCATCCCAGCGCCGCGCCAGCCAGGCGCTGTAATGCATCAGGCGCAGGGCGCGCAGGCCTTCGATCAGCGGCAGTTCGCGGGGGTTGAAGTCGTGAAACTCCTGATAGCCGTCCATCAGCTCCGAGAGCTGGCCAAGGCGCTCGTGGCGTTCGCCGGCGAGCATCATCCACAAATCCTGTATCGCCGGCCCCATGCGGCAGTCGTCGAGGTCGACCATATGAAAGGTCTCGTCGCGGCACAGCAGGTTGCCCGGGTGGCAATCGCCATGCAGGCGGATCGCCTGCATCGGGTGGGCGGCGAACAGCGTATCCAGGCGGCCCAGCAGGTCACGCGCCACCGACTCGTAGGCCGGCAACAGGCTGCGTGGAATAAAGTTGCCATCGAGCAGGGTGGCCAGCGAGGCGTGGCCGAAGTTGCTGACCTGCAGGGCTTCGCGGTGGGCAAACGGCTTGAGTGAGCCGACCGCATGCAGGCGGCCAAGCAGTTGGCCGAGGCGATACAGTTGGTCGAGGTTGCCAGGCTCCGGCGCGCGGCCGCCACGCCGTGGAAACAGGGCGAAGCGAAAACCCTGATAGCTGAACAGGGTTTCGCCGTCGCGTAGCAGTGGCGCCACCACCGGCACTTCGCACTCGGCCAGCTCGAAGCTGAAGCTGTGCTCTTCGCGGATGGCTGCATCGGTCCAGCGATCCGGGCGGTAGAACTTAGCGATCAGCGGCGTCTCGTCCTCGATGCCTACCTGGTAGACACGGTTTTCATAGCTGTTCAGCGCCAGTACGCGGGCGTCGCTGAGGTAACCGAGGCTCTCCACGGCATCCAGCACCAGGTCGGGCGTGAGTGCGGCAAATGGATGGGACATGGTCGGCTCCGGAGCAATTGGCTGCAAAGTGTACTCCTTAACGGTCGTTGGCCGCTCAATCACCAGGCTTTGGCGTGCGCGCCAGGCAGTACACATCGACCCGCGCTGCGCCGGCCTTTTTCAATAGCCGCGCCAGGCTTTCGGCGGTGGCGCCGGTAGTCAGCACATCATCAACCAGCGCCACATGCCGGCCACTGACTGCGCTGTCCGGCGCCAGGGCAAATGCTTTGCGCAGGTTGCGCTTGCGCGTGGCGGCATCCAGTTGCTGTTGCGCTGGGGTGTCGATGACCCGCAACAACCAGTTTGCTTGCAGCGGCAGTTGCAGGCTGGCGCTCAGCCATTCAGTGAGCAGGCCGGCCTGGTTGAAGCCGCGCTGCCGTTGACGTCTGTCGGCCAGGGGCACAGGCAGCAGCAGATCAGGGCGCGGCAACCCTTCATCGAAGGCATGTTGCAGATGCTGTGACAAAAGCTCACCGAGCAGACGTCCCAATGACCACTTGGCCTGATGCTTGAAACGGGTAATCAGGCTGTCGACGGGAAAGGCGTAACGCCAGGGCACTTCGACCTTGCTGAAGCTCGGCGGTTTTTTCAGGCAGGCCCCGCACACCAGACCTTGGCTGGGCAGCGGCAGGGCACAGACCTGGCAATGCCCGCCAAGCCAGGGCAGCTCGGCTTCGCAGCTGGTACAGATGGCCAGTGCGGCGTCTGCTGCTTCATCGCAGAGCAAACAGATTTGCTTGCTTTTTAACCAGTTGTAAACCGGGTGCTGTGAGTTGGGTTGACAGCGCATACGCCTTCCATAACTATGCCGAACATCCGTGTCGTGTCCGCTGAATCTAGCAGGACGCAGCCAACAATAAGGAATTACCGATGAGCGCCACCACCGCCGCCAACCTGCGTCACGACTGGACTCTTAGTGAGGTCAAGGCGCTCTTCGAGCAACCGTTCAACGATCTGCTGTTCCAGGCGCAGACCGTGCACCGCGCGCATTTCGACCAGAACCGTGTGCAGGTCTCGACCCTGCTGTCGATCAAGACCGGCGCCTGCCCGGAAGACTGCAAGTACTGCCCGCAGTCCGGCCACTACAACACCGGTCTGGACAAACAGAAGCTGATGGAAGTGCAAAAGGTGCTGGAGGCCGCCGCCGAGGCCAAGGCCATTGGCTCCACCCGTTTCTGCATGGGCGCGGCGTGGAAGCACCCGTCGGCCAAGGACATGCCTTACGTGCTGAAGATGGTCGAAGGCGTTAAAGCCCTGGGCCTGGAAACCTGCATGACCCTGGGTAAGCTGGATAAAGAGCAGACCCAGGCTCTGGCCGCTGCGGGCCTCGACTACTACAACCACAACCTCGACACCTCGCCGGAGTTCTACGGCAATATCATCACCACCCGCACTTACGGCGAGCGCCTGGAAACCCTGGCGTATGTGCGTGAATCGGGGATGAAGATCTGCTCGGGCGGCATCCTCGGCATGGGCGAATCGCTGGACGACCGCGCTGGCCTGCTGATCCAGCTGGCCAACCTGCCGGAGCACCCGGAGTCGGTGCCGATCAATATGCTGGTCAAGGTTGAAGGCACGCCGTTGGCGGGCGAGAAGGATGTCGATCCGTTCGACTTTATTCGCATGCTCGCTGTTGCGCGGATCATGATGCCGCAGTCGCATGTGCGGCTGTCCGCCGGCCGTGAGGCGATGAACGAGCAGATGCAGGCCCTGGCGTTCTTTGCCGGCGCCAACTCGATCTTCTACGGCGAGAAACTGCTGACCACCAAGAACCCGCAGGCCGACAAGGACATGCAGCTGTTCGCCCGCCTCGGCATCAAGCCTGAGGAGCGCGAAGAGCACGCCGATGAAGTGCACCAGGCCGCCATCGAGCAGGCGCTGGTCGAGCAGCGCGATTCCAAGCTGTTCTATAACGCCGCGGTCTGATGGCCGTGCTCTGAATCGGTAGGAGGGGCTTTAGCCGCGATTCGACGCAAGGTCGGTCGCGGCTAAAGCCCCTCCCACGATATTGCGTCCTTATTGTCCAGGTGCCTATGTCTTTCGACCTTGCCGCCCGCCTCGCCGAGCGT
This sequence comes from Pseudomonas cimarronensis, assembly GCF_049331905.1. Classification (GTDB taxonomy): domain Bacteria; phylum Pseudomonadota; class Gammaproteobacteria; order Pseudomonadales; family Pseudomonadaceae; genus Aquipseudomonas. The sequence goes on along the minus strand of NZ_CP186283.1, from coordinate 122,320 downwards.
CGCGCCGCCAATCTGTATCGTCAACGCCCGCTGCTGGAGTCGCCGCAAGGGCCCTTGGTGCAGGTCGATGGTCGGCAATTGCTGGCCTTCTGTTCCAACGACTACCTCGGCCTGGCCAACCACCCCAAAGTGATCGAAGCCTGGCGTGCCGGGGCGGCGAAATGGGGCGTGGGCGGCGGCGCCTCGCATCTGGTGATCGGCCACAGCACCCCGCATCACCAGCTCGAAGAAGCGCTGGCTGAGTTCACCGGTCGCCCCCGCGCGCTGCTGTTTTCCACCGGCTATATGGCCAACCTCGGTGCGGTTGCTGCGCTGGTCGGGCAGGGCGATAGCGTGCTGGAAGATCGCCTTAATCATGCCTCTCTGCTGGATGCCGGCCTGCTCAGTGGTGCGCGCTTTTCCCGCTACCTGCACAACGATGGCGTCAGCCTGGCCAATCGCCTGCGCAAGGTGAGCGGCAATACCCTGATCGTCACCGACGGCGTGTTTAGCATGGACGGCGACCTGGCTGATCTGCCGTCGCTGTGTGCCGAAGCGCGCCGCACCAATGCCTGGGTGATGGTCGATGATGCCCATGGTTTTGGCCCGCTGGGTGCAACCGGCGGTGGCATTGTTGAGCACCTCGGCCTGGGCCTGGATGATGTGCAGGTGCTGGTCGGTACCCTGGGCAAGGCTTTCGGTACGGCCGGTGCCTTTGTCGCTGGCAGTGACGATTTGATCGAAGCCCTGGTGCAGTTCGCCCGGCCCTATATCTACACCACCAGCCAGCCGCCGGCGCTGGCCTGCGCCACCCTGCAAAGCCTGGAGCTGCTGCGCAGCGAACACTGGCGGCGCGAGCACCTGAATGCCCTGATCCAGCGTTTCCGCGAAGGCGCAAAGGCCATTGGCCTGGAGCTGATGGACAGTGCGACGCCGATCCAGCCGATCCTGATTGGCGACAGCGGCCGCGCCCTGCAGCTGTCACAGATGCTGCGCGATCGCGGTTTGCTAGTGACGGCGATTCGTCCGCCCACCGTGCCCGCCGGCAGTGCCCGCTTACGCGTTACCTTGTCCGCCGCGCACAGCCTGGAGCAGTTGGAACTGCTGCTGGAGGCTTTGGCCGAATGCTGGCCCCTGCTAACGGATGAGGCGGCCGTGCATGCGTGATCGACTGATTCTGTTGCCCGGCTGGGGGCTGGGCACTGCGCCCTTGCAGCCGCTGGCTGAGGCCCTGCGCGGTCTCGACCCGCGTCTACATGTCGACATCGAGCCTTTGCCGACGCTGGATTCCAGTGATCCGGCCGACTGGCTGGATGAGCTGGATGCCACCCTGCCTCAGGACGCCTGGCTTGGCGGCTGGTCGCTTGGCGGTATGCTCGCGACTGAGCTGGCTGCGCGGCGTGGCGAACGTTGCAGCGGGCTGCTGACCCTGGCCAGCAACCTGCGCTTTGTCGCTGAGTCGGATTGGCCTGTGGCTATGCCCCCCGAGACCTTTGATGCGTTCCGCCAGGGCTGCGCCGTTGACGCGCCCGCTACCCTGAAGCGGTTTACACTGCTCTGCGCTCAGGGCGCAGTGGATGCTCGCAGTCTGTCGCGGCAGTTGCTCGGCGCGGCTCCGCAACCACAGTCCGCCACTCTGTTGGCCGGGCTGGATTTGCTCGCCAACCTGGATACGCAGGCAGCGCTGCAGGCCTTTGTCGGCCCGCAGCTGCATCTGTATGCCGGCGCCGATGCGCTGGTTCCAGCGAGCGCCGCGCAGGCCTTGCTGGAGTTGTTGCCAGATGTCGAAGTCGGCCTGATTGATAACGCCAGCCACGCCTTTGCCCTTGAACGCCCGCATGAAATTGCCGCAGCGATTCAGGCTTTTCTGCACGAGGCCGGTGATGACTGATCTGGCCCATGACCCACTCGGCGGCCTGCCGGATAAACGTCAGGTGGCGGCGTCGTTCTCCCGCGCGGCGCAGAGCTACGACAGCGTGGCGGCTCTGCAGCGCAACGTGGGGCAGCAGTTGCTGGCGCAGTTGCCGGCGGCGATCAGCCCGGCTCGTTGGCTCGATCTGGGTTGTGGCACCGGCTATTTCAGTCGCGCGCTGGGCGAGCGTTTTCCGGCCAGTCAGGGCGTGGCTGTGGATATCGCCGAAGGCATGCTGCAGCACGCTCGGCCGCTGGGCGGCGCGCAACAGTTTATTGTCGGCGATGCCGAGCGCCTGCCGTTGCGTGATGCGTCCTGCGACCTGCTGTTTTCCAGCCTGGCGCTGCAGTGGTGTGCGGATTTTTCTGCGGTGCTTGGCGAGGCCGCACGAGTGCTGCGCCCTGGCGGTGTGCTGGCGTTCAGCAGCCTGTGTGTCGGCACCCTGCAGGAGCTGCGCGACAGTTGGCAGGCGGTGGATGGCTTTGTTCACGTCAACCGCTTCCGCCGGTTCGAGGATTACCAGCGCCTGTGCGCGGGTAGTGGGTTGACCTGTGCAAGCCTGCAAACCACCCCGCAAACCCTGTACTACCCGGATGTGCGCAGCCTGACCCATGAACTGAAAGCCCTCGGCGCACACAACCTCAATCCCGGCCGGCCCGGCGGTTTGACTGGGCGGGCGCGTATGCTGGCATTGCTTAACGCCTATGAGCAGTTTCGACAGCCGCAAGGACTGCCAGCGACTTATCAGGTGGTCTACGGCGTATTGCGCAAGGGTTGAGATAAGCGCGGCCTGCCCTGAGTGACCGCAGAACGTCGTCAATACTCCTCACCAGAGATCGTTATGAGCCAAGCATTTTTCGTCACCGGCACCGACACCGAAATCGGCAAAACCACCATCGCCGCCGGGCTGCTGCACGCGGCACGCATGGCCGGGCTGTCGACTGCTGCGGCCAAACCGGTGGCATCCGGCTGCATGCGCACAGCGGATGGTCTGCGCAACGACGACGCGCTGGCATTGCTCGGCGAATGCACCCTGGCGCTGCGCTATGACGAGGTCAATCCGCTGGCCTTCGAGCCGGCGATTGCCCCGCATCTGGCGGCGCGCGAGGTCGGTGTATTGCTGGATGTTGCAGCGTTGCAGGGGCCGGTGCAGGCCGTTCTGGACAAGCAGGCAGACTTTACCCTGGTCGAAGGGGCTGGCGGCTGGCGGGTGCCATTGGCCGGCCAGGAAGCCTTGTCGGATCTGGCGATTGCCCTGCAGTTACCGGTGATTCTGGTGGTCGGCGTGCGTCTGGGTTGCATCAATCAGGCATTGCTCAGCGCTGAAGCCATCCTGCGTGACGGCCTGCCGCTGGCGGGCTGGGTGGCCAATCTGGTTGACCCGCACACCTCGCGTCTTGAAGACAATCTGGCGACCCTGGCCGAGCGGCTACCGGCACCCTGCCTGGGCTATGTTCCGCGCCTGGCCGAAGCCACGCCGGCTGCGGTTTCCGGCTATCTCAACCTCGATCTATTACACCGCGCGCTATAAGCAGGCCAAGTGCCATAGCCTTTTGCTTGTACGTTTTTCGAGCAACTTCTGCTTCAATTGATTCGTTAGAGATTTGTCGCAGCGGGAGCTTGGGCATGGAAATTTCAGGAAGCGCTTTCAACTCGGGCATCAGCACCATTCAATCCGGCCAGCGCCGGGTCGATCAGGCTGCGGCGGATATCGCCAGCAATGCGCTGGGTCCGCAACCGCAGCCAACTTCTGCGCCGCCGGCCAATCAGGTTAACCCTTCGCCGAGTTCGGCCGAGCAGACCCGTCCCGATCTGGCGGAAAGCCTGGTTGCCCTGCGCCAAGGCCAGAATGAGGCAGAAGCGGGTGCCAAGGTGGTGAAAACCGCCGATGAAGTGCTCGGTACCCTGATCGATACAAAGGCCTGAGTCGCCCGCCCCGAGCGTACTCATGCCTGGCAATGAGGCAGCAATTGCGGGGCGAGGAGTCATTGCATGCAGATTGGCGGCGCAACGTCTTATCCTGCGCCTGCAGCCACGCTACTGCCGGCTCGGCTTCTTGCGTCCAATATTTCCCCTGATGTATCCCCCGATATTACCCGCGCCGCTCAGGCGCCGATAACCGCTGCCCAGCCGTTGGCCGATGAGCAGTCGGCTTCTGCGCGTGAGGAAGCCGATAAACCTGCCGACTCTTCCGCCAATCGCGATCAGACCAAGAGCCGCGAAGGTGAAGCCAGCCCACAGCAGCAACGTCTTGAACAACTGGAAATCGCCAAGTTGGTCAGCCGTGATCAGGAAGTGCGCACCCACGAGCAGGCGCACGCGGCGGTCGGCGGCCGCTATGCCGGTGCGCCAAGCTACACCTATGAACGTGGCCCGGATGGTAAGCGTTATGCGGTGGGTGGGGAGGTGAGCATCGACACCAGCCCAATCCCCAATGATCCGGAAGCCACCCTGCGCAAGATGGAAGTTGTCATCCGTGCCGCACTGGCGCCTGCTGAACCCTCTGCTCAGGATCGGCAGGTCGCCGCACAAGCGCAGTTGCAGATGGCCGAGGCCAGGGTCGAGCTGGCGCAACAGCAGCGCAGCGAAGCGCAGGCTGCCAGTGAGGCGCGTGCCGAGCAGCTTAAAACAGAGAACGAAGAAAAGCCTGATGAGGAGGAAAAACCCACCAAGGCTGGTCAGCAGGAGCTGCCGCCACCGCCTAGTCTTGATCTGTACAGGCAGCTCAGCGGTTTGCAGACGCCTCCTACGGTTATCGATCTGGTGGCGTGAACGGCGCTTGGGGTGCTTGACATTAAATAGGCATAAACGTATGTTTCAAACGCTTGTTTGATTAGCTCGCCTGCCAAGGGGCTGTCGAGCGCCGGGATTGCTCCCGAAAACGACCGAATATCCGGTCACCTACACACTAAGAATCCACCGCAGAGGTTAACCGCTATGCCTGATTACAAGGCCCCCTTGCGTGATATCCGTTTCGTACGCGACGAACTGCTCGGCTACGAAGCGCATTATCAGAGCCTGCCTGGCTGCCAGGACGCTACTCCGGACATGGTCAGCGCCATTCTTGAAGAAGGTGCCAAGTTCTGTGAGCAAGTGCTGTCGCCACTGAACCGTGTAGGTGACCTCGAAGGCTGTACCTGGTCCCCGGAAGGCGTGAAAACCCCTGCTGGCTTTAAAGAAGCCTACCAGCAGTACGTTGAAGGTGGCTGGCCGAGCCTGGCTCATGACGTTGACCACGGTGGTCAAGGTCTGCCTGAGTCGCTGGGTCTGGTACTGAGCGAAATGGTTGGTTCGTCCAACTGGTCGTGGGGCATGTACCCGGGCCTGTCGCACGGTGCAATGAACACCATCTCCGAGCACGGTACCGACGAGCAGAAGCACACCTACCTGACCAAGCTGGTATCCGGCGAATGGACTGGCACCATGTGCCTGACCGAGCCACATTGCGGTACCGACCTGGGCATGCTGCGCACCAAGGCCGAGCCTCAGGCTGACGGCACCTACAAAGTGTCCGGCACCAAGATCTTCATCTCCGCTGGCGAACACGACATGGCCGATAACATCGTCCACATCGTTCTGGCCCGCCTGCCGGACGCGCCGCAAGGCACCAAAGGTATTTCGCTGTTCATCGTGCCGAAGTTCACCGTCAATGCTGACGGCACTGTGGGCGCGCGCAACGCCGTGTCCTGCGGCTCGATCGAGCACAAGATGGGCATCCACGGCAACGCCACCTGCGTGATGAACTTTGACGGCGCCACCGGTTACCTGATCGGCCCAGCCAACAAAGGCCTGAACTGCATGTTCACCTTCATGAACACGGCGCGTCTGGGTACTGCTCTGCAAGGTCTGGCCCACGCCGAAGTCGGCTTCCAGGGCGGCCTGAAGTACGCTCGCGAGCGTCTGCAGATGCGTTCTTTGACTGGTCCGAAAGCGCCGGACAAAGCCGCTGACCCGATCATCGTCCACCCGGACGTGCGTCGCATGCTGCTGACCATGAAAGCCTTCGCTGAAGGTAACCGTGCGATGGTGTACTTCACTGCCAAGCAAGTGGACATCGTCAAATACAGCAAAGACGAAGCCGAGAAGAAAGCGGCAGACGAGCTGCTGGCCTTCCTGACGCCAATAGCCAAAGCCTTCATGACCGAAGTCGGCTTCGAAGCCGCCAACCACGGCATGCAGATCTACGGTGGCCACGGCTTTATCGCCGAGTGGGGCATGGAGCAGAACGTTCGCGACTGCCGTATCTCCATGATGTACGAAGGCACCACCGGCATTCAGGCCCTCGACCTGCTGGGTCGCAAGATCCTGATGACCCAGGGCGGCGCGCTGAAGAACTTCACCAAGATCGTGCACAAGTTCTGCCAGACCAACGAGTCCAACGACGCCATCAAAGGCCTCGTCGAGCCGCTGGCCAAGCTGAACAAGGAGTGGGGCGATATCACCATGAAGATCGGCATGGCCGCGATGAAAGATCGCGAAGAAGTCGGTGCTGCATCGGTGGATTACCTGATGTACTCCGGTTATGCCTGCCTGGCTTACTTCTGGGCCGACATGGCGCGTCTGGCTGCCGAGAAGCTGGCTGCTGGTGCTGAAGACGAGGCTTTCTACAAGGCCAAGCTGCAGACTGCCAACTTCTACTTCGCACGCATCCTGCCGCGTACCCGTGCGCACGTTGAAGCCATGCTGTCTGGCGCCAACAACCTGATGGACATGGCCGAAGAAGACTTCGCGCTGGGCTACTAAGCCGCCGTCCTCTTCAGGTCAAAGAAACCGCCGCCCCTTGGGGCGGCGGTTTTTTTATGCCTGTCACCTAGGCAGCGCGCAGCACAGGCCGGCAGTGTGTCGATTTGCCGATCAGGTTCCGTGCGAATTTCTGCTGTTACAGGCAAACTGCGCGGCGTTGTCCACTTTTTACCGTCGTGTGGGGCTCGCCTTGTCGCGTTTTGCTGCTGTGCGCTTCAGTCATTTTCTGCCTTCGCTGCTGCTTCTGCTCAGCGGGGTGTTGCTGGCGCGGCTGGCGGTACTGAACGAGTTTTTCACCTCGTTGTTCAACGTATTGCCGACGCTCTTGCTGTTACTCGGCGGAGCGTTCTGTCTCGTCTATGGCCGTCAGCGTGAGGTGTTTCTGCTGCTGACGCTGTACCTCGGCTACTTTCTGCTCGATACCCAGGTCGATCACTTCCGTGCCACTGGCCAGGTACGCAGTGATACGGCGCTGATCTTTCACCTGTGCAGTCTGCTGCTGCCTCTGCTTTACAGCCTGTATGCCGCCTGGCAGGAGCGTACCCACCTGCTGCAGGACATGGTCGCCCGTGCGGCGGTGCTGCTGGCTGTGGGAGCGGTGAGTGTGGGGCTGGCACAGCGCTTTCCCGAGGCGTTGTTGCACTGGCTGTCGCAGGTGCGTTGGCCAGCGTTGCAGTTCGACGGGTTGGCGCTGATACAGCTGGCTTATCCGGTGTTTCTCCTCGGGCTGGTTGTGCTGTTGGTGCAGTACCTGCGTGCGCCACGTCCGCTGCATGCGGCGCAGTTACTCGGTCTGGGCGGGCTGCTGTGGATGCTGCCGAATACCTTCATCCTGCCCAATGCGCTGAATGTGATCAGCAGCCAGATCATGCTGATGCTGGTGGCGGCTCTGGCGCATGAGGCCTATCAGATGGCTTTTCGCGATGAGTTGACCGGCCTGCCGGGCCGGCGTGCGCTGAATGAGCGCTTGCAACGCCTGGGTCGCAGTTACGTGATTGCCATGGCCGACGTTGACCATTTCAAGAAATTCAACGACACCCACGGTCACGATGTCGGCGATCAGGTGCTGCGTCTGGTCGCCAGCCAACTGCGCAAGATCGGCGGGGGCGGCAAGGCCTACCGCTATGGCGGCGAGGAGTTCACCTTAGTGTTTCCCGGCAAGACAGTTGAAGAATGCCTGCCGCATCTCGAGCAGGTGCGCCAGGCCATCGAGCACTATCGCTTGCAACTGCGTGATCAGCAGCAACGCCCGCAGAACGACAAGCAGGGGCGTCAGCGTCGGGCGGGCAAGGCGGCGTCGCAGGTGGCCGTGACCATCAGCATGGGCGTGGCCGAGCGTGGTGCGGATCAGGCCAGCCCGGATGAGGTCATCAAGGCCGCTGACCAGGCGCTGTACAGCGCGAAAAGTGCCGGGCGTAATTGCATTCGCAGCCACGGCCAGCGGCGCGGTGCGGTCAAGCTGGAGCCGAGCATCGGCCAGTGAGGCGGCGCGCTTATGGCGCTGTATTCAGCAGTTCTACGGTCGTTGTTGGCGCGGCCTGCTACGCCTTAGCGTGGTGGGCTGAAGCGACCCCATGAATCTGCTGGAGCCTGACCATGCCTGACTACAAAGCCCCGCTGCGCGACATGCGTTTTCTGATCGATGATGTCTTCGACTTCCATGGCAGTTACGCCGCCCTGGGGGCCACTGATGCCAGCCCGGACATGGTCAGCGCGATTCTCGAAGAGGGCGCGAAGTTCTGTGAGCAGGTGCTGGCGCCACTGAACCGTAGCGGTGACGAAGAAGAGTGCCAATTCAACAATGGCCACGTGACCACGCCCAAAGGCTTCAAGGAAGCCTTCGCCCAGTATGTCGAAGGCGGCTGGAATGGCCTGGCGGCTGACCCGGCTTACGGTGGTCAGGGTTTGCCGCACTCGCTGGGGCTGATGGTCAGCGAGATGGTCGGCGCCAGCAACACCTCCTGGGGCATGTACCCCGGTCTGACCCACGGCGCCATGTCGGCGATTCACGCTCACGGCAGTGAGGCGCAGAAGCAGACCTACCTGAGCAAACTCACCGAAGGCCGCTGGACCGGCACCATGTGCCTGACCGAGGCCCACTGTGGCACTGACCTGGGCCTGATCAAGACCCGCGCTGTGCCGCAGGCCGATGGCAGTTATGCCGTGACCGGCAGCAAGATCTTTATCTCCGCCGGTGAGCACGACATGAGTGAGAACATCGTCCACCTGGTGCTGGCCAAGTTGCCTGACGCGCCGGCCGGCACCAAGGGCATCTCGCTGTTTATCGTGCCCAAGTTCCTGCCGGATGCGACCGGAGAAGCGGGTGCGCGCAATGGCGTGAGCTGCGGTTCGATTGAACACAAGATGGGCATCAAGGCTTCTGCCACCTGCGTGATGAACTTCGACAGCGCCACCGGTTACCTGATCGGTGAGGCCAACAAAGGCCTCAACTGCATGTTCACCATGATGAACCATGCGCGCCTCGGCACCGGCATGCAGGGCCTGTGCCTGGGTGAAACCAGCTACCAGGGCGCGCTCAAGTACGCCAACGAGCGCCTGCAGATGCGTGCCCTCAGTGGGCCGAAGGCGCCGGAAAAGGCTGCCGACCCGATCATCGTGCACCCCGATGTGCGGCGCATGCTGCTGACTATGAAGGCCTTCAACGAAGGCAACCGGGCGTTGGCCTACTTCACCGCGCAGTTACTTGATCAGGCCCATCGCGCCGACAGCAGCGAGCAGCGTGAAGCGGCTGAGAACCTGCTGGCTTTCCTCACCCCGATCTGCAAGGCCTTTATGACCGAGACTGGCCTGGAAGTGACCAACCATGGCATGCAGGTGTTCGGCGGCCATGGCTTTATCCGCGAGTGGGGCATGGAGCAGCTGGTGCGTGACTGCCGGATTGCCCTGATCTACGAAGGCACCAACGGTATCCAGGCCCTCGACCTGCTCGGGCGCAAGGTGCTGGGCAGCCAGGGCAAGCTGCTACGCGGGTTCACCAAGATCGTTCACACCTTCTGCGTGGCCCAGGCAGAACACCCGCAGCTCAAGGGCTATGTCGCGCAACTGGCCACGCTCAATCAGCAATGGGGTGAATTGACCCAGAGCATCGGTATGGCGGCGATGAAAAAACCCGACGAAGTCGGCGCCGCCTCGATGGATTACCTGATGTATTCCGGCTACGTCACCCTGGCCTATTTCTGGTTGCGCATGGCGCTGGTGGCGCAGGCCAAACTGGCGGCTGGTGAGGGCGACGCGGCGTTCCACCAGACCAAGCTGGCCACCTGTGAGTTCTACTTCAAGCGCCTGTTGCCGCGTACTGCTGCACACCTGGCGGCTGCCCAAGCGGGCAGTGCCTGCATGATGGAGTTGCCGGCGGAAAACTTCGCCCTCTGACGGACGGCCAAGCCGCGCAAAAGCCCGCCTTCTAGCGGGTTTTTGCCTGTTGGGGCCGGCCAAACGGTTTGTGGCCTGCTGGTCACGACGCGACCCTATGTGTCTGAAATGTTGTTCGGTTAGACTTCAGGCACTTCCGTATACCTGTTGGTTTGTTCGAGGATTTGCCCCATGGCTGACTACAAAGCTCCCCTGCGCGATATGCGCTTCGTGCTCAATGAAGTGTTTGAAGTGTCCAAGCTGTGGGCCCAATTGCCGGGCCTGGCCGAGGTGGTGGATGAAGACACCGCAGCGGCGATTCTCGAAGAAGCCGGCAAGGTCACCGCTGGCGTGATCGCCCCGCTGAACCGCAGCGGTGACGAAGAAGGTTGCAGCTGGACTGATGGCGCGGTGAAAACCCCGGCCGGCTTCCCCGAGGCTTACCAGACCTACGCCGAAGGCGGCTGGGTTGGCGTTGGTGGCGACCCGGTATTCGGCGGCATGGGCATGCCCAAGGTGATCTCGGCCCAGGTCGAGGAAATGGTCAACTCGGCCAACCTGTCGTTCGGCCTGTACCCGATGCTGACCGCCGGTGCTTGCCTGTCGATCAACGCCCACGCCAGCGAAGAGCTGAAAGAGAAATACCTGCCGAACATGTACTCCGGTGTTTGGGCCGGTTCCATGTGCTTGACCGAGCCGCACGCCGGCACCGACCTGGGCATCATTCGCACCAAGGCCGAGCCGCAAGCCGACGGCAGCTTCAAGATCAGCGGCACCAAGATCTTTATCACCGGCGGTGAGCACGACCTGACCGAAAACATCATCCACCTGGTACTGGCCAAGCTGCCGGACGCACCGGCTGGCCCGAAAGGCATCTCGCTGTTCCTGGTGCCGAAAGTCATGGTCAATGCTGACGGTTCGCTGGGTGAGAAGAACTCGCTGTCCTGCGGCTCCATCGAACACAAGATGGGCATCAAGGCCTCGGCCACCTGCGTGATGAACTTCGACGGCGCCACCGGCTGGATCGTCGATGCGCCGAACAAGGGCCTCGCCGCTATGTTCACCATGATGAACTACGAGCGTCTGGGCGTTGGCATCCAGGGCCTGTCCCTGGGTGAGCGCAGTTACCAGAACGCCGTGGAATACGCCCGCGACCGCATCCAGAGCCGTGCGCCGACCGGCCCGGTGGCGAAAGACAAAGCTGCCGACCCGATCATCGTGCACCCGGACGTGCGCCGCATGCTGCTGACCATGAAAGCGCTGAACGAAGGCGGCCGTGCCTTCTCCAGCTACGTGGCCATGCAGCTGGACACCGCCAAGTACAGCGAAGATGCCGCTACCCGCAAGCGCGCGGAAGAGCTGGTTGCTCTGTTAACTCCGGTGGCCAAAGCCTTCCTCACCGATATGGCGCTGGAAACCACCGTGCACGGTCAGCAGATCTTTGGCGGCCACGGCTTTATTCGTGAGTGGGGCCAGGAGCAGCTGATTCGCGACTGCCGCATCACTCAGATCTACGAAGGCACCAACGGTATTCAGGCGCTCGACCTGGTTGGCCGTAAAGTGGTCGGCAGTGGCGGTGCGTTCTACAAGCACTTCGCTGAAGAGATCAAAGCCTTCACCGACAGCGCCGACGCCTCGCTGGCCGAGTTCGTCAACCCGCTGAAAGACGCCATCGCCAACCTGGAACTGATGACCAGCGACCTGCTGGAGCGCGCCAAGGCCAATCCGAACGAAGTCGGTGCCGCCTCGGTCGAGTACCTGCAAGTGTTCGGTTACACCGCCTACGCCTACATGTGGGCGTTGATGGCGCGTACCGCACTGGCCAAGCAGGATCAGGACGAGTTCTACGTGAGCAAGCTGGGTACCGCGCGTTTCTTCTTCGCCCGCCTGCTGCCGCGTATCCACTCGCTGACCGCTTCGGTTAAAGCCGGTAGCGAGTCGCTGTACCTGCTGGACGCGGCGCAGTTCTAAGCGCTGTCTCGCGACAAACAAAACCCCGGCCTTGTGCCGGGGTTTTGCGTTCTGGTGGGTTGAACTGGTGCTTCAGGCGGTTTGCAGTGCTGGGAGTTTGGTCTGTATTTGTATAGTCATTTATCGATTAAAAGTTGATTCTGTAGGTTTTTAGGTTTATTTGTATATACAAATAAAGCGGAAGCCTACCCATGCCTTGTACATCTTCCATTCAGTTGTGGCGTGATCTTGTGCTGTTTGATGGCGAGCAGACCTACCCGCAGCCCATGGCCTTATGGGTGCAGGATGGGCGCATCGCCGGGCTTTGCGCAGAAGCCGAGTTCGACACGAAGACGCTGACCGATGCGCTTGAGGTGGGGCGCGGCGGGGTGATGACGCCAGGCCTGGTGGATTGCCACACGCATCTGGTCTATGCCGGCAACCGCGCGGCTGAATTTGAGCAGCGCCTTGAAGGCGTCAGCTACGCCGAGATCGCCAAGGCCGGCGGCGGCATCCTCAGCAGCGTGCGCGCCACCCGCGCGGCCAACGAGGACGAGCTGCTGGCGCAGAGCCTGCCGCGTGTGCAGGCGCTGCTGGACGACGGCGTGACCAGCCTGGAAATCAAATCCGGCTACGGTCTGACTGTCGATGATGAGCTGAAGATGCTGCGCGTCGCCCGTCGCCTGGGTGAGGTGTTGCCGCTGCGCATCACCACCACCTTGCTCGGCGCCCATGCCTTGCCGCCTGAATTCGCCGGCGACAGCGACGGCTATATCGCCCTGGTGTGCAACGAGATGATCCCGGCTGCGGTTGCCGAAGGCCTGGTCGATGCGGTGGATGTGTTCTGCGAACACATCGCCTTTAGCCCGGCGCAGTGCGAGTTGGTGTTCCAGGCCGCGCAGCGTCACGGCCTGCCCATCAAGGTGCATGCCGAGCAGCTGTCCAATCAGGGCGCCAGTGTCCTGGCTGCGCGTTATCAAGGGCTTTCGGCCGACCATATCGAGTTTCTCGACGAGGCCGGGGTGCAAGCCATGGCCGCCGCCGGCACCGTAGCGACCCTGCTGCCGGGGGCTTTCCATACCTTGCGGGAAACCCAGCTGCCACCCATCGCGTTGCTGCGTAAGCACAATGTGCCGATGGCTCTGGCCAGCGATGCCAACCCCGGCACCTCGCCGATCTGCTTCCCTACTTTGATTCTCAACCTGGCCTGCACCCTGTTCCGTTTGACCCCGCGCGAAGCCCTAGCCGGCATGACCGCCCACGCTGCCCGCGCCCTCGGCCGCCCGGACCTGGGGCGGATCGAGGCGGGTGCACCCGCCGACCTGTGCCTGTGGGACGTGCAGCAACCCGCCGAGCTGGCCTATGCGGTGCAGCCGGGCCGGCTGCGGCAGCGCATCTTCAACGGCGTTATTAGCTACAGCAAAGAGGCCAACAGCCATGCACGCTGATCGCAACTCCATGGGTCTATGGCAGGGACGCATCGACCCTGAGCCGGACAGCCCGCGCTGGCACCAACGCATCCAGGCGCTGAGCATGGACAGCCAGCCCGGCGTCGTCTTGCTCGGCTTTGCCAGCGATGAAGGCGTGCGGCGTAACCAGGGGCGCGTCGGCGCGGTTAATGGTCCGCCGGCTATCCGTAAGGCGCTGGCCAATCTGGCCTGGCACCGTCAGGGCCCGGCCTATGACGCCGGCGATGTACTGTGCGCCGATGGTGATCTGGAAGGCGCGCAAGCGCGCCTCGGTCGCAACGTCTGCGCGCTGCTGGATGCCGGGCATCTGCCGGTCGTGCTGGGCGGCGGCCATGAGGTGGCCTTTGGCAGCTGGCAGGGCATCGCCGAGCATCTGGCCGGCTGCTCTTCACAGGCAGCGGCGCCGCGTATCGGCATTATCAATTTCGATGCGCACTTCGACCTGCGCGACCCAGCCCATGCACGCTCCTCGGGTACGCCATTCGCACAAATCGCCGAGCAATGCGCCGCCCGCGGCTGGTCGTTCGCCTATGCCTGCCTCGGGGTCAGCCGCGCCAGCAATACCCGCGCGCTGTTCCAGCGCGCCGCCGAACTGAACGTACTGGTGCGTGAAGACCGCGAGATCCGCGAGGCCAGCCTGGCAGACATCAGCGCTGAGTTGCAGAGCTTTATCGCCAGCTGCGATGCGATCTACCTGACCATCGATATCGACGTGCTGCCGGCTTGCGAAGCCCCCGGCGTCAGCGCCCCTGCTGCGCGTGGCGTGCCGCTGGCGCTGCTTGAACCCTTGCTGGAAACCGTGCGCGACAGCGGCAAATTGCGCCTGGTCGATCTGGCCGAACTCAACCCCGAATACGACATCGACGCTCGCACCGCCAAGGTTGCGGCGCGTTTGATTCATCTGCTGACGCTTACGCACTGAGCCCAAGAACAGGAGCCCGACATGAGCCTTTTCCGTGACAGCGAAATTCGCGCCGCCCGTGGCACGCAACTGACCGCCAAGAGCTGGCTGACCGAAGCGCCGCTGCGCATGCTGATGAACAACCTTGACCCGGAAGTGGCCGAGAACCCCAAGGAACTGGTGGTTTACGGTGGCATCGGCCGTGCCGCACGCAACTGGGAGTGCTACGACAAGATCGTCGAAGTGCTGACCCGCCTGGAAGACAACCAGACTCTGCTAATTCAGTCCGGCAAGCCGGTTGGCGTGTTCGAGACCCACAAGGACGCACCGCGTGTGCTGCTGGCCAACTCCAACCTGGTGCCGCACTGGGCCAACTGGGAGCACTTCAACGAACTGGATGCCAAGGGCCTGGCCATGTACGGCCAGATGACCGCCGGCAGCTGGATCTATATCGGTAGCCAGGGCATCGTCCAGGGTACTTATGAAACCTTTGTCGAGGCCGGTCGCCAGCATTACGGCGGCAGCCTCAAGGGCAAGTGGGTGCTGACCGCAGGCCTCGGCGGCATGGGCGGCGCGCAGCCATTGGCCGCCACCCTGGCCGGCGCCTGCTCGCTGAATATCGAGTGCCAGCAATCGCGTATCGATTTCCGCCTGAAGACCCGCTATGTCGATGAACAGGCCAGCGATCTGGACGACGCCCTGGCGCGTATCGACAAGTACACCGGTGAAGGCAAGGCCATCTCCATTGCCCTGTGCGGCAACGCGGCCGAGATCCTGCCGGAACTGGTCAAGCGCGGGGTGCGCCCGGATATGGTCACCGACCAGACCAGCGCCCACGACCCACGCCACGGCTACCTGCCGATTGGCTGGGGCTGGGACGAGTACGTGGCCCGTGGCAAAACCGAGGAAGCCGTGGTGGTCAAGGCCGCCAAACAGTCCATGGCCGTGCATGTGCGCGCCATGTTGGCCTTCCAGCAGATGGGCGTGCCGACCTTCGACTACGGCAACAATATCCGCCAGATGGCCCTGCAGGAGGGCGTCGAGAATGCCTTCGACTTCCCCGGTTTTGTCCCGGCCTATATCCGTCCGCTGTTCTGCCAGGGCATCGGCCCGTTCCGCTGGGTGGCACTGTCCGGCGACCCCGAGGACATCTACAAGACCGATGCGAAAGTGAAAGAGTTGATCCCGGGCGACGCCCACCTGCACAACTGGCTGGACATGGCCCGCGAGCGGATTGCCTTCCAGGGCCTGCCGGCACGTATCTGCTGGGTCGGCCTGAAAGACCGCGCGCGTCTGGCTCAAGCCTTCAATGACATGGTCGCCAGCGGCGAGCTGAAAGCGCCGATCGTCATCGGTCGCGACCACCTCGACTCCGGCTCGGTGGCCAGCCCCAACCGTGAAACCGAAGCCATGCAGGACGGCTCCGATGCGGTCTCCGACTGGCCATTGCTCAATGCCCTGCTGAATACCGCTGGCGGCGCGACCTGGGTGTCGCTGCACCATGGTGGCGGCGTCGGCATGGGCTATTCGCAGCATGCCGGGGTGGTCATAGTGGCCGACGGTACACCGGATGCCCGCGCTCGTCTTGGTCGCGTGCTGCGCAACGACCCGGGCACCGGGGTGATGCGTCACGCCGATGCTGGTTATCAGATCGCCGTTCATTGTGCCCGCGAGCAGAGCCTCGATCTGCCGATGATTGGCGCAACCCAAGGAGCCCATGCATGAGCCCGTTTACCCTGCACCCCGGCCAGTTGACCCTGGCCCAACTGCGCGCCGCCTACCAGGCTCCCGTGCGCGTGACCCTCGCGGAATCGGCCTACACGGTCATCGACGCCAGTGTCGCTTGCGTCAACGGCATCATCGCCGAAGGTCGTACCGCTTACGGCATCAACACCGGTTTCGGCCTGCTGGCCTCGACCCGTATCGCCACTGAGGATCTGGAAAAGCTGCAGCGTTCGCTGGTGCTGTCGCATGCCGCCGGCATCGGCGAGCCGCTGGATGACGCCATGGTGCGGCTGATCATGCTGCTCAAGGTCAACAGCCTGGCGCGAGGCTTTTCCGGCATTCGCCGGCAAGTGATCGAGGCGCTGATCGCGCTGATCAATGCCGAGGTTTACCCGCATATTCCGCTCAAGGGTTCGGTGGGTGCTTCCGGTGACCTGGCGCCGCTGGCGCATATGTCGTTGGTGCTGCTGGGTGAAAGTCAGGCGCGTTATCGCGGTGAGTGGCTGCCGGCAACCGAGGCGTTGGCGATTGCCGGTTTGCAGCCCATGACCCTTGCCGCCAAGGAAGGCCTGGCGCTGCTCAACGGCACCCAGGTGTCGACGGCCTACGCCCTGCGCGGCCTGTTTGAGGCTGAGGATCTATTTGCTGCGGCCAGCGTTTGTGGCGGCCTGACCGTCGAGGCTGCGCTGGGCTCGCGAGCGCCCTTTGATCCACGCATCCATGCCGCCCGTGGCCAGCGCGGGCAGATTGACGCAGCCGCCATCTATCGCCACCTACTTGGCGACAGCAGTGAAGTCGGTCGCTCCCACGAAGCCTGCGACAAGGTGCAGGACCCGTACTCACTGCGTTGTCAGCCGCAGGTCATGGGTGCCTGCCTGACCCAGCTGCGCCAGGCCGCCGAAGTGCTTGGGGTCGAGGCCAACGCGGTGTCGGATAATCCCCTGGTGTTCGCCGCCGAGGGTGAGGTGATTTCCGGTGGCAACTTCCACGCCGAACCGGTGGCCATGGCCGCCGACAATATCGCCCTGGCCATCGCCGAAATCGCCTCGCTCTCCGAGCGGCGCATCTCGCTGATGATGGACAAGCATATGTCGCAGCTGCCGCCATTTCTGGTGGCCAATGGCGGGGTCAACTCCGGCTTTATGATCGCCCAGGTCACCGCCGCCGCCCTGGCCAGCGAAAACAAGGCGCTGGCCCATCCGCACAGCGTCGACAGCCTGCCGACTTCTGCCAACCAGGAAGACCACGTGTCCATGGCCCCGGCCGCCGGCAAGCGCTTGTGGGAGATGGCCGCCAACACCCGGGGCGTACTGGCCATCGAATGGCTGGGCGCCTGCCAGGGGCTGGACTTCCGCGAAGGGCTGAAAAGCTCGCCGCTCCTTGAGCAGGCGCGTCAGACGCTGCGCTCGCAGGTGCCGTATTACGTCGAAGACCGCTTCTTCGCCCCGGATATCGAAGCGGCTAATGCCTTGCTCGCCGAGCGTGTGTTGACCCCGCTGTTGCCGAACGGGGTATTGCCATCGCTGGCGTGAACCGTGCAGCCCTTTCCATGGTGGGAGAGGGCAGGTAAGCCGGTTATTATCCGCGCACCGGGACCACCCCAAGGAGCCGCTGTGAGCAGTACAACCCCGCGCTACAAGGCGATTGAAGCGTTCCTGCTGGAGCGCATCCACAGCGGCGCTTACCCGGTCAACCACCAGATTCCGCCGGAAGAGCAGTTGGCGCGGGATTTTGGGGTCAGCCGGATGACGGCCAACAAGGCCATTCGCGATCTGGTGCAGAAGGGCTACCTGCTGCGTCAGGCCGGCTTGGGCACCTTTGTCACCGATCGCAAGGCCGAATCCTCGCTACATGAAGTGCTGAATATTGCCAATGAAGTGCGCGGCCGTGGGCATGTCTACAGCAACGACATCATTCGTTGTGAGGCGCTGGCGGCGGATGATGAGGTGGCGTTGCGTCTGGGCCTGCGGCTGGGCGCCGAGGTGTTTCACAGCATTCTGGTGCACCGCGAGGATGGCGTGCCAATCCAGCTGGAAGACCGCTTTGTCAATCCGCGCTGGGTGCCGCATTACCTGGACAGTGATTTCTCCCGGCAGACGCCCAACGAGGTGCTTGTTAGCAGCTGCCCGATTTCCGACGTCGAGCATGTGGTCGAGGCCGTGCTGGTCGATGCGCAGGTGGCCGGTTGGCTGGCCATTGAGCCGACTGCGCCGTGCCTGAGTGTGATTCGTCGAACCTGGTCGGATGAGCACTTGGTCAGCTACGCCCGGCTGATCCATCCGGGCGATCGCTATAAGCTGCGTTCATCGCACAAACCACGCCTCGCCTAAGTAAGCGAGGGATGACCCCGATCAGTTTTTGATCTGCTGCTCGACCAGTTCTGGGTTGTCGATAAAGCGGTTACGGGTACCTTGCAGGCCGGCAATTTTGTCGTTGCGCGCCTTTTCCTCGGCATCCGGCGGGTCCATCTGGTGCCACTTCTTGTACATCTGCACCTGGCCGACGATGGGCAGGTCGTATTCAACGTGCATATAGAAAATCGCCCGGGCGATATTGCCTTTGGCTTCATCACGCGGCTCGACCAGCTGGAAGCTGGTTTTCAGGTCACAGCCGATGTCGGCGAACTTACTTGGCACGCTGTCATCCAGCTCGCCGAACTGCGCATTGCGGCGCACCAGTTCGACGCGGGTCATCGCCGGGTAGAGGTTGTGCAGGTCGGAAGCGATATATACGAAGCGCGGATTCATGATCCCGCACTGGCGGTCGGTCACACAGCGCAGCGCACTTTTCAGCTGCTTGCTGCTGTAGATCGGGCTGGCCTTGAGCTGACCGTTCTCTTCGCTGAACGCCTTGTCGCAATACAGCGTTGAACCGCCCTGGCCATAAATCTGGCTCCAGAACAGTTGCACGGCGGCTTTGGGATCGGAAAGCTGGTTTTGCCCATTGGCGGATGCAAGTGGGCTGATGCTGGCTGTCAGACAGCCGATGGCAAGAAGCAATGAGCGCATATATGGCCCCAGTGACCACCGTTGACGGGGTCTGTTGTTTTTGTAGGACGGGATCGAGTCTAACAAGACCTGCGTCACAAAATAAAGCCAAGCGTTTGCTCGGTTTTGCCGGGGAAGGCGCCGTGTAAGCCATGGCTTACACGGCGTACCGCAGATCGCCACTATGCCGAATGCCGGGCGGTGGCTAATCTGCTGTCCATGGACGTCGCGCAGGAAGCGCACTTTAGCAACAGGGATACGCGGAACAGCTGCCAGGATGGCAAGCAGATCAAGGATGTCAGCACACAGTCTGCAAAGGCCCCGCAATCGCGGGGTTTTCTTTTTTGTGCTCAGCGCATCCATGTGCTTCACCCCTTCGGGGCTTGCGCGCAAAAACGCTCCCGACGTTTTTGTGGCTTGCCATCCATGGCAGCCACCCTTCGGGCCATCGCTGCGCGATGTTAAAAATCATTCCAGATGATTTTTTATGCTCAGCGCATCCATGCGCTTCACGCCTCAGGCCATTTCTAGCCGCCATCAACCTGCACTGTCTCCGCAGTTTAGGACTCAGCGCGAAAGTACGCTGAACACCGCGCTCGCCCGAGCAATACGCACCGACTCGACGACAAAATAGCAATTGGCAAACGCCAGGCTTTTGCCGACCTTCTGCACATCGGTTTCGATGCTGATCCAGTCGCCGAGTTTGGCGATGCCGGCGTAATCGATGGTCAGGCTGCTGGTGACCAGCGGGGTTGGTGGCTCTTCGGCGAAAGCGCTGTTATAGCCCAGGGCCACATCGGCCAGGCTGCTGAGTACACCGCCATGCACCAGACCGCGCGCATTGCAGTGTTTCTCCTCGGCGCGCAGAGCAATCACCAGGCCCGTGGCGCTGCGCTGGTTGTAGATCGGCCCGAGCAAATCAAGGAAAGGGCTGCTTCTGAATAGCGGGCTAAAGCCTGCGGGGATCATACTCATCAGCGAAACCTCTTTTCTCTGGGGTGTCAGGCGGCTTGGCGTTGGCTCTGTAGTTCGGTAAACCAGTTTAGCGTTTCATCCCACAGCGCCTGCGCCGCCGGACGGAAGTAGCCCATATGGCCAATCGCGCCGATGCTGGCGGCTGAGTCGATGGTCCGTGCCTGGTAGGGCGCCTTGCTGTAGGCGGCCATAAACGCATCGCGCGAGGCCGGTGGGGCCCACAGGTCGTCCAGCGCGTTGGCGGCAATGATTGGCGTGCTGACCTGCGCGAAGCGCTCGGCGAGGCCTGGCATTTGCGGGTCTTCGAAGAAGTAGCGTGGATAGCCGCACCAGCGTTTCCACTGCTTGTACACGCCCAGCGGCAAATCTTCGCCCATGCCCAGCTTGCTCCAGGCCAGGTAGCCCTTGTAACTGGTCATCAGTGGGCCGATCAGGCGCCACATGGTCAGTACGCGCAGTTGTTCGGCCTTGGGCATCCAGCCGTGCCAGCCGGCACCGGTGCCGAAGGTGTAGAAGCCCTGGACCTGATCATGATTGGGCAGCAGGCCAAAGGCATGCCCGCCAAAGGAGTGGCCGACCATATACAGCGGCCGCTGCGGATGACGGTGCTGATCGACGGCCGCCGCGAGATCGAGGTGTGCCCAATCCAGGTAGTCCATCTTGAAGCCGCGCAGGCTGGCCGGCTTCGACTGGCCGATCCCTCGATAATCGAGGGTCAGGGTGCTGTAGCCGCGCTGCGCCGCATATTCGGCAAAGCGTCGGTAGAAACCCTGCGGCACGCCGGTGGCGCCGGCAATCACCAACTGCGCCACCGGCTCCGGGGCGTGGTACAGCGTGGCGGTCAGCGGATAACCGTCGAGTGCCGGCAGCTGCACGGTCTCGCTAAGAATGACAGGGGTATTCATGGACGGACTCCTCCCGGGAACTGTTCGCGGGTCAGGTTGAACAGGGCAGTGGCGGCGCGCTTCAGTGGCTCGCTGCTACCGGCCACGCGGGCTTGCAGCAGCCCGCCTTCATACAGCGCAACAAACAGGGCGGCGAGGTTATCCGCCTGCTCGCTGGGGTAGCCGTAGGCATGCAGTTGCGCACCCAATGCCTGGCGCACGGCGGTAAAACTGCGCTGCAGAGCGGCGCGAATCTCCACGTCTTCCGGACCGCTTTCCAGAGCGATGGTGGCCAGCGGACAACCGCGCTCGAACTGGCTGTTCTCCAGTTGTTGCAGCGCGCCCTGCAACCAGTTGTGCAGCGCCTTGAGTGGGTCGGTTTGCTGCGCAAAAAGCTGGCTGAACAGGCCGTCGATATGCCGGCTGATATGCTCGATAGCCGCCACCGCCAGCTCGCTCTTACCGCCAGGAAAGTGGTGGTACAAGCTGCCCTTGGGCGCGCCGGCAATGTCCAGCAGCTCACTCAGGCCAACGCCGTGCAGGCCTTTGCGCTGCAGAGCGTCGGCCATGGCGTGGATCAGTTTGTCGCGGGTCGAGGTCTTCTTCATGGGCTGAATATATAGACCGGTCGGTCTATTTTGCCAAGGGTTTTCTTCGCCATTGCCAGCCGATATGGCGCGACATAAGTTGGCTTTGCTGTCGACGTCCCTTCAGGTGTGCCGCCAGAGTGCGCCGGTGAGCATTTCCTTGAGCGCTTTTCCGCTACCATCTGTTTCTCTCCCGCATGCTGATAAGGATTTCCCCATGTCCATTTCCACGCTGATTATCCTGGCGGTTGTTGCCGCACTGATTTTTTACGTGATTGGCATCTACAACCAGTTGGTGACCCTGCGTAACCGCTTTCAGAATGCGTTTGCGCAGATCGAAGTACAGCTCAAGCGCCGCTATGACCTGATCCCCAATCTGGTGGAAACCGCCAAGGGCTATATGGCGCATGAGCGCGAGACGCTGGAAGCGGTGATTGCCGCGCGCAACAACGCGGTAACCGGGCTCAAGGCCGCATCCGCGCAGCCGGGCAATGCGCAGAGCATGGCGCAGCTGGGCGGCGCGGAAGGGCTGCTCAATAGCGCCCTGGGTCGCCTGAATGTCACGCTTGAGGCTTACCCGGATCTCAAGGCCTCGGCGAATATGCAGCAGCTCAGTGAAGAGCTGAGCAGCACCGAGAACAAGGTGGCCTTCGCCCGCCAGGCGTTCAACGATGCAGTCATGGCCTACAACACCTACAAGCAGGCGTTCCCACCGGTGCTGCTGGCTGCCAGCTTTGGCCACGCCCAGGACGCCAGCCTGCTGGAGTTCGCCGACAGCGCGGCGATTCAGGAAGCGCCGAAGGTATCGTTCTAAGGGCTCTCAGGGATGAATTTCTTCGAGCAACAGGATCGCGCTCGGCGTAACAGTGGGCGTCTGCTAATTCTGATGGTATTGGCGGTGCTCAGCCTGATCACCCTGACCAGCCTGGCGTTGGGCGTGGTCTGGCAATTGTTTGGGCAAAGCCATAGCTCGCTCTGGCTGGCCAGTGATGCTCCGAGTGGGCTATTGCCCAGCTGGCGGCTGGTGGGCATGGTAGCCCTGGGCGTAATCGGCGTGGTGTTGCTGGGCAGTATCTACAAGGGCTTGCAGCTCAGTCGCGGCGGTCAGGCAGTGGCCGAGCGGTTGGGTGGGCGTTTGATCAACCTCGCGCCGCAGAGCCTGGAAGAACAGCGCCTGCTCAATGTGGTGGAGGAGATGGCCTTGGCCTCGGGCACGTCGGTGCCGCCGGTGTATGTGCTGGATGACGCCGGGATCAATGCCTTTGCCGCTGGCCTGACGCCGCAGGATGCGGTGATCGGGATTACCCGTGGGGCGATCAGCCTGCTCTCGCGTGAAGAGTTGCAGGGGGTGATTGCCCACGAGTTCAGCCATATCTTCCACGGCGATATGCGCCTCAACACCCGCCTGGTGGCAGTGCTGCATGGCATTCTGCTGTTGGGGCTGATCGGTGGCTTTCTGCTGCGCAGCAGCTCCCGTGGCAGTTCGCGCTCCAGCCGCAACAACTCGGCGGCGGCGATCATCGCGGTGGGCGGCATCTTGTGGCTGCTGGGCTATGCCGGAACCTTCTTCGGCAGTCTGATCAAGGCCGCCGTGAGCCGGCAACGCGAGTTTCTCGCCGATGCTTCGGCGGTGCAGTTCACCCGCAATCCGCAGAGCATTGCCGGAGCGCTGCAGAAGATTGGTGGCAACCAGTACGGTTCGCAATTGCGCGCCGGACATGCGGCCGAGTTCAGCCATATGTATTTCGCCGCCGGTATCAGCCGCGCGCTGGAGGGCATGCTGGCGACCCATCCGCCACTGGATGAGCGGATTCGGCGTATTACGCCGGAGTGGGATGGGCGCTATCCGGCTGTCTCGATCCTCAGTGTGCTGCCCGCCGATGCCACGGCAGATCAACGTAGCGTGGCCCAGGGTTGGGATCAGGCCCTGGCCGGCTTCAGCGCTGCTTCGGCCACGGTAGCGATCGCCAGCATTGGCGAGCCGCGTGCGGCGCACTTGCAGCAAGCGCACAAGGTGCTGGATGAGCTGCACCCGGCGCTGCGTCAGGCGGCGCACCATGGTATCGGCGCCCAGGCCTTGCTGTATGGATTATTGCTGGCTCCCGCTGCGCCCTTGCGTGAGCAGCAACTGCAGATGCTCAAACCACTGCTTAGCGCCGAGCTGATGGACCATGTGCAGGCGCTGGAGCAACCGCTGCGGCAGTTGCCTGGCAACCAGCGGCTGACCGTGCTGGACCTGGCCATGCCGGCGCTCAAGCAGCTGGGCACCGAGCAGGCGGCCACGCTGTGTGCGCTGATGGCGCGGCTGATCCGTGCCGATGGCCAGGTTGAGCTGCTGGAGTGGACGTTGCTGCGTATTGTCGAGCGCAACCTGGCGCCCAGCCGCCGGCTCAGTGGCCACTTTCACCTGCTGGAACTGGCGGACGAAGCGCAGGTACTGCTGTCGTTTCTGGCGCGGGCTGGCAGCATCCTGCCAGAGCAGGCGCAGACCGCTCTGGCGCATGCGGCGGGCGAATTGCCCTACACCACGCTCAATCTGTTGCCGGCAGCGCAGTGTGATCTGAAAGCCCTGGAGGCTGCGCTCAAACGGCTCAACCAGTTACAGCCCTTGCAGAAGCCACGGCTGCTCAAGGCCATGGCGCGTTGCATCGAGCATGACGGACGTATTGAGGTTGCCGAAGCCGAGTTGTTGCGTGCGGTGGCCGACCTGCTGGATTGTCCGCTGCCGCCGCTGCTGCATTCGACCAACGGGCCGCTGGCAGGTTGACGCCGTCGGCTTCGCGGCGGAGTCTGCATAGGCAGGCTCCGCCCGGTCATCAACTTGTCACTTCGGGCGCCGATGCTTGGGCCATAGCTACAAGACCTGCCCCTTGGCCGATTGGCCACTTGTTTACTGCCTCCTGACCTTAAACGTCACGCCGGGTTGTCCGGCAAGGAGTCTGTCATGCACCTGCTTCCCCTGACCCACGATCTCTTCGACCCACAGCTGCAACTGGAGGCCGAGCCGCTATCGACTGGCGCATCGCCCTGGCTTTGCCTGGGCGTGCCGAGTATCCATCACGACATCAGCCAGACGATTGCCGCGATTGACCGCCTGAGTACGCAGTTACAGCAGGCACCTGGGCCTGAGTCTGTGCCGCGGCGTTAAGTGCTGGTCGACGGGCTGGCGCTGAACGCCTGCAGCAGGTCCTCGACAAACGCCCGCTGCGCATCGCCAGGATGCTGGCCGCGATGGCTGGCCAGGTGGAACTGCACGTCGAAGCCCAGGCTGTTGGCTTCGAGCGCGCGCAGACGCCCCGTGGCCTGCCAGGGCGCGGCGATGTGCTCCGGCAGGTAGCCGATGTGCCTGCCGGAGAGGATAAAGGCCAGGGCGCCGTCGACCTGTTCGGTCTGCGCTGAGCTGGTGCTGCTTTGCAGCGGCTCGCGTGCCTGCACAAAGCGGTAAGGGTGGTGCACGCTGTCCGCCTGTTGCAGGTCGGCCCGGCTGATCGGCCGGCGGTGGAACAATGGATGCCCTGCGGCGCAATACAGCACCTGGCGCTCGCGAAACAGCGGGTGATAGTCCAGTGCACTCTGGTTACCGGAGAAGTAGCCGATGGCCAGGTGCAGCTGGTCTTGCAGCAGGCGGCGCTCCAGTTCGGCGGGCATGGCGGTGAGCAACTCGATCTGCACCGCCTGGTTGCGTGCGCGAAAGCGCTGGATGGCCTCGGCCACCTGTTCCAGCACCTGCGCGGCCAGCCCTTCGGACAGGCCGATGCGCAGTTCGCCGAGCAGCTTGTCGGCCATGCCCTGGGCCTCGTCCTTGAAGGTGTCGATGGCACTGAACAGCCGGCGTGTGGCGCTCAGCACCTGCTCACCCTTGGGCGTCAGGCGAAAGCCCGTCTTGCCACGCTCGCACAGGCGAAAACCCAGGCGGGTTTCCAGCTTGGCCATCTGCGTGCTGATGGTCGACTGGCCAATCCCCAGTTCGCCCTGGGCGGCGCTGAAACCGCCGCACTCCACCACGGTGACAAACAGGCGCAGCAACTGCAGGTCGAGGTCGCGTAACTGGCTGAGCATGACGGCGCCTAACATTGATGAACGTCGATGCCAGAGTAGAACACTTCATATTTAAGCTAAGCAAACCGGCAGGCAGGATGTGCTCAGTTCATTCCGCACCGAGGTCATGTTTATGCGTCAGGCCCTTGTTCCGCTGCTGTTGTGTTGCGCCTTCGCCGCCCAGGCCGAAGAGAAAGCCCTGAACCTCTACAGCTGGTCCGCCTATCTGCCGGAGCAAGCGTTGCAGCGCTTCAAGGATGAAACCGGGATCAAGGTCAAATACGACATCTTCGACAGCGCCGAAGCCCTGGACAGCAAACTGCTTACCGGCGGCAGCGGTTATGACGTGGTCTTCCCGGCCTCCAGTGGGCTGGCGCGGGCGATTCAAGCCAAAGCCGTGCAGCCGCTGGATCGTACGCAACTGCCGCATCTGGAGAACCTCGACCCGGCGCTGCTGAGCAAACTTGCCAGTGCCGACCCCGGTAATCAGTACGGCCTGCCGTACACCTGGGGCACGGTCGGCGTGGGTTTCAACCTTCAGGCGCTGGAGCAGCGCTTGCCTGGCGTACCACTGAACAGCCTGGATCTGCTGTTCAAACCCGAGTACGCCAGCAAGCTCAAGGATTGCGGCATCGCGGTGATCGACTCGCCGCAGGAAGTGATCAGCATCGTCCTCAATTACCTCGGCAAAGACCCTTACAGCAGCGAGCGCGCCGACCTTGATGCGGTGGCGCAGTTGTTGGCCCAGCTGCAACCCAATCTGCGTTACGTCGGTGCCGGCCGGCATATCAATGACCTGGCCAAGGGCGAAATCTGCCTGGCGCTGACCTACAACGGCGACGCCTATATGGCGGCGGCCAACGCCGCGGAGGCCAAGCAGCCGTTCGAAGTGCAGTACCGCATCCCGCGTGAAGGCACGCTGCTGTGGTTCGACACCATGGCCATCCCGGCTGACGCACCGCACCCCAAGGCCGCTCACGCCTTTATCGATTACATGCTACGCCCCGAGGCTATCGCCGAACTGACCAACAGCGTGTTCTTCGCCAACGCCAACCAGGCTGCCACGGCGCTGGTCGACCCGGCGATCAGCGGCGATGCCGATATCTACCCCGATGAAGCGGTGCGCGCACGGCTGTTTGCCGAGCAGCTGATGCCGCTGCGCCAACAGCGTGAGCGCACGCGCATCTGGACCACATTCCGCAGTCAGTATTGAGGACAAGGCAATGGAAGCATTCAACGGCAACGACCTGGCCTTCACCCGCGACAGCCTCTACGGCACCTTCTCCGAGCCGACCTATGCGGGCGTCACCAGCTTTATGCGCCGGCGCTACAGCCGCGACCTGCAGGGCGTGGACCTGGTGGTCAGTGGGGTGCCCTTCGACACCGCCACCACCAACCGCCCCGGCACCCGCTTTGGCCCGCGCGCGATTCGTGCGGCGTCGATCACCAGCGCCTGGGAGCGGCATTACCCCTGGGAGTTCGACCCCTTCGACCACCTGGCGGTGATCGACTATGGCGACTGCAATTTCGATCACGCCCTGCCGCACAGGATTCCAGCGGCCATCGAGGCGCATGCCGAACATATCGTCCAGGCCGGCTGTGCCATGCTCACCCTGGGCGGCGACCACTTCATCAGCTACCCGCTGCTCAAGGCCCATGCGCGCAAACACGGCGCGCTGTCATTGGTGCATTTCGATGCGCACAGCGACACCTGGCCGGATCTCGACGACAGCGAGCAGGGTGTCAGCCACGGCACCATGTTCTACCACGCCGCCCGCGAGGGCCTGGTTGATCCATCGCGTTCGGTGCAGATCGGCCTGCGCACCACCAATGACGATGTGATGGGCTTTCAGGTGCTGGATGCGCGCCAGGTGCACCGTAGCACCCCGGAGCAGATCGCCGCGCAAATCCGCGCGCGGGTCGGCGACAACCCGGTGTACCTGACCTTCGATATCGACTGCCTCGATCCGGCTTTCGCCCCCGGCACCGGTACGCCGGTATGCGGCGGCCTGAGCAGCCATCAGGCGCTGGAAATCCTCCGTGCGCTGCGTG
This sequence comes from Pseudomonas cimarronensis, assembly GCF_049331905.1. Classification (GTDB taxonomy): domain Bacteria; phylum Pseudomonadota; class Gammaproteobacteria; order Pseudomonadales; family Pseudomonadaceae; genus Aquipseudomonas. Next base: position 94,746 of record NZ_CP186283.1, on the reverse strand, counting down.
GAATCAATCTGGTCGGCATGGACGTGGTGGAAGTCTCACCACCCTATGACCACGCCGAAGTCACCGCCCTGGCCGGCGCCACGGTGGCGATGGAATTGGTGTGTTTGTATGCCGCGCGGCATAAGTTGGGCGAAAAACTGTAGGGTGGAAATCGCGGTTTATTTCCACCATGGCCTGTCCGCACGGTGGCCCTTGGTGAACCGGTAAAGCGGGGTCCACCCTACGACTAAGCCTGCCGTGTGTGATGTGTGGAAGGCGCTTTAGCGGCGAGCTTTTAGCGGCTGCTGTCGCGGCTAAAGCGGCATGCCGCCAAGCCCCTCCCACGAACGTGGCTATCTTGTGGGAACGGGCCATGCCCACGATAAAACCGAGACCCGCGCGTTACTGCGCCTGCAACAGGTAATGGCGTTTCTTGCCCAGGCTGAGCCTGCGCCCCAATTGCCAGGCCTGCAGCGGCTGGTCCGGGTTGCTCTGGCGTTCGCCATCCAGCAGCAGGCCGCCGCCGCTCGCCAGGCGGCGCACTGCGCTGCGTGAGGGCTGAAGATCATGGCGCAGCAGCAGGTCGGTGAGGCTGAGACCGCCGGCCAGATCCTCTGCGCTCACGCTGAGTTGCGGCAGCTCGGCATGCGTGTCCTGCGTGCTAAACAACGCCAGGGCAGTGGCTTCGGCGTCGCGTGCGGCCTGCTCACCATGGGCCAAGGCGGTGGCGGCGTTGGCCAGGATGATTTTCGCCTGGTTCAGCTCGGCGCCTTCGAGTGCACTCAAACGCGCCACTTCATCCAGCGGCAGTTCGCTGAACAGGGCGAGAAAACGGCCCACATCGGCATCATCGCAATTGCGCCAGAACTGCCAGAAGTCGTAAGGCGCGAGCTTGTCGCCATTTAGCCACACCGCGCCGCTGGCGGACTTGCCCATCTTACGCCCGTCACGGGTAGTCAGCAGCGGCATGGTCAGGCCGAACAGCGGCTGGCAGCCCTGGCGTCGGCCCAGCTCCACACCATTGATGATATTGGCCCACTGGTCGGCGCCGCCCAGTTGCAGGGTGCAATTGTGCCGGCGCGCCAGCTCGGTGAAGTCATGGGCCTGCAGCAGGGTGTAGCCGAACTCCTGAAAACTCAGCGAGTGCTCGCGCTCCAGGCGGTTGCGCACGGCGTCGAAGGTCAGCAGGCGGTTGATGGAGAAATGCCGGCCGACCTGATCGAGAAACTGCAGGTAGCCGATGCCGTCCAGCCAGTCGGCGTTGTCCACCACCAGGCCGTCGCTGGGGCCGTCGCCCAGTTGGATGTAGCGGGCAAAGCAGCCGGTAATCCCGGCGATGTTGTGCTGGATCTGCGCTTGCGTCAGCACTGGCCGGCTGCTGTCGCGAAAACTCGGGTCGCCGATGCGCGTGGTGGCGCCGCCGATCAGCAGGATCGGCTTGTGCCCGGCGCGCTGCAGGTGGCGCATCAGCATCAACGCCTGCAAATGGCCGACGTGCAGGCTGTCCGCCGTGGCATCAAAACCGAGGTAGAAGGTGATCGGGCCCTGGTTGAGCGCCAGGCGCAGGCCATCGAGGTCGGTGCTCTGGTGGATAAAACCACGGGTAGCGAGCTGGTCGAGCAGATCAAGGGTGTTACGGGGCATACGTGTCTCCTGGTTAAGGCAAAGGCCTGAGGAGACTGGAGTGAGGGTGTGCTATCCGAGCCGCCTCAGGCGGATCGGACATGCAACAACGCATCTACCGCCTGGTGAGAGGGGGCAGGGCGTAATAGAACGCGGAAATTGGGCAGATGTGCTTGTGCATGGGCGGCACTTTACGGGCTGTGGCGAGCAAGTCAACCGCCTGTGGTCGGCGGCTCGTGCACTGCCTGGCTGGTCAAGGCCCTGTTAGTTGAGGCACAGTGAGCCATCAATCCGCCATCCACACAGCGCCGGGCCATGTTTTTTCGACCGCGAAGCAAACCGGGCAATGACAGCACCGCTGCTGTCGACGATATGCAGGACGTCGGCCAGCGTTCGCTGATCCGCATGATCTTTGCCAGCACCGGGCTGACCCTCGGGGTGTTCTGCGCGCTGCAATTTATGGCCGGGAATTATCTGTTCGCCAGTTTCGAGCTGGTCGCCACCGCAACGTTACTGTGGGGCGCGTGGCGAATTGTCCGGGTGCGCAATCTGCTGCCCTGGATCTACCTCTATCTGCTGCCGACCTTCAGCTTTCTGCTGTACATCATCGTTATTCCCAACGCCTCGAAAACCGCTTTTGTCTGGGTTTACAGCATCCCCGTGCTGTCCTACCTGCTGCTCGGCCTCAAGCGCGGCAGCTTGCTGGCGCTGCCTTTCATCCTTGGCGCCTGTCTGCTGTATCTGTACACCTACCCGATCCAACGCGATGCCGAAAGCCTGATCGACCTCGGCAACGCGGTGTTCTGCGGACTGATGATTCTGGTCTTCGTTTACCTCTACGAAGCGCGCCGCGCCACGGCCTACCAGAAGTTGCAGCATATGGCGCGCACCGATGCTCTGACCGGCGTGGCCAACCGTGGCAGCTTTCAGCAAAGCCTGGAGCAGAGCATCCGCGAGGCGCAGCGCAGCCAATCCAGGCTGGTGCTGGTGGTGCTGGATGTCGACTATTTCAAGGCGGTCAATGACCAGTACGGTCACGATGCCGGCGACCAGGCTCTGCGGCATATCTGCAACAGCCTTGGCCAGCGCTTGCGCGCCACGGACACCCTCGGCCGTCTTGGCGGGGAAGAATTCGGCCTGCTCTTGCGCAATACCGAGAGTCAGGGTGCCGAGTCGCTGGTGGAAGGTCTGCGCGCGCGGCTGTGCAGCCAGCCGATGCGATACGGCGATCAGGACATCGCGCTATCGGCCACCTTCGGCCTGGCCGAATGGCCCGTCGATGGCCGCACGGCCGAGCAGCTGTATCGCTGCGCCGATCAGCGCCTGTATCGCGGTAAGGAACAGGGCCGCAATTGCCTGGTGGGCCCGCATAGCGCTGTGGCTGAACGCGGCGACGAGTAGGCGGCATGCGAATCGTCCGTAGCGCCTCTGCTACGGCGTCTACACTCAACTTGGCTTATCGATAAACCGCTGCGTTGGCATGCCTTCGGACGACCTCCTTGGCGACGCTTATGGTCACTCAGGGACTTTTCATGACCGTCCTTTCCGCCTTTCTCAAACAGGTCATCAAACTCTGGCATGCGCCCGATCTGGCCCTGGTCGGTCAGCGTCGTGAACGGCGCATGCGCATGCTTGCCAGCTTGGTATTGCTGCTGGTCGGCAGCTTCTGGGGCCTCTTCTTCAGTCTGCGCGGCGAGTGGGGCATCGTGATGATGGACCTGCTGATGATCTTCTGTGGCATCGGCGTATTTGTCCTGACCCTACGCAACCGCGTGCGCCTGGCCAATCTGCTGCTGTTCGGCGTGATCATCCTGGTGATCGTCGCCACCACCTTGTTGATGGACCCCCACACCGCAGCGGCCCCGCGGGCCACGCACCTCTACCTGCTGCCGATTGCCGTGGCCGCGTTGATGGCCTTTCGTGATGAGCGGATGTGGCTGCGCTACGGCGTTGCACTGTTCTGCCTGGGCCTGTTCATTGTGCTCGCCTCTTCATCCTGGAGCCCGACCAGCGCTTACCACCTGCCGGATGAGGTACGGGTGAACGGTTCCTGGGTGCAGAGTGGGGCGGCCATGCTGATGCTGTTTGCCCTGCTGCACATTCTGCAGAGTGATGCCGCTGAACGCTCGATGCTTGATCGTGACCTGGAAGTGGCGCTGCGTGAGCAGCAGTTCGTGTTGCATTACCAGCCCCAGCTCAATCGCGCCGGCAAGGTGATTGGTGCCGAAGTACTGATTCGCTGGCAACACCCGCAGCGCGGCCTGGTGGCCCCGGTTGAGTTTATCGGCCATGCGGAAAAGACCGGCATGATCATCCCCATTGGCCAATGGGTGCTGGAACAGGCCGTTCGTCAGCTGCGTATCTGGCGCGACGATCCGCGTTACGCCAGCATCGGCCTGGCGGTAAATATCAGCCAGAAACAGTTTCGTCAGGCCAGCTTCGTTGCAGACATGCTGCGCTTGATCGACGAACACGCCATCGACGCCCGCCGACTCGACCTGGAACTCACCGAAACCCTGATCGTGCAGGACATCGACGATCTGCTGCGCAAGATGACGGCGCTGGTCGAGCGCGGCGTGCGCTTTTCCCTGGACGACTTCGGCACCGGCTTCTCTTCCCTCAGCCACCTCAAACGCCTGCCGCTCAACACCCTGAAGATCGACCGCTCATTTATCTGCGATGTCCTCACCGACAGCAGCAGCGAAACCATCGTGCGCACCGTGATCGCCCTCGGGCAAAGCATGGGCATGACCGTCATCGCCGAAGGCGTGGAAACCGAAGCCCAGCAACAGTTCCTGCTCAGTAATGGCTGCATGCAGTTTCAGGGCTACCTATTCAGCAAGCCGTTGCCGCTACAGGCGTTTAGCGAGTTTGTAGAACGGCGAAACGGCTGAACAGCAGACAAGAAACCCCGTAGCCAGAAACGCAAAAGCCGCGCACTGCGCGGCTTTTTGTTTGGTGGGCCCACACGGACTCGAACCGTGGACCAAAGGATTATGAGTTGCCTAGAAACGCTGCAAACCCAGTAAAACCGGGCGTAGCTTAGCGCAGGTACAGTAAGCTTAAAGTAGCGTCGTAGAGCGGGTTAAACGTAATTTAGCGAAAACTGTAAAAGCTGGGCACTGTACCGTCAGCGTACTGTTTTTTGTACCGCGAAACGGTCAGGTTTTGCTTGCGTAACAGTGCTTCACCTCGAAAACATCTGACCTAATTATGAAGATCGGTCAAGATCCGGGGCTGGCCATCAACGAGTTGTTTTACACGATCGTGGCCAGGGAGGCAGGGATTGCGGTGCCGGAGTTCTACCTCTCCGCCATCACCAAGGCTATCCGTCTGTTGCACGCCTGAGCAGGTGGAGGGCGCGCTGGCGGAGCTGTTTGCCATAGTGGCCCTGAGCTGCATCGTCGGTAAGGGTGATTCTCACCTGAAGCTTCGGCCTGGTGTGTTCCGATCCGAGCCAGCGCGATGCGCGGCTGGCTCTTGCCTGCGATATCGTCAACACCGCGGCCTATGTCCAGAGGACGTATTAGCGCTGGATCTAGTCGGCAACAAGTCGCCATTTGCGTCTCGGCAGGGGCTGCTGGACCTCGCTCAGGTTTGTGGTAAGGCCAGCAAAGGTAGTTCGTGAGAGGTTGAGCGCGCTGGAGCGAGTGCTGGCCCGTTCGACCAAGTTATGCGAGCGGGCGACGCATGTCGTCGCGGCGATTAGGCCGTGTGCCGCGCCGTTTTGTGCAGACGTTGGGCTAATGCACGCACAGGTTGGTGATAGCAACGGGGGTGAACAGGGAGGTGACCATTAATTCTCTGTGCGCCGTGGTCTGTCCCCCTATTCATTAACTCGACGAACTGGCGGGCAGTGGGTACACTGCAACCATCGAATTGGTTGTTAACAACAAATTGGCTGCCTCATGAACTACACACCGCAACAGGTTTTGTCTGCTATCGGTATAGGCCAGCAGACGTTACGTTACTGGCGGAAGGCTTTGCCCCCTTTAGCTAATCGCCGGGGGCATTCAGCTTGTTTCTCTTTTTGGGATCTTGTTGCATTAAAGGCAGTTAATCTGCTGGTGACACAGGCGGGAGTCGCTATTGGCTCAGTGACCGCTATTGCAGAAGAAATTTTTGCTGCTTGTAAAACACCAGCTCTTTTAGAGGCCGGTGAGCACGCGATTTTGGTGATACAGCCTCTGGAAATGAAAGTGCAGTGCGCGAATATAAGAACTTGGCGTTCAGATGGGACTTTAGAAATAGTACTGCCATTGATGAAGTGTATTAATGAATTGTTGAACAGTTTGCGTGATGCTGGTGACCTTGCTCCGCAAATTAGTCTTCCTTTTCCACTGGTCGCTGTTTCGGTGAAGGCATAATTTATGGATCAAATAATGCTGTCTCATCGCGCTTGGCAATATGGTTTAGGGTTGCTGCCGGTTTCTTTGTATAAAGAGCGGGATACTGAAACTAGGCATGTCCTTCTGAATGGTGTTGCAGGGAATTTTTGTCTCGATGAAGGGCTTGACTCTGGAACCGAAGAAAGAAGTGCCATTGCATGGTCTTCGAATATAGGTCACCACATAACGGTGTCGCCGGGCTATGTAGAGGTTGTTCGTTGGGATAGGCCAGATGCTGTTGAGAAGTATACAGCGTCTAGTGTTAGTAAGAATCTTGAGGAGTTTCATAGATATCTGGAGAAAAGCTCCCCGGATAGCAGTAACTCCGTAGTGTCCCACGCTCTTGGTGTTTATAGATCACTGCGCTCTAGCCTCAGAGAGGGTAGTGATGGCGCAGGTTCCCTGAGTGCATTTCTTTACCTGTTAGGCTGTGCTGCAAGCGACACTAATCCTGGTAGGGATCTTCCTAGCGACTGGCAGGTGTCTCCACTTGGCAAAGACTTGTTCGGGACTATCAATGATGCTGATCAAGGCTACCATTTTGATCGTCTTCTGGGACGCATTGGCTCGTTTCGTATGCTCAAGCCAGACTTTGGCTTGTTACTGCGGCATGCTTCAGGCGCTTTGTTCCAAGAGGCTCATGCCCAAGTTCAACTGCCGGATGAGGGGTGGCTTCCTGGTTTAGGACCTCTTGATGCTGTACTAAATACTAGGTCTTTAGGGATTAACGATGGGGCTTATTTCACCCCTCCTTCTATTGCGAGAACTCTTGCTGAGGAAGCACTGCGAGAGCTTGATATAGGTCTCTTGAGCAAAGTGGTGATCTTTGACCCCGCATGTGGGTCGGGCGAACTTCTGAAAGAGGCCCTTAGAATTCTAGAGATTCAGCGATTTAGCGGTAGTGTTGTGTTGCGCGGTTGGGACCAGTCCAATGCCGCTGTAGATATTGCTAAGTTTAGTCTTGGCTGGGAAGTGCAGGGCTGGAACGGTCGTGTGCAGATAGAGATTGAGTGCGTGAACTCCGTTACTGCACCTCAATGGCCTACCGATGTGAACGTCGTTCTCATGAATCCTCCCTTTAAATCCTGGCAGCAGATGACACTCGAGGAGCAAGACGCTGTTCAGTTACAGCTTAGTGGGCTTCAGAGTAATAAACCTAACTTGGCTTCGGTGTTCATCAGTCGTGCTAGTGCTGCTTTGGTGCCAGGCGGTGTGCTTGCGAGTGTGGCGCCAAGATCATTCTTCGACGCTTCCTCTGCTAGAAGGCTACGTGAAACATTACTTGATGTGGTGGTCCCAACTGTAATTGTGAATCTGGCAAACCCCTCACTTTATACTCATGCAACAGTTCAGTCTGGGCTGTTTGTGGCTAAGCGGGGAAGAGCCGGAAGACCAGCTGCTCTTGTTTGGACTGATCCTCGGCCAAGCTCCGTAGGCGAAGCTCTCCGAGGGCTGCGTAGATATCAGCTTGAATCCAATTTATCCATTAACGAAGATGGCTACTCCATTTATCGAGATCCAAGTGTAGGAAGTGATGCGCGCTCATGGCTCCCTAAGCCATATGAAGGATGGGCATTAGGTAAACTCCTGAATGAGCGCAGCGGTATAGTCAGCGCTAAGAGTATATTTCACATCCATCAGGGGGTTAGGATGGGTAGTGATGCTTTCTTGGTTTTGCCGTCTTTTGTGGAAAGTTTGGATGTTGAAGAGAGAAAATACTTCCGCCCTGCAGTAACCAATGCCAATCTTTCAGAGTCTAAGCTGGCTGCGGGCTCGTATATATTTTATCCGTATACTAAAGGCTTAGAGCGTATCGAGAGTGAGCAGGACCTGCAGCGCTTAGTTCCGAAATATTATTCGGAATGCTTGGGGCGCAACAAGCGAGAGCTGAGCTCTAGGAAGAGCTTGGAAAAAGCAGGGCAGCCATGGTGGGGGTTGATTTGGCCTAGAGAATGGCAGTACGAAATTAAGCCAAAATTAGTATCTAAGTACTTTGGGAAAAGTGGATCATTTGCTTGGGATGAAACTGGGGACTATGTTGTGGTTGTCGGCCATGGTTGGGTGCCGCGGGACTCCAAAAAGAATTGGGCCCATATCTCAAGTCAAGAGTATTCACTAGCTGTCGTGGCTATACTTGCAAGCTCGCTTGGGGAGCTTCTTCTTTCTCAGTCCTCTGTCCAGGTAGGCGGAGGTCAGTGGGATCTATCTAGCAAGTACGTTGGGGAGATTCCTCTGCTTGCCCCAACACAAGCAAATTCCAGAGTCCTGCGTGATTTAGCATTGTGGGGTGAAAAGCTTTCTTCTGGGGAGCGTCTAGATAGGGCTGAGCTAGACGAGTTTGTGTACGGAGCTTATGGTGTCCCCAATTATGCGGCCAGAGCTTGATTTTCTTGCTTATGATGAAAGCCTCATAAGTGGCTGTGAGAGTGTTTTAAAGAAACACTGGCACAAGTCGAGGTTTAAATTATCTAGGAAGCCCAAGGATAGCCATCGGCTGGGAACATTTTATTGCCTAATTGATACGCAGGTTCCAGGGGTAATTACCGAAGAGCGCGTAAATACTGCTCTTCCCTTGCCTGTGGTTCCTATCGAGCCATTCTCTACTCCTGGGAGCTTTTACTTTGGAGTGCGTTTGAGGTTTGATCATCAATACGAAACAAAGTACGCCCTTACCTCATTGAGTGTTTCGCTGTTTGCCGGTCGTCAACTAGAACCCATAGTAAGAGCGGAGTGGGACCGTAGAGATATTGGGAGTAGCAGGCACGCTCAGCCCCATTGGCACTTGTTGGGGTTGTCGCTTGTTGCGAAGCAGAATCTAAGTGGATTTTCTCCAGCGGGGGGAGGGCAGAACGAGGCTATTAATTTTACCTCCAATAGTCTTGAGCCCCGCACTGAGATTGAGCGGATTCATTTTCCTAGTAATGCTGCTTGGCATGCTGGAGCTTCCACGACTATCCAACACCCTTTTGTTAAAAATGAGCAAGTATTTAACTGGCTGGGGGGGTTGGCAGAGTACATGGTGGATCAACTAGGATTGGTCGTCGCCAAAAGTGGGGTGGTAGCATCTTCTTCTGCTCAGGCCCCGATGGACTTTATACCTGGCGGTTAATTTATTGATACAGCAGGACTACAGAGCTGATAGGGAAGGAATACGTAGGGATGGAATTTCCTGCTGACGTAAAAGAGTATCTTATCCAGCAGATATGCATGTCTGAATCAACCCAAGATGCAATTCTTCTGTACAGAACTGGTAAGCATTTTCTATCTGGCTGTAAATTCATATTTGCCTCGGATAGAGGCACTGATCCCGGTTATTCTGTAAATCGGGAATTTTCGGCAGGTGCGGTGGTGAGGAGCTTATTTCATAGTTCTAGGCTGCTGGTTTTAGACGACCTAACTCTGAGGGAGATGGATGGTGGCGGAGCCACTTTCCCAATTGATTACTCTATATCCTTAGATACCCAAGCTCTCAGTTATCTTGAGCCTTTTATGGTTGGGAACGTTTCAAAGTTGCCAAAGGATTATGCTGAGGTTTTTAAATTCGTTGCTCAGGATAATGTGTTTGTAGATCCAATCCCATATTGTCAGGAGAATCTAAAAAATCTTAGATTTCCTGATAAGGCTGAAAAGATATTTAATAAGATTAAGTCGTACGAAATCTTGAGGCATTTAGACGGAAGGCTTCTTTCGGTGAGCGGTATTGTGCGCTCTAAACTGACCGATCTGGAGATTGAAAGGAACGCTCAGAAACACATGTCAAGAATGTACATGAGTCTTGAGGATGCAAGGCTTATGGAGAGGATTTCATTTCGTCAGAGATTTATGTACTGCCAGTTGCTAAAAATGGCTTTGATTAATTTTACGGGCTCCCAGGATACTGTCTACGGTAAGGTCTGTAGATTTCTTGATTTCTGTGATCAGTCTTTGGCTACGATGGGGGCAAGAGAGATTGCTGTCGCCAAGAGGTACTTTACGCAGGGGCAGGAGTTTAGATTCTTTGGTAAGATACAAAAAAATAAGCCGGATATGTTTGGTGCTCTCGATGGTATGGCTTGGGATCTTTGGCATGTCAGGCAGCTTGAAGAAAGTATGACTCTCGCTCCAGACTCTCGGGCTCGATATTTCTTTCCATCTTTGCTCACATTTGATAAGCGATTTATTGAGGTAATGGATCTATATCCACTCAGGTCGCTGGCATATGTTGAAGGTGAGAATATGCCCATGCCTTTCTATAGCGGTGACTGGTTTGCTCTCGTGGCAGATTATCCAGAGGAGCAGAATAGCATTGCGGAGCGGTACTATTCTCTTGATGCTAAGAGAAGCAGGCAAGCTAGACGAAGTGGTTGTGAGAAGAATTTAGATGTGATTATTGATGAGCTAGAGCGAGAATTAATTAAGATTAGCCCAGGTTCTAAGAAATTAAGTTAGATATTTATAAGTGAGCGAATTGATTTCTGTCCGAACACCCTGCTTCATTGCTTTGGCTCTGAAAGATTCTGCATCGTTCGACACTTCGGAAAACTTGAGCATCCCCAAAACTGCTGCCCTGCTTTCGCCCCGGCTTTCACTGTGCGTATCAGCAGCGCACTGCCGCACTTCGGGCATTGCCGCTCGGCTGTCGGATCACTACGGCGCTTGAGGTTTTGCACGTGCTCGCGATGGGTGGCGAGGATTGGCGCGCGGCGGCCGGTTTGCAGGGCGTGCAGCATGGCGTCGACTTCAGCTTCGCTGAAGACCGGCTGCTGGAATGACTTGATATAGCGGAGAAAGCTGATGCCCTGGGTGACGTTGGCCGGCACTTCGGTTTTGAAGGTGCTGCCGCCGACAAAGGTTATGACCGAGTGCAGGTGTTCGGGGTTAACGCCAAGGGTGGCTTCCAGGGCTTTGAGGTGTTTGTAGTTCTGCCTCAGCGGGTTCTGGAATTTGAACGTGCGCTTGTAAAGCTTCTGAGTCCACTGCGCCTGCTTCTCGCTGCCGAAGATCCAACCGCTCATGTTCTTCGTTTCCAGCACGAAGATACCGTAAGGCGAGAGGAATACGTGGTCGATCTGCGTCGTACCGTCAGGCGTGTTCAGGGTGACGTTGTGCAGGCGGCGGTAGGTCTGCTTATCCAGCTTCAAATGGGCAAACAGCCGCACCAGGAGTTCGCCAATATGGCCCTTGGCCCAAGGTGACTTGAGCAGGCCGATCAGCAGCATCAGCGGGATAACCCAACCGAGTGTGCCCCAGGCTTGCGCGATGATGGGGGAGAAGTCCATTTCCTGTCCTTGGTAATCCTGAGTTAACCGGATAGTACCGAAAGTCAGCGTAAATGGACGAACGTATTCAATGGCGACAATCGGCTCATTGCGTGAGCCGAATATTCCGGCTATTCGGCTCACAAGTCTCTTGGCCGCTTTCAGGTTTCGGTTTCGGTGGCTGCGTTGATTTGTGATTAGGTCATGTATACGTTACATCTACTCTATTTTGTAACGTATTCATGACATGGACTATTCCCTAATCACACAACGTCTCGGCCAGCAGCTTCGGCAGCGTCGCCTCAATCGTGGGCTGACTCAGGCTGCTCTCGCTTCCCTGGCTTGCCTTAGCCGGCAGAAAATCATCGCTATCGAAAAGGGTGATCTGTCAGTGGGTATGATGGCTTATGCGCGTGTGCTTGCAGCTCTCGATGCTGAGCTTACTGTCGTGCCCGCAGTTATTCCCACGCTGGACGAAATCCACGGGATATTTGACTGATGGTAGAAATGCTTCTGTCTATCTGGTGTTTGCTAAGCAGTCCGGCTGCGACGTGCTCATCTAGGTACATGGCAGCCTCGGGCCACCTGATTGAACTGCATCCTCTGCGCCTCGACTACCTGGCTGATTGAGGCCACTGTCTGTGTGTCCTTTGGCCGGTATGATCTAGGCTTCGGGAGAATAAAGGTCGGTACAGCCGCTGTCGCTGCAGGCTTCGTTTCTCGTCCGATTCATTGCCTTGGCCCGCTCCGCCACTTCCTGTGCGCGCGCGATATAGCCGGCATCGCCGGTTCCTTCCGCGTCAGCCAGAAACACCTCTATATCCTCATCATCAGTCAGGTATTTGGCAGGGTCATAGGGTGTCAGCAGCTCTCTGCTCATATGGATATTCCTCGCTAGTCTAGATTTTCGCGTCGCGAAAATGAGGATGTGACTTGCTGGTCATGCTTTTTCGCGTGGCGAAAATCCGCACTGGGTGATGGCCTTTACCTGATTTGGCACTCATCCAGGCTGGGAGCAATTCGTCCGCTGTCCATGGGCTGAGGGCGTCTACCCGTGCGGCTAGTCACGCCAGTATGTCACGGGTAAGGAATTTGATTCTTTACTCACAATCGGAAGAACGTGAGTAAAAAATTGGAAAATTTACCCACGTACTGCAGGCGGCAGATTGTTTATGGCATCGCAAGGCGGCGTAGTTGAGCTCAGCCTTGCGATGACGCTTGCTCGTCCATTTGCTGCAGACGACTTAGAACCTCTTCGCGAGATCGTGGGTAGTAGATCCAGTTTCTGAACTTGGGGTTGTACTCGCCGCCCAGCTCGTTACGCCAGGACTTAAGCAGCTCAGTGATCTGTGGATTAAATGACCAGGAGCGCACGGCAACTGAGCCGGTGGGCAGTATCCGGGCAGACACCCACATGCCCATGATCGTGTAGCGGTGCTCGATGCATTTGACTTGGGGTTCTGCTGCAGGGGGGTTGCTCGGGATTGATTGCCAATCAATTGCCGGTAGCAATGGCATTGGTGGCGGTTCGGGATAGATCCAGGATTTGTTACGTGTCTGCTCCAGGATCTGAACTTTCACCTCTTCCGAGGGAATGGGCTCCTTGTTGAACAGCAGTTCGCTGAGGTCTATTTCGACAGTATTTATGCCGACGGTTTTGATTCGTTCCAGCTTTTCCTCGCCAATAAACGAGGTGACTGCGATTTCGATGAATAGCTGGCTGCCGTCTCTCAAGTGGGCGACCAGGTCAGGTTGGAATCCTTGCTGTGGGACTTCCTCATCCACCCGTTCGAAATCCCACCAGCTGGTTTGATCTTCGCTCTCCGGCCAGGTGCCAGGGATTGGGGGAAGCTGCAGGCCGAGGTGATTGCGGATGACTTGCTTGGCGTAAAGGTGCAGCAGGCTTTCGCGCTGGATGGAGCAGCTTTCCTTGTTTGAGTGATGGGAGAAGTGATGCTCACGAATCAGACCTTTGCGAGCGACTACCGGCTCACCGCAGCATATGCAGCTGCAATTGCAGGCAAGCCCGCGCAGGGCGGTTTTAATGGTGATCAGTTGGCCGTTTGGGTCGAGTGCTACGAACATGCTCATGGGCAAAGCCTCTGGTGTTAAGACGGCTTCAAGAGTCATGATTCGAGCAGGTTAAAACCTCCCCCGAACCCTGCATAAAGGGTTCGGGAGGGTTCATGGAGATGCTTGGGCCCCTTTATTTACGTGGCCTCTGGAGGGATTGTGCTGGAAGTGATGCGTTGTCTGGATGACGAACTGCGGCAGTCGCCTGCACCCGATGTAAAGGCCTACAAGGTGTTCCGGGTTTTGCTGGATGCCAGCATCAACGCCCTGGAAAAGGGGAACCAGGACCCTCAGACTTTTGATCGAGCGACCTTACTGGAAATCTGCGATCCGAAGGTGAAGGCAGCCGGCCGTGATCCTGCGCGCTGGCTATCAACCTCCACGCTGGAAACATTCCTGGACGCTCGAATGAACTCGATTCGGCGGCGTGCGGAGCAAATGGGTTTGAAGCATTTGCCGGTGATTGCCAGCAGTGAAGCGAAGGGCGGAGCAGGCAATCAGCGGATCTATTGGCTCGCAACTCGGCCGGTAGAAGCCAGTGATGGCGGCTCGTTGGTAGGGCAGGCGCATCGGCAGATCATCTACACCAGGACGGAAAACGGCGAAGTTAAGCCGGCATTATTCTTAAGGCTGTTTTTTCGCAAAGGGGTTCTGGAGAACCGAAGTTGGCGCGGTGTGTTGATGCTAAGCGCTGTACTGCTTGGTATGGGGTTCCTATTGCTTTGGGTTTTGGTATCGATATGGAGCCTCTCCGCTCTTGACCAGGCGCTCACGCTTCGCCAGCTTACAAGCAGTGCTCTCGTGGCCTTTATGGCTTGGTTCATGTGGCGCCACGTGCATCAGCCTTGGTTTCAGCTGGTAGACAATCGAGTCGTGAAGGCACCGGCTCCTTTGCTTTCACTAAAGGAGGATTCTGCCGAACTCGAAATGTACCGTGATGACGCGAAGAGACCTTGGACAAGGTTCGTGCGCTTCTCAAGTGACTGCCCATTCTGTGGCGGCCGGATTTTGCTGGCGGAAGGTAAGCCCGATCACCAGATGCCGCTTGTAGGCCGATGTGGTGAAAGCCCGCATGCGCATGTGTTTAGCTTTGACCGGGCTAGGTTGTCGGGGGTGTATATCGGCCCGAGGCTTTAGGTTTAGATTTTCGCGTGGCGAAAACAACGTGGTGACTCGGAGGTCATATTTTTTCGCGTGGCGAAAATCCGAAATACGTGATGACCTCTACCTGATTTGGAACTCACCCATGATGGGAGCGGTACGTCCACTGCCCATAGACTTAGGCTGGCTACCTGGCCGGAGAGACTGGCTTCCGCCCGGAGTTGATCATCACGTTTTAGTTTCGCCTTAGCTGACCAGACGAGCCGTTTGCGGGTCATACGCAAAATCGGTGATCGACCCATCCCGAATGCGCTCAACTGCTTCGTCGATCACATGCAGCGGCACGAGAAACCATTCCCTTGGTTTAACCGGATGGCCGAAGCGGTCTTCGATAGTCAAGTCCAGCTGCGCCGCGCCGAACAGGCGGTGGAAGATGTTTTCCAGCCTGCTGCGGTTCAGGTTGTGCAGCTTGTAAGTCGCGACCACCTCCACATCAGCCAGCAGGTAGGTGGCGTCTTTGTCTGCGCCTGCGATACGGGTTTCTACTCGGCCTCCGGTTACGCCGATCTTATGGATCAGATCGCGGTGCTCGGCTACGAAGGGGTGGCTGGACTGGCTGCGCAGCACATAGATAGTGCCGCTTTCTATGTCGTCCGGCTCGGCGATGTCGCTGAACAGTGGGCCTGAGTCGACCTTGATCAGCCGAGATCCGGCGCGCCCCTCACTGTCCTTATAAAGCGCCCGCTGCAGGGATCGTAGCAATAGATCGCTTTCCGTCTCATTGGAGTAGATGACGCGCAAACGTCCATTGGTCTCCGCATTCGGCGTTTTGTAGGTGTCCCCGACTTCGGCGACGTAGGCAATGAGCCCGCTCAGAATGAAGAAGTCTCCAGCCTCAATACTGGCGTTCTTTCCAAAAGGCTTGGTCACCCAGCGTTTTTGCTTGAGGCCTTTTTCCACTTCATCAAACAGCGGCTTGAACTTCTCGAAGTCTTTACATGGGTTCCGAGCGGCCATCTCTTCTGCCGCCTTGATTGCCGCGCTGGAACGCACATGCCGCAGTACCGTGATGTCGTCCTGATCGACGGACTCACTGCCGATGCCCAGCTCGGCGAGCAAGGCGTCCTCATCCAGGTCATCCACATTAGCTGTGGTGACCGCAGTGCCTGACAGTAGGCCGTGACTATCGACGCCGGCCAGAAGGGTTTGCGCCTCAGGCAGCTTGCGCAGTTGATCCAGGCGTACTGCATACAAGCGCTCAAAGATATCGCGGTCTTCGCCATGCAGTGGGGCACGGCCGTGGTTTTGATAGAAACGCTGAATATCCTCGAAGCCGGCGATGATGCGCTCTTCGCGAGGAGTTCGAGTTGCTGTCTTGAGCGTGGGAACTTCTATCCCCAGCGCATCAAGCAGGTCGTCATCGTTCATATCAGCCATTGGCGGATTCCCCCTGCGCCGCTTTGGCCTGGGCGCGGTAGCGTGCCAATGCGGCTACCCCTTCAGCCATGCGCTTTTCCCAGGCATCGGCGGAGTTGATGTCGGGCAGGCGGCCACGCTCGTTCTTGAACTGCAGAGCACGCTTGGCCAGCTCTCGCGCCTCATCTTCGGGGATGCTCACCTTCTTGGCCGCAATGCTGGCCTGCACCTGGCGCAGAGATTTTTCATCCATTGCCTTCGCCAGTACCGCATAGGCTGCATCGAAGGGGTTGATGCGGTCTATCAGGTCAATATCCAGCTCGCGTACGTTTACGAACTTGCGCACGCCATCCAGCAGGGCCGTGCTGCCCTGCACGTTGTCGCTACCGTTAGCATCAACCTGCGCTAAAGCCAGCTTGGCCTGCTGGGTAATGTTCATGGCGGCGATGGCGTGCTGGCGAATGGCTTCCTGGTCAACGTCGCTCAAGTCTGGGTAACGCTCGCGCACGATCTTGCCCATGCGCAGTTGGGTCAGCTCTTCCGGCAAGGTGTTTTCCTTGTCGAACAGACCGCGCTCCAGCACGGTTTTGTCCTGCAGGAAGCTGGTTACTACTTCGTTCAAATCTTCTTTGCAGATGCGTGTAGCTTCTGTGCTCTGCGGTGTGGTCAGGCCCTTAATCTCGACATGGAACTGGCCCGTGGTTTCATTCACACCCAGGTTGGTGCCACCCTTTTGATACCCCTCCGGCCCGTAATTGAAGCCCTCTTTCGGCCCGGTGTCTTTCGGGGTGAACTCATAACGCGGGGCTAGCACCTGTTCCATCAGCAGGCTGGCGGAAATGGCCTTGAGCATATCGTTTACCGCTTCGGCTACAGCAGCTTGATCGGCCATAGGTTCGGCGATCAGGTTGGTGAAGCGCGAGCGCTCCTTACCCTCGGCGTCGCGGGTGGCGCGGCCAATAATCTGCACGATTTCGGTCAGGCTCGAACGGTAGCCGATGGTCAGAGCATGTTCGCACCAGATCCAGTCAAAGCCTTCTTTCGCCATGCCCAGCGCGATGATCACATCCACGTTGTCGCGGTTGTTCTTCTGCGCCGGGTCTTTCAGTGCGCCGAGCACTTTGGAGCGTTTGCCTGGGTCGCTATCATCCACTAGGTCGGCCACTCTCAGCGTTCGGCCGTCCTTGGCTTTGATCAGGTGAAAGCCGGTGACCGGGTCTACACCCTGCCAATCGCCGAGCGCGCTCATGATCTCGTTGACCTCGCGCTCCTTGTCCTTGAGGCTCTCGCGGGCATTTACGTTTGGAATGTGAACGATGGTTTTCAGCGCCGGGTCCAGCACCTTGGCAACCGCATCCACATACCGGCCTGTATAGAAGAAGTAGCCAATATCCAGCGACTTGAGCCAGCGATAGCCATTGAGCTGCTCGTAGTAGGTGTACGTGACTGTCTCAAATTTGTTCTCTTCCGACGGGGCCAGCACGGCCTCGCTGTCGCCACGGAAGTAGGAGCCAGTCATTGCAACCAGGTGCACCTTGTCGCGATTGATAAACGCGCTCAGTTGGCTGCCCAGTTTGTTGTCTGGGTTGGCGGAAACGTGGTGGAACTCATCGATGGCAATCAGGCGGTTGTCGAATGCGTCGATACCCAACTCTTCCACGGCAAAGCGGAAGGTGGCATGGGTGCAGACCAACACCTTGTCGGCGCTATTCAGGAAGGCGCGGACGGCATCTACCTTGGACTTGGCCACACGCGGCTCATCGATGCCAGGGGCATTACATAGGTTCCACTGTGGGGCCACCTGCCAGTCCCAGTAGAAGCCGTGCTGGCTCAGCGGCTCATCGGCAAAGCTGCCGCCAATGGAACGTTCCGGCACTACGACGATGGCCTGTTGCAGGCCCTGGTTATTCAGCTTGTCCAGGGCGATAAACATCAGGGCGCGTGACTTGCCCGATGCGGGTGGCGATTTGATCAGCAGATACTGTTCGCCGCGCTTGGCAAAGGCACGCTCTTGCATGGTGCGCATGCCTAGCTCATTGGCCTTGCTTGACGCCCCAGTGTGCGCAGTAGCAATGGATACCGACGGAACTGTGTAAGCGTTGGTCGGATTGGTTGTTGTATTCATGGCATCCTTAGTCCGGCTACAAGGTGTTTGATATAGACAATCAAAATCGCATCAAAACTTTGCGGGCCTTGGCGCTTCTAATAACCTGTTGTTTTATAACGAATTAATTCTATTTTGCCGAAAGGGCTCATTCGCGGATTAGCAAAATCAAAATCCGATCAAAAAATTCTGTATGGACTCATAACGGCTCATAACGGCTCATAACGGCTCATTTTCCGTCGGGGTATAAAAGGCTCCGCGCCGCTCCCCATGCTGCGCCAACTTACCTGCCTCCTTTAAGCGCTGCAAAAGTTTGGCGGCCTGATCCGTGCTCAACTGACACAGCGCGATAACATCACGGCGCCGAACGCGGCCATGATGCCGTGCATGGTTCAAGACCCGAAGCTCATGATCCAGGCTAGTGAATCCGGCCTGTAGGGTGTATGCAACTTCCCCACCCTGCGCTCGATAGACTGAAGCCGACAAGGTATAGCTGCGATTACGCGCACTACCGTGGGGTTGAGCCAGCCCCGCTTCCACCAGTTGTTCTACAGTGCGGCGCGCACGGCCTGTGTCGCTGTGAATGTGTCGCGCAAGCTCCTCGATGTTTAGGCGTCGCTGTTCACGCAAGGCAGCCAATACGATCAGGCTATCGATGGGCAGGGATTTCCCACTTTGTCGATTTTCCTGCTCAACCACCAGCTGCAAGAAAACCTCGTCTGCATCCACAGTTGCGAGTTGAAGTACCACATTGTTGGTGTCGGTGCGGCTGTAGTCCGGTTCCGGACGGCCAAAACGCAGCATGCCTCGGTAAATTTTGTCCACGCCACGGCCTGAACGTTCGACTATGCCGATACGCTTCATGGCATCGGCCAGTGCCGGGTTACGAGGTCTGGGCTCAGTCGTGAGCAGGTTGTTCAGTGTTACCCCCTCCATCAGGCCACCTGGATTGCTGACTGTCAGTCCCTGGTCATCCAGCCGAACGTGTACAGCGCCAAGGCGGTGATAATCCCGATGTACCAGTGCGTTGGCCACGCCTTCACGGAAGGCACCCAGATCGACCTTGGGCACAGGCACTCGGAAAAGTCCGATTTGGATTTCTTTCTCCGGGTTATAAGGACGGAAGTTGGTTTCCAGCCATTCCAATGCCTTCAGTAGGGGATAGCGCCGAAACTCATTGAACGTCACCGTCTCACGCGCCAGAACCTGAAAGGCAAATTCATGGGTGGGCAGCAGCTCGCGTAAAGCGCTTTCTCGGCCGATCACCAGCAAGCCGCTAAGGGTGGGGACTCGCTCGCCAGTCGGCGTGCGTGTTGTGAAGCCCAACGCACCGTCCAGAGCCTCATCATCCAGCTCTAGCAGAACACGGTCACCACCGTACTGACGCACTGCCTGACGCAGGCGTTCGCGCTCCAGTGGATCAAAGTCAGCCAGTGTGGCGCCTGCAACGGGCTGCGCGGAGGCATCTGCCAGCCCGAAACGACCAGCCCGACTCAGGCGGTCATGTGGCAACATCGGCACGCATTCAGGCGTGCCATCCTGCTTCAGTCGACGGCGCAGATACACACCTGAGGTGGTCGCCACTTCGGTCGTGGACTTCGGTACGATGATCTTCGCCACGGATGTGCCCGAAAGTTCCAGCACACTGACCGTCACCGTCAGAGAGGGGGATGTTTTGGCCGCCACGAGTCCCGGCAAACCGGCCAGACTCTGATGCGCCTGATGCAGGCCGGTAGGTGTGCCGTCATCCTCCACGCCGAGCCAGAGTTCTCCGCCCTCGGTATTGGCCAGGCATACCAGCGCTTCCACCAGATCATCATCGGATAGACGTTTGCGATCGCTTTTGAACTCAATCGTCAGCGTTTCAGTCAGCGGCAGGCCGGGCCATGTACCGGTATGTTCCGTGCTCATTGCGTTTTCTTCCCTTTGGCTTTTGCCCCTGCCTCGGGTTGCTTGGCCGTCATCTTGGTATAGAGGTCAAACAGCTTTTCCAGCCGCTCGGTGTCGTTCTTGAAACGACGACCGATATAGATGCGCTCCAAAACCTCATCATTGCGCTCGTGGGCTTGGCGCAGGTTGTCTGGCATGGATTCTGGCTCGTACAAGTCGGCAATAGTCGCGGGGAAATGAGCTTCCCGAGCCAACAGGATGTCCTCGGCACAGCGGGTCAAGTCTGCTTTATTTTGCTCAGTCAGCAGCGGCACAGGGAAAGTGTTCCAGCCGAGAGTATTGGAATAGCGATAGCGTGTTTCCAACTTTCCACAGACTGTAGCCACCCAAACTATGTGCAGACGAGATGCAATCAGGGCCATGTTCCAGAGCGGAGCATCGTAGAGGGCGAAGGCAAGGTTGGAAACGATACTCCCGGCAGGCGCATAACCGCAGGGCAGGTACTCGCGAGTTTCGGAGGAAACGCTAGGAACAATAAGCGTTGAACGCTTGCCGAAGAACATTCTTTGGAATTGGTGCGGTCTTTCAGCTATGTCCCTTGCTGTCTTCCCGCCGTTGAGTCGCAGATTGCGCACATCGCGAAGACGTTGAGCAATAGGATGGATCGTTTGAGCTTCAGCCAAGTGCTGATCTTCAATCCACAGACAGTAACGCTCCAAGCCGCGAATGAACTCGGCGGAGCCATAAATCCGGCGAATAAATCGGTCTTGCTGCGCTGGTGTGAGTTGCAGGTCATCGCGCTCGTCCCGTGAGAGCAGCAAATGACCACCATCTATTGGAGTATTTCCAAAAGTCATCTCACTCTGCGTACCCAAGGGCCGACTAATTTTATCCACAATGACACTATCACCTGCCGCCAGATATGCGTTGATATGCTTACATTGGCGTTCGATGGTTTGTCCTGAGTCGTCCAGAGAGAACAATCGCCTCGGATTGCGGGGCTGTGTTGTGATGCCAATGATGACTACGGTCACACCTGCATTGTGGCTGGCAAGATTGGCCCACCTAAACGATGTATGGGCAAATTCGATTTGTAGGCCGCCGGCAAATATTTCCGGCCACAAGATAGGAACTTGCAGGCCCTGGCAAATGGAGTTGGTGGACACGAAAGCCGCAGCAGAACGGGTTTGGGTGCAGTAGTCAGCTGCTTTAATGAACCAGCCGGCAACATAATCTAGTGACTTCCAGTTCTGGATTCGCTTATCGAAAAGAGTCTGTAAGTCAGCCTTTTGCTCGTCCTTCTGGTCCCGTGAGCCAAGATACGGCGGATTCCCGCAGATATACGTCTCCCCACCCTCGTTCTCGAAATCAATTTCCGCTTGGTTGAGTGGCGTGCCAAATAAGTCATCGGCAATTATCTTGACGCCAGTACCCGTAGGTCGGCAGATGCTTAACCAATCCAGCCGCAGCGCATTGCCACAGACAATCCAGTTCTGCGAATCCAGTGGCAGAAATTCAGCCAGTGCATCCTGTTGCCCGCGATACAGCACATCGCACTGAAACTCAGCAATGATCAGCGCCAGGCGGGCAATTTCAGCCGGGAAGTCGCGTAGCTCGATACCGCGGAAGTTGGTAAGCGGTATTTCAGATTTATTGTGAGCTTCGCCCCGGCGGCGATTGATCTCCGCCTCGATCTCGCGCATCTGCTTGTAGGCGATGACCAGAAAATTGCCTGAGCCGCAGGCGGGATCGAACACGCGAATATGTGCCATACGCTTGCGTAGGTTAAGCAGCTTGGCCTTGTTTTCGCCCGCCGCCGCCAGTTGCGCACGCAGATCATCCAGAAATAGCGGGTTCAGTACCTTGAGGATGTTGGGCACGCTGGTGTAGTGCATGCCCAGAGCGCCGCGCTCCTCATCGTCGGCCACGGCCTGGATCATGCTGCCGAAGATGTCCGGGTTGATTTTTTGCCAGTTCAGGTTGCCGGCGTGCAGCAGGTAAGTGCGGGCCATGCGCGTAAAGCGCGGCACCTCGGTACTGCCTGAGAACAGGCCGCCATTTACATAGGGGAATTTGTCTGCCCAGCCTGGAAGGCATGGTTTTGCATGGACACGATCTAAGCGCTCAATGTTCATGGCGCGGAAGATTTCAGACAGTACCTGATCGGTGTTGGAGCCGTCGCGTGCGCTGTAGAGTTCAACCGTTCTAGTAAACAGCCCTTCGCCGCGAAATATGTCGGTGTCTTCGGCAAAAAAACAGAACACTAGCCGAGACATAAAATGGTTCATGTCATGACGGCGTTCTGCCTTGGCCCAATCTGGATTTTCGTTCAGCAGTTCGACGTATAGCTTGTTTAGGCGGCTGGTGGCGCGCACGTCGATGGGGTTGTCCTTGATCTCCTTGATGGTGGAGATGCCGGCCAACGGCAGCAGGAAGCCGAAGTGGTTGGGGAAGTCCGGGTAGTCGCAGGCGATAGTTTCACCCGTTACCAGCTCTTCCGCCTCCAACGTTTGCCCATCAGTGGCTAGGATGAACTTGGCTTTGGCTTTTGTGGTGGCCGGGCTGGCACGCAATGCCTTAAGCGTGTCGCCTACGGTTCCGGGCTCGCAGGTGGCGATATGAATATTGCTGCGCAGTAGTACGCCGCCCGGTACGTCCGAGGCGTTGTTGTTGCCTGCGCGCAGACGCTTGAGCGCGGTTTCCTTGTTGCCAAATGCGGCTAGGAAGGTGAACGGAAACTCCGCCGCGTCAAATGGCTCTAGCGCCAGGTCAGAAATAGCGGACTCAATTTCTACTGCATTCATGGTTTACCACTGTCCAGATCGCTGATGCGCGAGGCGGCGATTTTAGCCGCTAAAATTTTGGGTGATGGCTGCATGCTGCTCTATCGGCGTTCGTCAGCGTCGATTGCCCAGTTCTGCTCAGCCGTATTGGTTTATCCAGGATGCCACTGGCATGCGACAGCTAAGCGCCCTGAGCCAGTAGCCAAGGACTCACCCCGTACACGATGTTCGGGATGATAAAGGAAGGCGCTTCCGTAATGCGAAAAAGCCAGAGACCTAGGCGTTTGGGAGCTTGGTCCATAACTCTTCGGCAGGCATTCGGTCGCGTTCTTTCCTTGTTCCAACGGTGCTGGTCGTGGTGCTTTTTGTCGCAATGTGTTTTTTCGCGTGGCGAAAATATGGGCATAACCAAAGATTGTTGCGACGCGAAAATGGGGCTGCAGTGGTTTGTGTAGGGGGGGCTCTACTGTTGCTTGTGCCACAGGTCGTAAGCGGCCTGTTCTGCCAGCCAGATACTGGCCATACCCAGTCCGGCCTGCTCCAGGCATTGAGCAAGACCGGTGCTGATCGGGTTGCAGCCGTTCAGTGCGGCAGCAAGTCGCTCGACAGGATATCCGAGGTGTTTAGCGAATTCTGCTTCGGTCATACCCAAGGCCGGCAGCACGTCTTCACGTAACGCTTCGCCAGGCGGGACGGGTTGTGCATCGGCATTCGCAAATTCCTCTTACGGCCGCGGTCATCGGCGCGGCTTGCCGTGATGCGGTGTTGCTGGGTTATCTGTGGCTGAAGAAAAGGAGCAAGTTGGGTGCTCATTTTTGCCTCTCGATGCTCACTAGATTAAAGCCCTGCTGGCTGTTCGACTCGTAGAGGCGTCTTTTCAGGGTTTCAAAGGATCTCCTTTGGCGCGGGAATGTATACATTCCATGACGTGCCTATTTGCAAAAAAGCACTAGTTCCTTTTCTGTGCATTTGTGTTGCTTTTTAGGGGCTTATGTGTGGCCTATATGTGTCTTGTTGGGGGCTGTTATGTTGCATTAATGTGCAGATGTATGTCTTTTCTGTTCTTTTGTGGTGCTAATGTATGTCTTATACATAGCAGTAATCAGGGTTCGGTTATGACAAATCCCCACCTTCGGGCATTACTAGAAAAACATCGAGCACAACTGGAAACCGGCCAGTATTTCGGTCACAAGCGCGACTATTTCCAACGGAATCTAAAGCAGATTCTGGAATTGGTAGCGGCAGGGGTAGCGCAAGAAGAAATCCTCGCAGCGTTTGAGCAGGACGGCATGAAAATGAGCAAGCGCTACTTTTCCAACTTGCTTAATGAAGTGCGTGAATTCGGCCACCTGTCGCCACCATTGCGGCAGCAGGTTCCCCAAGTGGAGGGTTGAATGAGTTTTTGGATAACGGTCTACCGGAACCCGGACGAAGAAGAGCGAAACGCGGAAAATACCCTGGCTACGTGGGAAGGCTCCCTGCACCGTTGGGGCGACGTGTTAGACGACCTGATGAAGGATGGAAAACTCACGCAGACGCGCTCTGACTACTTCCCAAGCCTGTACAGGGGGCTGGCGCGTGATCTGCTGCCCATCCTGCCTGCGAATAGAAAACCCCGATACTCGATCCACTTCACGCCCGAAATGCTCCAGGAGCGCATCGACCAATGCCCGCCCGATGCTGAGCTAGGCATCATGATTTGGGATATGGGCTGATGCCCACAGCAAGTGAGGTCGCCAGGTCAGGATGAGCGTTTGGACATCACTAACGCGCTTCGCTTGTTTGGCGGCTACCTGCACAGCGCCCGCTTCGCAGCACTGCACTGATAGCCGCCTCTGATCAGGAAGTGATAAAGGCTAGTGGGGGACGGATTGCGGCTGTTGAGTGGGCTGCAGTTCAGCTGTGCTGAGCTATTCATCGTCTGGCTCAAAGGTAGAACACATCTGCACCGTTCGTTCATCGTCATTGCTGTTGTAAACCTGTTGGCCTAGAACGCAGCAGAAGGCTATCAGCGCGCTTTCAGAGGCCTGCCCGCTACCTATGTACCAGATTCCTTGTTGGCAGCTCGTGCAGGGCGTTTCTGGGCGCTCTGAAGCAGGTATGTTAGTTAGTACGGGATTCATTGGCTAAATTCCTTGGTTTTTCCGCTACACAGTGACTACTCATGGGTGGGGCCGGCTTGGTCATTGCAATCTTTTGCCGTGTGACTATTCCCCAGAGCATCGACGCCCAGCACGCCAGGGCGTACGTGTGTGACTTCTCTGAGTGCGTTCGATCAACTACTGCCATTGCCTTCCGGGCCTGTACGACATCTGTGTCATGGCAGAGCTCGCGAAAATAATAGGTAGTGGCGGCGATGTTTCATCAGGCGTGTAGGTTGTTGCCGTCTTCGGTTGGACTCATTTGTGGCTGAATTGCATTTCGCTGATCGTTCGGCCGTTAGATTAAAATGATTAATTAGATTAAGGCGTTGCGTTTTCTGTCCGCGAGTCAGAAACGGCGCGGCCTGCAGCTGATTCGGGCTGTGGATAACTTAGCCAACAGTACGGTATTTTCTAGCCAACAGTACGGTAATTCCTAGCCGACAGTACGGTACTGCCTAGCCAACGGTACGGTACTTTGTAGCCAACGGTACGGTATCTATTTTCCGTTCTATTTGGCCTTGCATTGCTTCCTACCCAAGTGCCGGGATTGGCTATTGCTTGGTTTTCTCTTGATGTGTAGGTGGCCGCCACAGATCTCGTAGCTGAATGGTTGCTCATGCAGGTTGCTGGCGAGCTGCAAGGCAGTCAGTGCTCTGCGTAGGTTTTGTTCCCGGCTGGATGTAGATGTGTCATGACTGCCGGCCATCATCATGATTGTGTCTACTGGCATAGGGAGCGGTTCGGCGTGGCTGGATAAAAATCCGTGCAACCATTGAGCAAGCGGCTTGGCGTTCAGGCTTCGACGAATAGACCAGTCAACGAGGGTGAATTCGTTTGGCCCAAACAGCTTGCTTAGCTCGGGGTTAAGGGAGATGACCAGCTCGTGCGTGATTTCGTCCCTGTAGATCGAGTCAACCAGCCCGCCAGTGTAGGAATATCGTGTTGCGCTTATCTCAAGTGTGGCAGCGGCGAGGCGAAAAAGCCGTTTGTAGAGCGTTTTCCTGTTGTTGCCGGCGTCGGTCTTGCCTTGTTGTTTCAGAAGCTCGTACGCACTGGTCTTGAAGGATTTCCCCATCATTTTTCGACGCGCGATATGCAGCAGCGCGATCCAAACATCCAGGTCGCCTTGATCCAGTCGCGGCCCGGTATATCGAATCTGTGTTGGGCGTTGGCTATAAATTTCGGCGCGTTGCAAATACGTGTGGCAGCTGGATCGGCTGGAGCTAAATATCGCTGAGCGTAGCGTGATATTTGGCACGCCCCTCACACCATCTGGCCAGTTAGTCAGCTGTATCTCAAGCTGGCGGGCATTGCTTTGCTCTATTGGTTGTTTGACCGGGCGATTGGAAAACGATTCTTCCAGTCGTGTCAGTGCTGCTAGGGTCGACACGGGCAGCTCTTAAGCTTCGTCAATAAAGCGTGCGATACCGGCGACGCGGAAGTAAACGCGGCGACCGATCTTGATCCTGCATGGTTTTAGACTTCGGGCGATTTCATTGTCGCCTGACAGGGTGATGCGCAGCCCGTCAGGACTCCTGTGAAGGATTTCGGCCACTTGTGCCAGAGACAGTAAAGGAGAGCCGCCAGTCCTGTTCAGGATCAATTCTTCAGTTGTCACGTCCATTCCCTCATTAAGGTTGTTGAATGGAACGTTACGGATAAATACGGTTAGACTATGGGTTGAATGTTTAACTTTTAGGTTGACATGCCATACACGGATGACTTCAGTCAGCTGGTTGAAGCGGCTCATGGTTACAAGGCCTGCTCCCGTCAGTTGATTGCTGGTTATGAGCGGCTTTTAACCGAGCTGTCAGCGTCATCGAGTCTCACCTCTAGGCGATATTCCGTTTGGTCGGCAGTTCGACGAAACATGGATGATGCGTTTTCTGAATCTCTGGCGGGGTTCAAGGGTGAATGGAGTCGGGAGTTGCTTATGGGCTGCCGACTTTCTGAAATGGGTAAATATGCTCCTTCTGTTTGTGCCATACCCAATGGCACTACAGATCCAGCCTACTCCAAAGCTTGGGCTGAGCTGGATGCAGGCTGGGCAGAGCAGATGCTGAAAAACTGCCAATCGCCACATCTACAGCCTGAAGTCCCGCGTAGACCCTTGGGTGATGGGTGGGACTTCAAAAAGTCGTCTAGGAGGCGAAGCAAGCCTTCGAGCATGCTTCCCATAGCTTGGCAACTTGAGAATATTGGCTTTTGGGAGATGAATTTTCGCTGTGTACTGCAGAACCTTGGCCCGCGCACTAACGAAAATAGCGAGATGCTCGATACGTTTGATCTGATTACGTATGAGCTGATTCCTTTGCTGAGGCGCTTCAGGCCAACTCGTACCGCGTCCCACCTTGGATACGAGAACGTACGGGACGATCAGACTGGTTCTTGGGACGAACATTATTGCGAGCTGTGCTGGCGGCTGACGGTTCGCTCGGTGCGGCTGGCAGAGATAAGGCGTTTAACTCTTGATGATCGGCAGCGCTCGCGAGAAAGAATCAAGGCTGGACGGCATAGCAACCGATACTGCTCACTACATATGCCGGGTACAGCGCAATACCATGCAGACCTCCGCTACAAAGCTGCCTTTCAGCGCCACCTTGATACTATTTTTCGCGGGCGAGTGTCTGACTACGCATTCAATTTACAGCCGCCCAGCTCACCGGATACGCAGGAACTTAGAAAACTGGCTTATGACCAGGTGCATTCGGGGCTTCATGCCATTAACCCCAAGGAGGAAAAAGGGCTGGGTTTGCGTGAGAAGGTCTGGCTCATGTACCGGGAAGGCTTGAGCCAGTCAGAAATGGCCAGGCGTCTGGGGATTTCACGCCAGGCCATTTCAAAGGCCAAAAAGAGTCTTGAGTCATTTATGAATGTTCATCATGCGGGTTGCTACCTTAATCCGATAACCGGCGAGGCACAGGTGCCGGCGCGAGTTTTGGACGAAATTCGAGGTGGGTTGAGGCGTGGACTTCCAATCGCGGCCATCGCAAAAGCTGTAGGGCTCAGCAAAAGCACGGTAGATGGCCTTACTCGCCTGATTGACGACAGTTAGTCCTGGGGGCTTTTCTGGCGGTAGCCGCTTTTGTCCCGGCGGATTTTCAGCCGGGAGAAAAGTGGCTTGAGCTGTTAAGGGCTGGCGATGACGTCAGGATTGCCTGGTGTCCAGTTGGTCCAACTTGCTGACTAGATCCTCCGCTCGCAGATGGGTATAGCGCTTGAGCATCTGCATCGACTTATGGCCGCTGATGGCGGACACCTCTTGATCGGATAGTCCGCCCTCGACCAATCGGCTTACCGCCTCATGGCGCAGATCGTGGAAGCGCAGATCAGGCATACCCAGCTTGGTTTTCAGCAAACCCCAAGTCTTGGTGAAGGCGTAGGGGCCGCGCTTGCCGGTTTTGCCTGGCTCACCAAAGAACACCAGGTCGCAGTCAATCGGGCGTATCGGGTTGTTCAGCGCTGCCTGGAAAGTTTCTGTGGCCCATTTGCTGAGTGGGACGGTGCGTGCGCTGTCGTTCTTGGTGTCTGAGAGGCGCACCACGCGTTTTTTCATGTCGACCTGGTGTCTGCGCAGGGATGTGATCTCGGATGAGCGCATGCCGGTTTCCAGGGCGATGCGGACGATCCAGCCGAGCATGGGGTTGCTGTGATTGTTTACGGCGGTCAGCAGGCGGCGTTCTTCCTCTGCAGACAAGCGACGGTCGCGACCTTCGCCGGGGCTTGGTTTGCGGATGTTCAGTACCGGATTGAAACTCAGGCCCAGGCCCCACTCCTGAATTGCCACGGTGAACAGGTGGCTTAGCAAGGCCAGCTCCAGGCGCACGGTGTTGTTGCTGGTGGGCTTGCCGCGATTGGTGATCGAGGCCAGGCGCGTATCACGGTAGCTGGCGATGATTTCAGCGGAGAGGGCGGCCATGGAGTATTTGCCCAGGTGGCTGATCAGCTGTTGGGCCTTGGTGGCTTCGGCGCGCTGGGTAGTCGGCTTCTTGGTTGGGCTGATTTCGCTCAGGTAGCGTTTCAGTGCCATTTCCAAAGTCATGCGCTCGGAGCCGCTGCGTTGGATGTACACACCCCTGACCATTTCGTCTTCGGTGCGGCGCGCCCAGTCTTCGGCATCGCGCTTGGTGCGGAAGGTTTTGGTGTTGGTTGGCCAGCCTGTTTTGCGTACCAAAGCCTTCCAGGTGCCGGCATCCGTTTTGACGATGGTGGCCATTTTTTCCTACTCCAAAAGCGTGCCGCTGTACCGGCACTGTACTGAATTTGTACCTTTGGACTATAGGGCTGGTCTAGCTGTATTTCTTGCGGGCATGAAAAAGCCGCGCAATGCGCGGCTTTAGAGTTGGTGGGCCCACACGGACTCGAACCGTGGACCAAAGGATTATGAGTCCTCTGCTCTAACCAACTGAGCTATGGGCCCTCAGGGGCGGGCGGATTATACCGGTGCCTTCTCGGCAGCGCCAACCGAATGGCGCGGGGTGAGGAAGTTTTGTGCGAAGGCGTCCGCATGGATCGCGCGGCTGATGACGAAGCCTTGGATCTGTTCGCAGCCTTCGGCTGCGAGGAACAGTTCCTGGGCTTTGGTTTCCACGCCTTCGGCGATGACGGTCAGCTGCATGCTGCGGCCCAGGGCGATGATGGCGCGCACGATGGCGACGTCGTTGCTGTCATTGGGCAAGCCGCGGACGAAGGATTGGTCGATTTTCAGGGTGTCGACTGGCAGGCGTTTTAGGTAGCTGAGGGAAGAGTAGCCGGTGCCGAAGTCGTCAATGGCCAACTGGATGCCGAGGTGTTTGAGCTGGTGCAGCAGGTTCAGGGCTTCTTCGGCCTGATTCATGATGAAGCTTTCGGTAATTTCCAATTGCAACAACTCGGCCGGTAGGTGGTGTTCTTCCAGCAGGCTGGAGATGCGTACCAGCAGGTGCGGTTGGCGCAGTTGTACGCCGGTGAGGTTGACCGACAGCGGGCCGAAGGGCGCGTGTTGCTGCCGCCACTGTTGCATCTGCCAGCAGGCCTGGCGCAGCACCCAGTCGCCGAGGGCTATGATCAGACCGGTTTCTTCTGCCAGCGGGATAAAGCGGTCTGGCGGAATTTCGCCGAACAGTGGATGGTGCCAGCGCACCAGGGCTTCAGCGCCAATCAGGCGGTTGCTGCGCAGGCAGCGTTTGGGTTGGTAGTAAAGCAGCAGCTGTTCCTGCTCGATGGCGCGGCGCAGTTCACGTTCCAGGGCCATGCGTTCGGTGGCCTGGAAGGTCAGGTCGCGGGTGTAGGGCTCCACGCGGTTGCGACCACGCGCCTTGGAACGGTACATGGCGGCGTCGGCGTTCTTCACCAGAGTGGCGACATCCTGACCGTCTTCAGGGTAGCGACTGATGCCGATGCTGGCGCTGATAAACAGTTCCTGTTCGTCGAACTGGAAGGGCTGGTTGAAGCAATCGAGCAGTTTATGGGCGACCAACTCGGCATCGTCTTTTTGCTGCAGGCCGGGCAGCAGGATGATGAATTCGTCACCGCCCAGGCGCGCTACGGTGTCGATGTCACGCAGGTGGGCCTTGAGGCGTTCGGCGATGCTCTTGAGCAGTTGGTCGCCGACCGGGTGACCGAGGCTGTCATTGATGTGCTTGAAGCGGTCGAGGTCGATAAACAGCACGGCGCCCATGCGCTGGTCGAGCAAGGCATCTTCGATGGCGGCGCGCAGGCGGGTTTCGAACAGGGTGCGGTTGGGCAGGCCGGTGAGTGGATCGTGGTGGGCCTGGTGATCCAGGCGTGCCTGGGCGTGCTTGAGCGAGCTGATGTCTGCGAAGACCCCGACAAAGTGGGTGATGTGTTCGCTGCTGTCGCGCACCGCGCTAATGGTCAGCCATTCGGGGTACAGCTCGCCGTTCTTGCGTTTGTTCCAGATCTCACCTTGCCAGTGGCCCGAGGCGCTGAGGTTGTGCCACATGGCGGCGTAGAAAGCGCTGTCGTGGTTGCCGGAGGCCAGCAGGCGCGGTGATTGACCGAGGGCTTCAGCTTCGCTATAGCCCGTGATGGTGGTGAAGGCGCGGTTGACTGCAGTGATGCGCTGCTGCAGGTCGGTGATCATTACGCCTTCGGCGGTGCTTTCGAAGACGGTGGCGGCCTGTTGCAGATGTTCCTGCATCTGCTCGCGTTCGGTGACGTCGCGGGCGATGGTCAGCATGCAGGTTTCGCCTTCGATGGGGATCGGCTGCACTGACATTTCACAGGTGCGCATGCTGCCGCTTCGGGTGCGGATCAGGGCGCGGAAGTCCTTCACGTAGCCATGCTGTTGCACCTGGGCAATCATCTGCACGCGGTCATCCGGATTGGCCCAGATGCCCAGTTGCAGGGTTGAACTGTCGGTGGCTTCATCCATGCTGTAGCCGGTGATGCGGCTGAATCCTTCGTTGACGTCGAGCAGCCGGCCATCGCTGAGGCGGGTGATCAGCAGCCCGTCAGGGGAGGCGTGGAAGGCTTTGGCGAATTTGTCTTCTGAGAGTTGCAGACGCTGCTGGGTGTCCTTCAGTTCGCTGATGTCGCGGGCGGCGACGACCAGGGTGCTGTTGTTATCCAGGGTGACTTTCTGCGCAGAGATCAGTGCCGTGAACTGGCTGCCATCGCGGCGGCGGAAGGTGCCTTCGATATTGTGCGAGTTGCCCACAAGTAGCCGTTGCAGAATACGCGGGCCGCTGCCTTGCTCGATCCACAGGTCCAGCTCCGAGGTGGTGCGGCCGATGGCCTCGTTGGCACTTATGCCGAACTGCTGCTCGAAGGTGCTGTTGATGGCCAGCAGGCGACCATCCTGTGCGTTGAGCAGGGCGATAATGTCCGGGCAGTTGTGGAACACCGAGGCGAACTTCTGCTCGGACAGGGCCAGGGCTTGCTCGGTGCGTTTGGTTTCGGTGATGTCGATCAGCAGGCCACGCAGCATTTGCCTGCCGTTTGCAGGCGACAGGGTGATGATGTCGCGCACCCAGACTTCACGGCCATCGGTGGCCAGCATGCGGTAGTCCATGCTGTGGTCGCGGCCAGCCTCGGTTTCGCTGCGGCAATAGTCGAGGGTGCGGCGGGCGTCATCGGGGTGCAGGACACGCTCGATAAATCCCGGCTGCAGCCAGTCCTGTGCGGGGTAACCGAGCAGTTTTTCCGCCTGGGGAGCGACGTAGGTGAAACGGTAGTCGAGCAAGTCCATCTGCCAGGCAACGGCGTTGAGGCTTTCCACCAGGCCGCGATAGTGTTGTTCGCTGTTGCGCAGCTCATCTTCCAGTGTGGCGCGACGATTCATTTCGCTGCGCAGGCGATGATTGATGCGCAGGATGCTGAAAATGATCAGCAGGGCTGCCAGCAACCCGGGCAGGCCGAACAGCAGCAGGCTGCGCCAGAAGGGCCGCTGATCAATAGGGTCACCCATCCAGCGCTGTTCGATCTCGGCAATCTCAGTGGGCGTAAGCTCGCCTAGCAGTTTGTCGATGATCCCGGCCAGGGTGCCCTGATCCTTGGGTACGGCCATGGCCAGTTGGTAGCGGTAGGGGGTTTGCCCACTTATAACGATGCCGTCGAGTTTGAGCTGGCGCAGGTGCCAGACACTGGAAGCCAGATCACCCACCATGACGTCAGCCTGACCGGCGGCCAGGGCCTGCAATGCGGCGGCCACATTGGGGCGTGGCCAGAGGCGCAGGTCGGGGTGCTTCTCGCGCAGCAGTTCGTGGGTGGCATAGCTGTCGACCACGGCCACCCGCAGGCCCTGCAATTCGCGTAGTTTGCGCGGTTGCGGGCCTTGCTCCTGGCTCAGGATGACAATCGGGAAATCCAGGTAGGGGCGGGTGAACGTCAGGTACTGGCGGCGTTCCGGCGTGGCCATCAGGCTGGGCAGCAGCTGCACCTTGCCGGTTCTGGCATCGGCCAGCACTTCACTCCAGTTGCGGGCGGGGGCGGGGCGCAGGGTGATCGCTAAGCGCTGTTCGAGCAGGGCGATGTAGTCGGCGGCAAGGCCCTGATAGCGTTCGTTGTCGTCGATGAACTCATAAGGCGGCCAGTTGTGATCGACCCCCAGGCTAAGCTCAGGGTGAGCCGCCAGCCATGCCTGCTCCTCGGCAGTCAGTTCCAGGCTGATTGCAGGCAGGGACCAGCAAGCCAGACACAACAGGAGAGTG
The DNA here is from genome assembly GCF_049331905.1 of Pseudomonas cimarronensis. GTDB lineage: Bacteria > Pseudomonadota > Gammaproteobacteria > Pseudomonadales > Pseudomonadaceae > Aquipseudomonas. The sequence goes on along the minus strand of NZ_CP186283.1, from coordinate 61,855 downwards.
GCCGAAACACGCGACATGGGCGGGCTCGTTCTTATGGGCAGTGGGAAAAGTGTAGACCTGCCCTGCCGGCCTGGGTAGGTGGCCATAATGCAAAACCCCCGACAGGGCCGGGGGTTCTGGTGTTACTCGTCGAGGAAGGAGCGCAGGTGCTCGCTTCTCGTCGGGTGGCGCAGCTTGCGCAGCGCCTTGGCTTCGATCTGACGAATCCGCTCGCGGGTTACATCGAACTGCTTACCAACTTCCTCAAGGGTGTGATCGGTATTCATGTCGATGCCGAAGCGCATGCGCAGTACCTTGGCTTCACGTGCAGTGAGGCCGGAGAGTACTTCGCGGGTGGCTTCCTTGAGGCTTTCCACGGTCGCCACGTCGATCGGCGATTGCATGGTGCTGTCCTCGATGAAGTCGCCCAGATGCGAGTCTTCGTCGTCGCCGATCGGGGTTTCCATGGAGATCGGCTCTTTGGCGATCTTCAGTACCTTGCGGATCTTGTCCTCAGGCATTTCCATGCGCTCGCCCAGCTCTTCCGGGGTCGGTTCGCGACCCATTTCCTGCAGCATCTGCCGGGAAATACGGTTGAGCTTGTTGATCGTCTCGATCATGTGCACCGGAATACGGATGGTGCGCGCCTGGTCGGCGATCGAGCGAGTGATCGCCTGACGAATCCACCAGGTGGCATAGGTCGAGAACTTGTAGCCGCGACGGTATTCGAACTTGTCCACCGCCTTCATCAAGCCGATGTTGCCTTCCTGAATCAAGTCGAGGAACTGCAGGCCACGGTTGGTGTACTTCTTGGCAATCGAGATCACCAGACGCAGGTTCGCTTCAACCATCTCTTTCTTCGCGCGACGGGCCTTGGCCTCGCCGATCGACATGCGACGGTTGATGTCCTTGATTTCAGCCAGGCTCAGTTCGCACTCGGCTTCCAGGGCAGACAGCTTTTGCTGGCAACGCTGGATGTCGGCTTGCAGGTTACCAATGGCTTCGGCGTACTTGGCCTTGCCCTTGGCCAGTTGCTCGGCCCAGGTCTGGTCAACTTCATTGCCAGGGAACAAGCGCAGGAAGTCGGCGCGCGGCATGCGGGCATCACGTACGCAGAGTTGCATGATGGCGCGTTCCTGAGCGCGCAGGCGCTCCAGGGAGCTGCGCACACGCACGACCAGTGCATCGTACTGTTTAGGTACGAGCTTGATCGGCATGAACAGCTCGGCCATGTCTTTCAGCGCGGCATTGCCTTGCTTGCTGTTGCGGCCGTGCTTTTTCAGGGCCTTCTTGGCGAGTTCAAGGGCTTCGCCAATCGCGGTGAAGCGGCGCAGGGCCTCTTCTGGATCCGGACCGCCGTCGCCTTCTTCTTCCTCGTCGTCGCTGTCGCCGTCTTCCTCGTCATCGTCCTTGTCGTCGGCGGCATCACCGTCGCTGGCCGGAACAGGAGCTGCGGCTTCGGCGGGTACGCTGCCGTCATCCGGGTCGATATAGCCGCTAAGGACTTCAACCAGACGACCACCTTCGGTGGTGACGCGGTTGTACTCGGCGAGAATGCTGTCGACAGTGCCTGGGAAGTGAGCCACTGCACCCATGACTTCGCGGATGCCTTCCTCGATGCGTTTGGCGATTTCAATTTCGCCTTCACGGGTCAGCAGTTCCACGGTGCCCATTTCACGCATGTACATGCGCACGGGGTCGGTGGTGCGGCCGATATCGGTTTCAACGGCCGCGAGTGCGGCAGCGGCTTCTTCAGCGGCTGCTTCGTCGGTGTCGGCTTCCGCCAACAACAGGGCGTCCGCATCCGGAGCACTCTCGAATACGTTGATCCCCATGTCGTTGATCATGCGGATGATATCTTCCACCTGTTCCGGATCGGAAATATCCTCCGGCAAGTGGTCATTGACCTCCGCGTAAGTCAGGTAACCCTGCTCACGACCGCGGCTGATCAATTCTTTCAAACGAGACTGCTGTTGCGCTTTTCCGGACATAACACCCTATCCACTGAAGGTCTTGGCGGGCAAAAAACAAGCCGCGGATTATACCCGAGTAACACCCCTAAGCGCCAGTTGGACTCGGGATTACCGGTGATGCATTACGGCTCAGCAAGCTGCGCAGCTGATCTTTCTCTTCTGCGCTCAACTCGCTTTGACGGGCTTTGCGCAGCAAATGTTCCAGGCTGCGCTCGCGTTGGCGGGCTACAAGACTAGTTATAGTGTCGAAAAACTGTTGTTCAAGGTTGTCGGCCGAAATCAGCCATTCCTTTTCTGCCAGGGCGCGCAGCAGGCGGCCCTGTTCCGTGCCGTGCCAGCGTGCAATCAGTTGCAGCGAGCGCAGTCTGGGGTTCTTTTGCAGGGCGCCGAGCAGGGCGACCAGTAGCTGGGCGTAGGTGTCGTCTTCGGCGGCAAAGTGGCTGACATCCTCAACCTTCTGCGCCAGTTGCGGGTGGTGCAGCAGGGTGCGCAGGGCGCTCAGGTGCGGCGATTCGACGCTGACGGCGGTGCGCGGTGCGCGCGGGGTAAAGTCCCCCGAGCCTTTTTTGCCTCGCTTACCTCCGTCGTAATTTCGGCTGCTCTTGCTTTGGTTGCGCTCGAAGGTCGGCGCAGGGCTGGGGTTTTCGTATTCGTTGTTGTGTGGCTCGACATCGTAATAGGCGCTGTCGGGGATGTCGGCGTAGTTCGGGTGATCGCTCGGTGGTGCGCTGTTGTGGTTGGACTGGCTACTGCGTGCGCTGGGTGCCATTTGTTGCAGGGCTTCGCCGGACAGGCCGGTAATCTCGCTCAGGCGCTGGCGCATCAGAGTGCGCAGGTTGTTGCCGGGGATCTTGTCGATCAGCGGTGCGGCGAGGGTCATCAGGTGCGCTTTACCTTCCAGAGAGCGCGGGTCGGCTTCTTCGCTGAGTTGCTGGAAGAAGTAGTCGGCCAGGGGTTGGGCGTGCTGGTTGATCCGTGCGCGGAAGGCATCAGTGCCTTCGCTGCGCACCAGGGTGTCGGGGTCTTCGCCGTCGGGCAGAAACAGGAAGCGCGCGCGGCGGCCGTCTTGCAGGTTCGGCAGGGTGGCTTCAAGGGCGCGCCAGGCGGCGTTGCGTCCGGCGGCGTCGCCGTCAAAGCAGAACAATACGCTGGGCACGAGGCGGAACAGGCGCTTGAGGTGTTCTTCACTGGTGGCGGTGCCAAGGGTGGCCACGGCGTTGCGCAGGCCCTGTTGGGCCAGGGCAATGACGTCCATGTAGCCTTCGACCACCATGATCTCGTCGAGGTCGCGGTTATGTTTGCGTGCCTCGAACAGGCCGTACAGTTCCTGACCTTTATGGAAAACCGGGGTTTCCGGTGAGTTCAGGTATTTCGGTTTCTCGTCGCCCAGTACCCGGCCGCCAAAGGCAATCACGCGGCCTCTGCTGTCGCGAATCGGGAACATAATGCGGTCGCGGAAGCGGTCGTAAACCCGTTTGGTTTCGGCGTTTTCGATCAGCAGGCCAGCGTCGATCATGGCCTTCTGTTGCAGGCTGTCGCCACCAAGCTGTTTGAGAAGGTTGTCCCAGCCGGGTGGCGCGAAGCCCATGCCGAAGTCGCGGGCGATCTCACCGGACAGGCCGCGACCTTTAAGGTATTCAATCGCCGCTTTACGCTGTGGGTGGCTTTTCAGTGCTTGTTTGTAGAACTCGGTGGCGGCGGTCAGCAGTGGGTAGAGCGGTGAGTCGGTTGGCTGGCGCGGCTTGTTGCTGCGCGTGCCTTCCTCGCGCGGTATTTCCATACCGGCGCGTTTGGCCAGGTCCTCGACTGCCTGGAGAAAATCCAGTTGGTCGTGGTCCATGACAAACCCTAGGGCGTTGCCGCCGGCGCCGCAGCCAAAGCAGTAATAGAACTGCTTATCCGGGCTGACGCTGAACGAGGGGGTTTTTTCTTTGTGGAAGGGGCAGCAGGCGGTGTAGTTCTTGCCGGCCTTTTTCAGCTGGATGCGCGAAGCGACCACGTCGACGATGTCGGTGCGGTTGAGCAGGTCATCGATAAAAGACTGTGGGATCAGGCCGGCCATAGGCGCTCAGAATACTGTTATGCGTTGGGGCAGAACAGGTCAGGGCAAAAACTAAAAGACTCCGATCGTCACCCGAGGGTGGCGCGGAGTCTAAAAGCGAAACCCGGCCGAAGCCGGGTATCAGGCAGTGCGCGTGTAACTAGCGTGTGGGCGTGAGCCCGCTGCTTAGTACAGGCGAACGCTGCGGCGCTGCTCGCGCTGCACTTTCTTGGCGTGACGCTTAACAGCAGCAGCTGCTTTGCGCTTACGCTCGGAAGTCGGCTTTTCGTAGAATTCACGGCTGCGAACTTCAGCCAGAACACCGGCTTTTTCGCAGGAGCGCTTGAAACGACGCAGAGCTACGTCGAAGGGTTCGTTCTCTTTAACTTTGACGGCTGGCATCCAGGGCGTACCTTCTTTATTACCGGGGGTAACGTTGCTCCTGGCATTTGGCGCTGGAGAACGTAGGTTTTTAAGGGTTGCGGATGTTACCGCCTCATCGCGAGGAATGCAAAGCCTCTGATCGAAAAGCGCTGGCCGGCTCGCGCCAGCGGCCATTATCATGCGCGCCTTCGAAGTTGCACACACTACTACAAGGCACTGCCCATGCTGGTTCTGGGATTGGAAACCTCCTGCGACGAAACCGGTGTCGCGCTGTATGACAGCGAGCGCGGCCTGCTGGCGGACGCGCTGTTCAGTCAGATCGATCTGCACCGTATCTATGGTGGCGTGGTGCCCGAATTGGCCTCGCGCGACCACGTCAAACGCATGCTGCCGTTGATCCGTCAGGTGCTCGACGAGGCGGGCAAGGACAAGGCTGACATCGACGCAATCGCCTACACCGCAGGCCCTGGCCTGGTCGGTGCGTTGCTGGTTGGCGCTTCTTGCGCCCAGGCGTTGGCATTTGCCTGGGGTATCCCGGCGCTCGGTGTGCACCATATGGAAGGCCACCTGCTGGCGCCGATGTTGGAAGAGCAACCGCCAGCCTTTCCGTTCGTCGCTTTGCTGGTTTCAGGCGGGCATACCCAGCTGGTGCGTGTGGATGGCATTGGCCAGTACCAACTGCTCGGCGAGTCCCTGGATGATGCGGCAGGCGAGGCTTTCGACAAAACGGCCAAACTGATGGGCCTGCAGTACCCCGGTGGCCCGGAGATCGCTCGGTTGGCGCTGAATGGCACGCCGGGGCGCTTCAAGTTCCCCCGACCGATGACTGATCGACCGGGGCTGGAATTCAGCTTCAGTGGTCTGAAGACCTTTACCTTGAATACCTGGCAGCAGTGCCAGGCTGAAGGGGATCGCTCCGAGCAGACCCGTTGTGATATCGCCCTGGCATTCCAGCAGGCGGTGGTCGAGACCCTGACCATCAAATGCAAGCGTGCGCTCAAGCAGACTGGCCTGAATAACCTGGTGATTGCTGGTGGTGTGAGCGCCAACAAGGCGCTGCGTCAGGCGCTGGAGCAGATGCTCGCCGAGTTGAAGGGGGCGGTGTTTTATGCGCGGCCGGCGTTTTGCACGGATAACGGCGCGATGATCGCTTATGCCGGCTGTCAGCGTTTGCTGGCGGGGCAGCACGAAGATCTGGCGATCAAGGTGCAGGCGCGCTGGCCGATGGAGCAACTGCAAGCGCTATAAGCGGTGGCATGATGAGCCAGATTCAGGTTAAGCGTTAGAAATGCCGCTCACGGCCGGCGAACAGATCGCGTAAATTGCCGCGATGGCGCCAGACGATCAGCCCGGTGAGGGCGCACATCGGCAGTAAGGCTGCTGGTTGCTGCCAGGCCAGCAGTGGCAGGGTCAGCGGCGTGGCAATTAGTGAGGCCAGCGAGCTGGTACGGGTCAGTGCGAAGGTCAGGGCCCAGGCAGCGAGTGCCAGCAGGGCGGCCGGCGGGTAGAGGCCGAGCAGCATGCCGGCGGCAGTGGCCACACCCTTGCCGCCCTGGAAGCGAAAATACACCGGGTAGAGATGGCCGATCACGGCGGCGAGGCCGATCCAGGTCTGCTGTTGAACGTCGAGGCCGAGCAGGTTGGCGGCCAGCACTGGCAATAGGCCTTTGCACAGATCGCCGAGCAGCGTGAGGATGGCCAGGCGTTTGCCTGCGACGCGCAGCATGTTGGTGGCGCCGGGATTACCCGAGCCACTGGCGCGCGGATCCGGTCCGCCGGCCAGGCGGCTGAGCAGAATGGCGAATGACAGCGAGCCGAGCAGGTAGGCGAGGGTCGCCAACAGCCAAAACATGGTATCCATTCCGGGCGAGGGAGCCCTGATTCTAACTAGGTGCGGCAGCCTTGTCGTGCCACGGAGAGCGTGCTTGGACACAGTTTTTATTGAGGGTCTGGAAGTCGACACGGTGATTGGTGCCTACGACTGGGAGCGCACCATTCGCCAGTGCCTGCGTCTGGATCTGTACCTGGGCTGGGACAACCGCCCAGCTGCTGCGGGTGATGACCTGGACAAGGCGCTGGATTACGCCCGCGTCTCGCAACGTATCCAGGCGTTTGCCAGCGAATCGCAGTTCATTCTGGTGGAAACCTTTGCCGAGCGACTGGTTGAGTTGCTAATGGCTGAGTTTCAGATCCCCTGGGTGCGACTCAAGCTGACCAAGCCCGGCGCCGTGCCGGCGGCCAGTGGTGGGGTGGGCGTGGAGATTGAGCGCGGATGTCGCTAACTCCCGTTCTGCTTGGCCTGGGCAGCAATATCGGCCGTGAGGCGCACCTGTGCGCCGGCCTGGAGGCGCTCGCCGGGCTGCTCAGCGAGATGCGCTGCTCGCCGGTGTTCGAAAGCCAGGCGGTCGGCATCAAGAGCGGGCCGTTCTTCAATCTGGTGGTGGCCGGCTACAGCGAGTTGCCACTGGGTGAGCTGGACCGCCGGCTGAAATTTATCGAAGCCGATAACGGCCGCTATGCGCCTGAACGCAAGGGTCTGCCGCTGGATATCGACGTGCTGCTGTACGGCAATCTGGTCGGCAATTTCGATGGCTTGATCCTGCCGCGTGCGGAAATTCTGAAAAACGCCTTCGTTCTCTGGCCGCTGGCTCTGCTGGTGCCAGATACCCTGCACCCGGCGCAGCAGCGCAGCTTTGCCGAGCTGTGGCAGGCGGCGCAGATTGACCAGCAGTTGTGGCCGGTGGCGTTCACCTGGCGTGAGCAGCAACTGACGCCGCCCGCGCTGTGTGCCGAGTTCCCCGCCAGAACCTGATCAGGGTGTGCTGACGATAATCGCCACGCGGCGGTTTTCGCTGCGTCCTTCGGCGCTATTGTTGTCGGCAATTGGCTTGCTCTGCCCGAGGCCGCGGGTGGTAATCAGTCGCGCATCCATTCCTGCACCCTGCATCACGGCCGCCACTGTCTTGGCCCGGCGCAGCGACAACTGTTCGTTGTAGGCCGGCTGGCCGACGTTATCGGTGTGGCCTTCCAGGCGTACCTGCTGAATGCCTACGCCAAGCAGCGCCTGGGTGATTTTCGTCAATTGTATGGTGCTGGCACTGGATACTACCTCGGAGTCGGTATCGAACAGCACCTTGCCGGAAAGTCCCAGTTCCCAGCCGTCCTCAGTCCACTGGAATCCGTGGCTCTTGAGCAGGGCGACCTGTTCGGCGCTGAGCCCCTTGGGTGTGCTCTGGCAACCGCTGAGGAGTGCCGCGCCGAGCACGCTGATAAAGATCAATCGCAATAAGCTGCGCAAAGTGAAGCTCCTTGTTTACTGGGGCAGTGAGTCCTGGCTTTTGGCCATGGTGCGTCCGCCCTGGCTGCGTTTGGCGTGGTACATGGCGACATCCGCCTCATGCACCAACGCTTCGGGGTTGTCGGCATGCTCTGGGTACAGCGCGATGCCGATGCTCAGGGAGGTGGTGATGCTGCCGCCCTCGGGCAGGGCGATGGGGGCGTGCATGCTGTCGATGATCTTGTCGGCAATCAGCACGGCATCGTCTTCGTGATGAATGGGTTTGAGCAGCACGGCGAATTCATCGCCGCCCAGGCGGGCGACGGTATCGCCTTCGCGCAGTTGCGCACGCAGACGCTGGGCAATGGCGATCAGCACGGCATCGCCGGCGGCGTGGCCGAGTTGGTCGTTGATTTCCTTGAAGCGGTTACTGTCGAGAAACAGCACGGCCATCTGCGTCTGGCTATCGCGTGCTTCACGCATGGCGCCGAGCAGGCGAGATTCGAAGAAGGCGCGGTTGGGCAGGCCGGTTAGTGCGTCGTGGCTGGCCTGGTGCGCCAGCGAGGCGTTTTCGCGTTCCAGTTGGTGCTGCCAGGCTTCGAGTTGATCGAGCAGGGCGTTGAAGTCTTCGGCCAGTTCGTTGAGGTCGGCGATATGGGTGGCCGGCACGCGCTGGTTGAATGTGCGGTCCACGGAAATGCTGTGCGCCACCTCGGACAAGTTGCGCAGTGGGCCGGTGATGGCGCGCTGGATGCGTTTGGAACCGTAGGTCGCGCCCAGGGCGCTGAGCGCCAGGCTGGCCAACAGGCCGAGCAGGCCGCCGATCAGGAAGCGCAGCAGGGTGGTGCCTTGGCCGCTGAGGTGAAGAGCGCCGATCTGTTGACCCTGGTAGATGATGGGTTGGATCACCATGTCGGGCAGTAGCAGGCGGGCGATCGATTGTTCGGCGCTGTTGAGTACGGTGTTGTTGGGCGTGTCGAGGCTGGCGAGCAACTCGCCGTCTTTATCAAAGACCGCCACCTGGGCGATTTCTTCGGTCTTGCAGATCTGTTCCAGGGCATCGCGTACCGCCGCCCGGTCGTTGAACACCACGGCGGCTTCCAGGGTGTAGGCCAGGGAGCGGGCAATCAGTTGCAGGTTGTGGCCGGCATAGGTGCTCAGCGCCAGCAGGCTGACCAGGGTTAGCGACAGGCTGGTCAGACCCATGGCCAGCAGGGCCACGCGCAGGTGGGCGTGATGCAAGAGGCGGCGCAGGCTAGGGCGCTGTTGGGCGGCTTGCGGCTTTCTGCGGTTCATGGCTGCGGCCCTGCGCGCCTGCCCAATTGCAGTACGTTGGGGTGAATGCGGATGCCGCTGCGTGCGACGGCATCGAGGTTGACCTTGAAGCCGACATGCTCATCGCTGATGCCCAGGCAGAACAGGCTGCCTTCGCTGCAGGCCTGGTTGGTCTCGCTGATGGTCAGGATTGGTTTGCCGACCAGGCGGTTGAACAGGGCAATCCGTTGGCTGTCCTCGATCACGCCGAGATAGACGGCTTCGCAGTCTGTTTCCAGTAATGGACTGTCAACCAGCAGGCGCTTGGCCTGTACTGGCTGGCGCGACTCCAATTCGTGGTTCTGCCACAGCAAGTCGGCGTATTCGGTCGGTGCAATCACACACAGGCGCAGGGTGTCGTGCTGCTGGGGCCAGCGGGCATAGCTGAGGATGCCGTGGACCACATGGGCAACCTGATTGGCGCGCAGGGTGGCACTGTCCGGTGTGGCCGCTTCGGCGCGAGCCAGTACCGGCAGGAATGCGAGCAGTACACTACAGAGCAGGTGTCGAGGTGTGCGCATAAACAGAATACGGGTCAGGTACAAAGTGAAGGTCTCCGGCGTGGCCTGTTCGGTGCTTGTGTGCTGTACGGGTTGGGTGCACAAGCAGGCTCTTGTTGAGTAAAGCGCATACGCTTAGATTTTGGCGTCAAAAATTATGCGTAATTTGGCTGGAGGCCTAGTGCTGCAAGGGCTCCAGCCTAACAGTGTGTAGCGCGGAACGCTATGTTCGCGGGTGTGCCAGGCAGAATTGCCGCACTGCCTGCAGACGTTCTTCCTGCAGGGCATTGCCCAGTTCGGCGCCCTGCAGGCCACGGGCCAGAAGTGGTTGCACGGCCACTGCTCGGGCGGCGTGCATGGCCGCACGCAGGTAGTCGGCTTGCGGATATTCGCGTTGTTCCAGGCCGAGGCGGCCGCGGGCATCCATTTCGCAGGCGGCGATAAATTCTTCAAAGCGCTGCGGGCGGCGAAATACGTCGAAACCTTGCAGCAGCTTGAGCAGAGTCGAGGGCTTGAGCTCCAGGGCGCGGTGGCCGTGGGTGTGGAATTCACCGACCTGTAGCGCCAGCTCCTGACAGTCCTTGGGCGCTTTGCAGCGCTGGTTGATTGCCCGGATCAGTTTCAGACCCTTGTGTTCATGGGCGATGTGGCGTGGCCACTCGGCCTCGGGGGTAAGGCCCTTGCCGACATCATGCAGCAGGCAGGCCCAGCGCACCGTCAGCGGTTGTTGGTGTTCGGCGCACTGGCGCAACACGCTGAGCACATGCACGCCGGTGTCGATTTCCGGGTGATGGGCCGGTGGCTGTGGGATGCCGAACAGCACGTCGACTTCCGGCAGCAGAACGCGCAGCGCGCCGCAGTCGCGCAGCACCTGAATAAATACATCCGGGCGCGGTTCCATCAGCGCGCGGGATATTTCCTTCCAGCTGCGTTCCGGCGTCAGTGCCGTGAGTTCGCCGGATTCGCTCAGCTCACGCATCAGTGCCATGGTTTCTGCGGCCACGCTAAAACCCATAGGCGCGTAGCGGGCGGCAAAACGGGCGACGCGCAGCACGCGCAATGGGTCTTCGGCGAAGGCCGGAGACACATGGCGCAGCAATCGGGCTGCGAGGTCGTGTTGGCCGCCGTAGGGATCGGTCAATGTGCCGTGGTCGTCCTCAGCCATGGCATTGACGGTCAGGTCGCGTCGGATCAGGTCCTCTTCCAGGGTGACTTCCGGGCTGGCGAAGAAGGTGAAACCGCCGTAACCGCGCCCGTTCTTGCGCTCGGTGCGGGCCAGGGCGTATTCCTCGCCGGTCTGCGGGTGCAGGAACACCGGGAAGTCTGCGCCGACCGGACGGTAGCCCAACTCAAGCATCTGTTCGGCGCTGGCGCCGACCACGACCCAGTCGATCTCGCTGACCTCGCGGCCCAACAGGCGGTCGCGCACAGCGCCGCCCACTTTGTAAATCTGCATGGCTCATCCTCCGTTGTGCAGAGCATAACGGCTGGATGCCGGAATTGTCCGGTTAGTGCCTGGGCTTGATTGCGTTCTGAGGAGAGGTATTCCCCCAGATCGCATCGCGGCTACGGGCTGGCCATAGGAATTTGCTGCAACAGCGCTTGGGTGGCGCGCTCGAGCAGTTCGGCGCTGTCCTTGGCCGGGCTTAGTCCCGTACTGATCAGACCTTCCCAGAGAATGACCTGCGCCGGAGTAGTCAGGCGCAAGCGCAGGGTGCCGGTTTCATCGCGCAGGCGATGAATAGCCTGGTAGGGGCCGAGCGAGGTGGGTGGGGCGGTGTCGACCTTGAAATCCAGCGGGCTGTCCTGCACGGCCAGCCAGTAATAGACCTGAATTTCTGCTCTCGGGCTGGCTTGGTAACCGCGGTTGCTCAGGCCTTCGCGCAGCAGTTGCTCAAGCTGTTCGTAGCGCTCGGCAAAGGGCACTTCGCCCTGTAGCGCCTGATCGGCGGCGATCAGGCTGAAGCTGTGTTTGCCCGTCAGTTCGGTACTGGCGGGTGTCAGTACCTGGACGCGAGGCGGCTGGCTGCTGCATGTGGCAAGGGCCAGGCACAGCAATAACACGGTAAACAGGCGCATCAGCAGACTCCCGGTTGCTCTGCTGCGCATGCTGGTGTTCGGCATGGGGGTGCGCAACCGATCAAATGGGCGGAATCATCAGATCGAGGCGTGGGTAGTCGGAGTCTTGTGTACTGTCGTTTTGCGGTGGGACGTGTTGGGTGGTGATCAATTGGTCACCCTGATAGATCTCCAGGTGGATGTTGAAGCCCCACAGACGATGCAGGTGCTTGAGCACTTCCTCGGTCGAGTTGCCCAGCGGTTTGCGGTCATGCTGCTGATGGCGCAGGGTCAGTGAGCGGTCGCCGCGCCGATCGATGCTCCAGATCTGCACGTTGGGTTCGCGGTTGCCCAGGTTGTACTGCGCTGCCAGAGTTTCGCGGATGCTGCGATAGCCGGGCTCGTCATGGATAGCAGGGACGTACAGTTCGTCCTTCTGGTCGTCGTCGAGAATGCTGAACAGCTTGAGGTCGCGGATCACCTTGGGTGACAGGTACTGCAGGATAAAACTCTCATCCTTGAAGCTGGTCATGGCGAACTTCAGGGTGCTTAGCCAGTCGCTGCCGGCAATGTCGGGGAACCAGCGACGATCTTCTTCGGTGGGTTCTTCGCAGATGCGGCGGATGTCGCGGTACATGGCGAAACCCAGGGCATAGGGGTTGATGCCGCTGTAGTAGGGGCTGTCGAACGGCGGCTGATAGACCACGCTGGTGTGCGACTGCAGAAACTCCATCATAAAGCCGTCGGTGACCAGGCCTTCGTCGTATAGGTCGTTCATCAGAGTGTAGTGCCAGAAGGTCGCCCAGCCTTCGTTCATTACCTGGGTCTGGCGCTGCGGATAGAAGTACTGGGCGATCTTGCGCACGATGCGAATGATCTCGCGCTGCCAGGGCTCCAGTAGCGGCGCGTGTTTCTCCAGAAAGTACAGAATGTTCTCCTGCGGTTCGACAGGGAAACGCTTGCTGTCTTTGCTGTCGCCCTTGCTGGCGCTTTTCGGGATGGTGCGCCAGAGGTCGTTGATCTGCTTCTGCAGGTGTTCTTCACGATCCTTCATGCGCCGCCGTTCCTCTTCGGCGGAGATCGGGTAGGGACGTTTGTAGCGGTCGACGCCGTAGTTCATCAGGGCGTGGCAGGAGTCGAGCAGGTCTTCCACCGCGTCGATGCCGTGGCGCTCCTCGCACTGCATGATGTACTGCTTGGCGAACACCAGGTAATCAATGATCGAACTGGCGTCGGTCCAGGTGCGAAACAGGTAGTTGCCCTTGAAGAAGCTGTTGTGCCCGTAGCAGGCATGGGCAATCACCAGGGCCTGCATGCAGATGGTGTTTTCTTCCATCAGGTAGGCGATGCATGGGTCGGAGTTGATCACGATCTCGTAGGCCAGGCCCATCTGCCCGCGCTTGTAGCCTTTTTCAGTGCTGAGGAAGTGCTTGCCGTAGGACCAGTGGTGATAACCCAGTGGCATGCCGACCGAGGCGTAGGCATCCATCATTTGCTCGGCGGTAATCACTTCGATCTGGTTGGGGTAGGTGTCCAGCGCATAGCGCTCGGCGATGCGCGCGATCTCCCGGTCGTACTGACGGATCAGTTCAAAGGTCCATTCCGAGCCAGTGGAAATCGGTTGGCGCTTCTTGTCTTTGCTGTTGCTCATGTCACGAGCCTCCGCTGGAACAGGTCGCGGAATACCGGGTAGATATCGCCGGCCGAGACCAGCTGCTGTTGGGCAAAGGTGTCGGCGAACGCCTCGCTGACCTGCTCGTACTCGAACCACAGCGCCTGGTGCTCGCGCGGGGTTATCTCGACGTAGGTGAAGTACTGCACGAACGGCATGATCTGCTTGATCAATATATCCCGGCAGATTGGCGAGTCATCGTTCCAGTTGTCGCCATCCGACGCCTGGGCGGCGTAGATATTCCATTCGTTGATCGGGTAGCGCTCGGCCATGATCTCCTGCATCAGCTTGAGCGCACTGGAGACGATGGTGCCGCCGGTTTCGCGCGAGTAGAAAAACTCCTGCTCGTCCACTTCGCGGGCACTGGTGTGGTGACGGATAAACACCACCTCGATCTTGTCGTAGTTCCGTTTGAGGAACAGGTACAGCAGGATAAAGAAGCGTTTGGCGATGTCCTTGGTCGATTGGGTCATCGAGCCAGACACGTCCATCAGGCAGAACATCACCGCTTTCGAGCTGGGGTTGGGTTGCTTGACCAGCAGGTTGTATTTGAGGTCGAAGGTATCGAGGAAGGGCACGCGCTTGATTCGCGCACGCAGTTTGCTGACTTCTTCTTCGAGTGCCTGGATATCGCTGAGGTTGTCTGGCTGTTCCAGTTTCAGGCGCTCCAGTTCGGCCTGGGCGCTTTTGAGCTTGTTGCGGCTGCTGCCGGACAGGGCAATGCGCCTTGCATGGGCCGAACGCAGGGTGCGCACGATATTGATGCGCGACGGGTTGCCTTCATTGCTGATACCGGCTCGCACATTCTTGAAGGTGTCGCTGCCGGTCAGGTGGCGCTTGATCAGATTGGGCAGTTCTAAATCCTCGAACATGAAGTCGAGGAATTCCTCCTGAGTGATCTGGAAGACGAACTCGTCCATGCCTTCGCCGGAGTTGCTGGCCTTGCCTGCGCCTTGTCCGCCGCCACCGCCTTGCGGGCGGGCAATTTTTTCGCCTGTAGTGAATTCGCGGTTGCCGGGGTGCACGGTGGTCTGGCGACCACCGCGGCCGTGGTGCAATACCGGCTCGTCGATATCGCGACCGGGGATACTGATCTGTTCGCCGTGCTCCATATCGGTGATGGAGCGGCGGCTGACCGCTTCTTCTACGGCCTTCTTGATGTGGTCACGGTAGCGCCGCAGGAAACGCTGGCGGTTTACCGTGCTCTTGTTCTTGCCGTTCAGGCGGCGGTCGATCACATGGCTCATAACTGCCCTCCGTGCACTGCAGGCATCAGGCGCAAGCGCTGGCAGAGCGCGTTGCCGCGCCCTGCGCTGCTCCCTGGCCGGTTGCGCCAGGCCGCTTTATTGCGATTTGCGAACCCGCAGATACCACTCGGACAACAGGCGCACCTGCTTGTCGGTGTAGCCGCGCTCGACCATGCGAGTGACGAAGTCGTTGTGTTTCTGTTGATCCTCCTTGCTCGCCTTGGCGTTGAAACTGATGACAGGCAGCAGATCCTCGGTGTTGGAGAACATTTTCTTCTCGATCACCACGCGCAGCTTCTCGTAGCTGAGCCAGGTCGGGTTCTTGCCATTGTTGTTGGCGCGGGCGCGCAGCACGAAGTTGACGATCTCGTTGCGGAAATCCTTCGGGTTGCTGATGCCGGCCGGTTTCTCGATCTTCTCCAGTTCCTCGTTGAGCGCCACGCGGTTGAGAATCTCGCCGGTTTCCGGGTCACGGTATTCCTGATCCTGAATCCAGAAGTCGGCGTACAGCACATAGCGGTCGAAGATGTTTTGCCCGTACTCGCTGTAGGACTCGAGGTAAGCGGTCTGGATTTCCTTGCCGATAAACTCGATGTAGCGCGGCGCCAGGTACTCCTTGATAAAGCGCAGGTAGCGCTCGCGGGTTTCGGCGGGGAACTGTTCCTGCTCGATCTGCTGCTCCAGCACATACAGCAGGTGCACCGGGTTGGCAGCGATCTCGTGTGGATCGAAGTTGAACACCTTGGAGAGAATCTTGAAGGCGAAGCGGGTCGACAGGCCGTTCATGCCTTCATCGACACCGGCGCTGTCGCGGTATTCCTGAATCGACTTGGCCTTGGGGTCGGTGTCCTTGAGGTTTTCGCCGTCGTAGACGCGCATCTTCGAGTAGACGTTGGAGTTTTCCGGCTCCTTCAGGCGGCTGAGCACGGAGAACTGCGCAAGCATCTTCAGCGTATCCGGCGCGCAGTGGGCCTTGGACAGCGAGCTGTTGATCAGCAGCTTGTCGTAGATCTTGATCTCGTCGGAGACGCGCAGGCAATACGGCACCTTGACGATGTAGATGCGGTCGATAAAGGCCTCGTTGTTCTTGTTGTTACGGAAGCTGTGCCATTCCGACTCGTTGGAGTGGGCCAGCAGGATGCCGCTGTAAGGAATCGCGCCGAGGCCTTCGGTGCTGTTGTAGTTGCCTTCCTGGGTGGCGGTCAGCAGCGGGTGCAGCACCTTGATCGGTGCCTTGAACATCTCGACGAATTCCATCAGGCCCTGGTTGGCCCGGCACAGCGCGCCCGAGTAGCTGTAGGCGTCAGCGTCGTTCTGTGGGTATTCCTCGAGCTTGCGGATGTCCACCTTACCGACCAGCGCGGAGATGTCCTGGTTGTTTTCGTCGCCCGGCTCGGTCTTGGCCACGGCGATCTGGTTGAGGATCGACGGGTAGAGTTTGACCACGCGGAACTGGCTGATATCGCCGCCGAACTCTTGCAGGCGCTTGGTCGCCCAGGGCGACATGATGCTGTTGAGGTAGCGCCGGGGGATGCCGTAATCCTCTTCGAGGATGGCGCCGTCTTCAGCGTCGCTGAACAGGCCCAGTGGCGACTCAAATACCGGCGAGCCTTTGATGGCATAGAACGGCACCTTTTCGATCAGGTGTTTGAGTTTTTCCGCCAGCGAGGATTTACCGCCGCCTACCGGGCCGAGCAGGTAGAGGATTTGCTTCTTCTCTTCCAGGCCTTGAGCGGCATGGCGGAAGTAGGAAACGATCTGGTCGATACACTCTTCCATGCCATGGAAGTCGGCAAACGCCGGGTAACGGCGAATCACCTTGTTGGAGAAAATTCGCGAGAGCCGTGGGTCAGTCGAGGTATCGAGCAGTTCCGGCTCACCGATGGCCAGCAACAGGCGCTCGGCTGCCGAGGCGTAGGCGCTGCGATCCTGTTTGCACAGCTCGAGGTACTCCTGGAGGGAAAACTCCTCCTGGCGAGTCGCTTCGAAACGTTGTTGGAAGTGGCTGAATATGCTCATGACTTCACCTCGCTCGATGCGCAGAGCCGGTGCGGGTTCGGTCAGGCGCTTGGTAGCCCCGGTGCGGATGCCGCCGGGTAAAACC
Organism: Pseudomonas cimarronensis; assembly: GCF_049331905.1. Classification (GTDB taxonomy): domain Bacteria; phylum Pseudomonadota; class Gammaproteobacteria; order Pseudomonadales; family Pseudomonadaceae; genus Aquipseudomonas. The sequence goes on along the minus strand of NZ_CP186283.1, from coordinate 45,306 downwards.
CCCAGAACACCTAATAATCTTAGAACGTGTTCAACGTCTGCTGCGCGTAAGCCCTGCTGCGTTAAGAACAGGCTCGGAATGCTTATTTACATCAGTAAACTCCGCTTCCTCGCCTGTTCTTGCCTTGCATGACTCTAGCTCGCGAGACCTTGAACAGGTTCTTACCGATGGCCCGATGCCGTTTGGCCGGCTCTACCTTGTTTTGGATGGCCTGAGCTAAAGGATAGTTCGGAATCAGCGAGGTCAAGGGCCGAGCAACGATAACAGGATATTACTGCTGCTCGGCAATGCCCGGCAGGCCACAGCTGGCGCGGCCTGGGCGTGGAGAAAATTATTCTTCCGAGCTGTGTGCGGTGTCGTTAGGGAACGTTGCGCGCCACAGTTCGAAGCCGCCATCAAGGCTGTAGACGTCGCTGAAGCCCTGGCCGACCAGATAGGCCGCTGCGCTCTGGCTGGAGTTGCCGTGGTAGCAGGTGACGATCAGTGGTGCGTCGAGATCGGCCTGAGTGATAAAGGCGTGCAGCGAGTGATTGTCGAGATGCTGCGAGCCGCTGATGTGTCCGGCGGCAAAGCTTTGTGGGTCACGAATGTCGACCACCACCGCGCCTTGCTGACGCAATGCCTGGGCCTGCTCGGGGGGGATGCGTTTGAACTCGCTCATGCTTGCTCCTTACAGTCGCAGCTGTATTTCTCGCCGCTATCGATATTCATTAGGGTCATGCTCGCGCCCCATACACAGCCGGTATCCAGGGCGATCACGTCAGGCTCTGGGGATTGTCCTTCGAGCGCCGCCCAGTGGCCGAAGATAATGCGCTGGCCGCGGGTCTTGCGCTGTTTGTAACTGAACCAGGGGGCGTAGCCGGCAGGGGCGCTGCCGACACCTTCCTTGCTTTTCAGGTCGAGGGTGCCATCGGCCTTGCAGAAACGCATGCGGGTGAAATAGTTGGTGATCACCCGCAGGCGCGTTACGCCCTGTAAATCACCGTCCCATTTGGCGGGCTCGTTGCCATACATGCCGTCGAGAAACAGCGGCAGGCGCGCGTCGTCGCGCAGGGCTTCCTCCACTTCGGCGGCACGCTTGAGCGCTTTGCTCATGTTCCACTGCGGCGGAATGCCGGCATGTACCAGGGCGGTGTCACGGGCTTCGTCGTAATGCAGCAGCTTTTGCAGGCGCAGCCAATCGAGCAGGTCGGCGGCATCCGGCGCGTCGATGATCTCGCGCAGGGTGTCGCCTTTCTTCAAGCGCTCGATATTGTGCGCCACGGCCAGCAGGTGCAGGTCGTGATTACCCAGCACACAGGTCAGGGCACTGCGCATGCTGTAGAGAAAGCGCAGCGTCGCCAGCGACTCAGGGCCACGGTTGACCAGGTCACCGACCAGCCACAGTTTGTCCTGTGCAGGATCAAACGCCACACGTTCAAGCAGGCATTGCAGGGGTTTCAGGCAGCCTTGCAGGTCGCCGACGGCATAGGTGGCCATTAGGGGCTGCCCCCGTTTCGTCGCGAGCCGCGTGGCTGCGAAAAAACGCGCCAGGCAAGGCGGGAGGCGCAGGTAATGGTCGCTCCCTTGCCAAGCCTCGAAACGCAGCATGGCGCAATTTTTCGCGCAACCCGAAGGGCTGGGCCAGTTTTTGCGCGGCGCTGCGTTATTCGTCGTTCATTTGGAACAACCAAACTTCTCTCCTCATGCCTTACTCCGCGCAAAAACTGGCTCCGGCGCGGCCGTGAACGAAACGGGGGCAGACCCTAGTGCAGCGAGCCCGGTACAGCCAGGCGGAAAGGCGCGATCACGGCATCGAAGCGTTTGCCGTCCTCTGCGAGCATCTGGTAACTGCCCTGCATGATGCCGACGCGGGTGGTCATCACTGTGCCGCTGCTGTAGGTGTGGCTAGCACCGGCTTCGATCAGCGGCTGCTGACCGACTACGCCGGCACCGCGGACCTCCTGCACACGGCCATCACCATCGGTGATGACCCAGTGGCGGGACAGCAGCTTGGCCGGCAATTCGCCGTTGTTGCTCACCGTAACGGTGTAGGCGAAGGCAAAACGGTTCTGTTCCGGCTGCGACTGCTCCGGCAGGTAGCGGGTCACGACGCTGACGTCGATGTGGTAACGCGGATCGCTCATGCGTAATTAACTCGGTAGGCAGAAACCAGTCTAGCCACTGTCAGGCGGCGTTGGTGTGCTCAGCCAGTTGATCCGCCAGGCGTACAAATGCCGCGAGATCCAGCTGTTCCGGGCGCAGGCTGCCATCAACCCCGGCGGCCTTGATGGCCTCAGCAGGCAGCAGCGCCTTGAGGGTGTTGCGCAGGGTTTTGCGGCGTTGGTTGAACGCTTCGCGCACCACGCGCTCAAGCAGGCGGTGATCCTTGGCGGGATGCGGCAGGACCTCGTGCGGCACCAGGCGGACAATGGCCGAATCGACCTTCGGCGGCGGATTGAACGCACCCGGGCCGACATTGAACAAGTGCTCCACGCGGCAGTGGTACTGCACCATGATCGACAGGCGGCCCCAGTCGCCACCACCCGGTTCTGCGGCCAGGCGCTCGACCACTTCCTTCTGCAGCATAAAGTGCATGTCGCGAATCAGGGGGGCGTTATCCAGCAGGTGGAAGATCAGCGGCGTAGAAATGTTGTACGGCAGGTTGCCAACCACGCGCAGGCTGTGCGGCGCGGCCTGCAGCTGAGTGAAGTCGAACTTGAGGGCGTCGCCCTGATTCAACCGGAAGCGCGGGTTGCTGCCGAACTGATCTTGCAGGATCGGCACCAGGTCGCGGTCGAGCTCGATCACGTCGAGCTGCGCGCCGCTGTTCAGCAGGCCCTCGGTCAGCGCGCCCTGGCCTGGGCCGATTTCCAGCATGTGCTCGCCTTCACGGGCGTGAATGGCGCGCAGGATGCGGTGAATCACCCCAGCGTCATGCAGGAAGTTCTGGCCGAAACGCTTGCGCGCGCGGTGTTGGTATTCGGACATGCAGCAGCTCCAGGCTTCACGCCAGTGGCGTGAGGCGAATGTAACGCGGGTAGAAAGCCCGGCAGTTTAACAGCATTGGCGACTTGCGCCCTGTGCCGGCCTTAGCCATCAGCGGCTTTTCAGTTGGCTGGCGGCCATTTCATAGGCGGTTTGCAGGGCAACCTGCAGGCTGCCGCAGTCGATCTGGCCCGTGCCGGCCAGGTCCAGCGCAGTACCGTGGTCAACCGACGTGCGGATGATCGGCAGGCCTAACGTCACGTTGACCGCCGCGCCGAAACCCTTGTACTTGAGCACTGGCAAACCCTGGTCGTGGTACATCGCCAGCACCGCATCGCAATGCTCGAGGTGTTTGGGAGTAAACAGGGTGTCGGCCGGCAATGGGCCGATCAGCTCGATACCCTCTGTGCGCAGCTGCTGCAGGGTCGGCTCGATAATTTCAATTTCTTCACGGCCCAGGTGGCCGCCTTCACCGGCATGGGGGTTGAGGCCGCAGACCAGAATACGCGGGCGAGCGATGCCGAATTTCGTGCGCAGGTCGTGATCGAGGATGCGCGTGACTCGGCTGAGGCGCTCGGGGGTAATGGCGTCGGCCACGTCCTTGAGTGGCAGGTGCGTGGTCACCAGCGCCACGCGCAGGCCATGGGTGGCGAGCATCATCACCACCTGTTCGGTGTGGGTCAGCTCGGCGAGAAACTCGGTGTGCCCGGAGAAAGCAACCCCGCCCTCGTTGATCACGCCCTTGTGCACCGGCGCGGTAATCATCCCGGCGAAGTGGCCGTCGATACAGCCTTGACCGGCGCGGGTCAGGGTTTGCAGCACGTAGTGGGCATTCTCCGGGTTCAACTGGCCGGGGCTGACCGCTGCGGCCAATGGCGTGTCCCAGACATACAGACTGCCAGCAGGCGCTGCCTGGGTCGGCCAGGCTTCTGGGCCGACATTGATCAGCTCAATGTCTAGCCCTAGCGCCTGGGTACGCTCAGTCAGCAGATCGCGGCTGGCAATGGCGATCAGGGCGTGCGGCTGCGCCTCACGAGCCAGTAGTAGGCACAGATCGGGGCCTATGCCGGCAGGTTCACCAGGGGTCAGGGCAAAGAGGCGGGCAGTGGTCATCGGCAGGCTCTCGTGTATCAAGCGGGGAGGGCAGTGGTCTTTGTGACTACATTATGCGTCGCTGCATGGGTGCAGCGCAGAAAAAAGCCCGGTTATGCGTGGGCATGAACCGGGCTTGATCTGCTGCTTCGCGAGGACGCGTGCCTGTCAGAGTTTGGTCTCGACGTAGGCTTCGTCGCGGATCTGCCGCAGCCACGCTTGCAGCTCTTCATCGTACTTGCGGTTGCGCAGTACGGTCATGGCTTGCTGCTCGCGGAACTGTGCGCTGCTATCCGTGGCGCGACGGCCCATGACTTCCAGCACGTGCCAGCCATATGGGCTCTTGAACGGCGTGGACAGCTCACCTGCCGGCGTGTTGTTCATCACTTCACGGAATTCCGGTACCAGGGCGTTAGGGTCGATCCAGCTCAGGGTGCCGCCATTGAGTGCGGAGCCCGGGTCTTCGGAGAAGTTCTTCGCCAGTTCGGCAAAGTCCTCGCCTGCCAGGATGCGTTGGTAGAGGCGCTCAACCAGGCGTTTGGTCTCGGCCTCACTGCGGATTTCGCTGGGCTTGATCAGGATATGACGCACGTTGACTTCGTCGCGCACCTGATTGCCGCCACCGCGTTTCTCCAGCAGTTTGAGCATGATGAAACCGCCAGGCGTGCGCATTGGTTCGGTGACTTGACCGACCGCCAGGGCGCTGATCATGGCGTCGAACGGTGGCGGCAGCTGGCCGGCTTTGCGCCAACCCATTTCGCCGCCTTCCAGTGCGGTTTCGCTGGCCGAGCGGGCAATCGCCAACTGAGCGAAGTCAGCGCCCTGTTGCAGTTGCTGATACAGCTCACGGGCTTGACGGTCAGCCGCCTGGATATCTTCCGGAGAAGCACCTTCGGTAACTGGAATCAGGATGTTGGCCAGACGGAATTCTTCCGACAGCTGCATCTTGCCCATGTCCGAGGCGAGGAAGTTCTGCACTTCCTGGTCGGTGACCTGAATACGTTCAGCTACACGGCGCTGGCGTACGCGGCTGATGATCATCTCGCGACGCACCTGGTCACGCGCATCGTTGTAAGACAGGCCATCTGCCGCCAGGGCGGCGCGGAACTGCTCGATGCTCATGCCGTTGCGCTGAGCGATGGTGCCAATGGCCTGGTTCAGCTCTTCGTCGGTGATGCGGATGCCGGAGCGCTCACCGATTTGTAGCTGGATGTTCTCGATGATCAGACGTTCCAGCACCTGCTGGCTCAGTACATGCTCAGGCGGCAGTGCGGCGCCGCGCTGGGCGATGGTCTGCTGCACTTCACGCAGGCGTGAATCGAGCTGGCTCTGCATCACCACGTCGTTATCGACAATCGCTACAACGCGGTTGAGCGGTTGTACTTCAGCCTGCGCCGCAGTACCCAGAAACAGCGCGCCCAACAGCAGCGGGCGCACGCAATCAGAAAGCTTTGTCTTCACGTTCACGATAACCTTGAATGCCTTGGTCGAGGAAAGTCTCAACTTTATTGCCGACTACACCGCCCAGACCTTTGAGCACGATCTGCAGGAAAATACCGCGGTCTGCCTGGTCGTTCAGCGACGGGTTCAGGCTGACTTCGTCATAGTCGATCCAGTAGCGGTTGATCAGGCGCAGTTTCCAGCAGCAGCTGTCGTACTCGAAGCCGGCAAAGGCTTCCAGTGTACGGTCGCGGCCGTAGTCGTACTGCCAGCGGGAGATCACGCTCCACTGCGGCACGATCGGCCAGATGACCGAGAAATCGTGCTGGTTGATCTTGTAGTAGTCCTTGATGTACTCAGGCGTGCCGGGAGTGCCGTAGTCGCTGCCGAAACCCCATTCGCCTGTTGCTTGGTCATAGCGAACGGTATCGTTGCGATAGCGATAACCTGCGTTGATCACCTTGTTCGGGTTGTCTTCAGGCTGGTAGTGGAACATCGCACTGCCGGAACGGGTGCTGCCGCTGTCCGGATCCCAGTTGAAATCCGAGGAGAAACGCCAATCGCGGTTAAAGCGATAGAGGTACTCGAGGGCATACGGCGACACCGATGCAGTTGCATCACCGCGGGTGCGGTAATCAATACCGGGTAGCTGTACCTTGCGGTCTTCGAAATAGACGGCCTGGCCGATGCTGAAGCGCTGGCGTTCGAAACCATTCGGTTCGATCCAGCGGCTGGTTACGCCCAGCGACAGGCGATTCTCATCACCGATACGATCTTTGCCCGAAAAGCGGTTTTCACGCCATAGCGAGGAGTAGCTGAAGGTGCTTTCGCCAGTGTCGAAGACAGGAATATCGGTCTGGTCTTCTTCTGGTACATACAGGTAGAAAGCGCGGGGTTCCAGCGTCTGGCGGAACTGGGTACCGAACAGCTGGGTGGAACGGTCGAAATACAGACCGCTGTCCAGGCTAAACATGCCTACGCCGCGGCTTTGGCTGCTCTTGTAGGTTTGTTCGGCGAGCAGGGTGTTCTTGCCCTGCTGATCCAGGCTCAGGTCGTAATTGGTTTGCAGATATTTGACCTGAGGCTTGAAATAGCCCCAACTCCAGTTCAGCGGCAGGCTGACGCCTGGCTCGACATGCAGGCGCTCACCATTGGCGCGGGCCAGGCCTTGCAGGCGGGTGTCGTACCACGGTGTACCAACGGTGCCGTTGGCGTTAAATGGCCCGCCGTCTTCGTCAATAAAGTTGCCTTTACGCAGGCTGCGATCGAAACGCACATATTCCGTACCGTAGCTGAAGTTCACACCAGCTGGCTTAAATGGCAGTACGCCATCCAGCGTCAGCTGCGGCAAACGGTTGTACGGAGTGATATCGGTGATATTGGCCAGCTCGTAAGCGTGCGCATTCAGGCGCGCGACGTAGCTGTCACCTCGGTAGGTCAGGGTGCCACGTTGGTTGACATAGCTGGTATAGCCAATGCCCAGATCGGTGTTTAGATCCTGGAAGTAGTACGGGTCGCTGATGTCGGTGTAGTCAACCTCTGCCAGCAGGCGCGAGGTCAGGCCGGTCTTGTGCTGCCAGCTGTACATCCAGCGCTGGTCTTCGTACTCGGACTGCAGTTTGCGGTCGTCGTTGCTGTCGTCCAGGTAAGCGGCGCCGAACTGGCCTTCGCTGTTCTTGGTGAGGTAGCGGAATTCGCCTTCCATCAGCAAGCCGCGATCGCTCATATAGGTCGGGTACAGCGTGGCGTCGTAGTTCGGCGCCAAGTTGAAGTAGTAAGGCGTTTGCAGGGTCAGGCCATTGTCGCTGGAGCTGCCGATGCTGGGTGGCAGGAAGCCGGACTGACGACGATCATCGATTGGGAAGTAGATATAGGGTGTGTAGAACACCGGAATATTCTTCACCCGCAGGGTCACGTTGGTCGCGGTGCCGAACCCGGTGGCTGGGTTCAGAGTGATGTTGTTGCCCTTCAGGTGCCAGGCGTTGCTGCCAGGTTCGCAGCTGGTGTAGGTGCCGTCTTTCAGGCGGATGATCGCGCTTTCTTCACGTTTGGCGTAGAGCGCGCTGCCGCGAATGTGGCTCTTGTGCAGAACGTATTCGGCGTTATCGACCTTGGCTTCGCCGTTGTCCAGTTGCAGCTCGGCGCGGTCACCCACCACCAGCATGCCCTGGTCGCGCAGACGCACATTGCCAACCAGCTCACCACGGTTTTCTGCCTGATGCAGGTTGGCTTCGTCTGCCTCGACCTGCATGCCGGCCTGACGCAGAACTACATCACCGGCGAGGGTGGCAACCTGTTGTTCCTGCTGATAGCGCGAAGCCTTGGCCGAGACGAACATCGGCGCTTCGTCCATCGGCGTCTTGTCGTCCATGCCCGGGCGAGTCGGCTCTACATACGCGCCGGCGCAGTAAGGGCCGGCTTCTGCCAGCTGGGCGGCGGTGAGGTTCTCACGCGGTACCCAATCAAGGTGGCTGTAATCAGCGCTGCGTGAGGTCAGGCCTTTGCCACGGCTCTCGGTAACCAGCGTGGTTTGCGCTGCTTGGCTCTTGCCGGGTTCAGTGTTGTCATCAGCCGCCTTGCTGCTGGCAACCGAATCACGTTGTACTGGCCGGGCGGGCAGTGCAGCATCGCTGGCTTTCGGGGCGCATGCCCAGCCGCCGGTGGCGGAAACCTGGCAATCATACTGCTCAGCAGCGACAGCAAAAGGGACGGCTACAGGCTGTAGCGCCAGAAGGCTGCCAGTGACCAGTAGAGGGAATTTTTTACGAAACGCGGGGTATTTTACTGCCATCTTATTTTTTCCGGGCTTCCTGCGCGCCATTGGCCCTGAGGCCGCACGCCTCTCGATGGGCTTGAAAAGATGCTGGATAATAAAGCATGACCCGCGCAACGGCTAGCGCCGTCGGAGACCTTGTAATGCCTGATGAAGATGTACGCCTGAAACTCCTCGAAAACTGGCTGGATCAGCAGCTGCCTGGGCTGTTTGCCGAACAGGGCTGGGGCGCTGTGCCGGCTGCCAGCCTGACATCGGCGAGCAGCGATGCCAGTTTTCGCCGCTATTTTCGCTGGCAGGGGGCTGGGCGCAGCCTGATTGTGATGGACGCGCCACCGCCGCAGGAAGATTGCCGGCCCTTCGTCAAGGTGGCTCAGTTGCTGGCTGAAGCACGGCTCAATGTGCCGCAGATTCTCGCAGCGGACCTTGAGCGCGGCTTTTTGCTGCTCAACGATTTGGGGCGGCAGACCTATCTGGATGTGATCAACGAAGGCAATGCGGATGAGCTGTTCGCCGATGCCATGCAGGCACTTCTGGCTTTCCAGCAGTTACCGATGAGCACGCCGTTGCCCAGCTATGACGATGCCCTGCTGCGTCGTGAGCTGCAGCTGTTTCCCGAGTGGTATGTACAGCATCACCTGGGCGTGACGTTGACGGCTGCGCAGTTGGACCTCTGGCAGCGCGCCAGTCAGTTGCTGATCGACAGTGCTCTGGCGCAGCCCAAGGTGCTGGTGCACCGTGACTATATGCCGCGCAACCTGATGCTCAGTGAGCCGAATCCGGGCGTTTTGGATTTTCAGGATGCTGTCTACGGCCCGGTAACGTACGACATCACCTGCCTGTTCAAGGATGCCTTCCTCAGCTGGCCCGAGGTGCGCGTACGCAATTGGCTGGAGCAGTATTGGCAGCAGGCGCTTGCTGCCGGTGTGCCGGTTCAGCCGCAGCTTGAGGATTTTCTGCGTGCCAGCGACCTGATGGGGGTGCAGCGCCACCTCAAGGTGATCGGCATCTTTGCGCGTATCTGCCACCGCGATGGCAAGCCCAAGTACCTGGGCGACGTGCCGCGTTTCTTCTCTTATATAGAAGCAGTGCTGGCGCGGCGTCCTGAGCTGGCCGAACTGGGTGAACTGTTTGCCAGCTTGCCGCAGGAGCCCGCATGAAGGCGATGATTCTGGCGGCAGGCAAAGGTGAGCGCCTGCGGCCGCTGACTCTGCATACGCCGAAGCCGCTGGTGCGTGCCGCTGGCGTCCCGTTGATCGAGTACCACGTGCGCGCTCTGGCGGCCGCCGGGTTTACCGAGTTGGTGATCAACCATGCCTGGCTCGGGCAGCAGATCGAGGATTACCTGGGTGACGGCGCGCGCTTTGGTGTGCGTATCGCCTATTCCGCAGAAGGCGAGCCGCTGGAAACCGGCGGTGGAATTTTTCAGGCCCTGCCGCTGCTTGGCGATCAACCCTTTGTGCTGGTCAATGGCGATATTTTCACCGACTACCCCTTTGCCCAGTTGCGCCGCCCGTTAAGCGGTTTGGCTCACCTGGTGCTGGTGGCTAACCCGACGCACCATGCGGGCGGTGATTTCTGCCTGCAGGGCGGCCAGGTCAGTGATGCTCAGGCGGGGGAAGGCAACTTGACCTACAGCGGGCTGGCGGTACTGTCGCCCGCGTTGTTTGCCGAGTGTCAGCCGGGGGCGTTCAAACTTGCGCCCTTGTTGCGCCAGGCCATGGCTGCGGGCCAGGTCAGCGGTGAGCAGTTTGCCGGGTGCTGGGTGGATGTTGGCACCCATGAGCGCCTGGCTGAAGTCGAGCGACTGCTTGAGGCGCGGGCTTAAGATGATTTGGCCTGCCACTTTGCTGGGTGCTGTTGCCGGGCTCGCGGTGGCCAGTATTCCCGGCGCGTTGCTCGGTGCGCTGATCGGTCAGGTGCTGGATCGGCGCTTGCGGCTGCAGTCCTGGGCGGCGCTGCGTGAACGTCTGGGCGGGCGTGCAGCGCCGAGTGATGAGTGGCTGTTGTTTGTACTGCTCGGGCGGTTGGCGAAGAGTGCCGGGCGTGTGCTGCCTGCACATATCCAGCAGGCGCGGGCAGAGATGCAGCGACTGGGCTTGAATGCCGAAGGGCAGCGCCAGGCGATTGAAGCGTTTGCGCAGGGAAAGACGGGGCGTGACAGTCTGCGTGGGCCGTTGCGTCGTCAGCAGGCGCGGGCTGAAACCTTGCTGCGTGCCTGTTGGCGTATGGCTTGGGCCGATGGTCAGGTCAGCCAGGCGGAGCGTGAGCTGATCATGCTTTGGGGCAAGTGGTTGCAGGTGGCGGCCGCGACCCAGGCGCAATTCAGTGATGCCTATGCGCCGCAGCAGGGGCCGCTGGCGCCCACCGCCAGCAACGCCTATCAGCGCGCGCTGAACTTGCTGAATGTGGCTGCCGATGCTGAGCCGGCGCAGATCAAGCAGGCGTATCGGCGTCTGCTCAGTCGCCATCATCCCGATAAGTTGGCCGGCAGTGGTGCCAGCCCGGAGCGGGTGCGTGAGGCCACGGAGCGTACCCGTGAATTGCACCAGGCCTATGACCTGATCCGCCAGCGTCACGGCTTCCGCTAGGCTGGCAGTGGTGCACTAAGCGGCTGATTACTTCGCCTGCACTTTTAGGCTCAGCCAGCCTTTGATCCGCCGATAAAGCTGTTCCTGTTCGGCTTCGCGATTGCCCGGCAGTGCCTTCATGGCTACCTGGATATACGCCGGATGTTTCTGCCGTTTGCTGGCCTGTGAGCGCTTCAGTGCTGCCTGGCGGTCAGCGACCTGATCCTTGTAGTAGAAGTCACCTGTGGCCAGTTGCAGTTGTGGAATCAGTTCATCCAGCGGCGGCGTGAAACCGGCGGGCAGTTCGGCGGCGACCAGCAGCAGGTTGCTGACCTTGGCCGGCTTGCGTTCGGCCAGGTAACGCGCGGCCCAGTACGCGCCGCTACCATGGCCGAGCAGGACGATGGTCTTCGCCTGTTGCTGCTCGGCAAAGCCAATACTGGCCTCAATGCGCGCCAGGACGCGTTCGGCATGTGCCTTCTGCCGCTCTTCCGGGCTTGGCGTTGTGCTCGCAGTGGGCGTGCTCTCGGCAGTTGCAGCTGTGTCCGTTTCGGCTGTGGCTTCAGTCGGTGTGGCCTCGTCGACAGGTGCACTGTCGGTATCGGCCTGCGTGTCAGTTGCAGTCGGTGTGGTGGCTTCCGCAGTAGCGTCGCGCAGGGGCGGCGCATCGCCGCTGGGATCCGGCAGGGTCAGGCTGAGGCTGTGCCAGCCACCATCGGGCAGCTTGCGGCGCAGTGGGCCAACGCCCTGCGGCCAGTCGGCATTCTCATCATCGCCCGGCACGAGAATCACCGCGCCGCTGGGCTCGGCGACATTGGCCGGTAGCCAGAGGGCCAGAAAGCTTTCATCGCCCGCCTTCAGTTGCTGCTGTTCCTTTTGTTCCAGGCGTTGCTCCAATGCGGTGGCTTCCACTTCGCTGCGCTCGGGCAAGGGTGCGCGCGTTTCGGTGGTGGGTTCGGCGGGGGCGGCATCGTTTGTGCCTGGAGCATCGGGCGCGGGTGTGGGCTCTTCTGCATGCAGTGGACCGGTCGATAACAGCAGGCTCAAGGCCAGTGCGGCAGGGCGCAAAAACATGGGGCTCTCCAGCGAATATCGGGTCTCAGCAGCCTAGCCGTTCCTGCCGGTGTTTGTCAGGTGCTTCACGCGCGCGCCAGGCCTTGGATCGGGCTGGTACAATGCGCGCCTTCCGTGAATACCACCGAGGTGCGTCATGCAACCCTTCGCCATTGCTCCGTCGATTCTGTCTGCCGATTTCGCCCGCCTGGGTGAGGAAGTGGACAAGGTGCTCGCCGCCGGTGCCGACATCGTGCACTTCGATGTGATGGACAACCACTACGTGCCGAACCTGACCATTGGCCCGATGGTCTGCGCCGCGCTGCGTAAGTACGGCATCACCGCGCCGATTGATGCGCACCTGATGGTGCAGCCGGTGGATCGCATCATCGGCGACTTTATCGAGGCCGGTGCCAGTTACATCACCTTCCACCCGGAAGCCTCGCTGCATATCGACCGCTCGCTGCAGCTGATCCGCGACGGCGGCTGCAAGGCTGGGTTGGTGTTCAACCCGGCCACTCCGCTGGACGTGCTCAAGCACGTGATGGACAAGGTCGATATGATCCTGCTGATGAGCGTTAACCCCGGTTTTGGCGGGCAGAAATTTATTCCGCATACCCTGGAAAAGCTCAAGGAAGCCCGTGCACTGATCGATGCCTCTGGCCGCGAGATTCGTCTGGAGATCGACGGCGGGGTGAATGTGCAGAACATTCGCGAGATCGCTGCGGCAGGTGCCGACACCTTTGTCGCCGGCTCGGCGATCTTCAATCAGCCGGACTACAAAACGGTGATCGACGCCATGCGCGCTGAACTGGCTCAGGCTCGCGGATGAGTCTGCTGCGCGAGCTGTTCCAGGGCGAGTTACCGCGCCTGGTGATGTTTGACCTGGACGGCACCCTGGTGGATTCGGTGCCGGATCTGGCCGCAGCCATCGACAAGACTTTGCGCGATTTGGGCCGACCGGCTGCCGGTGTGGTTCAGGTGCGCAACTGGGTTGGCAATGGCGCGCGGGTATTGGTGCGCCGCGCTCTGGCGGGTGGCTTGCAACATGAGCATGTCGATGAGGCGCTTACCGGGCAGGCGCTGGAGCTGTTTATGCAGCATTACGCCGACAACCATGTACTGACCGAGGTTTACCCCGGCGTGCGGCCGGTGCTGGACTGGCTGCGCGAACAGCGGATGGAAATGGCGATTGTCACCAACAAGCCCGAGCGCTTTGTCGCACCGCTGCTCGATGAGAAAGGCCTGGGCGGCTATTTCCGCTGGATTGTTGGTGGCGACACCCTGCCCCAGCAGAAACCTGATCCGGCGGCGCTGCTGCATGTGCTGCAGTTAGCACGGGTTGAGGCTGCTCAGGCGCTGTTTGTGGGGGATTCCCGCAATGACGTGCTTGCAGCCAAGGCGGCAGAGGTGCAGTGCGTAGCCCTGAGTTATGGCTACAACCACGGCCGGCCGATTGCCGAGGAAAACCCGGCGTATGTGCTCGATTGCCTGAGCGGTCTGCTGCGTCCTGCCGAGCCCGCGTTTTTGCCGGGGCTTGCGGGTTGATTCGCTTCCGGCCCTGCGCTAGTGTGGCCGGAGTTCAATCCCGCCTGAATTAAGAGAGTTTCGTGGTGGTCACCTGCACGCGCTGGTCGGCAAGCACCGACATGAAAATCATCAAGGCCCTGGCCCGTTGGCGCTGGCGCCTCTGACCTGATTCTGGCCGCTACGGCGGCGCGTCTGCACTCGACCGTTTTAACCTCAAGCCACGAGGCTGTTCATGACCCGCGAAGAATTTCTGCGTTTGGCCGCTGCCGGCTATAACCGCATTCCTGTTGCCTGCGAAACTCTGGTGGATTTCGACACCCCGCTGTCCATCTATCTGAAACTGGCCGATCAGGCCAACACTTACCTGCTGGAGTCCGTGCAGGGCGGCGAGAAATGGGGGCGTTACTCCATCATCGGCTTACCAGCACGTACCGTGCTGCGTGCTTACGGGCATGAGGTGACCATCAGCGTCGACGGTGTTGAAGTGGAGCGTCATCACTGCGAAGACCCGCTGGCCTTTGTCGAGCAATTCAAAAATCGCTACAAGGTGCCGACCCTGGCCGGCTTGCCGCGCTTTAACGGTGGGCTGGTCGGTTACTTTGGCTATGACAGCGTGCGCTACGTCGAGCCCAAACTGGCCAAGGGTGTTAACCCCGATGCCTTGGGTACGCCGGATATCTTGCTGATGGTGTCCGATGCAGTGGTGGTGTTCGACAACCTGGCGGGCAAGATGCACGCCATCGTACTGGTCGATCCGAGCGAGACCGATGCGCTGGAGCAGGGCCAGGCGCGCCTGCAGGAAATTCTGCACAAGCTGCGTCAGCCGATCACTCCGCGCCTGGGCGTGGACCTGGCCGCGCCGGCCGCTGCCGAGCCGGACTTCGTTTCCAGCTTCAAGCGCGATGACTACGAAAATGCAGTCAAGGCGATCAAGGAGTACATCCTGGCGGGCGATTGCATGCAGGTGGTGATCTCGCAGCGCATGTCGATCCCGTTCAAGGCCGCGCCGATTGATCTGTACCGCGCGCTGCGTTGCATCAACCCGACGCCTTATATGTACTTCTTCAACTTCGGCGACTTCCATGTGGTTGGCAGCTCCCCGGAGGTGCTGGTGCGCCTGGAAGATGGTCTGGTCACCGTACGCCCGATTGCTGGCACGCGCCCGCGTGGTGCTAATGAAGAGGCTGATCTGGCCCTGGAAGAGGATCTGCTGTCCGATGCCAAGGAAGTCGCCGAGCACCTGATGCTGATCGACCTGGGTCGCAACGATGTTGGTCGTGTGGCCAGCACCGGCAGCGTCAAGCTCACCGAGAAGATGGTGATCGAGCGTTATTCCAACGTCATGCACATCGTCTCCAACGTCACCGGCCAACTGAAGGAAGGCCTCACTGCAATGGACGCGCTGCGCGCCATTCTGCCGGCCGGCACCCTGTCCGGTGCGCCGAAGATTCGCGCCATGGAAATCATCGATGAGCTGGAACCGGTCAAGCGCGGTGTCTATGGCGGCGCCGTGGGTTACCTGGCGTGGAACGGCAATATGGACACCGCCATCGCCATTCGTACCGCGGTGATCAAGGATGGCGAGCTACACGTGCAGGCTGGTGCCGGCATCGTCGCCGACTCGGTGCCGGCACTGGAGTGGGAGGAGACGCTGAACAAGCGTCGCGCCATGTTCCGTGCTGTGGCGCTTGCCGAGCAAACCGTTCCTGACCTGTCCAGGCGCTGAGGAGTCCCACCATGCTTTTGATGATCGATAACTACGACTCTTTCACCTACAACGTGGTGCAGTACCTGGGCGAGCTGGGTGCCGACGTCCACGTGATTCGCAATGACGAGCTATCCATTGCCGAAATCGAGGCGCTTAAGCCCGAGCGTATCGTTGTCTCGCCTGGCCCGTGCACGCCAACTGAAGCTGGGGTGTCCATTGAGGCCATCCTGCACTTTGCCGGTAAGCTGCCGATTCTCGGCGTATGCCTGGGGCACCAGAGCATCGGCCAGGCTTTCGGTGGCGATGTAGTCCGCGCCCGTCAGGTGATGCACGGTAAGACCAGCCCAGTGTTCCATCGCGACCTGGGCGTCTTCGCCGGCCTGAACAACCCGCTGACCGTGACCCGCTACCATTCCCTGGTGGTCAAACGCGAAACCCTGCCGGATTGCCTGGAAGTCACCGCCTGGACGCAGCATGAGGACGGCTCGGTGGATGAGATCATGGGCCTGCGCCACAAGACCCTGCATATTGAGGGCGTGCAGTTTCACCCTGAGTCGATTCTCACCGAGCAGGGCCACGAGCTGTTTGCCAACTTCCTCAAACAACAAGGAGGCCAGCGCTGATGAATATCAAGGAAGCCCTCAACCGAGTGGTCAACCAGCTCGACCTGAGCACCGAAGAAATGCAGGACGTTATGCGCGAAATCATGACGGGTCAGTGCACGGATGCGCAGATCGGCGCTTTTCTGATGGGCATGCGCATGAAAAGCGAGACCATCGACGAGATCGTCGGTGCCGTTTCGGTCATGCGTGAGCTGGCCAGCCATGTGCACCTGCAGACCCTCGATCATGTGGTGGATGTGGTCGGCACCGGTGGCGATGGCGCGAATATTTTCAACGTCTCCACCGCAGCGAGCTTTGTCGTCGCGGCGGCGGGTGGCAAGGTGGCCAAGCACGGCAACCGCGCCGTTTCTGGCAAGAGTGGCAGTGCCGACCTGTTGGAAACCGCCGGGATCTACCTGAGCCTGACCCCTGTGCAGGTGGCGCGCTGCATCGAGAGTGTTGGTGTTGGCTTTATGTTTGCCCAAGTGCATCACTCGGCGATGAAGTATGCCGCTGTGCCACGCCGTGAGCTGGGCCTGCGCACCCTCTTCAATATGCTCGGTCCGCTGACCAATCCGGCTGGGGTCAAGCACCAGGTGGTGGGCGTGTTCAGTCAGGCGCTGTGCCGGCCGCTCGCCGAGGTGCTCAAGCGCCTAGGCAGCCAGCACATTCTGGTGGTGCATTCGCGCGATGGGCTGGATGAGTTCAGCCTGGCGGCGGCGACCCATGTCGCTGAGCTGAAGGATGGCCAGATCACCGAATACGAAGTGCTGCCGGAAGACCTTGGGCTGAAGAGCCAGAGTTTGGTTGGCCTGGCGGTGGAAAGCCCAGAGGCCTCGCTGGCGCTGATTCGCGATGCTCTGACGAAGCGCAAGAGCGAAGCTGGGCAGAAAGCGGCCGACATGATTGCCCTGAATGCCGGTGCGGCGCTGTATGCGGCGGATCTGGCGAGCAGCCTCAAGCAGGGTGTGCAGCTCGCCCATGACGCCTTGCACACCGGCCTGGCCTGGGAGAAGTTGCAGGAGTTGGTGTCCTTTACCGCTGTATTCAAAGAGGAGAATGCCGGGTGAGTATTCCAACCGTTCTGGAGAAGATTCTCGCGCGCAAGGCTGAAGAAGTCGCCGCACGCCGCGCCGTTGTTTCGCTGGCCGAGCTGGAGCAGCAAGCCCGCAGCGCCGACCCGGTGCGCGGCTTTGCCGAGGCGCTGATCAGCCAGGCCAAGCGTAAGCAGCCGGCAGTGATCGCTGAAATCAAAAAGGCCTCACCGAGCAAGGGCGTATTGCGTGAGCATTTCGTGCCGGCCGAGATTGCCCAGAGTTATCAGGCCGGCGGTGCTACCTGTCTGTCAGTACTGACCGATATCGACTTCTTTCAGGGCGCCGATCGCTACCTGCAAGACGCCCGCGCGGCGTGCTCGCTGCCGGTGATTCGCAAGGATTTCATGATTGACCCGTACCAGATCGTCGAAGCCCGCGCCCTGGGCGCAGACTGTGTGCTGCTGATCGTCTCGGCGCTGGAAGACGCACAGATGACCGAGCTGGCCGCGACGGCCAAAGCTTTCGATCTCGATGTGCTGGTGGAAGTGCATGACGGCGATGAGCTGGAGCGTGCGTTGAAAACCCTGGATACGCCGCTGGTGGGGATCAACAACCGCAACCTGCACACCTTCGAGCTGAGCCTGGAAACCACCCTCGACCTGCTGCCACGGATTCCCCGTGACCGCCTGGTGGTGACCGAGAGTGGCATCCTTAACCGCGCCGATGTCGAGCTGATGGAAATCAGCGAGGTGTATGCCTTCCTGGTCGGCGAGGCGTTTATGCGTGCCGATAATCCAGGGGCTGAGCTGGAGCGTCTGTTCTTCCCGGAGCGCAAGCGGGTAATTGCAGCGCCTGATGTGGACTGAAAGCACCACGACATAAAAAAGCCGACGCATGCGTCGGCTTTTTTATGTCTATCGCAGGCGGCTCAGCGTGTGCCGAACACCACCATGGTCTTGCCTTTGACGCTGACCAAGCCCTGTTCTTCCAGGGCCTTGAGCACGCGACCGACCATCTCGCGCGAGCAGCCGACGATACGACCGATTTCCTGACGGGTGATCTTGATCTGCATGCCGTCAGGGTGGGTCATGGCGTCGGGTTGTTTGCACAGGTCCAGCAGGGTGCGCGCAACGCGGCCGGTGACGTCGAGAAAGGCCAGGTCGCCGACCTTGCGCGTGGTGTTGCGCAGGCGTTCGGCCATCTGGCTGCCCAGGGCATAGAGAATGTCCGGGTCCTGCTGGGTGAGTTCGCGAAACTTGGCGTAGCTCAGTTCCGCCACTTCGCACTCGGTCTTGGCGCGCACCCAGGCGCTGCGTTCTTTTTCGGCGCCGTCCTTTTCGAACAGGCCCATTTCACCGAAGAAATCCCCGGCATTGAGGTAAGCGATGATCATTTCCCGACCATCATCGTCTTCGATCAGGATGGTGACCGAACCTTTGACGATGAAGAACAGCGTTTCACAGCGATCGCCTGCATAGATGATGGTGCTCTTTGCGGTGTAGCGGCGGCGGTGACAGTGCGCGAGTAGCTTGTCGAGATTTTTTATTTTAGGTGTGAGGGTAATAGCAACCATGCCCGAATCCCGAATTTATAAAAGTAAGCCGTTGTCTGGCTGGCGTTTCTAATAATAGTTATCCGTACAAGTGTGCCAGCAATCCGTCGCGAGCTTAACAAACACTCCAATACTAGGTGTGGAATTGCGACCTGGCTATCACAAGCAGAGGGAACTTGTGCGTAACAGGTGTGCACAGCGGTCGGCAAAAGCGCTGTGCTAAGCTGCCTTCCTTTTTTAGCAGCGGAGCCTGGGTAATGAAAGCGCGTATTCAGTGGGCCGGTGAAGCCCTGTTTATCGGGGAGTCGGGCAGCGGCCATGCAGTGGTGATGGACGGCCCGCCGGAGAGCGGTGGCCGTAATCTGGGTGTGCGCCCGATGGAGATGGTGCTGATCGGCCTGGGCGGCTGCAGCAACTTCGATGTCGTCAGCATCCTGAAAAAATCCCGCCAGGCGGTCGAGAGCTGTGAAGCCTTTCTCGAAGCCGAGCGCGCCACGGAAGAACCCAAGGTGTTTACCAAGATCCACCTGCATTTCGTGGTCAAGGGCCGTGGGTTGAAAGAGGCTCAGGTCAAACGTGCGGTTGAGTTGTCGGCCGAAAAGTACTGCTCTGCCTCGATCATGCTGGGCCGCGGCGGCGTTGAGATCACCCATGATTACGAGATTGTCGAACTGGGCGAGTAACCCGGTACGATCTTCGGCAATGGAAAAGGGCACCGAGGTGCCCTTTTTGTGCCGCTGATTCAGCCTTACACGCGGTAGGTGGTGCTGGTCATGACCTTGGCCAGCAGGCTCATGCCGAACTTCACCGGCGCCGGGAAGCGCAAACCGCCAGCGCCCAGCGCGTTGCAGGCGTGCTGCTCTTCATCGACACGCATCTGCTCGAGAATCGCCCGGGATTTCTGGTCTTCCAGTGGAATTTGCTGCAGATGATCGTCCAGGTGTTTGACCACCTGATCTTCGGTGGCGGCAACAAACCCCAGACTGACCCTGTCGCTGATCAGTCCGGCCGCAGCGCCGACACCGAAAGATAGGCCGTAGAACAGCGGGTTGAGGATGCTTGGCTGGCTGCCCAGCTGACGAATGCGCTGTTCGCACCAGGCCAGATGGTCAATTTCCTCATCGGCGGCATGCTCCATCGCCTGGCGTACTTGCGGCAACTTGGCGGTCAGCGCCTGGCCCTGGTACAGCGCCTGGGCGCAAACCTCACCGGTATGGTTGATGCGCATCAGCCCGGCCACATGCTGGGCCTGGCGCTCGTCCAATTCGGCCTCCGGCTGCACGATCGCCGGCGACGGCCGTGTCGGCTGGCCGCTGAACGGCAGCAGGGTGCGCAGGGCCGCATCGGCTTGCAGCAGCAGGCGATCAACAGGTGAGAAGTGACGTTCGCTGGCCATAAGGACCTCCGGCGATGATGACGGCGTTCAGTTTACTCCACGCGCGGCAGAAGGTCTGTTGACGTTTCGTCGCAGCCTCGCACGCGTTGGTTTCAGGGCAATTCGCGCAGCACGCGAAACCCCAGGGCGTAGTCCTTGTGCTGTGGCTGCTTCATGTCGCGCTGGCTGCTGCGCAGGTAGGTCGGGCCGCTGTTCCAGGCGCCGCCGCGTACCACGCGCGGGCTTTGATCCAGCAACCCGGCGCTGTGTTGTTCGCTGCCGTCGAAGGGGCTGGCGAAGCGCGAGGCGGTCCATTCCCAGACATTACCAGCGGTGTCATACAGGCCGAAGGCGTTGGCCGGAAACTGGCCGACGCGCTCGGTCTTGCTCTGGATCAGTCGCGAGGTGGCGCAGCCGCGGCAATGCGCGCGCGGTCGCGTTTCCGGGCTGTCGAGTTGCTCACCCCACCAGTAATAGCTGGTGCTGCCGGCGCGGGCGGCATATTCCCATTCGGCTTCGGTGGGCAGGCGATAGCGCTGCCCGGTGACTTTCGACAGCCATTGGCTGTAGGCCTGGGCCTGGTGCCAGGACACATGGATCACCGGTCGTTGTGCCGACAAGCCCCAGCCTTCGTTATCCGGCATCGGCGTGGCGGTGGCTTCGGCGTAGTGCTGCCAGTCGCTGAACGTCACTTCATAGCGCCCGATGGCGAAGGGTTGGCTGATTTCGATCGGCGTGAGCGGGCGTTCGTTATGGTTGCCGCGGCCACTGTGGTCGCCAAGCAGATAGCGCCCAGCCGGCACCACAACCAGCTGCGGGCCTTGCTGGCCTTGGGGCAAGGTGTCGCTAAACACCTTGCCCGGCGTGTCTGCGTGCGCGGAGTTGCCAATCAGCAGGGTGAGCAGGCTCAGCGCGCCGAGTAAGGTGCGACTCAACCCGGCGGCCATGCCATCTGCCGTTGTCCGAGTACATGCATATGGATGTGGTGCACGGTCTGGCCGCCCAGGCCATTGCAGTTCATCACCACGCGAAAGCCGTCCTCGCAGCCCTGTTCCTTGGCCAGGCGCTGGGCGGTGAAGAGAATATGCCCGGCCAGTGGCGTGTCAGCGGCGCTCAGGTCATTGAGGGTGCTGATGTGTTTTTTCGGGATCACCAGAAAGTGCACCGGTGCCTGTGGGCCAATATCGTGAAAGGCCACCACCTGATCATCTTCATAAAGCTTGCGCGCAGGTATTTCACCAGCGACGATCTTGCAAAACAGACAGTCCATGGACAGTCCCCAGGCCATTCAAAAGAGGGCCGAGTTTAGTAGACAAGGAGTGTGGGTGAAAAACGATATTCATGATCTGGGTCTGGTGTTGGACTCCAAGACCAAGCTGGTGCTGATCGAGTCCTGGGATGAGCCGCGGGTGCTGGAAACCCTGACCGGTCTCGCCGTGCGCCGTGGCCTTGGCTTGCAGGTGTGGTCGGTAACCGAGGGGTTGCAGCGTGTGGGCTATTCCATTCAGGAGCCGGTCGACAGCGCTACCCTGGAGCCGGAAACCGCACTGCGCCTGATCAAGGCGGACACACAGCCAACGCTCTATGTACTGTGCGATCTGCATCCGTTTCTTGAGGACAACCCCAAGCTGGTGCGTCTGCTCAAGGAAATCGCCATGAGCGAGTCACCCAGCAAACCGACGCTGGTGCTGGTCTCCCATGCCTGCAAACTACCGCCCGAGGTGCAGCGCTATGCTTCGCGCTTCAGTCTGGCGCTGCCTTCCGAAGAAGAGCTGCTGGCCATCGTGCGTGACGAGGCTACCGGTTGGAGTGCACGCAACCGCAATGCTCGGGTGCGCACCGATAACCGCACCTTGCAGCAGGTGGTGAAAAACCTGCGTGGTCTCAGCCATGCCGAAGCGCGTGCGCTGGCGCGTAATGTGATCTGCGATGACGGCGCGATCACCCAGGAAGACCTGCCGGAGCTGAACAAGACCAAGTTCAAGCTGCTCGATCTCGATGGCGTGCTGAGTTTCGAGTACGACACCGCACGTTTCGCCGAGGTCGGCGGGCTGAGCAATCTCAAGCGCTGGCTGGGTGAGCGGCAGGGCATCTTCCTGGAAGGCAAAGGCGTCGATCTACCCAAGGGTGTTCTGCTGGTTGGGGTGCAGGGCGGTGGCAAGAGCCTCGCCGCCAAGGCTATCGCCGGCCTGTGGGGCTTGCCCCTGCTGCGTCTGGATTTTGCCTGCCTGTACAACAAGTTCTTCGGCGAGACCGAACGCAACCTGCGTGAAGCGCTCAAGCTGGCTGAGCAGATGGCGCCCTGTGTGCTGTGGATGGACGAGATCGAGAAGGGCCTGGCTAGTGGTGACCATGATGGTGGCGTCAGTCAGCGCGTACTCGGCACCTTGCTGACCTGGATGGCCGAGCGCAAGGCGCCGGTATTTATGGTGGCCACAGCCAACGCGATTTCCCGGCTACCGCCGGAACTGATGCGCAAGGGGCGCTTCGATGAGCTGTTCTTTGTCGACTTGCCGGACGTGGCAGTGCGGGCCGAAATCTTCCGTATTCACCTGGCGCGGCGTGAGCTGGAGGTGACGGAGTTTGATCTGGCCCAATTGGCCGCCGCTTGCGATGGCTTTTCTGGCGCGGAGATTGAGCAGGCGGTGGTCAGCGCCCTGTATGCCGCGCAAGCGCAGCAACAAACGGTCAACCAGGCATTGCTGCTGCAGAGCATTCAAGGCACCGCGCCGCTGTCGGTGGTGATGGCTGAAGACCTTGCTGCCCTGCGCGCCTGGGCGGACGGCCGTACGGTTAATGCCGGCTAGCTAGGCTGCCGGCTTGCCGAACTGGCGATTCAGTCGTGCGCTGATCCGTCGGACCAGCCAGCGCGGTGCCAGGCGCGGGCTGAGGGCGAGCATGCGGTTGCGCCAGCCCGGGATGATGATCGCGCGATTCTTCTCCAGGGCTTTAACCGTGATCAGTGCCACTTCTTCGCAGCTCATCATCAGTTTGCTGCCTTGCAGGGCTTTGACGTCCATGCTGGCGCTGCGGAAGAACGCACTGCGAGTGGGGCCTGGGCAGAGCACGGAGACTTTCACACCGTCGGCTTTCAACTCCTCGCGCAGGCCTTCGGAGAAGTGCAGCACATAGGCTTTGCTGGCGTAGTAGTTGCTCATGCCCGGCCCTGGCTGAAAGCCGGCGACCGAGGCGACGTTAAGAATCTGCCCGCTGCCCTGGCCGGCCATGATGGTGCCGATGGCATGACACAGGCGCGCCAGGGCCAGGATATTCAGTTCGATCAGTTGCTGTTCGCGTGCCCAGTCCTGAGCCACGTAAGCGCCCGAGGTGCCGATGCCGGCGTTGTTCACCAGCAGATCGATACTGCGCTCGCCTTGCTCCAGCTCATGCAGCAAGCCACTGACCTGCAGCGGCTGGCTGAGGTCGCAGACGCGGAACAGCACCTCTACGGAAAAACGCTGGGTTAGCTCGCAGGCAATGCTTTCCAGCGCATCGCGCTGGCGCGCCACCAGAATCAGGTTGCGGCCACGCCGGGCCAGGGCTTCGGCCAATGCCAGGCCAATACCGCTGGAAGCTCCGGTGATAAGCGCATAACTGGTCATAGGATTCTCCGGGAAGGGGCCTTTCGACCCCTCGCACCGTGCAAGGTTGCGTCTTAGGCGGCAGCGTCTGCATAGCCCATATAGGCGGGCAGGGCGATGGCCGCGAGGATGCCGACGATGATCAGGGCGATCCACAGCAAGGCAAGGACTTTCACCACCGTGCTGTTGGGCGGTGGCGGTGGGCCGAAGCGGTTAGCCTCAGTGCTACCGGGGATGATGAACATCAGCAGCGAGAACACGCCGCCAACCACCGGCACCAGGGTGATCAGCAGTAACCAGCCTGACCAGCCGATATCGTGCAGGCGCTTCACCCCGAACATGATGCTGATCACGGCAACGGCGATACCGGCGATAACCATCAGCAGGCCGCCGAGTATTTCCGACGCGGCAAAGAAGCCCGCGGCGATGCCGAACACAGGCATACAGGCCAGTATCAGGACCAGTGACCAGGCCAGGTAGCGCAAACGGCCGATCCGTCCTTCGATACCGATCACCTTCAGCTCGCCAAATTCGGGCAGGCTTTCCGCCACAGTGGCTTTGGGCGTGGCATAGGGGCTACTGGACGCAGGACTGACCATTTCTGGCGGGTTTTCCGCGAGCATGGTCTGGCGGGCGATAAATTTCTCGATAACGATGCCGCATGCCGAGCACTCGATGGCTTTGGCTTGCTGATGCCCGCATTTGGGGCAGGTCATCGGGACGTTACTGGCTGGTTCGCTATCGGGGGCGCGGTGATCATCGGTTTCCACCAGGCTCAGGCTGGCGGCGAAGTCCTGCTCCTTGCGCACCTTGGCGCCGGCGCTTTGCAGGGCCTTGAGGTACTGATCCGCCTCGTTCTCGCTGAGGTCGCGTTTGATATCGACGGTTTTGCCGATAAACAGCGAGTGGATGCGCGTCAGGTCACTCTTGAATAGCCGGGCGAGGTTTTCCTGGGTGGCTTCCAGGCTGGCGTCTGGCATCAACTCGCCGTTGAAGACAATCTTGTAGCGGGCTTGGGTCATGTTGGCGTCCTTGTCGGTGCCAGGATGGAGTTGCGCTACAGACTAGCCGGCCTGCAGGCCAGTAAACAAGCCGCCTTGCCGGCAAAGATGCGCATCTCTGGAGGTGCTTCACGCTCCGCCGTGCGCCGCCCAGCTGCCGACCAGGCGGCCATTGCGCAGCAGCACGAGCTGGTTGAACAGCTCGAACAGCCCCTCCGAGCGTTGCGGGCGCAGGAATACCCAGTCATCGACCTGCAAGCCTGTGCCGAGGGAGCCGATCAGCCGCTCCTGGTTGGCACTGCGGCCATACAGCGCGTCATAGCTGAGCCCGGCCGGTGAAACCGGAGTGGCTGGCCACTGTCCGCCATACAGGTAGTACGTCTGCTGACGGTTACGATCCCAGCGTTGCAGTAACGGCTGTGCCGAGTCGAGAAACGGCAACTGCCCAGGCAGTGCCTTGAGTACCGGGCTGGCGATCCACAAGGCTGCCAGCAGGTCGCCGAGCAAGGGACTGTCGAAGTCGCTGGGTTTGAGCAGTGCCGAGCCCACCGCCACCTCATTCAGCGGTGTGGCGAGGCGCGTGTGCAGGGCATAGGTCAGGCTGCCGGCACCATTGAGCAGCGGTTGCGCCGGCCACAGCTCGCTAAAGGTGGCAGCACTGGCAATAAAGGCCTGGTAGCGCGCTGTGCTCTGGGCGAAGGCCATGTCTTGATTGACCCAGAGGGGCGTATGGGCCAGGTGTGCGTCATAGCCCATCAGGCCGCGGATGCGCAGCAGATTCGGAGTGCCGCGCAGCCAGTTGAGTGCATTGCCGAGTGCTTCTGGTGTGGCAAAACCGCCGCGCGCCAGGCCGATGTCGATCTCGAAGGCAATTTGCAGCGGCTGGTTAAGGGCATTGGCCAGGGCGGCGTATTCCTGCAGGCGCGTTTGGCTGTCGATCAGCCAGGTCAGCTGCCTGGCCGGGACAAAATCGCTGCCTTGTGGCAGTTGCTGGTAGAAACTCAGTGCCGCCGCCGCGGGCAAGGGCTTGCCGAGCAGCAGGTCGGCCTGGGGGAAGTTCACCGCGAGCTGATTGATCTGCGGCTGGTGAAACACCATAAAGCGCTGCGTACCGAGCTTCTTGGCCAGGTATTCCAGCAGGCCGATAGAGGCCAGGGACTTGGCCACCAGACGCAACGGCAACTGGTTGCCGAGCTGGTTGGCGAGCCGCTCGGCATTCTGGTCCAGGCGCGCCAGGTCAACCACTAACAGGGGAATGCCGCCGCCCTCACGGCGCAACAGCTGGTTAAGCGCGGCGAAGTAGGGCGCGTGCGGCTGACCAAGGTCGCTCGGGCGCAGTGCCCAGCCGGCCAGCAGCCCGAGTGCGCCGAGGCCGAGCAGGTTGCGTCGCTTCATCGCGCCCAGCGTTGTTGCAGTTGCTGGCTGCTCGTGAGGGCCGCGCGGTATTCGTTGTCGAGGCGGGTGATCAACTGCTCGACGCTCGGCAGGTCGCGGATATTGCCGACACCCTGGCCGGCCGACCACACGGTTTTCCAGGCTTTGGCTTCTTCATCCATCGGTTTGAGTTTCTCGCCGTAGTTGACCTCGCCCTTGTTCTGCAGCTGCTTGAGGTCGTAACCGGCCAGCTCCAGGCTCTGGCGCATAAAGCTCGCCGGCACGCCAGAGACTGCCGGGGTGTGGATGATGTCGGCGGCTTTGGCGTCGAGGATCATCTGCTTGTAGGCGGGCGAGGCGGCGTTTTCCTGGGTGGCGATCAGGCGGGTGCCGAGGTAGGCCAGGTCGGCACCGAGCAATTGCGCAGCGAGTATCTCGTGGCCCTGGTTGAGGCAGCCGGCGAGCAGCAGGGTTTTATCGAAGAATTGACGGATCTCGGCGATCAGCGCAAACGGGCTCCAGGTCCCGGCATGTCCGCCGGCGCCGGCGGCGACTGCAATCAGCCCATCGACCCCTGCTTCGGCGGCTTTCTCGGCATGCCGGCGGGTGGTCACGTCGTGGAACACCAGGCCGCTATAGCTGTGCACGGCATCCACCACTTCCTTCACCGCGCCCAGGCTGGTGATCACAATCGGTACGCGCTGCTCGACGCAGATTGCCAGATCCGCCTGCAGGCGCGGGTTGCTGCCATGCACGATCAGGTTGACCGCATAGGGCGCCGCGGTGTCGCTGCGGCCGGCCTCGATCTCTTCCAGCCAGTCTTTGAAGCCACTGCTCTCACGCTGGTTGAGGGCCGGGAAGCTACCGACGATGCCATTGTTGCAGCAGGCCAGCACCAGTTGCGGGTTGGACACCAGAAACATCGGTGCGGCGACGACGGGCAGGCGCAGGCGTTGTTCGAGCAGGGCAGGCAGCGACATGCAGTAATCCTCTTGATGGAATTAGAAGGGGCGAACCACGACCAGAATGACAATGCCCAGCAGGGCCAGCACGGGCGCTTCATTGAACCAGCGGTAGAACACATGGCTGCGCTGGTTTTCGCCCCGGGCAAAGGCCTTGAGTTGGGCGCCACACATAAACTGGTAGATCACCAGCAGGGCCACCAGGCTCAGCTTGGCGTGCATCCAGCCCTGGCTGAAGTAGTAGCTCGGGTTAAGGCTGATCAGCCACAAGCCCAGGCCAACGGTAAGAATCAGTGACGGCCACATGATGCCGCGATACAGCTTGCGCTCCATGATGCAGAACCGCTCGCGACTGATCTCGTCCGTGCTCATGGCGTGGTAGACGAACAGGCGCGGCAGGTAGAACAGGCCGGCGAACCAGCAGACCATGGCGATGATGTGCAGGGCCTTGAGCCACA
Organism: Pseudomonas cimarronensis; assembly: GCF_049331905.1. GTDB lineage: Bacteria > Pseudomonadota > Gammaproteobacteria > Pseudomonadales > Pseudomonadaceae > Aquipseudomonas. The sequence continues at coordinate 18,231 of NZ_CP186283.1, read as the reverse complement.
GATAGAGCATTGTCCGAACTCGTTGCTGAAAAGTGCCCCGATAGTAGTGGGCATGACTGCCGCCGTCATCACTGGCGGTTGGCCCCTGGCCGAAGCGGCCGTATCATCGGCAGCTTTCCAATGGTGGTATTGCAGAGGGGCAAGTGATGATCAAGGTCGGAATCGTCGGCGGCACGGGGTACACCGGTGTCGAGCTGTTGCGTTTGCTGGCGCAGCACCCGCAGGCACAGGTCGAGGTCATCACCTCGCGCTCCGAGGCCGGCATGCGTGTCGACGAGATGTACCCGAACCTGCGCGGTCATTACGACAGCCTGGCCTTCAGCGTGCCGGACGTGGCCACCCTGGGTGCCTGTGATGTGGTGTTCTTCGCCACGCCACATGGCGTCGCCCATGCACTGGCCGGCGAGTTGCTCGCCGCTGGCACCAAGGTGATCGACCTGTCGGCCGACTTCCGCCTGCAGGATGCCGATGAATGGGCCAAATGGTACGGCCAGCCCCACGGTGCGCCGGATCTGCTGCCTGAGGCAGTCTACGGCCTGCCCGAAGTCAATCGCGAAGCCATCAAACAGGCGCGCCTGATCGCTGTGCCGGGCTGTTACCCGACGGCCGCGCAACTGGCGCTGATTCCGCTGCTGGAAGCCGGCCTTGCCGATACCACGCAAGTGATCGCTGACTGTAAGTCGGGTGTCAGCGGCGCCGGCCGTGGTGCCAGCGTCGGCTCGCTGTTCAGCGAAGCCGGCGAAAGCATGAAAGCCTATGGCGTGAAGGGTCATCGCCATCTGCCGGAAATTCGCCAGGGCTTGCGGCGGGCGGCGGGTAAGGATGTCGGCCTGACCTTTGTGCCACATCTGACGCCAATGATTCGCGGTATTCACGCCACTCTGTACACCACCGTAGTCGATCGTTCGGTGGATCTGCAGGCGTTGTTCGAACAGCGCTATGCCAACGAGCCTTTCGTCGATGTGATGCCGGCCGGTAGCCACCCGGAAACCCGCAGCGTGCGCGGGGCCAACGTCTGCCGGATCGCCGTGCACCGTCCGCAGGATGGCGACCTGGTGGTGGTGCTCTCGGTGATCGACAACCTGGTCAAAGGTGCTTCCGGTCAGGCCGTGCAGAACATGAATATCCTCTTCGGCCTCGATGAACGCCTGGGGCTGTCGCACGCAGCCTTGCTGCCCTGATGGCGGGCTGGGAGGTTCGCCTGCACGACCCGGCGCGCGCGCGGCGCGTGCGCGTGTTCGTCGTGCTGCTGGTGCTGTGTATCCCGCTGGCCTTTTATGCCGGGAGCTTTTGGCAACAGCAGCGCCAGCCCGCTGTGCAGGTGGAGCCGGCGAGCGTGGCAGTACGCGATGAGCAGTTGCTGCGTGAGGTGGACGAGTTGCGCCAGCGTCTGGTGGTGCTCAGCAGCGCCGAGAAGGTTAGTCAGCAGGCCAATGAGCAAAGCCGTCTGAGCATCAAGCTGCTGGAGGAGCAAATCTACAAGCAGCAGCAGGACCTGGCGTTCTACAAGGGCGTACTGGCTCCGGCCAGTCGCCGCGAAGGACTACGGATCAAGACCTTTGAGCTGCAAGCCACGGACAGACCCGAGCATTTCCGCTACAAGATACTCCTGAGCCGCGTAGGGAAAGGCGAAACGCCGCTGGAAGGTCAGCTGCAGGTCTCTATAGTGGGCAAACAGGGTGAGCAGGATGTCACGCTTGAGCTGGCGGCGCTGACTGCAGGCTTGCCAGACGCGCTGCCTGGGCAAGCGATTGCCTTTGCCTTCAAGCACTTTCAGGCCATCCCCGAGGCCGGGCGCTTTGCCGAGTTGAAGTTACCTGAGGGTTTCACCCCGCGCGAAATCAAGGTGCGTGCCGAAGTGCAGGGCGAAAAGCCGCTGCTGCGCACGTTCAAGTGGAACAACGAGGAGTAACTGTTCCTTATGTGGAATAAAGACAAGGCGCGCCCTGACGTGCAGCGTTTCGCCGGCAAGACCAGTCTGATCGCGGTAGGCGCCGAGTTGCATGGTGATCTGCGATTTCAGGGTGCAGTACAGGTCGACGGTCAGGTGCATGGCAATCTGCTGGCCAGTGAAGGCATGGTGCGCGTCAGTGTGCAGGGCCGGGTTGAAGGTGAGATCCGCGCCCCCCACATCGTGATCGACGGTGAGGTCATCGGCGACGTCCACGCCAGCACGCATCTGGAACTCGGTTCGCGTGCGCGGGTGCGCGGCAATCTCTACTACGCCCTGATGGAAATGGCCATGGGGGCGCAAATCGAAGGGCGCCTGTGCCGCTTGCAGGACGAGGCGCGACCGCTGGAGCTGCCGCAACCGCAGGATGCCGCACAATAGTTGACCGCTTTTCTAGGGTAAGCGGATAATGCCGCTCAGAACGCAGTATGGCGCTTAGCGCCGGGAGTTAATCAGCATGAGCGTCGAAACCTTCACCCCCAGTGCGATGCAATTTACGCAGGGTGCGGCGAACAAGGTGAAGAGCCTGGTCGATGAAGAAGGCAACCCGCGCTTGAAGTTGCGCGTGTTTGTAACGGGAGGCGGCTGTTCCGGCTTCCAGTATGGTTTTACCTTCGATGAAGAGGTTGCCGAGGATGACACCATTATCGAGCGCGAAGGCGTGAGTCTGGTGGTTGATCCGATGAGCTTCCAGTACCTGGCAGGCGCTGAAGTCGATTATCAGGAAGGGCTGGAAGGGTCGCGGTTTGTCATCAAGAACCCCAACGCCACCACTACTTGCGGTTGCGGTTCTTCGTTCTCGATCTGATTCAGGTGGTTCACTGCAACGCCGTGCCTTGAGCACGGCGTTGTCGTTTCTTGCTGTTGGGTTGTGCTGCGATCAGGCGGGGTAGATCGCACCGAGAACCCGCAGGCCGCGTGCGCCCGTGACGCTGGGACGGTTGCCCGGAATACCTTCCAGGCAACAATGCGCCAGCCAGGCAAAGGCCATAGCTTCTACCCAGTCGGCGGGCACGCCTTGTTCATCGGTGCTGCTGACCTGGCACTGCGGCAGCAGCTGGGCCAGGCGCTGCATCAGCCTGTGATTGTGCGCGCCGCCGCCGCAGACCAGCAGCCGCTCGGTATTCTGTTGGGCGGCTTTGAGCGACTCGGTGATGCTGATCGCCGTCAGCTCCAGCAGGGTGGCCTGCACGTCCACTGCGGCCAAGGCTGGCAGGGTTTGCAGTTGTTGATCCAGCCAGTCCAGGTTGAACAGCTCACGGCCTGTGCTCTTCGGGCCTTCAGTCTGGAAGTAAGGGTTGCTCAGTAGCGTCTGCAGCAGGTGCGGCTGCACCTGGCCACTGGCGGCCCACTCTCCGTTATGGTCATAGGCTACGCCTTGATGGCGTTGTATCCAGGCATCCAGCAGTGCGTTGCCCGGCCCGCAGTCGAAGCCATATACTGGACGCTCAGGCTCCAGCAGGCTGAGATTGCTGAAGCCGCCGATATTGAGAATCGCGCAGATACTCTTTGGGCTTGCAAACAAGGCCTGATGAAAGGCCGGAACCAGCGGGGCGCCCTGGCCGCCAGCAGCCACATCCCGGCGGCGAAAATCACTGACTACGCAGATGCCGGTTAGCTCGGCCAGCAATGCCGGGTTGCCGATCTGCACAGTAAACCCTCGCGCAGGCTCATGGCGTACGGTCTGGCCATGGCTGCCGATGGCGCGAATACGCTGCGCGGCGATGCCGTGTTGCTTGAGTAGGTTGTTGATGCCCTGCGCGGCGAGGTGCGCCCACTGCTGCTCGGCGACAGCCGCGCGGGCTAGCTCATCTGCACCAGGGGCGCACAGGCTGAGTAGGTCGCTGCGCAGCGCGTCGGGCATCGGCAGGTAGTGGGTGCCGAGCAGCTGGGTCGTATCGGTCTGCTCAATCAGCGCAATGTCCAGCCCGTCGAGGCTGGTGCCGGACATCACGCCCAGGTAGAGAGGCATGGTTCAGCGCTGATTGTTGAGGGCGAGCATGGTGGACTTTTCTTTGTCCATTTGTGCCATCAGAGGTTTGCTCAGCTGCATAAAGCGTGCTTTCTCGCTGCTGGCAATCGGGTCGGCCATCGGTAGTTTCTGGCTCAGTGGGTCGACATGCACACCGTTGACCTGGAATTCATAGTGCAGGTGCGGTCCTGTGGACAAACCGGTAGTGCCGATATAACCGATGATCTGCCCTTGCTTGACGTTAGTGCCGCTGCGAATGCCTTTGGCAAAGCCGTTCATGTGGGCGTACAGGGTGCGGTAGCGCTGGCCGTGCTGGATGATCACCGCATTGCCGTAACCGCCATGCCGGCCGGCCAGGGTGATGCGCCCGTCGCCGGCCGCCTTGATCGGTGTGCCACGTGGCGCAGCGTAGTCCACACCCTTATGAGCGCGAATCTTGTTCAGTACTGGGTGACGACGGCCTGTGGAGAAGCGTGAGCTGATCCGGGCGAAGTCCACTGGAGTGCGGATAAAGGCTTTGCGCATGCTCTCGCCATTGGCGTTGTAGTAGCTGCTGTTGCCTTGTTTGTTGGTGTAACGCACGGCGGTGTAAGTCTTGCCGCGGTTGGTGAAACGTGCGGAGAGAATGTTGCCAGTACCAACCTGCTTGCCATTGACCACTTTCTTCTCGTAAATCAGCTCGAACTCGTCACCTTCACGAATATCCATGGCGAAGTCGATGTCGTAGCCGAATACGTTAGCCAGGTCCATGGTCAGGCTGTGCGACAGGCCGGCGCGTTTGGCCGAGAGAAACAGCGAGCTTTTGATCACGCCGTGGGTGTAGGTAGTCTGGATTTCAGGGTTGACCAGTTCGCGCTTGAAGCTGAAGCCCTTTTCGCTCTTGGTCAGAGCAATGCTTTCCAGGTCGCTGAGTTTGCTGTGCAGGCTTTCCAGCTGGCCGTCAGCACTCAGGTTGAACTCCAGAGCTTGGCCCACCTTAAGGCGTGTCAGTTGCTTGGCTTCTTTACTGCTGTTGAGCACGGCGTGCAGGGTAGTGGCGCTCAGGCCGACCTTGGCAAACACCGTGGACAGCGTATCGCCATTTTCAACGCGGACAATGCGGTGTAGCGGATCGGTTTCTTGAGGCTCTTCAGCTTGACTGGCCTGCTGCTCATCTTTGCGTGCGTCTGTTGCGTTGCTGGCGAAAGGCGACTCGTTCGGGGCGAGGCTCAGTGAATTGGCTGACTCGGGGTCATTCTGCTGCTCGGAATACTCGGCACCATTGTCCAGCTCAAGGTTTATAAAGGTCTTTTTAGCTTCTACTTCGCGGGTGGGAAAAACCAGGAGGGCTAGGCTCAGCAGGGCGGCGACGCCGCTGGCTGCCAGAATATGGCTTTTCGGATACAGAGGCGGCGCTTTAGTTGTAGAGGTCATAGGCGGCTTTTTGACTTTGAAAAGATGAAAAGAAAAATAGATAAACAAAATGATGAATATGCAGTAACTGTATAAAATATAACCAAATCGCTAGCTAGGCAACCCCGGTTGTCGCGCGCTGGTCTTAGCGTCGGCGGGTGGTGGGCAAAACTTGTGATTTGTCTGCGATCTTGTATGGTTGGTTCCCTTTTGTTTTGAGTGGTCGTGAGTCCTGTCATGAAGTCGGTTGAAGAGCAGTTGGCGCTGATCAAGCGTGGCGCGGAAGAGGTTCTGGTTGAGGCCGAGCTGGTTGAGAAACTCAAGCGTGGTCAGCCGCTGCGCATCAAGGCGGGCTTTGATCCGACCGCCCCGGACCTGCACCTTGGGCATACTGTGCTTATTAATAAGCTGCGTCAGTTCCAGGAGCTGGGGCATCAGGTGATTTTCCTGATTGGTGACTTCACTGGAATGATCGGTGACCCCAGCGGCAAAAGCGCGACTCGCCCGCCGTTGACCCGTGAGCAGGTGTTGGAGAATGCCGAGACCTACAAAAGCCAAGTGTTCAAGATCCTCGATCCGGCGAAAACCGAAGTCGCCTTCAACTCCACCTGGATGGACAAGATGGGGCCGGCTGACTTCATTCGTCTGACCTCGCAGTACACCGTGGCGCGCATGCTTGAGCGTGACGACTTCAGTAAGCGTTACTCGACCAATCAACCGATTGCTATCCATGAGTTCCTCTATCCGCTGGTGCAAGGCTATGACTCGGTTGCGCTGCGGGCGGATGTCGAGTTGGGTGGTACTGACCAGAAATTCAACCTGCTGATGGGGCGTGAGTTGCAGCGCTCCTATGGGCAGGCGTCACAGTGCATTGTCACCATGCCACTGCTCGAAGGGCTGGATGGTGTGAAGAAGATGTCCAAGTCGCTGGGTAACTACATTGGTATCCAGGAGTCGCCGGGCGTTATGTACAACAAGTTGGTGTCCATGCCGGATGTGCTGATGTGGCGCTACTTTGAGTTGCTCAGCTTCCGCTCCATGGATGAGATTGAGCAGTTCAAGCGTGATGTCGAGCAGGGCGCCAACCCGCGCGATATCAAAATCAAGCTGGCTGAAGAGATTGTGGCGCGTTTCCATGGCGAAGAGGCAGCGCTCAGTGCGCACCGTTCAGCGGGAAACCGCATGAAGGATGGTGAGCTGCCTGACGACTTGCCGGAGATCGAGGTGCTGTCCGCTGAGGATATGCCGATCGCTGCACTGCTGAATAAAGCTGGGTTGGTAAAGAATGCGGCGATGGCGCGTGATCTGCTGGGTTCTGGCGGTGTGCGTGTCGATGGCGAGGTCGTAGATCGCTCCTTTATATATAAAGTGGGCGCGGTACATGTTTGTCAGGCCGGTAAGAAAGCGTTCGCGCGGATTACGCTTAAGTCGGAGTAGTCTTTCTGCTGACTGCTGCGCGTTTGGTTCGACAAAGCCGTTGAAGCGTCAGCTTCAACGGCTTTGTCGTTTCTGCAGGCGACGCGGGCGTGTGTGGGGGCTGACTCTGGAGTTCGTGGCTTTTGAAACAAAAGCGCAATATTCGGTTGACCTTGGATTTTCTGTCCCTATAATGCGCAGCTCTTCAGGCGTAAGCGGCTCCTTAAACTTCTTATAAAACAAGAAGTTAGATTTAAAATAGGACTTGCAAAGCAGCGAAAGCTGCGTAGAATGCGCCACCTCTTCAGGTGGTGATGTTTGAGTCTGAAGAGCTTTGGTCGGGTAGGTCGAAAGCGGTAAAGAGGCGGTTGACAGCGGTTTGAAACGCTGTACAATTCGCCTCCCGCTGACGAGAAGCTAGGTGTTGATCGAAGGCGCAAGTGGTTGAGATTGAAAAGAAATTTTCGAAATCACTTGACGGAAGATGAGGCTGCTGTAGAATGCGCGCCTCGGTTGAGACGAAAGACTTAACCAACCGCTCTTTAACAACTGAATCAAGCAATTCGTGTGGGTGCTTGTGAGGTAAGACTGCTAGTCGCAAGATTATCAGCATCACAAGTAACACTCGTTAATTTGAGAGTTTTTTGTCGATTGCTGAGCCAAGTTTAGGGTTTTCTCAAAACCCAAGCAGTATTGAACTGAAGAGTTTGATCATGGCTCAGATTGAACGCTGGCGGCAGGCCTAACACATGCAAGTCGAGCGGTAGAGAGAAGCTTGCTTCTCTTGAGAGCGGCGGACGGGTGAGTAATGCCTAGGAATCTGCCTAGTGGTGGGGGATAACGTTCGGAAACGGACGCTAATACCGCATACGTCCTACGGGAGAAAGCGGGGGATCTTCGGACCTCGCGCCATTAGATGAGCCTAGGTCGGATTAGCTAGTTGGTGAGGTAATGGCTCACCAAGGCGACGATCCGTAACTGGTCTGAGAGGATGATCAGTCACACTGGAACTGAGACACGGTCCAGACTCCTACGGGAGGCAGCAGTGGGGAATATTGGACAATGGGCGAAAGCCTGATCCAGCCATGCCGCGTGTGTGAAGAAGGTCTTCGGATTGTAAAGCACTTTAAGTTGGGAGGAAGGGTAGTAGCCTAATACGTTGCTATTTTGACGTTACCGACAGAATAAGCACCGGCTAACTTCGTGCCAGCAGCCGCGGTAATACGAAGGGTGCAAGCGTTAATCGGAATTACTGGGCGTAAAGCGCGCGTAGGTGGTTCAGTAAGTTGGAAGTGAAATCCCCGGGCTCAACCTGGGAACTGCTTTCAAAACTGCTGAGCTAGAGTACGGTAGAGGGTGGTGGAATTTCCTGTGTAGCGGTGAAATGCGTAGATATAGGAAGGAACACCAGTGGCGAAGGCGACCACCTGGACTGATACTGACACTGAGGTGCGAAAGCGTGGGGAGCAAACAGGATTAGATACCCTGGTAGTCCACGCCGTAAACGATGTCAACTAGCCGTTGGAATCCTTGAGATTTTAGTGGCGCAGCTAACGCATTAAGTTGACCGCCTGGGGAGTACGGCCGCAAGGTTAAAACTCAAATGAATTGACGGGGGCCCGCACAAGCGGTGGAGCATGTGGTTTAATTCGAAGCAACGCGAAGAACCTTACCTGGCCTTGACATGCTGAGAACTTTCCAGAGATGGATTGGTGCCTTCGGGAACTCAGACACAGGTGCTGCATGGCTGTCGTCAGCTCGTGTCGTGAGATGTTGGGTTAAGTCCCGTAACGAGCGCAACCCTTGTCCTTAGTTACCAGCACCTCGGGTGGGAACTCTAAGGAGACTGCCGGTGACAAACCGGAGGAAGGTGGGGATGACGTCAAGTCATCATGGCCCTTACGGCCAGGGCTACACACGTGCTACAATGGTCGGTACAAAGGGTTGCCAAGCCGCGAGGTGGAGCTAATCCCATAAAACCGATCGTAGTCCGGATCGCAGTCTGCAACTCGACTGCGTGAAGTCGGAATCGCTAGTAATCGTGAATCAGAATGTCACGGTGAATACGTTCCCGGGCCTTGTACACACCGCCCGTCACACCATGGGAGTGGGTTGCACCAGAAGTAGCTAGTCTAACCGCAAGGGGGACGGTTACCACGGTGTGATTCATGACTGGGGTGAAGTCGTAACAAGGTAGCCGTAGGGGAACCTGCGGCTGGATCACCTCCTTAATCGAAGACTTCAGCTTCTTCATAAGTTCCCACACGAATTGCTTGATTCATTGCGAAAGACGATTGGGTCTGTAGCTCAGTTGGTTAGAGCGCACCCCTGATAAGGGTGAGGTCGGCAGTTCGAATCTGCCCAGACCCACCAATTGTTGTGGGGTTAGGCCTTCGATGTAATTGGGGCCATAGCTCAGCTGGGAGAGCGCCTGCCTTGCACGCAGGAGGTCAGCGGTTCGATCCCGCTTGGCTCCACCATTTACAGCATCGTTTAGAGTTCAGAAATGAACGTTCCTGCACAAGCAGATGAATGTTGATTTCTGGTCTTTGACCAGTAACAAATCGTTCTTTAAAAATTTGGGTATGTGATAGAAGTGACTGATTGATTACTTTCACTGGTAATTAATCTGGTCAAGGTAAAATTTGTAGTTCTCAATTGCAAATTTTCGGCGAATGTCGTCTTCACGTTAGAGACAATAACCAGATTGCTTGGGGTTATATGGTCAAGTGAAGAAGCGCATACGGTGGATGCCTTGGCAGTCAGAGGCGATGAAAGACGTTGTAGCCTGCGATAAGCTCCGGGGAGTCGGCAAACAGACTTTGATCCGGAGATCTCTGAATGGGGAAACCCAGCCAGCATAAGCTGGTTATTACACACTGAATACATAGGTGTGTAAGGCGAACCAGGGGAACTGAAACATCTAAGTACCCTGAGGAATAGAAATCAACCGAGATTCCCTTAGTAGTGGCGAGCGAACGGGGACTAGCCCTTAAGTTGATTTGAGAATAGTGGAAGGCTCTGGAAAGTGCCGCCGTAGTGGGTGATAGCCCCGTACACGAAATTCTCTTATCAATGAAATCGAGTAGGACGGAGCACGAGAAACTTTGTCTGAATATGGGGGGACCATCCTCCAAGGCTAAATACTACTGACTGACCGATAGTGAACTAGTACCGTGAGGGAAAGGCGAAAAGAACCCCGGAGAGGGGAGTGAAATAGATCCTGAAACCGTATGCGTACAAGCAGTGGGAGCCCACTTTGTTGGGTGACTGCGTACCTTTTGTATAATGGGTCAGCGACTTATATTCAGTGGCAAGCTTAACCGAATAGGGGAGGCGTAGCGAAAGCGAGTCTTAATAGGGCGTTTAGTCGCTGGGTATAGACCCGAAACCGGGCGATCTATCCATGGGCAGGTTGAAGGTTAGGTAACACTGACTGGAGGACCGAACCGACTACCGTTGAAAAGTTAGCGGATGACCTGTGGATCGGAGTGAAAGGCTAATCAAGCTCGGAGATAGCTGGTTCTCCTCGAAAGCTATTTAGGTAGCGCCTCGTGTATCACTGCTGGGGGTAGAGCACTGTTTCGGCTAGGGGGTCATCCCGACTTACCAAACCGATGCAAACTCCGAATACCAGCAAGTGTCAGCACGGGAGACACACGGCGGGTGCTAACGTCCGTCGTGAAAAGGGAAACAACCCAGACCGTCAGCTAAGGTCCCAAAGTTATGGTTAAGTGGGAAACGATGTGGGAAGGCTTAGACAGCTAGGAGGTTGGCTTAGAAGCAGCCACCCTTTAAAGAAAGCGTAATAGCTCACTAGTCGAGTCGGCCTGCGCGGAAGATGTAACGGGGCTCAAACCATACACCGAAGCTACGGGTTCAACGTAAGTTGAGCGGTAGAGGAGCGTTCTGTAAGCCTGTGAAGGTGAGTTGAGAAGCTTGCTGGAGGTATCAGAAGTGCGAATGCTGACATGAGTAACGACAATGGGAGTGAAAAACTCCCACGCCGAAAGACCAAGGTTTCCTGCGCAACGTTAATCGACGCAGGGTGAGTCGGCCCCTAAGGCGAGGCAGAAATGCGTAGTCGATGGGAAACGGGTTAATATTCCCGTACTTCTAATTACTGCGATGGAGGGACGGAGAAGGCTAGGCCAGCACGGCGTTGGTTGTCCGTGTTTAAGGTAGTAGGCTGGTTTCTTAGGTAAATCCGGGAAATCAAGGCCGAGAACTGATGACGAGTTATCTTTTAGATGACGAAGTGGTTGATGCCATGCTTCCAGGAAAAGCTTCTAAGCTTCAGGTAATTAGGAACCGTACCCCAAACCGACACAGGTGGTTAGGTAGAGAATACCAAGGCGCTTGAGAGAACTCGGGTGAAGGAACTAGGCAAAATGGCACCGTAACTTCGGGAGAAGGTGCGCCGGTGAGGGTGAAGTATTTACTACGTAAGCCCATGCCGGTCGAAGATACCAGGCCGCTGCGACTGTTTATTAAAAACACAGCACTCTGCAAACACGAAAGTGGACGTATAGGGTGTGACGCCTGCCCGGTGCCGGAAGGTTAATTGATGGGGTTAGCTAACGCGAAGCTCTTGATCGAAGCCCCGGTAAACGGCGGCCGTAACTATAACGGTCCTAAGGTAGCGAAATTCCTTGTCGGGTAAGTTCCGACCTGCACGAATGGCGTAACGATGGCGGCGCTGTCTCCACCCGAGACTCAGTGAAATTGAAATCGCTGTGAAGATGCAGTGTATCCGCGGCTAGACGGAAAGACCCCGTGAACCTTTACTATAGCTTTGCACTGGACTTTGAGTTTACTTGTGTAGGATAGGTGGGAGGCTTTGAAGCGTGGACGCCAGTTCGCGTGGAGCCATCCTTGAAATACCACCCTGGTAACCTTGAGGTTCTAACTCTGGTCCGTTATCCGGATCGAGGACAGTGTATGGTGGGTAGTTTGACTGGGGCGGTCTCCTCCTAAAGAGTAACGGAGGAGTACGAAGGTGCGCTCAGACCGGTCGGAAATCGGTCGTAGAGTATAAAGGCAAAAGCGCGCTTGACTGCGAGACAGACACGTCGAGCAGGTACGAAAGTAGGTCTTAGTGATCCGGTGGTTCTGTATGGAAGGGCCATCGCTCAACGGATAAAAGGTACTCCGGGGATAACAGGCTGATACCGCCCAAGAGTTCATATCGACGGCGGTGTTTGGCACCTCGATGTCGGCTCATCACATCCTGGGGCTGAAGCCGGTCCCAAGGGTATGGCTGTTCGCCATTTAAAGTGGTACGCGAGCTGGGTTTAGAACGTCGTGAGACAGTTCGGTCCCTATCTGCCGTGGACGTTTGAGATTTGAGAGGGGCTGCTCCTAGTACGAGAGGACCGGAGTGGACGAACCTCTGGTGTTCCGGTTGTCACGCCAGTGGCATTGCCGGGTAGCTATGTTCGGAAAAGATAACCGCTGAAAGCATCTAAGCGGGAAACTTGCCTCAAGATGAGATCTCACTGGAACCTTGAGTTCCCTAAAGGGCCGTCGAAGACTACGACGTTGATAGGTTGGGTGTGTAAGCGCTGTGAGGCGTTGAGCTAACCAATACTAATTGCCCGTGAGGCTTGACCATATAACACCCAAACAATTTGATGTTTGTGTGTCTCTATGAAGACTACAACAGCCGAAAATTTGTAAGACTGCAAAACCAAGACATCACATACCCAATTCGGGATAGCGCTTCACCGCGACATCCCAGCTGAATCGCTTGACGACCATAGAGCATTGGAACCACCTGATCCCATCCCGAACTCAGTAGTGAAACGATGCATCGCCGATGGTAGTGTGGGGTTTCCCCATGTGAGAGTAGGTCATCGTCAAGCACCTATACCAAAACCCCCGATCGTGAAAACGGTCGGGGGTTTTACTATTAGTACAAGCATGAAGTTTTGAGCGATCAGAACGACTGCTTAAAAGTTACAGATGCAAGTGGTTGAGTAGATAGAACTTTTCTGAAAAGAACTTCGAAAAACAGCTTGACGGAAGATGAGGCTGCTGTAGAATGCGCGCCTCGGTTGAGGCGAAAGACTTAACCAACCGCTCTTTAACAACTGAATCAAGCAATTCGTGTGGGTGCTTGTGAGGTAAGACTGCTGGTCGCAAGATTATCAGCATCACAAGTAACACTCGTTAATTTGAGAGTTTTTTGTCGATTGCTGAGCCAAGTTTAGGGTTTTCTCAAAACCCAAGCAGTATTGAACTGAAGAGTTTGATCATGGCTCAGATTGAACGCTGGCGGCAGGCCTAACACATGCAAGTCGAGCGGTAGAGAGGAGCTTGCTTCTCTTGAGAGCGGCGGACGGGTGAGTAATGCCTAGGAATCTGCCTAGTGGTGGGGGATAACGTTCGGAAACGGACGCTAATACCGCATACGTCCTACGGGAGAAAGCGGGGGATCTTCGGACCTCGCGCCATTAGATGAGCCTAGGTCGGATTAGCTAGTTGGTGAGGTAATGGCTCACCAAGGCGACGATCCGTAACTGGTCTGAGAGGATGATCAGTCACACTGGAACTGAGACACGGTCCAGACTCCTACGGGAGGCAGCAGTGGGGAATATTGGACAATGGGCGAAAGCCTGATCCAGCCATGCCGCGTGTGTGAAGAAGGTCTTCGGATTGTAAAGCACTTTAAGTTGGGAGGAAGGGTAGTAGCCTAATACGTTGCTATTTTGACGTTACCGACAGAATAAGCACCGGCTAACTTCGTGCCAGCAGCCGCGGTAATACGAAGGGTGCAAGCGTTAATCGGAATTACTGGGCGTAAAGCGCGCGTAGGTGGTTCAGTAAGTTGGAAGTGAAATCCCCGGGCTCAACCTGGGAACTGCTTTCAAAACTGCTGAGCTAGAGTACGGTAGAGGGTGGTGGAATTTCCTGTGTAGCGGTGAAATGCGTAGATATAGGAAGGAACACCAGTGGCGAAGGCGACCACCTGGACTGATACTGACACTGAGGTGCGAAAGCGTGGGGAGCAAACAGGATTAGATACCCTGGTAGTCCACGCCGTAAACGATGTCAACTAGCCGTTGGAATCCTTGAGATTTTAGTGGCGCAGCTAACGCATTAAGTTGACCGCCTGGGGAGTACGGCCGCAAGGTTAAAACTCAAATGAATTGACGGGGGCCCGCACAAGCGGTGGAGCATGTGGTTTAATTCGAAGCAACGCGAAGAACCTTACCTGGCCTTGACATGCTGAGAACTTTCCAGAGATGGATTGGTGCCTTCGGGAACTCAGACACAGGTGCTGCATGGCTGTCGTCAGCTCGTGTCGTGAGATGTTGGGTTAAGTCCCGTAACGAGCGCAACCCTTGTCCTTAGTTACCAGCACCTCGGGTGGGAACTCTAAGGAGACTGCCGGTGACAAACCGGAGGAAGGTGGGGATGACGTCAAGTCATCATGGCCCTTACGGCCAGGGCTACACACGTGCTACAATGGTCGGTACAAAGGGTTGCCAAGCCGCGAGGTGGAGCTAATCCCATAAAACCGATCGTAGTCCGGATCGCAGTCTGCAACTCGACTGCGTGAAGTCGGAATCGCTAGTAATCGTGAATCAGAATGTCACGGTGAATACGTTCCCGGGCCTTGTACACACCGCCCGTCACACCATGGGAGTGGGTTGCACCAGAAGTAGCTAGTCTAACCGCAAGGGGGACGGTTACCACGGTGTGATTCATGACTGGGGTGAAGTCGTAACAAGGTAGCCGTAGGGGAACCTGCGGCTGGATCACCTCCTTAATCGAAGACTTCAGCTTCTTCATAAGTTCCCACACGAATTGCTTGATTCATTGCGAAAGACGATTGGGTCTGTAGCTCAGTTGGTTAGAGCGCACCCCTGATAAGGGTGAGGTCGGCAGTTCGAATCTGCCCAGACCCACCAATTGTTGTGGGGTTAGGCCTTCGATGTAATTGGGGCCATAGCTCAGCTGGGAGAGCGCCTGCCTTGCACGCAGGAGGTCAGCGGTTCGATCCCGCTTGGCTCCACCATTTACAGCATCGTTTAGAGTTCAGAAATGAACGTTCCTGCACAAGCAGATGAATGTTGATTTCTGGTCTTTGACCAGTAACAAATCGTTCTTTAAAAATTTGGGTATGTGATAGAAGTGACTGATTGATTACTTTCACTGGTAATTAATCTGGTCAAGGTAAAATTTGTAGTTCTCAATTGCAAATTTTCGGCGAATGTCGTCTTCACGTTAGAGACAATAACCAGATTGCTTGGGGTTATATGGTCAAGTGAAGAAGCGCATACGGTGGATGCCTTGGCAGTCAGAGGCGATGAAAGACGTTGTAGCCTGCGATAAGCTCCGGGGAGTCGGCAAACAGACTTTGATCCGGAGATCTCTGAATGGGGAAACCCAGCCAGCATAAGCTGGTTATTACACACTGAATACATAGGTGTGTAAGGCGAACCAGGGGAACTGAAACATCTAAGTACCCTGAGGAATAGAAATCAACCGAGATTCCCTTAGTAGTGGCGAGCGAACGGGGACTAGCCCTTAAGTTGATTTGAGAATAGTGGAAGGCTCTGGAAAGTGCCGCCGTAGTGGGTGATAGCCCCGTACACGAAATTCTCTTATCAATGAAATCGAGTAGGACGGAGCACGAGAAACTTTGTCTGAATATGGGGGGACCATCCTCCAAGGCTAAATACTACTGACTGACCGATAGTGAACTAGTACCGTGAGGGAAAGGCGAAAAGAACCCCGGAGAGGGGAGTGAAATAGATCCTGAAACCGTATGCGTACAAGCAGTGGGAGCCCACTTTGTTGGGTGACTGCGTACCTTTTGTATAATGGGTCAGCGACTTATATTCAGTGGCAAGCTTAACCGAATAGGGGAGGCGTAGCGAAAGCGAGTCTTAATAGGGCGTTTAGTCGCTGGGTATAGACCCGAAACCGGGCGATCTATCCATGGGCAGGTTGAAGGTTAGGTAACACTGACTGGAGGACCGAACCGACTACCGTTGAAAAGTTAGCGGATGACCTGTGGATCGGAGTGAAAGGCTAATCAAGCTCGGAGATAGCTGGTTCTCCTCGAAAGCTATTTAGGTAGCGCCTCGTGTATCACTGCTGGGGGTAGAGCACTGTTTCGGCTAGGGGGTCATCCCGACTTACCAAACCGATGCAAACTCCGAATACCAGCAAGTGTCAGCACGGGAGACACACGGCGGGTGCTAACGTCCGTCGTGAAAAGGGAAACAACCCAGACCGTCAGCTAAGGTCCCAAAGTTATGGTTAAGTGGGAAACGATGTGGGAAGGCTTAGACAGCTAGGAGGTTGGCTTAGAAGCAGCCACCCTTTAAAGAAAGCGTAATAGCTCACTAGTCGAGTCGGCCTGCGCGGAAGATGTAACGGGGCTCAAACCATACACCGAAGCTACGGGTTCAACGTAAGTTGAGCGGTAGAGGAGCGTTCTGTAAGCCTGTGAAGGTGAGTTGAGAAGCTTGCTGGAGGTATCAGAAGTGCGAATGCTGACATGAGTAACGACAATGGGAGTGAAAAACTCCCACGCCGAAAGACCAAGGTTTCCTGCGCAACGTTAATCGACGCAGGGTGAGTCGGCCCCTAAGGCGAGGCAGAAATGCGTAGTCGATGGGAAACGGGTTAATATTCCCGTACTTCTAATTACTGCGATGGAGGGACGGAGAAGGCTAGGCCAGCACGGCGTTGGTTGTCCGTGTTTAAGGTAGTAGGCTGGTTTCTTAGGTAAATCCGGGAAATCAAGGCCGAGAACTGATGACGAGTTATCTTTTAGATGACGAAGTGGTTGATGCCATGCTTCCAGGAAAAGCTTCTAAGCTTCAGGTAATTAGGAACCGTACCCCAAACCGACACAGGTGGTTAGGTAGAGAATACCAAGGCGCTTGAGAGAACTCGGGTGAAGGAACTAGGCAAAATGGCACCGTAACTTCGGGAGAAGGTGCGCCGGTGAGGGTGAAGTATTTACTACGTAAGCCCATGCCGGTCGAAGATACCAGGCCGCTGCGACTGTTTATTAAAAACACAGCACTCTGCAAACACGAAAGTGGACGTATAGGGTGTGACGCCTGCCCGGTGCCGGAAGGTTAATTGATGGGGTTAGCTAACGCGAAGCTCTTGATCGAAGCCCCGGTAAACGGCGGCCGTAACTATAACGGTCCTAAGGTAGCGAAATTCCTTGTCGGGTAAGTTCCGACCTGCACGAATGGCGTAACGATGGCGGCGCTGTCTCCACCCGAGACTCAGTGAAATTGAAATCGCTGTGAAGATGCAGTGTATCCGCGGCTAGACGGAAAGACCCCGTGAACCTTTACTATAGCTTTGCACTGGACTTTGAGTTTACTTGTGTAGGATAGGTGGGAGGCTTTGAAGCGTGGACGCCAGTTCGCGTGGAGCCATCCTTGAAATACCACCCTGGTAACCTTGAGGTTCTAACTCTGGTCCGTTATCCGGATCGAGGACAGTGTATGGTGGGTAGTTTGACTGGGGCGGTCTCCTCCTAAAGAGTAACGGAGGAGTACGAAGGTGCGCTCAGACCGGTCGGAAATCGGTCGTAGAGTATAAAGGCAAAAGCGCGCTTGACTGCGAGACAGACACGTCGAGCAGGTACGAAAGTAGGTCTTAGTGATCCGGTGGTTCTGTATGGAAGGGCCATCGCTCAACGGATAAAAGGTACTCCGGGGATAACAGGCTGATACCGCCCAAGAGTTCATATCGACGGCGGTGTTTGGCACCTCGATGTCGGCTCATCACATCCTGGGGCTGAAGCCGGTCCCAAGGGTATGGCTGTTCGCCATTTAAAGTGGTACGCGAGCTGGGTTTAGAACGTCGTGAGACAGTTCGGTCCCTATCTGCCGTGGACGTTTGAGATTTGAGAGGGGCTGCTCCTAGTACGAGAGGACCGGAGTGGACGAACCTCTGGTGTTCCGGTTGTCACGCCAGTGGCATTGCCGGGTAGCTATGTTCGGAAAAGATAACCGCTGAAAGCATCTAAGCGGGAAACTTGCCTCAAGATGAGATCTCACTGGAACCTTGAGTTCCCTAAAGGGCCGTCGAAGACTACGACGTTGATAGGTTGGGTGTGTAAGCGCTGTGAGGCGTTGAGCTAACCAATACTAATTGCCCGTGAGGCTTGACCATATAACACCCAAACAATTTGATGTTTGTGTGTCTCTATGAAGACTACAACAGCCGAAAATTTGTAAGACTGCAAAACCAAGACATCACATACCCAATTCGGGATAGCGCTTCACCGCGACATCCCAGCTGAATCGCTTGACGACCATAGAGCATTGGAACCACCTGATCCCATCCCGAACTCAGTAGTGAAACGATGCATCGCCGATGGTAGTGTGGGGTTTCCCCATGTGAGAGTAGGTCATCGTCAAGCACCTACACCAAAACCCCCGATCGTGAAAACGGTCGGGGGTTTTACTTTGTGCAGCGAAAACATAACGCGACCACGTGAGCCGTTGATAGGCAA